>CALRQC020000013.1:0-135758 GCA_943370215.1 Azospirillum sp. RU38E
CTTGCCCTTGCCCTTGCCCTTGCCCTTGCCCTTGCCCTTGCCCTTGCCCTTGCCCTTGCCCTTGCCCTTGCCCTTGCCCTTGCCCTTGCCCTTGCCCTTGCCCTTGCCCTTTGCCGTCTGGCTTGGCAGACGGGGTTCCATTAAGGGGGGAGGGCAATCCGCATTGGGTGTTATTTCCTTGCGCAACGGCTATGTGCCATGGAGCAAAGGTTAATGTGGCGATGAGCGAAATCGCAGAAAGGCGTGATTTATTTGTTGTCATAATCTATTATCTCCAATCATTTATGGATTAAATGAGAGTGGAATCGATCATTTTATTAACGAATACTAGATTGAACGCAGCCTGTTTTCCAAAAAACATGGTACAGTCCTTATAGTGTATTCATTTTAATCGTTGGTTATATGCTATATGGGTAATATACTTTTGGGCAAGTGCAATTTTCTTCTTATGGTGGAGGTAATGCGGAGGTGCTGGTTTAAAATTCTCACCATCAACCATCACCTCCCCCTAATCGTGTGGTGATAAGAACAAAAATCTTCGAATAGTTGTTTCTTGTATTCAACAATCAGGCTTTGTGGTTGATGGCATCTGAGGCGGCGCCATTTATACGATGTCCTGACTATCGGAACCGTTTAGCGGCGCAAGAAGCGCCGGCGCGATCATCCGACCGCTTGACTGACACCGCACGCGCAACGGTGGCTGCCGTACCCAATTCCGGGGCGCTCCTCTCACCGGGATTGGACGGGGAGGGTGAGCTATCACCGCCTGTAGACAAGTTTGCTCGCTGAGGGACCAAGGCTGTTGAGCCCCCGAAAAGGGATCGGGCAGCATCCTCCGAACACTGCCCCATATCAGGGCATTGGTATTGGCAGACTTGTTTGCCAACAGGGCGTTACCGCCAATTAAAGGATTGTTTGGAGCGGTTGTGCGGCCGGCTGTATGACCCGAACTTTATAAATTGAGGCCGATTTTTTGTCCCAGGATGATGACGGCCAGCGAAATCCCGAAATAACCCAAGACAGAGCTCCGGAATGGATGTCTGATCGTAAAGTCAGACATATACCAAAGGTGGGCAATGATAAGGCCACCGATCATTCCCAGCCAGGATAGAGGCGGGAGGACATTGAATTTTTCAGCCAGTTTCATCAAAAAAACACCGGAGAAGACGGCTATTAATAGCCATGCCGGCCATAGGATGATGAACCACAGGCCACGCCCCCGGGATGTGCTATGGATGATGCGATTGGCAAGTTCCTCCCCTCTTTCCTGCGAACGCCTGTCGATATGATTGTTGATGGATCGACCTGCTTTTTCCAAATCCCGGATATTGTAACCCATTACTTTTTCTCCCTGTTCGATATATCATATTTTAACCACTATGCTTTGATCGGGAGTGACCACAATTTTCACACCATTGTGCATTATTTTTATCTTTCACTTTGAAGCTTGTGCACGAGCAAAATTTCATCGTGCATTTCCCCATAGTCTCCCGGATGCGATTTTCGTCATCATCGTTCTCGCAAACCGAAGCTATTCGGAAAAGGATGTCGTCGGGCATGTCATGCTTCCCGTAAAAGAATATGTTTATTTTATAATTTTCTTCTTAAAGTAATATGTTGTCGAGATAAATTTTGATCGAGGTTGTCCCATCTTCTTTATCTCGGTTGTCGAAGCGTGATTGCGTCCGGGCAGGGGGCTGCATGGCCATGATGGCGGGCCCGGTGCTTGGGGGGGGGGGGGGAAGATCAGGCGTTATGCCCCATCGTGCTTTAGCATAAGGGGCAATTCCCGTTGCATCCCGCTGCCTGCTTCTCCCCGGCTATGCGGCATAGTGATCATGTGGGCAGGGAAAACGCCAAAGGGCCAACCGGCGATGCTGGTTGGCGACGACAGAGAAATTATGATGATTTATCAAGGCCCCGTTAGGGAAAATGGCGGAGGGGATGAGATTCGAACTCACGATACGCTTTTGACGTATACCCGCTTTCCAGGCGAGCGCCTTCAACCACTCGGCCACCCCTCCGCACTGGAGCGGCGCGGAACATAGTCATCTCCGCTCCGCCATGCAAGCATTCTGTTGCGAAATTCAGAAAAATTTCTGCATATCGTTTAATTTCAAACCCTTAAGATCCATCTCCGACCGGCTTTCCAGTGCCAGCAGCGCTTGATACGGGTCTCCGGGCAGGTCAAACAGGGTGGCAAAGGCGGGTTCGGTCTTCAGGCCGGCGGCCTTCAACCGCCGGATCGCCGCCTTTGCCGCCGGGTACAGGGCCAGCAAGCGCGCCTCCACCAGCATATGTCGCCAGGCCATCTGGCGTTCCACCGGCAGGGCCTGGGCGAAGATTTCCACCGGCCAGCCCCCTGCGGTGAAACCCGCCACCAGGGCGGGGCCGTCGATGAAATCACCCAGCCGGCGATAATAGTCCGGCAGGGTGCTGAACAGGCCGTCCAGCCGCGGGATCAGGGCTGCAGGGTCGGGGGCTGCCACCAGGATATCCAGGTCAGAGCCAGCCCCCTGAATATCCAGCGGCACGGTACCGGCCAGAACCGCATCCAGCGGGGCCAGCCGGCCCAACAGGTCATGGCGGACCAGCACCGCATGGGCGCGGCGCTGGTCTTCGCTGCCCTGGGCCAGATAATCCAGCCGGCGGAAATCAGGCAGGGCGGCGTCAGCCATGCGCCTCTTCGGATTCGGCGGTGTGCTTCACCCGTTCGCCGAAAATGGCGGTGCCGACACGGACATAGGTGGCACCCAGCCGGGTCGCCAGCTCGTAATCCCCGCTCATCCCCATGGAGATTTCCGGGATGTTGCTGCGCCGGGCCAGTTCCGCCAGCAGGGCGAAATGCAGCGATGCTTCCTCATCCACCGGCGGGATGCACATCAGACCGGATATGGTCAGCCCGTGCTGGTCACGGCACTCGGCCAGGAAGGCGGGCAGTTCCGCCGGGGTGACGCCGGCCTTCTGCGGCTCCTCCCCCGTATTCACCTCCACGAACAGGCGCGGCAGGCGGCCCTGGCGGCGGCCTTCCTCGGCCAGGGCCGCCGCCAGCTTGGGCCGGTCCAGGGTCTGAATCACGTCGAACAGGGCGACGGCTTCCTTCACCTTGTTGGTCTGCAGCGGGCCGATCAGGTGCAGTTCGATATCCGCATAACGTTCCCGCAGGGAAGGGAACTTGGCCTTGGCCTCCTGCACCCGGTTTTCGCCGAACACGCGCTGGCCGGCCGCCAGGGCTGCTTCCAGCCTTTCCAGCGGCTGCACCTTGGAGACGGCGATCAGGGTGACGGCATCCGGCCGGCGGCCGACGCTTTCCGCCTGGGCGGCAATGGCGCTGCGGATGGCAGACAGGTTGGCGGCGATATCCTGCTGCATGTCGGGGAGGGCGGAATTCTGGCTCATCTGCTGCAACCTGCTGGTACCGGATGGGGGTGGGGCGGGCGGTTCCCCCTTGCGGGGTTGCCAATCCGGCCCGGATGCGCCACCTCTGCCATATTCCTGCCGGATCGGCCACCTAGTCCGTTACAACCAAGCCCGTCAAAATCACCGGAAGCAGAACCTTGACCCAGACGACGCCCCGCCGTGCCGCCCGCCTTGCACTGCTCGCCGCCGCCCTGATCGGGGGCTGCCTGCCGGCCGCTGCCGCCGATGGCATCCAGTTCGACTGGCACGCACTGGCAGAGGTGACGGGGGTGCGGGCCACCAATGCGCCGCGCGGCAGTGGTGACGGCTGGAATGCCTATGGGGGCTATGCCCTGACGGGTGACGGCACCGTCACCACCGATAGCGGCCTGTCCTATGGGCTTTCCGCCACCATCGGTTCCGGCGATTACGAGAAAAGCCACGACCGGGTGGGCAATAATGCCGACCTGACGGTCAATGAAGCCTATCTGCATGTCACGTCTGCCTGGGGGCGGCTGCGGCTGGGGGATGAGGATGGGGCCGCCAAGCGGGCGGTGGACCTGCTGCCCCTGCTGGCCGGCGGGCAGGTGGATGGATTCTGGAACCATACGGCGGGTGCTGCCCCCTATTGGAGCCATCTGGGCCGCGACAGCGATGATGCCACCAAGGTGCTGTATGAGACGCCACGGGTGATGGGCCTGCGGGCTGGTGTCTCCTATGCCTGGAAGCGGCAGAGCCTGGTGGAGGATATCAAGAAGCCCTCCGCCATCGCGCCTGAGCGCGACCTGTGGGAATTCGGCCTGAATTACCAGGGCGACTGGCGGGCTTTCTCCTATGAGCTGGCAGCCGGCTATGTACGCGGCGATGCCGGGGCTGCCGGCCTCCATGATACGGAAAGCCTGAAGCTGGCCGGCTTGCTGCTCTATGGCGGCTTCTCCGCCGGCATCGTCTGGACCGATGATGGCAAGAGCGGCCAGCCTGTCGGCATCTCCTCCAGCCGGGGCTATACGGTGACCGGCGGCTATGAGAACGGCCCCTATGCGCTGTCTGTCTGGCGGCAAGCCAGCGAGTGCGGGCAGGTGGAGGATTACGAGGCTTACGGCATGGGCCTGTCCTGGCGCTTCTACAAGCAGACCTCGCTTGGCTTCGATCTGGTGCGCTATGATGCCGACCGGCTGCCCGGTTTCGGGGGCAGCGCCAAGGGCTGGACAGGGGCCTTGACCCTGCAGACGCGGATTTAAGGGGCTCCCGCGCCCCTACCCCTTCTTCTCATGCCGGCGCAGGATGGCCAGCAGGCTGGCCAGCTCATGCGGGGTCAGCAGGTTGATATGGCGGGCCATCAGGTTGGCCGCCAGCGTATGGTCGGGTGACAGGCCGCCGGTATCCACCAGCACGCGCGGATCGCTGATGGCGGCCAGCCGCTCCATCTCCTCCGCCTCGTCCCAGATCAGGCCGAAATAGGTGCAGATCTGGCGCAGCAGCATGGGCGAGGGCAGGCCCTTGCGCCCATGTTCCAGGGCCGACAGATAGGCGGAACTGATTTCCAGTTCCGCCGCCATCTCTTTCAGGCTTACGCCTTTGCGGGCACGCAGGCTGCGGATACGGTCACCAAACGGGGTCATGGGGCCTTGGTCTCTGGCGTCATCACTCCCAACAGATAGCGCCTGCCCGTCAATCCTGCAGCCATTTCGTCATCTGCGGATAGGGGGCCAAGCCGTTTTGCTGCAACAATGCCATGATGCCGCAGGGCCCGGTCAGCCCGGCCCGGGCCAGATGGGCGATGCCGAAATAATTGCCGCTGTCCAGCAGGGAAACGAATTGTTGCTGCTGTTCCGGCTGCATCCGATAGCCACCGGCGAAGAAAATCACCGAGGGGGGCAGGTTCAGGGCCCGCAAGGCCGCATAGGACCAGGCAATCGCCATGGTTTCCGTATGCTGCAGGGCCAGATGGGCCAGCGGATCATCCAGCCCTGCCAGCAGATCGCGCAGGCTTTCTTCCAGGTTGGTGCCCAACTGCCCGCGCAGCCGCGCCGGCACGATGGCCATGTGCCCGGCTTCATGCAGCAGATCGCCGGAGACATATAAATGGTCCGGGTCCACCCGCAGCGCCCCATCCTTGATGGTGACACCGGGCAGGAACCCTTCCGCCCCGAACGGGCCGACCTGTAAGGGCAAGCCGATTTCCCGCAGGAAAGCCACGATTGGATCGAAATATTCGCCGGAAAGCATATAAGGGTAGTCCTATGCGAGGTGGTTTTACAACCTTACCGTAAGGATGAGAGACGCGCCAAGCGACCACCTTGACGCACGGCCCCCTTATCGCTTAAACACGCCGCCCCCTTTTGCTGGCCGCGCGGTTGGCCCCTACCCTTTCCCTTCGAAGGTGATGAAGATGACGGCCTGCGGTCTTGATTTTGGCACGTCCAATTCCACCCTTGGCATTGCCGGGCACGAGGGGGCGCGGATGATCGCGCTGGAAGGTCGGTATGAGACGCTGCCCAGTGCCATCTTTTTTGATTTCGAGACGCATCACCCCGCCTTTGGCCGTGCTGCCATCAACGCCTATGTGGCTGGTGGCGAAGGGCGGTTGATGCGGTCGATCAAATCGGTGCTGGGGACCAGCCTGATTGATGAAGAAACCCTGCTGGGCCGCCGCCGCGTCGGCTTCCGGGAGGTGATCGGCCTGGTGATCCGGCACATAAAGGCGACAGCGGAGGCGGCTACGGGCGTGGAACTGACCCGCGTGGTGCATGGCCGTCCGGTGCATTTCGTGGATGGTGACGCTGCTGCCGACGCGCGCGCCGAGGATGCGCTGGCCGATATCGCGCGGGCCAGCGGGTTCAGCGATGTCAGCTTCCAGTATGAACCCATCGCCGCCGCCTTGGCCTATGAGGCGCAGGTATCGCGGGAGGAAATCGCCCTGATCGCCGATATCGGGGGCGGTACGTCTGACTTTTCCATTGTGCGCATTGGCCCGGACCATGCCGCCAAGCCCGACCGGGCCAGTGATATCCTGGCCAATGAGGGGCTGCGTATCGGCGGTACGGATTTCGACCGGCTGCTGTCGCTGGAAGCGGTGATGCCGCATCTGGGCTATCGATCTGCGCTGTTGCGCGACGGGCTGCTGACGCCCAACCATCTGTTCGTCGATCTGGCCACCTGGGCCAAGATCAACTTCCTCTACACACCCGGCGTGCTGGCCGATGTGCGCCGGCTGACGCGGGAGGCGCGCCGGCCGGAATTGCTGGAACGGCTGGCCACGGTGCTTGAACAGCATCTGGGCCACGCCCTGGCCATGCGGGTGGAAGAAGGCAAGATCGCCCTGTCGGATCACGAACGGGTGGAAATTGATCTGGCGCTGGTGGAAGCAGGATTGAAGGCCCCCACCACGCGTGACCGGCTGGGTGTGGCCGTGGCCGACCCGGTGCAGCGCCTGGCCACCCAGACGCGCGAATGCCTGACCCAGGCGGGCTTGCGGGCCGATCAGGTGGATGCCGTGTTCCTGACCGGCGGTTCCACCCTGCTGCCCGCTGTGCGCGGCGCCATCACCGGGGCCATGCCGGGGGCCCGCATCGTGGAAGGCGACAAGTTTGGCGCCGTCGGCCTGGGGCTGACGATTGAGGCCAAGCGGCGCTATGGGGCAGCGATCTGATAATACCGGCACCGTTCCCCGGTGCCGGCGCAAGACCGATCCGCCGCTATCCCGCCCGTACCCTTGCCAGGAAGCCTTCCACCTGATGGGACAGGGCGTCGGCTTCGCGCACCAGTTCGTCAGCGGCGCCCTGCACATCACCGGCCATGCTGCCGGCCTCTGCCGCCGCCCGTGTCACCTGGCCGATGGTGGTGCTGACATTCTGGGTGCCGGTGGCGGCATGGGCCACCGAACTGGCGATTTCCTGCGTGGCCGCCCCCTGCTGTTCCACGGCACTGGAAATGGTGGCGACGATGCCGCTGATGCGGTCGATGGTGCCGCCGACACCCCGGATGGCATTGGCGGCATCGCCGGCGACCGCCTGCATGGCGTTGATCTGGCTGCTGATTTCTTCTGTCGCCTTGGCGGTCTGGTTGGCCAGGGCCTTCACCTCGCTGGCGACCACGGCAAAGCCCTTGCCGGCCTCCCCCGCCCGCGCCGCCTCAATGGTGGCGTTCAGCGCCAGCAGGTTGGTCTGGCTGGCAATGTCGCTGATCAACCGCACGATCTCCCCGATGCGGTGTGCCGCATCCACCAGACCGGTGACGGTCTGGTTGGATCGCTCCGCCTCCGCCACGGCATCGCTGGCGATGGTGGCGCTCTCCGCCACCCGGCGGCTGATTTCGCGGATGGAGGCGGAAAGCTGCTCGGCGGCGGCGGCCACTGTATTCACATTTTCAGCGGCTTGTTCGGCCGCACCGGCCACAGCCTCTGACTGGCGGTTCACCTCATTGGCCACGCCGCCCAGCCCCTGCGCCGTGCCGCGCATCCGGTCGGCGGCCCCGCCGACATTGGCCACCACGGCCTGCACCCCTTCCTGGAATTCATCGGCCAAGGCCCCCAGGGCGCGGCGCTTCTCCCGCTCCGCCCGTTCTTCCAGGGCCGCCTGTTCGCTGCGCAGCCGTTCCGCATCGCGCATGGAACGCTGGAAGACGGAAAGCGCGCGGGCGGTGGCGCCAATTTCATCCCGCCGGCTCTCCCCGGATACTTTCACATCCAGATCGCCATCGGCCAGCTTGGTCATGGTGGCGATGATCCGGTGCAGCGGCCGGGTGATGCCGGCGATGCCCAGGGCAATGCCCAGCACCAGCACGATGGCGGTACCCGTCAGCCCCACCGTCAGGGTCACCTGCAGGGCGCTGTCAAACACGGATTCCGCCTCTGCCCTGTCGGCATCCATGGCCTTCTGCACATCGTCGGTGGTGACCAGCAGCCGGTCCAGCAGGTCGGTCAGCTTGATATCGAACCGGTCCACCAGCACAGCGGCCGCCTGGCTGCCCTTGCCGGCCAGGGCCAGCTTTCGCGCCTGTTCGACAATTTCCATCATGCGGGAAACGTCCTCGCGCGCATGGTCCAGGTCGGCCTTGCGCTCCGGCAGCAGCTTTTCCACATTATTCAGGTGGGAGGTCAATTGATCGCGCTTCAGGGCGATTTCATCCTGCATCGAATCCAGGATGAACGTATCCGTCTCTGCCGCGATCATATAGCCCAGCCGACCGATATCGGTGGCGGACTCACTGGCGCGCAGGATGGCCTTGCTGGATTCCGACCGGTCCAGCATTTCCTGATAATGGCCGCCGACATGGCGCATCTGCGACAGGGCGTAGAGCGAGGTGCCGATGGTCAAGGCACCCATCAGGACCAGCGGCAGCACCAGCTTCCAGACGATGGGCAGATTCTTCAGGGCGTTCATGGCGTCTCCCGGCACAGATGGCGCCCCACCTTGTCGGCAGTGGCGCGCTTTATCCTTTCATACTGCGTGATATCGGTCTCAGCGCCAAGGCTTCAAGTTGCTTATATTTGAAGCATTTGCGTTTGTTGAAATGGTGATACAGGTTTAGCACAGTTGTCCGTGATAAAATTATGACGGTTGTGCTTAATGATTTATTTAGATGGTCATAAAATGAAACGGATGGGTTGTTGGTTATTGGTTAAGGTAAACTTTACGACAAACGCCGACTGAAGAAAAAACCGATGCGCGTTTCCGGCTTTCATCCTGTTTCCGGGTGGCCGGTCGGCGGGTTATTGCTGCATTTTCACTTACGTTCCGTAAAGGGTATGTAAGCGATTCATCTACGTAAACCCCGTTGAAAACATCGGCAGCGGCGGCATACCGAAATGACAAAGGGGCGTTCCGACCCTCGCCGGAACGCCCCTTTGCCGTTCATTCACCGCAGAGAAGGAAACGCAGGATCAGCCGCGCAGGCCGGCCCCGGTGCCCTTGGCGACGGCGGCCACCACCTTGGCGGCCACGGCTTCGATTTCCGCATCCGTCAGGGTCTTTTCCACCGGTTGCAGGGTCACGGTCAGCGCCACGGATTTGAAGCCCGGCTCCACGCCCTTGCCTTCATAGATGTCGAACACGCTGACATCGCTGATCAGCGCCTTGTCGGCCCCCTTGGCGGCCTTCACCAGCTTGTCCGCTTCCAGGGCCACCGGGGCCAGGAAGGCGAAATCGCGGGAGACGGGTTGGAAGGCGGACAGTTCCAGCTTCGGCTTGGCCGTCCCCACCTTCTTCTTCGGGGCCGGCACGGCATCCAGGAACAGTTCGAACGCCACCACGGGGCCGGCCACATCCAGCGCTTCCAGCAAAGCCGGGTGCAGTTCACCAAAGCGGCCCAGTACGCTGGGGCCCAGGCGCAGCACGCCCGACCGGCCCGGATGGTACCAGCCCGGCGCATCGCGCGTGACCTGCAGGTTGGCCACCGGCGCACCGGCGGCTTCCAGAATGGCCAGCGCGTCGGCCTTGGCGTCAAACGCATCGACCGCGCGTTCGCCCTTGGCCCAGTTGCGCGGCACGGCGGCACCGGCGCGCACGCCGGCCACCACCAGATCCTGCCCCTTCTCACTGCCATCGCGGAAGGCGGGCCCGACCTCAAACAACGAGACATCGGCATAGCCGCGCGCGGCATTGCGGCCGATGGCCGGCACCAGGGTGGCCAGGATGCTGGGGCGCATCACCGCCAGATCGGCGCTGATCGGGTTCAGCAGCCGCAGTTCATCCTTGTCGCCATCGAACAGGGCGGCGACCTTGGGTTCCACAAAGGACCATGTCACCGATTCCAGCAGCCCGCGACCGGCGGCGGCGCGGCGGGCGGCAAAGGTGCGGCGCTGGCTGGCGGACAGGGCCGGCTTCGGCGTGGTGGCATCGCGCGGCAGGGGCGTGGCGGGGATGCGGTCAAAGCCATGGACGCGCAGCACCTCTTCCACCAGATCGGCTTCCCCTTCCACATCGCGCCGCCAGGACGGCACGGCGCAGCGCAGGACACCATCCTCCTCGGTCACGCCGAAACCCAGCGTTTCCAGAATGCGGCTTTGTTCGGCCTGGGCCACATCCACCCCGCCGAGCGCTGCCACGCGGGCCGGGCGCAGGTCGATGCTGCGCTGCCAAGCGGGTTCGGCACCCGCCATCGTCACGGCACCGGCGGTGCCGCCGCACAGCTCCAGGATCAGGGCGGTGGCGCGTTCCACAGAGTCCGACAGGTTCGCCGGGTCCACGCCGCGTTCAAAGCGGTAGCGCGCATCGCTGTCGATCTGCAGGGCGCGACCGGCCTCAGCAATGCGCACCGGTTCAAACGTGGCGACTTCCAGCACCACATCCACCGTCTCGGCGGTCACGCCGGTCTTCTCACCGCCCATCACGCCGGCCAGGCTGATCAGCCCGGCATCGTCATAAATGCCGATCAGGCCGGCGGGCGTGGTGTATTCCTTGCCATTCAGGGCCAGCAGCGTGTCGCCGGCCGCCGTGGGACGCAGGGCGATGGCACCCTGCAGCTTGGCGGCATCGAACACATGCAGCGGGCGGCACTGATCCAGGCTGAAGAAATTGGTGATATCCACCAGGGCGCTGATCGGGCGCAGGCCGACGGCCAGCAGCTTGTCCGCCAGCCATTTCGGGCTGGGGCCGTTCGTCACCCCCCGGATCACCCGGAAAGCGATCTGCGGGCAGCCGGGATGGGTCAGATCGACCGACAGCGGGCTGTCGAAACCGGGGGTGACGGCGGGGGCCGGCAGCGGCTTCAGCGTGCCCAGGCCGGCAGCGGCCAAGTCGCGGGCAATGCCGCGCACGCCGGCACAATCCACCCGGTCGGGTGTCAGGGCGATTTCGATCACCGGGTCGGACAGGCCGCGCCAATCGGCAAAGGCGGCCCCCACCGGCGCATCCGCCGGCAGTTCGATGATGCCGTTATGTTCTTCGGACAGCAGCAATTCGCGTTCCGAACACATCATGCCGCGGCTTTCCACGCCACGGATGGCGCCCACCTTCAGCGTGTCGCCGGAAACCGGGATCACCGTGCCGGGGGCGGCGAACACCACCTTGATACCTTCGCGCGCATTGGGCGCGCCGCAGACCACCTGTACCGGTTCACCGGCCCCGGTATCCACCATGCACAGGCGCAGCTTGTCGGCGTTCGGGTGCTTTTCCGCCGAGACGACATGGGCGATGCGGAAGCCGGCCAGGGCGGCCCCCCGATCCTCCACCCCTTCCACTTCCAGGCCAAGGGCGGTCAGCTTTTCCGTGATCTGGTCCAGCGTGGCGTCGGTATCCAGATGCGTCTTCAGCCAGGAGAGGGTGAACTTCATGGGAGGGGACCGTTATTGTCTGGCGCCCGATGACCGGGCGGGAAATCGCGTGGCCCCATCAATATCCGCAAAGCCCGGTCCAGATCAACGATCCACCCGGCAGGCAGCATTGCAGCCCTGCCCAGCCCTGGGCGGCGGGTGGGGTCACGCCACCGCCGCCCCGCTGCCATCCTGCATCATGGCAGTGCGGCCGCCCTGGGCGCGCAGGGCAAGGTTATGGGCCAGCCGGCCGATGCTTTCCGATGCCGGCACGGTGGTTTGCGAGGATATTTCATGCACCTGCACCCCGTCCGGCCCGATGATGATCAGGGCGCAGGGCACCACCCCGCCGCCACCGCCGCCGCCCACCGGTTCCCCCGTCAGCGATCCGCCGCCGGCGCCGATGCCGAAGCTGGTGATCATCACCGGCACGATGGTGACATTGCCCACCACCACCGGCGTGCCCAGCACGCCATTTTCCAGGATCTGCTCAAATTCCCGCGTGATGGTGGTCATCAGCGCCTGGGTCGGATCGGTGGTGAAGGGATTGGGCAGCATTCCGGGGCTCCGCTATCTTGCCGCGATGCAGCAAGATAGCACCACAACCATGAAGTGCAAACGGTATTAATCCCACTTCACCTCCGGCACCATGCCCACCTTGATGGGACCGATGGAGAAGCGGCGGTCCTGGATGGTCATCGGCACGCGCACGGCGCGGCGGCCATCCGGCGTCTGTTGCGACAGAAAGCCGAGCGCGGCTTTCACAGTCTGGCCCTGTTCGGGCTTCAGGCTTTGCATCTGCACCAGCATATCCACCAGCACGTCGGAGCCGGACAGTTCGGCACTGCCGGCGCCGATGGGCTGCAGGTTGGCATCCAGCGCCAGGGTGGCATTGCCGCGCAGGTCCAGCTTGCCCCAGAGCAGGCGGGCAGAGGTCAGTTCCACCGTGCCGCCCGCCTCGCTCCAGCCGCGCAGGGCGGCGATATCGGGGTTGGGCGGCAGGATGCCGCGCAGTTCCGCCTGCAGCGCCAGTTCGGTGATCTGCTTTTCCAGCGGTGGCAGCACCCGGCCGGGCAGGGTGATCGTGTGGGCCAGCAGGTTCAAGGTGCCGGTGGCGGCACCGGGGCCGACGGGGGGAACCGCCGGCTTGGTCCAGGTCAGGTCCAGCAGGCCGGCCTTCAGGCTGCCGGTGATGCCGGGGATTTCGGCCACCGGATCGGTCAGGATCAGGTGGGCCTGTTTGGGTTGGCCCTCCCCATCCAGCAGCAAGGTGCCTTCGCCGGCCTTGGCCTCCAGAATGGCGGGGGGATGGCTGGGGCCGGGCGGCAGGCTCAGCCTTGCATTGCCGTCAATGTCCAGGCGGATGGTCAGCGGGTTCCAAGGCCGGGCCCAGGCCTCCACCCCGCCTGCCGTCAGCGCCATGCCATCGGGCCGGCGCCATTCCATCTGGTCCAGCCGCAGGGCGAGGCGGAAGGGGAAACCGCCGACGGAGGGTTCACGCGGGCTGATATGGTTGCCCAAAGCCTCTTCCGTTGCGGTCATTTCCGCCACGGTGCGGCGCAGTTGCTGGGCGGCGGAAACCCACCAGGCTGTATAGGCCAGCACCAGCAGCAACAGCAGGGCGATGGCGAGATAAAGGGGGCGCAGACGCATGGCAAGGATCACCCTGGTGGCTTGGGGGGACAGCGCGCCATGGAAGCGGGGGCGGCGTCAAGCCGGTTCCCCCGCCGGCCTGGCTGCGCTACGCTTTCGCGGTCGCAAAAAATCCCGATCATCATGAACAATCCAGCCCCCCCCTCCGCTCCCAAAGTCATTGTCGATTTTGATCATCCGCCCGGTCAGGATCTCTGGGTCTTCGCCTATGGTTCCTTAATGTGGAATCCGGGCTTTCCCGTGGCGCAAAGCGTGTCGGCCCTGCTGCGTGGCTGGCACCGGCGGTTCTGCATCTACAGCCATATGCACCGGGGCACGCCGGAACGGCCGGGGGCCGTGCTGGGGCTGGCCCATGGCGGCGCCTGCCGGGGCCACGCCCTGCGGGTGGCGGCCAGCGATGTGCCGACGGTGCTGGATTATCTCTGGCAGCGGGAAATGGCCTATCGGGTCTATATCCCGCGTCTGGTGCGGCTGGCGACGGCGGACGGGCCGATCCAGGCCCTGGCCTTCACCGCCGATCCGGCGCATGACCAATATTGCGGCGGGCTGGATATGGCCGGCACGGCGGCGCTGATCCGCCAGGGCACCGGCCAGTCCGGCCGCAATATCGATTACCTGACCAGCCTGATCGACCATCTGGCAGAGATCGGCATCCATGACCGGGGGCTGGAACAGTTGCTGGCCCTGGTGAACCAGACAACGCCCTGAGCCCCCTTTATCTCCGCCGCAAGCTGGTGCGGCTGGAACAGCAGGCCGGCGACGGCAAAGCGGTTTTGTAAAGGGCCGTGCCCCGTGGTAATCGGAAAGTCCGCCATTGCCGCACCGCACCCGCGCCCCCGAGGATCAGGATGATGAGCCAGACCCCGCCCTTGAAAGCCGTGATCATCCCGGTCACGCCCTTCCAGCAGAATTGCTCCATCATCTGGTGTACGGCGACCAACCGCGCCGCCGTGATTGATCCCGGCGGCGGGGTGGACCAGATCAAGGCGGCCATCGCCAAGAACGGGCTGGTGGTGGAACGCATCCTGGTCACCCATGGCCATGTCGATCATGCCGCCGCCGTGGCCGACCTGAAGGATGTGCTAGCCGTGCCGGTGGAAGGACCGGCGATTGAGGATAATTACTGGCTGATGGCGCTGAAGGAACATGGGGCCGGCTATGGCATGGCCTATGCCCGTTCCTTCACGCCCGACCGCTGGCTGGTGGATGGCGACACGGTGACGGTGGGGGAACAGACCCTGTCGGTGCTGCATTGCCCCGGCCATACGCCGGGCCATGTGGTGTTTTTCCACGAACCGTCACGCTTTGCCATTGTCGGCGACGTGATTTTCGAAGGCTCCGTCGGGCGCACGGATTTCCCCGGCGGCTCCATGCCCGATCTGGTCCGCTCCATCCGGGAAAAACTGTTCCCGCTGGGCGATGATGTCACCTTCCTGCCGGGCCATGGCGGCCTGTCCACCTTTGGCCGCGAACGGCAGAGCAACCCCTATGTCGGCGACAAGGCGGTGGCACGGGGGTAAGTGTCTGTTTGGAAAGTTATCCTGCCTTTCGAAACCTTACCCTCTTTCCACCGTCATTCCCGCGAAGGCGGGAATCCAAAATCCGCGCTGTCGTATGGATTCCCGCCTTCGCGGGAATGACGGTTAAGAGACTGGAAAAGAAGTGAAAGTTCTTGAACAGACTCTAAGCGGCCCCAGCCTCAGCAGCGGACACCGGCGCACTCCAGCAGCATATCGACCAGGGCGGGCACGGTAACGGTGGCCGGGCCATAGAGCCCGGCATGGAACAGGCCCGCCCCCTCGGTTTCTTCCAGGTTCACCTCCAGCGTGGCGGCCCCGGCCGCCCGCGCCTGGGAGACGAAGCCCGCCGCCGGATAGACATTGCCTGATGTCCCGATGGAGATGAACAGGTCGGTGGCGTCCAGCGCCTCCCCGATGGCATCCATGGCCAGCGGCATTTCCCCGAACCAGACAATATGCGGCCGCAGCGTGCCCACCCCGGCGCATTGCGGGCAGGCCTCCCCCGTATGCAGGTCGCGGGTCCAGTCCATCAGCAGGCCACAGCTCTCGCAGCGGATTTTCAGCAATTCGCCATGCATGTGGATCAGGTGGCGTGACCCGGCGCGGTCATGCAGATCATCGACATTCTGCGTCACCAGCAGCAGCGGCCCCGGCCAGAACTGTTCCAGCCGCGCCAGCGCATGATGGGCGGCATTGGGCTGTACCGCCGGGTCCAGCACGCTGCGCCGGCGGGCATTATAGAAACCCTGCACCGTCTCCGGATCGCGGGCGAAGGCCTGCGGCGTCGCCACATCCTCCAGCCGCACCTGTGCCCAGACACCATCGGCATCGCGGAACGTATGCAGCCCGGATTCCCGGCTGATGCCGGCCCCGGTCAGGATGGTGATGGCGGCGTCGCCCCGCAGGCGGCGCAGAAGGGCGGTGACGGGATCGGGAAGCATCGGGTTTCGGTCTTGCTGCCTGTTTCTCTCTGGCTGCACAGGCTATGCGCTTTGCCGTGGCGTCACAAGCGGGCGACGTTGCCCTGCCGGCATGGTACGATCCGTATCCTTGACCTTGCCACCCGCCCGACAGGCCGATGACCCAGCCCCAGAACCAGACCGCCCCCCTGGACGAAGCCGCCATTGAACGTTGGCGGCAGAATATCCGCCGTTCCACCTTCTATAATTATCAGGTGGAAATGGGGGCGGCACTGACCGGGCGGGGGGAATTCCCGGCCGCCCTGCGCATGTATGAAAGTGCCGCCGGGCTGGAACCGACCAGTGCAGAGGCGCGCTTTGCCCTGTTCATCCTGCCGGCCCTGCTGGGCGGCGATCCCGGCGGCGATGTGGATGGGGCCACGGCGACGCGCGGACTGGCCAGGCTGCTGGCCCGGCTGTCGCGGGCCGAAGATCAGCCGGTGATCGACCGGCTGCTGACCATGCTGCCCGATCTGGCGCCCCAGCGGGCGGTGCGGCTGGCCCGCGCCCGCTGGCATTGTCTGGCCGATCAGGCACCAGCGGCCGCCGCCCTGCTGGCGGAGATCGGCCCCGTTCCCGCCGGCATTCCCGAACTGCGCGCCGGTGAGGCGGGGGCGGTGGTGCGGCTGGCCCAGGCGGCGCTGGCGCTGGGCGAGCGCAACCTGACAGCCGATATGCTGCTGGCCTCCATGGAAATGGCGGATGTGGATGATCCGCCGCCGCCCGATGATGCCGGCCTGTCGCAGCTTTACACCCAGTTGGCGCAGCGGCTGATGCTGCGGCTGGGCTTTGCCGAAGGGCTGATTTGCCACCGCTGGGCCACAGTGCTGGACCCGGCCAACGGTGCCGCCCTGTTCGGCCATGCCCGTGCCCTGATGTTCACCGACCGGGTGGCGGACGGGCTGGCGGTGATTGAACCGGCAGCACTGGCCCATCCGCATGATGGCTGGATTCGCTTCACCTGCGGGCAGCTTTCCCTGATGGGGCGGCCCCTGGCCCTGGCGGTGGAGCGGCTGGAACAGGCGCTGGATATTGCGCGGGAGACGCAGGACACGCTGTTGATCGCCCAATGCGCCAGCCATCTGGGACTGGCGCGGCAGGCGGCGGGCGATCTGGCGGGGGCGGCCACGGCCCATGATCTGGCTGTGGCCGCCCGCCCGCATCTGGGGCTGACCCATGCCAACCGGGCCCTGTTGCTGGCCGCCCGCGGGGAGGCTGCGGCCGCCAAGCGGGCGCTGGAAGAAGGGCTGGCCCTGGGGCGGGAGCCGATAGCCCTGACCGCCGCCGCCCTGCTGGCGCTGGAGCAGGGGGAGGAGAAGCAGGCCGCCGCCCTGTTGGCCGAGGCGCGGGATTTCAACCCTGGCCTGGCCTGGGTGCAGCCGCTGATCCGCCCCTGGGCGACGGAGCGGCTTTACGCCCTGATGCGCACCCACGGCCTCACCCGCCCGGAACCGACGCTGCGGCCTTCCTCGCTGTGAAGCCGGGCATCACCCCGCATAGAGCCGGCGGAACCCTTCCGTCACCTGGGCGATGAAGGCGGGGTCGCGTTCGCGCCAGTAACGCGGATCGGCGACCATGCGGTTCAGGGTGGTGCTGTCGATGCCGGCACTGCCGCTGCCATCACGCAGCAGCTTCGGTTCGGCCCCGCCATCGCGCATCATCCGGTGCAGGGCCTTCACCCCGTCCGCCGTGGCGGCCAGCGCCTGCACCAGGGCCGGCGGCAGGTTGCGTTCCGCCCAGGCGCGGATCTGGCCCGCCTGTTCCTGCCATTGCTCGGCCCCGCCGAAATGGCCCAGCAACTGCTGCATCTCCCGTTCGGCCTGGAATTCCCCGGCCATGTCGCCCAGCAGCGGCAGCATCCGTTCCGCCGCCAGATCATAGAGCAGTTGGGCCTGCTGCTTGCTGAAACCCGCACCATGCAGACGCTGGTTGATGGCGGGATCGGGCTGGAACAGGCCATGGGCGCAATCGATGCAATAATCTTCCGGTTTTTCCGGCAGGTCGGGCGCAGGGCCGGCCCCGGCGGACAGCCGCTTTTCCAGCGCCAGATAGGATTTAAGCAAGGCATCCACGCGGATGGCGCCCGTGGCCTCATCCCAGAATTTGGCCGGCACCTGTTCCGGGCGCGGCGGGAGGACGGGGGTCTCGGTGATATTTTCCATGGGGCAGAACTCCGGTTCAGGGGGAAAGGGGATTGCGGGCACCGCGCCGGGCCAGCGCTTCCAGCGACAGCACCAGGGCGCGCTGGCCTTCCAGATGGCGCAGGCGGGCTTCGCTGGCCTCCGGCCCCAGGGCCACGGCCTGGGTCTGGCGGCGCAGATGGGTCAGCAGCACCTGGCCATCCGGGCTGGCGAACAGCCGGGCGCAGGCTTTTTCCAGGGTGGCGACGGGGGTGGGGGCAGGGGGCTCCCCACCCCAGGGCCAATCACTCTCAGGCATGGTTTATCTCCGGGGTTGGCACCGGTGCGGGCGGTGCGTTTGTGCGCAGCAGGCCCGGCGGCACGCCGGCGGCATCGGCCAGAAAGCGGGCGCAGGCGGTCAGATCGGCGGTGGCCAGCGCCTCGGTTCCCAGGGCGCTGATACTTTCCAGCCAGCGCAGGGTGACCTCTGCGTCCCGCTGGGCCTGGGCGCGGGCCAGCGGCGACAGGATGCGGATGGCCACATTGCGCCCATCCACGGCGATATCGGGCACCAGCCCGCGCCGCCGCAGAATGGCCAGACAGCGCCGCACCAGCGGCACCAGCAGTTCCGATTGCAGCCGGCCGAAGGTGGCCCCCAGCAGGCGGGTCATCTCCGCACTGCGCTCCAGCACCTCCGTCGCCGTCATACGGGGAGAGTTGAGCGGGGCCAGCCGGTCGGCCAACAGGGCATGGCGGATGCGGGCACGCAGATCATCCAGCACCAACTGGCTGATATCGAAGCGGCCGGGGCTGGCCAGCGGCGTCAACCCGGCCGACCCTACCGCCTTGGGAATGATGGCACCGGGCACCAGCCGCACGGCCGCCGGATTCAACACCCCGTCATCATCCGCCTGCCAGATGCCGGTGACGGCGATGCTGGCATTTTTCAGCACCAGTTCCACCACCTTGTTGGCGGTCTTGATATCGGGCAGGGCCTTCATCACCGGGCTGCGGCCATAGCTTTCACCGGGGGCCTTCAGCCAGCGGAAGGCGATGAAGGGCATCTCGCTGAAATGGCCGTCGGACAGCAGCAGCGGCCCGTCATCGCCCTCCATCACCACCCGCCAGCGCCAGCCGCCGGCCGCATCCGGCTCCACCAGTTCCACGCAGGTGAAGCGGCGTTGCGGGTTTTCCAAGCCGGCTTGCCGCAGCCAGCCGGGCAGGGCATCCACGCCAAAGCGGGCCGTCAGCCCATCCAGCGTCAGCGGCACCTGACGGAACAGCCGGTCCAGCCGACCCTCCTCTCCCTCCTCCAGCGCCAGATCGGCCAGCGGCACGGCGGTGAAGCGCAGGGCGGCGGGGGCACCCGGTGGTGCCTCTTCCACCAGCAGACAGCCGGTGCCACCGGTCACCACATCCAGAAAGGCCTGATGCGCCTCCACCGCGAAGTTGGACCGGTCGATCTGGCCCTGCAGGCTGGCCGCCATCTGGTCCAGCAACGGGGCGATCGGGTCGCGCAGGTCGGCTTCCAGCGCCGGACCGGGTTCCAGACCGGCCCAGCGGGACCAGGGCGGGGTCAATTGCCCCAGCAGGGCGGCGGCCAACTGATCCACCGCATCGGCGGCTGTACCGTCGAACAGCCGCTCCCCCCGGCGTTGACCGGGGCCGGCCCCCCGGGTGAAAGCGGCGCTGTGCGGCAGGGCATGATCATAACAATCCTGCCACAGGCTCTCCCACACAGCGCGGCGTTCCAGCGCGCGGGCATGGCGGTCCAGCAGGGCACGCGCCAGCGCTGCGCGGTCCGCCGCCTGTTCATCTGTGGCCATGGGTCATTCCCCCAGCAGGTTTTTGCGGGTGGGGCCCAGGCCGCTGGGCAACAGGATGCCGCGCCAGCCGGTGGCGATGGTGCCCGCCCGCCCGGCGCTGCGACGCAGCAGGCTGGTTTCCGCTGCCGTCGGTTCGGTTGCTTGCCCGGCGGTTGGGGGCTGGTTGGTGGCTAACGGGGTGGCCGGCTGCAGCGGTGCGGGGCTGGTGGGCAGGGTGACGGGGGCAGGCGTACCGGCAGATTTGCCGGAAGAGACGAGTCGGGCCATTTCCATGCTCCGTGAAAGGGGAATGGGCGGCAGGTGGCCGCCCAGATGGCGGTAAAGCTGATAGGGGGTCAGCACCCAGGGCGCCCGCAGTCCCAGCAGCCGCTTCACCACCTCCACGCAGGTGAAGGGGGCGAGTGGCGGGGCCCAGGGGGCCGAATGTCGACGGGGCGGGTTCGTCAGGAAAAAATTCAGGGTGATCAGCCCCTGATGGCGAAACCAGCCGGCCAGTTCCACCACCGTGCATGGCGGATGCAGGGCCAGTTCCATCCGGTCGATCAGCGGATCGACACTGATCCAGCCGCCTGGTTCCGGCCCATCCGCTGATGCCGGCAGAACGGCGAAGACATGCCGGAATCCCGGCCGCAACAAGCGCAGCAGCGGCAATTCGCTATCCCCGCAGAATACCACCAGGGCGGGTATTGCCGGTGGGGGCGGCGGGGCGGTCACAGGATGATGCCCTTGCTGCGCAGGATCGGTTCCATCCGCCCCAGCGCTTCATTCCACAGGAGCCAGTCGGTCTCCTCTTGTGCCCGGTCACGTTCTGGCGCCAGCATTTGCCGGCCATAGCGGGCCAGCACCTGCAGATGCTCCTGCAGCAGCCGGCCTTGGCGGTAGAGCCGTTCCACCACCTTCAGAATGTCTCCCGGCTCGCAAGGGCGGGGCTGTAATGCTTGGCCGGCGCGCACCCGCGCCCCCTCCAGCAGGGCCTTGTGGGCCTGTATGGTCCAGAACCAAACCTCCTCCACATCGGCAAAGGGGAAGGTATTGGGGGGCATATCATCCACCCGTTGGCGCGGCGTGGCATGGAGTGGGATGCTTGGCATGGCATCATCCTTTTGTGAGGAATTTGATCCTTTGTTCTCATTATGTACGCTCGATGTCAAGAGGGATATGAAAATCATCCTAGGGACCATCGGGGCGAAATATGGGATATTTCTCCCATGCTCAAGCATTCAGACATATGGCATGCCATTGACCAATTGGCGCAGCGGCACGGCCTCTCGGCGTCCGGGCTGGCTAAGCGTGGCGGTCTGGACCCGACAACCTTCAACAAGTCCAAGCGGACCACCCCGGACGGCAAGCTGCGCTGGCCGTCCACGGAAAGCATTGCCAAGGTGCTGGAAGCGACAGGCAGCAGTTTCACCGACTTTGTTGGGATGGCTGATGGCGCCGGTACACCTGGCACGGTACCGCCCCCGGTGCTGCGCCGCATTCCGGTGATTGGGTATGCCCAGGCGGGCAACCAGGGCTATTTCGACGATGCCGGCTATCCGGTCGGCAATGGCTGGGACGAGCTGGAATTTCCCCATGTCGCCGATGAGCGGGCCTATGCGCTGGAAATTTCCGGCGACAGCATGGAACCGGTCTATCGCGACGGCGATATCATCATCGTCTCCCCGGCCGAAAATCTGCGGCGCGGTGACCGGGTGGTGGTACGCACGCGGGAGGGGGAGGTGATGGCCAAGCAGTTGCTGCGCCAGACCGCCAACCGCATTGATCTGATGTCGTTGAACAAGGCCCATCCCGACCGTAGCTTGGCCATGGGGGAGGTTGCCTGGATCGCCCGTATCATCTGGGCCAGCCAATAGGGAAATGAATGCACACAGAGGTAGGCATTCAGCACTTGCCCAAGAAAATCCTAGGATAAAAATCCTTTACAAATCCCGTTCTCTTCCCATATAGCTGTCTGTATGGCGCTGCGCAGGCGCGCGCACAGGCGAAGGGGGAGATCATGCCGGCGGCGTATCCAGGGGCGATTGATCCGTTGGGCGATTTGCACTGCCGTTATGAGGGGGCCTTGCCACGGCGTGCCCGGCAGGAGGCGTTGGCCGGCGGCAAGGCGGCCCTGCAGGCCATGCGGGCCGATGCCGCGCGGCGCCTGCTGGCGGATCAATGTGCCGGCGCGCGGCTGGCGGTGGCGCGCCGGCGCGCCATGTTGACGGGCGGTCACTGTCGGCGTGATCGCTGGCTGGCCCGGCTGGTGGCTGAGCTGACACTGGCGCGGACCAACGCCATGCGGGCTTGGCATCACCGCCCATGATCCTGGCAAGCCCGCAGTGGTCGCCGGGTCAGCGGGCGCCGATAGCGCAGAGCTGACTCGCAGGATTGCACGCCCCCTTGCCAAGCCTGCCCTTCTGCGCCAAATGACGGCCATCACACAGCTTCCATGAAACGGCCCACCCCCACCGCATGGCAGATATGACCGCGTCCTTTGATCCGCCCGACGATAGTTGCCGGGACACCACTGATCGTTGCTGTGCCGCCACAGCGGCCCGTCTGGCCGAGGCGGGGCTGCGGCCAACGCGTCAGCGGCTGGCTCTGGCCAAGCTGTTGTTCGATGCTGGTCACCGCCATGTCACGGCTGAACAACTGCATGGAGAGGCGCTGGAGGCGCGGATGCAGGTCTCCCTGGCCACGGTCTATAATACCCTGAACCAGTTCCGGGAGGCCGGGCTGCTGCGGGAAGTGGTGGTGGAGGCTGGGCGCGCCTATTTCGATACAAATATCGATGACCATCATCATTTTTTCCACGAAAGCAGTGGCCAACTGCGCGACATTTGCGGGCGTCAACTGCATGTGGCTGGTATCCCGGACCTGCCAGCAGGGGCACGTATCGCCCGGATCGACGTCATCATCCGTCTGGCCGATGGCGATTGATATCTCTTAAGGACTGTCGAGCCGGAACTGTGGGGCCCGGCGCAGCCTGCATCATTGCGGAGTGTTGCCCGGAAACGTAGAGTGAGTTGAACCATGACTAGGCCCCACTGGCATCCGTCGGTACCGGGGCGGGAGATTTCATGCGCAAAGTCCTGATGGGCGGCCTTGCCATGCTGGCGGGCGTTCAGCTTGCCGGAACGGCCGTCGATCTACGGGCCGGCTGGCGGGACTATGCCGCTGCGCGTGAGATTGCGGAGCTGAAGCAGATAAGCCAGCATCTGCTGGTGGCGGCCCGCGATCATGCGATTGAAACCGGGCTGGTCAATCTGCTGCTGGAATCGGCCCATATGCCGGGTGCCCCCCAGGCGGATCTGGGCCAGCAGATCGCCCGCCACCGCCGGGAGTCGGATATGGCGGTGGAAGCGGCCCTGGCGGAATTGCAGCGGGTGAATGTGGATGCCTCCCTGACGGAAGATGTGGCTTCCCTCCAGGTGGCGACCTCCCGATTGCGTGAGGTCAGGCCCCGCATGGAACGCCGTCTTCTGGGTGAGGCCAGTACAGCACAACTGGAAAATCCGCTCTCTCTGGCGGAATGGCAGGATGCGACGCAGAGCCAGTCAGCCGCCCTGTTGACCCTGTTGCGGGAGATCAACCGCCCGTCCCTGTCAGTGGGTGGGGCGGCCGGTGCGGCGGAGATGCTGGCCCGTGAGGCCATCAAGCTGCGCCAGGTTGCGGGTGCCGATATGGCGATGCTGTATCGGCTGACCATGATGAGCGAGAAACCCGATCCGGATATGACCGCAACCCTGGTTACCGGTTTGGGAATTTCCTGGCGCAACCTGCGGGAGGCGGCCGACGGCACCACCCTGCCGGATCCTGTCCGTCTGGCCGTCGGTCAGATGGAGACGGCGCTGTTCCAGCGCTATGTCCCCCTGCGCCGGGCCATTCTGGACGCGGTGGCCCAGGGGGAGGCAGAGGGGGCAGAGCGGGCGCGGCTGCCGGAACTCATGCGTACCGGCACCGGTGTGCTGAACGCGTCGGGCGATCTGATCGCTGTTGCCATCAATGCCGCGACGGAAGCCACGGATCAGGCCAAGGCAGCGGCGCGCCAACGACTCTGGCTCAACGGCATGGAACTGGCATTGGCTTTGCTGGCCCTGATTGTGGCCATGCATCTGATTCGCCGCCGTGTGCTGCTGCCCATCCAGAACATGACCAGCGCCATGCGCGCGGTGGCGGGGGGTGATTTGTCGGCGCCGCTGCCGGAAAAGCTGTTCAGCCGGGAACTGCGCGCCATGGCGGCCGCTGTGGCGGTATTCAAGGAAAATGCCCGCCAGTTGCAGACGGAGAACCGGGAGCGCCGCCGCATGGAGCGGCAATTGACGGTGGAGCGCGGCATCCTGGAGATGGCCGCCGCCGGTGCCCCGCTGGAAGAAATTCTGGATGCGCTGTGCCGGGGCATGGAACAGCAGTTGGATGATGCGCTCTGTTCGGTGGTGCTGTTGCGGGAAGATGGGTTGCATATCTCGGTGGCCGCCGCCCCCAACATGCCGCCGAAGATTGCAGCAGCCTATGAGGGGATCAGCATCGGACCGGAAATGGGTTCCTGCGGTACTGCCATCTATCGCCGTATGCCCATCATCGTCACCGATGTGGAAAACGATCCGCGTTGGGAGAAGTTCAAGGATGTCGTGCTGCCGCATGGGCTGCGTTCCTGCTGGTCGCTGCCCATTCTGACGGCAGAGGGGGAGGCATTGGGCGCCTTCGCCATCTATAGTCGGCAGGTGCGGGAGCCCAAGGATTGGGAGATGGAGCGGGCCCGCCGGGCGGTGCAACTGGCCTCGCTGACCATTTCCAGCCGGCGGGCGGCCGAACAGCTTGAACAGGCCAAGGCGCAGGCCGAACTGGGCAGCCGCACCAAGACGGAATTCCTGGCCAATATGAGCCATGAGCTGCGCACCCCGCTGAATGCCATCATCGGTTTTGCCGAAGTGCTGGAAAGCGAGCTGCAGGGGGCGGAGGCGGCTGGCAAGCCCATGGCCACGGCAGCCTATGCCGGCGATATCATCGCGTCGGGCCGCCATCTGCTGACGCTGATCAACGATATCCTGGACGTCTCCAAGATGGAGGCCGGGCGGGTGGAACTGCGGGAACGCATTTGCGGGGTGGAGGAACTGGTGCGCGGTTGCGAGCGCATCGTGCGCGCCCGCGCCATGGAACGTCGCCTCAATCTGGTGGTGCAGGTGGCCGACGGGATGCCGCCCATCCTGGTGGATGATGTGAAATTCAAGCAGATCGTGCTGAACCTTCTCTCCAACGCCGTGAAATTCACCGCCCCCGGCGGCACGGTGAAGTTGATCGCCGGGGTGGACCCGGCGCGCGGTGTCAGCGTGTCTGTCAGCGATACCGGCATCGGCATCAAGCCGGAGGATCTGGCCAAGGTCTTCGTGCCCTTCCATCAGGTCGATAATGTCTATGCCCGCTCCAACCCCGGCACCGGGCTGGGGTTGACCCTGTCCAAGGGATTGACGGAACTGCATGGCGGGCGCATGACCATCGACAGCGTGTTTGGCGAGGGTACCACCGTCACCGTCAACCTGCCGCCTGCGCGTATCGTCTGGACGGAGGCGGGCAATGGTCTGCCGCTTCCCCTGCCCATGCGCTGACGGGCCGGAAGGGGTAAGCCCCCTGGCAACTGGCGTCGGCGAAACCGGGGCGGCAAGGTGCCTGGTGTGGTGCCCGTCCCTTTTGTGTTCATCAACCAGACCAGGAAAGACAGCATGATCGATCATTGCCGCGCGCTTATCTACGCCATGGTTCTGGCCTCGGCCGCTGATGGCGACATGACGGATGCCGAACTGATGACCATCGGGGAGAATGTCCGCTCCCTGCCTGCCTTCCAGGGTTTCTCGGCGGATAATCTGCCCGCCGTGGCACGTGAATGCACCGAACTGCTGGCCGGGCCTGATGGGCTGGACCACACCATAGATGCCATCCGCCAGGCCCTGGGCAAGCCGCTGCGGGAGACCGCTTATATGCTGGCCTGCGAGGTGGTGGCTGCTGATCGCACCGCCAGCCAGGAGGAATTGCGGATGCTGGAAATACTGCGTCACCGGCTGGATGTGGACCGGCTGACCGCCGCCGCCCTGGAGCGTGGCGCCCGTGCCCGCCATACGGGCGGGCCGGCGGTTTAGAAGGCTTTCCGGAATTTCTATTTTATAGCAAATGCTTAGCCCTCATTCCCGCAAAGGCGGGAATGAGGGTGGTGATGGGGCGAGGCTTTATGTCACGCCGACAGGCGCTTTTCCGCCAGATTGATCGGTACCGCCACCCTTTCCCCTGCGGGCAACGGTGGCGGCTGATATTCCGGGGATTGGCTGGGGAAGCGGGCCAGGAACAAGGCCCCCCCTTCTGCAGAGCGGCTGACCGTCAGGCTGCCGCCCAGCCGCTGGGTCACCTGGCAATAGGCCAGATAAAGCCCCAGGCCGCTGCCGCCCTGGACCCGCTTTGTGGTGAAGAACGGCTCGAAAATATGCGGCATGGCCTCGGGTGTGATGCCCACCCCATTGTCGGCCACGCGCAATTCCACCCAGCCTTCACTATCCTGGCCAAGGGAGATGACGATTTCCCCTGACCGTCCGTCCGGGAAGGCGTGGGTGATGGCATTGACCAGCAGATTGGTCACCACCTGTGCCACCGCATCAGGGTAAAGATCGACCTGCAAGCGGCTGGCCCCGGTCAGACCGATCTTGTGCGGTGACTTGCGGGTCTGTGGCCGCAGGCTGATCAACACCTCGTCGATATAGCCGACAAGATCGAAGCGCCGCCGATCCTGCCGGGTCCGGTCTACCGCCACATGCTTGAAGCTTTCGATCAGGCGGGCAGCGCGTTCCATGTTGGATTGCAGGATCCGGGCGGCCAGCGCCGTGGCCTCGATATAATCCTGCATCTGTTCCCGCCGCAGGGTGGCCTTGGCCAGCCCTTCCTGGATGCCCCGCGTCTCCTGCATCAGCCGGGTGGAGGCGGACAGGGCGGTGCCCACGGGGGTTGCCACCTCATGGGCGATGCCGGCCACCAGCCGGCCCAGCGAGGCCATCTTTTCCGCCTGGATCAGCTCTTCCTGGGTACCGCGCAGCCGGGCCAGCGCCTCTTCCGCCTGTCGGCGGGCGTCGCGCTCCCCCTGCATCACCCGGCGTAGATTGGTCATCATCCGGGCCAGCAATGCCGCCACGCCGACGCCCATCAGGGCGGCCAGGACCAAGCCCGGCCCGGCCTGCAGCAGATAGAGCGTCAACCCGGTTCCAGCCAGGATGCCCGGCAGCAGGTGCAGGCCGCCAAAGCAGAGGATCAGCAGGGCGAAAACGGCCGGCAGCCATATCATCGGCAATGCCATGTCGATTGGCAAAGGCACCGTCCGTCCTAGCCATCCGACCGCCCCATAGGCCGGGAGAAGCAGGAGATTGAGCGACAGCAGGCGCATTTTCCCCACGAGACAGCCCCCCATTGGCCGGCCGGTTCCACGAGCGTGGGTTTCCGACATTTGATTAATAGTTTAGACAATCCGCAGAATAAAGAAAGCCTATGTACACACTGATTTATTTCTTTATTACGATGTAGGTTGAGGTTTCAGTCGGTATCATACCAAACCATTTCCTTTGCAGCGCATCATGTTGCGCAAATGTGACGCCAGGGGTAAATGCGGCAAAGCGCTGTCGGTTGCCTCTGGCGGCGACCCCGGTTTCGCGTATTGTCCGTTTTGCCTTGTGGCGGGCGATCGACGCCACATCAGGATGGAACCCCGGGCGTGTCTCGCCGATCCGGGGATGATCATCTGAAGCCGGCGTGCAAGGCACAGCCGGCTTTTTCTTTTGCTTTCAACTGCTTCTGTAAGCCTCTGCTTTGCCCGGCGTTCCGTGCTAGGATCGGTGCCATGTATACCGATGTCCTTGACCTGCGCGATTTCTATCAGGGCAGCACCGGCCAGATGGTGCGCCGGCTGATCCGTCGCCGCATCCGCACCCTGTGGCCCGATGTAAAGGGACTGCGCGTCTTGGGCATCGGCTATGCCACGCCTTATCTGGGCGTGTTCAAGGAAGAGGCGGAACGCGTGATGGCGGTGATGCCGGCCAGCCAGGGCGTCATCGGCTGGCCGGCGGAAGGGCCGGGTCTGGTGACCCTGGCGGATGAGGCCGAACTGCCTTTCCCGGATATGAGCATCGACCGGGTGCTGCTGATCCACGGGCTGGAATGCACCGAGGAATTACGGCCGCTGATGCGGGAACTCTGGCGTATCCTGGCAGGCGGTGGGCGGTTGATCACCGTGGCGCCCAATCGGCGTGGCATCTGGGCCCGTTCTGATCGCACGCCCTTTGGCATGGGCAGCCCGTTTTCCCCGTCGCAGTTGAAGCGGACGCTGCAGGCCAACATGTTTGTCCCGGAGCGGGAGGATTATGCCCTGTTCCTGCCGCCCACCGAATCGCGCTTCCTGCTGGCCAGTGCCGGCGCGGTGGAGGAAGTGGGGCATCGCTGGTTCCGCGCCTTTGCCGGGGTGCATATGATCGAGGCATCCAAGCAGATCTATGCCAGTGCCGCCCGTGCCAAGCAGAAGGAACGTCAGCGCCTGCTCTCCCCTGCCGCACAGCCCGTCTTCGGCCGCATGGCGGCCGAACGGCGGAAGGTGGAGACGGGGGAGGAATAGACCGGCATCACCGCCGGGCGGCGTAGTCCCGCACGGCGTCGCCAAAGGCCCCCAGCAGGGCGGCATAGGGCGGGTTTTCCCAGAAACGCCATTCCGGGTGCCATTGCACGCCGATGGCAAAGCCGGCCCCTTCCACCCGCACCCCCTCGATCAGCCCGTCAGGTGCTGTCGCTTCCACCGCCAGCCCGGGGGCCAGCCGGTTGATGCCCTGCTGGTGCAGGGAATTGACCATGATTTCCGTCTGACCGGTGATGCGGGCAAAGGCCCCCCCCAGGGTCAGTGTTACCTGATGCACCGGGGCATATTGCACCTCCACCGGTTCATGTTCGGGGTCGCGGTGATCCATCAGGCCCGGCACTTCCTGCACGCGCGGGTGCAGCGTGCCGCCCAGGGCGACATTCAGTTCCTGAAAGCCCCGGCAAATGGCGAAAACGGGCAGGCCGCGCGCCAAAGCGCCCTTCAGCAGCGGCAGGGTGGTGGCGTCGCGGTGCGGGTCCAGCGGCGGGGTCACCATCTCATCCGGCAGGCCGTAATGGGACGGGTGCAGGTTGCTGGGGCTGCCGGTCAGCAGCAACCCGTCCAGCCGGTCCAGCAACCCCTCCACATCCCACCAGTCACCCAGGGCCGGGATCAATACCGGCTGGCAGCCGGCGCCATGGCTGACACCCCGGATATATTTGTCGCCGACGACATGGAACGGGTGTTGTCCCAGTTCCCGCGCATCGCAGGACAGGCCGACCAGGGGGCGATGGGTAGGGGCTTTGGTCATGGTGCGGGGCTTCCGGTGGTGGCGGTCATTCAGGATGGTACCCGCCCGGCGGTTACCGTCAATCCCGCTCCCGCCCCCGCGTGGGATTGCGGAAATAGAACTGGTCGCGGTCCAGCTTCACGCCGAATTCCGGGTTCTGCAGGGCCACCTCGGTCAGCTTGCCCTGAGCGTCCAGCACGCGCCATTTGCGCAGGCCAAAGGGCGCCTCCTCAAACACCAGGGTCAGGCTGCCCAGACCGGGATCTTTTGCCTGCACCAGGGTGATTTCCAGCAACCCGTCATCACGCGCCACCTGGGTGATCTTGACATCGCCTGACAGGGTGATCTTGTCGCGCAGCAGGAAATCAGCCAGCGTGCTGCCGATGGGGGCATTTTGCTGCTCCTTCACCTCGGCATCCCAGAAATAGACGAACTTGCCATCGGCAACGATGAAGTTCTCCACCGGGGGGGCGTAACTGATGCGCATCCGGCCCGGCCGCAGCAGGGTGAAGGTGCCGCGCGCGCTCTGCCCATTATCGGCGGTCTGGATGAAATCCGATTTCAGGCTGGTGATGCCATTCAGATAGGTTTCCGCCTTGGCCAGCAGGGCAGGCTGATCCGCCGTGGCGACGGCGGTGGCTGCCTGCACCGGGGCCGGCAGGGCAACGGGCAGGGAAAGCAGCGGGGCGGCGGCCAGCAGGGCCAGAAGGATCTTGCGCATGAAAGCCTTGATAGACGCCGATCATGGCGGATTTAGGGAGGGGGCTTGCGGGGTCAGTCCCGCCCGGCATCCACCAGCGCAGCGGCCGCCGCCGCCAGTCCGCCGCGCGGGCGCAGCCGGGGGCGGATTTGCGGCACCGGGTTGAAATTGCCCGTCGCCTTGTCCAGCACCTGCAGCTCGGCCCCGCCCACGTCGAACAGCAGCCCTTCCAACTCCAGCTTGCCTTCACGTTCCAGTTCGGCAATCCAGGGGAAGGTGCGGAGATTTTCCAACGACAATTTCACCACGGCGCGTTCCAGCAGGGGCAGGTCCACCGGCTGGCCGGGTTCCAGCCCCTGGCGCACGGCGGCCAGCGCCGGATCGGCGATGGACACCCACTGGCTGATGAAGTCGGCCTTGGACTGGCTGCGATCATAGGTCAGCGCGGCGACACCGCCGCAGAGCGAATGGCCCATCACCACCACCGATTCCACCCCCAATTCGCGCACGGCGAATTCCAGGGCGGCAGACGTGCCGTGATAATCCTCGCTGGGCCGGTAAGGGGGCACCAGATTGGCCACGTTGCGGATGACGAACAGGTCGCCCGGCTGGGTGGCGAAGATCAGGGTGGGATCGACCCGGCTGTCGCAGCAGGTGATCAAGGCCGCCTTCGGCTTCTGTCCGGCCCAGGCCAGGGTGCGGAACAGGCCGCGCTGTTGACGGAAATTGGTGCGGCGGAATTCCCGGAAACCGTCGATCAGATCCTTCAACATGCGCTCACCCCTGTGACCGTTCGATATCCTTATGGCACCGCACCATGCGCAGGACAGGCGGTTCTTGTCCAGACCGCACCTGTATGGTTTCCCCCTACGTCAATGCAGGGGTCGGTTACCAAATAATGACAGTCTCCAGTTACAGGGATGCCAGGGAAAGCAGGCCGCCGGCGGCGATCAGCAGCAGGCCGGTACCCCGGTTCAGCCACAAGGTGGCGCGCGGGCCGGACAGCCGGCGGGCCAGGCTGCGCCCGCCGGTGGCATAGGTCATGATCCAGCCGAACTCGATCACCAGCATGGTGCCGACCAGAATGCCCAGTTGCGGGCCCAGCGGGCTGGTCATATCGATGAATTGCGGGAAGAAGGCGGCCATGAAGATCAACGCCTTGGGGTTGCTGGCGGTGATCAGCCCGCCCTGCAGCAACAGGCCCAGCGGGCGGTTGCTGCGACCGGTGGTCGCATCCTCTGGCTGGTCGCCGGGCTTATCGGCGTCCGGCACCGGTGCGCGCAGCGACTGCACCCCCAGCCAGACCAGATAGGCAACGCCCACCCATTTGAAGATCGTGAAGGCCAGCGGCGACGCTTTCAGCAGTACGCCCAGCCCCAGGGCCGACAGGGCCGCCATCAGCCCCAGCGACAGGCACATGCCAAGCCCACCCCAGGCGGCGCCGACCAGCCCATGACGCACCCCCATGGCCAGCGCCGACAGCATGTTCGGCCCCGGCGTGGCGGACAGGAAGAAACAGGTGAACAGGAACAGGCCCAGCGTGTGGGAATTCATCAGGCGTACCCTTATACTCAATCGCCGGCGCCAACGTCCGTTGGCTTGGCTTCACGCGGCACGGGCCGCGCGGCGGCGGTCGCTGCCGTACCAAGCTGCGGTGAATTCACCTCATCGCAGCTTGGTACTAAAGGACGCGAAGGCCCCTTTCCCGGTCAAGGCAGGCGCAGGGGCACGCGGCTCTGGTCGTTATTGGTATCGACCAGCCGGTGCAGCAAGGTCAGAAAAACGGTCCTTTCCGCCGGGGGCAGCGGGGCCAGCAGCCTTTCATGGGCGCGGGCTACGGCGGGCCGTACACGGGTCAGCAAGGCCTCCCCCTCCGGCAGGGGATAGAGCAGGCGGGCGCGCCGGTTGGTGGGATCAACCTCCCGCCGGATCAGCCCGCGCGACTCCAGCCGGTCCAGCACGCCTGTTATGGTGGTCCGGTCCAGGGCGGACCGGCAGCCTAGCCATGTCTGGTCATGGCCGGGTTCATTCACGATCAGCAGCATCGCCACCAGTTGCGGTGTCGTCAGGTCCAGTCCTTGGGTCTCTTCCAGGAACAGGGCGGTGGAGATCTGCCACAGGCGCCGGATCAGGTATCCAGGCATCTCTTCCAGGGCCATGTCCTCGCTCATCGCTTTATCCTCGCTAAGCAATGCACTCTCTGCATGGTGTGGAGACCAGCCATGCGCGAAGCGCGCTTTTCGCAGAACCATATCATCTTCACCATTATTCAGCATACTGAATATCAGTAGACAGAAAGTAAGTGGCCCTGCTCTGGCCGAAGGTGAAGCCCCATGTCCAGCGACAATCCGTCTCTCCCGCCCTCTTCTTCGAAACCTCCTCGCCATGAACCCAAATCGGGGGCGCTGGGCGCGCATATGCGCTCGGCTCTGACCGGGGCGGTGGGGCGGCTGGCCGTGCCCCTGTTCGCGGTGGCCACCGTGATGGCGCTGGTGCTGGTGGTCTCGGCCCGCTGGGATGGCTGGGTCGGCGGGGCGGATGTGCAGGTGACAGACAATGCCAGCATCCGCGCCGATGTCACCCGGCTGGGCGCGCGGGTGGCCGGTGCCGTGCGCCATGTCGCGGTGACGGATTATCAGCGGGTCCGCAAAGGCGACCTGTTGCTGGAAATCGACCCCGCCGATTATCAGGCCGATCTGGCCAAGGCGGAGGCGGGCGTCGCCTCGGCCCAGGCGACACTGGATAATCTGGCCAACCAGATCGCCCTGCAACAGGCCAGCATCGCCCAGGCAGAGGCCCAGTTGCAGGCCGCGCGGGCCACGCAGCGGCAGGCGGGGCTAGAATCCACCCGCCAGGATGATCTGCTGCACCGGGGGCTGGCCGGCACACGGCAGAAGGTGGAACAGGCCAGCGCCGACCATGACAAGGCTGCCGCCAATGCCCGCGCGGCAGAGGCCAGCGCCCAGGCGCAGCGCCGCCAACTGGATGTACTGGCTGGCCAGCAGACGCAACGCACGGCGGAACTGCGCGCGGCAGAGGCAACCCTGCAGGCCGCCCGGCTGAAACTGGCCTATACGCGCGTCACCGCCCCCATGGACGGGGTGGTGGGGGAAGCGCAGGTACATGAAGGCGATTATGTCAGCGCCGGCAGCAGCCTGATCAGCCTGGTGCCGCTGCCCGATGTGCATGTGGTGGCCAATTACAAGGAAACCCAACTGACCCGCGTGGCCCCCGGTCAGGCGGTGGAAGTGGCGGTGGATATGTTCCCCGGTCAGGTGCTGCGTGGCCATGTCGCCCTTCTGTCGCCGGCCAGTGGTGCCACCTTTGCCCTGCTGCCGCCGGATAATGCCACGGGCAATTTCACCAAGGTGGTGCAGCGCATTGCTGTGCGGATCGAACTGGAACCCGGACAAAAGCTTCTGGAGCGCCTGCGCCCCGGCATGTCGGTGGAAACCCGCATCCTGACCGACAGCACGCCCCTGCCGCTGGACGACAAGGCGGGCCAGGTGGCAGAGCGCGCATCATGACCAGCCAGCCGATCAGCGCCGGGCCGATTTCCGTCGGCCGCCGCTCCCACCATCCGCTGCTGGCGGTGGTGGCGGTGCTGCTGGGCGCTTACATGACCAACTTCCACTCAAGGCTGTTTTCCACCGGGCTGGCCGATCTGCGCGGCGCCTTTGGCCTGGGCATGGATGAAGGGGCGTGGCTGAACAGTGTCGCCATGGCCCCGCAGATTTTCATCGCGCCTTGTGTCGCCTGGCTGGTGGTGGTGTTCGGTGTGCGCCGGGTGCTGGTGGTGCCGGCCTTTCTCTATGCCTTTCTCTGTCTGGCGATCCCGCTGCTGCGCGATCCCGGCACGCTGCTGGCGCTGCATGTGGTGCAGGGCCTGCTGCTGGGCCTGTTTGTGCCGGCCACCATCAGCATCATTCTGCGGAACCTGCCGATGAAATGGTGGGCGCCGGCCATTGCCATCTATGTGTTCCGTCAGGCCTTCGCCATCAATTCCGGGGTGGAACTGGTGGGGCTTTATGTCGGGCAATGGGGCTGGCAATGGCTCTATTGGCAGGATGTGGTGCTGGCCCCGCTGCTGGCGCTCTGCGCCTATTACGGGGCGCCGCGTGAACCGGCCAACCGGGAATTGCTGGCAGAGGCCGACTGGGGTGGCATGTTGCTGTTCGGGGCCGGGCTGACCATGCTCTATATCGGGCTGGATCAGGGCAATCGGCTGGACTGGTTGTCATCGGGTCTGGTGGTGGGGCTGCTGGCCGGCGGCGTGCTGCTGCTGGCCCTGTTCTGCGTGAATGAGGCGCTGGTGCCGCAGCCCTGGGCCAGTGCCAGCGTGGTGCTGTCGCGCAATATCGGGCTGTTCCTGCTGGTGGCCACGCTTTACACCGTCACCTCCATCTCCAATTCCACCCTGATCCCCAATTTCCTGACCAGCGTGGCGCATCTGCGGCCCGAACAGACGGGGCCGCTGCTGCTGCATTACGGGGCCCTGCCGCTGTTCCTGATGATGCCGCTTTCCGTCTGGCTGCTGGGCCGCATTGATGGGCGGGTGATGATCACCATCGGGCTGGCGGCCTTTGCCCTGGCCGCCTGGATGGGGACGCGGCTGACCCATGATTGGGGGCCGGGGGATTTCACCGGCATGGTGTTGATCCAGTCGCTGGGCCATTGCTTCACCTTCCTGCCGGTGGTGTTGCTGTCGCTGGCCAATGTCAACCCGGCCCGCGCCACCGCCATTTCCGCCTATATCCAGGTGCTGCGGGTGGATGGGGTGGCGCTGGCCGGTGCCTTGACCAGCACCTGGCTGCGCCAGTCCGAACAGGTGCATTCCAACCTGATCGGCTTGCATGTGGAACAGGGCGATCCCGGCGTGACCGCCCTGTTAAGCCAATTGACCCACCGTTTCGCCGGCAGTGCCGGGGATGCCGGGGCCAAGGCGCTTTCCACCCTGTCCGGCTTTGTGCAGCGGGAAGCGACGGTGCTGTCTTATATTGACGGGTTCTGGCTCTGCTTCTGGGTGGCGCTGGTGGCCATCCTGCTGACCGCCCTGATCGGCCGGGCCCCGGTCACCCCCTTCACCCCGGCGCGGGGACGGTGAGGGGTGGGGGAAGCGCCGGGCCGGGCCGCCGGTTTTTCCAGGGGTTCGCTTTCTTGGTGCTATTGCATTCGTATTTAAACGCAGTCACTCTTCTGCCGGACTGCCATCCACGCTTTATCTGAACGGATTGCTCATGCGCTTTCTGCTCTCCGCTGCTGTGACGCTTATGGTCGTGGCCACTGCCGTTGCTCAGCCAGGGGGCGGATCGGATGGGGCCGCCGCCTGTGCTGTCGATACCGAAAAGATGATGCAGTTGGCGCCGGAGGCGTTTGATCAGGATAGGGAGGGCGGCTGGCGTCCCCTTGCCGCCCGCCCAGGCTGCGAGAAGGCCAGCGCCAACCTGATCAATATGTATATTGAGCGGAATTGGGGGCAGATTCCGCAGCGCACCCTTCACGTCATGTATTGGCACGCCGGGCAGATGGAGGCGCTGGCTGGGGATTATCGGCTGGCGATCCCGCTGATGATGGCCAGCGTGGCCCCCACCCAAAGAACGCAGGAAATGGGCTTTCACGAATATGCCCAGGGAACCATCGCCTTTCTGAACCGCGATCTGGCGGGATTGCGGGCGGCGCGGCAACGGCTGGCCGCCCTGCCGGAACCTGCCTGGTTCAAGGAGGAGTTCAAGGAAGCCCCTTCCATTAAATGGCCGGCCAATCTCAATGTTCTCGATGGGTTGATCCGCTGCTTTGATGCACCCTATGCCACAGCCTATAGAAATAGCTGCCCGCAGGCGAAGGCGGCACCGTCAAGGTGACCTGATCCTATTCCTCCACATTGCGCATCCAGTCGGCCAGCGGGGCCAGTGCGCGCAGGATGACCAGCCGGGCCTTCTCGTCCGGCACCGTCTGGTCCAGCGCGCGCTTCATGCATAAAAGCCAGGCATCACGGTCGGACAGGTTGACCCGGAAACCCATATGGCGGGCGCGCAGCCTTGGGTGGCCGCGTTCGGCCGAATAATCCCCCGGTCCGCCCATCCATTGCGCCAGATAAAGCTTCAGCACCCGCCGCGTCTCCGTCAGATCGGCGGCATGGATGGCGCGCAGTTCCCGCGCCTCTGGCAGCGTGTCCATCAGGTCGTAAAAACAATCCACCAGCCGGTCGACCACCGGCTGCCCGCCAATATGGTCAAAAATGCTGACGGCGCCTTCGGTCTCGCTGCTCATGCCTGTATTCCGGTCATCGGCTGGATGGGGGAAGGTTGCATAGCAGCCGGGGGGAGGGGGCCCTATGTGGCACACCGCCCCAGGCAGCAGCCTCAATTCACCCGTTCATTATCATCGATATTGCGGGCCAGCACTTCGCGCTTGCCGGCATGGTTCGCCTTGCTGATCACGCCTTCCTTTTCCATCCGCTCAATCAGGCGGGCGGCGGAGTTATAGCCGATGCGCAGATGGCGTTGGATGAAGCTGGTGGAGGCCTTGCCTTCCTTCGTCACCACCGCCACGGCCTGATCATAGAGATCATCACCGGTGGCCAGGGCGCCGCCGCCGCCACTGCCGCCATCTTCCCCGCCGCCGGCTTCCTCATCCTCTTCCTCGGTGACGGCATCGACATAGGCGGGTTCGCCCTGGGCTTTCAGGAAGCGCACCACCTGTTCCACCTCCTCATCCCGGACGAAGGGACCATGCACGCGGGTGATGCGGCCGCCGCCGGCCATATAGAGCATGTCGCCCTGGCCCAGCAATTGTTCGGCCCCCTGTTCGCCCAGGATGGTGCGGCTGTCGATCTTTGACGTCACCTGGAAGCTGATACGGGTGGGGAAATTGGCCTTGATGGTGCCGGTGATCACATCCACCGACGGGCGCTGGGTGGCCATGATCAGGTGGATGCCGGCGGCGCGCGCCATCTGGGCCAGACGCTGGATGGCGGCCTCAATATCCTTGCCGGCCACCAGCATCAGGTCGGCCATTTCGTCAACAATGACAACGATATAGGGCAGTTCCGTCAGGTCGAGCGGATGTTCCTCGAAAATCGGCTTGCCGGTATCGGGGTCAAAACCGGTCTGCACCCGGCGGGTGAGGATCTCGCCATTCTGCCGGGCCTCGCGCAGGCGGGCATTATAGCCATCAATATTGCGCACCTGCAGCTTGGACATGTTGCGGTAACGGTCCTCCATCTCCCGCACCGCCCATTTCAGCGCCACCACCGCCTTTTTCGGATCGGTGACGACGGGGGCCAGCAGGTGCGGAATGCCTTCATAGATGGACAGTTCCAGCATCTTGGGATCGACCATGATGAAGCGGCACTTGTCCGGCGGCAGCCGGTAGAGCAGCGACAGGATCATGGTGTTGATGGCCACCGACTTGCCCGAACCGGTGGTGCCAGCCACCAGCAGGTGCGGCATCCGGGCCAGATCGGCGATGATCGGCCCGCCGCCAATATCCTTGCCCAGGATCAGGGCCAGTTTCTGCTGGCTCTTCTCATAGGCGTCCGACATCAGCAATTCGCGCAGATACACCGTCTCGCGCCGCTGGTTGGGCATTTCAATGCCGATGACATTGCGGCCCGGCACCACGGCCACACGCACCGACACCGCACTCATCGACCGGGCAATATCATCGGCCAGGCCGATGACGCGGGCGGATTTCACGCCGGGGGCGGGTTCCAGCTCATACAGTGTCACCACCGGGCCGGGGCTGACCTTGACGATCTGCCCGCGCACGCCGAAATCATCCAGCACTGTCTCCAGCATCTCCGCATTGCGCTGGATCGCCGCCTCATCCATGGCGGGGCCGATGCCGGGGGGCGGCAATTGCATGATATCGACGGGCGGCAATTCATGGTCGCCGCGTATTTCCGCTTCCATCGGCAGGCCGGGCTGGCGGGCCTTTTCCATCTTGCGGGCCACGTCCGGCAGGATGGGCTTGGGCCCGCGTTCCACCACCGGGGCCGGGCGGCGGCGTTCCTCTGCTCCGCTGGGCGCGGGAGCGGTCGGAGCCGGCGGCGGCGGCGGCGGCGCGGCGGCCAGCGGCAGTTCATCGGCCGGGGCGGGCGGGATGTTGCCAAAGCTGGGGGCAGCACGGGTGCCGCTGGCAATGGGGGCAGCCACCGGGGTCGCCGCGCGACGGCCGGGCAGGCGGGCCTTCAACCCGGCCAACCCGTCGCGCCAGCGGGCCAACAGGCCTGTCGGCTGATCAGCGGGCAGATCATCGGCCGGGTTGTTGGCGGTCCAGCGGGTGGCGGGGGCGGGTGCCGCCGAAGCTGCCGCCTTGCGCGCCTTCCACCAGCCGCGCAGATCGGTCAGCCAATCCCGCGCGGTGGACAGGCGAATGCCCAAGGCGGCCAGCAGGGTCAGAATGAAGGGCAGCAGCAGCACCAGTGCCAGCACAGGCAGGGCCAGCACCCCCAGCATGTCACCCCCCAGCCGGGCCAGCGGGTTGATCAGCATCAGCCCGGCACTGCCCCCGGCGGCGGGGGCCCCGGTGATGGCGATCAGCAGCATGGCCGACAGCAGCACGGTCAGCATGGCGGCCAGAATCCGCCAGGGCCATTGCCGGATCGGCCGATGCCGTAGCAGCGACAGGCCCCAGCCCCCGGTGATGAAAACGATGCTGAAGGCGGCGAAACCCAGCGTCTGCCACAGCAGATCGGCCGTATAGGCGCCGGGCAGGCCCAGCATGTTGCGCACCAGCGCCGCCTCGTTGGGGACTGCCGTGCTGAAGGAGGGGTCGCGTGAATTATAGCTGGCCAGGGCGGCGGACAGGGCCAAGGCCAGGCCGAGAATGCCAAGCCCGCCCACTTCCCGCAGGCGGCGCTTCAAAAATACCAGGGTGCCTTCCGGTAACAGCCGCCCTTTAGACAGGCCGCGTCCCGGTGCGGGGGCGGCAGCCGGACCGGGGGTCGCAGCACGCGGCCCGGTGGGGCGGCCGGTCTGGGGGGAACGGGGGGCGGGGCGGCTCGACATCATGCTCTCTTGCTGCTTCCAAACCGGATGGATCAGGCCAGGATGCGGCCCAACTGGTCCAGAGACCGGGCCATGGTTTCGGTATCATGCACCAGGGCAACGCGGATATAGCGATGCCCATGATTATATCCGGTGGCGTCCGGCTGGGTCAGATAGGCACCGGGCAGCACCCGGATCGCCCCTTCCTGCCACAGACGCCGGGCCGCTTCTTCCCCGTTGCCGCAGGCATCGCCCACATCCAGCCACAGGAAGAAACCGCCATCGGGACGGTAAAAACCCAGCCTGCCGGCCAGGGCGGCTTCTGCCGCATCAATATTGGCACGATAAAGCTGCCGGTTCAGTTCCACATGCGTTTCATCCTGCCAAAGGGCGGTGGCCGCCGCCATGGACGGCAGCGGCACCCCCGGCAGGGAATAGTTACGCAAGCGGGTAAATGTGCGGATTAAATCCGTATCACCTGCCACGAAACCGGAACGAAGCCCAGCCGCACTGGACCGTTTCGACAGCGAATGGAAAACCAGCAGGTTGGAAAGCCCAGCCCCCAGGGCCAAGGCTGCTTCCAGCCCGCCCGGCGGCGGCGCCTTGTCCCACAGCTCCGCATAGCATTCATCGATGGCCAGCACGAATCCGAAGGTCCGCGCCAGGGTGATGGCGCGCTTCAGATAACCCAGGCTGGCCACCGCCCCTTGCGGGTTGGCGGGGGTACATAGATAGAACAGGCTGGTGCGCGCCCAGGTCTCCTCCGGCACCGCATCCAGATCGGGCAGGAAGCCGGTTTCGCGCGTGCCATTCAGGAAGACCGGTTCGGCCCCCGCCATCACGGCCGCCCCCTGATAGACGGCGTAGAACGGGTTGGGGATCAGCACCACCGGCTTCCTGCCCGCCTTTTCCGCCGGCACCACCATCTGGGCCAGCAGATAGAGCGCTTCGCGCGTGCCGCTGACCGGCAGGATGGCGCTGTCGGCCTCCACCATGCCGGGGGGCAGTTGGTAACGCCGGTTCAGCCAGGCAGAGACGGCGGCGCGGAATTCCGGTGTGCCGGCCACGGGCGGATATTTGCCCCACAGGGTGGACGCCGCCGCCATCGCTTCCAGCATCAGGGCGGGCGGCTGGTTCTGCGGCTCCCCAATCGTCAGGATGGTGGGGGGCGTGTTGGCACGCGGCTTCACATCGGCCAGCAAGGCCGCCAGCCGGGGGAAAGGATAATCGCTGAGGCCGCCCAGCCTGTCATTAAGGGCGGGCATCACAGCACCCGTGTCCGCTTCACGCATCACATGCCTATGGATCTGGAACCGCTTCGTGATGCCGGTTCACCACCGGCATCTGGCCGCGCTGATTGTAACCCGCCGGCCTTGCGCGGCACAAGCCGGGTGCCACCCCACCAAAAGGGGTGGAGAGTCCCGTGATTCCAAAGGCTTGTGGATAAAGACTGAGAAAAACGTTGAAAACTTTTCTAAGCCATTGATCTGATTCAGAAATTTTAGTGAACGAATCAGGAAAAACCGTTCATGGAACCTTCCGCGAACAGGGTTATCCACAGCTTATCCCCTTGGGATGGAAGGGGAAGTTTGAACGGGTTAACGGCAGAACCCTGAAATGAAACCGGCCGGGCGATCCCATCGCCCGGCCGGTATCGGCACCCAGTGGACCGCGTGGCGCGGCCCGTTGGATATGATCTTAGAGTCCGTCTACAAACTTCTTACGCTTTTCCGGCCATTCAACCGTCATTCCCGCGCAGGCGGGAATCCATACGACAGCACGGATTTTGGATTCCCGCCTGCGCGGGAATGACGGTGCTGAAATGGTGCGCTTTCAAAGCGCACCATAATTTTCCGGGCAGACTTTTACAGCGCGTCGGCGTTCTGCTCGCCGGTGCGGATGCGCACGGTCTGCACCACGTCCAGCACGAAGATCTTGCCGTCGCCGATGCGGCCGGTATTGGCGGCCTTCTGGATGGCATCAACGACGCTGTCCACCAGCTCATCCGTCACAGCGACTTCCACCTTCACCTTGGGCAGGAAGCTGACGGAATATTCCGCACCACGGTAAATCTCGGTTTGCCCTTTCTGACGGCCAAAGCCCTTGACCTCCGACACGGTGAGGCCCTGGATGCCGAGCGCCGTCAGGGCCTCGCGCACCTCGTCCAGCTTGAACGGCTTGATGATGGCCATGACGAGCTTCATTGCGCTCTCCCTTCCTCTGGCGTGAACAGGTATCAACCACTGGTTCCCGGCGCTGGCCGCTGCTGTGGCCCCGGCGCGTAGTGATGATAACTTACAAGAAACGTGCCGCAGCCATTTTCCGCCATAGACGGGCAAAAATAACGGGGTACTGCCCTTAATGGGCGCAGATGCCGCCGCGACATGGCTAAAATTTGTGCATGTCGCGGTTGTTTGTCAGATGCGACCGATGGCGGCCTGGACAAGCTGCGACAAGTGCCTAATTCTGCGCCTTATGACGACGCATGACACAACCCGCCCGACCGACGCCCCCGCCAGCGGCACCGCCGGTCACCGCCCGTCCCCAGCCCTGGCGACCGGGGCCGACCTGCAGGCCGACATCATCATTGTCGGTGGCGGTCTGGCCGGGCTGACACTGGCCTGTGCCCTGGGCACGGCGGGCGTGCCCTGCATTGTCATCGACCGGGACGCGCCGGATGACCAGTTGCTGCCTGATTTTGACGGGCGCACCACTGCCATCGCCTATGGATCGGGCATGGTGCTGGAGGGGGCGGGCATCTGGCGGCACCTGGATGGCCAGGTCGGGCCGATGCTGGATATCCGGGTGACGGACCAGAATTCGCCCCTGTTCCTGCATTATGACCACCGGGAGGTGGGGGACCAGCCCTTCGGCTGGATCATTGAGAATCGGCATATGCGCCGCGCCCTGTTCCGCCGGCTGGCAGAGCTGGCGGGTACCGTCACCCATCTGGCGCCGATGGCGGTGACCGGCATGGTGCGCGATGGCGGCGGTGTTTTGGTCACGCTGGCCGATGGGCGGCGCGTGGCCGGCCGGCTGGTGGTGGGGGCGGATGGCAAGAAAAGCTTCTGCCGCGACCATGCCGGTATCCGCCAGATCGGCTGGTCCTATCAGCAGCACGCCATTGTCTGCACGTTGCAGCATGAGATTGATCATGGCGGGGTGGCGGTGGAACTGTTCCTGCCCGCCGGCCCCTTTGCCATGCTGCCGCTGGCCGGCGGGCACCATACCAGCATCGTCTGGACCGAACGGTCGCGGATGGTGGATTTCTACATGAACCTGCCCGAACCCCGCTTCCAGGCGGAGCTGCAGGCCCGCGTCGGCGACTGGCTGGGCCGGGTGACGCCGGTGCCGGGCCGCTGGTCCTGGCCGCTGGGCCTGTCCCATGCCGAACGCTATACCGACACACGGCTGGCGCTGGTGAGCGAGAGCGCGCATGGGATGCACCCGATCGCCGGCCAGGGGCTGAATGTCGGCATCCGCGATGTGGCGGCCCTGGCCGAAGTGGTGGTGGATGCCATCCGTGTCGGGCTGGATCCCGGTGCGGCGGATGTGCTGGAACGCTATCAGCGCTGGCGGCGGTTCGACACCGTGTCGCTGCTGGCCACCACCGACACGCTGACCCGCCTGTTCAGCAATGATATCGCCCCGCTGGCCCATGCCCGCCGGCTGGGCATGGCGGCGATTGACCGGCTGCCGCCGCTGCAGCCGATGAAAAAGCTGCTCATGCGCCACGCCATGGGCATTGTCGGCGAACTGCCCCGGCTGGTGCGGGGGGAGGCGCTGTAAGTTAGGGGGGCTGGGTAGGGGGGGGGGATTCCCGACCCGGCCCATTGATCACGCCACGGCGGGCAGCCAGCGGTCCCCCATCCAGCCTTCAGCCGCCCGCCCGATCAGGGCGGGGTAATCCACCCCGGCCGGCACCAGCAACGGCAGGCCGAAACCGTCAATCACCTGTCGCACGCCGGCATCATCCAGCGCGATGCCCCGGGCGCGGGCATGGCGGGCGATTTCCATTTCCTGCCCCCAGAAATAAATCTGCCTGGGTTGGCAATTGGCCGCCATCTGTCCGACCTCTGCCAGCCGGGTATCGTTCATCAGCGGCAGCCAGATATCCGGCATCAGCAGGTCAACCGGCTGATCGGCCCGATATTCATGGGCATCGCCCTGCACGATCCGGATTTTCGCCCGCACTTCCGGCGGTAATTGCTCCAGAACGCCCAATTCCCGGATGATGGTCAGTACGGTGGGATCATATTCAACCACGGTGACGCGGGTGACAGCCGGGTTCAGCGCGGTGTTTGACACCGCCCACCCCATACCCATGCCCATCACCACCACATGGCCCGATGCCGCCAGACAGCCCAGTTCCTGGCTCTCCAGCTCCATCGGGCTGGTGGACATCCAGGTCTGGAACGTGCCGTCCGGCTCCCGGCGCAACAGCGCCGCCATGCTGGTGCACAGGCGTGGTGGGCTCCAATAGCCTCTGCACAGCACCATCCCGCCAATGGAAATCCGCCAGTCCGTCCGCTCGATCGGGGCATAGGTCGGCACGAACAGGTTTGGCTGATAGATATCCATTCACTGCATCCCTTGGTAGTGATGGTTCTAGGATGCCATTTCGTCTCCAAAAGGAGAAGGGCTTCGGACTGATGGATTTTGATTGACAGATGTAGGATCAATATCCTATATCTGCTCTTGTCAACGCCCGAACCATGTCCTGTGCGGACCGGACGATGACCCCTCTGTCCGCTCCCCTGTTCCCAACTGCTGCCGGTGGATGGATAAGCCCAGGGCACCCGATGGGTGCCCGCAGCCCCGCTTCCCCGGCGGCCCTTTGGTGGAAAGGGTGACGCGCCCCCCATTTGCCTGCGCCGATACCGGTCGGATGCGCCTCCTGGCGCCCGGCAACCGCGCCCGGTCGCCCACCTCATAGGAAGGAAATCCAGAGCATGGCCATCGATATTGAAAAGGCCTTTGTGAAGCAGTTCGAACGCGAGGTGCATGAAGCCTATCAGCGCCAGGGATCCAAACTGCGCGCCACCGTGCGGTCGAAGGGCACGGTGCAGGGCGCCAGCACGACCTTCCAGAAGGTCGGCAAGGGCACCGCCTCCACCAAGGCACGCAATGCGCCGGTGCCGGTGATGAATGTCGACCATGGCAGCGTGGAATGTCTGCTGGCCGATTATTATGCCGGCGACTGGGTCGACAAGCTGGATGAGCTGAAGACCAATAATGATGAACGTGGTGTCATCGCCAATGCCGGTGCTTACGCGCTGGGCCGCAAGACGGATGAGCTGATCATCGCTCAACTGGATAAGAATACCCGCCTGGCCGGTGCCGACAGCGACGGGTTGACCCGTGACAAGGTGCTGGCGGCGTTCGAGCTGCTGGGCGGCAGTGACGTGCCCGATGATGGCCAGCGCTTTGCGATTGTCGGCTGGAAACAATGGAGCCAGTTGCTGGGGATCGAGGAATTCGCCAATGCCAATTATGTCGGCGATGGTGAGCTGCCTTGGCGCGGCACCCAGGCCAAGCGCTGGCTGGGCACGCTCTGGATGCCGCATTCCGGCCTGACGCGTACCGGCAGCGGGGCACGGCTCTGCCACTGGTACCACCGTACCGCCATCGGCCATGCCAGCGGGGCGGATGTCGCCACCGATGTCACCTGGCATGGCGACCGTGCGGCCCATTTCGTCAACAACATGATGTCGCAGGGCGCCTGCCTGATTGATGGCGACGGCGTGGTGACGCTGGCCTGCAAGGAATAAGCGGCGGGGGCGGCTGTGCCGCCCTGCTTGCCTGTCTCTCGTTCTCCTGCCTCACTTCCAAGGAACCTGACCCATGGCCTTTCTGCCGAAAGACCTGAGTGTGCTGGCCTATGCCAATGGCTTCACGCTCTGGCACTACACCACGCAAGATGCCCATACCGCCGTGCGGGTGACGGGCTATTTCAATGCCGCCAGCCCATTGCTGCGCCTGGGCGATATGGTCCTGGCCAATACCGGCACCGGAGGCGCCTCTGCCGCCGGCATCCTGTTGGTCAATGCCAACAATGGCGGCACGGTCGACGTGTCTGACCTGACGCCCGTGGGGGCGGTGGATAGCGATTAAGGGCCTTGGCTGGCCTGCTGTTTCCATTCTTCACATCCATGTCCCATTTACCGCCGTCACCCCGGCGCAGGCCGGGGTCCAGGGGCTACAAGCGCTTGGCTCTACGATGCTGGACCCCGGCCTGCGCCGGGGTGACGGTGGAGAGAGGGGAGAACGGGTAGCCCCCCCCACAAAAAGGTTTCCCCCATGACCGACCCCGCCGTCGGGCTGTGTGCCCGCGCCCTGATGAAGATCGGGGCGGCCCCGCTTGCCAGTTTTCAGGATGGCACGGCGGAGGCCGAACTGGCGGCCGGGCTTTATCCCGGCTGCCGTGATGCGCTGCTGGCCGCCAATGGCTGGAGCTTTGCCACCCGTCAGGCTCCCCTGGCGCGGCTGGCAGAGCCCCCGCCCGCCGATTTCGCCCATGGTTTCGCCCTGCCGGATGATTTCCTGCGCGCCCTGTCGCTGGGCACCGCCGGGCGCGGGCGGGGGCTGGAATACCGCATCCAGGGGGCGGCATTGCTCTGTGACGCGCCGGCCGTGGTGCTGACCTATATCGCCCGGGGGGCGGAGGAGACGTTCCCCGCCTTCTTCGCCCAGGCGCTGATCGCCCGGTTGGCGGCGGAATTCTGTGTGCCGCTGACGGAAAACAGCAGCCGCGCCGACAGCCTGAACCGGCTGGCGGAAACAGAATTCCGCCGCGCCCGGCTGATTGATGCCGGGCAGGACAGCCAGCCCGGCTTCACTGATTTCTCTTTGATCGAGGCCCGATTCACATGACCCGTCTCCGCCCCGTCAAAACCAGCTTTACCGGCGGCTGTGTCAGCCGCGCCCTGTTGGGGCGTGGCGATCTGCGCGCCTTTGACAATGGCGCGCTGGACCTGACCAATGTGCTGGTGGAGCCGACCGGCGGCGTCACCCGCCGGCCCGGTACGGCCTTCATCGCCAGCCTGTCGGGGCGGGGCCGGCTGGTCGCCTTCACCTTTTCCACCCAGCAGACGCATCTGCTGGCCTTCACCGACCGGCAGGTCACCATCTTCGCCAATGATGCGGTGCTGGCCCGCCTGCCCACGCCCTGGACCCTGGATCAACTGCCCGCCATCCAATGGGCGCAGAGCGGTGACGTGCTGCTGGTCTGCCATCCAGAGGTGCCGCCGCAACGGCTGACCCGGCTGGGGGCCGATCAGTGGCGGCTGCGCCCTTGGGAATTTGTCGAGGAGGCGGGGCGGCCCCGCATCCCCTTTTACCGCTTTGCCGAGGCGTCGGTGACGCTGACGCCCTCGGCCCTGACCGGGCGGGTGCGGCTGCGCGCATCGGCCCCGGTCTTCGGCGTCGGGCATGAAGGCATGGCGCTGCGCGTGCATCGCCAGCCGGGGCGGATTGCCGCCGTGCGCTCCCCCACAGAGGTGGAATGGGATGTGGTGGACAGCCTGCCCCATCTGAAGCCGACGGCCGATTGGGACGAGGCCGCCTTTTCCGCCATGCGCGGCTGGCCGGTCAGTGTGGGGTTCCACCAGGACCGGCTGGTCATTGGCGGGTCGCGCGATCTGCCCAACCGGCTGTGGCTGTCCAAATCCGGCGACCTGTTCAATTTCGACCTGGGCAAGGGGGAAGATGACAGCGCCATTGAATTCGCCATCCTGTCGGATGAGGTGAATCCGATCCGCCGCATCTTCTCCGGCCGGCATTTGCAGGTCTTCACCACCGGCGGTGAATGGGCGGTGACGGGGGAACCGCTGACCCCGGCCGCCATCCGGCTGGACCGGCAGACCCGCATCGGCAGCCCGGCCAGCCGGCAAATCCCGCCCAGGGAAGTGGATGGTGCCACCATCTTTGCCGCCGCCGATGGCAGCATCCGCGAATTCCTTTGGACCGATCTGGACCGTTCCTATGCCGCCACCGACCTGTCCGTCATGGCCCGCCATCTGCTGCCCGGCACGGTGGAACTGGAACATGATGCGGGGCGTCGGCTGCTGCTGGCGGTGCAGGAAGATGGCACGCTGGCCGCGCTGACGCTCTACCGCGCCGAACAGGTCAGCGCCTGGACGCGGATCACCACCCGGGGCCGCATCCTCTCCATCGCGCTGGTGGGCGGGGTGATCTATTGGCTGGTCGAACGTGACGGGGCGGTGGTGGTGGAGGCCTGGGATGCCACGCTTGGCGTGGATAGCGGCCTGACTGGATCGGTCGCCACCGCCACCAACCGCTGGAAGGGGCTGGACCATCTGGATGGGCGCAAGGTCCGCGTACTGGCCGATGGCAAGTTGATGCCTGACCGGCCGGTGGCGGCCGGTCGCATCCGCCTGCCGGAGGAGGCCCGCAGCATCCAGGCAGGATTGCCCTTCAGCCATATCATTGAACCCATGCCGCCCAACCCGGTGGCGGCGGAGGGACAGGGACGGCGCGCCCGTCTGCTGGCCGTGACCTTCCGCTTGAAGGATACGCCCCTGCTGCGCGCCGACCTGGGACGGGGGCCGGTGGAAGTGCCGCTGCGGCGGACCACCGGCCCCCTTTCCGTGCCCACCCTGACCGATACGGCCCCACCCCCTTTCACCGGGGAAAAGCGCATTGCCACGCTGGGCTGGTCGCTGGACCCGGTGCGCCCGCCCTGGCGCATCATGGAGGACCGGCCGCTGCCCTTCACATTGCTGTCCGTGACCCAAGAGATGAAGGTGAATGACTGATGGCTGGTATCACCACCCCCGCCCTTTCCGCCCTGTCCGCCGTCACCACCCCGGTTCAGACCGTGCTTTCCGGCGTCAATACGGTGAAAGGCACCATCGATCAGGTGCGCGACCTGACCGGGGCCAATGAACGCCGGGCGGAACGGCAATTGGCCGACCGCCAGCAATCCGCCCTGAACAGCCTGCGCGCCCGCCAGGATGCCGACAGTGTGGCATTGCGGGCCACTGTGCAGAACCAGGCCGACCAGATCGCCACCAATGCCGCCGCCGACGAACGCAAGCGCCAGCAGGCGCTGCGCCGGGCGGTGGGCCGCACCCGGGCGCAACTGGGGTCACAGGGGATTTCCACCGCCGATGGATCGGGGGAAGCGATCCTGCTGGGCCAGATGCAGGAGGCGGGAGAGGAGAAAGCCGATGCCGACCGGCTGAACGCCCTGCGGATCAAGGCGCTGGAACAGCAGCAGCAGAGCGAATATCAGCGCAACCTGCTGGAACTGTCGGAGCTGCAGGAACGCCAGCGGCTGGAGCGGCTGGCGCGACGGTAGGGGGCCTTTTCCTCCCCACATTGATTGCCGCTCTTATCCGCATCCTGCTTCCCATTTCTCCACCCCTATCCCAACCCTCCACCGTCATTCCCGCGAAGGCGGGAATCCAACAAACGCTTACGTCCGCGATCTAATGTCAGGTGGGCACGTCGTATGGATTCCCGCCTTCGCGGGAATGACGGCTGGTTGTGGACTATTTACAGAGGGTACGGGGTGGGGAACTGACGGCAATCGCAAGGGCCGTACCTTCAAGGCATCCCGTCCCCCCCAAAAGGAATCCCCCCATGACAACCGACACAATCCCCGTGCCGGCGGTGAGCCCGCGCGTGCATTATCTGGCGGATGGCGTGGCCAGCCGCTTTGCCTTTGCCTTTCCCGTCTATGCGGCGGCGGACCTGACCCTGCATCTGGATGATGCGCCCGTCACCATGGGCTACAGCCTGGATGGGCTGGGGGAACCGGGTGGCGGGGCCGTCCGCTTCGCCACCCCGCCGGCAGCCGGCAGCCGCATCACCATTCAGCGCCGTGTCTCACTGGACCGGCAGGCCGATTTCCTGGAAAGCGGGGCGATTTCCGCCCGCAGCCTGAATGCCCAGTTGAACCGGCTGACCGCCATGGTGCAGCAACTGGCCGCCGACCAGGACAAGATGCTGAAACTGGCCGCCACCGACCTGCCGGCCTCCCCCCTGCTGCCGGGGCGGGAGGTGCGGGCCGGCAAGGCGCTGGGCTTTGATGAAGCGGGCAACCCGGTGGCGCTGGGTCTGGATGCCTTGCCCGCCACAGCATCGGCCAGCGCCCATGGGGCCGGGGCCGTCCCCCGCCCGGTGGCGGACAAGCTGCGCGATCTGGTCTCCGTGCGGGATTTCGGGGCCGTCGGTGATGGGGTGGCTGATGATACCGGTGCCATCCTGGCCGCACTGGCCGCCCATCGCTCCGTCTTTCTGCCCGCCGGCACCTATCGCACCAGCGCCACCATCACGCTGGGCTATGGCCAGACGCTCTATGGGGAGGGGGAGGGCAGTGTGATCCAGGCGCGCCCAACCGCCTATGACCCCGTTAACCTGCCGGAATATCCCAGCCAGTTCAACGCGGTGGAGATGGTGGACGGCTATGCAGCACTCCGCAACCTGCGCATTGTCGGCGGGGCGTCTGGTGTGAAGATCTATGGCCGCCAGGGGCCAGCGGTGAAGAATGTGGTGGAGAACATTTCCATCTGGGACAGCCTGATCGGGCTGGTGCTGGATGGCTATGACGATACCAACCGCCCCTGTTACTGGAACCATATTGCCCGCGTGCTGGTGGCCCGCCCCGCCCTGCATGGTGTGCTGTTGACGGTGGAAGGCGATGGCGACACGCCCAATGCCAACAAGTTCCAGGATGTCCGCGTCTATAGCCTGTCCGCCCCCATGAGCGGCTGCGGCTTCTTTGTCTCCGCCGGGCGGTTCAACAATGCCTTCACCGATTGTGAGGCCAACCTGCATCCAGGGGCGGAAGCCTGTATGCGGCTGGGGGCGGCGACGGACCAGAATCTGATCGTCAATTTCTATGCTGAAAGCTTAGGCGCCTTGCCCGGCATCCGCATCGATAATGGCAGCCAGAACAGTGGCATCGTCAACCTGTTCAGCGCCACCGCCGGCCAGCCCATCTGGGATCCGACGGGCAAGCGCGCCTATACCGCCGTCAATGCCGGCTATCCGCTGCGCAACCTGTTGAAAGAAACCCACATCACCGACCTGCGGGTGGAGGGGTTCAGCGTCGACACCAACTATGTGGAACCGCAAGCCGGCGGGCTGGTGGAGGCGGAATTGACCTCCACTTCTCACCTTGTCTCGGCCTTCGGGGGAGAGGTGGAATTCCGCCTGCCGGCCGCCGGTACGGCCAATGGCCGGATGCTGACCATCAAGAAGACCGATGCCAGCGCCCACCCGGTACGGGTGACGGAGCTGGGCGGGCCGGGGCCGGATGGCAGGCCGGTGGTGCTGGCCAGCCGCTATGACAGCGTGTCGGTCATCTCCAACGGGGCCAATTGGTGGGTGACGGGCGGCACGGCCCAGCCCGGCAATGCGGAATTCCGCGATCAGGCCGGGCTGTTCGAACCCGATCTGGCCAAGGCGCTCTATCTGATCAGCGGGGCTGATGGCGATGTGGAGGTGCGCTTGCCCAGCCCATCGGCCAGCCACGCCGTGGGCCGCAGCCTGACCATCAAGAAATCGGATGACAGCACCGGGGTGGTGACGGTGACGGCCGGCACCGGCACCGGGCCGGATGGCCGCGTCTGGCGGCTGGGCAAGCGCTATGAATATGTGCGGGTGTTTTCCAACGGGGCCGGCTGGTGGGTGACAGCCGCCAGCCGCAGCCCGGCCCCGCTGCATTTCCATGAAGCGGCGGGCCTGTTCCAGCCCGATCTGGGGGCGGCATTCTATCTGGTGTCGGCCTATGCCGGCCCGGTGGAGGTGCGCCTGCCGGCACCATCCGCCGGTAATAGCGGCATCGCCGTCACCATCAAGAAGACCGACCCTGGCAGCCATCCCGTCACCATCAGCAGCGGCGATGGCACGACCGGGCCGGATGGCGGGCGGGTGACGCTGGCGGCCCAGTATGACGGGGTGGTGGCGCTCTCCAACGGGGCGGCCTGGCATCTGGTCGGGCGCTGCCGATGACAGCGCCCCCGCCTGAGATGCTGGATTTCCAGCAATTCGTCGCAGTCTGGAACGGGGAACAGGGGATGGGCACGCCGGCCCTGCATGGCGATATCTGCCAGTGGCTGGAAGAACAATGGCGGCAGGGAAGGCGGGAATTGCTGTTGCTGGCCTTCCGCGATAGCGGCAAATCCACGCTTGTAGGCCTGTTCTGCGCCTGGCTGCTCTATCTGGCCCCTGACCGCCGGGTGCTGGTGCTGGCTGCCGATTATCATCTGGCAAAAAAGATGGTCCGCACGGTCAAGCGCGTGGTGGAGCGCCACCCCGCCTGCCAGGGCCTGAAACCCGCCAAACCGGAACTCTGGGGATCGGAGGAATTCATCATCGCCCGTGACCGGGTGGGGCGCGACCCTTCCATGGCGGCCAAGGGGGTGACAGCGAACTTCACCGGATCACACGCCGATATCGTGGTTTGTGACGATGTGGAGGTGCCCAACAGCGCCAATACCAGTGGCAAGCGCGCCGAACTGCGCCAGCGCCTGGCGGAAATCGCCTATGTGCTGTCGCCGGGGGGCCTGCTGCTCTATATCGGCACGCCGCACACCTTCCATTCCATCTATAGCCACGCGCCCTGCGCGGAGCTGGGGGAGGAGGTGCCGTTTCTGGACGGGTTCGCCCGGCTGGAAAAGCCGGTGCTGACGGCGGATGGCCAGTCCGCCTGGCCGGAACGCTTCCCGCCCGACGCCATCGAGCGTATCCGCCGCCGCAGCGGGCCCAACAAATTCACCAGCCAGATGCTGCTGATCCCGGTCTCCACCGAGGATGGGCGGCTGGAACCGGAACGGCTGCAAACCTATGAGGCGGAATTGCAGATCATCCAGGCCGGTGGGGAAACCCGCTTCCGGCTGGCGGACCGGGCCTTGCGCACCCTGCGCCTGTGGTGGGATCCCGCCTTGGGCACCCGCCGCCGCAATGCCCGCAAGGCCGGCGACGGTAGTGTCGCCGTGCTGCTGGGCGAGGACGGCAGGGGCCGGTTCTTCCTGCACCGCATCCGCTATCTGGCGGTGCCGGCGGGAATGGAGAAGGAAGCCGGGGCCATCCAATGCGGCCAGATTGCCGACATGGTGGCGGAATTTGCCATCCCCACCGTGCATGTGGAGGCCAATGGCATCGGCTCCTTCCTGCCGGAAACCCTGCGCGGTGTGCTGGCGGGGCGGGGGCTGAAGGCGCGGGTGGTGGCCGAAAATTCCAACCGTCCCAAGGCCGAACGCATCCTGGCCGCATTGGATGCCCCGCTTTACCGCGGTGACCTGTTCATCCATGACAGTGCCCGCGACACGCCTTTTCTGGCGGAAATGCGGGAATGGCGCCCTGGCGGCAAGGGCCATGATGATGGCTTGGACGCCGCCGCCGGCGCCATCCTGGCCTGCCCCCCACAACTGCCGGAAAACCGGCCGGTCCGGTCACTGGTGGTGGCGGCGGGGGATTTTGCGGTGTGACGGGGGCTTTTTGTCCCCTTTTCGTATCGTGATCGCTCTGCCGGAGCTTTCCGCCCTTCACCCGTCATTCCCGCGAAGGCGGGAATCCAAGCAACAGCCCAATCATCATACCGGCTTCAGATGGAAGCGTTTGATGGATTCCCGCCTTCGCGGGAATGACGGTGAGACAGTGGAGAGGCCTGAGCCTTATGGCTGACGAGAGTGTTTTAGCGCCTTTCCAAGACCAACACCCCCACCCCCACGGAGTCTCCCAAAATGAACCCCGCCCCCTCCCTTGATCTGATCTGGTGGATCACCGCCATTGAACTGCCGGCGCTGGCCGGGCTGTTCTGGCTGGTACAGCAGACGCGCAAGGATAATGAACAGGCCCTCGACCCGCTGCGGCGGGGGCTGGAAACCACCTCGGCCCAACTGCGCGAGGCGCTGGCCGCCTATAAGCTGGAAGTGGCCAAGAATTATGCCTCCATCGCCGATGTGAAGGCGCTGGAAGACCGGCTGACCAGCCATCTTTTGCGCATCGAAACCAAGCTGGATGGCCGTCTGGTCGATGGCGGTGTGCGATGAGCCGGCCCTGTCTGGTTCCCGATACAACCCCACCCGCTCCGCCACCGCGCACCATCGGCAGCGACAGCGCGGATGAACTGGCCCGCAGCATCTGGGCCAGCGGGGCGGCGCTGGGCGTGCGGGCGATGGAGGCGCTGGCCGCCATGGCGGTCAACCGGGCCCGCCTGCTGGGCGTCAGCCCTGGCCATGTGGCGCGCGATGGGGAATTGTTCGCCTGCCGCCTGCCGTTCCACCCGCTTCATGCGACCCTGCTGGGGGCGGACAGTCGCAACCCCAGCTTCGCCATGGCCCTGCGCATCGCCCGACGGGCGATGAGCCAGGCCCCCGGCCATGCCGATCCCAGCCAGGGAGCCATCTGCTTCCATCCCGCGGGTGATCTGCCGGCCTGGGCGATGGCGGCGAGCCCGGTGGTGGAAGTGTCGGGGATCCTTTTCTATGTAACGGACTTTCCACGCCAACAATAATGCATAAAAGAAAATGCCGCCAGGGTGGCTGACCCTGGCGGCATGAAGTTTAGAACAGGGAGAGAAGAGAGACTACGAGAACAGGAACACAAAACCGCGCTGAAGGTTGCATCAATCGGCGGCGCGCAACATGGCTGTATAAACCGCCATCACCGCCTCGATGCTGATGCCGCCGGCCTGCGCGCCTGCCGTCAGCATTTCCTGGGTTGGTTTGACCGGTACGGCCGTCAGGCCCCGCACGCCCATCTGCTCCACCTCGTCCAGAGCGAAGCGCATACGGTCACTCAACATGGCTTCGTTGACCTCTTGAAGGGAACGGGCGGCGTCTTTCATCATGGTATTCCTTGATTTAACGCTGTTTGATTGGCCAGTGGCCATGATTGAAATATAAGCGGATAAACCGGCTCATTACTACTATTCGGACGTATAGAGCCCGGTGCTTTTCACCCGACATTCGTATAGGGTTTTGCCGGGAAACCTCGTCCACGTCTGTGCTGCTCATGCGCAGCACCCCCGGCAATTATTGTATGGCCACCGGCTATCCGGTTTTCGCTTACATGAATATGCCGATACGCTGGTCAGGTATGCGAAACGTTCATCCTAATTACCAAGATGGTATTAAATCCCCGGCGGACAGTCTCGCCAGCGGTCTGGCATAATCAGCACTTTATAGATAGGGTGTGAATTGTATCTTGAACAGCACCGTCTGATTGGACAAAATGGCTCATCCCATCTTTCATATGTGCCACGCTACGGAGTGGCAGGCGGCTTTGGCCGCTGGTCGTTATGATGGTTCCTCCCAGGATCAGGCGGATGGGTTCATACATTTTTCCACCGCAGCCCAACTGCCGGAAAGTGCGGCCCGTCACCGCGCGGGCCAGACAGGCTTGCTCTTGCTGACGGTGGAGGCCGACGCCTGCGGTGACGCCCTGAAATGGGAGCCGTCGCGCGGCGGCCAGCTTTTCCCCCATCTTTACAGTCCGCTGATGCCGACCGCTGTGCTGCGGGTTGATCCGTTGCCTTTGGACGATGATGGTTTGCACATCATGCCGGCCCATGTCGCTGCCATCGCCAATGAGGCCGAGTGATGGGCAACTTCAACCTCTATCATCTCGCCCGCCCCTTGCTGATGGCGTTGGATGCGGAAAAGGCCCATAACCTGACCGTCAAGGCCCTGAAGACCGGCCTGATGCCGCCGCTGGGCGGGCGCGATCCGGCCGTACTGGCCACCCGCGTCTTCGGGATCGATTTTCCCAACCCGGTCGGGCTGGCTGCCGGCTTCGACAAGAATGCCGAGGTGCCGGACGCCATGCTGGGCCTGGGCTTCGGCTTTGTCGAATGCGGCACGGTCACGCCCCGCCCGCAGGATGGTAACCCCAAACCCCGTCTGTTCCGCGTGCCCAATGTGCGGGGTGTCATCAACCGGTTCGGCTTCAACAATGCCGGGCTGGATGTCTATTGCACCCATCTGCGCCAGCGCCATGGTCGTCCTGGCATTGTCGGCGGCAATGTCGGCAAGAACAAGGAGACGGCGGACGCCGCCACCGATTATGTCGCCTGTATCGAACGGGTGGCCCCGCTGGTGAATTATCTGGTGGTCAATGTCTCCTCCCCCAACACGCCGGGCCTGCGCACGCTGCAATCGCGCGACGCGCTGGCCCATCTGCTGGGCCAGTGCCTGGAAGCGCGCACCCGGTCAGGCACGCGCCCGCCGCTGCTGCTGAAGGTGGCACCCGACCTGACGGAGGAGGACAAGGCCGATATTGCTGCCGTGGTGCTGGATAGCGGCATTGACGGTTTGATCGTCTCCAACACCACGTTGGCCCGTCCTGCGGAAATTCCGGCCGATCTGGCTTCCCAGGCGGGTGGCCTGTCGGGGGCGCCGCTGATGGCGCCCTCCACCCGGGTGCTGGGGGAGTTTTACCGCCTGCTGGGCGGACGGCTGCCGCTGGTGGGCGTGGGCGGCATCGCTTCGGGGGCGGATGCCTATGCCAAGATCCGTGCCGGTGCCAGCCTGGTACAGTTCTATTCCGCCATGGTCTATGAAGGGCCGGGTTTGGTGGGGCGGGTCAAGACAGACCTGGCACGCTTGCTGACGGCTGACGGCTATATGCATGTGGCAGAGGCTGTGGGCGCTGACCATCGGGCCCCCCACCGCGCCGCGCTTGCATAGGCCCTCGCCCATGCGCTGGTTCCGCCACCTTGTTTTTGCTGGTGTCTATACGGCCCTGGCCGTCACCGTGGCGCTGACCCTGCCCTTGTCGGTGGCAGGGATGGATCGGCATACCGGCATCCTGTTCGGGCTGGTGATCCTTACCTTTGGCGGGCTGCTGCATGAGTTCTGGGCCCGCCAGGATGCCCAGGAACGTAGCGACCGCCGCCTTTGGCACCTGCGTGAGCAGCAGGAAGAGGTGATGGCCATGGTGGCCGCCCTGGAACGCCGGCTGGATGATGGCCAGCCGCTGGCGCGCGGGGAGGTGCAGGCCGTGTTGTCGGAGGCGCGGGTGCTGGAACAGTTGGCGGGCCAGTTGCCGCCGCTGCGTGGCTCCCGGGTGGAGCCTCCGGCTGCTTTCGCGGCTCCGCCGGCCCGGCCGTCACTGGCGGTCCCCCCGGCCCCGCTGTCCCCCTATCCGGCCCCTGTGGCGGCGGATGCCGCTGCCATCCTGGATCAGGTGCGCGAGGCCCTGCGCACCGACAAGGTGGATATCTTTCTGCAGCCCGTGGTCAGCCTGCCCCAGCGCCGGCACCGCTACTACGAACTGTTTTCCCGCATCCGGGCAGGGGAGGGGGCGGATGGCAAGCAGCATTATCTGTTGCCGGAGCAATATCTGGGCGTGGCGGCCGACGCGGGCCTGATCGCCACTATCGACAATCTGCTGCTGTTCCGCTGCATCCAACTGGTGCGGGAGACGGAGAAACGGCACCAGAATGTCGGCTTCTTCTGTAACATCTCCGCTGCCACGCTGAACGATGCCGGCTTTATGCGGGAATTCGTCTCCTATATGGGCCAGCATCCCGATCTGGCCTCCAAGCTGATCTTCGAACTGAGCCAGGATGAGCTGATGCAGGGCGGCCTGTTCGCTACCGGCTTCCTGGATGGGTTACGGCGGCTGGGCTTCCGTTTCTCCATGGATCAGGTCTGGCGGCTGGATATGGACTGGTCGGAACTGGCCCGCCACGATATCCGCCATGTGAAGCTGGATGCCGCGCGCCTGCTGGACCCCGATGGCCGTTTTGCCGATCCCCGTGCCGTGCGTGACCTGCGCCAGGAACTGGACCGCGCCAATATCGATCTGATCGTGGAAAAGATCGAGACTGATGCCCAGTTGATCGAACTGCTGGATCTCTATATCGATTTCGGCCAGGGCTATCTGTTCGGTGAGCCGAGATTGGCCAAGAAACAGGCATAGCAATCTGATTTGCAAGGGCTGCGTCTTGTCCCTGACGCCCGTCCCGCCCCTGGTGGGTAGCTGCCACCCACTCGCATCTGCCATGCCGTACCCGGCCTTGTCGCCGGGGCGGTCAAGGGCCACCCTTCCGGCCAGTAACCAACCTCCAGCCGGAAGCACGCATGACCGCCCTGCCGCTGATCGACGGACTGTCCGCCATCGTTGACCGTTACGACGGCTTCATCCTGGATCTCTGGGGCGTCATCCATGACGGGGTGCGGCCCTATCCCGGCGTCATCCATTGCCTGACGGAATTGCGCAACCGCGGCAAGCGGGTCTGCCTGCTGTCCAACGCCCCGCGCCGCGTGCCGGCCGCCGTGGCCAAGCTGAATGACATGGGGGTGGATGTTGACCTTTATGATGCGATCTTCACCTCTGGTGAGGCGACATATGAAGCGCTGCTGAACCCGCCGGATGAATGGCACCAGGCGCTGGGTCGCAACCTGTTCCATATCGGCCCGCCGCGCGACAATGATATCTATGACAGCTTGTCCGGCCGCCGCCGGGTGCATACGCCCGATCAGGCGGATTTCGTGCTGAATACCGGCATTGATGATTTTGACGAGACGCTGGCCGATTACGAGCCGGTGCTGACGGCTTGCGTGGAACGCCGCCTGCCGATGCTCTGTGCCAACCCCGATCTGGTGGTGGTGGTCGATAACAAGCTGGTGATCTGCGCCGGGGAACTGGCACGGCGCTATGAGGATTTGGGCGGGGAGGTGCGCTACCATGGCAAGCCCCATGCGCCTGTCTATCGTCGCTGCTTCCAACTGTTGGGCGATCTGGCTCCGTCCCGCATCCTGGCGGTGGGCGACAGCCTGCGCACCGATATTGCCGGCGCCAACGCCGCCGGCATTGACGGGCTGCTGGTGACCGGCGGCATCCATCGGGAAGAGCTGGGGGCAAACTGGGGGAGCCATCCCGATCCGCAATCCCTGGGTCTATTGGTGGAAACCGGTGGTCACCGGCCCGTTGCCGCGATTCCGGGCCTGCGCTGGTAAAGAGAGCGCTTCCAACCGCTGATTTACCAATGGCGGGGCCATGGGTAGTGCTGGTTTTGTGGAGAATGTTTCTTTTTTGGAAACATTCTCTGTTTCGGTACGACTGAATCTCTCGCTCCGATGGAGCCAATATACTACTCTTCATCGAAAATGCATAAGGCTCGGCAGAAAGTAGTTGAGTATCCGGCGGTGGTTCCGAAGGGCGCCTGCTCTTCCGCCAGACCGGTCAGCGGGGTTGGCTGCGAGGCGGTGCGGAAATAGGACAGGATGAAGATGCGCAGCGCGGCTGTCAGCGCGCTGTCACCGCGCCGTCCATCGATCATGGTGACGATCTCGTGCACGCCGCGGGCCTCACGGCGGCAGATATCCGCCAGACTTTCCCATAATAACGGTTCCATCCGCACGCTGGTGCGGCGTCCCCCCACGACCACGTTGCGGCACACGGCACGCATCGATTCCGGGGCGACATCATCGGGTTGAGACGGGGGGCGACGTTTGGCTGCCATACGGGGACCGTCCGTCCTATTTTCCAGAGTGGTTCACAGTTGTGCGGAACATATTGAATCTACTTGTATGTGACAATGGGTTGTCGAAGGTATTATGACGCTATCTGGTAATATGGCATTTCCTATGTGGAAATTTTCCTTGCTCAGCGGGCAAAGGATGGTGCCGATGGCGCTGAAATTTCATCTGTTCCTGCTGCATCCCCGCATCCCGGACATGGACTCCGTGCCCGGCTGCGCCTAGTTTAACGCCCATGAGGGACGAACCTTACGATAACGACCCGATTCTGGATGCCGACTGGAACTCCATTGCCCTGCGGGGCGGTGTGGCCAGCCTGCGCGTGCCGTCCAGTTGGCAGCGGCTGTCGCGTGACGATGGCGGGTTGGCTTTTCAGTCGCCGGGCGCGAATCCGGTCGATCTGCTGGTCTCTGTCACCACCTATCGCAATCCCTATGGCGTCCATGTGGATGAGGCCATCCAGTATCTGGACCGGGAGAATGTGCTGCCGCGTGGCATTGTGCCATCCGATGATGAAGGCCCGGCCGGGGATGAGGAGCGGCGCTGGATCGCCTATGCTGTGGCCCAGCCGCCCGACCGGCAGATTTTCGTCTGGAAGGTGGCGGATTTCCAACCCCCTGATCATGTGCGAGTCGTTTCCCTGCAGCTCCATGTGCCCGCTTTGTCCAGTGCCTCCCCTGGGCTGAGTGCCTTGATTGACCGGTTGGGGGAGGAGGCGGCGCGCATCAAGTTCCACCCGACCCCCGTCCAGGGGCCGGTGCAGCGCGTTACCATGCGCAATGTCAGCCATGGTGATCAGGTGCGCTTCCGCCTGCCTTGGGACTGGGTGAGTGTCCGGGAGGAGGAACTGACCCTGTTCCACCGGGAGGAGACGGGCAGTGGTACGCTGCGCGTCGCCGTCCATGGTTTCGACCATGAAGGGCCGGAAGCCCAGTTGCTGGCCCGCACCGTGCTGCGTCAGACGGCGGAGCAGTTTGCCGAAGGGCCGGATGGACGCGTTGGTCAAGGCAGCGTCGAATGGCTGGAAGATGGGGAGGCGATGGCCCGGTTTGTCACCGAGGGGGAGGAAGATGGCGAGAAGCTGCGCTTCTTCCTCTGGCTGCGGGGTGTCGCGCAGGAGGGGCAGACCATCGTGGCTCTGTTCAGCTTCGCTTATCCCCTGGCCGCCTGCGGGGGGGACCGCGAAACCACCCTGGTGACCATGCTGGAGCGGGAGATTCGCCAGGCCATGATCGGCCCCGCCAGCGAAGATGAGGGCGATGGCGAAGATATCGCGGCGGCCCTTCCAGGGATGGATGAAGGTGGTTTCAGCCTGGCCGATCTGCTGGATGTCGATGACGACGATGATGAGGATTCAGACCAGCCCCCCCCTTTCTTCCCCGGTAGCTATGAGGAAGGGCTGGACGGTTTGCTGGATGATGAAGAAGAGGATGATGACAGCGACGAGGATGATGGGGAGGGTGGGGGGCCGATCGGCAATGCCTGACCCTGCCGGTCAGCAGAGCAGCATCGCCTCCTGCTCGATCAACAGCCGCATGGGCGCGCCGGCCGATGGTTGTGGCGGGGGGGAATCGAAATGGATGATACCCAGCAGCCGCCGGTCCCCATCCCCACAGCCGAAGGGCAGCAGCAGCCGGCTGTAACGTATCCCCAGACCTCCGGGCAGTTCCACACGCACCCGGCTCCAGTTCGGGCGGGCGGCGCCATGGGCGCGCAGATAAGAGGCCGCAGCCCCCTCGAAGGCCGGCATCAGCCCGGTGTCAATATCCCGGCCGGTGGCATCGGCCCCGCTGAACCGTGCGAGCGCGCTGCCATAGAGGGTAAAGCGCGGCATGGCGCCGTCCCGGGGAAAACGTACCATCAACAGATGGGCCAGCCAGGGCCGCAGCGGGGCAATCAGATCGCCATTCCAGATCGGCAACCCGTCTTCCTGTCGGGGCAATTGCTGCCACCAGGGCAACAGTGACTGCAAAATCGGCAGTCTTTCCACGTCCCCATTTTTCAGCTTGGTCTGGGGTGCCGGCTGGGTGGCCGCCGCCACCCCCGCCATGTTGTGTGCAGCCATGAATGCGGCCCGTTTCTTCGAAGGTGATGGATGGTGCCTGTCAGACAGGGGCCTGTCCACTGCATCCATGCATCAAACGGATAGGAGGGCTGCGTTTGGTGTATATTCCGTCCGGATTGCGCTTGTTTCCGGCGGGGAATCCTATCATTGGCTGCCGCGCTGACGGATATCCTGCACGAAACGTTCGATCTCCTGGTTCAGATCGGTCGACAATGTGCCCAGAGTGCCAATCCAGTCTTCGACTCCATCGGCGGATCGCAGGGTGGCGCTGGCCCCGCTGGAAATCTGCTTGACCCGTTCGGAGGCCCGCCGGGCTGCCTGTGCTGCCTCCCCGGCATTGCGCCCCACCTCGCGGATGGCTTGCGATTGCTGCTGTACCGCCCCGGCAATGGCGGTGGCATTGCCATTCACGGTATCGATGGTGCTGGCCACCCGGCCGATGCTGGCGACGGCCTGCGCCACATTGGCCTGCAGGCGGCCGATCTGCTCCCCGATCTCGTCGGTGGCGCGGGCGGTTTGATTGGCCAGCGCCTTCACCTCTGTCGCCACCACGGCGAAACCCTTGCCGGCTTCCCCCGCGCGTGCCGCTTCGATGGTGGCGTTCAGGGCCAGCAGGTTGGTCTGGCCGGCAATATCGTTGATCATGGCCACGATATCGCTGATCTGGTTGGCGGCGGTGGAAAGCCCATCGACAACCTGCCGGGCCGACAGTGCTTCGCGTGCGGCATCCTGGCTGGTGCGGGCGGCCCCGGTCACCTGCTGGGTGATCTCCCCGCTGCTGGCATCCAGTTGTTGAGCCGCACCGGCTGCTGATTGCACATTGGTTGCCGCTTGATCGGCATCAACGGCGATGCCAGTTGCGGCGCCTTCCGCCTGCCGGGCCTTGGTGGCCATATCGGCGGACAGGGTGCGCAACTGCGCGATACCTTCCCCGATCTGCCGTACCGTGTCGCGCACCCGCGCCTCGATGGCATCTGCCACACCCAGTAACAAGCGCCGCTGCTCCTGCCGGGCGGCTTCGGCGTTGGCGGCCTGGCTGGCTTCCAACGCTTGTTTTTCCACGGCCTGTTCGCGGAAAAAGCCGGTGGCCTCGGCCATTTCCTGCAGTTCGTCGCCGCTGGTCAGGACAGGCACCACCGTTTCCATACGGCCCTGTGCCAGATGCCGCATCGCAGCCGTCAGGCGCCGGACCGGCCGGATGATGCTGAGCCCGACCAGCAGCAGGGCCAGGGAGACTAGCACCAGGGTGGAAAGATAGCTGATGCCGACCAGCAGACTGGACCGGGCAATCCAGGTTTCCTGCCCCGTTCGCGCATCGGCCAGTTCTGCCTGGATCAGATTGTTCAGATTACCCAACTCGTCATTCAGCTTGGCAGCGGCGGCGTCGATTTCATCGTCCAGGGCGGCGAAACGGGCATCATCGGCCCGCGAGTCCACCGCGGGCAACAGCCCTTCCAGCAGGCCGCGCCGCAGCAGCCCCAATTGTTCGGTGGCTGCACGGATGGCGGTTGCCTCATCCGCCTGCATGTCCTGGCGTTGCCAGCCAGCCAGTTGGTTGGAAAGGTGTCCCAACTCGTCATTGATGATCTTGCGGCGTTCATCATCGACCCGACCATCGGCGCGGTCGACGATGATATCCATGGCCACCAGCGCCAATTCCAGCGCGCTGCGCCGGGCCGCTTCCACCAGTGCCACTTGGGCCTGCCGGCTGTTGGTCTGGCTGATCTTGTCGGACAGCACTCCATGCATCCAATAGGTGCTGACGCTGATGACGCTCAGCCCCGCCAGCGCAATACACCATACAAGCAATAACTTGCGACGGATGGTCCAATGCATGGGGCCTCTCCTGCGTACTGGTATCCCTTGCCGACCGGTCACACGCCAAGTCAGTCGCAAATCTGCTTCACCGTAAATCGAGACAGCGCACGGCTATAGATATGCTTCAGGATATTATTGGTTGAAACGCCAACCATTGCCTTGGGATACGCCTGAAATGACAACACCCCGCCGGATCGTTCCGGCGGGGTGTTGCGTATCAGTCCCGAAGGGGAGTGATGAATTATTCGGCGATCGAGCGGCCGTTCTTCATGCCGCGGCCGGTGGTGCGCTCGGCGATACGAGCGGACTTGCCGGTCAGGCCACGCAGGTAATACAGCTTGGCGCGACGGACCTGGCCCTTGCGGACCAGCTCGATGCTGTCCAGACGCGGGCTGTACAGCGGGAACACGCGTTCCACGCCTTCGCCATAGGAGATCTTGCGGACGGTGAAGCTGGAATTGATGCCGGCGTTCTTGCGGGCGATCACCACACCTTCGTAAGCCTGGATACGCTCACGGGTACCTTCGGTCACCTTCACGTTCACCTTCACAGTGTCGCCGGGGGAGAAGGTCGGGATCTTCTTGCCTTCGGACAGCTTGGCAACCTGTTCGGCTTCCAACTTCTGCAGAATGTTCATCATACTCATCCTTCACTGCTGCCGCTGTTCCCGTCCGGGGATACAACGGCTGTTGTTGGCTCGGCCGCTACCCTGCGGGTGCGGCGTTTCTTCACCTTTGGGACCGGGCGGCTTTCCAGGTAAGCGGACCACAGGTCCGGCCGTCGGGCCGCTGTGATCTGTTCTGCCTGTTCGAGCCGCCAGGCCCGGACCTTCTCATGGTGGCCGGAAAAAAGGACTTCCGGCACCGCACGGCCATTCCAGACGGGTGGCCGCGTATAATGGGGATACTCCAACAATCCCCGCTCAAAACTCTCTTCCCCTGCCGTCTCCACGTTGCCCATGACGCCCGGCAGCAGCCGGACCACGGCGTCGATCAGACAGAGGGCCGCCGGCTCACCACCAGACAGCACGAAATCACCCAGAGAAACCTCCTCCAGGTGATGTTCCTCGATGACCCGCTCATCCACCCCTTCATACCGCCCGCACAGCACGGTGATAGACCCTTCCTGCGCGATCTCTCGCACAAGAGTCTGATCCAGCACGCGACCGCGCGGGGAGAGGTAGACAAGCCGACCCCGTTTGATGCCTTTGGCTTCCTGCCGGGCCAATGCTTCCCGGATGGCTGCATCCAGCACATCCGCCCGCATCACCATGCCAGGGCCACCGCCGAACGGGGTGTCGTCCACGGAGCGATGCTTATCGCGCGCGAATTCACGGATGTCCAGCGTTTCCAGCGCCCAGGTGCCGCGTTCCAGCGCCTTTCCTGCCAGGGATAACCCTAACGGACCCGGAAACATCTCCGGGAACAGGGTCAAGACACTGACATGGAAGTGCGGCTGTTCAGCCGGCGTATGGGGGCTTTGCACGTCGGACATGGGATTAACGGGCCTCGCCCGTCTCCTCCACGGTCTCTTCGCCCGAGTCGCTCGTCACCGGCTCGTCATCCAGGTCCAGCTTGCCGCCCATTTCCGCCAGCTCTTCCGGGTCCGGCCTGGCCGGGGTGAAGAGGTTGACGGGGGGATCGACGACGACGCGGGAAGCCTTCACATCCACCAGCGGCACGCAGGCGCGGCTGAAGGGGATGAAGACGGTCTTGCCGGAGACATGGTTGATCTCCAGCATGTCGCCGGCGCCGAAATCATGGATGGCCTTGATGGTCCCGAAAGCGACATCGCCTTCCGGGCTCTCGGTCACGGTCACCATGCCGATCAGGTCGGTATGGTAGAACTCGTCCTCATCCTCGATCGCGGGCAGGCGGTCGCGGTCGACAAACAGGCGCACGCCCTTCAGCGCGTCGGCGGCATCACGCCCCTTCACGCCGCTGGCCTCGACCAGAAGATGGTCTTTGCCCATGCCGGTCATGCGCAGGGTGAACTGGCGCGTGCCGGTCTCGTCGGTCAGCGGGTTGTACTCGAACACGGCTTCCGGGTCGGCGGTGAAGCTCTTCACCCGCAGACGGCCATGAACCCCATGCGATCCAATGATCTGGGCGACGCAAACGCGATCGGTCATTACAAATTCCTTGATGAAACCAGGGACTGGCAGGCCAGGGGCCGCCAGTCCCCCGCCTCATTACTCGGCGGCGGCTTCAGCGGCCTTGGCGGCCAGCTTGGCGCGCTCCTGGGCCTTGGCCTTCGGGGCGGACTTCTTCGGGGTTTCGATGATGGCCGGGGCCTCGATCAGGTTGGCCTTGCCCAGGAACTTGGCAACGCGGTCGGTCGGCTGCGCGCCCTTGGCCAGCCAGCCCTTGATGGACTCTTCCTTCAGCACCACGCGCTCCGGGTGATCGGAGGCCAGCATCGGGTTGTAGGTGCCAACCTTCTCGATGAAGGCGCCATCGCGCGGGGCGCGGCTGTCGGCAACGACGATGCTGTAGAACGGGCGCTTCTTGGAACCACCACGGGCCAGACGGATCTTCACGGACATTTGATTACTTCCTTGGTTTAAAAGCTGTTCTCTGGATGGGACAGACCGTCTGAAGCCTGTGCCCGTCCAGATCGGGCACGAAAGACGGGAGAGATGTGACGCCGGATACCGGCATCACGGGATGGCAGGCCAGGGTGCAGAGGCACCCCATTGGCCACCATGGGAAAGCGGGGGTGGCGCATCAGCCCTTCCCCCGCAATTGCGTGTCGGCCCATTCCGGGGCCAGCAGCCCGTAAATGGCGCTGTCGACAAGTTCATCTTCGCGGGCAAAACCCTGGCGGCGCACGCCTTCCAGGGTGAAACCCAGTGCCCGCACCACCCCGGCAGAGGCCAGATTGCGCGGGTCCAGCACGGCTTCCACCCGGTGCTTGCCCAGATCGACAAAGGCATGGCGCAGCAGGGCGGCCCCGGTGGCCTTGACCAGCCCGCGCCCGCGGGCCGCCGGCACCAGGATGTAACCCAGCTCGATCTGGGTCTTGGTTTCCTTGTGCAGCAGGGCCCAGCCCAGGCATTCCCCACCGTCGGTGGTGATGGCCCAGTTTCGGCTGTTGGCGACGCCAGCGACGATGCCGGCAATCTTGGCACGGGTCTGGTCAATGCTGGTGTAATGGGCGTGCGGCATATACCGCATACTGTCTTCATCACCATAGGCGGCGTGCAGCGCGTCGGCATCGCTGTTGCGCAGCGGGCGCAGCACCACCGGCCCTTCATGCAGCACCGGCACGCGACTGGGCAGGTTGCGCTTGACCCGCCATTCATCGGCCAGCAGGCCGAAAACGCCGGTATCCAGATAATTGCCGTCATAGACGAAATCGCGGCGCTGCAGCCCTTCCTGGGTGAAGCCCAGACGACGCAGCAGCCCGCCGGATGCATGGTTGCGCGGGTCGATATTGGCGGCCAACCGGTGCAGGCCCCAGACTTCGAACCCGTAATCCAGCACGGCGCGCATCGCCTCTTCCGCATGGCCATTGCCGCGCAGCGCGGGGGAAAGGATATAGCCGACCCAGCCGATCCGGTCCTTCACGGCGAAAATGGTGGCCCAGCCCTGGCAGGTACGCCCATCGGTGGTGATGGCCCAGGCACGCCCGCTGCCATCCTCCGTCAGTGCCCGTTCCATCGACGCTTCCGTCTGGTCCAGGCTGGTATGGGGCGGGTGGGACCAGTATTTCATGCTTTCCGGGTCGGACAGCAGCCCATGCATGGCCGGCAGGTCAGCGCGTGACAAGGGGCGCAGCACCAGCCGCGCCGTCATCAGCGTCGCATGATCGGGGGAAGAAGCCATCACACCCGTATCCTGACCCACCGGCAAATCCATCACCGCATACCTTTGGGCATCAGGGCACCCAGGCCCTGGCGCATCAGGCCCTTCTGGCCCAGCTTCTTCATCTTCTTCATCATTTCCGACATATCCTGATACTGCTTGATCAGGCGGTTGACGTCGGCCACTGTCACCCCGGCCCCCAGCGCAATGCGGCGGCGGCGCGAGGCGTTGAGGATTTCCGGCTTCTTGCGCTCTTTCTTCGTCATCGACAGGATGATGGCTTCCTGCCGCTTCAGAATCTTCTCGTCGATATTGGCGTTTTTAAGCTGTTCCTTGATCTTGCCCACGCCGGGCAACAGGTTCAGCATCCCGCCCATGCCGCCCAGCTTGGTGATCTGGCGCATCTGGGTCAGCATGTCTTCCAGGTCGAAGCCGCCCTTTTCCAGCTTCTTGGCCAGCTTTTCGGCTTCTTCCTTGTCGATGCTCTCGGCGGCCTTTTCCACCAGGCTGACCACGTCGCCCATGCCCAGGATGCGGCCGGCGATACGGTCAGGGTGGAACGGCTCCAGCGCGTCGGTCTTCTCACCTACACCCATCAGCTTGATGGGTTTGCCGGTGACGTGGCGCATGGACAGCGCGGCACCGCCGCGCGCGTCACCGTCGATACGGGTCATGACAATGCCGGTGATGCCCACCCGGTCATTGAAATTGGTGGCGACCGTCACGGCGTCCTGGCCGGTCATGGCGTCCACCACCAGCAGGCTTTCCACCGGCTGGGTGGCGTCGCGGATGGCCACCACCTCGTCCATCAACTCCTCGTCGATGGCAAGGCGGCCGGCCGTATCCAGCAGCACCACGTCAAAGCCTTCCAGCCGCGCCGTTTCCATGGCGCGCCGGGCGATTTCCACCGGGGTCTGACCCTTGACGATGGGCAGCGTCGCCACCCCCGTCTGTTCACCCAGAACCTTCAACTGTTCCTGGGCGGCGGGGCGGCGCGTATCCAGCGACGCCATCAGAACCTTTTTCTTTTCCCGGTTCTTCAGGCGCAGGCCGATCTTGGCCGAGGTGGTGGTCTTGCCCGAGCCCTGCAGGCCCAGCATCAGAATTGGCACCGGCGGCACGGCGGACAGGTTGATATCCTCAACCGTGTTGCCCAGCAGTTCCACCAGATGATCATGCACGATCTTGATGACCATCTGGCCCGGATTGATGCCACGCAGCACCTCCGTCCCGATGGCCTTTTCCTTCACGCCCTGCACAAAGGCCTTCACGGCCGGCAGGGCGACGTCGGCTTCCAGCAGGGCGATGCGGACTTCGCGGAGCGCCGCATTGACGTCATCCTCCGACAACGCCCCGCGCTTGCGCAGGCGGTCGAAGATATCGCCAAGCCGTCCCGTCAGACCATCGAACATCCAAATCCTCCTGGTCGCCCTTGCCGCCGCACCCCAGGCCTTTGCAGATGGGGTATCCCCAAACGCAAAAGCGCCAGTGCGCGACACTCGCGGACTGGCGGGGCGCCTTGGCGCCGATAGACCGTACCGGAAAAGGCCAACCCTCTTCCGGAATGATGAGCGGGTGATACAGGGGCGGCAGCCTTGAGTCAACCATGCGGGCGGAGATGCTGAGCTGCATCCCCGCCCTGGCTGGCCTTGCCGTCCGCGTTCCTGCGCGTGCTTCCTGCCAGGTTCAGCGCTCGCAACCGACTCACTGGCCGGAGCGACGCAGTTGCTGGGTGACTTCGCGGACATTCTCCGTCACCTCGCCAATATCGCGGGCGACATGGCTGACGCTGCCGGCAATTTCCCGCGTGGCCGCGTCCTGCTGGGCAACGGCCGAGGCGATGGTGGCAGAAATGCCCTGCACCTCGTTGATGATGGCGCCGATGCTGCGGATGGCCGCGACAGCGCGGTTGGCCTCCTGCTGCACCGACGATATCTGCTCGGCAATCTCATCGGTGGCGCTGGCGGTCTGCTTGGCCAGGGATTTCACTTCCGTGGCCACGACGGCAAAGCCCTTGCCGGCATCGCCAGCGCGCGCCGCCTCGATGGTGGCATTCAGGGCCAGCAGGTTGGTCTGGCTGGCAATATCATTGATCAGCTTCACCACCACGCCGATCCGCTCGCTCGCCGTCACCAGGGCCTGCACCGCTTCATTGGTGCGGCCGGTTTCGGTGGAGGCATTGGCCGCTGCGGCAGCGGCATTGTTGGCGCGCTCGCTGATCTCGGCAATGGAGGCGGACAGTTCCTCTGTCGCCGATGCCACCGTCTGGGTGTTGCTGTTGGCCCGATCAGCCGAATTTTCCACGCGCGTGGTCAGCGTATCGGCAATATCCAGGATGGTGCGCCGGCGTTCCTTTTCCGCATCAAGCTGCTTCAACTCGGCCGTCTTCTGATCATGCACGTCAATCAGGGAGCCGCAGGCGCGTAACGGCCGGCCCTGGGCATCGCGGGCCACCCCGCCGACAGCGCGGAACCAGCGGTAGCTGCCATCCTTGATCTTCATGCGATAGGTGACATCATAGGGTGTCCGGCCGGTCGTATCGGCCATGCAAGCCCCGAACGCCGCGAAAGTGGGGCCGGCATCTTCCGGATGCAGCCGGTCAGACCAGGAATTGACCCGGTCAGGAAAATCATTCTGGTCACGGAAGCCGGCCAGGCGGCGGAATTCGTTGGACCAGCGCCAGCGGCTGTTCGGATGCATGGCATCGCCTTCATGCATCACCGCATCCCACAGGCCGACGCCGGCATGTTGATCCAGCAACTCCATACGTTCCAACTGGCTTTTCTGGTCATGGATATCGATCAGGGAACCGCAGGCGCGCAGCGGCCGACCCTGCGCATCGCGGGCCACCCCACCGACCGCGCGGAACCAGCGATACTGGTTGTCCTTCATCCGCAGCCGGTAGACGACGTCATATCCCGTCCGGCCGGTCCGGTCGTTCAGGCAAGCACTGAACGATGCGAAGGTGGGGCCGGCATCATCCGGGTGCAGCCGGTCGCTCCAGGAACTGACTATATTGGGAAAGCCGGTCTGATCCCCATGTGCATATCCAAGCAGGCGGCGCAATTCGTCTGACCAGTGCCAGTGACTTTGCGGGTGCATCGGGTCGCCATTGTACAGCACGGCGTCCCAGAGACCGACCCCGGCGAACTGGCCCAGCAGGGCCATCTGCTTGGCGGCCTCGTCTTCGGACTGCGTGGCTGGCGTCGACTTTTTAAAGAACATGCGTTTCCCCCTGGCTTCCTTCGGCCCCCCTTGGGACCGTCGTTTACTCCTTCTCGAGTATCTGAGAACAGGAAAGTAGGAAACGGACCGGATACCACCCTTTCGTATAATATGCATATATTGGCAACCAGCCGGCCTGCGATAAATAAGGTATGACAACTTTTGAATGAAATAGATTGCGGATGTGAATTTCTGCGGTCTTTGCTTGTGCTTTGGCCCTTTGCACTCAAAGTCCCTGTTGAAACCCCGGCTGGCTATAGTCACATTGGGTAACCCGTATCGATCGGGAAGCAGGGGCACGATGACGCAAACGATAGGGCAAGGGCCGGACCGGTCGCGGATCACCGCGGCGGAGCTGCAAGCTGTGCACAGCCGGCATCTGGCCTTTCTACGCCGGCTGACCGGTGGGGCCCGCGCCAGCCTGAAGCTGCGCGATCTCAGCCATATGGATTTGTCGGGCTACGATCTCTCTGATGCCGACCTGTCAGGGGCCAAGCTGTTCGGCACCAGGCTGGTGGGGGCCAATCTGTCCCAGGCCAATCTCTATGCCGCCGATCTGCGGCTGGCCAATCTGGAACGGGCGGACCTGCGCAAGGCCGATCTGCGTGGGGCCTGTCTGCGGGGGGCCGTTCTGTCGGAAGCCCTGCTTGTGGATAGCGACCTGCGCGACGGCACCATCATGCATGTGCGCGGCAATGGTGATATCGCCATGCATGAGTTTGAGGCGATTGAGGTTTCCACTGAAATGTCGGTGGCGACCATCCGCGCTGCCGATCTGTCGCGCGCGCGTCTGTCGAATGCTTTCGTCATGCAGACGGATCTGACGGATGCCATCATGCGTGGCACCAAGTTCATCCGCGCCAACCTGACCAATTCCAATCTCACCGGCTGTGACCTGACCGGGGCCGATCTGCGGGAAGCCAACCTGTCGGGTGCCAAGCTATCCGGTGCCAACCTGACCGGGGCGGACCTGAATGCCACCCGCTTCCTCAATGCCGACCTGATCGGCGTGATTATGGATGATGCCACCCGCCTCACGGCCAATCTGGCCGGTGCCGTCACGGCGCGGGAACTGGGGTCTGATGGGCGCGATCTGGCCCGAATCCTGGCGGATCACCGGCAATGGGTGGACAGCAATGGCAAAGCGGGCATCCGGGCCGACCTGTCCGGCGTTGATCTGGCGGGTGCTAATCTGGCAGGGCAGGTGTTGTCCGCTGCCCTGATGCATTGCACCATGCTGCGCGGTGCCAACCTGTCGGGGGCCACCTTGCCCATGGCCGATCTGTCGCTGGCCGATCTGCGTGATGCCGATCTGTCGGGGACCGATCTGCGTGGTGCTTCCCTGGAGCGGGCCACCCTGTCGGGAGCCAGGCTGGTCCGGGGGGAACTGGGGCCGGTGCAGATACAAAGCAATGCCAGCCGGTTATGGAGTGCCAATCTGCTGCGCGCCCGTTTTGATGGGGCGGACCTGACGGGGGCGGACCTGCGCCGCGCCGTGTTGGGCCAGGCCAATCTGACCGGCGCCATTCTGCGGGGGACAAAACTGGCCGATGCCAGCCTGGTGGGGGCAGATCTGACGGGCGCGATTTGCAGCGGTGCGGATTTCTCCAACGCCGACCTGCGGGATGCCCGCCTGCAGGGCGCGCAGGACTTGCCGATTCTATAAAATCGGTTGCCGGTGGCGACCGCTGACGTGCCGAAGGACAGCATCAAAATAAATGGCCCCGGCGCGTGGGATACGCCGGGGCCGCCGCGAATGGCGTGTTGGAGGGGGGAGCCGGCCCCAATGGGGGAGAGGGAGGGCCGGGGCACGCCATTCGAGGAAGACTGGATGCGGATGGTGACATCCGCATCCTTGTACCTGGAAGCATCAGAAGCGATAAGCCACGCCGACGCGGATCTGGCTGTCATCCGGCTGCAGGCTGTAGGCATTACCACCAGCGGTATACTTCAAAGTCTTGTAGTCGGTGTAGTTATATTCCAGACGGGCCAGAATATTGTCGGTCACGGCATATTCCACACCACCGCCGACGCGCACACCATTCAGGGTATCGCTCTTGGACACGTTGGCGCCAGCCAGGGCCGAGGTCACTTCATAATTGGTGCGCTGCCAGCCGACACGGCCATAGACCAGGGCGTCATTGGTCACCAGATAACCGGCGCGGGCAGAAATACCATAAGTCTCGTTGCCATCCAGCCCGGTGACACGGCCGCCGACCAGCTTGGTCTTGTCGCTCAGTTCCAGGCCGCCAAGTTCGCCTTCACCGCCGACATAGAACCGGTCGAAGGTCTTGCCATAGCCGAAGAAGCCGCCATAGGTCCAGCCATCCAGGTTAAGGTCGGCCTTGGCGCCGGGTGCACGGGTGGTGTCGCTGCTGGTCGTATAGCCCGTGTAGACGCCGACATAGGGGCCGTCAAAGGGGGACTGGGCGAAGGACGGGGCTGCCGCAACGGTCATCAGGGCAACGCCACCAAGAACAGCATAAGCGAAACGCGACATTTTAATCTCCTCAAGGTTCCCTGAAGGCAGATTCTGCCTGTGGCGTGAAATAAACACGCAGATCAGGACCACCTTCTTCTTGGTCTTCCATTCACGACGTGGGCCCGATGATTTATCGATCGCCGTGTCGCCGTGTGGTGTGATTGGTATAGCCGGGGATGAACGGTGTTCGATGTGCGTGTCATCACAGTAGCCATGAGCGCGGGCGATAGGCCGGTTGCGTCCCGCGGATGGACACCTACTTGAATTGCCACAATTGAAATCCTATGCGCGGGCAGGCCGCTTACCTGGATGCCGATTAAAGGCCAGGGGCGGCCAGGTGCACCCGGTTGCGTCCGGCCCGCTTGGCGGCATAGAGGGCCATATCGGCGATGTGGTGCAGATACTGCCATTCACGTCCCGCCCGGTCGCAGCGGGCAATGCCGATGCTGGTGGTGACCGGGATCGGCTGGCCACGATAAGACACTGCCAGCCCGGCAATGGCAGCGCGCAGCCGTTCCGCCACCTGCAACGCCTGCGGTTCTTCCAGTTCCGGCAGGAACAGCACAAATTCCTCCCCGCCCATGCGGGCCAGGCAATCGTCTTGCCGCAGGCCAGCGCGTAACAACTCGGCGACCGCCACCAGCACCACATCGCCGCCAGCATGGCCATGGCGGTCATTGATCTGCTTGAAATGGTCAAGGTCCAGGCACAGAACCGTGTCGCCGACACGCAGGGAGGCCGGCAGGCTATCTGCCAGCCAGCGCCGATTGCCGATACCGGTCAGCGCATCAAGGCTGGCCTGGCGACGCAACTGCGCCTCTGCCCGGTCGGTGGCCATGCTGCTGACCAGGATGACCAGGATGAAATTGCCCAGAATCTGGGCGAAGAATTCCACTGACAGCCAGGGAACGAAATCCGTTACCCAGATGATGATGCCTGCCCCGGCGCCAAAGGAGAGCGCGCTGGCCCCCAGAATCAGGGCCAGCGGCCCCCGCGATGGCAGCGGTTCCAGCCGCTGCCCGCGCCAGATGATCCAGGCCGCCAGCAGCAGCCAGAGAGCCGCGTTCAGATGGAAGATGACAGCGCGCAAATTGTTTTGCGTATGAAACTGTGTCAACAGCGCTGTCAACCAAAAGGGGGCGGGCCAGATGAAAAGCCAGCGCCAGTGCCGCAGCGGGCGGCCATTGCTCAGGCAGGCCATGCCGATTGCCAGCAACGCATGGCCCCAAAGCCCGGCAGTCAGGCTGCCCAGGGTCCAGAAATGCAATGGCAACTGTTGTTGTTCACCCAGGCTGGCCAACAAGGCCCCGCCGCCCAGCAGCCCCAGCGCCGTTGACAATATGCCCAGCCCCCGCGTCGGCCCCGTCTGGCGGCGATTCAGCAGGAAGGCCCCCGCACCCACCAGCAAGGATGACTGGTAGAGAAACAGCACGGTGGCGATATCGAGCGTAATCATGGCCAGTGGGGCAGAGGGGATAACAGGGCATGGTGCATATCTTCCTGCAAGAGGCCCCAAAAGGGCTAACCAAATCGATGGGGGCCAGCGCATGGGGGGTGGGATTTTTTCAACTGGCCCCAGCCGATCGTCTGGCGTCGGCCCTTGCCCGTCACCAGATGCGTTGCGATAGTCGTCCAACCGTACCCGGACACCCACCAGAAGGATGAGCATCCCCGTGAAGAAGAAGACGCTGCCATCGCTGCTCGGCACCAGCATACTGGCCCTGGGTTTCACCCTCACCCTGTCGGCTTGTGGGAAGGAAGAAACGGCCAAACCGCCGGCTGCGGCCCCGCAGGCGGCTGCCCCGGCGACGGTTGATCTGATCGCGCGTCAGGATCTGTTCGGCAATCCCAGCCGCAGCGGCGCCGCCCTCAGCCCCGATGGCCAGTCCATTGCCTTTCTGGCCCCGCGTGACGGGGTGATGAATATCTGGGTGGCTCCCGTCGGTCAGATCGATGCCGCCAAGCCGCTGACCGCTGACAAGGACCGGCCGATCCGCCGTTTCTTCTGGGCACCGGCCGGCGATCAGATCCTTTATCAGCAGGACAAGGGCGGGGATGAGAATTTCCTGCTTTATGGCGTCACGATCGCCACGGGTGAAGCCCGGCTGTTGACCCCGTTCGAAAAGACCAAGGTGGACATTGTTGCCGTCTCCCGCGCGGTGCCGGATGCCATCCTGGTGGGGCTGAACAACCGCGATCCGCGCTGGCACGATGTCTATAAGCTGGATTTGACGTCCGGAAAGCTGGATCTGGTATTCAAGAATGACGGTTATGGCGGCTTCGATGCCGACAAGCAGCTCAACCTGCGGCTTGCCGCCAAGCCGCTGCCCGATGGTGGGATGCAGTTGGAACCGTTCGGCAAGGATGGCAAGCCGGGCAAGCCCATCTTGACCATCAGCGGTGATGATGCCCTCTCGACCAGCGTTGCCGGCATCCCGCTGGAGGGCAATATCGCCTATCTGCTGTCCACGGCCGACCGGGACAAGGCGGCCCTCTATACGCTGGATCTGGGCAGCGGTGAGAAGAAGCTGCTGGCTGACAGCGACAAGGCCGATATTGGCGGCATCATGGAAAACCCGACCACCGGGGCGGTGGAGGCCTTCAATGTCGATTATCTGAAGGATGAATGGACCCCGGTGGGCGATGCGGTGGCCGCCGACATCACCTTCCTGAATGATCAGGCCAAGGGGCAATGGGCCGTCACCAGCCGGTCGAAGGATGATAATCTGTGGACCGTCGCCATCGACCGGGTGACGGAGCCGGCCGCCTATTTCCTGTATGACCGCAAGGCGAAAAGCCTGACCAAGCTGTTCACCGTGCGCCCCAACCTGGAAGGCAAGACCCTGGCGCCGATGCAGGCGCTGGAAATCCCGTCGCGCGATGGCAAAACCCTGGTCAGCTATCTGACCCTGCCGGCCGGATCGGACAAGGATGGCGACGGCAAGCCCGACCAGCCGGTCCCCCTGGTGCTGAACGTGCATGGGGGGCCCTGGGCCCGTGACAGTTTCGGCTATGATGGCGAGCATCAATGGCTGGCCAATCGCGGCTATGCCGTGCTGTCGGTGAATTTCCGCGGCTCCACCGGCTTCGGCAAGGGCTTCACCAATGCCGGTGACAAGCAATGGGGCCGCGCCATGCATGATGATCTGGTCGATGCCGTCGATTGGGCCATCAACAAAGGCATCGCCTCCAAGGACAAGGTGGCGATCTATGGCGGCTCCTATGGTGGCTATGCCACGCTGTGGGGCATGACCAACACGCCCGACCGTTTTGCCTGTGGTGTGGATATTGTCGGCCCGTCCAACCTGAATACGCTGCTGGCCAGCGTGCCGGAATATTGGGCCGCCTTCTTTGAGCAACTGGCCCGCCGCGTGGGTGACCCCCGCACGGAAGAGGGCAAGGCCCTGCTGACCGAACGGTCCCCGCTGACCCATGTGGACAGGATTTCAAAGCCCTTGTTGATTGCCCAGGGGGCCAATGACCCGCGCGTGAAGCAGGCCGAAGCCGATCAGATCGTTACCGCCATGAAGACCCGGAACATCCCGGTCACCTATGTGCTGTATCCCGATGAAGGCCACGGCTTTGCCCGCCCGACCAACCGCACCAGCTTCTATGCCGTGGCGGAAGGTTTCCTGGCGCATTGCCTGGGTGGACGGCAGGAGCCGGTGGGCAATGATTTCGCCGGTTCCAGCATCCAGGTGCCGGAAGGCGGTGATTATGTACCCGGTTTGAAGGAGGCGCTGGCCGCCAAGAAGTAACCGGGGTGGGGCCGTTCCCGGGGGACGGCCCCGTCTCTCTTTTCGGTCAAGGCAATTTCAGGGGTGTGTGGGGCGACAGTTCCAGCCGCCGTTCCGCCCGGCAGCCGCCAGCCGCCAATTGCCGGTTCAGCACAGTATTGATGGCGCGCAGGATTTGCGCCCGGTCGATGATGCGCAGCAACCCATCAGCACTGAAACGCAGGTTGAATTCCGGCCCCGCCTTGTGCAGCAGGGCTGCCGGATCGGGGCCGGGACATTCCACCAGCACCAGGGTTGGCGCCTCCGTTCCCTGGCGCACCAAGGCCAGGGGCAGATAGGCATAACGCTCCGCATCCTCGTCCTTCAGGGCGGCGGGCAGACGGGTGCGGCTGTCCAGCCGCCGCAAGCCTTCCCCGGTCAGGCGGATCTGTGCCAGATACAGCGCCCGTGCCTCCCCACCCGGTACGGAAAGGCGCGACAGATCGGTTTCAGCAAGGCGGGCGAAGGCGACGGAGCCGACGCGCCCCCCAGCACCTGACACCACATAGCGGGTGCCGACCCGCATCGTCTCTTCCCGCACCGTCAGCGTATCCCCCAGCCCGCTGGGCATATCGCGGGAGAAGACGCCATGGGGCAGCGCCTCGCCTGTGGGCAGCAGCGGCGTGGCGCTCTGCCCCAGCAGACAGCCGCCCAGCGGCAGGCAGGCGGCCAGGGTCACCAAGATGCGGTGTCCAGCGGCGACTGCTGCCGTGCGGCACATACCGCGTAGCCAAGCCTGCGGATGCAGGCGCCCGGCGATTGAGGGAACATGAAAATACCAGCTTCCCCCCTTCATCGTGTCCGCCAGGTGCGGTTGGGGCCGGTATCGATATGGGTATGGCCGGTGGAGGGGTAATAGGCAGAACCGCCGCGCTGCATGGTCTTGGCGATTTCACCCAGCGCCGGGCCGGGCAGCAGCGGTACGCGGAAATCCATGGCTTTTCCCTGCAGGTGATAGCTTTCGCGGGCCGCATTGCCATTCACCTTCACCAGATCGGCATTGGTGCCGGCGGAACGGAACCCGTCCGTCACCTCCACCACCGTGGTGGGCGGCAGGCCGGTGCGCATCAGCAGGTCGAACAGGAAATCCATCAGCAGCGGGTCGATGGGCCGTTCCTCCCCCGTGCGCCGGTCGCGCAGCAAATGGTTGATCTTGACCATGGCATCCCGGTCGTAATCACCATTATGGAAATAGATCACGTCCACCATCTCCTTCGACCTTGGATAGGTCAACACCACGCGCCGCACATCGGGCAGCGGCGGCAGCACCACTTCCGGTTCCGGCGGCGGTTGCGGCGGTCGGCTGGTACAGCCGGCCAGGGCCAGGGCGGCGGCGGTCAGCAGAAGGAACAACAGGTGACGGCAGGAAAAGGGCAAGGGTGGGCTCCGGCGACGACGGCAAGGGCAGGGGCAGGCAGGCAGGGCGGTTCAGGGGGCGAGACGGTAGCCGCCCCCTTCGGTCAATAACAGGGTCGGCGCGGTGGCATCGGCCTCCATCTTGCGGCGCAGCCGGTAGATATGGGTTTCAAGCGTGTGGGTGCTGACCCCTTGCCTGTATCCCCAGACCTGCTCCAGCAGGGCGTCGCGCGATACCGTGCCCCCTGCCGCATCATGCAGCAGACGCAGCAGGGCGGTTTCCTTGTCCGTCAGCCGGACCTTGTGCCCATCATCGGGCCGGACCAGCAGCTTCTCATCGACATGGAACTGATAGGGCCCCAGTGGCAGCGGTGGCACGCGGGTTGTCTCTGCCGGCGGGCGCAACAGCGCATCCAGCCGGCCCAGCAACTGGCCCAGGCGGAAGGGTTTGGCGATATGGTCATTGGCGGCGGCCACCACCCGGCCGCCCAGCAGAATGATGGGGCAGGCGATGCCCTGGCCCCGCCAGGCGGTGCAGAGGGCCGCACCATCGCCATCGGGCAGGGTGCCCGCCAGCAGAATGGCGGTAAAGGGGCCCTGCGCCGTCAGGGCGGCGATTGCTTCGGCGGCTGTCCCGGTCTCCACCACCTGCATGTCGCGCAGCAGCAACTGTTCCGCGACGGACTGGCGCAGCGGCAGGTCGTCATCGACCAGAAGGATCAGCGGGCCGGTCATGCGTTGGGGCGGGCAGGGGGAACCGGTGCGATTGATAGCATGGATGCGGGCGGCGTATCAGCGCCGCGCGAAAATATCCATATGCCCTACGCTCAGCCCCGATATGCCATCGCGGGCCATCGCCTGCCGGCGCTGCTGCCAATCGGCGATGCGGCTGGCGGCGGCGGGTTCCATCGCCGTGGCGGCCTTGGCGTGGAAATTCAGCAGGGCCAGATGGGCCGCCAGCCGCTTTTCCCCGATGGTCCAGTCCGACCGGCCCTGTTCCACCTTATAACCGGCGCGGGTCAGCGCCTTGGCCAAAGCGGCGGGGGCGGCGGGCCCCAGGGCGGGGCCGAATCCCTTGTCCTTGCCCATATGGGCATGGAACCGTTCCAGCACGAAATCATCATCCGGATCGGGGGTGGAAAAGGCAATGCGCCCATCCACCATCAGCGTGAACAGCAGCGGCGGATAGCCCGCCACCGCCAGTTCATCGGCAAAGCTCTCCACCCAGGGGGCGGAGACCAGGTCGAACAGGGCGTTGGCGGTGATGCCATCATACTGGTTCAGCCCCAGATCGGTCAGATTGCGGGCAATATCGCAGCTCCGCATCTCCACCCGGATGCCCATATCCTCGCAACTGATGTGATAGGCGCGGCGCTGTTCCTTGACGGTCCAGCCATTGCGCTCCGCCCAATGCTGCATCTCCCCCGGCGCCTTGGCCAGCAGCTTGCGGTCCTTTTCAATCAGGGTCCAATCCTGCTGGGCCCGACCCAGCTTCAACGCCAACTGGCGGACATTATTGCCGGTGCCAGAGCCCAGATCGATCAGCATTGGTTCGGCCGGCAGCACCCGGCCAAACCCCCAGGCGAAGGCGGCGACACGCGCCACCTCATCCAGGGGATCGCGCAGGCGCAGCCAGTCGGCATCAAATTCATTGCTCATGCGATGCGCTCGATTTCCGGATTGCTGGCCAGGCTCTGGGCCAGGGCAGACCGGATGATGCTGATCGTATCCTCCCAGTTTGGCAAGCCGGCACCGGCGGCCTTTGCTGCCTCGGCCGCCCGCCCCCGCGCGTTGCCGTCGGCGATCAGTGGTTCCAGCGCGCGGGCCAGCGCCCCGGCATCACCCGCCGGCACCAGACCGCCCGCCGCTGCCGGCACAAATTCCGCCAGCGCGCCCACCTGGCTGACCACCGTCGGCAGGCCACGGGCCAGCGCCTCAGCCGCCACCATGCCGTACCCTTCATGGAAGGTGGGCAGCACGAAAATATCGGCCCCGCGCCATTGCGCCTCCAACGCCTCGGCGGCCAGTTCGCCGGCCAGTTCCACCCGCTCGGCGATGCCGCGTTCGGCCATGGCCTCCCGCAGGGCGCGTTCATGGCCGGGATGCCGCTCCGCCCCCACCAGCACCAGCCGCCAGGGCAGATGGCGCAGCCGGGACAAAGCTTCCACCAGCACCAGATGGCCCTTGCGCGGGGTCAGGCTGGCCACGCAGAGCAGAACAGGGGTTTCCCCGCCGCTGCCGGTGCTGGGGCTGGCGGGGTCGGTGCCCGGATTGGCGATGGTGATGCGCTTTTCCGGCACATCCAGCGCCATGACATCGGCCGCCGTGGCCCGGCTGGGCACGATCACCCGGCGGACATAGGCCAGCGTGTCGCGTTCCAGCCGGCGCAGCAGGTCCGCTTCTTCCACATCCAGCCCGGCCTCCAGATGCAGCGGGTGATGCACCAGGGCGGTCATGCGCAGGCGATAGCGGTCCACCCACAGGGCATGGGCGGCCACGGGCAGGGCCAGCCCATCCACCAGCACCACCGACCCGTCGGGGATCATGCTCATGATCTGGTCGGCATTGCTGCGCGACCGTTCATCCACGAACGGGTGCGGCCCGGTCAGCTCATGCACCTGCACCTCCTCCCCGCGCGCGATCAGCCCATCGCGGATGCGGCGCAGGAAGCCATAGCCGCCGGTCAACTGGTTGATGGCACCGGGGGAGATGATATGGACGGGAACACCAATACGCCGGTTCATGCGACATCTCCCGCGACCGGTGCCTCAAAGGCGGCCCAGGCCGTATGTGATTCATGCAAACTGATCTTCAGGCTGGCCACCTGTTGTCCATCCACCCCCAAGGCACCCGCCCGGATGCCGTCCGACAGGCGGCGATGGATTTCCCCGGCCAGGAATTCCGTGGTGGTGTTGCGGCCCGCCAGTTCCGGCACCTCGTCCAGATTGCGATAATTCAGCGGGGCCAGCACCTGCTTCAACAGGTCGGAGGCCTGTCCGATATCCACCACCAGCCCGTCGGCGGACAGGGCGGGCCGGCGGAATTCGGCATCAACGACAAAGGTGGCACCGTGCAATTGCTGCGCCGGGCCGAAAATAGCCCCCTTGAAACTGTGGGCGATCATGATGTGATCGCGGACGGTCAGGGAATACATGCAGCTTCCTGTAAATCCACGGGTGGATAACAAACGACCGGGCAACCGGGTGGCATCCCCCGACCATCAGCCAGCGCCACCATGGCCGCCGGCAGGTCGGCAAAGGGGATTTCCGCACCCAGAAGCCTGTCCAGCGCCGGATCGTCAAGCAGTTGCAGCGCCTTGTCCAGTCTTCGCGCAAAATTCCAGCGGGGTCGCTGGTTGCTGGCAACCATACCGACCTGGGAGGAGATAATGCGCAATCTGGCCGGGTGAAAATGCCCGCCCAGCGGTATTGTCACCGGCTGGTCGCCATACCAGGATGCCTCCACCAGGGTGGCCTCCGTCCCGGCCAGGGCGATGGCAGTGCAGAGTCCCTCCCCGCTGGCGCTGCAATGGATCACCAGATCGCAGGTCTTGGCCAGCGGGCCGCAATTGGCGGGCAGGGCGAATCCGGCACCCAGATGCTGGGCCAGATCGGCGCGGGTGGGGTCGATATCCACCAGGGTCAGTTCCACCCCCGGCAGCCTTGCCGCCAGCCGCGCCACCAGACAGCCGACCAGCCCGGCCCCGACAATGGCGATGCGCTGGCCGGGGCCGGCCCCGCCATCCCACAGGATGTTCAGCGCTGTTTCCATATTGGCGGCCAGCACGGCGCGGCGTGCTGGTACGGCATCGGGGATGGGCCGGCAGGCGGCTTCATCGATCAGGCAGAGATCTTGATGGGGATGAAGCGCGAAAACCCGCCGGCCGATCAGCGCCGCCGGTCCCGCCTCCACCCGTCCCACCAGGGCATAGCCATATTTCACCGGACCGGGAAAGCCGCCTTCCTGCATCGGGCAGGCCATGCTGTCGGCCAGTTCCAAGGGCACGCCGCCGCGGAAAACCAGGCTCTCGGTCCCGCGGCTGATGCCGCTGTAAAGCGCGCGCACCAGCACCTGATCCGGGCCCGGATGCGGCAGTTCCTGGCGGCAGATGGCGCCACGGCCGGGCGACAGCACCCAGAAGGCTTGGGCGGTGATGGGCATGATTGGTTGCACGTTCCCTGCGTCGTGACGGGGCCGGGTGGTGAAGCCATACCATGGATCGCGGATGTTCCAGCAGGAAACCCCTTGTCAAATCGCCCAAATCGCCAACTTTCCCTGCATGACCCTGACCAGCCCTGACCCGTTGCACGGCCCCGCCGACCTTTCGCCTGATTGTGCCGCCCGCCTGCCAGGGCTGCGGCTGCAACTGGCTTTGCATCTGCTGCTGGCCTGGCCGCTGGTGGCGCTGGGCGGGGTGGGGCTGGTGTTTGGGCTGGGCCTGCCCGGCTGGTATGTCGCCAGTGCCGCTCTCTGCTTTCTGCCGGTGGCGGGGCTCTCCTGGCTGGGCCTGCGCCATCACACCATCCACCGACGCTGGGGGGCAGCCAACCGCATCACCTTGTTGCGGGGTGGCCTGATCGCCCTGGTCGGCGGTGCCCTGCCGCTGGCCCCGGTGCTGGACATGGCGCAGGCCTGGGTGGTGGCGGTGATCGCCATCACCGCCCTGGTGCTGGATGGGCTGGATGGTTGGGTGGCGCGCCGGCGGGGTCTGGCCAGCCCCTATGGCGCGCGGTTTGACATGGAACTGGATGCGCTGCTGATCCTGCTGCTCTGTCTGCTGTTGGCCCTGTCGGGGAAGGTGGGGCCGTGGGTGCTGGGTCTGGGGCTGTTGCGGCCAGCCTTCATCCTGGCCGGCAAGCTGTGGCCCCGGCTGGCAGCACCCCTGCCGCCCAGCCAGCGGCGGCGGGTCATCTGTGTGGTGCAGGTGGTGACCCTGGCAGCCGCTGCCACGCCATGGATCGAAAGCCCGCTGACCAGCGTTGCCACCGGTGCAGCCTTTGCCCTTTTGCTTTTCTCCTTCGCGGCCGATACGGTTTGGCTGATACACCACGGTCGCCGCGCCGATGGACATGAATAATGGATCGTATGGTGCTGGAACTCGCCCCCGAAGACATCACTCAGTCGCCTGACCGCGTTGCGCAGCGACGGGTGGACCGTGCCTTGTCCGACCTGCGGCGCGGGGAACTGGTGCTGGTGCAGGGCGGTGTCGCCGGCCTGCTGGTGATGGCGGCGGAGGCGGTGAGCACCGATGCGCTGAACCGGCTGGCGACGATGGCCGCCGGCGCGCCGGCCCTGCTGGTCAGCGGTCAGCGCGGCCGGGCGCTGGGGCTGGATGTGGCGGTCGACCGGCCGGTGCTGCTGGCCCCGCCTGCCGGGCTGACAGCCGATCTGGCCCGTGATCTGGCCGACCCCACCCGCCCGCGCCCGCGCTGGCCCGCCCCAGCCGATCTGGCCCAGCGCGCGGCCGTGCGCAGCCTGGATAGCGCTGATGGGGTGGAGGCGGCGGCCATCATGCTGGCCAAGCTGGCCCGCCTGTTGCCGGCGGTGGTGGTGGCCCCCCTGCCGACCGCCCGTGGGGGCGATGCCGGGGCCTTTGCCCGCCGGCATGATCTGTTGTCGGCCGAGGCGGCGGATATTCTGGATTATCAGCGCCGGTCCGCCCGGTCGCTGGCGCGGGTGGCCGATGCCGCCGTGCCGCTGGAAGATGCCGAACGGACCCGGCTGGTGGCTTTCCGGCCCAGCGATGGCGGGCCGGAACATCTGGCCATCATCATCGGCGACCCGACGCCGGGCCAGCCGGTGCTGGCCCGGCTGCATTCGGAATGTTTCACCGGCGATCTGCTGGGCTCGCTGCGCTGCGATTGCGGCCCGCAGTTACGCGGCGCCATCCGGGAAGTCTCGCAGGCCGGCAGCGGCATTGTGCTCTATCTGGCCCAGGAAGGGCGCGGCATCGGCCTGATGAACAAGCTGCGCGCCTATCGCCTGCAGGATGGCGGGCTGGATACGGTGGATGCCAATACGGTCTTGGGCTTCGATGCCGATGAACGGGTCTATCTGCCCGCCGCCAGCATGTTGAAACAGTTGGGCTTCACCCAGGTGCGGCTGATGACCAACAACCCGGACAAGATCGCCCAACTGACCCGCTGGGGCGTGGAAGTGACGGAACGTGTGCCGCACATCTTCCCCAGCAATGGCCATAACGAGGCCTATCTGAAGACCAAGGCGGAAAAATCCGGCCATCTGTTTTGATAAAGCTGCCCGGCAAAAACCGCCGGGCAGCAGAAGCTTCCCCACCAAACCATTGATTCTATTACGACACTCCTTGGCACAATCCCTGCATTGGTGCGGGTGAAACCAAGGGGGACGCCCATGCCGCCGAGCAGCATCCATATGGATCATATCCGCGCCACGCAACAGGCGATGCGTGCGGAATCGGCCGGCAGCCCCACACCGCAAAAGGCGGATAGCAAGGAAGAGGGCATGTCGTTCTGGGATGTGCTGGATGTGGTGAACCCGCTGCAGCATATCCCCATCGTCAACAAGATCTATCAGGCCGTGACCGGCGACACCATCAAGACCCCGGCCAAACTGGCCGGCAGTGCCCTGTTTTTCGGCCCGATCGGGCTGGCCGTCGCCGCCGCCGATGCGGTGGTGGAGAAGGAGACGGGCAAGGATGTGGTGGATACGGTCAGTGGCTGGGTGGGTATTGGCGGCAAGGGGGGCGAAAGCGCCCCCGCTTCCCCCGCCGGGGAAGATGATCCGCTGACTGTGACCGCACCGCGCCCGCAAAAGGTGGCCGCAGCGGGTGACATGCCGCAAAAGGCGGCACCCCTGCCGGTGCAGGAACTGAGCAGCGGTCAGGCTGCGGCCCTGGAACGGCTGATGGCCGCCAGCCAGGGCAGTGCACCCGTCGCTTCTGCTTCCACCTCTGCCGCCATGCCGTCCCAGGCGCTGGGCGGTATCGGCAATGCCCAGCAGTTGAAGGATTTGCAGAGCCTGCCCGGCGCTTCTGCCGCTGCTACGGCGGCGTCTGGTCTGGGGGCATCCGCCGCCGTGGCCAGCTTGCCGACACCGGGGGCAGGCGTGGGCAGCAATACCGTGGCCGCCCTGGCCCAGCAGGATCAGCAGTCGGCCGCTGCCAGCAGCGGCACCAGTGGCCGGCGCAAGAATGGCCCGGCCCAGGGCATGACGCTGGCTGATTACCGCGCCAATGCCGTGCAGACCGGCAGCATGGGGGTGAAGCCGCTGATCCCTTCCACCGCCGCACAACTGGTCCAGCAGCATGGCGGTATGCCCGGCGCACGTGCGGTCCTAACCACACAGGCGCCGGCAGCCGTGGTTGCCAGCCCGACCCCGCTGCCCAAGGCCACGCCAACCCCGGTGCCGGCCGAGGCCGCTCCGCCTGCCGAGGCAACGCCGGCCGCCGATCAGGCAGCCACCGCTGCCGCCCCGCCGTCGAAGGAGCGGCTGGCGGAGCTGATGTTGATGGGTATCACCAAATATCAGCAGCAGCAGGCCCATGCCGCCAGCGCGGCCAGTGCCGCCGCCAACAGCAATGGCAACCCGGCCGCACGCAAGGCCGGTAACGAGTGAGCCTGATCCTACCCCACCTTGATCGGTCACGGATCAAGGTGGGGTGGAGGCCAGCGACCGCTGGCCCGGCACCACGTGGTGCCGCAAGCCAAGGCGGCGGATGCCGCCGCCCGGCGCTTGAGGGAATGTGAAATCTGCCTTGATCGGTCACCGATCAAGGCAGATTGGATTTAAGCACGCGTGGCGGCGAATCGGGCTTCCATGGCGTCCCACAACACGGATTCCAGCGCCGACCCGTTCAGGCGGTTGATCTCCTGAATGCCGGTGGGGCTGGTGACGTTGATCTCCGTCAGATAATCGCCGATCACGTCGATACCGACAAAGATCAGCCCCTGTGCGCGCAGCGTCGGGCCGATGGCCTCGCAAATCTCCTGCTCGCGCTTGGTCAGTTCCGTCTTGCCGGCGCTGCCGCCGGCATGGAAATTGGCCCGCGCCTCCCCTGCCTGCGGGATGCGGGAGACGGCGCCGGCCGGCTTGCCATCGATCAGGATGATGCGCTTATCGCCCTGGCGGATTTCCGGCAGATATTTCTGCACAATCACCGGTTCCCGGTAGAGCTGGGTGAAGGTCTCCAGCAGGGCGCCCAGATTCTCATCCTCCGGTTTCAGGTGGAAGACACCGGCCCCGCCATTGCCGAACAGCGGCTTGACGATGATGTCCTTCCATTCCGCCCGCGCGGCCAGAACCTCTTCCTTGGAAGAGGTGATGACGGTCGGCGGCATCAGGTCCGGGAAATGGGTGACGAACAGCTTTTCCGGCGCATTGCGCACCGCGGCCGGGTCATTCACCACCAGCGTCTTGGGGTGGATATGTTCCAGCAGATGGGTGGCGGTGATATAGGCCATGTCGAATGGCGGGTCCTGGCGCATCAGCACCAGATCCATGGTCGACAGATCGATGATTTCCGGGGCGCCCAGGGTGAAATGGTCACCCTTCTGCCGGCGCACCTGCACCGGCGCCACGCGGGCGAACAGCTTGTTGCCGCGCAGCGCCAGATCGCGCGGGTGATAGTGCCACAGGGCATGGCCGCGCCGCTGCGCTTCCAGCGCCATCATGAAGGTGCTGTCAGTATCGATATTGATGGACTGGATCGGGTCCATCTGGATGGCGACCTTGAGGGTCATCGCTGTCACTCCGGCGGGCAGGCGGGAAAATCAGGTATAATCAGGGGGCGGGATGGTAACGGCGCCCGGGCGGTCCGCCCTGTGCGCCCGGTCACTTTCCCCGTCAGTTCAGGCGGCTGCGCAATTGCTGCAACAAGGTGGCCGTCTGCTGCATCAGCGCCTGGGAGGCGCCGCGCTGACGCGCCAGTTCCATGAAATGTTCAAAGGCGGCGATGGCAGCCGTCAGCTTGCCGGCATGGGCATTCAGCAGGCCGGATTCCCGCCACAGGCCAATATGGTCGGGTGCGAACAGCAGCATCACCTCCACCGCCGCCAGCGCCTTGGCCGGCTGATCGGTGGAAAGGTGGCGCAGTTTGAGATTATTTTGCAGCCGTAACAAAACCTCCCGATTCGATACGGGGGCGTAATGTTCGGGTGAAAGCTCCGCTTCCAGCCCGGCTGTCTGTTTCAGCAGCTCCCGCAGCGTGTGCGGCTCGCAGATGCTGCCGCCTTCGAACGGGTCCAGGATCAGGCGCTGGCCGTCCAGATCCATCCGGATCAGGAAATGGCCGGGGAAGGACAGACCGCAGATTTCCCAGCCCTGTGACCGGGCCAGATGGATCATCAGGATCCCCAGTGCCACGGGCAGGCCGCGCTTGCGGTCGATCACCCGGATCAGGTTGGCGTTCTGCAAATCCTCATAGGTTTCGCTGTCCCCGGCATAGCCATGCTGATCCACCAGCACACGGCGGATGGCCGCGATGCGCTCGGTCAACTCGTCCACCCCTTCCGTGGCGACGATGGCGGCCAGATCGGCGCACATCTGGGCCAGATGGGCGCGATAGGGGGCAAGGTCGGGAACCGGATGGTCCAGCAGGGCCAGCGACAAGGCTGCCCCGGCAAGGTCGATGGCATCATCCTCAGCGCCGCCGATGCGACGCAGCAGATCCAGTGCCTCTTGGCGCATGGTCACGGGCGCTTGCACTCCCTCACCGGGCAGCCCTGTCGGGCGGGAAGGTCCGGGGCCGGAACGGCCGACTTGTTCCCCATAGCGCAGGCGGGGGCGGGGTGTCGAGATAGAACCGACCATGCCTTATCGCTTCATTGGCGGGGCGGCCCATCGTAACGGACCGATATCGACTGATTGAAGCTGGAATACGATATCCTTATACAAGCGCAGTAACCGGCGGAGACCGGCATCAGTCAGCAGGAAGGCAATGAACGATATCCAAGCCGGTGCAGACAAGGGCTCCATCCAGGGGGTGGCCTCACGCGTGCGTCAGACGCCCAAGAGCATCGCCACCCATCACAAGATCATAGAGGCAGCGATCCGCTGCTTTCTTGATCTGGGGTATCATCGCACCACCACGTCGGAAATAGCCAAGCTGGCCGGGGTGACGCGCGGCGCCGTGCAATATTATTTCCCCACCACGCCGGCCGTGCTGCGGGCCACGGTGGATCACATCGCCCAGCAATTCATGGATGATTTCCATGTCATCGCAGCGGCCCGCCCGCATGAGGGCGGGGAGGGGCTGGACCAGGGGCTGGACGCCATCTGGCAGGCGGCCCACCATCCGCTCTGGACCGCCTGGAAGGAACTGGATGCTGCCGCCCGCACCGATGCGGAGCTGGCCGGCGTGATGGGGCCGGCCAAGGCTGAATTCTATCGCCGCTGGGAAGCGCTGGCGGTGGAACTCTATGGCAGCTACCAGAAGCAAGATCCGGTCAAGTTCGAGATGGGGCACCATCTGACCTGGCAGTTCCTGCAAACCCTGGCCGGTCTGTCACGCGGTGATGACGCGGCGGATGCCGCCCTGAAACAGCGGCTGTTGGCCGAATTCAAGAACCTGATCCGGGGCTATTGGGATATGGGCTGATTTTTGGGGATGACAGGGGGTATCCCTTCCTGTCATCCCCCGGCCACCTGTTCCATGAACCGGGCCATGGTCAGGTCCAGTTCGGTCACGCCATCGGCGTCATGGGTGGCCAGCGTCACCGCCACCTTGTTGTAAACATTGAACCATTCCGGATGGTGGTCCAGCTTTTCCGCCAGCAGGGCCACCTGCGTCATGAAGCCGAAGGCCTGGTTGAAATCCTGGAACCGGTATTCCTTGGCAATGGCCCGCCGCCCCTCCACCGGGGTCCAGCCTGCCAGTCCGGCCAGGGCCTCGGTCACGGCCTGATCCGTCAGCCGTGCCGGCCGTTGTTGCTGTGCCATTTTATCCACCCTTCCCATCGCCTATGTTTGGGGGGATAGGTGTCCCGTTGGTCCCCCCACGTCAAGCCTGATCGTTGCAAATACAACAAATGATCCTGCCCATGTCGTCGCTGCGCCGCTTCACCACCGCCCCCACGCTGACCGAGTTGGAGGCCATCGCCGAGAAGGCCGCCGCCGGCATCCCCGCCGAATTGCGCAGCCATGTGCGCAATGTGCTGATCCGGGTGGAGGATTTCCCCGATGAGGAGACGGCGCAGGAGATGGAACTGGAAAGCCCGTTCGATCTGCTAGGCCTGTATCGTGGCGTGGGAATGCCCTGGCAGAGCGTTACCCAGCCTCGGCTGGAACCGGACCTGATCTTCCTCTATCGCCGGCCGATTCTGGATTACTGGTGCGAGACGGGGGAGGATCTGACCCATCTGGTCCGCCATGTGCTGATCCATGAGATCGGGCATCATTTCGGCTTCTCCGATGCCGACATGGAAGCGCTGGAAGCCGAGGCCGGTGACGCCGACGCGCGGGATTAAGCCGGCCCGCGTCTCCCATCCCATCATTCCACCATCCCCCCGCAACCGATCCGGTTGCGGGATGGAGACATTTTTCTTCTTACCTACATACAAATTTAATTGAACAGGTCATATGCCTTGGCATAATGGTTTATGCATTCGCGCGGTGCTGGTGATGACGCCGGCATTCACACCATTTCAGCCAGGGAGGACCGCCTTGCCGCCTCGTTCCAAGCGTTTTTCCAGGGAAGAGTCTGACGATATCGCCAGCACGTTGGTCATTCGCAATGTGGTGGTGCTGAACAAACGCACCAGCCTGCGCATGGAACCAGAAATGTGGGATGCGTTGAGTGATGTTGCCAAACGGGAAGGAAAGACCCTTCACGATATCTGCACGCAGATTGTGGAGCGCAAGCCTGGTGGTGCTTCGCTAACGGCAGCGATCCGGGTATTTCTGGTCAATTATTACCGCATGTCATCCACGGAGGATGGGCATCGCGGGGCCGGCCACGGCCAGGGCGACCCTGATATCATCAGTCTTGCCCTGGCGCCTCTGCGGACAGAGGATGAGATAGCTTGATTACCTCAAGTTGAATATCGGATAGATATGTCGTTCAGGGTGTGGATGGCTTGGCATGTTCGGGCCAGAGGGTGCGCACCAGCGGCCCGTCGGCCGCAAAACTGTGGCAGCTATTCAGCAAGGGCGGCGGCCGGCGTGGCGGCGGCTCCACGCCCTGGTCCCGCATGGCCTCACGCTCCCTTATCTCAGCCTGCTGCCGAATGGGGGCGATGGTCTGAAAGGCGGTGGTGGCCACCGGGCCCAGCAGTTCCACCAGATGGGTGCAGCCTTGCACCCCGCCCAGCCGTTCCTTCACCGCCGCTGTCCAGCCGCTGACGATCGCCAGCCCGACCAGTTTTTGATAGGCGGGGGCGATGGCGGGGCAGAGGGGGAAGGGCGTGGCATCGGCGGCCACGGCCACCGCCCGGACGGTCAGGCTGTCGTCCAGTGTCAACCGGATCGACAGATCATGGATGAATTCGCCCGGTTGCTTTTCTGCCCCCGTCAGACCCCGGTGGGCATAGGTTCGTTCATCCGTCAGATGCCCTTCCACATCCCATAAGCCATCGGCCCGGCGGTAGCCCTGGCAGGTGATCTTCCTTGTATGAAGCAAGGTGCGGTCGGCGGGGGGCGGCAGCGGCATGACAAGCAATCATCGATTCGGGTGGGGTGCGCCCCTTGACCTTGGGGCCCCCGGCATGTCGGGTCAAGCTACCCTTTACGTATTGGGAATATTCCCATGTTCAGCCCTGCGGCGGGCGGGTGGCCGCCGTTGAACATCGGCGGTTCGCCGCCGCGCCGTTTCGCGCTACATGAAGGCTGCACTTTGTTGATCTTAATCGCAGCCTTTTCAGGAAAGAACCATGCGCCCCACCGACCGTATCTTTGTTGCCCTGGACATGCCGGACATTGCCGGGGCGCGGGCCATGGCGGCCAATCTGACCGGTCTGGTGGGCGGTGTGAAGCTGGGGCTGGAATTCTTCATGGCCCAGGGGCCGGATGGCATCCGCACGGTGGTGGCCGATGCGGGATTGCCGCTGTTCCTGGACCTGAAGCTGCATGACATTCCCAACACGGTGGCCGGTGCCGTGCGCTCTGTCGCGCCGTTGGCGCCCTTGTTCCTGACCGTCCATGCCAGCGGCGGCCCGGCCATGCTGCGCGCCGCCGCCGATGCCGCCGCGGATGAGGCGGCGAAGCTGGGGGTGCCGCGCATGAAAATCCTGGCGGTCACCGTGCTGACCAGCCTGGGCGAGGATGATCTGGCCGCCATCGGCCAGCAGGGCTCGGCCCAGGATCAGGTGCGCCGGCTGGCCGCCTTGTCCCAGGCCAGCGGGGTGGATGGTGTCGTCTGCTCCCCGGCGGAGGTGGCGGCCCTGCGCGCCGACCTGCCGGCGGATTTCACCCTGATGGTGCCGGGCATCCGCCCCAGTTGGGCCGCCGTGGGTGACCAGAAGCGGGTGATGGGCCCCGCCCAGGCCGTGGCCGCCGGTGCCGACCGGCTGGTGATCGGCCGCCCCATCACCGCCGATGCCGACCCGCGCGCCGCCGCCCGCCGTATCGCCGAAGAACTGGGGGCCTGATCCGATGACCGGTCCGATGAAAATTCAGGCGAAGATTTGCGGCATCAACCATCCGGATGCGCTGCGTGCCGCCCTGGATGGCGGGGCGCGCTATATCGGGCTGGTCTTCTTCCCCCGCTCACCGCGCCATGTGGAACTGCCCATTGCGGCCGACCTGGCGCGCATGGTGGGCACCGGCACCCGCACCGTGGGCCTGTTCGTTGACCCGGCTGATGCACTGCTGGATGAAACCATCGCCCGGGTGCCGCTGGACATGATCCAGTTGCATGGGGAGGAGAGTCCGGCCCGCGTGGCCGATATCCGCGCCCGTTATGGCCTGCCGGTGATGAAGGCGCTGAAGGTGGCCGACGAAGCCGATCTGGAAGCGGCGTCGGCCTATCTGCCGGTCGTGGACCGGCTGCTGTTTGATGCCAAGCCGCCGAAGAATGTGGCCAACATGCTGCCGGGCGGCAATGGCCTGTCGTTCGACTGGCGCCTGTTGGCCGGCCGGCGCTGGGATAAGCCCTGGATGCTGTCCGGCGGGCTGGACCCGGCCAATGTGGCCGAGGCCATCGCCATCACCGGGGCCGATGCCGTGGATGTGTCATCAGGCGTGGAAGAACGGCCGGGCGTGAAAAGCGTGGCCCGTATCCGCGACTTTCTGGCCGCTGTGGCGGCGGCGGGGCAGGGGGCTTAGAGCGGATCGCGGAAAAGCGGAATCGCTTTGGAGCGTGAATCCGCTCGCTGAACAACGGCTTAGAGCCGGGTGCGTTTCCGGCTAAACGCACCCGGCTCTAAAACCCCGCCCCTGGCCGGGCCAGATAGTCCAGCTCCGCCGGCGTGCTGGCCCGGCCCAGGATGGCGTTGCGGTGGGGGAAGCGGCCGAATTCGGCGATCACCACCAGATGTTTGCAGGCATAATCCAGATAGGTCGGGCTCAGGGTGCGGCTGGCGAACAGGCGCACGGACTGGCGCTGATCCTCCATCGCCTCTGAATGTTCGAAAGGCAGATAGAGGAAGGCGCGGTCATCGTCGGGCAATTCCATATCCAGCCCCCGCGCCACCAGATCGCGGGCAATGGCCAGGGCCTGCGCATCGCTGGCAAAGGCGCGCGGGGTGCCGCGAAAGATATTGCGCGGCACCTGATCCAGCAGGATGCAGAGCGCCAGCCCGCCTTCCGCCGTTGCCGCCCAATCCGCCAGTTCCCCCGCCACGGCCTGTTCATGCAGCGTGCCTAGCCGTTCCGCCACCAGCATGTCGAAATCCGGCCCGCCGCCGAACCATTTCGACGGTCCGGCCTGCCGGAACCAGAAATCCAGCACCTGTCCGATCTGATCCATGGCCATCCTCCATCAAGCAACGGCGGGCACCTGCCGGGCCAGCCAGGGGGCCAGTGTGGCACGGGCCGCCGCCTCGTCGCCAAACAGCAGATGGATACCTTCCCCGGAAATATCCAGCACGCTGAACCCGATGGCCCCCAGACCTGCCAGGTGCAGGCGGCCCTGGGTACCCCGCGCCACACCGTCCACCGGGGCGGCCAGCGCGCCACCGCTGGACAGATTGCGCAGGTGGCTATCCAGCCGGCGCCCACCGATTTCCAGTTGGGCCGGCATATCCACCGCCACCCGCTCGGCGATTCGGCGATCCACCTCCGCCATGGAGGTGCGGACGACACGGACCAGGGTGGAGCGCAACTCCGTCACGCTGCGCGTCACCTCTGTCACCGTCCCGCGCACCGTGTCGGCGCGGTCGCCGGTGCTGCCGGCCTCGGCGGAGACTTCGGTGATCCGGCTGGAGACTTCACGGGCGGCGTCGGCCGCCTGCAGCACATTGCGGCTGATCTCCTGCGTGGCCGCCCCCTGTTCCTCGATGGCGGCGGCAATGGTGCCGGAGATATTGTCCATCTCCTCGATCGTGCGGCCGATCTCCTGCACGGCGGCCACGGCCTGGCTGGTCACGCCATTGATCTCCGTGATCTGGCGGGTGATCTCCTCCGTCGACCGGCTGGTCTGGGTGGCCAGATTCTTCACCTCTGACGCCACCACGGCAAAGCCCTTGCCAGCATCCCCGGCGCGCGCCGCCTCAATGGTGGCATTCAGGGCCAGCAGGTTGGTCTGGCTGGCAATATCGCCGATCAGCCGGGCAACGTCGCCGATGCGGGCCACCGCATCGGACAGGGACAGGATGGTCTGCTGCGTTTCCTGGCCCTTGGTCACGGCATTGCGGCTGACGGCACTGGCATGGGCCACCTGTCCGCTGATCTCCCGGATGCTGGCGGACAGTTCCTCGGCGGCCGATGCGACGGTTTCGGCATTGTGCAGGGCCTGCTGGGCGGCGGCGGCGACATTATGGCTGTTCTTGGCCACCCGTTCGGCGGAAACGGCCATGGCGCCGGCATGGACATCCATTTCGCCGGCGCGGGCGGCCACCTGATCCACGGCAGTGCGGGTTTCGCTTTCCACCTTCTGCGCCATGGATTCCAGGGCCCGGCGCTTCAGCAATTCCGCCTCTTCCCGCTGGCGTTCCTGGTCGGCGCGCAGGCGCTGGGCCTCGGCACCATGGGCCTTCAGCACCTCGATGGCGCGGGCCATGTCGCCGACCTCATCCTGCTTGGCCAGACCGGGCACGGACACCCGGTAATCCTCCCGCGCCAGCAGGGCCAGCGTGCCGGTGAGTGCTGCCAGCGGCCGGACGACGCGGTTCAGCACCGCCCACAGGCCGGCGGCGATGCCGGCAATCCCCAGCCCGATCAGCAGCTTGGCGATCAGGATGGCATTGTCCGCCGATTTTTCTGTCTGCGCATAAAGCTTGCCGGCATTTTCCACCCCCAGATCGATCAGCCGGGTGATGCTTTCAGAGACGGGGTCGATGGTCTGGTACAGCCGGTTCTTGACGAAATCATCCAAGGCTGCGGCATCCTTGGCCTGCAAAATGCCCAGCAGTTCCGTCACGCCGGCATCGGCGGGGCGGAACCGGGCGGCAGCCTGATCGATCAGGGCGCGTTCGCCCGCATCCGTGTGTGGCCGCGCCCGGAACAGTTCCCAGTTGCGGGCAATATCGCCCTTGGCCCGGGTGACGCTGGCCAGCCCTTCGGCCCAGGTGAAGTTGCCATTGCGCACCTTGTGAGAGGCATCCACCACGAACACGGCATAGGCATCGGCGATGATCTTCAATTCCCGCTGCGGCACCACCTGGCCTTCATACAGGGCTTCGGTATCGGTGCGGGCCGTATCCAATGCCCGCCAGCCGACCAGTCCATTGGCCAGCAACAGGCCACCCAAGGCCACCAGAACCGCCATCAAAATTATTTTGATTGTCAGCCGCATCATCGTTCCTTGCCTGCCCGTCGCGCCGCTATAGGTGCGTTCGGTATACGAAACGATTAATTATTGCCATTTGCGAAGAAGATCAGGAAGCGATGATTGAAATCGGTTGTTGTGAAATTCAACAGTGAAGAAAAATTTCCATAAAGAAATCTTCTGCCTATTTAATCACCATTGCCATTTTCTTCCGCATTGCTGCGCAGGGCAAGGCGGCGGGCCAGTTCTGACAGACATTCCTCACGGGTGGGCCGGTAATCCCGCGCCGCCCACCAGCCTTCCAGCCCGGCCAGCAGGATGCCCAGATCGGGACCGGGTGCCACCCCCTGTTCCAGCAGGTCGCGCCCTTTCAGCGGGAAGGGGATGATCACCCAGGTGGCCGCCTCGGCCAGCGGTTCCAGCAGTTCCTGCGCGGCCGTGCCCCGGTCGGCAGCGGCCAGCAGCAGCAGGTCGCGGTACAGCTCTGGCCCCAGCTTCTGCAAGGCGTGGCGCCGGCTGGTCACCGTCAGATCGGGATGCACATCCACCGTCGGTGCGCAGAGTGCCAGCAACTGGTTGCGCTGGTTGTTGGACAGGCGCAGCCGCTCGGCCGTGTCGGCCGCCCCCACGGGGCCGGGGGGCAGCAAGGCGGCCAGATGCGCCATGGCCCCGGCCTCCCCCAGCACCCATTCCAGCCGGTCCAGTGCCTCCAGCCGTTTCAGGCGGGTGGCGGTGGGCAGGGTCTGCGCCACCACCCCCGCTTCCAGCATCAGCCGCCAGATCTCCACCGCCCGGTCCAGCCGCAGGACGGCCAGCAGCTCCTTGGCGATCCGCTCCCCCGACAGGCCGGGCAGCAGCGGGGCGAGCGCGGCGCAGGCGGTAAAGCTGTCGCGGTCCGGCGGTCCCTTGCCGAACCGGCCATAAAAGCGGAAGAAGCGCAGGATGCGCAGCACATCCTCACCAATGCGCTCCCGCGCGTTGCCGATGAAGCGCACCCGCCCGGCCCGCAGGTCGGCCAGCCCGCCGAACGGGTCGAACAGTTCGCCCTCCGGCGTCAGCGACAGGGCATTGATGGTGAAGTCGCGCCGCTGCGCATCGGCCAGCCAGTCCTGGCAGAACATCACCTTGGCATGGCGGCCGTCGGTTTCCACATCCCGGCGCAGGGTGGTGATTTCATAGCTGGCGCGGCCGACCACGGCGGTGATGGTGCCATGGTCGATGCCGGTGGGGATGGTGCGGATGCCTTCCTGCTTCAGACGGCGCATCACCTCTTCCGGCAGCAGGGGGGTGGCAATGTCGATATCACCCGGCTGCAGGCCCAGGATGGCATCACGCACGCAGCCGCCGATCAGGCGTGCTTCCTCCCCCGATCGCATCAGCACTTCCAGGATGATGCGTGCTCCATCGCCCGCCGTGGCATGGATGGCGCCCGCCAGATCGCGGCCGGCAGGGCCGCTGTGGGGCTGCCCCTCGTTCATGCCCAACTCACCCTTTCAGCCCGAAAAACTCAAGCTGCCAGCTCATCTCACTGTCGGACATCGGATAGCCATCCCCACCGCGTGCATTCAGCACGGAGGCCGGGGGGATATTGGCAATCCGCAGTTGGATTTGCCGGCAGAAACGCATGGTCAGCTTGGCCCGCCAGCAGAGCGCGGTGACGGCTCGCGCACTCTGTCCGCCAATGATCTTGTCCACCGCCTCCAGCGGTACATTGGCCAGCAGGGACAGGGCGGCCAGCACAAAGCCACGGTCGCCCCGCGTCAGCGCGTCGGCCATGGCGTCTTCGTCCAGCTTGCCGGCACCATGCATCTTGCGGGCCCGGTCCATCGGCCGTTCCTTGGGCGTCTCTGCCGTCAGTTCATCCACCAGCCCCAGCGGTTCCGCCCCGCCCCCGGCACCGGGCCGGGTGCTGGCGCGGGCCAGATCGGCCACGGCACCACGCACGGCGGTCATCACCGTGTCCGGCAGATCGGTACGGCTTTCCAGCACGCGCACCAGTTGCTGGCTGACAAAGCCGACAATGCGCGCCGCCGCCTTGGGTGGCAGGCTGGGCCGGCGGACCAGCGGGGCGTGCCACGGTTCAAACCGGGGGGCCATGTCGATGATACGGTCCAGCGTCTCTTCCCGGATCTGGGCCGACTGGTTGGACAGCAAGGCGGCCACCGCCGCCTCGCTCTCTGTCCGCGCCACGGCGGCGGAAACATTGCCAGACAGGCCGGCACGCTCGGCAATGGCGACCAGCTTGCCGTCCATCGGCTGGCCGGCAATGATATCCAGCAGATCGTCATCGGTCAGGATGGGCGAATGGCGCAGCACCGGCCCGCTGACCGACAATTCCAGATCGCGCGCCAGTTGCTGGATGATATGGGCCGGGGCGCCCGCCTGATCCTTCAGCGCATCGGCCACCACGCGGCGCACGGCGGTGGCCTGATCGCGGGCCAGCGTCTCCACGATATCCAGGGTCATCCGCTCAATCTGGCCCACCCGATCGGCGGGCAGCGAGGGCACCAGTGCGGCGATCTTGGCGGCCAGTCCGCTGCGCACCTGTTCATCGGGATCATGGGAGAGCAGCAGGTCAGCCTGGCGCGGGGTGGCGTTGTTACGGGCGATTTCCCGCCGCACCTCCGCACTGGTGTCGTTGGCCAAAAAGAACAGGATTTCCGGCTGGGTGTCAGCCCGGCTGGCCAGCAGGCGGCGGTCGCCGGCATTCTGGCTGGCAGCCAGACGCTTGGCGGTATCGTAATCAAACCCTTCCGTTTTCTTGTTCATTTACCCGACCATCCCAGGCCGGTCCCGGCCGGCCGGCCCACTGAAAGCAACGGTGTCTGCATACGCGAATAGGTATTGCAGCGTTATCCCTTTGTCGATCCGTCCTGGCTTTACACCTCTTGCCCCTGGGGTGCTGCCGGGGCCAGGGCCCGGTGGCCTTTTCCCATACGCTTTGCCGCATACATGCCCTGATCACCACGATCAATCAAGGATTGCGCCGTCTCCGCCGACCCACCGCGATAGGGGGCAATCCCGATGGAGACGCCCAGCGTCTTGTCCGACGATGCCGAGAACGGACGCAGGAACTCCGCCGCTTCCCGCAGCAGCCGGTCGGCCACGGCCATGGCCTGGGCTTCATCCACCCGGTCGACCCACAGCACAAATTCATCCCCGCCCAGCCGGCCGGCCAGATCGGCGACGCGGGCCAGCCGGCGCAGCAGATCACCCACGGCGCGCAGCACATCATCGCCGGCCCCATGGCCCAGCTTGTCATTGACCGCCTTGAAATTATCCAGATCGAAATAGAGCAGGGCGGAACTGCCGCCCGTCTGCTTTTCCAACCGTTGTTCCAGCAATTCCATGAAGGTGCGGCGGTTATAAAGCCCCGTCAGCCCGTCGCGTTCCGACAGGGTTTTAAGCCGCTCCTGATAGCGGGCCTGGGCCACGGCGACGCCGACCTGATCGGCGATGGCCTGGACCATGGAGACATCCTCCTCGCTCCAGGGCCGGCCGTCGGCCTGCCAGACCATGACGGCGCCATTCACCTCGTGCCGGAACAGGGTGCGGCAGGCCAGCAGGCTGATCTGGTCATCGCCGCCAACCAGCGGCGTCGGCTGCAGGGCCGCCTGTTCCAGCAGGGCCGCCACCTGATCCTTCGCCGGCTCCACCAGGGTGGCGGGCGGCCCCGCCGCCGGCAGGAAGACATCACCGGTGCGGGCATATAGCCGGGCACCGGCGGCCCCGGTGGCGTTGGTGGCCACGCCGACGGCAATTTCCAGCGTCTTGCCGGGGTCCACATCGTCGCGGGTGGAGGAGACGATATAGCCCAGATATTTCTCACGCAGGCGCACCTGCGCCAGTTCCATGCCCTTGACGCGGGCCTCCGTAATGTCGCGGCAGGCGCCCCGGGCTCCGATCCAATACCCCTCCGCCCCGCGCAGGGGCACGGCAGAGGAGATCAGGCAGAAGGCGTCGCCCTCCCGCCCGCGCATCCACACTTCGGTGCGCTCGATTGGCACATCGGTTTCAAAGGGCAGCGGCTGGTCAGCAAAGTCCGACAGCACGAATTCCGACGGATGGCGGCCGATCAACTGTTCGGCACTATAGCCGATGGCGCCGGCGGCCGAGACGAAGACGAACCGCCCGTCCGGCCCCACCTCCCAGGCGAAATCCGAGGAGATATCGACCAGATCCTTATAGCGCTGGCGTGATTCCGTCAGCGCGTGGCGCAGCCGTCGTTCCAGCGTGGCATCACGGCCCAGGCACAGCACCTTGCCGCCGGGCAGCAATGCTGCGGTGAATTCCACCACGCCCGGCCCGTGCCCGGTTTCCACCGGCACCGACCGCGTGGCCTCGGCGGCCGGGCCGCCGGTGCTGGCCCAGCGTGTCAGATCGGCCGACCAGCCATCATGACGCTGGGCCAGGATTTCCGCCGCCGCATTGGCCGCCAGGATGCGCCCGTCCGGCCCCAGGCACAAGGCCGGGCCCGGCCAGCCATCCAGCACGGCCTGGACCGGCCCCACCGGGCTTTCACCAGTACCGGCGGCGGGGTCGTGCGGAGTGGCGGGAAGATCAGAACCGGGAAAGGACGTCACAGCGGGCAAAACTCCACCGGCAATGATAATGGCTCCAAAGTGGTAACGCACTCCCGGCTTGCGGTCCACCGGGCTTGCGGATAGGGCGATGAAGTCGCATCTTCCCCGCCATGATGAAAGATGACGCCATGACCGCCCCTGCCGCCGCCTTTGCGCATGTCCAGGAATGGATCTTCGATCTGGACAATACGCTCTACCCTGCCGCCTGCAACCTGTTCGCCCAGGTTGATGTGCGCATCACCGATTTCATTGCCGGTGAACTGGGGGTGGATGCGGTGGCTGCCAAGCGGCTGCAGAAAGATTATTATCGCCGCTTCGGCACCTCGCTCCGCGGGATGATGCTGGACCATGGCACCGATCCGCAGCGCTTCCTGCATTATGTGCATGATATCGACGTCACCGCCCTGGCGCCGTCGCCGGCGCTGGCCGATGCCATCGGTGCCCTGCCGGGGCGCAAGCTGATTTACACCAACGGCTCTGTCCGCCACGCGGAAAATGTCATGGAACGGCTGGGTGTCGCCCAGCATTTCACCGGCATTTTCGATATTGTCGCCGCCGATTACCGGCCCAAGCCGGACCCGCACCCCTATGCGGAGATGGTGGCCCGGTTCGGCATCGATTCCCGCCGCGCCGCCTTTGTGGAAGATCTGCACCGCAATCTGGTGCCGCCCGCCGCCATGGGCATGACCACGGTGTGGCTGCGCGCCGACAGCGCCTTCTCCCACCCGGAAAACAAGATCGGGGAGGTTGCCGCCCCGACCGACCATCCGGGTGAGCATGTGCATCACATTATCGATGATCTGGAGACATGGCTGGTGGCGCTGGCCACGGCCCTGTCATCCGCGCCGGCGCGTTGACAGGGCGGGGGCACCCGCCCATTGTCCCCGGCGATCCGGCGGACAATGTAATGAAGATGCGCGATCGACCGCCGGATACTAACAAACGGGACTTTGAGAGAACATGAGCCACGCTGATCTTTCCCGCACCATCGATGCCGCCTGGGACAACCGCGAGGGTCTGGGCTTTTCCACCCAGGGTGCCGTGCGCGACGCGGTGGAAACCGCCCTGTCCCTGCTGGACAAGGGCGAAGCCCGCGTGGCGGAAAAGATCGACGGCACCTGGGTGGTGAATCAGTGGCTGAAAAAGGCGGTGCTGCTCTCCTTCCGCCTGAATGACAACAGCGTCATCCAGGGCGGCCCCGGCGGGGCCACCTGGTGGGACAAGGTACCGTCCAAGTTTGTCGGCTGGGACGAGGCTGCGTGGCGTCAGGCTGGTTTTCGCGCCGTACCGGGCAGCGTGGTGCGCCGCAGCGCCTATGTGGCGCCGGGCGTGGTGCTGATGCCCAGCTTCGTCAATGTCGGTGCCTTTGTCGACAAGGGCACCATGGTGGATACCTGGGCCACCGTCGGTTCCTGCGCCCAGATCGGCCGGAATGTGCATCTGTCCGGTGGTGTGGGTATCGGCGGCGTGCTGGAACCGCTGCAGGCCGGCCCGGTGATCATCGAGGATGATTGCTTCATCGGCGCGCGGTCGGAAGTGGTGGAAGGCGTGATCGTGGAACAGGGGGCTGTCCTGTCGATGGGCGTCTTCATCTCCGCCACCACCAAGATCATCGACCGCAGCACCGGTGAGGTGTTTGTCGGCCGGGTGCCGGCCTATTCCGTGGTGGTGCCGGGCAGCCTGCCGGGCAAGCCGCTGCCGGACGGCACGCCGGGCCCCAGCCTGTCCTGTGCGGTGATCGTCAAGCGCGTGGACGCGCAGACCCGCTCCAAGACCAGCATCAACGATCTGCTGCGTGATTGATGGGTGTGACGGGCAGGGCGGATGATGCCCTGCCCGTCATCACTTCTCTGGATTCTCACTGCCATCTGGTTTTGTCAGCGTCATTCCCGTCTCTCCACCGTCATTCCCGCGAAGGCGGGAATCCAGCAAACGCTTCCTCATGGAACCGGTTGTCTTGCTGTCACCGTCGTTTGGATTCCCGCCTTCGCGGGAATGACGGTAAGAAGAGTCGGGAGAAATGATGAAACCGGAATAATCGTTGCAGGGGGGCAAGTGCAATTGCTGCCCCACTCCCCCGCCCCCCAACCCCCAGGCTTCCCCCATGTCCATCGATCCCGTCGCCCTGACCCAGGCCCTGATCCGTTGCCCCAGTGTCACCCCCGCCGATGCCGGCGCGCTGGGCGTGCTGGAGGGGGTGTTGACCGACATGGGCTTCACCTGCACCCGCCTGCGGTTTGAGGAGCCGGGCACCGACCCGGTGGACAATCTCTATGCCCGCCTGGGCAGCGCCAGCCCCAATTTCTGCTTCGCCGGCCATACCGATGTGGTGCCCACCGGCGACCGCGCCGGCTGGACCGTCGATCCGTTCGGGGCGAAGATCATTGACGGCAAGCTGTTCGGGCGCGGTACGTCCGACATGAAGGGCGCCATCGCCTGTTTCGTTGCCGCAACGAAATCATTCCTGGATCGCAATGGAACGCCCAGCGGCTCCATCTCCCTGCTGATCACAGGGGATGAGGAAGGGCCGTCCATCAATGGCACGCGCAAGGTGCTGGACTGGATGCACGAACAGGGAGAGGTGATCGACGCCTGTCTGGTGGGGGAACCCACCAACCCGAAGGCGCTGGGCGACATGATGAAGATCGGCCGGCGCGGCTCCGTCACCGCCACGCTGACGGCCTATGGCGCGCAGGGCCATGTCGCCTATCCGCATCTGGCGGACAACCCGCTGCCCCGCCTGACGGAGGCGCTGACCCTGCTGGCCGGCAGCCCGCTGGATGAGGGCACGGCCCATTTCCAGCCCAGCACCCTGGCGCTGACCACCATCGATGTCGGCAACCCGGCCAGCAATGTCATCCCGGCCAAGGGCACGGCCAAGTTCAACATCCGTTTCAACGATCTGCACACGCCCGACAGCCTGGAAGCCCATATCCGCGATGTGCTGGAAGAGGTGGGTGGCGCCTGGGATCTGAAGATGCAGACCAGCGGTGTGGCCTTCCTGACCCCGCCCGGCCCCCTGGTGGCCACGGTGGCCGGGGCCGTGCGGGCGGTGACGGGCAAGGAGCCGGAACTGTCCACCAGCGGCGGCACGTCGGATGCCCGTTTCATCAAGGATCATTGCCCGGTGGTGGAATTCGGGCTGGTCGGCGCCACGATGCATAAGGTGGATGAACATGTCGCCGTGGCCGACCTGATCCAACTGACCAGCATCTATGACCGGGTGCTGGTTGATTTCTTTGCCGGCAAGGCCGCCTGATGCTGTCGCCTGAAACCCGCCAGGGGTTGGCTGGCGCCCTGCGCCTGTTGCGGCTGGATCCCGGCGGCATGGCCTGTTTCAGCGACAATGATGCCGCCATCGCCCAGAGTTTTCGGGTCTATCTGCTGGTCCTCCCGCTGTCCCTGCTGATTTCCATGGCCTCGGGTGACCCGATGCTGGGCACGTTGGGGCTGCCGCTTTATGTGGCGCTGGAAGCGGTGACGATGGCGGCCAATGTCACCGGCTTCCTGCTGCTGGCCTGCCATCTGGCCCAGGCCATGGGGCATGGTTCACGCATTGGCCTGATGGTGGTGGCCTATAACTGGTCGCAATTGGTGGCGGTGCTGATCTATGCCCTGTTCGTCACCCTCTCCCTGGGCCTGTCTGGTGGGGGAGAGGGGGCCGCGCGCGCCGTCAATGGCGCGCTGATTGTGCCCATGCTCTGGCTGCTGGTGTATGGCTGGTTCGTGCTGCGCCAGTCGTTGGGCTGCAACGGCCTGCTGGCCAGCGCCCTGTTGCTGGGCGATCTGACCATCAATCTGCTGATCTATTCTGCCACGCAGGCGATAGGGTAAGGGTTACTCCGTCTCCCCACCCCCGGCGGACCATTCGGCGATGCGGGACAGGTGGGCGTAATCGGTGAAGCGCGGGGCCCAGCTTGGGCGGGGCTGGCTGCGATAGGGCATGGCGGGATCGTCGAATGCCTCAATCAGCGCCAACAGCCCATCGCGGGCCTCATCCGCCAGATCGTGGGATTCATCCTTCAGGGTCTGGATGATGCCGGCGGGGTCGCCGCCGGTCAGACGCCAGAATTCCAGCCCCTCCACCTGGGCCGCGCCGATCTCCGTAAAGCCGCCTTCCCGCGCGATCAGCGCTTCCAAGGGCAATTGCGGCGCCTTGCCCAGCCGCACCTCCTTGCCCGTTGGCGGCTGGCCGGTCTTGTAATCCAGCAGCACCACCCCGCCCGTGGGCGTGCGGTCGATACGGTCGGCCTTGGCGGTCAGGGTGAAATCCCCGCCCGGCGGGGTCAGGCGGATGCTGCCCGTCACCTCAATGGCCAGCGGGCGGATGGTTTTGCGGCGTTCCGCCTCCACACCCAGAAACCAGTCGGCCACCCGTTCAAAGCGCGGCCACCAGAAGGCCTGCACCCCCGGCTGGTCCAGCAGGTCGCCAAACGCCTCCCGCCCGCAGGCCAGCAGTTCCGACCTTGCATTGCCCGGCAGTTGTGCCGGATAGCGGCGGATGAAATTTTCCAGCGCCTTGTGCAGAATCTCACCGCGTTCCGCCGCACCGGGGTCGGCATCAATTGGTTCCAGCGCCTCCAGCTCCAGGATTTTCCGGGCATAGATGGCATAGGGGTCGCGCATCCAGGTTTCGATCTGGGTGACGGACAGTTTGCGCGGGCGGGCCGCCAGCGGCGGGCAGGGGGCCGGGGCCGGGCAGGGCTTCACCTGGGCGGGCCGGTCCAGGGCCTGATACAGGGCGCGGTAATGCTCCACCGCATGGCCGATGGACCCGCGCAGCCCCGCCTTGCCCAGCACCGTATCCAGCCGCAACAGCCAGCGTGACGGCACGGTCGGCGTGCCGTCCACCCGTTCGGAACGGGAGAGATAAAGCGTGTGCGCCCCACAGGCATGGGCGAAATCATGCGCCGCCTGCCCTACCTGCCGTTCCGGCGACGGCAAGCCGAATCGGGTGCGCATGGGGCGCGACATCCAGGGGTCAGGCGTGGGGGCAGGGGGCCATGTCCCCTCATTCAAGCCGGCCAGGATCACCGTATCGAACTGTTGCAGGCGTGCTTCCATCAGGCCCAGGATATGCAGGCGCGGATGCAGACCGAAGGCGGGGCGCACGGGCCGCCCGGAAATCAGCACCTCCATCAAGCCGGCATAATCGCGCCCGCCCATGGTGGGATAGCCGGTGGCAGCATCGCGCAATTCGTCAATGAAGGATGCTGCCGCCTCCCCATCCTTGTCGCGCCACAGCCGCTCATTGCCAGGTTCGGCCTGCAAAGCCGCCATTGCCTCTGCTGCCCCCACATGCAGGTGCAGCCAGTCGGTCAGGGGGCGTTCCTCCCCATCGCGCACGGCATTGATGAAATCCCCCATCCGTTCTTCCAGCCGGTCCACCAGGGTCAGCAGATCGGCCTTCAGCGCCGGGTTGCCCAGCCGGCGGCGGTCGGCCCCGTTCAGCGCCTGGCGTAGCCCGTCCAGCCCGCCCGGCGGGCGCGGGCCGCGCAGCACCGCCTTTTCCAACTGGCGGCCCAGCCGGCGCAGATCACCGGCTTCCATCCCGCCGCCAGCCAGCGGGTGTTTCAGCAGCGACAGCAGCGGGATGGGGGCACCCTGCACCGCCAGATCGGCAATGACGCGCAGGAAGCTGCCCACCGGCGTCTGCGCCAGCGGGCGGCCGGCGCTGTCATCCACCTTGATGCCCCAACGGGCCAGTTCGGTGGCGACCCGTCGGGCCAGATTGCGATCCGGCGTCACCAGGGCCGCCGTCTTTTCCGGCACTTCCAGCGCTTCCCGCAGGATCAGCGCGATGATGCCCGCCTCCTCCTGCGGGGTGGTGGCGTCGATTCGGTGCAGCCGTTCCAGGGCGCTGGGGTCGATATCGGGCAGGTCGCGCCAGGCCTCCGTCGTGCCGGCGGGGCGCATGGCCTCCGCGATCAGGCGGATACGGGCAGGATGGCAGGAAAGGCGAACGCTGGCCGGCACCGGCCAATCCTGCACCTCCTCCCGCGCCACACCCAGCCGGTTGATCAGGTGTTTCAGGGCAAATTGCGGGTGCGCCTCATCCAAGGCGGTCCAGGTCTCCGCGTCGATATCCTGGTCCAGACCGGGCAGCACCACCTCCCCTTGCGGCAGCCTTGCGATGGTGGCCAGCAGGTCGGCCGATGCCGGGATGGTGCCGGTGGAACCGGCGGCGATGATCGGATGGGGCGGCGGGTTCAGTTCCAGTGCGCGGGCAAAGGCGGCCAGCCGGTTATTGCGTTCCTGCGCGGGGTCCACCACGCCCAGATCGGCCAGGATTGCCGGCCATTGGTCGATGATGATGGACAGGAAGGACAGGGTGACCTGCCAATGTTCGGCATAATCATCGGGCACCAGGGTGCTGAGCTGGTCAAAGCTCAATTGCTCCGTCTGCACCTGATCCAGCAGCTTGGCCAGCTCCCGCCCCAGCCTTGCTGCCTGCGCCTTGGTCTTGGCGAAACTGTCCCCGGCGGCTAGCACGGCGCGGGACAGCAGCAATTGCCGGCGCAGGGGGGCGATGGCGGGGGCCAGATCCAGCCCGCCGGCCTTCATCCCGTCCAGCATCAAGGTGATTTCGTCGCTATCCACATCGCCCAGCGGGGCCATGCGCGGCAGCAGAATCGGCCGCCCGCCCGACAGGCGCAAAAACGCCTCCCGCAGGGATCGCACGGCACGCGCGGTGGGCAACAGTACGGTGATCCGGCTCAACGCCAGCGCATCGCCATCCACCCGCGCCCACAGGCCGGCGGCCAGCGCGTCAACAAAGGGCAGGTTGGGGGCAAGGGTATAGACGTTGGGCATGGGGACCGGGGGTGTGGGTGCTAAACGGGCGAAGGGGAAGGCTGGTTATTTCGGTCATTCAACGGCACTTCCCGCTTCAATAACCATCGTTATCGCCCTTCACCACCGTCATTCCCGCGAAGGCGGGAATCCAAGCAACGGTGCCTCCCGGCACCCGACTTCTGGTGGAAGCGTCGTATGGATTCCCGCCTTCGCGGGAATGACGGTTGAAAGGGCAGGAATAACGGTTGAAGCGAGAAGAATGACGGAGCTGAAGCAGAAGCAACGTTTGAGATCGCGCAAAACAACCCCTTACGGCACCACCTCCCGCCCTACCGGTTCGCGCAAATGCGCGTCCACCAGGGGAACGGCGTCGGGGGTGCCGACATGGTACCAGTTGCCATCATGGCGTACACCGTACAGGCGGCCCGCCGCTTCGGCCTCCCGCCAGATCAGGCTTTGGCTGAAGGCACCTGCCGGGCGGCCGGCAAACAGTTCCGGCTTCATGATGGCGATGCCGGCCATCACGAAGGGGCTGACCTCCCCCTCCACGCGCGATGTCAGCACGCCATCCGGGTCCATGTGGAAATCGCCGCGCCCTTCATAGCCCACCGCCGTGGCCGTGGGCGTGACCAGTAACAGGCAATCCATCTTGTCGGCGTCCCAGGCATGGGCCAGCCGGCGCAGGGCCGGCACCGGCCCATCCAGCCAGACAATATCGGCATTGATGGTGAAAAACGGCTCATCCCCCAGCAGGGGCAGGGCATGGCGCACGCCGCCGCCGGTTTCCAGCACCGCTTCTTCCCGCGACAGGGTGATGCGGGGGGCGGGCTGGCGGCGGGCAGCCAGATGGTCGGCGATCTTGTCGGCCAGCCAATGGGCATTCACCACCGCCTCTTCCACACCGGCATCGGCCAGCCGGTCCAGCGCATGGTCCAGCATCGGCTTGCCGCCGACCGCGACCAGCGGTTTCGGCGTGGTCAGGGTGATCGGCCGCATCCGCATTCCCAATCCGGCGGCCAGCACCATGGCCCGCTTCGGCATGAAACCCATGAAAGAAACTCCCTTTACGCAGCCTGATCCAGAATATGCCCCACCGCCCCATCGGGGGGCAGGTGGTTGGCAACAAAATCCGCCACCGGAGCCAATAACGGGTGGCGGATGGCATGGGCGAACTGGCCCCAGACGCGGGCCAGAAAGGCCAGTTGTTTACGGCTGCCGCCCAGGGCGCAAAGCTGGGCCACCCGGCCCAGAATGCGCGCATGGCGCATCGCCCCCATCACGGCATAGCTGGCGTTGAACGCATCGGATTCAACCCCCGACCGGGCATCCAGGTAACGCGTGCGCATGGCGGCCTGAATGTCCGGGGGCACATCGCGCCTGGCATCTTCCAGCAGCGACAACAGGTCATAGCTGACCGGGCCAATGCCGGCATCCTGCACATCCAGCAAGCCGCAGGCCCGCACACCCGCGCGGGCCGGTAGCAGCATCAGGTTGCCGGGATGGTAATCCCGCAGCAGCAGGCTGACCGGCAGCCGGCCCAGCACCCCTTCCAGCACCGCCCGCCATGCCGCATCCAGCGCCGCCCGCGCCGCGTCCCCCAGCGGCTGACCGGCAGCCTGGAAATAGGCATCGCCGAACAGGCCAACCTGGGCGCTGAACAGGGCCAGATCATAGCGGGGCAGGCCCGCCGTCCCCGGCTGATCCAGGTGAAAACGATCATGCAGATGGATCAGCACATCGGTGGCCAGCCGGTAGAGCGGTCCGGGATCGGCCCCGCCTTCCAGCAGTTTGGCGAAACTGTCATCGCCAAAATCTTCCAGCAGCAGCAGGCCCTGATCCGGTGTGGCGGCATAGGGTTCCGGGGCGGACAGGCCGCATTCCCGCAGCAGGGCACAAACCTGCATGAAGGGCGGCACCTGTGCCGCCCCGGCGCCTTCCGCATCCATCAGGATGGCGCTGGGCGGTGCCGCCCCCTGCCGGGTCAGCCGTTCATAACGGCGGGTGGACCAGTCGGCCCCCATGGGAAGGCGTGTCGTCCCGCCCCAGCCGGCCCCCGCCAGCAAGGTGATGATCTGGCTTTCGCGCATCACGCCATCCCCGCCAGCCGGCCTTCCCAGCGCCCGCGCCCGGTCAGCACAGCGCGGCGGCTGGCGGGACCGGTGATATTGATGTCAATATCCAGCCGGTCGGCGGGCAGCAGCCGGCCCAGCCGGTCCGGCCATTCCACCAGGGCACAATCCTGCAACGCCTCCTCCCAGCCCAGTTCCACCACCTCCGCCGGGTCGGTCAGCCGGTACAGGTCGAAATGCCAGAGCGGTGGGGACAGGTGATCGTACTGCTGCACCAGGGTGAAGGTGGGGCTGGGCACCTCCTCTGCCGGGTTATCAGCCAGATGGCGGATCAGCGCCCGGCAGAAGGCGGTTTTGCCCGCCCCCAGATCACCCCGCAGGGCCAGCACATCGCCGCTGCGCAGCCACCCGGCCACGGTCGCGGCCAGGGCCGCCGTGGCATCTTCATCGGCAAGATCGAAAACAAGGCTGGTCATGGGGCCTGCGAATGAACCAAACGGATTGCGTGTCGAATGGGAGTCTATCCCAACTTCATGACGCTTTGGAATGGCTGGTTCCGTTTGCCATCCAGACATTGCGGGGCTTGCCAAGCCAGGGGAAAGGGGGCACCTAGACCGGCGATCATTCACCGGTTGCCGGAAAGTGTGCGCCCATGTCCGATACCCAGAACCGCCATTCCACCGATGTTGTCATTATCGGCGCCGGGCCCGTCGGCCTGTTCGCCGTGTTTGAATGCGGCATGTTGAAGATGCGCACCCATGTGGTGGATGCGCTGGATATGCTGGGCGGGCAATGCACGGCGCTTTACCCGGAAAAGCCGATCTATGACATTCCCGCCCACCCCTCCATCGATGGGGCCGACCTGATCGACCGGCTGGCCGAACAGGCCGCCCCCTTCAACCCCACCTATCATCTGGGCCAGCAGGTCACCACCCTGACCCGTGAAGGCGAAGGCTGGCTGGTCGGCACCGACAAAGGTACGGTGATTGAGGCCAAGGCGGTGATCATCGCCGCCGGTGTGGGTGCCTTCGGCCCTAACAAGCCGCCGCTGGACGGTCTGGAACAGTATGAGGGTTCCGGCGTCTTCTACATGGTGAAGCGCCGGGCTGATTTCGCCGGCAAGCGCGTGGTGATCGCCGGCGGCGGCGACAGCGCGGTGGACTGGGCCAATTCCCTGTCAGAGGAGGCGGAAAAGGTGATGGTGGTGCATCGCCGCCCGAAATTCCGCGCAGCACCCGAAAGCGTGTCACGCATGGATGCGCTGATCGCATCGGGCAAGATCGAACTGGTGGTGCCCTATCAGCTTTCCGGGCTGGAAGGGGTGGGGGGCAAGCTGACCGGCGTGCGGGTGGCCGACCTGGACGATAACGAAAAGGTGCTGGACGCCGATGTGCTGCTGCCCTTCTTCGGGCTGGCGATGAATCTGGGCCCCATCGCCGATTGGGGGCTGGAGATGGAAAAGGGCCATATCGCGGTCGATCAGCGCACGCTGGCGACATCGGCCCCTGGCATCCATGCCATTGGCGATATCGCCAATTATCCCGGCAAGCTGAAGCTGATCCTATGCGGTTTCGCCGAGGCCGCCATGGCGGCCCACGCCATCCATCCGCGCGTTCACCCGGATGTGGCCCTGCATTTTGAATATTCCACCAGCAAGGGCAAGCCCGGTGCCTGATAGAAAAAGGCCCGCGCGGGGGCGTTCCCTGCGCGGGCCTTCGGTCTTTGGAATCGGGCCTTGAAACGCCGTACCTGTCCGGTTTTATCGCCCGGTATCAGGCGGTGATGTTCACAAAGCTGCCACGGGTACGGCCGGACTGCACAGCCTCCTGCCGCTCATTCTCCGTCGGCGCGGTGTTCTGCACGCTCTCCCGGCTTTCTTCCGCCGGGTTGCTGCTATTGTCCTGCTGGGCAGCGTTCACCGCCGGTACCCGGCTGCCACCATCCGAGGAGCGGACGGTCGGGCTTTGGGATACCGCCTGGGACGCATATGCAGAAATACCGCTGATCGCCATCACACACCTCACTGGGCCTGTGGATAAGATAGGATCGACCAGCCTCCGCGTCAATCGCGCCGATAGGATAGGCGACCCCGCGCCCCATGCATTGCTGCGGCACCTCCGTCAGTGGTCCGGTGCCGGTGCTTTGCATTGGCCGTTTCTTCACCCCAGATATCGGGCATGATGGCCTATGTACCTGATCAACCAAGGATCGCTGTGATGATCAACCTGTTGCTGAACCTGTTGTGGGTGTTTTTGTTCGGCTTTGCCGCAGCACTGGGCTGGCTGACGGCGGCGCTGTTCATGGTCATCACCATTGTCGGCATCCCCTGGGCGCGGGCGGCGGTGAATATCGCCATCTTCATGCTCTGGCCCTTTGGCCGGGTGGCGGTGGACCGGGCCGACCTGACCGGGCGGGGGGATCTGGGCACCAGCCCGCTGGGCACCATCGGCAATATCATCTGGTTCATCTTTGCCGGCATCTGGCTGGCGCTGGGGCATCTGCTGCTGGGGCTGGGTTTCTGCCTCACCATCATCGGCATTCCCTTCGGCTTTCAGCATTTCAAATTTGCCGGGCTGGCCCTGGCCCCCATCGGCAAGACCATTGTTGACCGCGAAGTGGCCGACGCCATGTATGGGCGGCGGTAAAAAAACCTCATTATTCCAATCTCCCTCATGCGCCGGGCGGCGGCATCCGCCGCCTTGGCTTGCGGCACCACGTGGTGCCGGGCTGGCAGTCGCCAGCCTCCAATCCACCTAAAGATCAACCTTTAGGTGGATTGGTATTATTCCAGCAGGTCAGCGGCATTGCCCTTGGCCAGCATGTCCGCCCAGGCATCGGCCAGCCGGTCGGTTTCCGCCACCACATGCCGCCAGTAACGCTGACGCTCTGCCGTGGGCAGGCGGTTGAAATCCCCCCGGTCGGGGATTTTGCCATAGGGCAGGCGGCCGATGAAATCATCCGACGGGCAGATCAACAGGGTGCGGGACAGGCTGGCCGCCCCCGGCCGGCGCCAGCGCAAAGCCTTGTCGTACCAGCCGGGCACCAGCCGGGGGCCGAAATGCGGGTACAAAACCAGCCCCGGCGCTGCCCAGGCGATATCCAGATGGTAATCGATGATGCCGCCATCCAGATAAAGCCCTGGCTTGGCCCCCACCAGATCGACCACCCCGTCAAAGACAAAGGGCACGGCGGAGGAGGCCAGCAGGCCCGGCAGCAGATTGTCCGCCGTCAGGGCCACCGCCTGGGTGGGAAAGGGCGTGGTCAGGCTGAAGGGCGGCGGGCTGCGCCGGTCATGCAGCACGGTGCGTTCGAAGAACAGGCCCAGTGACCGCCGGCTGACCGCGTTGGCCAGCCCCGCCGCCCCCAGCCCCAGGCCCAACCCCGTGCGGCTGCCCGGCCGGATCATGCCGCGCCCGCGCACGGCCAGGATGCTGGCCCGCATGAACGGATGATTCAGCATTGCGGCCACCCCGTCGGTGCCGAAAATGGTGGCCAGGAAATCCCGGCAATGGTCGGTCAGTTCGGCAGCGCTCACCGGCGGTTCCACCGCATAATCCAGATAGACCTGTTCGAATCGGCGACAGGCGGCCACCGGGTCCGGCTGGGCCAGACAGGCAAAGCGCCAGGTGCCGATGGAACTGCCCACCATATGCAGCGGTCGGGTGCGCCCCTGAAACCAATGGCCGAACAGGGCCTGGTCCAGCCGGGTCAGCGCCAGCCATTTCGCCCCGCCCGACGCGCCGGCGACAATATCGAACAGATCCTCATGCAGCCCTTCGGCACGGATACGGGCGGCGGCTTCCGGGCCGGCGATCAGGCGGAGGGGGGAAGGCGGCATGGGGCGGGTCCGGTCTCAACCTCAAGGGAACGCGGCGGTCGGCATCTATTGACGTCACCCGCCGCCCCATGGTGATAGTGCGCCCAACCTTCCCCGACAATATGGACACCGAGGGCGGACCCCCATGTTCAACATCGCCACCGTGGATTTCCAGGCACCCGATGCCGCCGAACAGTTCGTGCGTTCCATGCATGAAACCGGCTTCGCCGTGCTGCGCAACCATCCCATCGATACCGGCCTGATCGGCGACCTGTACAAGGTCTGGGCCGATTTCTTCGCCGGGGATGGCAAGCATGACTATACGTTCGACCCGCAGTTCCAGGATGGCTATTTCCCCTTCAAGTCGGAAAATGCCAAGGACAGTGCGGTCAAGGATCTGAAGGAATTCTACCATGTCTACCCCGCCCGCCGGCTGCCGCCGGGGGTGGAGGATGCCACGCACCGCATGTATGACGATCTGCGGGGCCTGGGCGACCGGCTGCTGGGCTGGATTCAAGATCAGGTACCGGGGGCCGTGCGCGACAGCTTCTTTGAACCGCTGCCGGGCATGATGGAAGGGTCTGACCGGTCGCTGTTCCGCATCCTGCATTACCCGCCCATTGGTGAAGGCTATGAGCCGGGGGCTGTGCGCGCAGCGGCGCATGAGGATATCAACCTGATCACCTTGCTGGTGACCGGTTCGGAACCCGGCCTGCAGGCCCAGGATACGGCCGGCAACTGGCATGATGTGCCGTGCGATGCTGGGATGATTGCCGTCAATGGTGGCGACATGCTGAAGCTGGCGTCGGGCAATTACATCCCGGCCACGCCGCACCGGGTGGTGAACCCGCCGCCGGAACATAATGTCTCGCGCTATTCGATGCCGATGTTCCTGCATCCGCGCGCCAATGTTCGCCTGTCGGCGGAACTGACGGCGGGGGAATTCCTGGACCAGCGCCTGCGCGAAATCGGCCTGAAGAAGTAATACCAAACCCCGGTGAGGAGAAGTCACCGGGGTTTGGTACGGCGCGATCGCCACCACGTGGCACGTGGCACGTGAAGCCAGCGCCAAACGGCGTTGGCGCCAGCGCTTGAGGCCGGTGATCGGTTGCGATCACCGGGACAGGGGATCAGGCTTGAATCCCAAGGGGCGGTGGATTACCGCCCCTTGGCCTCTGCCAACAATGTGCGCAGCCGATACAACGCATCCAGCGCCTGACGGGGCGTCAACTCATCCGGGTTCACCTCCCGCAATGCCGCTTCCACCGCCGATGGTTCGGCCGTCGTGACCTCCGGTGCCGGGGCCGGCCGCATGTTCAGGGCGGCAAACAACGGCAGATCGTCGGCCAGCCGGGCGGCGGCACTGGCCTGATCGCCCTTCTCCAGGATTTTCAGCACCTGTTCGGCCCGCTGGATCACCGCCGGGGGCAGGCCCGCCAGCCGGGCGACATGGATGCCATAGGACCGGTCGGCGGCACCGGCCGCCACCTCATGCAGGAACACCACTTCGCCGCGCCATTCCTTGATCCGCATCGTGTGGCAGGAAAGCTCGGCCAGTTTGGCGGCCAACGCCGTCAATTCGTGATAATGGGTGGCGAACAGGCCCCGGCAGCGCGCCACCTCATGCAGATGTTCCACACAGGCCCAGGCGATGGAAAGCCCGTCAAAGGTGGCCGTGCCGCGCCCGATCTCGTCCAGAATCACCAGCGACCGGCGGGTCGCCTGGTTCAGGATGGTGGCCGTCTCCACCATCTCCACCATGAAGGTGGAACGGCCGCGCGCCAGATCGTCCGCCGCGCCGACGCGGCTGAACAGCTTGTCCACCACGCCGATATGCGCGCTGGCAGCGGGCACATAGGCCCCCATCTGCGCCAGCACGGCGATCAGCGCATTCTGGCGCAGGAAGGTGGATTTACCGGCCATGTTGGGACCGGTCAGCAGCCATAGGCGCTGGCCGGGTGACAGGCCGCAATCATTGGCGACAAAGGCCCCGCCGCCCTGTTCGGCCAGCGCCTCTTCCACCACCGGATGCCGGCCGCCGCTGATCTCAAAGGTCAGGTCATCGGTCAGGTGTGGGCGGCACCAGTGGCGGTCGACCGCCAGTTCAGCCAGGGCTGCCGTCACATCCAGCGTGGCGAGCGCGCGGGCGGTGGCGGCGATGAAATCGGCCTTGGCCACCAGTTCGGCCACCAGCTTGGCGAACAGGTCCAGTTCCAGCGCCAGCGCCCGGTCACCGGCTTCCGCCACCTTGCGTTCCAGTTCCGACAGGGCCACGGTGGTGAAGCGTACCGCCCCCGCCATGGTCTGGCGGTGGATGAAATCGGCCCGGTGCTTTTCCGACATCAGCTTGTCGGCATGGGTGGCCGTGACTTCGATATAATAGCCCAGCACGTTATTGTGCCGAATCTTCAGGGACTGGATGCCCGTCTGGTCGGCATATTGCGCCTGCAGCCCGGCAATATGCCGGCGGCTGTCATCACGCAGCCCCTTCAATTCATCCAGGGGGGCGGAATATCCCGCCGCGATGAAACCGCCATCACGGGCCAGCAGCGGCAGTTCCGGCCCCAATGCCTGGGACAGCAGGTCGATCAGCGCTTCATGATCGGCCCCGGTTCCCCCCAACAGCCCATCGGCGACGCGGGCCAAACCTTCCGGCAGCGGCCCGGCATCGCCATAGGCCAGCCGCCCCCGGATGGCCACGGCGCGGGCCAGACCGTCGCGGATATTGGCCAGATCGCGCGGGCTGCCACGATCCAGCGTCAGGCGGGACAGGGCACGCTCCATATCGGGTGTTTGGCCCAGTTCGGCGCGGATATCCAGGCGCAGATGCGATTGTTCGACCAGCAGCGACACCATGTCCAACCGGCGGGCGATGCGTGCCGGATCGGTCAACGGCGCTGAAAGCCGGGCTGAAAGCAGGCGCGCACCGGAACCGGTCACGCTTCGGTCGATGGCGGCCAGCAGGCTGCCGCGTCGGTCGCCGGTCATGGTGCGGGTCAGTTCCAGGTTGCGGCGGGTAGCGGGATCGATTTCCAGCACCTGCCCCGCCCCCTGCCGGCGCGGCGTGTCAAAGCGCGGCAGCCGGCCCTTCTGGGTCAGTTCGACATAATCGACCAGGGCACCGGCCGCCGCCACCTCGGCCCGGGTGAAGGCGCCGAACGCATCCAGCGTGCCGACGCCATAGAGCGACAACAGGCGCTGGCGGCCATTTTCGCTGTCGAACCGTGCATTGGGCTGAATGGTCAGCCGGTTGCGCCATTCCGCCCAGACGGGTTCCAGTTCGTCCGCCTGGAACAGCCGTTCGGGCAACAGCACCTCTCCCGGTGCCAGCCTTGCCAGGGCGGCCCCCAGCCCGGCGCGTTCCACCGGGGCCAGGGTCAGCTCGCCCGTGGACAGGTCCAGCCAGGCCAACCCGGCCTCGCCACCGGCCTCTGCCAATGCCGCCAGATAATTATTGGACCGGGCATCCAGCAACCCATCCTCGGTGATGGTGCCGGGGGTGACGACGCGCACCACCTCCCGCCGGACGACGGATTTGGAGCCGCGCTTCTTTGCCTCTGCCGGATCTTCCGTCTGTTCGCAGATGGCGACACGGAAACCCTGGCGGATCAGCCGCAGCAGATATTGTTCATGGGAATGCACCGGCACGCCGCACATGGGGATTTCCTCCCCCTGATGCTGGCCGCGCTTGGTGAGCGTGATGTCGAGCGCTGCTGATGCCTGCACGGCATCGTCAAAGAACAGCTCGTAAAAATCGCCCATGCGATAGAAGAGCAGCGAACCCGGATGCTGCCCCTTGATGTCCAGATACTGGACCATCATCGGGGAAACGGGGCTGGCGGCGGCGGGGGCGGCGGCTGGGCTGGTCTGTCGCACTGGGGTCTGGGTCCGTCGGATGCCGGGGCGGAAAGGCGCCAACCTAGCATCGCAGACGGGCCCGCTTCAAACTTCCAGGCGGTGGGCGCTGAATTCCACCAGGGTAGGCACCGCCATACCCACCCGCCGCCCTGCACCGGGAAGCGGCAGGCCGCCCACAGCGACGCAACCGCAGATCAGTTTGTCGATATGGTCGCCATCGCCGGACAAAGGCAGCATCACGCCCTGCAGCACCAACCGGGTACGCTGGCCAGCCAGTGTGGCCCGCACCAGCATCGGTGCCCGCTGGTCGCGTGACTGGCGCAGCCAGGAGAACAGGGACAGTTCCAGCGGATGGGCGGATCCATGATCCAGCACAAGACCGGTGAGGGTGCGGCCACAGATACCCTCCAGCCCGGTTCCGGCCAATCTTGTATAAAATCCGTGATCGGTCACATCAAAAATCGCCAACCATGGCAAAAGTTCCGGAATATCCACCGGGTCCAATGCGGCACGCGGCGGGGCGACACGCTCGCCCCGCCGCGCACGCCAGTAATCCACGAGCTGGCGCAGCCGGTTATCCGGCAGGTCGGCCAAGGCCGTATCCATTCTCTGCACCATTGCCGCCAAACCCAAGATGAAACCCCACGCCATTGCCGCCCTGCGGCCTTCCTGGGGACAGTCTGGAACGGCATCCGTAAAGAATTGCTTAGCCGAACCTAACCTTTTGCATAAGGCAGCCCGAATAGGGGCCGCAGCACAGGCACATGGCGGATGATCTCATAGCCACCCAGGCAGGCGGCCAGGGTCAGCGCCACCAGGGCCGCGAATTCCCAGCCCGCCGAAAGCCCCAGTTTTTTCAGGCCATGCCCGGTACAGACGATCACCGTCTGGTGCAGGATGTAAAAGGGGAAGACCCCGCGTGACAAATAGGGGAGAATCGGCGGCCGGTGGTTCAGATGCCGCCGGGCAAAGCCCAGGATGGCCAGGATGAAGCCCCATTGCTGGGCGGCATAGACGCAACGCATGGTAATGCGCAGCGCCTCCGGCGGCTCGCTGTCGGCATAGGCCGTGTAATAGAGCTGCAAACCGGCATAAGCAGCCAAGCCCAGAACCAGGGCGGCCCAGCGCAGCCGTTCCGCATTCGCCCAGACGGGCATCCGGCGGGCGAGGACGAAGCCAAACATAAAGGCCGAGAATGACAGGGCGTGATTGTACCAATCATCAATCAGCGCATGGGTGACCGGGAAATGGGGTGCCAGCCCCACACGCAGCCCCGCCAGCGCCAGCCAGGGCAGAACCAACAGCCCAGGTCCATTCATCCAGTGAAGCCTCGATGATGAACGTAACCAGTCACGGCTAATCATCAATAACATGCTGAGGATCAGCGTATAGACCAGCAGATAGGCCACGAACCAGAGATGGTTCCAGGTGGGCAGGATCAGGCAATCGCCATCCCGGCAGAAGCCCTGATAGAAACTCAGATATTGTCCCCAGAACTGCCAATAGCTGCCGGGATAGGCGATCTTCTCCACCACCTCGACATAGGATTGCGGTGGCACCACCACGGCCATCCCGAACAGCAGCGGGATACCCAGCCGCTTCAAGCGTGACCGTATCAGTTTTCCAGGCGGCAATCGGTCGGCCATGAAGCGGGTGGCGATGCCGGAGACCAGAAACAGTAAGGTCAACCGCCAGGGGCTGGACAGCATCATCAGCGGTTCGGCCCAGGGGCTGGCATGGTCGCTTTTGGCGTGCCAGTCCCAACTCACATAGAACATGCCGATATGGTAGAAGATCAACAGACCGAAGGCCCCCACCCGGACCCAATCCAGGAAATCCAGCCGGGTGGGGGTGCCATCAGGAACGGGGGCGGGTGAAGGTGCGGTTGCCATGGTCATCGCAAGGGTCTGGTGTGGTTGCCGATGGCCCTGACTGGCGCGGCACCACCCCTGTCGGCAATGCCGGCGGGACAACGGGCACCGCGCCGGTGACGGAAGGGACGGGCGGCACCCGCTGGGGGATAGGCGGCAACCCGTTCCGCCCCCGCCCCTATCTGCTGCTGGCCCTTCTGGTTCTGCTTTCCAACAGCTTCAATGTGATGACGGCGGTGCAGGAAGGGGAATGGGCGGGCAAGCCGCTTTCCTGGTGGTTTGTCGCCATGCTGGAAGGCAGCAGCGGCATCATGATCCTGGCCACCAGTGTGCTGCCGGCCCTGGCTCTGGCGCGGGTACCGCTTTCAGCGCCCTGGGGCCGGCAGGCACGGGCCCATCTGCTGGCCTTGCTGCTGTTTTCCACCCTGCATGTGGTGGGAATGGCGGGTTTGCGGGAACTCTGCTCCTGGCTGTTCGACCTGAATTACCATTTCCGCCTGTCGCCTGACGTGATGCTCTATGAATTCCGCAAGGATGCCATCACCTATATCGTCTTCGCGGCGATCTTCGTGGCGACAGGTTTGGGACGTGTCAGGCCAGAAACTGACACAGGAATGCCGTCACCGGTCACGACATATGCGCCCACTCCTATAGCGCCAGCCCAATTTGATATCCGCGATGGCGCGCGGCTGTGGCGGGTGCCGGTGGTCGATATTCTGGCCGTGCGGTCGGCCGGAAATTATGCGGAATTTCTGCTGGCCGATGGCCGCGCCCTGCTGATGCGGGCCACCCTGACCCAGGTGCTGGCCGACCTGTCGCCCCACGGCCTGGTACGACCGCATCGGTCCTGGTTGGTGAACCCGGCCCATGTGCGGGCGGTGCTGCCGGATGGTTCCGGCGACTACAGCCTCACCCTCTCCGACAGCCGCACCATCCCCGCTTCCCGCCGCTTTCCGGCGGCACTTGCAACGCTGCGGGGGACGTGAAGTCAGGTCAAGGGCAGGCGGTTCTGTCCGGGCGCCCAGAGACGCAGAATGTAGACACATCCGTCAGATTCGCTGAGACGGTAGACGATCATATGTTGCTGAACCGTCAAAGCCCGCAGGTCGGGGGTATCGTCCAAAAGACGGCCTTGCTCCGGCCATACGCCCAGGGACTGGATACCAGCCAAAATCTGGCGCACCTTCCGCCGAGCCGTGGGGCCGGAACCCGCCTGTCCATACCATGCGCGGATCAGGGCAAGGTCACGCACCGCAGCGGGCGAAAACCGTATCGGACGGACCATTCTCAGCGTGAAAGCGGGCGTGCTTGCGGTAGGGGTTTCTCAGCCACCGTGTCCCAGCTTTCCACCCAAGCCTTTACATCTTCCAGCGCGATGCTGCCGACCATGGCCATTTCCGCATCAGCAGCCGACACCGCCGCCAGAAGATCGGGCGTTGCCTTGATGGGGGCTGGCTGTAAAGGGCGGTTCTGTATCGACATGATAACAAGGATAGCAACGATGGCATTCGCTTCCAAGCGATATGCCTATCCCCGATGAAAATGGCGCCGGCTGTGCGGGCCGGCGCCATCTCTCTTCAGGGCATCGTCAGGCTTAGGCGCCGATCAGCCCAAGCCGCGCTCAACAAAGCTGGCCATGCGGCGCGCAAACGCCACCGGGTCGGGCAAGGTTTCGCCCTCCACGATGCGGGCCTGATCCATCAACAGATAGGCTGCATCTTCCAGCGCGTCGGCGGCCCCCTCCTGGCCGGCCTTTTCCGCCAGACGGCGGATCAGCGGGTGGCTGGGGTTCAGTTCCAGCACCCGCTTGGCGCTGGCATCGGCCCCCAACTGGCCATGCTGCTTCAACAGGCGCTGCAGGTGGATATCCATATCGCCATCATCGGCCACCAGACAGACGGCACTGTCGGTCAGCCGTTCAGAGCGGCGGACATCCTTCACCGCCTCGCCCAGCGTCAGTTTCAGCAGGGCGATCAGGGAAGACAGATCGCCTTCCGCCGGCTTCTCCGCCTCGTCCTTCTTTTCCTCGCCGTTCGTGCCCTTGATCTTGGACAGGTCGGCCCCGCCACGGGTGACGGACTTGAAGGCCTTGCCCTTGGCCTCCCGCACCGACCCCAGCCAGAATTCATCCACCGGGTCGGTCAGCAGCATCACCTCCACGCCCTTGGCGCGGAAGCCTTCGATCTGCGGGCTCTTGGCGAGGGCGGCGGCATCCTCACCGGTAATGTAGTAGATCGTGTCCTGGCCTTCCTTCATCCGCCCGATATAGGTTTCCAGGCTCACCAGCTCGCCATTGCTGGCGGTGGTGCGGAAGCGCAGCAGCTTCAGCAGATCGTCGCGGTGGGTGAAGTCCTCATACAGGCCTTCCTTCAGCACCGCACCGAAGGCATCCCAGAAGCGGGCATAATCGGCGGCCTGTTCGGGGTCGGCCGCCTTCTTGTTCAGGTCGCCCAGCACGCGCTTGACGATGCCGGCCTTCAGCTTGGCCAGCACCGGGTTGTGCTGCAGCATCTCGCGGCTGACATTCAGCGGCAAATCTTCGCTGTCCACGACGCCGCGCAGGAAGCGCAGATAGGGGGGCACCAGCCCTTCCGCCTCGTCGGTGATGAAGACGCGGCGGACATAGAGCTTCACATGATGGGCGCGGCGCGGGTCGAACAGGTCGAACGGGCGCTGCTGCGGCACGAACAGCAGGCCGGTATATTCGATCACCCCTTCGGCGCGCCAATGCAGGGTCAGCCACGGATCATCGAAGCTGTGGCCGACATGGTGATAAAATTCCTTATACTGCTCTTCGGTGATCTCCGACTTCGACCGGGTCCAGAGCGCGCTGGCAGCATTGACCGAATCCGCCTCTTCGCCCAGCAGGATGGGCACGGCGATATGGTCGGAATATTTCTTCACCACCGACCGCAGCCGGTGTTCGTCCAGGAAATCCTTCTCGTCCGCCTTCACATGCAGCACGATGCGGGTGCCACGGGCCGGCGCATCGGCGCTCTCGGCCACAGTGAAGCTGCCCTTGCCATCACTGCTCCACAGCCAGCCATGCTTTTCACCGGCACGGCTGGAATAGACATCCACCTTGTCGGCGATCATGAAGGCGGAATAGAAGCCGACGCCGAACTGGCCGATCAGGCTGACATCCTTCTTGGCATCACCCGACAGGTTCTTGACGAAGGCGGACGTGCCGGACCGGGCAATGGTGCCCAGATTATCCACCAGATCCTGCCGGTTCATGCCGATGCCGTTATCGGTCACGGTCAGCGTGCCAGCATCCTTGTCGATCACCAGACGGATCTTGAAGTCCGGGTCGCCGTCCATCAGCGCCGCATCGGTCTGTGCTGCATAGCGCAGCTTGTCGCAGGCGTCCGATGCGTTGGAGATCAATTCCCGCAGGAAGACTTCCTTGTCCGAGTAGAGGCTGTGGGCCACCATGTCCAGCAGGCGGCTGACCTCGGCCTGGAAACTAAGCCGTTCCTCGCTCATCGCTTCTCATCTCTCATCAAGTGGTCATGCAACAGGCGGCCAGAATGGGCCGCAGCCGGCTGTCGATATGGGACAGCCGGGAGTGCGGCGCAAGGGGGAAGCGCAACCACTGGGCATCGTAAGCTGAATTGCCCGGCCGCAGGGCCATCACTTGGCCCGGCTGACCTTGATCGGCGTGCTGGTGCCGTCAACGCGCAGGGTGTAGCTGCCCAGAAGCGCCTTTTCGATGGTCACCTTGCGGCCGGGGCGCAGACTGTTCACACTCTGTGTCACCACCTGCTGCCACACCTGCCCATTATCCAGGGTGATGATCCAGCGTCCCGGCATCCGCTCGCGGGCGTCCTGGATGGTGGCGCTGATCGTTTCCGCCTCTTCAGCTTCCTTGGGCTTGTCCTCCTTGGCCAGCCGTTCGGCCCCGAACCGCTGTTCGGCGCTGGGCTGTGGGGCGGGGGGAGCCACCGGCGTGGCGGGGAAAACCTTGGCCTCGTGCGGGAAAAAGGCCCCGATGGCCGGTACGGTGCGGTCATAACAGGCCAACCGGGCGGTATCATCCTTGATCTGGACGCATTTCAGCGCATCGGGTGGCTCTGTGGCGAAAACCGGGGTGACAGCCCCCAGGCACAGGGCGGCGAATGAAAGCGGAGCAATAATGGCGACGCGCATGAAATTCCCTTCCATGACAAGCGCCCCGGACGGGCGCAGCCCATGGCTCCAGTCTCTACCCCCCTGCATCCTGTTTCTCAATCAGGGAAAAGAAAAAGGGCGTGTCCAACTGTGGCTGGACACGCCCTTTTTCACATGCTTCACCGCCGGCATCCGGGCCGGCAGGGGAAATCAGCCCACCAGCTCGACCGAATAATTCTCGATCACGGTGTTGGCCAGCAGCTTGCGGCACATTTCCTCAATCTGGGCCTTGGCCTTGACCGGGTCGGTCTCCGCCACTTCCAGTTCGATCAGCTTGCCCTGGCGAACGTCGCCCACGCCCTCGAAACCCAGATTGGTCAGCGCATGGCCAATGGCCTTGCCCTGGGGGTCCAGCACGCCGTTCTTCAGGGTGACGATGACTTTGGCCTTCATGGGGGCACCCGCTGTCTTGAGGCAGAAATCGATGGCGGTGGGATAGCAAAAACCAGTCAGCTTGGCGACCTGGAAAGATAGCGCCGCAACGCAGGGAAGCCTTGCCCCAGATGGAGAAGCGCCAGGGCGTTGCCGGCGGCATAGATCACCGGGCAGGCGATCTTCACCCCCTCTCCCCGGTGGATGGAGAGGCGGATGGCGGTAAAAAAGCCGATCATACAATCAGATTTGAAATCCAGTCCTCTATAGCGGTTGATGACGTGTAAGTCGTCCTGTAATATAAAAATCTAAAAATAGGCAAGTTGAGGGGAGGCAATGATGTTAAAGGTCTTGTTGGGATGTGTCGTCTTATTTGGTATATCGTTATCGGCCTATGGGCAGGCCCCAACCACCTACCAGACATATGGAAACATGACATATGGCTCTGACGGGAGTGTCTATCAGCGGCAGGGAAATACAACGTATACCAATCGCGGTAAAAACTATCAGACGTATGGAAATACTACATATGGTTCAGATGGTTCAGTAATGCAGCGTCAAGGCAATACTACATACTCTAACCGTGGCACATCCTATCAGACCCAAGGGAATGTAACATATGGCCCGAATGGGAAGGTGTGCCAGAAAATCGGAAATGTTGTATATTGCAACTGAAATCGGCCTTCCCGGAAGGTTGGTCCTTCGTATTGAGAATCCGTCGACCTTATTTCTTTAGGGCTGCCCACAATAGGGGCGCGCCAGATGTTATTTTGTCTAAGCGCCGACGAGATACCCGTTGCCAGCACGTGGCACCAGCAGCCAGGCGCGTCCATCCGGGAAGATGTTCAGCTTCCAGTCGGTGGCCGGCAAATGCAAAAGGGCTGGAATGGCAAAAACCAGTTCCAGCCCCAGCATCACGATAAAATCAGCGTAAGCCAGCAACAAAGGCAGGGGCCGCAACCGGTCCATGCCCTGTCACCCGAACCTTACTGCACCAGCTTGGGTGCCGTATGGTCGCCGGGGCCGGCTTCCGGCAGAATGCCCAGACGGCGGGCCACTTCCTGATAGGCCTCGGCAACATTGCCCAGATCCTGGCGGAAACGGTCCTTGTCCAGCTTCTCGTTGGTCTTGGCGTCCCAGAGGCGGCAATTATCCGGGCTGATCTCATCCGCCAGGATGATGCGCATCTCTTCATTCTCAAACAGGCGGCCGAATTCCACCTTGAAATCGACCAGCTTCAGGCCGATGCCCAGGAACAGGCCGTTGAGATAATCATTGATGCGCAGGGCCAGCGACAGCATGTCGTCCAGATCCTGCGGCGCAGCCCAGCCGAAGGCAGTGATATGCTCTTCGGAGACCATCGGGTCGCCCAGCTCGTCGTTCTTGAAGTAATATTCGACGATGGAGCGCGGCAGCGGCGTGCCTTCCGGAATGCCGAACCGCTTGGTCAGGCTGCCGGCGGCGATATTGCGGACCACCACCTCGATCGGGATGATCTCCACTTCGCGCACCAACTGCTCACGCATGTTCAGGCGGCGCACGAAATGGTTGGGGATGCCGATTTCGCCCAACTTCTGCATCAGATACTCGCTGATGCGGTTGTTCAGCACGCCCTTCCCGGTGATCGTGCCCTTCTTCTGGGCATTGAACGCCGTGGCGTCGTCCTTGAAGTACTGGACCAGGGTACCCGGCTCGGGGCCCTCATACAGAATCTTCGCCTTGCCTTCGTAGATGCGCCGGCGTCGGGTCATGGGTTGGTGTCCAGCAATCGTTCCAGCAAAAAGGGGAACGGACCCGTCAGGCGGGTGCCACCGGGTCCGATGTCTTTCCCTATAGCAAGCCGGGGGCTTTTATACAATGCACCCAGCGATGCGGACGGGTCAGTGCAGGGTATCGTCGCCTATAGGGTCAGGGGTGCGAAGGGGGTGCGGTCGGGGCGGCCGGGGGCGAAGCGGAAGATGGGCGGCACGCCCGAACGGCCCATGGCGGGCAGGGCGATGCTGGCCGAACTGCCGGTTTCGAATCCGATGGGGGTCACCACGCACATGGCGCCGCGCGGCCCGCTATCACCATCCCAGATGCGGCTGCCCAGCAATTCCTCCCAGGCTTTCCAGTCGCCCTTGTCCGGATCGGGCGCGGGTGCAGCCTGGAACAGCGGGCGGTAGAATTTCTGCCGGGCGGAACTGTCATCATTCAGGTCGGACGCTGTCAGCATGGACAGGCCGACCGGAATCGGTTTCACCCGCACCCGCCCGCCATCGGCCGGCAGGGCCAGCCAGAAGGCATCGCGGTTATCGGCAATCACCAGATTGAAGGGGCGGTAAGCCCTGCCATCCAGATCGGCCAGCGCCTCGGCGGCATCCTTGGCGTCGGCATGGTCCAGCGCATCCAGCACCAGCTCCCCCCGCGACCTTTTGCCCGGGGCCGGTCCCAGCGTGTCCTTGCGGTTCAGGATCACGGCGACCACGCCATGATCATTCAGCCCCAGCCAGGAGCCGCCCGCCGTTTCATCCAGCCCGGCCACCACATCGGGCCGGTCAGGCCAATGGCGGGCGGGCGGCTTCCAGGGGCGGTTGACCATCTCATCCCGGTTGCCGGCCAGGATCAACGGCCAGTCATGGCCGGGCCGGCGCAAAAGCACGATGCTGCACATGATCTCTCCCCAGAAAACGTTCCGGCTGCCAAACAAATTTCCCGGCCGCAGTGATGCAGGTCAATGCCTGACCAACCGGTCATGCCGCAACCATGGCGTATGGAACAGGTCCGGTATATAAGCGGATTATCCCAAGGGGGCGTTTACGCCCGGCTTAGAGAGGAAGTGGATATGACCACGTTCGATGATCGCGAGCAGGCATTCGAAAACAAGTTCAAGCACGATCAGGAACTGCAGTTCCGCGTCTATGCCCGCCGCGCCAAGCTGATCGGGCTGTGGGCCGCCGAGCAGATGGGCATCACCGGCGAGGATGCCGAAGCCTATGGCAAGCTGATCGTCAATGTTGATTTCGAGGAACCGGGCCACAGGGATATCGTCCGCAAGCTGCTGGCCGATTTCAAGGCCAAGGGCGTGGATATCTCCGAACACCGGATCGAGAAGGAAATGGATATCCTGCTGGAAAAGGCCCGGCAGCAGTTGCAGGCGGAATGAGAAAGCAGGGGCTATCCGGATACGGATGGCCCCTTTCTTGGGAGGCAGGCATGACCTGTCTCAGGCGATCTCTGTCACCAGCTTGCCCAGGAAAGCGGTGGCGAAGGAATCCAATGTGTCGGCGCTGCGCACGAAAGCGCCGTGACCGGTAATGAGCTGGTCGGTATAATAATCCTCCAGCCAGTCATATTCATTGAGAATGGCCAGCGCATTGATGCCGACATTGGCCGCCGCCGCATAGCCACGGGCCGAACGCGGATCGATGCCGGCATTGCTGAAACCGTTGGAAACGATATCCAGCGTGCGCTTTTCGGTTTCAAACGGTGCCTTGTCCAGCAGGGCCACGGCCTGAACCACTGCATCGCCCAGCGCTGTAGAGCCGCCCATGGCCACACCGGGCACGGCATCGATGGCGGCGGCGAAATCGCTGCAATCCTGCGGGCTGTGCAACCGGCGCCAGGGCACCAGGGTGGTCAACGATTCCGGCCCGGCGAACTGGGCCAGCATCACCCCGATGGCGCGGTTGCGCCCATCACCCACGGCGCCGGCCACGGCGGGGTTCCGAAAGGCGGCGGCATGGCCGCGCAACTGGAAATCCAGCAGACGCGGATCGATGCTGGCAGAGGCATCCACCGCCAGCATCAGCGCCACATCCACCCGTCCCAGGCTGCGATCCTGGGCGTGTGCGGGCACTGCCAGCGACAGGGCCGCCGGGGCAAGGGCCAGCGAGGTCAGAAACGCGCGTCTTGTCGGGGCCAAGATGGCTTCCCCTGGGGTCAGGCGCCGCCCTTGGCCAGGGCGTGGCGCAGAATTTTCCGCATCACGGTCGGTAATGCCTCTTCCCCCAGCGCATCGGGTGCGACCCAGCGCAAATCCGTTGCGGGCGGGCTGGTCTTGATGCGGCCGGCCATGACGGCAATCTCGAACTCGAAATGGGTAAAAGTATGACGCACCAGACCGGGCAGCGGGCGCCATGCCACCCCCGCCAACGGGGCATGGGGCAGGGCCTGGGCATTTCCCGGCATGGGGGCGGCCTCCCACGGGGTCGATGGTACCTCCATCATGCCGCCCAACAGCCCGCGTTCCTCCCGCCGGCGCAGGGCGATATGGCCTTGCGCGTCACTCAGGACAAAGGCCACGGCCCGGCGCACCGGTTTGGCGGCCTTGGCCTGTTTGGCCGGCAGTTCGTCGGCAATGCCCAGGGCGCGGGCCTGGCACGGTTCCGCCCAGGGGCAGAGGATGCAGCGTGGCTTACGCGGGGTGCAGATGGTGGCCCCCAGATCGAACAGGGCCTGGGTATAATCACCAGGCCGCCGGTCGGGCACCAGGGAAGCGGCATGGGCCTTGAGGGTGGGTTTGGATCCCGGCAGCGGATCGGTAACGGCAAACAGCCGCGCCATCACCCGTTCCACATTGCCATCCATGGCGGTGGCCGGCTGGTCGAAGGCGATGGCGCGGATGGCGGCGGCCGTATAGGCACCGATGCCCGGCAGGGCCAGCAGTGCCGCCTCATCCATCGGGAAGTGCCCGCCATGCTTGCCCGCCACCACTTGCGCGCATTTATGCAGGTTGCGGGCCCGCGCGTAATAGCCAAGCCCGGCCCAGGCCCGCAGCACATCATCCAGATCGGCGGCGGCCAGATCGGTGACGCGGGGCCAGCGGGTCAGGAAATCCTGGAAATAGGGGCCGACCGTGGCCACGGTCGTCTGTTGCAGCATGATTTCCGACAGCCAGACCCGGTATGGGTCCGCCACCTCCCCAGCCAGAAAGCGCCAGGGCAGAACGCGGCGGTGCCGGTCATACCAAGCCAACAGCAGCGGCGGCAGGGCACCATCCCCACCTTGCCCCTGGTCAAGGGCGGCCTGCTTTGCTTTGATGGTGGCCTTGGGCTTGGAAGCGATAACCATGAATCAAACCTACCGCAACGCACCGGTGCGGCTGGGCCGCACCTTGAAGGATGTGGCCGGCAAGGCGCTTGGCAAGCATGGGCTTGCCTTTGGCGCGTTGCTGACCGATTGGCCCAGCATCGTCGGTTCCCGTCTGGCGGACCAGACGTCACCGTTGAAACTGGCATTCCCGGCGGCACAGCGGGATAATGCCACCCTGCATCTGCGCGTCACCGGCCCCGCCGCCCTGCTGGTTCAGCATGAGGAGCCGTTGATCATCGAGAAGATCAACGCCTTCATGGGCTGGCGGGCGGTGGCGCGGTTGAAACTGGTGCATGGCGCCCCGGTTCTCAAGACCAAAAGCTATACCATCGCCCCGGTCCGCCGCCTTTCCCCGGTGGCCGAAGCCAAGCTGCATGACACCACCGCCGGTGTGGAAGACCCGGAGCTGCGCGAGGCGCTGGAGCGACTGGGCCGGGCCTTGGGTGCCACGGGGGTTTGAGGCTTGGTTCAATGTTTCACGTGGAATTGGGGGTGGGGTTTCTCGCCCTCCCTTCTCTGATTTCGTCATTCCCGCGAAGGCGGGAATGACGGGAAAGGACAAGTGAGTGAAAGGCAGTTAGGTCAAGGAAGAAGGACTCTACCTTGACCCAATGGTCAACTTCCCCCCGCCTTTACGGCGCCAGTTCCAGATATTGCGACAGGTTGAAGTCTGTCGGGTTGGGCACCCAGCCCTTCAGCTTGGGGCTGACCAGCCGGCGGCGGGTATTATGGTGCAGGGTGATGATGCTGTTGCTTTCCAGGGCCAGCGTTTCCGCCTTGGCCAGCAGTTCGGCGCGTTTGGCCGGGTCGGTCTGGATATTGGCCTCATCCAGCAAGCGGTCGAAATCAGCACTCTTGTAGCCGGACAGATTCTGCTGCTCCACGTCGCTGCGGAACAGTTGCAGGAAGGAATTGGCATCCGGGTAATCGCCGATCCAGGCGTAATAGAGCACGTCCTTATAAGCCTTCTCATTGCCGATATTGGCGACGACGCGGAATTCCTGGTTGTTCAGGTTGGTCTGCACGCCCAACTTCTGCTTCCACATGGCAGCCACGGCGACATTCACCTTGCGGGCATTGTCATTGGTGTAATGCAGCACCTCCACCTCTGGCAGCGGCTTGCCGCCGGGGCCGTAACCGGCTTCAGCCAGCAGCTTCTTGGCCATGGCGTCGCGTTCAGCCTGGGTCTGTTTGGTCCAGGGCAGGCGCGGCGGCTCATACCCGCCGACATTGCCAGGGGGCGTGAAGCTCCAGGCCGGCAACTCCCCGCCACCGATCACCTTCTGGGCAATCACCTCGCGGTCGATGGCCAGCGCCAGGGCGGCGCGCAGCTTGGGGTTTGATTTCCACGGCTCATGCGTCAGGTTGAACGACATGTAATAGGTGGAATAGGTTGGACCGGCGATATAGGAATCCTTCAGGTTTTCCTGCGCCCATTTGATCTGGGCATTGGGCAGAGTGGCGGTGCTGTCCAGTTCGCCCGCGCGGAATTTCTTGAATTCCGTTTCCTGGTTATCGATGGGGTAGGAGAAGACGGTGTCGATCTTCACCTTGGCCGCATCGTAATAATAGGGGTTCTTTACTTCCTTGATATGGCTCTGCGGCACATTCTCGGTCAGCATATAGGCGCCATTGCTGACCAGATGGCCGGGGGCCGTGAAGCTCTCCCCATATTTCTCCAGGCTGGCGCGGTGCAGCGGGAACAAGGCCACATGCTGCAACGAGGCCAGGAAATAGCCGGTGGGCTTGCTCAGCGTGACCTTGAGCGTGTGATCATCCAGCGCTTCCACGCCCAGGCTCTCCGGCGGCTTCTTACCGCTGGTGATCTCCTGTCCATTCACCATGGGCCAGACGAAATAGGCATAGGGGGAGGCCGTCTTCGGGTTGGCCAGCCGGCGCCAAGCATAGACGAAATCCGCCGCCGTCACCGGGCTGCCATCCGACCATTTGGCATCGGTGCGCAGCTTGAACGTATAAACCTTGCCGTCGGGGCTCAACTCATAGCTGGCGGCGACACCGTTGCGGCGGCTACCCTTGGCATCCAGGGTGAACAACCCTTCGAACAGGTCATAAATGATGAAGGCGGCGGGTTGCAGCTCTGACTTGGTGGGGTCCAGCGTGTCGGGGGCGGCGGCCGTGCCACGGCGATAGATCATCTCTGCGGTGGCCGGCTGCGTCAGCAGGATGCCGGCCAGACCGACAGCGGCAAGAATTGTCCGTTTCATGGGCATGGGATCACTCAAGAACTGGGGTTTTTCTGGGGGAACGGGACAACTGCCGCTGTCATTTTGCGATGGTCCCCGGCCTTGCTGACCGGGGTTGGGGCCTTCGTGTCTGTCTGGAAGGTATCGTATTTTCTGAAACCTCACCATTTCACCACCGTCATTCCCGCGAAGGCAGGAATGACGGTTAAGTGGTTGGGAAAGCGTGATAAATTTCCAGACAGTTACTCACCCGATATCCAGCCAGCGCGATGGGTTCTGGTCCAGCGGGGTCGGCCGCCAGCCCTTCACCTTGGGTGAGACCAGCCGGCGGCGGTTATTATGGATGATGGGGGCGACCGGGAAATCCGCCTGATACATCCGCTCCGCTTCGCCCAGTAGGGCGGCGCGGTGGGCCGGATCCAGGCTGGCATTGGCCTCATCCAGCTTCTGGTCGAAGGCCGGGTTCTTATAGGCCGCCAGATTCTGCTGTTCCACATCGCTGCGCAGCAGTTTCAGGAAATTGATCGGATCGGGGAAGTCGCCGACCCAGCCATAATAGATGATATCCTTGTAGCTCTTCTGGTTGCCGATGCTGGCCACCACGCGGAATTCCTGGTTGTTCAGGTTGGTCTGCACACCCAATACCTGCTTCCACATGGCGGAGACGGCCACCATGATGCGCTTGGAATTCTCATTGGTGGAATGCAACACCTCCACTTCCGGCAGCACCTTGCCGCCGGGACCATAACCGGCCTCGGCAAACAGCTTCTTGGCCAGGGCATTGCGGTCGGCCTGGGTCTTGGCGCGCCAGTCCGGCTGGGGCGGTTCATAGCCCGCCACCTTGCCGCTGGGCGTGAAGCTGTAGGCGGGCAGCAGATCGCCATTCATCACCTTCTCGGTGATCACTTCCCGGTCAATGGCCAGCGACAGGGCGGCGCGCAGCTTGGGGTTCGACTTCCACGGTTCGTGCGTCAGGTTGAAGGCCAGATAGAAGGTGGAATAGGTGGGTGTCGGCGTATAGGCCGCCGTGCCCTCTGTGCGGGCCCAGTTCACCTGCGTGACCGGCAGGCTATAGGTCGTGTCCAGTTCGCCGGCACGGAAGCGTTTCAGCTCCGTATCCAGATTCTCGGTCACGAAATAATAGACGGTGTCGATCTTCACGGCGGCCGCATCATAATAATGCGGGTTGCGCACCAGCTTGTAATGGGTCTGCGGGATCATTTCCGCCAGTTGATAGGCACCGTTGGAGATGAGCTTGGCCCCCTCCGGCCCCGGCTTCACCGGCGACAGGGACTGGTGCGACAATTGCCCCAGGAAATAGGCGGCCGGCTCCTTCAGGCTGACCTTCAAGGTGCGGTCATCCAGCGCGGTGACGCCCAGCGCCTCCAGCGGCTTGCGCCCGGCGGAAACCTCCGCCCCGTTTTCCAGTACCCAGACGAAATAGCCATAGGGGGAGGCGGTTTTCGGGGCGGCCAGCCGACGCCAAGCATAGACGAAATCGCCCGCCGTCACGGCACTGCCATCCGACCATTTGCCATTGGCGCGCAGGTGGAAAATATAGGTCTTGCCATCGGGCGAGACCTCCCAGCTTTCCGCCGCACCCGCCTTGGGCTCCCCATCGGGGCCGGGGGTCAACAGCCCTTCATACAGATCGTAGATGACGAGGGAGGAATTGTGCAGTTCCGCCTTGCCGGGGTCGAGTGTATCGGGGGCGGGGCCGGTGCCCCGGCGCAGCACCTTGCCCTCGGCCGCGAAAACGGGGGGGATGGTGCCGGCCATTGCCAAGGTCAAGGCGCTGCTGGCCAGGAAGGAACGGCGGGAAACGGAATGCTGCATCATGGCCTCTCGGTCGGGGCGGTTGCGGGAAACGCTAAGCGCAACCGTGGCCTTGCGCAACGATATGGTTGCCGAAACGGCGCTTTCGGCGTTGCACAACGGACCCCGCGACAAAATTGCGCATTATGTTAAGCTCCCGCAAAACCAACCGCTTAATCCCCTCCCTCCCTTGGCAGGATTCATCATGTTCGAATGGTTGTCCGACCCCAATGCCTGGGCCAGCCTGTTGACGCTGACCGCGTTGGAGATCGTACTTGGCATCGACAATATTATTTTCATCTCCATCATGGCCAACCGGCTGCCTGAACATCAGCGGGCCAAGGCGCGCCAGTTCGGTCTGGCGTTGGCCCTGATCAGCCGGTTGGCGCTGCTGGCCTCCATCGCCTGGATCGTCAAGCTGACCGACCCGATCTTTACCGTCTTCGATCTGGGCATTTCGGTCCGTGACCTGATCCTGCTCTTCGGTGGTCTGTTCCTGCTCTATAAGGGTACGGCGGAAATTCACCATACGATGGAAGGCCATGCCGAAGATGGCGGGCCGGCGCGGGCGGCGGCCACCTTCAGCGGCGTGATCATGCAGATCATGGTGCTGGATATCGTCTTCTCCCTGGATAGCGTGATTACCGCTGTCGGCATGGCCAGCCAGTTGCCGGTGATGATCACCGCCGTGGTCATCGCCGTTGCCGTCATGCTGTTTGCCGCCGGCCCCACCAGCCGTTTCGTGCAGAATCACCCGACGGTGAAGATGCTGGCCCTCAGCTTCCTGATCCTGGTCGGGGTGGCGCTGATCGCCGACGGGCTGCATTTCCACATTCCCAAGGGCTATCTCTACTTTGCCATTGCCTTCTCGGTGGCGGTGGAAATGCTCAATCTGGCAGCCTCCAAGCGCCGCCGGCGCAAGGAAGGGGCGGCGGGCCACTGACCCTTCGCCTTTCCTGTGCTATGTGAAGGGGGCGGCATCCGGTCGGGTGCCGCCCCCTTTTCTTTGCCCCGTCACCGCCGGTTCCCCATGCCGATCCGCCTTACCCTGCGTCTGGATTTCGCCAATGGTCACCGGCTGGGCCCCGGCAAGGTGCGGCTGCTGGAAGCGATTGACGAACATGGTTCCATCTCCGCCGCCGGGCGGGCGCTGGGCATGTCCTATCGCCGGGCCTGGCTGTTGCTGGATGAAATCAACCGCGCCTTCACCCAGCCCGCCGTCGCCGGGCAAACCGGGGGCGGCGGCGGCGGCGGCACGGCCCTGACCGACTGGGGGCGCGAACTGGTCACGCTTTATCGCGGGCTGGAGGCCAGCAGCACCGGGGCGGGGGCTGGCGGGCTGGACCGGATCGATGCCATGCTGAACCCGGCGGAAATCAACCTGAACCCTCAGAAATAACGTCACCGGTCACGATGAAATGATCAATATCCTGTTTGTCTGCACGGGCAATATCTGTCGCTCCCCCACCGCGGAGGGGGTGTTCCGGCATCTGGTGGACAAGGCTGGTTTGTCCGACCGGCTGTCGGTCGATAGTGCTGGCACCCATGCCTATCATGTCGGGGAAAGCCCGGATCACCGTTCCATCGCCGCCGCCGCCCGGCGCGGCTATGACCTGTCGGATCTGCGGGCCCGCGTGCTGGTGCCGGCCGATTATGACCGGTTTGACCTGCTGCTGGCGATGGATCGCGGGCATCTGGAGATCATGCGGCGCAAGCAGCCGCCGGGATCGACGGCGCGGCTGGCCCTGTTCATGGCCGAAGCCCCGGCCCCCCTGACCAACCGCGACGTGCCCGACCCCTATTACGGGGAGGGACGCCATTTCGGGGAGGTGCTGGATATGGTGGAGGCCGGCAGCCAGGCCTGGATCAAAGTTCTGACTTCTCAGGCGTGACCGGTAGCGATTTTACCGCCGCAAACCCCGGCATAAATCCAGATATTCCGGATGGTCCGGCCTCAGCCAGCCATGACGGATCAGGAAGTCGATCACCACCAGATTGACGTTGAATTTCCACTCATCCGTCTGGGCGATGCTGGCGGCCACCTTTTCCAGCGGCCAGAGTTCGAACCGCTCCACCTCCCCATCGGTATTGCGGGGGATGAAATCAGCGGGCAGTTCCAGGTCGTAGATGAACAGGACATCCGGCTTCAGGCCCTTTTTCTGTTCCATGACATAGGTGATGGCCCCGACCGGCCGGGCCTGCAGGGCCAGTTCCGGCGGTAAATCAGCCTCTTCCCGCGCTTCCTTCACCAGGTTCTCGCTCAAGGAAAGGCCCAGTGGCTGGCCGCCGGCGACCAGATTATCATACTGGCCGGGGGCCACGCCGCGATCCATGGCCCGTTTGCCGACCCAGAGATGGATGCCATCATCCTGGCGGACAAAGCCGTTAATGTGAATTCCATAGGCGGTGACGCCGAAAAACGGGATGGCGGCGCGATCCATGGCCAGCAGGGGGGCTGCCCCCCAACCCGTCTGCACCCCATACATTTCCCGGCGCAGGCGGGGAATGGCCCCGTCCGCCACCAGCCGTTCCAGCACGAAGCCGACCGCGTCGGTGCGCTGGTCCGGGTGGCTGAGCGTTGGGGAAAGGGTCAGGCCCTCGCCCTCTGAGCAGAAAATATCGGGAAATCCTAGTAACCGGTCACGGAAGTTTGGGCGTAACCACCCAACCTGATCACCATCCACCCAAAATGGGCGGAAGCCTGCCATAGTGTGGCTGTTGCAGCGCTGGATGTGGCGCATGAAGCCGCTGGGCATGGTTCTGGCTTTTCTCACGCTGTTTTATGGGCTTTGGCGATGATGGGGGAGGGGGTGGCCCGCCGCAAGGCCCAGATGGCGATCAGCCCCGCCAGCACCAGACAACCTGACCCGAAGAAAAAGGGCATTCCGGGCAGTTTGCTTCCCGCCCCGGCGGTGAAGCGGGCGAACAGGTCGGCCCCGATCAGGGGGGCGAAGATGAAGGTCAGGCTTTGTACGCTGGCAAGGGCTCCCTGTACCGAGCCTTGTTCGGTCGCGTCGACGGAACGTGTCACGACGCTCTGGATCGCCGGGGAACTGATGCCGGCCATGGCGTGCAAGATGATGGTGAGGAAGAAAAGGCCACTGCTGCCGGCCATGCCATAACCGAAATAGGCCAGTGCCTCGATGGACAGGCCCAGCAGGATGGTGCGCGCTTCCCCCAGCCGGCGGACGATGCGGCTGATCAGGGCGCCCTGCACCAACGCGGTGGCCAGCCCCAGGGCTGCCAGGGAAAGGCCGTTTTCCAGTTCGCTCCAGCCGAAACGTTTGGCCGTATAGAGCACCCAGATGGTTTGCAGCACGCCCATGGCCAGCACAGAACAGGTGCGGGTGGCCGCCAACCCTAGCACGGCCGGGTGTTTGGTCAGGGCTGTCAGGCTGCCCACCGGGTTGGCGCGACGCCAACTGAAGGGCCGGCGGTTGGCGGGGGGCAGTGATTCGGGCAGCACGAACAGGCCATAGAGGAAATTCATTCCTGCCAGCCCGGCGGCCACCATGAAGGGCAGGCGCAGATGGATTTCCCCCAGCAGCCCGCCCAGGGCCGGGCCTGCAATGAAGCCCAGCCCAAAGGCCGCCCCGACCAGCCCGAAATTCTTTGCCCGATTCTCCGGCATGGAGACATCGGCGATATAGGCATTGGCAGCCGTGATGTTGGCGGCTGTCAGCCCGGCGATCAGCCGGGCCGCCAGCAACCAGCCCAGGCCGGGGGCAAAGGCCATGAAAAGCTGGTCGATACCGGCACCGGCGACAGAGGCCAGGATAACGGGTCGCCGCCCGAAACGGTCGGACAAAGCCCCCAGCACCGGGGCGAAGACGAATTGCATGATGGAGAAGCTGGCCACCATCATCCCCACCCACCAGGCGGCAGAGGCATCATCGGCACTGAAATGCCGCACCAGCGACGGTACCACCGGAATAACCAGACCAAAGGTCAGCACATCCAGGAAGATGGTCACCAGGATGAAGGGAATGCCGGCCTGACGGACGGGTTTGCTATGGGACATGGGGGCGATCCGGGCGGGCGGGGGTGTGCCTTGATAGCAGAGCCGGCCCGGTGCTGCAGCCATCGCTTTTCTGGATTTTGGGCCTGTGCGGCGTGCTCTCGCCGCGCTATATCAGATTGTATGAGCGCGATACTGATCTTCCTCATGGTCTTGGCCATGATCGCCACCCTGGCCGTTCTGATCGTCGGCCTGTTCGGCATGGCGCGGGGCGGCGATTTCAACGCCAAATATGGCAACCGCCTGATGTGGTGGCGCATCCGCCTGCAGGTGCTGTCGCTGGTTTTGTTCGCCCTGGTCTTCATCGCGTCTTGATCGGGCCCACCCCGCCCTCTATCTCCTGCGGCACCAGTTCATTCAGGCGGGGTTTCCCATGGTCAGGCTGACGCGTATCTATACCCGTGGCGGGGACAAGGGCCAGACCTCGCTGGGCGATGGCAGCCGCGTGCCCAAACATGATCTGCGCGTCGTTGCCTATGGCACGGTGGATGAGGCCAATGCCGCCCTGGGCCTGGCCCGGCTGCATACTGGCGGGCGGCCCGATGAGGCGCTGCTGGCCGATGCTGATGCCATGCTGGCCCGCATCCAGAATGACCTGTTCGATCTGGGTGCTGATCTCTGCACCCCGGAACAGGAAAATCCGCCCTATCCGCCGCTGCGGATCATCGACCGGCAGGTCGACCGGCTGGAGGCGGAGATTGACCGGATGAATGAACAGCTATCCCCGCTGAACAGCTTCATCCTGCCCGGCGGCAGCCCGGCTGCCGCCTTTCTGCATCTGGGCCGCACCATCGTGCGCCGGGCCGAGCGGGAGATGACCGAATTGGCACTGCATGAAGCGGTGGGGGCACCGGCGCTGAAATATATCAACCGTCTGTCCGACCACCTGTTCGTGCTGGGCCGCTACCTGAATGATAAGGGGGCGGCCGATGTGCTGTGGGTGCCAGGCTTGACGCGCGGTGAATGAAGCCGCGATCGCCGTGCATTGCACCCTTGCATTTGAAACGGTTTTCGTTAATATCTTCCTATTACGTAAACGTAATGTCGCGCCTGAAATGTTGCGTTGCAACATGATGGGCGGGGCGGAAGGTGCGTAAGATCGCAGGGTTTTCCGGCCTGGACGGGATGCTTGCGGCTGGATTGGATATAAAATTACAATCTAGTAGCAATCGGCGCATTCTATTGACAGGTGCGTCGCAGCAATCCTATCTTTCGGCCCGTTTATGCGGGCTGGACGGCAGGCGACAAATGCCCAATCTTATGCCCCCGAACATAAGGCTGAATGCCTGTTAAACGGCTGGGATCGCCTGTTCTTCCCGGCCAGACATGAAGCAAGGGGATCGCCGAATGAAACTCCTGGTCGCCGTAAAGCGCGTTGTTGACTACAACGTGAAGGTCCGCGTTAAGCCCGACGAGAGCGGTGTCGAGCTTGCGAATGTGAAGATGTCGATGAACCCGTTCGACGAGATCGCGGTTGAAGAGGCGGTTCGCCTGAA
>CALRQC020000014.1:0-123878 GCA_943370215.1 Azospirillum sp. RU38E
ATGACGCCGAAAACAGGTCGGCAATATCGCTTTCCTGGAAGAAGTCTGGTGCGCCATGCGGCCCGTAATGTACGCCCAGTACCCATTCATGGGTAAGGCTCGGGGCGGCAAATGGCTCGGCCTGCCCCACCGGCCCACCGGCCAGCGCCAGCGTGTCGCCCGCCTTCAGGCAGCCGGTGGCATGGCCGCCGAAACGGCCCAGCGCGAAGGTGGATTTCGATCCCAGATATTCCGGCGCATCAAAGCCACCAGCCACTGCCAGATATGTGCGCTGCCCCGGCCCCTGGATGCGGCCCAGCGCCAGGGTCTGGCCCGCCGCCACATCAAAGGCAGCACCATGTGGCACGGCCACGCCATCCAGGGTGGCCACCATCGCCGCCCCGGCCAGCGCCACCCGTGCGGCTTGGTTGAAGCGCAGGCTCGGCCCCGTCAGCGTGCATTCCAGCGCCGCCGTCCCCTCCGGATTGCCCAACAGCCGGTTGGCCAGCCGGAAGGAGAGATCATCCATCGGGCCGGAGGGTGGCACGCCAACATCCCAATAACCCAGCCGCCCCGGCCAATCCTGGATGGAGGTCTGGGCACCGGGGCTTAACACCTCCACCGTCGCAGGCGTGAAAGGGAAATCCTTCAGCACAGAGGTGGCGACCTTGCCTTGCCGGAAAATATCCGACCCGATGATGGCGCGCAGGTACGACAGGTTGGTTTCAATCCCCGCCACGCGCGAGGCCACCAGGGCTGCCGACAATTGATCAATCGCCGCATCGCGGCTGTCGGCATGGACAATCAGCTTGGCCAGCATGGGGTCGTAATTGGCCGTTACCTCCGTGCCCGTATTCACCCAGCCATCCACGCGGATGGTGTCGGGAAAGCGCACTTCCGTCAACAGGCCGGTGGAGGGGCGGAAATCAGCGGCGGCATTTTCAGCATAAAGCCGAACTTCAATGGCGGCCCCCTGTGGGATCAGGCTTTCCGGGGCCGGCAGGGTGAAATCCCCCGCCGCTTGGCGGATCATCCATTCCACCAGATCAACACCGAACACAGCTTCCGTCACCGGATGTTCGACCTGCAGACGGGTGTTCACCTCCAGGAAATAGACTTGTTCGCGCGCCACGTCGTAAATGAATTCAACGGTACCGGCGGAGGCATAGTGCACGCTCTGTCCCAGCGCCACGGCGGCATCACGAAGCTGCGCGCGTACCGCATCGGGCAGGCCGGGGGCGGGTGTTTCTTCCACCACCTTTTGATTGCGGCGTTGCAGGGAGCAATCGCGCTCCCCCAGCGCCACCACGCCGCCCTTGCCGTCACCGAAAATCTGCACCTCGACATGGCGGGCCTCTGCCACGAAGCGCTCCAGATAGACGCGGGCATCGCCGAAGCTGCTGGTTGCCATGCGCTGCACGGCGGCGAATTTGGCGGCCAGTTCGTCGGCGCTATGGCAAAGCTGCATCCCGATGCCGCCCCCGCCGGCCGTGCTTTTCAGCATGACGGGCAAACCGATGCGCGCCGCCTCCGCCTGGGCCTGTTCAACATCGGCCAGAATGTCGCTGCCGGGCAGCAGTGGCACACCGGCCGCCCTGGCCAGGGCGCGCGCGGTATGTTTCAGGCCGAAATCACGCAAATGTTCGACGCGCGGGCCGATGAAGGCGATGCCGGCCTGGTTCAGCCGTTCCACGAACCCGGCATTTTCCGAGAGGAAGCCATAGCCGGGGTGAACCGCTTGCGCGCCGGTGGCCTGACAGGCGGCGATGACGGCATCGATATCCAGATAGCTTTGTTTGGCCGGCGGCGGACCGATACGCACCGCCTCATCCGCTGACAGCACCGGTTGGGTAAAGCGGTCGGCATCGGAATAGACGGCGACCGAGGCAATGCCCATGCGCCGCAGGGTCTTTATCACCCGCGCGCAGATCTCACCCCGATTGGCGATCAGAACCTTGGTGAACATGGGGGGATTCCTTTGGGGGATGGGGGAGCAAGCGCCCTCGCCGCCTTATCACCGTCATTCCCGCGAAGGCGGGAATCCAAGCGACGATGGAATTATGGATTCCCACCTTCGCGGGAATGACGGCAAAAAAGGGCAAGGACAAGAAGGCTTTGGCCTTTTGCCCCTCACCCCTCCCAAACCAAAATCTCAATCGGCGTCGGATCAAACGCGTTGCAGGGGTTGTTCACCTGCGGGCAGTTGGAAATGACGCACAGCAAATCCATCCGCGCCACCAGTTCCACATAGGCCCCCGGTGCCGACACGCCATCGGCAATGGCCAGACCGCCTTCGGTATCGAACGGCACGTTCATGAAGAAGTTGATGTTGGGCACAATGTCCCGCTTGGTCATGCCATGGCGTGACACGGCGATCAGGAAGTTTTCCCGACAGGCGTGCATGTAACGGGTGTGCTGGCCAAAGCGTACCGTATTGCTTTCACAGGAACAGGCCCCGGCGGATGTATCATGCTGGCCGCAGGTATCAGCCACCAGTTCGGCCATCACCTGACCGCGATTGGAATAAAGCACCGATCCCGGCCCGATATAGGGCGTGCCCTGGGCCAGCACCGTATCCTGGGCGCTGTAACGTTCGGTATGGTCGGCGGTGCTGTAGAACAAGGTGTCCACCGCCTGACAGCCCTCGCTGTCAACAATGCGGATCACCTGGCCCTTTTTCACAAAACCGGACCAGGGATATGTCGCCGGCACGGTTTCGCGGAAAAGGGCGCTGGCCGGATCGCGGGGGGAAAGCACGGGCGTAAAGCTGCTGGTCATGATGGTGCCTCCCCCTTTCAGGCCGACAGATAGCGGTCGGTATTGTCAAACCCGCGCACGGCCTCTGCCGTGGCGGTGCGACACAGATCATCGGCATCTGGTGCCGCCCCCTGGTGGATCACCAGATCAACCGGCAGCGGTTCCACCGCCGGGGCCAGCGGATGGGGCGTGTTGGAGACGGCGATGATCAAATCCATCTCCGCCCGCAGGTCGACGAAATCACCCGGCACCACGCCAGCGCTATCCCAGGCAAAAGCACCATCGGCCTGCACCGACACCGGGGCGAAGAAGCCGATGCAGGGCGGAATATCGGCCAGCCCCAGCCCATGTTTGCCGGCAGCCAGAATGAAATTGTCGCGCGCATTGCGCACCCCGCTATCGGGGCCATAAAGCCGGGCGACGCTGGCCGGGGTGGAGCCACCGATCACCGTGTCATGCCGACCGCTGGTATCCTCCACGATGGAGAGCAGCACGCGGCCCATGTCGGAGAACAGCACGCGGCCTTTGCGCAGGGCAGCGGTCCATTGAATCTTGATCGTGTCGGCATGGTTGAACCGTTCCGACGGATCGGCCTTGTTCCAGGCCAGCAAGCTGACACCTGGCGTGCCCTGGCTGTTCAGGAGGCGCAGCACCTGGCCCCGGCGGATCACCCCGGTCCAGTACCAGCCGCCGGGCACCTGTTCGCGCAACAGCACGGCAGCATCGGCGAGGGGGGCGGCATCACGCGCCGTGGGCGGGGGCAGCACCAGGGGGGCCGCACCCTGGGCTGCCTGTTTCAGTTCCAGATAACGCGCCCGGTTGGCGGCGATCTGTGCTTGGGTCTGGCGTGGCATTTCCACACTCCTCACGCAGCGTCGGCCGGGTCGTCCCGGTCTGGGTGCCCAAGGGGAAGGGCCGGGTCGTCCCGGCTGGGTAGATGGGCGGGGTTACGCCCGAAATCAGGCTGTCCAGCCACCCGTTTCGGCCAGACATCAATGTCGTTGGTGATGCACGCGCCATAACGCAGCCGTTCTTCTGGCAGTGTGCGCGTGCGGTCAAAGGCGATGACGCGGGTGGCCAGATGGAAGGCTTCCGACAGATCATGCGTCACCATCACCACGCTCATCGGGTGCTGGTGCCATAATTGGCGCATCAGCTTATGCACATCGGCGCGGATGCCGGGGTCCAGCGCGCCGAACGGTTCATCCAGCAACAGCACCTTGGGCCGGGCGATCAGCGCCTGGGCCAGGGCCAGACGTTGCTGCATCCCGCCGGAAAGCTGGGCCGGGTATTTATCCAGCGCGTGCGACAGGCCCACCGCATCCAGCAATGCCGCCGCATCATCGCGGGCCTGTCGGCGGGCAGACCCGAACAGCCGGCCCAGCAGCCGGCTGCCGCGCAGTTCCGCCCCCAGCATCACATTGCCCAGCACCGTCAGGTGCGGGAACACGGAATAGCGCTGAAACACCACGCCGCGATCGGGCCCCGGCTCCGCCGACAGCGGCACACCATCAATGGTGATCTCCCCACGCGTCGGCAGTTCCTCGGACAGCAACATGCGCAGGAAGGTGGTTTTGCCACAGCCGGACGGGCCAACCAGGGCCACGAAGGAACGCGGAGCGATTTCCAGGTTGATGCGTTCCAGCACCACCTGTTCCCCATATTCCTTCCATACATTCTTGACGCTGATCGCCGTCATTGGCCGGTCCTCGCACGATCAAACCAGGGGAAGGCGCGGGACTGGGCAGCCCGCAGGCCCCAATCCATCAGGAAGCAGAGCAGCGTGATCCAGGCGACATAGGGCAGGATGACATCCATCGCCAGATAGCGGCGAACCAGAAAGATGCGGTAGCCAAGCCCGCTTTCACTGGCAATCGCCTCCGCCGAAATCAGGAACAGCCAGGCGGGGCCGAGATTGAGGCGGATACTGTCCATCAAGCGCGGCAGGATTTGCGGCAGCACCACACGGATGGCAATCGTCCAGCTATTGGCCCCCAACGTCTGCGCCTTGATCAGTTGCTGGCGCGGCAGATCGTCGATCTTCAGCATCAGGTCGCGGATCAGGCCGGGCATCACGCCGATGACGATCAAGGTGATCTTCGATGCCTCCCCCAGACCGACCACAATGAACAGGATGGGCAGCACGGCCAGCGGCGGCACCATGGACACCACAGTGACAAAGGGGGAGAGTGCGGCACGGGCCAGCGGCAGCAGACCCGCCAGCATCCCCACCAGCAACCCGCCCGCCGCCGCGATGGCGATGCCCGCCACCAGCCTTGTCAGGCTGGCACCGGTATCCACCCAGAGCAGGATATCCCCGGTACGCTTGTCCGGTTCCAGGGCCATACGGTCAATGGCATCGGCAAAGGCGGCCAGCCCCGGCAGCAGCTTGTCCGCCGGATTTTCCGCCAACCGGACGGCGGAACCGGCGGCATAGGCGATCAGCACCGCCAGAAAGGGCAGCACCGCCAGGATCAGCCATAAGGACCGGTCCGGCCGGCGATTGATCAATCGCATGGGGGTGGTTCCTTGGGGGGAAGTTGCGTCTGTCGATTGAATGGGCGGATGGGGGATTGTTTGGACGTGCAAGGCTTCTGCCATTGCCGCTCACTCTCCCGTCACCCCGGCGAAGGCCGGGGTGACGGTTAGAAAAAACGGCAGGCTCTCCTTACAGCTTCCCTTCCGCCGCCGCGGCCATGAAGCTGTCCGTGAAGCGGAACTTCACGTTCTTGGCGTCGCCATAGATGCTGCCATCGGGAAAGGCGATGCCCACCGCCTCCGCCGACGGTGCACCATTGCCCAGCAAACCATGATCAAACAGGAAGCCCGCCACCTTCTTCATCGTTGCTTTGGGTTCCGGCCCGCGCACAAAGGCCAGCGCCTCGTCGGACTTGAAGAACATGCGGGTATTGGCCAATTGTGCCTCGTACCCGGCCAGATCGCTGCCCGATGCCTTGCCCATGGCAGTACGGGCGGCCGTACCTGCCGCATCCTTGGCGGACATCAGGGCCATGGTTTCATACCAGATGCCGGCCAGCGCCTTGCCGAAATTGGGGTTGTCCTTCAGCACTGCGCTGTTGGCGACGGCCAGATCAATGATCTCCCCCGGAATCTGGCTGCTGTCGAACACCTTCTTGGCGTCCGGGGATTTCAGGATTTCCGCCACCAGCGGGTTCCAGGTGACCACGGCCGTCACGTCCGGCGTGGACCAGGCGGCCACCAGATCGGCGTCAGAGGTGGAGACCACCTTGATATCCTTGGCCTCCGTCATTTTCACGCTTTCCAGCGCGCGGGCCAGCAGATAGTGGGAGACGGAGAATTCCACCAGATTGACCTTCTGGCCCTTGATATCGGCCAGCTTGTCCTTGCCCTTCAGGATCACGGCATCATTGCCGTTGGAGAAATCACCGACGATCACGGCGGTGCTGTCCACACCACCGGCGGCGGGGATGGACAGGGCATCCATATTGGTGACAGTCACGGCATCAAAGGCGCCGGCGGTGTACTGGTTGACGCTTTCAACATAATCGTTGAACTGCACCACATCGATCTTGATACCGTATTTATCGGCCCATTTCTTCACGATGCCCTGTTCGGCCGCGTACTGCCACGGCATCCAGCCAACATAGATGGACCAGGCGAGCTTGAATTCCTTCTTCGGCGCGGCCATCGCCGGCAGGGTGAAACTGCCCGCCAGCATGGTGGCGGCAACAAATCCGGCGGTGATCTTTGCAAGGAAGCGGCGCGTCGTCATCATCCAACCCCTTCTGGTTCCAAACCATCTCTGGGGGGTTGGCGAGACCGAATGGAGGTTATAGCCAACCCTCCTCGATCTCCCGGGCTTTTGTCCCGCCGTGTACCCGACCGGGCCTGTCATCCAGGCGGGATCGGGCGGCAGCTCTCGGACCAGACATCCCCTGCATCAGGAACCGGAACCCTAGCCACCATTCGGAAATTACCTCGCAAAGGGCGTGCCAACCGAAAAAAGCTGCATTCCCGTGCAACGGAAGGCAAAACGCCGTACATTTCAGCAGCAGGTGCAGGCAACTGCCTATTCTATGCGCAGAAAAAAATCTGAGGCCGATTGCACACCCCATTTCGGAAAGACGTTTTATTTATTGACCCGGTGATGGTTCCTGTCACAAAATTTCCAGATAAAGAGGGGGCAAGGCAGTTGCCCCGCAAACATGAAGGACAGCCGGCAAGGCTGTCGCCTCCGGGAAGGAACGTCGATGAGTAAGGTTGCCAGCCGGCTTTTGCGGACCTCTCTTTTTGCCTCATTGACAGCGCTTACCGCTGTTTCGGCCATGGCGCAGTCCCATCAGGGGCTGGGCGGTACCGGTGCCTTCGGTCCTGGCAGCTTCGGTCCGTTCGATGCGGAATTTCCCCGTGGTGGCGATGGGTTGACGAAACCGGTACTGGAGGAAAAGCCGACCTTGGGGCCGGCGATACCTGCCGGCTCGCCCTGGACCCTGCAAGGCTGGGTACAGATTGACAGCGCTGACAAGGGCGTGACGCTGGTGGGCGGCCTGCCCGCCGCCGATGGCAGGTCGCCGGGGCGGTTCCTGGCCCTGGAGAATGGCAAGCCGGCCTTGCTGCTGGATGGCAAGCTGATCAGCGGCGGCAAGGCGTTGAAGGCCGGGCAATGGGTGGCCCTGGCCGCCAGCTTCGCCGATGGCACTGCGCGGCTTTATGTTGATGGGGTGGAGGTGGCGAAAACAACGGCCACCTCTGGGGCCGCCCTGCCCCTGTTATCGCTGGCGCCGCGTCGTTCAAAAATGGTGCCCTTCATCGGGTCGGCGAATCCGCCCTTCGCCGGCCGGGTGGCCGGCTTTACCAGCCTGCCGCGTGCCCTGGCAGCAGCCGATATCAAGGCTGCCGCTGCCCAGCCCCCCACCAATGCGCTGACCAATTACGAATCCGGTGCCCCCGTCTGGCCGGTGCAGGTGCGTCAGCAATATGGCCAGTTGCGCCCGCAAGACCCCTGGACGCGGCCCCGGCAGCAGGCGGATTTCAGCAAACCTGTCGCCAAGCCCTTGGTGGAAACCCCTGCCCTGCGCCCGGATGGCGCGGGGGAATGGGTGCTGGGTTCCTGGCGGCTGGCGGAAGCGCCCAAGGTAGCCGCCCCCGGTGCCGCCCTGTCGCAGCCCGGCTTTGATGCCCGCAACTGGATTGTCGCCACCGTGCCTGGCACCGTGCTGACCACGCTGGTGGATCGCGGGGTTTATCCCGATCCCGATTATGGGCTGAACAATCTCGCCATCCCGGAAAGCCTGAACAAACAGGATTACTGGTACCGCACGGAATTTGAGGTGCCGGCCGATCAGGCCGGCAAACATCTGCAAATCCTGCTGAAGGGCGTGAATTACAAGGCAGAGGTCTGGCTGAACGGCACCAAACTAGGGGACATGAAGGGGGCCTTCATCCGGGGCCGCTTCGATGTCACCGGGCTGGCCAAACCGGGGCAGAAGAACGCCCTGGCGATCAAGGTGTCACCGCCCAGCCATCCCGGCATCCCGCATGAGGAATCGCTGACCTCTGGTGTCGGTGAAAATGGCGGAATGCAGGCCCTGGACGGGCCGACCTTCATTGCCTCGGAAGGCTGGGACTGGATCCCCTCGGTCCGTGATCGCAATACCGGCCTGTGGCAGGATGTGAAGCTGATCGCCACGGGGGATGTGCGCATCGGTGACACAAAGGTTGTCACCGCCCTGCCCGATGCCGACAATTCCCGCGCCCTGATTGATATTCATGTGCCGGTGGAAAACCTTTCCACCCAGCCGGTCAATGCCACGGTGACGGCCCGTTTCGACGGCATTACCGTCACTAAGCAGACGATGCTTCAACCGGGTGCCGGCACCATCAGCCTGACGCCGGCGGAATTCCCGCAATTGCTGGTGCAGAACCCCAAGCTCTGGTGGCCCAATGGCTATGGGGAACCAGCGCTGCATGATCTGAAACTGGAAGTCACCGCCAATGGGGCGGCGTCGGACAGCCAGGATGTGCGTTTCGGTATCCGGCAGGTGACCTATGAACTGTCCTTGATGGACCAGAAGGGTGACCTGCGCCGGGTTGAGGTCGACCTGACCAAGGCCAAGGCGCGGGGCGAACGGCTTGTCGACAGCAGCCATGAGGGCATCCGCAAGGTGCCCGATGGCTGGGCCATGTCGCTGCGGCCAGGGGCGGAGAACTCGCCTGCCGTGAAGCCGGTGGAGGCGGCGGAACTGTCGCCGCATCTGGTGATCAAGGTCAATGGCGTGCGCATTGCCGCCAAGGGCGGCAATTGGGGCACGGAGGATTGGCGCAAGCGCATCGACAAGAAGCGGCTGGAGCCCTATTTCCGGCTGCACCGTGATGCCCATGTCAATATCATCCGCAATTGGGTCGGCCAGAATACGGAGGAGGAATTCTTCGAACTGGCCGATGAATATGGGCTGATGGTGCTGAATGATTTCTGGGCCTCCACCCAGGATTATCAGTTGGAGCCGCAGGATGTGCCGCTGTTCATGGCCAATGCGGCCGACACCGTGCGCCGCTACCGCAACCATCCCTCCATCGTGCTCTGGTTCGGCCGGAATGAGGGTGTGCCCCAACCGGTGCTGAACGAGGCGCTGGACGATATGCTGCAGGCCGAGGATGGCACGCGGCACTATATGGGCTCATCGAACCGGATCAATCTGGCCGGCTCCGGCCCCTATAATTACCGCGAGCCGGAAAGCTATTTCACCGACCATGCCCAGGGCTTCTCGGTGGAGGTCGGCACCCCCTCCTTCCCCACGGCGGAGGCATTCAAGGCGGCCGTGCCGGCCAGCGAACAATGGCCGATCAGCGACAACTGGGCCTATCATGACTGGCACCAGAGCGGTAATGGCGATGTGAAAAGCTTCATGGACGCCATCGCCAGCAAGTTCGGTCCCGCCAGCAGCCTGGAGGATTTTGACCGCAAGGCGCAGATGCTGAATTACGAGGGCTATCGCGCCATCTTTGAAGGCATGAATGCCCAGCTTTGGCACAAGAATTCCGGCCGGATGCTGTGGATGACCCAGCCGGCCTGGCCCAGCACCATGTGGCAGATTTTAAGCCATGATTACGATACCCATGGCGCCTTCTATGGAATGCAGAAGGCGGCGGAACCGGTGCATGTGCAGATGAACCTGCCTGACCATGGCATCAGCGTCATCAACAATAGCCGCCAGCCCCTGGCGGGGTTGACTGTCACGGCCAAGGTCTGGACCCTGGCCAACCAGCCGCTGGCGGAAAAGCGTCAGGCGCTGGATGCGGCGGCGGGCAGTGTTTCCCACCCGTTCGGGCTGGATCTGGCCCCGCACCTGGAGGCCCAGGGGCTGGTGCTGGTGACCCTGGAACTGGCGGACAAGGCCGGCGCCGTGCTGTCGCGTAACTTCTATTGGGTGGCCAAGGATGCGGCGGCGAACCAGAAACTGAACAACCTGCCCGCCGCCGCCGTTTCCATCACTGGCAGCGGTCAGAAACAGGGGGGCGAGGTGAAGCTGCGCCTGCGGCTGACCAACAGCACTTCTGTCCCCGCCATCCTGACCAAGCTGACGCCGCTGAACCCGGATGGCAGCCGCATCCTGCCCGCCTATATCAGCGAGAATTATGTATCGTTGCTGGCGGGTGAAAGCCGGGATGTGGAGGTGACCTATCCCGCCGAAACCGCCAAAGGGACACCATCCATCGCCCTGCGCGGCTGGAACCTGCAGCCGACCAGCGTAACGGTGACCATCATCCCCTGATCCAAGCCTTTCGGGGTCTGCGCCCACCTCGGTTCAGGTGTTGTGCAGCAACTGGCCCCAAAGCCCGCCATGGTGATCGCCGCTGTACTCCCCTCCGGCGATGGCACTCATGGCGGGCTTTCTGTTTTTTAGAACTGTTTCCGGTCAACCGGAAACAGTTCCGGCGGCGACTGCCGCCGCGCGGCCCGTACCCCTGGTATAAGTCCCCAGTCGGCTCACCCGATGGCGGCCAGCACGGCATCCAGCAGACCGGGAAAGCGGCGCTCCAGCTCCTCCCGCCGCAGGGAGTTCATATGCGTCACCCCGGCGGGCTTGGTGTAGACCAGCCCTGCCTCCCGCAATACGCGGAAATGGTGCGACATGCTGGATTTCGGCCGCCCACCATCCAACGCGGCGCAGCTTGCCTCCTGCTCCCGCGCCAGATGGCGAATGATCTCCAGACGGACCGGATCGCTGAGCGCGTGGAAGAAATCCTCCGGCCGGACCTCTTCGATGGGGGGGTGTTTATAGCTTCGCATGATGGCGACACCTTAGCACCGAAAACGGGCTATTGCCATTGTTCGAATAATATCGTACAAACGAACCATCGAAGGACGTGAGCGTCCCCATTGGAGATTGTCGATATGCCCACCTTGTTTGATCCGTTCAGCCTGAAGGATGTCACCCTGCGCAACCGCATCGCGGCGTCGCCGATGTGCCAATATAGCGCCACCGATGGTGTCGCCAATGACTGGCACGCCGTGCATCTGGCCACGCTGGCGCGCGGCGGTGCCGGGCTGGTGGTGGTGGAGGCAACGGGCGTGTCGGCGGATGGCCGCATTTCCCCCGGCTGCCTGGGCCTGTGGAATGATGATCAGGCGGCGGCCCTGGAACCGATCGTCGCCGCGATTGTGAAGGCCGGGGCCGTGCCCGGCATCCAGATCGGCCATGCCGGCCGCAAGGCCAGCGCCAACCGGCCTTGGGACGGCGATGACCATATTCCCGCCGGCGATCCGCGCGGCTGGGAAACCATCTCGCCCTCCGCCATCGCCTTTGGCAGGGGCCTGCCGCGCGTGCCACGGGAAATGACCAAGGCCGATATTGAACGGGTAAAGGCGGATTTCGTGGCGGCCACCATCCGCGCCCGCGATGCCGGCTTCAAATGGCTGATGCTGCATTTCGCCCATGGCTATCTGGCGCAGAGCTTCTTCTCCGTCCATGCCAACCAGCGCACCGATGAATATGGTGGCAGCGCCGAAAATCGCGGCCGCTTCCTGTTGGAAACGCTGGCCGCCGTGCGCAAGGTCTGGCCGGAGAACCTGCCCCTGACCGCCCGTTTCGGCGTCATCGAGTTCGATGGCAGAGATGAGGAGACATTGGCCGAAGCCATCGGGCTGGTGAAGGGCTTCAAGCAGGAAGGGCTGGATTTCCTGGATGTCTCCATGGGTTTTTCCACGCCCGATGCGCAAGTGCCATGGGGCCCCGCCCTGCTGGCGGAGACAGCACGCCACGTGCTGCGCGAAACCGGCCTGCCGGGTTCCAGCACCTGGAATATCGGCCCAGCAGAACAGGCCGACCGGCTGATCCGCGACGGCTATATCGACCTTGCCATGATCGGCCGCCCGCTGCTGGCCAACCCGCATTGGCCCTATGAGGCAGCAAAGCAGTTAGGCGTCGAGAAGGCCGCCTGGACCCTGCCCGCCCCCTATGCCCACTGGCTGGAGCGTTACCGGTAACGAATCACTTGGTGTTCCGCAGCCCGATCAGCCATGCGCGCATCAGCGCAGATGTCTGATCGGGCTGTTCCAGCGGGGCCAGATGACCGCAATGGTCCAAGACTTCGCAGCGGCCACCGGGCACGGCGGCCGCCACCTCTTCCAGCCGGTCGGGCGGGGTGATCGCATCATCCCGCCCGACGATGCAGAGCGTGGGCACCTGGATGGCGTCCAGGAAAGGCCGGCTGTCGATCCGGCCCAGAATGGCACTCTGCTGGCGCAGGAAGGCGTCGCGGCCCACCCGCTCCGCCATCTCCAGCACCACCCCCGCCACGGCCGGGTCATTGGCCCGGTCCGGGTGGATCAATGCTGGCAGCAGGCGCGGGGTGACGCCCTTGAACTTGCCCATTTTTGCCAGCTTGATCAGGGCCATGCGGCGTTGGCGCTGTTCATCCGTATCCGGCCGCGCGGTGGTATCCACCAGGCACAGACCCAGCACCCGTTCCGGCGCGCGGCGCATGATTTCCATCGCCACATAGCCCCCCATGGACAGGCCGGCCAGGGCAAAGCGTGCGGGGGCTGTGGCCAGAACCTGGGTTGCCATCGCCGCCACACTGTCGGCCTGGGTCAGGTCCGCCACCTGACTATCGGCGATATCGGCCAGTGCGGCGGCCTGATGCGCCCATAGCGCGTGGTCGCACAGCAGGCCCGGCAACAGAAGGAGGGGCAGCCTTGCGTCCTGCGGTGGGTGCATCATCGCCCGAAATCCTTGCTCTTAAAGGCTGGAATTGTTATCGAAGATGCCGACCCTAGCTGATGCGTAAAGTCCGGCCAAGCCGGCGACGCGGTGGTTTTGTCTGGTCGGCGGCTGGCGCATGGCAAACGCGCCCTCCTTCGGCCATATGGTCGTCCATCCATGCCGCTGACGTCACGGTCTTGATCGACGTCGTTTTACCTGCCTGACGAAGGTCGAATGCTGTTTTCGGAACTGGGGCTCGGGCCCGACGTCCTCCGCGCTGTTGATGAAGTTGGGTATAAGAACCCGACGCCGATCCAGGAGAAGGCTATTCCCTGGGTGCTGCAGGGGCGCGACGTCCTGGGTTGTGCACAAACAGGCACCGGTAAGACGGCGTCCTTCACCCTGCCCATGATTGATATTCTGGGCCGTGGCCGCGCCAAGGCGCGGATGCCGCGCTCCCTGATCCTGGAGCCGACGCGCGAACTGGCCGCCCAGGTGGCCGATAATTTTGAGCTGTATGGCAAATATCACAAGCTGAACATGGCGCTGCTGATCGGTGGCGAGTCGTTCGGCGACCAGATCAAAAAGCTGGAACGCGGCGTCGATGTGCTGATCGCCACGCCCGGCCGCATGATGGACCTGTTCGATCGCGGCAATATCCTGCTGACCGACATCAAGGTGCTGGTGATCGACGAAGCCGACCGTATGCTGGATATGGGCTTCATCCCCGATATCGAACGCATCGTCAGCCTGCTGCCGCGCAAGCGTCAGACCCTGTTCTTCAGCGCCACCATGCCGCCGGAAATCAAGCGTCTGGCCGACAAGTTCCTGGACAAGCCGGAAGAGGTGACGGTCAGCGCGCCCGCCTCCACCGCCACCACGGTGGCCCAGCATCTGCTGGTGGTGCAGGAGGAAGACAAGCGCGAAGCGCTGCGCCAGTTGCTGAAGAATGACGATGTGAAGAACGCCTTCATCTTCTGCAATCGCAAGAAGGATGTGGACATCGTCTATGGTTCCCTGGCCAAGCACGGTTTCAATGCCGGTGCGCTGCATGGGGACATGGTGCAGTCCAAGCGTATGGAAACGCTGGAATCCTTCAAGAATGGCAGCATTGACCTGCTGGTCTGTTCCGACGTGGCAGCACGCGGCATCGACATTTCCAATGTCAGCCACGTGTTCAATTTTGACACGCCGCACCATTCGGAAGATTACGTCCACCGCATCGGCCGTACCGGCCGTGCCGGCAAGACGGGCCGCGCATTCACCATCGCCACGCCGGAAGATGGCAAGCTGGTGCAGGCCATTGAAAAGCTGATCAATCAGGAAATCCCGCGTTTCAGCATCGAGGGGATTGAGACGGCTGAGCTGTCCTTCGATGATGATCCGCGCCGCCGCCGTGGCGGCCGTGGTCGCAAGGAAGAGACGCGCCGGCCGGAGCCGCGCGCCAAGCGCATCCGGGATGAGGCTGTGGCTGTGGAAGCCGTGGCTCCCGTTATGGAGGCCACTGTGGAGTCGCGTGAACCGCGCCGCGAACGTGGCAGCCGTGACCGTTTCGAGGCGCGCCATGGCGAGGGCCGGCCGGAACGCAACGGGGAGAGTCGTCCGGATCGGGCCGAAGCCCCGCGTCGGGAGCGCGATGACCGCCGCGACCGTGATGACCGGCGTGACCGCCGCCCGCGTCGGGAGGATCGCGACGACGATCTGGTGCCCGTGCTGGGCTTTGGCGACCATGTTCCGGCCTTCATCCTGCGCATTGCCCGGCCGCGCAAGGCCGGTGCTGAGCAGGTCGAGTCGCTGCCGCTGGATCTGGTGGAGAGCGGGGAGGACAGCGTTTCCCTGCCCGCGACCACGGTTGAAGCGGTGGCAGAGGTCTGAGCGATGCAAACCATCTTCGTCCAGGTCAAATGCGAACTCGGCCGCGCCTATGACGTGGCCGACCGTGCCGTCCAGGATGTAGAAGAGGTTTCAGAGGTTCATTCCATTTCCGGCCAATACGACCTGATGATGAAATGTTTCCTGGCTGACGATGCCGATATCGGCCATTTCGTCACCGGCCGCATTCAGACCCTGGCCGGGGTGAAGGACACCTTCACCATCATCACCTTCAAGGCGTTCAACTGAATCGTCTGGCTTGCTTATGATGGCCATGTAAAAAGGGGCGCCCTTTCCGGCGCCCCTTTTTTTAATCAGCGGACCAATACTTCCGCCGCGTCCTTGGTTTTATTCACCGACTGGGCCACTTCGCGCACCGCATCGGAGATGCTGACCACATTGGCGGACACAGTGCCGACCGCCTTGGACGCGCGCTGCATGTTATCGGACATGCCCCGCGTGACAGCGCTTTGCTCTTCGACCGCAGACGCCGTCGTCGTCACCAGATCGCGCACCGAATTCACCGCATCGCGGATCGCATCCAGGGCGCCCGCCACCTCGCCAGAAGTGCTCTGGATGCCATCGATTTCGTTGGAGATCTGGTCGGTGGCCCGGGCGGCCTGGTTGGCCAGGTTTTTCACCTCCGACGCCACAACGGCAAAGCCGCGACCCGCCTCCCCTGCCCGTGCCGCCTCGATGGTGGCATTCAAGGCCAGCAGGTTGATCTGACCAGCAATGTTCTGGATCAGGGCGACAATGCCATTCATGGCCTGTGCCGCATTGGTCAGGCGCTGGGTGCTGGCTTCCGCCGCCTGGGCGCGCTCGAACACGGTGTCGGCCGCATGGCGGGACTGAACCATGGACCGAGCGATCTCATCCACCGATGCAGCCAGTTCGCCGGCACCGGCCGCCACCGCCTGCACATTTTCCGACGCATCACCGGCCGCCTTCTTGGCATTGCCGGCCTCGTTCATCGAGCGGTCGATCTCACCATTGATCTCGCCAAAATTCTTGTCGATCAGGGACTTCAGATTGCCCAGCAGTTCCACCTGGGCTGTGATGTCGGTGGCGAACTTCACCACCTTGGCCACCTTGCCGCTGGCATCGAAGATGGGGTTATAGGAGCCCTCAATCCAGATCGGCTTGCCCGTCTTGGACAGGCGCTTGAACTGCGCGGCGCGATATTCACCCCGGCGCAGGCCGTCCCAGAATGCCTCATAGTCCCGGCTGTTTTTAACCTCCGGCTCCACAAAGATGCTGTGATGCTTGCCCTTGATCTCCTCCAGCCGATACCCCATGGCTTTAAGGAAATTCTCGTTGGCATCAATGATGGTGCCATCGACACCGAATTGGATCACCGCCTGCGACCGGCTGATCGCCGTCATCTGGGCAGCATAGTCAAGATTCAGCAGTCGCTCATGGGAGTTGGCCCATTCCACCACGAAGCCGATACGCCGCCCCGCGTCGGAAAGCGGTGTCACCAACAGGTCGAAGGTCCACTGACCGACCCGGATGGTGGCAGCGTGGGGCTTGGTCAAGGCGGCCAGCATTTTGCGCTGGTGAGCCGGATTCTTATGGAACACGTCAATATTGCTACCGATCAGACGGTCGGCGCGAAAATGCGGCAACTCCTTGCGCAGATCGGCCTCTGCTTCCCGCATCAACGCCGTGACCGATGGGTTCATGTAGATGATGTCGAGATTCGGATCGGCGACCATCACATTCCCACGCAAAGCGTCCAAGGCTGCCACCCGTGCCGTCAGGAGATCACGGTTCTTTGTAAAGCGGCCCAACATGCTTGAAGTCCCCATGAATGATCAATATGTGACCTATAAGGTTGCACAGAAATGCCCCTTACGGTGCTACACATAAGATTAACCTATCTTTCTGTATAGGTTGTCAAAATTTCCATGGGTATAGGATTTTCGCACGATTATTTCGCATTACCTTTAAATGAAAAAGAAAATTATTCTCAAAACAAAGAACAAAGATATGATTACTTAAAATAATATTTAAATTCTCACAAGTATATATTTTTACGATCGAAAAATAACATATATTTTATGTAGAAAATCTCCCACTTATAATTTAATAGTTTTCATGTTTTTCACGAAAAAAATAAGTATGTTATTAAGATATGGCACTAAAAGTAGTTTTTTCACAAAATCATTTTGCATCAACATTTTTGATTGGGCCGCAAGAACCAAGCACCTTACAGCTCAGGGAAACTCACCCTGGCCAGCTCAAATCGAAAACAGTTCCGCCACTACCTGATGCCAGACATCTCACTTCCCCGCCATGGGCCCGGGCTATGGCGCGAACCACAGCCAGACCCAAGCCGCTGCCGTGACCAGACCGTGCCTTCTGGCCACGATGGAAGGCGTCAAATATACTTTCCCTGAAAGCCTCCGGAATGCCCGGCCCCGCATCCTCGACCTGGAGATGCGCCACCCCGGCACGCGTGAAAGACCGGATCAGCAAGGGGCCGGGCTGGGCATGTTGGATGGCATTGTCCAGCAGCGCCAACAGTGCTTGGCGGATGCGAACCGGATCGCAAACCACTTCATTGTGGTCAAAGTCCAAAACAGGGGAGAAACCCGCCGTCCGAAGATTGGGTTCAAAGGCGCCCACGGCCGCATCGATCCCGGCGGCAAGATCACATTGCTCCAACTGAATATCCAGGCGTCCACTCTCGCCCAGGCCCAATACGCGCAGATCCTCCACCAGACGGGCCAGACCTTCCACCTGACTCAACAGCCCCCCCAGCAAGGCGGGCGTCGGCTGGAAAATGCCTTCCGTCAGCCCTTGCAGACGCCCCCGCAGAACTGTCACGGGGGTACGCAGTTCATGCGCGATGGCGGCATTCCAAAAAGCCCGATCCCTGGCAACACCTTCCAACCGCTCCGCCAAATTGTTGAAATCCATGACAAGACGGGTCGCTTCACCCATCGCCTGGCCCTCGACCACGGCGCGGGCCGTAAGATCACCTTCCGCCACACGCCGCAGATTATCGGCAACGGAGTTCAGGGGAGCCAGAATGCGTTGGGCCAGCTTGACGGCAACACCGGTCGCAAGTACCAGCGCCGCAAGCAGGGTTATGGCCATCCAGGCAAATTCCAACGGGTTGGGCAACGCGTCTTCAGAGATGCTGGCCGGGAAGTACGTGTAGAAAAAAGTGTAGAATGCGTAAGAGCCGCTGAACACCAGCAGGACAATGCTGGACGCCACTGCCACCATGTAAAGCACAATCTGGCGGCGCAAACCTGACCCCTTACGTGACAGAACTGTCGGCTTCATGCCCCCCCCAACCGGTAGCCGACGCCACGGACATTGGCGGGAATACCGGTGACCCCCAACGCCTCCAACTTCTTGCGCAGTTTGCTCAAATGGCTGTCGACCGTTCGTTCCAGTGCTTCGCCCTCTGGCAGGCAGGCCCCCAGCAGTTCCATCCGCGTGAAGACCCGCTTTGGCATTCGGGCCAGATGGACCAAAAGACGATACTCCGTCAATGTGAGATCAAGCGCCCGGCCACTGCCATCCTCACTCTCTACCAGCGCCTGGTGCCCGTCCAGATCAATCCGCAAAGCGCCAAAACGCAGCAGACGCTGCGACGTACTTCCACCCTCTCCCGCGGTTCGGCGCAAAACGGCCTGAACCCGCGCAACGACCTCCGCCGCGTTGAACGGCTTTACAACATAGTCGTCAGCCCCAATCCGCAAGCCCATCAGCTTGTCGATATCCTGGTCCAGCGCCGTCAGCATAATGACCGGGGTATCACCGCGATGACGAATCTCTGCCAGCACCTGCCAGCCATCCAGCCTGGGCAATTGTACATCCAGCAGCACCAAGTCGGGACGCAGGGAAAGATGCAGATCCAGGGCACGCCGGCCATCCCCCGCCCGTACCGCCCGCATTCCCGCCCGTTCCAGATAGGCAGTCAGAATGTCCGCAATCTCCTGTTCGTCCTCCGTCACCAGAATAAGCGCCTCACCCGGCGACCGGCGTACCATTGTCAGCGCATCCTCACGCGTATCTGCCATTCTCATCCATCTTTCTTTGCCGGCTCCATCATATCTCCACACGGCCTCGACTGAAACACAACCCTGCTACTCCAATAGGATGGCGGGCGTAAGTCGGCCCGTCATCCCATCAACTGGGGGCAAACAGAGAAGATGTACCGGAAATTGGCAATAACCGCCCTTGTGTTGGGCGGGGCGGCCTTTACAGGGTTTCAGTTCCTTGAAGGCCAAGCCAGACCCATGGCCGGAACGGTGGCGCGGGAGACACTGACTGTCACCGTCATTAATCCACAAACACAGACGATTACCGCGCGTGTCGGTGCCACGGGAACGCTGGTGCCGCGCGAAGAGGTGGCCGTGATGGCAGAGGTTGCGAATGTCCGCATCCTGAATGTGTCGGCAGAGGTAGGCGATAAAGTTCGCAAAGGTGACACGCTCGCCGTCCTTGATACTGAAGGGTTGCAGTTGCAGGTCACCCAGATGGAGGCAGAATACGCCAAAATTCGTGACGAGGCAGCACGCATATCCTCCATCAAAGGCACAGGCGCTGTCAGCGAAAGCCTTGTCATGGAGAAGCACAGCGCCCTGGCCGCGATGAAGGCCAGACTGGAAGAGGCGCGGCTGGCGGTGCGGCGTGCCGTGGTGAAGGCCCCCGAAAGCGGTGTCATTTTCGAACGCCGGGCCATGATCGGCAGCCTGTCGACCGCAGGCGAACCCATGTTCCGTATCGCCAGGAACAGCGAGATCGAAGCGGAATTGCGTGTTCCGGAGGGCGATGCCAGCCGGGTGACACCGTCCAGCACTGTGCGGCTGTCGATAACGGGCGTGGCTTCCATCCTGTCCGGCACTGTGCGCCTTGTCTCCCCGCGCATCGACGCATCTGACAGGTCTGCTGCCATCCGCGTCGCCATCCCCGGATATCACGGGGTGATGGTCGGCGGCTTTGTGCATGGCAGCATCGACCTGGATACCGTCACCGCCCCGGCCATTCCGTCCGCGGCTGTCCAAAGGGACACCGATGGCGCTTTTGTCTGGATCGTGGATGCCGCAGGCCATGTCGCCCGCCAGGCGATCACAATATTGCTGCAACAGGACGGCCTGGCTCTGGTTGCCGGCATCACCCCCGACCTGCGGGTCGTTGCCCGGGCAGGATCGCTGATCCATGCCGGTGATTTCGTGAAAATGACAGAGGCCCGTTAACCCATGTCGATGCCGATATCCAGTTGGGCCATCCGCAATCCTATCCCCCCTATCGTGCTGTTCCTTGTGCTGACGGTCACCGGGTTGATTGCCTTCTCGCGGCTCCCTGTCACGAACATGCCCAATGTCGTCGTGCCGACGGTCAGCGTCACCATCAGCCAGCCCGGTGCATCGCCCCGCGAGATTGAAATCCAGATCACCCGGCGGGTGGAAGGGGCATTGGCTGGCCTGAGCGGGGTCAAGCACATCACCTCCACCATCTCCGAAGGCTCCTCCCTTACCACCATCGAATTCCATCTTGGCACGGACTTTGACCGGGCTACCAATGATGTCCGGGATGCCGTCGCAAGCGTCCGCGATCAGTTGCCGCGATCGATCCAGGATCCGCAGGTGCGGCGGGAAGAGGCGGATGGCGGGGCCCTGCTTTCCTTCAGCGTCAGTGCCGCAGCCATGCGGCCGGAGCAGTTGAGCTGGTTCATTGATGATACGATCAATCGCCGGCTGCTGGCATTGCCTGGCGTGGCGAAGGTGCAGCGCCATGGCGGCATAACGCATGAGATCACCCTGACCCTGGATCCGGCCCGGCTGGCCGCCTTCGGGATTTCCGCCGCCGAACTGAGCCGTCAACTGGCCCTGACCAATATCGACCTGCCCGGCGGGCGTCTGGTCCAGGAAGGGACGGAGTTCAACCTCCGCACCTTGGGCGGGGTACAATCCATCGCGGCCCTCCGCGAAACCTGGATCAGCCTGAGCGGGGGACGCGGTGTCCGCCTGGGTGAGATTGCGACGATAACCGATGGGGGCGCAGAGCCACGTTCGATTACGACGCTTGATGGCAAGCCGGTCGTCACCTTCTCGGTTTTCCGGGCCAAGGGGGCGAGCGAGCTGACCGTCGGTGCCGTCGTTCGGCGGGCACTGGCCGACATCGCCGCCGCCGAACCCGGCATCACTTTCACGGAGATCTTCTCCCTCGTCGATTTCACCCAGACAAGTTTCGATTCAACCCTGTACACCTTCGCTGAAGGTGCCGTGTTGACGATATTGACCGTTTTCCTTTTCCTGCGCGATGGACGGGCGACGGCGCTGGCTGCAATCACCATACCGCTGTCAATCATCCCGACTTTCCTGACCATCTATTTCCTGGGCTATTCGCTGAACATGGTCAGTCTGATGGCGATCTCGCTGGTGACCGGCGTGCTCGTCGACGACGCGATCGTGGAAATCGAGAATATCCATCGCCACATGGCGGCAGCAAAGAAGCCCTATGATGCCGCCATGATTGCTGCCGACGAGATCGGCCTGGCCGTGGTCGCAACCACGGCTGTGATCTGCGCCGTCTTCATGCCCGTCAGCTTCATGGGGGGCATGTCCGGTCAGTTCTTCGTGCAGTTCGGTGTAACGGTCGCTGTCGCCGCCTTCTTCTCACTGGTGGTGGCGCGCCTGCTGACACCGATGGTGGCCGCCTATCTGCTGCGCGCGCCCTCCCATCAAACCATTGAGGAAGGGCCTTGGACCCAGCGTTACCGGCGCCTAGTCGAGTGGACGCTTGACCATCGCGGCGTGACGCTGTGCATCGCCGCCCTCAGCGTTGCGCTGTCGTTCGGGATGACGCCGTTATTGTCGATTGGCTATCTCCCCTATGAAGATTATGCCCAATCGACATTGACGATCGAGCTTCCGCGCGGCTCCACCCTGGCGCAAACCGACGAAACCGCACAACGCATGGTCTCCATCCTGCGGGAACGCCCGGAGGTGATGTATGTGCTGACCAATGCCGGTGGTGACCAGGGCATGAATGTCGCCAACCTGCAGATCAAACTCGTTCCGCCCAAATCGCGCGATGTCAGCCAGCGCGAATTCGAAAGCAGCGTTCTGCCAGCCCTGGCGGCCATACCCGATGTGCGCGCCAGATTCTCAAACTCATCCGGTGGTAAAGATATCAGCATCGTGTTGACGAGTGAGGATACGATGGCCCTCTACAAGACGGCCAATGCCATCGAACGCGGGATGCGGAACATTACCGGCATCAATTCAGTCGGCAGCACAACACCGGTGACGCAGCCGGAAATCGTCATCATTCCCGACTTCGTCAAAGCCGCCAAGCTGGGCGTGACCATACAGGCATTGAGCGACGCCGTGAACATTGCCACCATCGGCGACATCGACGCCAATCTTGCCAAGTTCAACCATGATGGCCGACAGCTCCTCATCCGCGTTCGGCTGGCTGCCGCCCCGGTGACGACGCTGGACACCATCAAGGAGTTGCGCATTCCGACAGCAGCCGGCGGCTCCGTACCGCTCTCCGCGCTGGCCGATATCCGGTTTGGTGCCGGCCCGGCTACCATTGAGCGTTACGACCGCCGCCGGAAAGTCACCGTGGAAGCCAATCTGGACGGCCTTTCATTGGGCGACGCGCTGAAGCTGATCAACGATCTGCCGGCAATCAAGAACCGGCCCCGCAGCATCGATATCAGCAATACAGGTGATGTGGAGGAGATGAACGACCTGTTCACCCGTTTCCTGGGGGCGATCGGGGCAGGACTGATGCTGGTTTACGCAATCCAGGTTCTGCTTTACAAGGACTGGATCCAGCCATTGACGCGTATGGCCGCCCTGCCGCTGTCGATCGGCGGCGCTTTCCTGGCCCTGTTGCTGACCGGGACAGACCTCGATATGTCGTCCGCCATCGGGATCCTGATGCTCATGGGCATTGCCGACAAAAACTCGATCCTGCTGGTCGATTACATGGTGGAACGTATCCGTGGTGGTACTGAGCGGCGGGAAGCGATCATTGAATCCTGCACTGTCCGTGCCCGGCCCATCATCATGACCTCCCTCGCCATGCTGGCCGGTATGCTTCCCATTGCCTTGGGGGTCGGCCTGGATACTGCGTTCCGCGAACCCATGGCGATCGCCGTGATCGGGGGGTTGATCTCCTCTACGGCGCTCAGCCTGATCTTCGTCCCCGTACTGTTCGACTATGTGCGTGATGCCGAGGATTGGTTGGTGCCGCGGCTTCGTCGCCTGCTCTGACCCCTGACCGCCCCCGCTCCGGCTTTGACCCTATGCCCGTGTCACCGGAGCGGGGGCGCCCCTGTTCCCTGGTTCAAGGACCGAACCAATGCGCCCGCTCATCCTGTTCACGCTGATGCTGACCGTATCCGCCTGCGCGACCGTCCCTGCCGTCGAAAAGCCGAAACCACCCATTCCTGCCGCTTTTGCCCCCGCGCTGGCCACGGGTGGGGATGCCCCAGCAAACCGGCTGGAACGGGATCAGATGTTCCGGGATCCACGGCTGCTGCAGATCATCGATCTGGCGCTGGATAATAATCGCGACCTGCGGCTGGCCTTGCTGAATGTGGAGACGGCACGGTCGCAAAGCGATCTTCAGAACGCCAGCAGGCAGCCTGACATCGATGCGCAGATTTCACCCAACGCCGAGCGGTCGCGGATGCAGCGCAACCGCAAGACCGAACTGATAATGCAGAACAACCTCAGCCTGGGGCTGAATGCCTTCGAGGTTGACCTGTTCGGCCGCGTTCGCGCCCTCTCGGACGCAGCCTTGGCCCGCTATCTGGCCAGTGAAGAAGGCTATCAGGCGGCCCGCATCACCCTGATCGGTGCGGTGGCCGAGACCTATTTCGCCGAAAGACAGGCCATCGAACAATTGGCCCTGGCCGAACGCACGCTGGAGGATTGGCGCCAGTCCCTGGAACTGGCTCGCCTGCGTCAGCGCAGCGGCACCGACAATGATGTTGATACGATCCGGGCCCAGGCACAGGTTTCATTGGCTGAATCAGACCTGCGCGCACGCGAAAGGGCGGTGATGCGGGCTGGCAATGCCTTGCGTCTGGTGGTCGGAACAGACATCCCGGCCGACCTGCCGCCGGCAATGGCGCTTGACCAGGGACCGGTGACGACGCAACTACCCGCCGGCCTTCCCTCCGACCTGCTGCTTAACCGCCCCGATATCCGACAGGCGGAACGCACGCTGGAGGCAAGCAATGCCGACGTCGCCGCCGCCCGCGCCGCCTTCTTTCCCCGGCTGTCGCTGACGGCCGCCTTCGGCTTTTCATCACACGCGCTCGGTTCCTTGTTCAGCATGGACAGCAATACGTGGAGCTTCTCCCCCCGTCTTGTTCTGCCCATTTTCAACGGCGGCAGGCTGGATGCCGAACTGGATATCGCCAAGGTCCGGCGAAACGAGGCGGTGGCTCAGTATGAAAAAGCGATCCAGACCGCCTTTCGTGAAGTATCCGACGGCTTGGCAGGAAGCGCCACGCTGGGAGCCCAGATCGATGCTCAGCAGCGCGCCGTGTCGCAAGCCAAGCGGGCCGTCACCCTGGCTGAAACGCGCTATCGGGCCGGGCTGGAAGGCAGGATGGAACTGCTGGACGCCCAACGCCAGCTTCAATCAGCCGAACAGACATTGGTGAGCCTGCGGGGAGAGGAAATCACCAATGCCGTCGCCCTTTACAAGGCACTGGGCGGCGGCCTGGCGGAACAGGCACCACAACCCACCGGCATCCCCCCGGCCACCCCGGCCCGCTGAGCCTTCATTTCCCCACCTTCTCACCAGGGCCGGCATATTTCCCTTTGCCGGCCCTGCCCGTTCACGGGGCCACTTTCAGCATCTGCTGGAATGCATTCGCCAGTTTGCGGACGGCACTCTCAATCTCCACCGGCGTGTAAGCGGCAAAACCCATCAGGAAACCCGGCTTGCCGTCGCCGGCGGCGTGCAGACCCGATAGCCCCAACAGCTCAACCCCAACACGGCGGGCCGCGTCCAGTGCCGCCGCCTCTGTGATCCCACCGGTGAGCAGACAGGGCATCTGCAGACCACCGATGGGAACACATGGTTCGACAAAGGCGCACAGGTATTTGCGAACAAGCTTGGCCAGCACCTCAAGCCGTTCGGCATAGATGGCGCGCATCATGCGGATATGCGCACCGAAATGCCCGCCTTCCATGAATTTAGCCAAGGTCAACTGCGCAATGGAGGCTGTGTGGCCATCCAGCAGCGTGCGGGCGACCGTCATCGGCTTTACCAGGTGAGGCGGCAGCACGACATAGCCGATCCGTAACCCGGGAAAGAGGGACTTGGTAAAGGTGCCTATGTAGATGGTCCGGTCATGCGGATCGAGACCCTGCACACAAGCGGTGGGCTTGCCCGCATAGTGAAACTCACTGTCATAGTCATCTTCAATGATCCATGCCTGATTGCGGGCAGCCCATTCAATCAGTGCCAAACGGCGATCCAGCGCCAGGGTTGCACCAGTGGGGAACTGGTGGGAGGGCGTGAGAAAGATTGCCCGGGCGCGGCATGGATCGTCCAGGATCGGTTCGATCCGGACACCTTGACGATCCACGACGACAGGTACGGATTCAAGGCCGGCAGCATCGAATGCCCTACGTGCACCGTAATAGGCCGGGTCTTCGATGAATATGCGTTCCCCTGCATCAAGCAGAACGGTCGCACAGAGCAGCATCGCCTGTTGTGAACTGGTCAATACAAGCACGCGGTCAGCGGTGGCGCGGGCTCCCCGCTCCAGATTCACATAATCAGCAATGGCCCGGCGAAGCGGTTCCGCCCCCTGCGGATCGCCATGTTGCAGCGCCTGTGTGCCAATCTCCTTCAATACCTGTCGTTCCAGCCGTTCCCAGAGCGGCAGCGGAAAGTTGCGCGTTTCCGGAACGCCATGGGCGAAGGGCCGGGGGATCAGCATCTCGCGCACACCGCCGCTATGGAACATCGCGTTGCCCCGCCTGCTCAGGTTTGGCGCCTGATTACGCCTGGCCGCATTTTCCCGGGACCGTCGATGCGCGGTGGAGAACTCGGTCATCTCTGCAACGAAGCTGCCGCTGCCGACACGCCGCTCGATAAAGCCCTCGGCATGAAGCTGTGCATAGGCAGCCTCGACCGTATCGCGCGAAACAGCCAGGGAAACAGCAAGGGTGCGTGAAGCCGGTAACGGCTTTCCGGGGCCGAGCGCCCCATCGAGGATCAATTGCCGAATGGCACGCTGTATGCGCGCGTGCCGTGGCATGGCGGCATGGGCAGGGTGGGCAAGCCATGCCTTTACGGATTCGAGCTGCGAGTGCTTGAACAAATGGTCTGATCCATTTCGGGAAATTGGCAGGGAAAAACAGTCCATTGTTCGGCTAGTTGTCAAGCCATGTCTGCGGCCTTGCGCCTTTCCCTTTCAGAAGGTTTCACAACCATGCTGTCCAAACCATCACCATCCCCGCTGCGGGTGAATGATCTTGCCCACCCGATCATTGCTGGGTTGATTTCCGTCATCGTCAATTATGGCGGTACATTCATCCTCGTTTTCCAGGCGGCGCGCGTGGCCGGGCTCAGTGCGGAACAAACGACGTCCTGGGTATGGTCGGTGTCGGTCGGCGTCGGTTTGACCGGGCTGTTCCTGAGCTGGCGTTATCGGGAGCCGATTATAACGGCTTGGTCAACGCCGGCGGCAGCCTTCCTTGTCACGGCCCTGGCCACCACACCCTATGCCGAAGCGATCGGCGCCTATATCATCTCTGCCGCCGCCTTTGTGCTGCTTGGTCTTTCGGGATATTTCGAGAAAGTCATCCGGCTGATCCCGCCCGGCATTGCCTCAGGATTGCTCGCGGGCATATTGCTGCAATTCGGCATTGGGGCGTTTGGTGGCGCCAGCGGCGACCCCCTTCTGGTCTGCCTGCTCATCATAGCCTATCTGGTGCTGAAGCGTATTTCCCCCCGCTATGCCGTTGTCGGCATCTTGGTGATTGGGCTTGCCTTCCTGCTTCTGCAGGCGCGCGTCGATCTCTCCGGCCTGGAACTGAAACTCGCCACCCCGATTCTGACCATGCCGGAATACACGTTGAACGCAGCGCTCAGTGTCGCGCTGCCCTTGTTCCTGATCACGCTGACCGGCCAGTATATGCCCGGTATGCTGGTGCTTCGGAATGATGGGTTCAAGACCAGCGCCAACCCCATCGTGACAGCAACGGGCCTTGGCTCCCTGATCATGGCCCCGTTCGGGTCACATGCGTTCAATATTGCGGCCATCACGGCCGCTATCGCGACGGGGCGTGAAGCGCACGAAGATCCATCAAAACGCTGGATCGCCGGTCTCGCGGCAGGCTGCTTCTATGCACTGATTGGCGTGTTCGGTGTGACCCTGGCCGCCGTCTTCATGGCCTTTCCGGCAACATTCATTACCACGCTGGCGGGCCTGGCACTGCTTGGCACCATCGGTGGAAGCCTCGCCGGCGCCATGGCGGCGCCAGCATCACGGGAAGCCGCCCTCATCACCTTCCTGGCGTCGGCAGCGAACATCAACATGCTCGGGATCGGCGGTGCATTCTGGGGATTGGTGATCGGTCTCGTCGCCCATGCGGTGCTGAATGGGCGCTTGCCCCGCGAACAGTTCATTGAAACCGCAAAGGTTAAGCGGGTGGTCAAGTAAGACCAATCGGCATTGATCAGAACCTACAGTCCTGATCAATGCCGCCCCCAAATGCCTGACACCGCCATCCGGACGCACCCTTTGGCCCGGATATACATCATGCGGGGATACCGGCCACCGGTCATCCGGCAGATAAAGGCGGTAGCAGCGCTGCTAGACATAAGCCCTCGCCCGTGAACCGGGGCTCGTCACCGGACTTGCCACCTGCCATCCAGTCCCGCTTGGCCCGTAGATAGCCGAGTAATCTGGCCAAATCTGCCGCCTTCTGCTCAAGCCGCAGAACCTGCGTGTCGATTATCTCGATCTCACGCTCCGCCGATAATCCATCGCTGAGGAGTTCGCCCGCAATTCCGGCGATTTCCTTGAGCGATATGCCAAGCGATTGCGCGAACCGGATCATCATGGCTGTGGCAACATCCCGCTCACTGAATATCTGATAGGGATTGCGGCCACCCCGGGCGCCCGTTTGCGGCATCAAAATCCCCTTGCGGACATAGAAGCGAACCGTGTCCTGGCTGAGGCCGGTACGCTGCGCGAACTCCCCGATCAACATCACAATCACCCTTGACCATGGACCATGGTCTAGTCTTATAGAAACTGCTCCCTCAACTGTGGAGCGGTTTCATGGCAAACGATCCGGACAAGGTGCAAAAAGCCCCCCTCGCTTTCGTGACAGGGGCCACCGGGCTTCTTGGCAACAATCTTGTGCGTGAACTGATCGTCGCCGGCTGGCAGGTACGCGCGCTGGTACGATCCCTGGAAAAGGCGCGCCGGCAATTCGCAGGGCTGGGCGTGGAGATCGTGCGCGGTGACATGCTGGATGTTGCGGGTTTTGCGCCGGCGCTCAAGGGTGTGGACGTTTTGTTCCATACGGCCGCCTTCTTCCGCGATTCCTACAAAGGCGGACGGCATTGGCAAACCCTTCATGCCGCCAATGTCGAGGGGACGCGCCTTCTGCTGGATCATGCCTATGGCGCCGGAGTCAGGCGCTTCATCCATACCAGTTCGGTGGCCGTGCTGCACGGCACGCGCGGGGCTTTGATCGACGAAACCATGTTGCGGGACGAACGCGACGCCGATGATTATTACCGCAGCAAAATTCTCTCCGATCGTGTCGTGCTTGGCTTTCTCGACACACATCCGGACTTCTGGGCAGCCCTGGTGCTGCCAGGCTGGATGCATGGGCCGGGCGATATCGGCCCGACTTCGGCCGGTCAGACCGTCATCGACGTAGCACTCGGACAACTGCCCGGTGTGCCGCCGGGCTCCTTCTCCGTGGTCGATGCCCGTGACGTCGCGCAAGCCATGATCCTCGCTCAGGAAAGGGGACGGCGTGGTGAACGCTATCTGGCGGCGGGGCGACACATGACCATGGCCGATCTGTTGCCGCTGATCGGGCAGGCGACTGGCGCAATCCCCCCCAAGCGGCGCCTGCCGCTCTGGCTGATGCATGTGTTTGCCGCTGGATACGAGGCCTATGCCCGGTTGACAGGACGTCCTGTGCTGCTGAGCTGGGCCATGGCCCGAACGGTGGCAAGGGAGAATGACCGCTCGCGCTATAACCCGGTTAAAAGCCAGAACGAACTGGGCCTGAACTTCCGACCGGTGGCGGAAACGCTCCGTGACGAGGTGGCATGGTTCCGTGCCAACGGAATCATATCGCCCCGGGCAAAGGCATGATTGCCGCCGACATGATGCCCACGGGTAAAGCTATCCTCCTCAAGCTGAGGCAGGCCGGAACACATAGCCAACGCCATAAACGACGCTGACCGGCAGCTCCATCCCGCAGAACCCAGCCACCTTGCGGCGCAGGCGGCTGATCAGCCCATCGAGATTGCGTTCATTGTAGCGCATGGAAGGCCGGTCCAATGCCGCGATCAGATCCTGACGCGGAATGGCATTGCCACGCGCCGTCATCAGCTTGGCAATGCAGGCAAATTCCGTAGCGGTCAGTTGCACGCGCGTCCCGCAAGGGCTGGTCAGACACCAGTTATTGTCCTCCAGCCGCCAATCCGTAGCAGGACTGTGGGGGGTGACCGGCCGGCGGGATTGATTGTCCGTCATGCGGCGGATCAGGCTGCGCACATTGGCCTCCACCTCCCGCAGGCAGGCATGTTTCACCAGATAGATATCTGCGCCGCTGGCCAGCCCCCCCACCTTATCTTCCACATCCGCCATCCCGGTCAGCATGATGATGCCGCAGGAAAGCCCGTACCGGTCGCGGATTTCCCGTGCCAGATCAAAGCCATGGCAATCTGGCAAGCCGACATCCAGGATAACCAGATCAAAGGCCCGCTGCGCCAGCAGGGCGCGGGCCTGCGTTCCGTTGGCGGCACCGCTGACGCCATATTGCTTCAGGCACAGATAATCGGTCAGATCGTCGCGAAGACCATCAGCGTCTTCGACCACCAGGATCTCAGGCATGAGTTCGCTCCCCTTCCAGTTGGGACGCCACCCGCACCGGCGGGTGCGGTGGCAAACGCAGGGTGACCAGGGTGCCGCAATTGTCCCGACCGGGCTCATGGCGCATCTCGCCGCCCATTTCCTTCAGAAAACGGCTTACAATAAAGAGCCCCAACCCGATGCCAACATGCTGGTCGGTGTTGGAAGCGCGGTAGAAACGCCGGCCGATGGATGCCCGCTCCAACGGCGGAATCCCGATACCGCGATCAGCGATTGTCAGCAGAAGACCGTTCCCGTCACGGGCAAGCGTAACCATGACAGGGCTGTCAACAGGGGAGTATTTCAGCGCATTCTCCAGCAGATTGCGCAGCACGGCGCTGAGCAGTGCGGGATCGGCCATCAATGGGAAACTGGACATGGCGTCGGATAACTGAACCCTGGAGGCGGCCCCCACATGGGCCAGCCCGTCAAGCACGGCCTTCAACAAAGACATGACGTCCAGCATCTCCGGCCGTGACCGGACATGGCCCGTCCGTTCTTCATCCATCACCCGTTCGACCAAACCGCCCACGCGCCGGACCCCGTCACGGATGTCGGCCAGGCGGCGGCGACCGGTCGGGGAAAGATCCTGGCAGGTGAGCTGCAGCATCTCAGTCGCACGGTCGATGCCAGCCAGGGGGGTACGGATTTCATGGGCCACAATATGCAGCAACTGGCGATGTTCGCTGTGCAGTTGCCGCTCTGCCGCCAGGGTGGCCGCCAATTGTTGTTCCAAGTGGCGGCGATGCTCCACCTCATGGGCCAGTTCGCCATTACGCTGCCGCAAGCTGTATTGCAACCGCGCTCCCAGCATTGTCAGGAAACAGATAAACCAGAGATGATGGGCAATGGCGGATTCGATCACCGTCCAGGGGAAAAACATGCGCGGGTCGATCACGCCACCAAGCCGCAGAATGATACGATAAGTTGACCAACCGCCCTGGATGGCAAAATGAATTAGGATCGCCGGCAATAACGTATAGCGCAGCCAACAACAATCCCCCCGCCGTTGCCAGAGGGCCGGCACCAACGATCCAAAGCAGACAGCTTGTACCGTTGCGCCGCAGATGGACCGCAAGGCGCCATCTGCCGGATTGATCAACAGCATCAACGGCCAGTAGATCGCCGTGAAAATAACACTGAATGGCAATAACCAGCGCCTTGGTGAAAAACCAAGAAAGATCATGACGCCATTGATACAGAGGGGGACCGATGCGGATATCAGCAGGGCCGGGGCGTAACCGGTCATGCCTGTCAGGAAACCAGGAGCCGGATTGTAAAAAATCCCGGCGATTGCTGCCATTGCACCCGCGATGAATCCCCCGGCGATCAGGGGCACCCCGGCCAAATGCCGATAGGCCGCCCAGATCGCTGCCGATATGGTAGCGTTCAGCATCGTCATGATGAACAGCATGATGAGCAGGATATTCATGACATATAAGAGCATTTCATTTTTGATAGAACATTGGCCATATATAGCACTAATTTAGAGATATAATAATAGAATCGACAGATTTTATCAGATATATCGCAGCGTGAATGGGTTAAAGTTAAAAAATGAAAAAAAACACCATATAAGTTAGGTGGTATTTATTTTTAAGTAAAAAATAAATACCAAAAAAACTATTCCGATTACTTAATGGGCTATAAATGAAATTCCAATCTGGCAATTGACAATTTCATCGTACTTTTTCAATCATAAAGGGAGGCGTATTTTTTTACATCTGCCTCAAAATTTCATCCAAAGCGCAGCCATGACGCCTGTTTCATTCCCATCATTATGCCCGGCAATGGCCTGATTGACGCCAAGCTGCAAGGACAGATCGTCAGTCAGTTGATAAACAGCGGATACCTGAACCTTGTGGCGACGGAACTCACCATAGCCGGGCCCGGAATCCCCGACACTCACGGTGTTGAAGGATTGCAGCAAAATCTGCAAATCGGGTTCAACCCGCACGCCCAGGGTCAGATCCAGGCTGGCTTCGTTGGCCGGCGGCCCGGTGCGCTCCCGCCATGCCACTTGACCGTCGAAAAACGCGGGCAGCCCGGCCACCGACAGGTTTGTGCCATACATGGCACGCATTTCCAGATCAAGATGACCAGACCCAAGGGCTGGGTTTCTGTCGGGATTGTAGAAAAATGGCAAACGCGCCATCGGCTGCAGGGAAATAACACTGCCCTGGCCACGCCAGACAGCAAAAGTACCACCTATTTCTGTATCGGTTACGCCGAATGTACGATCGCTCCCGCCACCGGTACGATCAGCCGAGAGACGCTGCAAGGTGGGTTTGACAAACAGGCTGGTATCCTGCGTCACCCCCCAACTGGCCAACGAAGATAGCTCCCATTTTGTGAACTCAAGACTGCGGCCATTGTCACGACCGTCGAACCCGGTATCGGAGGTGGAGGTGGCCAGCGTGGTGATGAACTGCCCTGTCCCTTCCGCCTGGGGCCAAGCACCTGCCTGCGCCAGTTGTGGGAACAACATGACGCTCAACAGCAGCATGGATAGAAGGACAAGACGCTTCATCACACCGGTCACCAGCATCTTCTTAAACATTTCTGCCAAGCGGAACATCCGCTGCCACGGCGCAGTTCCCGCCATCCAGCTTCGCCCGTTCCCGCGCTGCCTGGGCGCGCGCTTCCAACCCGTCACCCTGGGCGCAGCCGATGCTGAGCGTGATACAGGGCCAACCGGATGAGCGCGGGTGCGGAATCGTCGCGTCATATACGGAACGACACAAAGTGTCGGCGACCAGCAAAGCTTCCTTGCTGGTCGGGCGGCGGGCCAACAGCGCGAAGGCACCATCCGGCAACACCAGCATCTGATCCCCCACCCGCCCCGGCAACGCAGCCATAATGGCAAGCACCTGACGCTTGACCAGGGCGGCCCCAAGCTCCCCCGCCGCTACAGACAGGTTGGTCCAGCCATCGATCTCCCCACTGAACAGCCAGAGGTCGGGGGCGAGCCGTCCGGACAGCAAGGCTGGCAAGGCAGAAAGGTCGGGCAGGCCCGTACCGGGGTCGATCCCGGTCAGGCTTGGCTTTCCACAACGCAGCGCGGCATTGGCCTCTGCCAGTGCCGCCTCCCGCTCCCGCCGGCGTTCTGACTCCAGGGCCAGCCGTAGCGCACCGCGCACCCGGGTCAATAGCTGCACCTGAGTCACAGGCTTGGTGACATAATCAATGGCGCCCGCCATGAAGGCATTGACCAGACTGGCCTCATCCTCACGCCCGGAAACGACAATGATGGGGATTTCCGCCAGACGGGGATTGGATTTGATCAGGCAAACCGCCTCGATCCCATCCTGGCCCGGCAGTTCCACATCCATCAGGATGGCGCTGACAACCGGGGGAGGACCGCTGCGGCGTTCCACGTCCAGGATGCGATACGCCTCCTCCGCAGAGGCCGCCTCCAGCACCGACAGGTTTCCCGCCCGCAGCATATGCCCCAGCAACATCCGCACTTCGGGCACATCGTCGATGATCAAAATCATGGCACCGGCCCCCGCATACTCTCACCGTTTCCGTCGGCTTGTGATTGATCCGGCATCCGCCACAGACGCCATGTTCCATGACTGGCGGCCAGAATGCCGCCAACAGGCCCGTCCCGCCACAGCGTTGGGAAAGCCCGGCTGATCCGGTCACGCATCCCCCGCGGGCTGGCAGGATCCTGAACCGCAACATAGGCCGTGGAAAGATGCCCCGAAATCATGTCGGCTTTAAGCCGGTCGCTACTGGTCAGCACCAGCCCAACAGCCCCACCCCGCCCAGGGACCAACATGCCAGAGACATCGGCATCCAGCGCAATGTCATCGATATTCCGCAACAAGCGGCCGAAAACAGCATCATCCGACGTCTGCGGCTCTGCCACATTTTCCCCGGCCAGCGCCTCACGCCAGGCGACGGCGACCGGTGCCGGCTGATAGCCTTGCACGACCCAGCCCCCGGCCAGACTGACCAGCGCCAGCAACAACGCCACGGGAGGGGACAGTCGCCCCGGACGCGCTGCCGCCAGCGACACCACGCATAGTGGCGACAGATAGGCCAACAAGCGCGAGGGGTGATCCAGATAATGGGTCAAGGAGCCGATCACTATGGACATTAGCACCGCCAATGCCAGCATCCCCAGGGTGAAGCGGGCCTGCCGGTCCATCACCCGCGCAAGAGCCAGCGGCAATAGCGGCAATCCCAGCAGGGACATCAAGAGGCCAGCCAGCAGGGAACCTGAAAGCGAATGTCCCCAGCCCAATAGCCAGGGATGGGCCCCGATATTCGCCGCAGCACCCCGGATCACCGCGTCCACCCCAGCAGCGAAGGCCAATGCGGAGCCGCCGAAAATCCAATTGACGTAGAGATAGCCGGCAAGGGTGAAACAGCCGGGAAACAACAGCACCAGCAATACCCCAACCGCCGACCGGGAGATCAAACCCGATGGGGCCAACACAACCAGGAAGGGCAGCAATGCCAGTACCAGATAGGCCCCCGAGGCTGCGGAGAACAGCATCAACGCCAACGCCACCCCCACCAGGGCCATGGCATTGACATCCCCGCTATGGCGCATCCGGATGGCCGCTGGCACCAGCAGGCTGAAAGCCATCACGCCAAGGGGGCGACCATCGCCCCCGGCAATCGCCTGCTGCAAGCACGGCTGGGCCAGCAAAACCAGAGCAATCAGGCCGGCATAAAGCCGGCCATAGCCCGCCCCATACAGCACCCCGCCCCACAGGGCCAACGTAGCCGCCCCAACAACGACATTGACGAGCACAGGCAAAGGCACCCCCGCCGTTCCCGGCAGAAGGCCCGCAAGAAGGTCGGCCGACAAAGCCAGCGGCGGGAAGCTGATGGCAAACAGTTCCCGAAACGCGCTGGCGTCAGCGGCCGCAACCAGGGCGGTGCGCCAACGGTCGATGCCGATATCGGCCATATAGCCGTGATCCAGTACGCGCATCGTCAACAAGCCGCACAACAGCAGCCCAGCCACGAACCAGGTGAGATAGAGGGGCGGCGTGGTAATGGGGTGGCGCGCTTGCACGTCCATGGCCATCACTGGTTCATGCTGGCCATTGCCTTGGCCACCTCCTGCTTGGTCACAGACGAGAGGCCATGCTGGGTCTTTTCCCAATAGAAGGGGTTGCGTACCAGTTGCCACAGCGCCTTGTACGCGGCAACCGACATCAAGGCCCAATAGCCGGCCACCGTCAGCCCCCAGGGCGCCAGATTCATCCAGCCACGTTTCACCGGGGCGATGATCGAGAGATAGGTAAACAGCCCATTGCCCGCCAACAGATTGAACAGCGACAGATACAGCAGGGCCGTTGGAAACAGTTGATCCAGAAAGGAACCGCCCACCAGCAGCCAGAACACATAAAAAGACCAGAAGATCGGGTTCAGGATACCCGACAGCATGGTGCCACCGACAAAGAACTGGAAGCCCCAGAAGCCCCCCGCTCCCACTGAGCGGTACAGGTGCCAGGGATGGCGCATATGCACCAGATAGGTCTGCATATAGCCCTTGATCCAACGTGACCGCTGCCGGATCCAGTTGGGGATGGAAACATTGGCCTCCTCAAAGGTGGTAGAATTGCAAACGGCTACCCGATAGCCCTTCTGCGTCAGCCGCACACCCAGATCGGCATCCTCCGTCACATTGAACGGATCCCAGGCATGGAGCTTGCGCAGCACATCCATGCGGAAATGGTTCGAGGTTCCACCCAGCGGAATGGGAATGCGCAGCCGTTCCAGCCCCGGCAGCATGTAGTCAAACCAAAGCGAGTAATCGAGCGTGAACATGCGGGTCAGCCAGTTCTCCTCCGCATTGAAATAATTCAGGCGGCACTGGATGCAGGCAACTTCGGGACCAGCCTTCTCGAAGGCGATGACCACCTTCTTCAACTGATCTGGTTCCGGCTGATCCTCCGCATCGAAAATCACCAGATAATCGCCACGCGCAAAATTGATGGCATAATTACAGGCCTTTGGTTTGGTCTGCGGCTTGGACGCGGGGACGCGGATGATCTCGAACGAACCTTCCAGCCCCAGGGCCTTGGCGGCATCAATGGTTTCCCGGTCACCGGCTTCCAGCACCAGCTTGATATCAAGCTTGGCCATGGGATAATCCAGCCGCCGCAAGGCCGCCGCCAGGATGGGCAGCACCTCCGGTTCCTTGTACATCGGCACCAGCACCGTAAAGACCGGCAGATCTTCATCCTTCAGGGCCTTCACCTCCGCATCGGTCACCTTGCGGTCGACAATGCGGGCATTGGCACCAAAGGCCACCAGCACCGCCTTCAACACAAAATTGCCCAGGTAGAAGACGGCCATCACCAGATTGAAGGCGATCAGCGTACCGACAGGCGCGAAGGCAAAGCCGGCCAGCAGCACGGTCAGGCAGAGATAAAGAAACAGCCCCTGCGGCGGCGTCACCACCTGTTTGGCAGAACTTTCCGGATCCATGTCAGACAGAGCGAACACCGCCTTGTGGCTGTATTCCTGTTCAAAGATGCGCTGCAAGCTCCACAGGATGTCAAACTTGGAGGTAACGACCATCCAGACATCCGGCCCATAATGCCGGCGGGCGAATAACAAAGCCTGCGGCCCCGGGTCAGCCGTGGCCACAATCACCTGGCCGCCCTGCTGTCGCCAGGGCAGCAGCAATAGGCGGGAATAATCATCCATATGCTCCACCCGGGCCAGGGACTGGTCGGGTCGGGCCTCCATCAAATCCATGTAGGCCAATCCAAATCGGTCGGCCAGGGTTCGATAGAAATCGCGGGGCTTCACCATACCCTGGGAAATGACGATATCGCCGAAGCGCACGTTCCATTTCCGCTGCAATTCCAGTGCGCGCTCCAATTGATCGATCCGCAACAGGCCGTTGGCGATCAACATTTCACCGATAGGGGGGGAGAAACTGTTCATGGTGCCGCCCCTCGATCAGGCCTTGGGCTTGGAACGGCTGCGGTACCAGCGGGCGGTAATGCCGGCAACGGCAGCGGTCAGCGCCACCCAGATCCCGGCCACCAGCAGAATACGGAAACGGTCCACCCAGTCGGCCCAAGCCGACGGTGCCCCCACCTCCACCCGCACGGCACGTTCACGCACCGTGTCCACGCTCATCAACAGACCGGTATTATCGGCAAAAGCGACATTGCCCTTGTCGAGTGCCAGTGCCGCCGGCAATGGGATCGGGCCGCTGCCGCCTGACTGCAGGACCAGACCGGGCTGGCCCCCGGCCTCCGCCAACTGCACCACCAGCAAGCCGGGCGTGCCGGAGACGTCCAGCAGCAGACGCTTCTGGCGATCCACCACCTTCACAAACCCCTCCTCCATCGCCACCGGCAGCGACATGCTTGCCGGCAGTTTGGTGCCCGGCAGGAGCAGGAAGGGCCGGCCCGGCACCTTGCCATCATCCAGGGCCACCTGCAGCCCCTGGCTGTCAGGCGAGAGGCCATCCAGCGCCTTCACCGCCAGAGCCAGGGAAGCCGCAGGATCCGCCAGATCCGCCTGGGGCACCACCACCGTCACCCCCTCGGCAAAGGCGGAACCCAGGGCATAGAAATCAGCCGGGCTCGCCTTGTCGGCCGCCAGTTCCACTGCGCTGCCCGGCAGCAGTTGCGCCGGGGAGGGCAGCGGCGCATCCTTGCAATTGCCGGCCGCCGGTTGACGCTGCAACACCACGCGAATGGCATTGCTGCGACCCAGCAACCCGTCGGGCAGCGGTACGTTGAGGGTACGGGCCTGATCCCCCCCTTCAAGCGTCACCGACCGCAGCAGCAGATCATTGACGAAAATATGGGCCAACTGCGGCTGGCTGGTCATGGCAGCGCCGGGGGCCAACTCGATACGCAGGGCCGCCGGCCGCTTGCCCTTGGGCACCATGGCGTAATCCAGCCGCAACTGCCATTCGCCGCGATCCACCACCTCCTTCACACCCTGGCCCAATCCCAACCGGGCAAAGGCAATGGCGTCGGGATCGGTCTTCAACACAGGCTGGCTGGCGCGTGGCATCACGGCCGCCCCGCCTGCCAGCACCCGCCAATCGGAGGTCAGATAAAGGGCGGTCTGCGCATTGGCCCCATCGGTCAGCGCCACCAGCGGGAAACGACCATTACGCAGCAGACGGGCGGTGCCGGCCCCCTCTCCCTTCAGGGCTGCCAGCTCGGCAGCAGGCGCGATGACGAATTCTGCCAACGCCTGCTCCGGCTCCTCCGGCAGGTCGGTGGGCAGACGCAGGAAGCTGACCTTGTGTCCCCGACGCCCCAATTCCGCCGCCAGCACCAGGGCCGCCTCATAATGCTCCCGGCTGAGCGGCGAGGCAGACAAGGCGATGCGGACGTGACGGGGCAATACCGCCATGGCGGCGCGCAGGCTGCTGACGGCGGTCGGGTCGTAGCTGTATTGCAGGGCCGTTTCCGGTGCCAGGGTGACATAACCGCCGGGCAGGCGCTGATCGGCGCAGCGGTCATCTGTCCAGGCTGCACCGTAATTAAACCCGACACGCACATAATCCTGTGCCTGATCACCACGCGCCACCTCTAGGGCCAGCGGCACGGTAGCGGTGCCCAGCACCCCGCTCCAGCGCGGGCGCCCGTCGATGGCAATCTGGGCTGAGGCACGGATCGGGCTGGGCACGGCGCTGTCCAGCACCCCGTTCAGCCGCAAGCCACTGACCGGCACACCGGCCGGCACGGGGAAAAACAGGTCGCGCTGACCGGAAAAACCATTGAAGCTCAGCCCCTCGGTGAAGCCCAGTTCCGCCAACGTCACCTGCCGCTCCAGCAGGCGGGGTGGCTTTGTCACCGGGGCTGGAGCGGCAGCCGGGATAGTCACGACCGCAGGCGGGGACTCATGATGGCTCACCGGCTTGGACTTGACGGCCGCCTGCTTCTTGGCCGGCGCGGCATCGGCAGTCAGGGGGAAGGCCATGGCGACAGTGGCCAGAAGGACAGTCTGCAACATGGTCTTCATGGAAGAGTTCCTGTAAAGGGCAGAGGCGGTTGATATGATCAGACGAGATAAGAAGGGGTGATGATGTTCCGGCGGCATTTCCTGGCCCTGCCCCTGCTGATGCCATTGCTGGGCTGTTCTCCGGCGGGAGCCAACCGCCAGGACGGGCCTTGGCGGGGGGTCAATCTGACACGCACGCCGGAAGCCCCGCTGGGCAGCGAGGCCTGTGGCCGGTCGCTGGCGGCGCTGAAGGCGCTGGGCGCCGATGCCGTGGCGCTGGTCTGCTTCTTCTGGCAGGCCAAGCCGGAAAGTGCCGATATCTCGCTGGGCAGCGATATCCCGCTGGATGAATTGCAGGCGGGCATCCGCCAAGCGCGCGGGCTGGGGCTCAAGGTGCTGCTGAAACCCCATGTCTGGGTACCGCAAACCTGGGCCGGTGCCGTCAATCCCACGGGTGAAGGCGCTTGGGAGCGCTGGTTCGCCGGCTACGGTGCCGGGCTGGAGACATTGGCCCAATTGGCTGCCGCTGAGGGTGCCGAAGGTTTTGCCATCGGCACCGAACTGCGCGGCACCAGCCATCGGCCAGAATGGCGGGAAATGGTCGGCCGCGTCCGCCGACATTATCAGGGCCTGCTGACCTATGTCGCCCATTGGGATGGCGAGGTGATGCGTGTCCCGTTCTGGGATCTGCTGGATGTCGCCGCTGTCAGCCTTTACTCCCCCTTGGGAGAGGACATGACAAAACTGGGCACAGCCGTGACCGGTGCCGCCGATGAACTGGTACATTGGCGTGACCGGATCGGCAAACCGCTCTGGATCGCCGAGCTTGGCCTGCGCTCTGCCGTCGGTGCCCAGGCCAAGCCCTGGGAAAGTGCCGAAGAACGGGACGCCCAGCCGGACGAACATGTGCAGGCTGAAGCGCTGGCGCAATGGTTGGCTGCCCTGGATCAGCGTGGTTTCCAGGACGTACTGATCTGGCGCTGGTTCAGCACCCCCGATATCGGGGGTCCGAACGACACCGACTTCACCATCCAGGGCAAACGCGCGACCGCAGTTCTGCATGATTGGCTCAGCAACCCTGGCAAGACGCGATAGAGGAGGAGGACAGATCAGTCACGACCACCCTCCTCCAGCCGCACGACGTCATCATCACCCAGATAGGAGCCGGAAGCGACCTCGATCAGGTTGAGCGGAATACAGCCAGGATTCTCCAACCGGTGGACAGATCCCATCGGCAAATAGACAGATTCATTCTCCCGCACCATGAACTGCTCACCATCACGCGTGACCAGAGCGGTGCCATTGACGACGATCCAGTGTTCAGACCGGTGAAAATGGCGTTGCAGCGAGAGTTTTTCGCCCGGCTTCACCATCAGCCGCTTAACCTGGAAGCGGTGACCAGATTGCAGGGGTTGGAAATAGCCCCAGGGCCGGTACTGGCGCGGCCGGCTTTCCGCTTCGGCCCGACCGGCCTTCTTCAGCCGCTGCACCACTGTTTTGACATTCTGCACCTGCGTCTTGTCCGCCACCAGAATGGCGTCGGAGGTGGCAACCACCACCAGATCACGCCCCCCCAGCACAGCCGTCAGCACACCGTCTGTCCGGACATAGCAACGTTCGGACTGCTCAACCACCACATCGCCAATGGCGACATTGCCATGTTCGTCGTTCTCTACAATGTCATGCAAGGCCGACCAGGAACCGATATCGTTCCAACCGATGGAACAGGGCACCACGCCCGCCAGACGGGTACGGGAAAAAACGGCGTCATCAATGGAAATGGACCGCGCAGCCCCAAACGGATCTGCCGCCAGCCGAACGAAATCCGTATCCTTATGCCGCCCGGCAACGGCGGCACGTACATGGGCCACCAGGTCCGGCTCAAACCGCTCCATCTCGGCGACCAGTTGAGAGGGTTTGAACAGGAACATGCCGCTGTTCCAAAGATGGTGGCCACCGGCCAACATGCTCTCTGCCAGCGCGCGCTCCGGCTTCTCCACAAACTCAGCAATATGGAAGGCCTCCGGCACCCCCTCCAACGGCTGCCCTTGGGCGATCCAGCCAAATCCCGTTTCGGCCCGCTCCGGACGAATGCCGAAGGTCATCAACAGGCCATCCGTAGCGGCTGGCACCGCCGCCCGCACGGCCTCAATCCAGGCATCGCCATCCGCGATGACATGGTCGGCCGGCAGCACCAGCATCAACCGCTCAGGATCAGTTTCTGCCAACAGCACGGCCGCAGCACAGATGGCTGGCCCCGTATTACGGGCTACCGGCTCCAACAGCAGGGCCTGGGGCTCCACCCCCAATTCCAGCAACTGTTCAGCGACAACGAAGCGATGCCCCTCGCTGGCCACCAGCATCGGAGCCGCAAAACCTGCCGCCTGGCCACGCATCACCGTTTCCTGCAGCAAGGAGCGATTGGACATCAGGCGCAGGAATTGCTTGGGATAATTCTCCCGCGAGAGTGGCCATAACCGGGTACCCGACCCGCCGGATAAGATCACCGGCACCAGCCGTGCCCCCCACCCTTCCACCATTGCTTTCACCTGCCCCCCGCCAAGATGATCCCCGGAACACATAAGAATACCCTATGTATTACCTTTCTCATCCTATTGGACATCAAACACGCTTTTGGTCAATGGCTACAGTGCAGGAAACCTATACCGGGGGATAGGGGTTGCTATGCCAATATTATCAATAAGTTAATGGAATAATAACAGAATACTTCCCACCCTGAATTCTCCACCTTGGAAAACTATGATTTTCTTCTTTAATTCAAGGTAATGGTAAAATTCCATCGACTTGAGATGACGTGAAACCAGACGGCACGATCCCGTTCCCAGGCCAATAAAAAAGCGCCGCACCCCAGGGTACGACGCTTCTTCGCAGGCAAACGACGGACGTGTATCAGGCCGCGTTCTGGCTATGTCCCAGGCGACGGAAACGGGTGGCATCCAGCACCACCTCCAATGCCAGCGAGAGCCGATCACTCGACCGACCTTCCACCAGGAATTCGACATGAACCGGGCGCGTGGCATGTTGATGGACGGCATGAACCAAAAGCCGCCGACGCGGTACCTTCAGTTCCTCCAGCCACTCACCCGGCTTCGGGGGGTCGGCGACCCGCCTGGATAATACCATCGCACTCTCCTCACCAAACCGCCCCGAACCGTAGGGGGAACATACCCGGCACAAAGGGGGGTGCCACCCGTGCAACCGGACTTCCCCACTCTTCTGGAGCCTATGATAGCCGAAAATTCTCCTAAAGGAATAGAGCATCAAAAGGTCAGCGCGATCATCAACAACAAAAACGCCCCATCGGACAGGGTATTGGCATCAACAACCGGGCTGCGGCGTTTACCCATGACAGGCCAGCGGGCTTGAGTTACAGCACGAACGTCCACCGTGCGCACCAAGGCGCCGGCAATCAATAAACCAGGATGGCAGCAGGATCATGTTCGAACAATTGTTGGGTCTGGTGGAGCAAATGGGATACTGGGGCCTGCTGGCACTGATGTTCCTGGAGAATCTGTTCCCCCCCATCCCATCGGAACTGATCATGCCACTGGGTGGTTTCCTGGCAGCACAGGGCAAGATGGACCCGGTGTTGGCTGTCTTGTTCGGCACCGCCGGTTCCGTCCTGGGTGCATTGCCCTGGTATTGGTTGGGCCGTGCCTTTGGCCGAGATCGTCTGTTCCGCATAGCGGACCGATTCGGCTTCATCATGACCATGGACCCGCCCGAGGTGTTGAAGGCATTCAACTGGTTCGACAAACATGGGCGTAAAGCTGTGCTGTTTGGCCGGCTGATTCCCGCCATCCGCACACTGATTTCCGTACCGGCCGGGCTCGCAGCCATGTCGTTGCCGGGCTTCCTGGTTCTGACCACCCTGGGCTCACTGGTGTGGACCAGCATACTGACGGCTGCCGGCTATCTGCTGGAAAGCCAGTATGACCAGGTACAGGATTATGTTGACCCTGTTTCCAAGATCGTGGTTTTCGGCGTGATCGCCATCTACCTATGGCGGCTGGGGCGGCGGCTTCTCATCAGCCGCCGCAATTGACGCCCTGCTTGACCAGCCTTCCGCAGGGGCGTCGCAATGATGCCCCTCAGCGCAGGCGACGGAAGCGGTTGGCATCCGACAGGGCAAAGATGGACAGGCTGAGCCGGTCCACCACGTTACCGGCAATCGCCAGTTCCACATTGGCGGCTTTGATGCCCGGACGGGCATGGATGGCCATCACCTGCAGGCGTCGGCGCGGGGGCAACAGCTCCTCAACCCATTCACCAGGGGCGAAATCAACAAAGTCACGAGCCATGATGGGAGCGCACCGAAAAGCTTGTTGTTGATGATCCCGCAGGGCGGTTTACCCGATATTATGCCAGCTTGATGGCTGATTGTACCAATGATTGCAGGATGATTAAAGAAAATCGTCCACACACATCGTGACCGGACGCCCGGTCATAGATCGGGCTGCCGACGGCGAATCAACCCCACGGAAATGGTAGCCATCACCACCTCGTCATTCTGGTTAAGCACCTCTGTCCGCTGACGCACGGTACCCATTTCCGGACGGGAACGCGATACCCGCGTTTCCAGCACCTCCAGCCGCACCCGCAGGCGATCACCCGGCCGTACCGGGCGCAGCCAACGCAACTCATCCACACCAGGAGAGCCCAGCGAGGTTTCCGGACACAGGTAATTGTCCACCATCAGCCGCATCATGATTCCGCAGGTCTGCCAGCCGCTGGCCACCAACCCACCGAAATGCGTCTGTCGGCCTGCCGCCTCATCCAGATGGAAAGGTTGGGGATCGTACTCGCGGGCAAAGGCGATGATCTCTTCCGCCGTGATCAAGCGGTCACCGAACTCCAGCACCAGACCGGGGGCCAGATCCTCAAAATACCGCAACTGACGCGTCATTCCCGCTTCCTCTCCCTTATTTCACCGTCGCCAATGGCGGCGGCGCTTCAAGGAGAGTAACCCGTATCGACGATAACGACAATCATCAGCATTCCTGAAATATAGAGTCAAACAAATCGCCAATGAAACCGGTTATCAACTGCACCTCTGTTCAATTGCAAGACGTTATCACGCGACAAACAGAACATAATGTGCCAGTATTGCCGAGACATAATTTTTCGACCGTATCAGTTGCCGACATGGCAAGGACATGTCAGCAACTGATACGGCAACCATTCCCACCACCATCCGCATGAAGGTTTCCATGAAGGGCGATCCCACCGTCATCCGTCACCTCAACACGATCCTCACGAACGAGTTGACGGCCATCAACCAGTATTTCCTGCACGCGCGCATCATCAAGAACTGGGGTTTCCTGCGGCTGGCCAAGAAGGTCTATGAGGAATCCATTGGGGAGATGAAGCACGCCGACCAGCTCATTGAGCGTATCCTGTTCCTGGAAGGGCTGCCCAACCTGCAGGATCTGCACAAGCTGATGATCGGTGAGGAGGTGCCGGAATGCTTCCGGGGCGATCTGGCGATCGAAACCCGCAACCGCACCGACTTGATCGAAGCGATGCAGTATTGTGAAGGCATCCGCGATTACCAGTCCAAGGAAATCTTCCGCCGCATTCTGGAGGATACCGAGGAACATATTGATTGGCTGGAAACCCAGTTGGGCCTGATCGACCGGGTCGGCGTTCAGAATTACCTGCAGGAGCAGATGGGCGCTGAGTCGTAACCATCCTTGCAGAAAAATCTTTCCGCCAGCGGGGTCCAACCGCTGCGGTACGTCTGGCGCACCCCCGCGCCCGCACCCACTTTGTGGGTGTGGTGGCTGGTCACCTTGCCAATCTGTATTGATCAGAACCTACGGCTTTGATCAATACAGACGCCGGGCGCCACCGTCTGGTGGCATGGTATGATCAGCACCGCCAACGGGCGATCCCCAGGGGATCGCCCGTTTCATTTTTGCGCCCCCTATTCCCGCCAGGACCGGATCAGACCACCTCCCGCGCAGCCATTTCCTCATAACGGACATAGAGAATCGCCTCTTCCTTGTGCAGTCTGGATTGTAGTTGCGCGCTGATACGGCCGAAATCGATGGCGAAGGCTATCCCCTCCCCCTCGTCCTTATACTTGTCGAAAAAGGCCAGGTCAGTCGGGTTTGTAGAAATCCCGGTACCAGGCAATAAAGCGCTCAACCCCCTCCACCATGCCGGTACGGGGGCGATAGCCCAGTTCCGCTGTGCTGGCGCTGATATCGGCATATGTGGCAGGAACATCCCCGGGCTGCATCGGCTCCATGATCTTCTCCGCCGTGCGCCCAAGGGCCGCCTCAATGGCCGCGATGAAATCCAGCAGCCGTTCCGGGCGGTTATTGCCCAGATTATAGAGGCGATGGGGCACCACATCCCCCCCCATCATCTCTGGCGCCGGCTGGGCCGGACGATCCAGCGCAGCCAGGACACCGGCGACAATATCGTCGATATAGGTGAAGTCCCGCCACATCTGGCCATGATTGAAGACTCGGATCGGCCGCCCTGCAGCCACCGCATTGGCAAACAGAATGGGGGCCATGTCCGGCCGCCCCCATGGACCATAAACGGTAAAGAAGCGCAGCCCCGTGGCGGGCAAGCCATAAAGATGGCTATAGGTTCGGGTCATCAATTCATCAGCGCGCTTGGTTGCCGCATAGAGGGATACCGGCCGTTCCACCGCATCACCCACCGCAAAGGGCTGCTTCTCGTTCGCACCATAGACGGAGGATGAACTGGCATAAACGAAATGGCGCAAAGCTGGCAGGTGACGCGCCCCTTCCAGCATCACGACCTGTCCCATCAGATTGGACTGGACGTAGGCATAGGGATTTTCAAGCGAGTAGCGCACGCCGGCCTGGGCTGCCAAATGCACAATGCCCGTGATGTCGGGGTGGCGGGAGAAAAAATCCTCCATACCGACACGGTCAGCAATATCAAGCCGCTTCAGATTGAACCCTGATTGCCCCGCCAGAAGGGCGATCCGGGCCTCTTTCAGCCGAACATCATAATAATCATTGATATTATCAATGCCCACCACCCGCTCGCCGCGGGAGAGCAGCGCCTGCGCCACATGCATACCGATGAAGCCGGCGGCACCGGTGACAAGGATGGTCATAACGAAACCCCGCCCTACTCTCATCAGGATCACAGGGTTATACGCCGGAAGAGCGACATCGGATAAGCCTGTTGCACAACCAAATTACGATTTTACAGGCCCTGGTGGAAATGGCTACAAACGGGCCAACGACCTCCGCTTTCCGTACTGGGCAAAGGGGAAGGTGTCTCTCACGTGAAGCGGATTGAGATGTCAGCGGTTGATGCGATCCTGGTAACGGGCGGTGCCGGCTATGTCGGCAGCCATGCGGTGGAGGCATTGTGCCGCGCCGGCTATGCCGTAACGGTGGTGGATGATCTGAGCCAGGGGCACAAAGCCGCCGTGCCGGCGGGGGCAGACCTTGTGGTGGGCGATGCGGGTGACCGCGCGTTGCTGGACCGGTTGATGACCGCCCGCCCCTATCACGCCGTGATGCATTTCGCTGCCCGCTCCCTGGTCGGGGAATCCATGCGAGACCCCACCCCCTATCTGACGGGCAATGTCCGGGTGGCCCAGGCCATCATCGATGCCGCCGTGGCCCATAAGGTGGGCAAGCTGGTCCTTTCCTCCACTGCCAATATTTTCGCTTCCAGCGATGGGCGCCCCATCACGGAGGAAAGTCCGATCGATCCGGGCAGCCCCTATGGGGAAGGCAAATATATTGTGGAGCGGCTACTGCACTGGGCTGATCGCTGTCACGGGTTGCACTCTGCGGCACTGCGCTATTTCAACGCTGCCGGGGCCCATCCCGACGGCCATCTGGGTGAGGACCACCAGCCCGAGACCCACCTGATTCCCATTGTGTTGGAGGTGGCCCTGGGCAAGCGGCCGCATTTGGACATTTTCGGCAACGATTACGATACGCCGGATGGCACCTGCATCCGTGATTATGTCCATGTCTGTGATATTGCCGAGGCGCATATCAAGGTACTGGATGTGCTGGACAAACGATCGGCCCGCTACAATGTCGGCACGGGCAGTGGTTACTCAGTGCGCCAAGTGGTGGAAGCCGCAGAACGGGTGATCGGGCAGCCGATCGCCGTGCGCATGGCCCCGCGCCGGCCGGGTGACCCGCCCGTGCTGGTCGCCGATGGCAGCCGCCTGCGACGCGAAACCGGGTGGGCACCAAAGCTGCCCGACCTGGAAAGCATGATCGCCACCGCCTGGGAATGGCGCCGGCGTCATCCCGATGGCTATGCCGGATAAGGCGGCAGACGGGGCCCTGCCATGGCGGGAACGTGACCAGCCCGCCCTTGCAATCCGCCCGTGACCGACGGTAACAGTAACCTGGCCCATCTTTGCTGCGTGGGACAGGATTTCCGAGGGATAAAGATGAATTTCGACGGTTTCGACCTGATTGTGGTGGGTAGCGGCTTCTTCGGCGCCACCATCGCCGAACGCGCCGCCCGCGAACTGGGCCTGACCGTCGCCGTACTGGATAAGCGTACCCATTTCGGCGGCAATTCCTATTCAGAGATCAATGCCGAAACAGGCATCGAAGTGCATCCCTATGGCACCCACATTTTCCATACCAATTCAGAAGAAGTATGGACCTATATCAACCGCTTCACGCAATTCTCCGAATACCGGCACCGGGTATTCACAGTTCATGGCGGGCGGGTCTTCTCCATGCCCATCAATCTGGGCACCATCTGTTCATTCTTCGGCCAGCATTTCACCCCCGATGAAGCCCGCGCCCTGGTCGCGCGGGAAATGGCGGCCGAAAGCATCGGGGAACCCGCCAATCTGGAGGAAAAGGCCGTCAAATCGATCGGCCGTTCCCTTTACGATGCCTTCATCCGTGGCTATACGATGAAGCAATGGCAGACCGATCCGCGTCAGTTGCCCGCATCCATCATTGGTCGGCTGCCGGTGCGTTTCACCTTCGACGACCGCTATTTCGCGGATCGGTTCGAAGGGATGCCGCTGGGCGGCTATGGCGCCATTTTCCGCAATATGCTCAATCAGCCGAAGATCCAGATGTTCCTGGGTGTTGATTTCTTCGACATCCGCGACCAGATCCCGGCTGGCAAGCCCATCATCTATACTGGCGCCATCGACCGTTATTATGATTACCAGTTTGGCGAACTGGGCTGGCGCACGGTCGATCTGGAATGGGAAGTGGCACAGACCCCCGATTTCCAGGGTACCTCGGTGATGAACTATGCCGATATGGATGTGCCCTTCACCCGTATCCATGAATTCCGACATCTGCATCCCGAACGGCCGTTCGATGGTGATAAGACCATCATCGCCCGTGAATTCTCCCGCTTCGCCGGCAAGGGCGATGAACCCTATTACCCGATCGCCACACCGGCTGACCGTGATCTGTACGAGCGATATGTCGCCTTGACCGAACGGGAGCCGAATGTGATCTTCGGCGGCCGTCTGGGCACCTACCGGTATCTCGATATGCATCAGGCCATTGGCGCGGCGTTGAAATGTTTTGATACGCAGGTGGTTCCGCTGGTTACGGCCGGCAAACCGCTGCGTGTCTGATCTGGTTTTCTCGTTTTTTTTCAGGCAAGGCGCCAAATGGCTGCGAAATCGCTGCGTGTGAACATTGTCGTCCCTCCCCTGCATCGGGAGAAGTTCACCGGCGGCATCCTCTGTATCCTGGAACATGCCCATCAGCTTCACAAGCGTGGGCATCAGGTGACGATCATCCCCACCCGCCCCTGCGATGCGCCAGCCTGGTTCAAAAAAGAATTCGGCACATTGCTGCATTGGGCACCGCAATCGACGGGTGGTGCCCTGGGTCGGCTGATCGCCACCCTGGCCGGCTGGCTGCCGCGCCGTGATGAAGCCGGCAAGGCCGATATCCGCCGCGACTTCATGGCCTTGGTGCGTAACCTGCCTCAGCTTTGGACGCCGGAAATCGAACAGGCCGTGCAGCACCACGAGCTGCGCCGCATGATACCGCCAGCCGATATCACCATTGCCACCCAGTATAGTACCGCCCTGCCCGTCTATCTGTTCGGCACCGGCAAGCTGGGCTATTTCATGCAACATTACGAAGTCATCTTTGCCAATGACACGCCGGACCCGGTGCAGACCCATAAGGTCGCCGCCATGTCCTACCGGCTGGGTCTGGAGATGATGGCCAACTCCCCCTGGCTCTATGATCAGGTGGACAAGGCGGTTCCCGGTGCATCGCTGCGACTGTCGCCCAATGCGCTGGATCATAACATCTTCAATGGCACACCAAAGCCCCTGGCCGCCCCGGACGACAGGAAGGTTACACTGATCTCCTATGGTGGGCGCCATGTTGCCTGGAAAGGGTTTAAGGAGATGGCGGAGGCGACCGCCATCGTGCGCCGTCGCCTGCCACATTACCAGATCGACTGGCATGTCTATGGCGGGGCCGCCCTGCCGCCGGATAACCCCATTGCGCCCTACAAGGATTTGGGGTTCCTGCAACCGCTGGCCCTGGCCGATGCCTATCGGCAGGCCGACATTCTGCTTTCCGCTTCCTGGTATGAGAGTTTCCCGCTGTTCCCAGCCGAAGCGATGGCCTGTGGTCTGGCGGCGATAACCACCCAGCCGGGAACGGAACAATATGCCATCCCCAGCCAAACCGCCGAAGTGGTGGAGGCGCAATCGCCGGAATCGGTGGCGGCCGGTCTGGAACGGTTGATCGCCGATCATGTCCACCGCCAGCGTATTGCCCAGGCTGGTTGGGAAATGGCCCGCACCCTGACATGGGAGGCTGCGGGCGACGCCATGGAAGCCAATATCCGGTCGATTGTCGCGGGGCAGGCCCCCTGAGGGGTTGCTGCGCCATGATCGACCGGAAAATCCTTCATAATATCTCCTATCTCGGCCTCACCAACGTCGCCAACCTGATCATTCCGCTGGTGGTGCTGCCCTTCATCACCCGGGTGCTGGGGCCAACACAGTTCGGGCAATATGCCTGGGCTGTGTCGGCCGGCACCTTGCTGGGCCTGGTGTGCGATTTCGGCTTCAACTGGAGTGCGGCACGGGAGGTAGCCATCCATAAGGAGGATCGCCGTCACACCGCCGCTATCGTCGCCGAAGCCTATGCCGTGCGTGCGTTGCTGTTCACCGTGGCCAGCCTGGTGACCTTTGCCATCTGGTCACAGTTGCCGCATGGCGATGGGGTCGGGGCCGTTCTGGCCTTCGTACCATTGATCGCCTTTTGCAATCTGCTGACGCCCCCCTGGCTGTTCCAGGGGCTGGAACAATTCCGCATCGTCGTTTTTTCCTCCATGTTCGGTCGGTTGGCCGGCGTCATCGGCATTTTCGCATTGGTGCGCGGGCCGGCGGATGCCGGGCTGGCCATCGTGCTGACGGCAGCCGGGGCTCTGCTGCCGGGGCTGGTCACCTTCCGGTTCCTGGCCCGCCATTATGGCGATGTGCTGCGCTTGCCAAGCCTGTCTGAGATACAGGCACGGCTGCAATCTGCCTGGCGTATTTTCGCCGCCGATCTGGTGATCCAGGTCTATACCATGGCCCAGACTTTCCTGGTGGGCCTGCTGGGCGGGCCGGTGGCGGCCGCCCAGTATAATATCGGTGATCGCTGCCTGAATGCCGGCAAGGGCTTTCTGGCGGCGATTACCCAGGCTGCCATGCCACGCGTGGCCAACCTCGCCGTCACCGATCCGGCCGCCGGAATGCGGTTGATCCGCAAAGTGATGCTGATGGTGGGGTGTGTCGGATTGGCCGGCGGCGCAGTCATGGCCTTCGGCGCAGATTTGCTGGTGATGACTGTTTTCGGACCGGACTTCATGGAATCCGCCCGCGTCCTGCGCATCCTGTCACCTGTGCCTATCCTGGTCGGCGTCGGCTCCTGCTTCTCCTCCCTCTATATGTTCAATTACGGGGAGAACCGGCTTTGGGCACTGATGCTGAAAATGGCTGCAGCCATCAATTTTGGCACCATGGTGAGTCTACACCTCCTGGGCATCGAGATGCATATATCGGCCTCAATAGCCGTGGTTGCAGCCGAATCGTTCGTCTTCTGCCTTGCCGGGTATCGCTTCCTGCGCTCTCCCCATCACGGAAACTGAGCAGATAATGGCAATTTCGTGGCAGGGACGCCCTGATTGCCCGCGCACCACAGCAGGAACCCATAGCTGTTCCCACAGAGAACGGATTTTTTTTGGGTGGGGGCGGCGACCTTGCGATAAGTGAAGTGGTATTCTGTTATAAAGTCGCTTATGTTTGTGCTCAGGCAATCGAGCTCAAGGATGTCGCATGTACACCCACCCCCAGCATGGTGGCGGTGAAGAGGTCAAGGAACTGCGCCGCCGCGCAGGGGCTTGGCTGAAGAACCGCCGCACAGAAGTCGGGCTGACACAGCGCGCCTTGGCCGAGGCCGTTGGCCTTGAATACTATACCATGGTGTCAATGATCGAGGCGGGGCGTGGCCGTATTCCGCCGGATAGTTATCTTGCCTGGGCTTCCGCCCTGCAGATGGCCCCGGCTGAATTTGTGCGCACCTTGATGCAGTTCTATGATCCGATAACCCACGCCATCCTGTTTGGTGACATTGCTGACGTCAGCCCTGTGGCGGCAGGGAATGAAGCGCCTGCCGCCAAGGCCGCAAAATTCCGGGTCATTTAGGGAAAGACCGGCAATGGGCGAGATCATCCCCCTGCGTTCCGATCCGCTGGAGGCTCCGCGTGGCGACACGCAGGAACCCCACCAGCGTGATCGGATCAGTGTGGCACGCGAAAGGCGTGCTGCCTGGGGGCGCACGATCCGCCAACAGCGCCTGGCCAATGGGTTGAGTACGCGCGGCTTGGCTACTTGCATTGGTCTGCCCAGCCCTGGGATTGTCAGCGCCGTGGAGGCTGGGCGGGGACGCCCGCCGGAAGGCAGCCTGTTGGGGTGGGCGAAAGCATTGGGTGTGGAACCTATCCTGTTCGCAGCCGGCTATCTGGCCGCCTTTGAACCGGATGTGGCCGCCCTGCTGCTGACCACCGACGCGGATCGCACAAAGGAAGGAGAGGCGTTATGAGCGTCTCTGCCGAGATTTTCACCTTCCCTGGCCGTAATGGTGGGGGCAATGGGGGAGCCTGGGGAAATCAGGATCTGGCGGATATCTATCGCTGCATCGACCTGTTTGCCCGGTATGGAGTTGTTCTTGAAGCCGCCTCAGGCCTGACGGACGAGGGGGATCCCTGGTTCGCGCTGGAGGATGTGTCGACAGGTGAAACCCTGGTGCATATTGCCAGGATCGACGGCTTCTTCATTGTACATGTTGTGGATGGGGAGACATGGCAGGGGGATACCCTGCGCGCCGCCCTCGCCCACCTGGATTTGAACGCGCTTGTTCTTGGTGATCATCATCTACCGGCCGACCACGGCCAGGATGGCACGGATAACAAGACCGACCCTGATGGGTCGCACGCGTTCTTGCGGATCGTCAGTGCCGTTATTGCGGTCCTGACGGCGGATGTGATCGCCAGCACGGTGGCGCATGACGCGATGGCGTCGCCCCTGCCGGACGTCAGCGAAACTGTTGCTGGCGATCACGCATTTAATGATATCAGCCATACGCTTGCATTGCCAGAAATGCATGAAGGCGGGAAGGTTGAACTTCACCGCCCCACCAAGGCAATGGTCGAGGACAGTCCCACAAGCGCCCCCCCGGTCTCACCGGTTGTTGCGTCGCAAAAGGTTGCGGCTGCGCCGATGCCGGAGGCTGCTTCGCCGACCGCCCATGATGTACCGGCATCGCCCCACCCCGGTGATTTTATATCTCTGGTGGAAGCCGCTGCCCTGCCCAAGGTGGAGGCGATCCCGCAAGGGCTGATTGCTGTCACACTCCCGCAGGCACAAGCCTCGGATCATGCGGAAACGCTGCATCTCATCAGCAGCGACAAGGTTGTACTTTCCGCGACCCCGAAGGACGACTTGTTCCTGGTGGTGCTGACATCGCGCCAGGAACAGCTACACGTCACGCCAGGGGATTTTCAGAACAATCACGACAGTCTCGTGGTTGAGAAGACAACAGATACCGGCACATCCAGCGGTATCATTCTGGATTTGTCGCACTTGGCAGCCCAGACAGGGGGATTGACAATGATTGGGCAGCCAGCGGCCAGTGAACTGCCGATCACAGGAGGTTGAGAAAATGTCGTTTGCCGCTCAAACACTTCTGATGGCCGGTAGCAACGTCCTTACCCTTGACGAGTTGAACCTTTATCACGCGATAAATGATCAACGCGCTGCCCAGGGACTGTCCGTCTTACGCCCGGTGGTTGATCTGACCATATTGGCCGGTCAACACGCCTCTGACTTCAACAGCAATGTCGGCTATAGTAAATGGTCGGCAACAGCGATTGAAGCACGCCCCATCCCGACCCTGCACCATTGGAGTGATGGGAGTTCTTTCCTCAGTGGTGTGATCAGTGTCGCCAATGGGCTCCATCTGACCCTGCCCACGGGATTGGCTGAGAATGCCGAGGCAACACTGGTCGGACAAACCAGTACCACCTTGTTGAACACGTGGTTGGGTAACCCCGGAACCAGCGCCAATCTGCTTGCCGCCACCTGGGATACAATCGGTATCGGCATTGCGGGCGACATGACCTATGTGGTCTTCGGCAATTATGACGATACCATTCAGACCAGCACGCCCGTAATCATGGGAACCAATGGTGCCGATGTCATCCGAACCACCCCATGGGCCGAAGTGGTCTTGGGGGGAGCGGGCAACGATACCTTTATTGGTGCTTCCTATGGCGACCGGCTGGATGGCGGTTCGGGCGCTGACAGACTGATATTGAACGGCCCAGCCAATGCCTACCAGATCAAGCTGGTGGACGAGAATGGCGAACGTTGGGCCTTGGTTACCGGGAATGATGGGCTGGAACTGCGGATCCGCGATATCGAGTACATCTCTTTCGCGGATCGGGTGGTGGATAGCAGTAGCTGGGGCGAACGCGTCAGTGCCATTCATTTCGACGCCGATTATTATCTGACCCACAACGCGGATGTCGCGGCAGCGCTGGCAACACGATATCCTGGGGCATCCAAAGAAGTGATCGCCGCTGCTGCGGCCGATCATTTCTGGGCCTATGGGCAGAAGGAAGGTCGTAACCCTGCGGCCTTCTTCGATACCAACTATTATCTGGCGAGCAATCCCGATGTCGCCGCCGCCGTGGCCAACGGCTCCGTGACGGCCTTCGGGCATTATATGATGATGGGCCAGTTCGAGAACCGAAACCCCAATGCCAAATTCCATGGCAATGACTATTTGGCGCTGAACCCCGACGTGGCCGCAGCCGTCAATAACGGGGTTCTCAGCTCCGGCATTGACCATTACATGCTCTACGGCCGTAGCGAAGGGCGCGAGGCCCTGTTCGACGAAAACTATTATCTCTCCACTTACCCAGATGTAGCCGCCGCCGTGCACGCTGGCGCCCTGGCCAATGGCCTTAGCCATTACCTGCTTTATGGTGCTGCTGAAGGACGGCACGCCCATGCGGACCTGATGTGACGCGAGAATAGCTTCTCGTCCAGCCGCCGCGCCAGGCGGGCAGAGATTCCTGCCTGCTTGGGATAAAGGCCCCGGTAGCAACGCTACGGGGGCCTTTATCTTATGTTTCCGATCAAGGAAAGAAGGCTGATATCGGTTCCCGATGATCAGAAGGCATCGGAAACTGATACGGTGGCGCTGGCGACTGACGAGTTCTGGCGGGGCATTACGGGCTCAGACGGGTGGCCGGATGCGCCAGTTGCCCCAGGAAATATTCAAGACGACGGCAAAGATCGTCCACCTGCTCCGCAGCCAGCCGATCGAAGCGGCGCAGCATATTCAACGTGGCCTCATCCAGACGCGGATAGGCCAATAGCAGCCCCTCAGACTCCCCCTCCGCAGAACGCACAAACAGCCGGAACGTATGGCCATTCATGACGAAATAGGCCAGCAAAGCGACAAATCCCACCTTGTCCGGCAGGAAAAAGGTGGGGCATTCGACATAGGCGCTATCCGGTACCAGATTGGTCCAGACAGCATCGGGCACCACCAGACTATTGGCAGGGAGGTCACAATAGGCTACGGCGCGCGCCAACTCCCGTGGAGCTGCTTGTAGACGCCAGATCGGCCCCGTTTCGCGAATCGTCAACATGGCACCCCCGGCGGCTTGATACCGGCTGCATTGGATCCCGGCCCTCTAACCGCCGCCGGCACAAACGTCCGTGACGTTGGTTAGCGCAGGCCGCAGGCTTTATCGGAACACTCGTATAGAAACGCACCTGCGGGTTTGCACGTTTCAGTCCCAACCCGATAAGGATCAACACCCGGCGATCACAAGCGGCCAGAAGGGATCCGTCACAATACCCATAACCGAACACTGACCAGACATGCGGGTGAATATGGCCAGCAACAGCCATACTCACCCGCCTGAAATCAGCGATCAGACCTCCTTGAAGGCGCGGAAGAAACTGTCGGTCAAAGGCTTGGTCAAGTATTCGATCAACGTCCGCTCGCCAGCCTTCACCAGCACTTCCGTCGGCATCCCGGGAACGATCTTCTGTCCCCCCAACTTTGACAGTTGGTCTTCCGGCACTTCCACACGTGCCAGATAATAACGATTCCCCCGCTGGTCGGTTGTCACGTCGGCATCGACCTGCATCACCGTCCCAGTCAGAATCGGGATTTGGCGACTGGAGAGGGCAGAGAACCGAACCTCTGCCTCCAGCCCAACGGTCATATTGTCGATATCATTGGGGCTGACCATGGCCTCAACGATCAGTTTCTCGTGGCTGGGCACCAGGTCCATGATGGTTTCTCCGCCACGCACCACCCCACCCAAGGTGTGGACACGCAGGCCGACAATCACACCATCACCCGGCGCCTTCACCTCACGCCGCTGAAGCACGTCATTAGCGTTGGTCAACCGATCTTCCAGATCGAAAATCTGCTGTTGGGCCTCACGCAGCTTATCGGCGACATCCTCCTCGAAGGATTTGCGAACCTGCAGGATCTGCAAACGGGCTTCCCCGATCTGCATCTTGGCGCGCGCGATCTCACCCTCATAATTGCCGCGTTCACCATCCAGTTCCGCGCGATTACGCTGAAGCTGCAAAAGCCGGGTCTTGGAGGCGTAACCCTTATCGAACAACTGCTGGAGACCATCCAGCTCATCATCGATCAGACGAATCTGACTGGTATTGGCGGTAACCTGGGCTTCATACCCCTTGATCTGCTCTTCCAACTGCTTGACGCGCTGTTCATAGATGGAAAGCTGACCTGCCAGTGTCAGGCGACGGCTTTCAAACAATTGCTGTTCGTTATTGCGAATGCTGGGCTTGCGGCCATTATCATCCGCACCAACAGCCAGCTCTTCCGGCCAGACAATCTGTTGCTTCTGGTCACGCTCCGCAATCAACCGCGCTTCCTTGGCCTTGGCGGCCAGGAACTGACCATACAGCACATCGCGCTGCGCCTGCGAGGACACTTCGTCCAGGCGCATCAACACCTGGCCGGCCTTCACCGTATCGCCGTCACGAACCAGGATTTCGGAGACGATTCCCCCTTCCAGATGCTGGATGCTCTTGCGGTTGCTATCCACCACCAGCGTGCCAGAGGCCACAACGCCTTTGGCCAGAGGGGCGAAAGCAGACCAAGCCAGAAGACCGCCGAAAGCAATCAGGATCACCGCCAGACCAAAGCGCACCACAGGCGTTTCGTCCGTGGGAACCTGCGACGCCAGTTCCTCCCCAAGGCCGGGAATCGGCAGGGCGGGTTTCTTGCTGGTGACAAGGTCGGTCATGCTTGCGCACTTTCACAAAGGTTGGCACCACCCGGCGCCGGTAGGGAAAACCGCGGGTACAGTCGGAAAATAACGGGCTTAACCACCCGCAGCACCGGTGATCTGCCCCTGCACTGCGGCAGCCTGTGGCGGCACGGCTGGCTGCTGTGCCACCGGGCGGGTAAGACGGGCCATGACTTCCTGCTTAGGCCCGAACATTTCCACCATGCCTTCGCGCAGCAACAACACCTTATCCACATGGTTCAGGATGCTGGGGCGATGCGAAATCAAAATCACGGTGGTGTTCTTCTGCTTCAGGCGCTGCAGACCATTCACCAGGGCCACCTCACCGTCAGAGTCGAGATTGGAGTTCGGTTCATCCAGCACAACGAAGGACGGGTGCCCATAGACGGCACGGGCCAACCCCAGACGCTGGCGCTGACCACCCGACAGGGCGATGCCACCCGGCCCGATCAATGTATCGTAGCCCGAGGGCAAACGCAGGATCAGGTCGTGCACGCCGGCAAGCTGCGCCGCCTCCACCACCTTGGCAGCGTCAATCTCACCAAAGCGGGCGATATTCTCCTTGATGGTGCCATCAAAAATTTCGACATCCTGCGGCAAATAGCCGATATGGGGGCCCAATTGCTCATGATTCCAGGCGAACACATCGGCGCCGTCCAGACGGACGGACCCGGAATGTGGCGCCCACACCCCAACCAGTAAACGGGCCAGCGTGGATTTACCGGCTGCACTGGGACCGATGATGGCCAGCGCTTCCCCGGCAGCCAGCGCGAAACTGACCCCCTTGATGGTGGGGCTGTTAGCGCCGGGCGGCATGGCGACCACACGATCGACCGCCACATGGCCGACGGGAGCGGGCAGCTCCATCGTTTCGGCATTCGGCGTGAAGGTGCGCAGGAGATCATCTAGGCGCTTATAGGCGCCACGCGCTGAAACGAACGACTTCCAGGAGCCGATGGCCTGTTCCACCGGCGCCAGTCCGCGACCCATGATGATGGAAGCCGCAATCATCACGCCCGGCGTGATCTGCCCTTCCAGCGCCAGATAAGCACCAAAACCCAACATGGAAGATTGCAGCAGCAGGCGGATAAACTTGGTCAGGGCGCTGATACCACCGGCGCTGTCACTGGCCTGGGCTTGAAGAATCATCGCCTTGTCCTGGCTGACGCGCCAGCGGCGACGGATGCCGGACAACATGCCCATGGCAGCCAGCACTTCGCTGTTCTTCAGGCTGGCTTCCGCAAATGAGGCCGCCTTGATCGCGTGCATATTCGCCTCGGTAAGCGGCTTCTTCGTCGTCACCTCGGTGACATAGGCCAGCGCGAAAAGGATCAGCGCCCCGATGGTGGCAACCAGCCCCAATAGCGGGTGCATCATGAAGACGATGCCGATGAAGATGGGTGCCCACGGTGCATCGAACAGCGCGAACGGCCCTTGCGAGGTGATGAACTGACGCAGCATATCCAGATCACGCAGCGACTGGCTGCGGTTTGCAGCGGGGCTGCGCAGATTGAGGGCGAAAATGGCGTCGAACACCTTGCCGCTCAGCATCTGGTCCATCTTGCCGCTAACCCGGACCAGAACGCGCGAGCGCACCATTTCCAGCAAAGCCATCACCAGCATCATGGAAGCGATGACGAGGCTGAGATAGATCAGGGTGGACTCGCTGCGGGCCGTCAACACACGATCATAGACCTGCAACATGTAAATCGGCGACGTCAGCATCAGCAGGTTAATGAAAAAGCTGAATATCGCCACGAAGAAGAACGCCCGACCGGAGCTCTTCAACGCCTGGCGCAACTGTGACGGGGCGCCAGGCTGGCGGTTGACGGGGACAATCTTCATCGGGTTCGCCTGCTTCCAGAAGCTGGTCACACAAATAACCCGGTCGCGCCATGCGGCCGGGATACTATTCTAACGTCTTGGGCGCCAAGCCTGCAACAGCACCAAACAGGTGGCTGATGCAACCATTCCTCCCGGCGCGCACCGAATGCAACAACAAGATTGGGGCGTTTCAGCGGCAATCCCCGCCATCGGATGTTATGCCGCAGGCTCGACCTCACCGTCGACAGGCTTTAACAACGGCCGACACCCTCAGGCAACACGACCCGCCCCCCACGATCAATCCAGGCCAGTTCATCAAGGTTCCAGTCGGCCTCCCGACCTTTGATCAGCAGCATGTCGATGAACTGGTGGACAAGCGGTCGCAGCAGATTAATCCACGCAACTTCACGCGACCCATCATGGAAGGAGAGCCGCAGCACACCCGCATTGATTGTCAGATCGATCCGATCAACCAACAGGGGCGCCGGCGACACTATGTCGGCCGCCGGCACATGGGCGGCCGCTTGCGTGGAAACATGGCTTGCGGCAGCATGGCTGACCGCCTCCAGATGTTCGAATAGCAGCACGTCGCTGCGATGATCGAAGCTGCAACGCGCCACCAATTCGCTGGTTTGCATCAGCAACTCGAGCAGCCCCGACAATAATGCTCTCGTCAAACGCCGTGTCAGATGCAGTTCCAGACCCGCCGCTGCCGTGCGGGCCGTCAGCACCAACCGATCCTGGCCCAGATCATAACGCAAATCCAGGCTGGTGGCAGCGACGGGCGCATTCATGCCGCTATTCAAACGACGCCCAGGCGCTGCAACAGCGGCAAGGTACCCTGGCGGGCCACCTGATATTTCTCCCGCAACTCCGCGAGATTATCCGCGTCTTCCAGCAGAGCCTTGCCATCACGCACCAAGCGTTGGCCATTGCGCGACAACACATCCCAGGCAAAGGCCACAGGATCGGGAGCCCCTTCCATCAAGGCCAGCAGAAATAGCTGCGACACTTGATCCTGGACCACCGCCCCACCAAAAACGGGGGAGGCCAGATATTGCAGGTCGGATGACCAGCGTGACCGCCGGATAACTGCATTGTTAAACATCCGGCAACGACGGCGACGTTCTTCAGCCCCCTCTTCCGGTAAAACGGGTTGGGCATAGCCGGCACCAACCAGTACCATCAGCGCCTGCTGGAGCCGCTGCGCACCCAACGGGGCCAAACCCGGATTCGCCATCATTTCGGCGAAGCTGCTCGTCCCCTGCTCAAGAACCTGCATCAGCGGAACGTAGACATCCTCCTGCAAGGTGGCCTCCCCAAGGGCGCCGGTAACCTTCATGGCAACCTTGGTGCGGTCGACCGATAATATGAAGCGCTGGGCATCCCAGAGGTTCCCCAGGGCACCTGCCGATAGGCGCACCGCACCTTTCACAAATACGTCACGCCGGAATTGCTGATTGACCATGAAGTCGCGCAGCGTCTCCTGGCGGGTAACATCGCTGACCTGGGCCAGAGCCTGCTGCTGTTCGGGCGTAAGGTTGACGGCATCCAGCCGGTCCAGCAAGTGGGCCGACGTGATCCAGTTCAGCTTCGCCTTGGCCATCTCCGCAGCGACATCACCATGGTAAAAGGGCGTCCAATGCTGGTTAAGATATTCGTGCGCCACATAGGCACGCGGCTGACCCTTAATCCGCTCAAGCCGCTCTGTCATGCCGGGGTTTGTGCTGAAGAAGCGGCCATTGACGCTGGAAACAGATTCCGCCAGGGCGAGCGCCTGCTCGATCCGGCCGGTGATAGCCTGCCCGGCCGCCGCGGCCGCCCCTTCCACCAAAAGCCGCCGCAAGGGCATGGCCGCCGCCCAACCTGGCAAGGTGTTATAGGAGATGTAAACCAGCCCGCCCGGACGCAAGCGCCGCCGAATGAACTCGACGATCTCCGCACGGTGCTGATCGCTGACCCAGCTATAGATTCCGTGCAGGGAAATGATGTCGAATTCAGGCAGATCGGTTCTGGCTAGAAACTCGGCAAAACTATCTTCATAGAAAGTGATGTTGTCGTTACCCGCCTCCGCCGCGAGATCACGCGCACCAGCCACCTGTGCCGGATTAAAATCCGTAGCGTGAAACTGGATATGTGGGTTGGCGGCCGCAAGCAGGTTGCTGGAATAACCCTGCCCACAGCCCAACTCACAATAGGTCAAAGGCTGCACCATGCGATGGCCCGACAACAATGTCGCGAAGTTCAGCAGTGACGGGCTCAGCTCCCGATAAAAACCGTGGGTATAGGAGATTTCGGCCATGTAACCAGCCGACCAGTCCGTCGTCATTCCCTGCAGCCTTTGATACGTGGTTATAGCAACGCTCATACCCGACTGGCCCCCAGCACGCAACCAAGGCCTTGGTGCCGATGCATCATTCAGCCATATTGGGCGATCATGTGTGGATCAACCGCCCCGGGCTATCCGATTGATCAAGGCTTGTTGCTGCGGCAAACACACCCGAAGCAGATCGAAACGGTCAATCACCGTCTGTCGGGCAGCCTGCCGCATCGCCTGGTAGCGTTGCTCATGCCCCACCACTTCGGCGACGGCATTGGCGAGTCCCTCATAATCGAAGAAATCGACCAGCAACCCGTTACGCCCATGTTCGATCACTTCCTGCACAGGCGGCGTGGCACTGCCGATGACGGGCGCACCGCAAGACATCGCTTCCAGCATCGACCAGGATAAGACGAACGGATAAGTCAGATAAACATGGGCGGCAGAGACCTGCATCAAGGCAACAAAAGCCGGATAGGAGATGTGCCCGACAAAGGCCACCCGCGAATGGTCGATCCGATCCGCCACTTCCTTGAGAAAGATTTCCTTCCAGGTCGTGCCCTCCGGCGCCTTGGCGCCGTAGGAAACGCCATCGCGGCCAACCAGAACAAAAAAGGCATCCGGGATAAGGCGTTGCATCAGTGGAAGTGCCCGCATGAAGCTGTGATAGCCACGATACGGTTCCAGGTTGCGGTTAACGAAGGTGATTACCTTCATTCCCGGCCTTAACACCAGATCACGCTCAGCAATCGCAATGGAAGCACCTTGGTTGGGCGTCAGTCGATCCGTATTGATACCATCATGCACAACCTCCACCTTCGAATGCGCGAAGGAAGGATAGGAGGCACGCTGCCAATGCGTTGGACTGTAGCCAGCGTCCATCTGTTCCAACGAGAGCAGCCCACTGGAGTTCTTGGCCCGGACACGGGCTGCACTTTGCCATAACGTTGCCGCGAATTCCGGATCGAAATTCACGTCGCCGCCCCGGGCGGCATAGTAGAATTCCAGGAAATGTAACTGCGGCGCATCAGGCCAGATGTCGCGCAGGAAAAGCATCTCACCCCAGCCGGGGTGACCGACAATGATGTCCGGTCGATAGCCAGAGGAACGCAAGTCCGCTGCAGCCGTGGCACAAGCCTCCCCGCGGAGCACCTTGGTTTCAAAATCGCTGGCCCAGGGGTGAATATTGGGCGAGCTGCCACGCTGCGTCCGATAACGGATAAACTGTGTGCCAGGCTGCTCCGCGCCGTCGATCGCCAATGCCGTAATTTGATGACCCGCGGCAAGCAAGGCCGGCACCAGTGATTTGAACTGGCCGGGAAAGTTTTGGTGAACAAACAGGATCTTCATGGAACGCCGCCAACTCCTTCAGGGCAGTAACATACTGCTAACGTCTCAGCGCGGCTTTCCAAAGAAAAAAGACCCCGGATTTCTCCGGGGTCTTCAGTCTACTCCCGAAGGAGCAAATCAGTCTTCTGAGCGAACCAATTAGATGTTGTGCGGGTTCAGCACTTCACCGGTGATGGAAACGCCGGACAGATCGATCAGACCGGTCAGCTTAACAACCTGATCACCCGTGGTGGCGCTGCTGACGAACACGTCGTCGTTGTTGTTGTCAACAACGAGGTAGGTGTCGCCATTGTACTGGAACCACGTCACAACGGCGTTGGTGCCAGCACCGGTGTGGCCAGAGGAAGCGGCGTTCAGGTAGTCAGCGAAAGCCGCCGTACCAGCCAGAGCAACCTTGTCGCCCAGGGTGCCGTTGGAGATAGCACCGGTCGACAGAGACAGAGCCGACAGGTTGATCGAGTCACCGGGAACCAGGGAAGCGCCCGAACCGGCATCCTTGGTGAAGTCGGTGATCGTGGCGTAAATGTTACCGTTGGCGTTCGGCGCATTCAGAATGAAGCTGTCAGAGCCGGTGCCACCGGTAACGGTCGCCAGACCAGTGCCAATGGTGATGGTGTCGTTGCCCGCACCGCCATCGATGGAGTGGGCGCCGTTGCCAGCAGTGATGGTGTCGTTACCATCGCCACCGGAAATGGTGTAATTGCCATTGCCAGCGGTGATGGTGTCGTTACCAGCGCCACCCAGGATGGAGGCATTGCCGTTGCCGGCGGTGATGACGTCGTTACCGGCGCCACCGTCCAGCGTATCGTTACCGCCACCACCGATGATGGTGTCGTTGCCGTCGCCACCGACGATGGAGTCCACCTTGGTGTTGCCGGTCAGCACGTCGTTGCCGATACCGCCCTTGATCGTGACCGTGCTGCTGCCGGTATAGGCAGAAGTGTAGGTCACGCCCAGGGCAGCAGCGTCAGCGGCCTTACCGGTGATACCGGAGGCGTCGAAGCTGGTGACATTGACGGCGGTGGTGTTGGTCAGCACCAGACCCGCATTGCCCGTCACGGTGATGGAGGTCGCATCAGCGGTCGCCAGCGTGAGGGTGTTGGTGTGGGCGGTGCTGTTGGTATCGGTGTTGGTGATGTTCACCGACTCAATACCAGAGGCCGTGATGGTGCCAGCCGCCAGAGCGGCATCGGAGGTCAGGGTCAGCGCCAGGCTGTCCGACTTACCGGTCGCATCCTTCAGGACATAGGAGGTGTTGAAGCCCGGCGAAGCCGTCAGCGTCAGACCGACGCCAGCAGCAACGTTGGAGTAAGTGACCGCACCGGTAACAGCACCCTGCTTCAGCGAGGTGAAGCCGGTGGCGTTGTAGGTACCACCGCCGGCAGCGCTGCCGAGCTGCAGAACTTCAAAGCCGGTGATGTTGGCGTTGGCGGCTGCGTCAAAGTTGCCAGCAAAGTTGACAACCAGAACGTCAGCGGTGCCGGCGCCGCCATCAATCGCCTTGGTCGGAGCGACACCGATAGTCACGGTATCCACACCCGAACCACCCTTGTAGGTGGCGGCGGCGGCATTGATCGTCACGGTGTTGGCGCCCGAGGAACCGGATGCGTCAACGGCCGTCACGGTCTTGCCGTTGAAGTCAGCCTTGACACCACCGGAACCCGAAACCGTCACCGTATCCAGAACGGTCAGACCGGCAGTGGAGGCGAGCTCCAGAGCGGCGCTGCCGGAAACGGTCAGGGCCTTGACACCATCAGCCGAGATGTCGGTCAACTTGGCGGCAGTGCCCGAAGTCGACAGATTCAGCTTGGTGTAAGCGTCCTTGGTGTCCGTCAGCGTGCCACCGACAACACCATTCAGCGCCACGTTCAGCGTGGTCACGGTCGGCGTGGTCAGCGCGTTGGTGATATCCACAGCAGCATTGCCACCCGTCAGGGACAGGTTGGACAGCGCGTTGGAGCTGATGAGCGTGCCACCGTAGTTCTCCAGCGTCACGGCGGTGATGGTACCAGCCTTGTCGGTCGAACCGGCATTGGCGTCCTGAACGGACACGGCACCATTCGCGACACCGGCAACAGTGGCAGAAGCCGTGGCGGCGGCGGTCTGCTTCACGGTCACAGCCGTGGTCGCAGACGTACCGGTCACGGTGGTCGTGCCCAGCGTGGTGGTGGTGTTGACGGCGTTAGCGGCCAAGTTGTTGACCGTAACGGTGGTACCACCCGTCACGTTGACAGCACCAGCAGCGCCAGAAACACTGGAGGTGTTGGTCACGGCCACGGTGGAGGTGGCGCCGGTAACGGTGATGGCACCAGTGGAAGCGCCCGTGCTGTTCACGGTCACAGCACCAGCAGCATCGGTGATCGTGATGGCACCGGAGGTACGGTCAGCCGTCGTGGCGGTGACGGTCTTACCACCGGTAACAGTCAGGTCGCTCGCGCCGGCCTTGGTGGAAGTCGCGCTAACAGCAACGGTCGTGTCGGCCACAACCGCAACCTTACCAGCACCCGTGGCAGTAACAGCCGACAGGCCGGTCCAGCCCTTCACATTGGCGTCAACCGTACCGGTCGTGGTGATCGTTGCGGTTTCAACATTCTTCACCGACGCACCAGCATTGATGGTGACGTTATCGGTGGTGATGAAGGTGATGATATCGTTACCGGCGCCGCCATCAACGGAATCCAGGGAGATCAGGCTGGAACCGTTGCCACCAACAATGGTGTCGTTACCAGCGCCGCCAACCAGGGTATCGATACCACCGGTGAGGGTCAGGGTCTGACCAACCGGATCCGTACGATCCGAAATCGCAAAGACGTTGGAGCCGGTCAGAGTGACGGCCTTCAGAGTACCGTCAAACAGGCTGATCTTGAAGCCTTCCAGACCTTCGGCGACCTGATCGTTCACCGGGGTGATCTTGAAGGTGCCAGTGGTAGAACCGGCCTTGATTTCGACAGTGCCGGTCAGAACGGTAAAGTCAGCAGCCGAAGCCGACGCAATCGTGCCGCCATTGGTATCGCCGACGATGTTGAAGGTCAGCGTAACGTCCTGGGCAGCGATCACCGAAGAGGTGACGGTGAAGACGGTTTCGTTGCCCTCAGTCAGGGTGGAGGACGCCGCCGTGATGCTGTAGCTCGGGTTGGCGGTCGGGAAACCGCGGCCTTCGTACATGCCGATGTTGTAGTAGTGATAACGGGCAGCGGCAGCACCCGTGTAACCAGCGAAGTTGTTGCCGGCATTCAGATAGGCAGCAACATCCGGGTTGGCAGCCAGATAGGCAGCAGCATCAAAGCCGGAGGCAACGCGGTTTTCGGCAATGCCGTAATTGACAAAATGCTCATACAGCGCGGCAGCACCGGAAACACCAGCGTCGGCCAGATCCGGGTTCTGAGCGGCATAGACATCCGCATTGAACTGAGCGGCGGAGAGGATGCTACGACCTTCGTAGATACCGTATTCCACGAAGTGCTGGGTCAACTGCGCATCGGTCTTGATGCCAGCATCGGCCAGATCGGGGTTATTGGTTGCGTAAACCGAAGGCTTGAAAGCTTCAGAGAACGGCCGACCCTCAAACTTACCGTACTGCTCCCAGTGAGCCTTGCCAGAAGCAAACACACCAGCCTTAACGGCAGCGGCAACGTCCGCATTGTGGGCAAGGTAGTACGCCTCGTTATAGAGGGAGCTCAACGTGACAGCCATCTAGATTCTCCGTAGGTTGGCTAACATGCCTGACCGAAATGCTGAAAAACGGGTGGAGTTGAGCAAGCCAAAGGGCAATTTACAACCGAAATTCCGGCTGCATATGACGGAACAGGATACTCAGCGGCCGGCTGACCGACCGCGAAATGCGGAGGCAACGACCAGAGGAAGTCATTTTGCTCACTGAAAACACGCCCGTTAGACCCTTATTCGTTCAAGCGTAGTAGGTTCTTTAAGCGACCCGGCTCTCTTACGCAAGAGCCAAATGAGCGCGGGATTCCGCGAAAACCCGACTTTGTTAAGTAACTCGCTAACAGGAGGTCGCTGTTCAAGGCCAAACAGGGGCCGATCAAGGCCATCTCCTTGTTAAAGCGGTATTTTTTCCATGGGAGCGCTACAATGCAAATTTGTCACAGCCGACCATGAAAGAATGGTGCCGCCGTGGCTGTAAACATGCCGCCTGTCGCTGATGGGAGCGAATCCAACTACGGTGCCCTCCCCGACAGTAGCAAGCCGCGTTCAAGCACGCAGGTAGAAGCCAATCGTCCGAATCACGCCCGACAAGCGGAAGCCATGGCGAATCATGCACAGGCGACGGGCCAGGAAACCCTGTCGGGAGAGCGAACGGAAAGCGGCCAACGTCCTGGCACGCGCCGGGGGCAAGTCCGCCCCACACAGCCGATCCAAAGCGCCGGCCTGCGCGTAGAGACGATCCATCCAGGCCAGAAAGCGCTGCTGATTTGCCCGGAACCGACCGCTGCGAATCTTATCGCGCACGGCATCAGCCGCGGACCAGGCTTTCGCGCCAACGGCGTTATTTCCGTGCTGACGGTAATCGATCAGGCATTCCGGCATCGTAATAATCTTGCCCCGCCCGGCACAAACCAAGGCTAACCACCAGTCATGCATCAGCGCTTCCGGTGGAACATTGCAACCGATTCGACAGGCGGACCGGTTGATCCCCATCGCACAGCCAGTGACGACATTCTCTGTCAACAGGCGATGAAACGCGGCACCCGCCACCGCATCCATACCCTGGAACTGCCGGAAGCTTGCATTGATCACCTTGCCGTCGGCATCCACGACAGCGAGATCACAGAAGGCCAGCAGCGGAATTTCACAGCCGAATTCGCTTTCTGCCCGCATCAATGCCGCCACGGTGGCCCCCACCTTATCGGCGTGCCAGTAATCATCCTGGTCGGCGAAGAGAATGTAGGGCGCATCCGCCACAGCCATCAGGCGGGCGAAATTGGCAGCAGCTCCACCAGCCGGCTGATCCGTTTCAATGATGACGACCCGCGTGGGATCGCGCACCTGCCAAGCGCGTATCAATGCCAGTGTACCATCATGCGAGCCATCATCACGCACCAGCACACGGTAATCCCGGTCACGCTGCGCCTCGATCGAGCCGATCAGGGCAGGCAGATAAGTCTCACCATTGTAGGTAGCCAGAAGGATATCGGTACGCGCCATGGTCTTCAACCGGAAACGGAACAGGATGGTCACGGGCTAGCCGTGGGGGCGGACTGTTGCGCGAATTCCGGCTTGGGTGGAAGTGCTACTTGTGGATGGCAGCCGAATGACTGCCCCTTGCCATATAGTGAGGAAATCAAAACCAGCCGCCCGCGCCATTGACCATGCCCCGCCCACGTCCTAGACACGCAGGCAGGCCAAGCGCTGGAGATTGAACCGCAAATGACAGTGACACCCGATAGGGTCACAGCAGATACCCCGCTATGCTGGATCGTACTGCTGAACTGGAACGGTCACGCCGACACCATTGCCTGCATCGACAGCGTGATGGCGCTGGCGGATGTCCGCTGGCGCTTGATCGTTTGCGACAATGCCTCCACCGATGGGTCATCGCCCATTTTATGGCAAGCACTCAGCAAACGTTTCGGTTCGCGGTTTCAGGCCTTGAGCGAAACCGAAGCCGTCACCGCCCCCCTGTCCCCCGATACGGACGCCTTCCTGATCCAGAACGCTGCCAACCATGGATACGCCGGTGGCAATAATGTTGGCGTGCGGCTGGCCTTGCGCGATCCGGCGATGGCAGCAGTCTGGATTCTCAACAATGACACAGAGGTCGACCCCGGCGCACTGAAGGCATTGTGGTCCCATGCTGTGGCACATCCGCGCCATGGCATCATCGGCTCCACCTTGCTCTACCACGACCGGCCCGACACCATCCAGGCGGCCGGAGGCGGCACCTATCACCGTTGGACAGGGCTCTGCGATCATCATGGGTATGGGGAAGCCCGTGAAGCAGCGACGCGCCATGCTGACCGGCCACTCGATTATGTCTTCGGGGCCGCCATGTTCATCCGCCGCGAGTGGCTGGAACAGGTCGGGCTGATGGATGAAAGTCTATTCCTTTATTTCGAGGAGATCGATTATTGCCGGGCAGGGCGCAACCGGTTCGATATTGGTTACTGCCCGGCCGCCATCGTCTTCCATAAAGAGGGGGGCAGCACCGGCGGCAAGCGGGAAGCCGTCAGTCTGCTGGCGGATTTCTATAACCTCCGCAACCGGTTACGTATTACTTGGCGTCACTTCCCCTATGCGCTGCCGACCGTTTGGGCCGGCCTGCTGGTGACCCTGTTCAACCGCTGGCGACGGGGGCAGCGCGACCGGGTGGCTATGGTGCTGCGCATCGCGCTGCACTTCCGCCATATCGAATTCAAGGATCTGAAGCGGTAACCCGCCCGAACGCCGCGGCGGGCCTGCCATGTGGCGGGTTGCCGTGTCGCTGCGGCTGAGGCATAAACGCGGCGGGGCGATATCAAACATGAGGGGTCGGCGCCCTTGCCTGCCCCGCTATGGAATCAAACATGGACGTCAGAGAATTCGCGATCACCGGGCCGAAGCTTCTGGTGCCTGCCCGTCATGGCGATCACCGGGGCTATTTCAGTGAAACGTTCAATCGCCGCCGCTTCGCCGAAGCCACCGGTGTCGATGTGGATTTCGTGCAGGACAACCACTCGCTTTCCGCCGATGTCGGGACATTGCGTGGGCTGCATTTCCAGCGCCATCCGACAGCCCAGGGCAAACTGGTGCGTGTCGTGCGCGGTGCCGTCCTGGACGTGATTGTTGATTTCCGTACCGGCTCCCCCACCTTCGGACAGCATATCAAGGTGGAATTGTCAGCGGAAAATGGCGCCCAGCTCTGGGTGCCGGTGGGCTTCGCCCATGGTTTCTGCACCCTGCTGCCGGATACCGAATTCCTTTACAAGGTTACCAATTATTACAGCCCGGCTGACGATGGTGGCATTCTGTGGAGTGATCCCGATCTTGGAATCGAATGGCCTTTCACCCCCGATCAGGTGAAACTGTCCGCCAAGGACACCAAGCTGCCGCTGCTCAAAGACCTTCCCGCCCTTTTCCACTGGTGAGACATGACCACCCGTAATCCCAAGCTGGTGCTGGTCACCGGCGGCGCCGGCTTCATCGGCTCGGCCCTGGTGCGCCACCTGATTCTGGATCGCGGCATCGCGGTCGTGAATGTCGATTGCCTCACCTATGCCGCCAATCAGGATAATCTCAAGCCGGTAGCCGACAACCCGCTCTACCGGTTCGAGAAGGTGGACATCCGCGACCGGGCAGAGATTGACCGGGTGCTGGCAACGCACAAGCCGGATACCATCATCCATCTGGCCGCCGAATCCCATGTCGATCGCTCGATCGACGGACCGGATGCCTTCATCCAGACCAATATCGTTGGCACATCCGTATTACTGGCTGCCGCGCGCGCCTACTGGTCAGGGTTGGAGACGGAGGAGGCTGCCCATTTCCGTTTCCACCACGTCTCTACCGACGAGGTGTTCGGCAGCCTGGGTGAAGACGGCTTCTTCACCGAAGAAACCGCTTACGCCCCGCGTTCCCCCTATTCCGCGTCCAAGGCGGCATCCGATCATCTGGTCGATGCCTGGCACCATACCTATGGCCTGCCCGTGGTGCTGACCAATTGTTCCAATAATTACGGGCCCTATCATTTCCCGGAAAAGTTGATACCGCTGATCGTCCTCAACGCACTGGAATGGAAGAAGCTGCCCGTCTATGGTGACGGCCAGAATGTACGCGATTGGTTACATGTTGAAGACCATGCCCGCGCGCTGGCCGAGGTAATGATCAAGGCGGAAAATGGTGGCCGCTACAATATCGGTGGCAATAATGAGAAGACTAACCTGGAGGTCGTTGAACGTATCTGTGATCTGGTGGACAAATATCGACCGGAGCCGGGCCGTTCCCGCCGGGAACTGATCAGCTTCGTTACAGACCGGCCAGGCCACGATCACCGTTACGCGATTGATGCATCGAAAATCCGCCGCGACCTTGGCTGGTCGCCGCAGGAAACGTTCGACAGCGGCATTGAGAAGACCGTTCAGTGGTATCTGGAAAATGAATGGTGGTGGGGTCGGCTGCGCGCCGTCGCCAGCCAGCGCCTGGGAAAGGTTTGAGCGCCATGAAGAAGCGTAAGGGCATTATTCTGGCCGGTGGTTCCGGTACCCGGCTTTATCCCATCACCCGTGGCGTCTCCAAACAGTTGCTGCCGGTCTATGACAAGCCGATGATTTATTATCCGCTATCCGTGCTGCTGATGGCCGGGATTACGGATATCCTGATTATTGCCACCCCGAAGGACATGCCACAGTTCCAGGAACTGCTGGGCGATGGCAGCCAGTGGGGCGTTTCCTTCGTCTACGCCGTGCAGCCCAGCCCCGATGGGTTGGCCCAGGCCTTCATCATCGGGCGCGGATTTGTCGGCAATGATGACAGCGCCCTGATCCTAGGCGACAATATATTCTATGGTCATGGCATGGACAGATTGCTGGCCAATGCCGATCAACGACAGAGTGGAGCCAGCGTCTTCGCTTATCACGTGAACGATCCGGAACGCTATGGCGTGGTCAGCTTTGATGCTGACGGTCGGGCCCTGACAATTGAAGAAAAGCCGAAGCAGCCCAAGTCCAACTATGCCGTCACTGGGCTATATTTCTACGATAATGACGTGCTGGATATTGCCGCCAGCATCAAGCCCAGCCCGCGTGGCGAGTTGGAGATCACTGACGTCAACAATGTCTACCTCCAGCAAGGCCGACTGAATGTGGAACGGATGGGCCGGGGCTACGCCTGGCTGGACACCGGCACCCATGACAGCTTGGTGGATGCCACCCATTTCGTGCAAACGGTCGAACGTCGGCAGGGTCTGAAGATCGCTTGCCCAGAAGAGATCGCCTATCGCAAGCGCTTGATCGACGACGCTCAGTTGGAAACATTGGCCCAGCCCTTGATGAAAAACGAGTACGGCCATTATCTGCTAAAGGTTCTCAACGAAGGGCGCGATTGAGATGACCGTTCTGGTTTTTGGTCGGAGTGGCCAGCTTGCCAATGCGCTGCTGCGTCACCCCTGGGCCCCGAATGCCGATGGCAGCCCGCGGGCCCTGATTGCATTGGGCTCTGCGGAAGCTGACATCCGTGATGCAGCGGCGGTGGCAAATGCCATTGCCGCCCATCGGCCGAGTCTGGTGGTCAATGCCGCTGCCTATACGGCCGTCGACAAGGCGGAAAGCGAACCGGAAGCCGCCTATGCAGTGAACGAAGCCGGGCCGGCCGGCATCGCACAGGCGGCCGCAGCGGCCGGCATCCCGCTGATCCATGTCTCCACCGACTATGTGTTCGACGGTACGGGCAGCAGCCCCTATCGGGAGGATCAGGCCACGGCACCGCTGGGTGTTTATGGCGCCTCCAAGCTGGCCGGGGAACAGGCGGTGGCTGCCGCCGGTGGACGTTCTGTCAGCCTGCGCACCTCCTGGGTGTTCAGTGCGGATGGCAATAACTTCGTCAAGACCATGTTGCGGCTGGGGGCCGACCGCCCGACCCTGCGGGTCGTGGCCGATCAGGTGGGCCGCCCCACCGCCGCTGCCGATATTGCCGCCGCCATCGCCTTTCTGGAGCCGTTTGTGGCCAATGAACAGGCATCCGGCATCCTGCATTTCGGCGGGGCGGAGCCGATCAGCTGGCATGGGTTTGCCGAGGCGATTTTCGACGAAGCAGCCAACCTTGGTCGCCCCCGCCCCAGCGTCGCTCCGATCAGCACGGCCGAGTACCCCACCCCTGCCAAGCGGCCCGCCTATTCTGTTCTGGCCTGCGACCGGTTCCTGGCACTGCCAGGTGCCAGCTTGCCGGATTGGCGCGCCTCCCTGCGGCAGGTTGTGGCCAATCTGGTGCGCTGATCGTTTATGCTTAACTGAAAGCCGCCGGCATCAAGGGCCGGCGGCTTTTTTTATGCTCACCGCACCGCCCAGCAATATCCGGCGGGGCAGGAGAAGCAGCGCACAGAACAGCCAGAATATCGCCGCTTGGGTCGGTTGATAAACCAGACCATTGGCGAAAGGCAGATTGACAACATAACAGATATAAACCACCAGCAGGCCGATAAAGAGACGCCGTGGTTCTTCCAGACGCTGGCGCCAGCAAATATTGATCAAGAACAGCAGGCGCCCCGCGACGGCGGCCATAATAGCCAGGAAAATCAACAAGAAAAAAACACCCCCCAGCGCCCAGAATTCAATCAGTTGGTTATGAGCCATGGTGGATAATTCATCATCCGCCGGCACCAAGGCGGTGGAGGACATGCCAAACCCGGCACCAGTAAGCAGCCCGAACGGCCCATTCACCTTGTCAAGATTGGTGAACATGATGGTCGGGTGATAGAGGAGCCGTTCCTGGAAAGACTTCCCGATGGCCACGTCATCCGTGCGCGCATCCGCGGAAGTCACGCCAAAGCTGGCCAGACTGACCAGAATACGCCCCTGCACAGCCGGCACCGACAAGGCAATGCCGATGACGGCAGCGACCATGACGAAGAAGCCGATCACCGCCCCTACCGGTAGGCGACGCACAATGCGAAACCGCGGCGATGCCGAGAGGGCGATGATCAACACCACCGGAATGGCGAGGTTGAAAATAGCCGCTTTGGACAGGCTGGCGATGGCGGATACGGCAATCGCCAGACAAATCAGCAGCTTCCACATACCGCGCCGCATCACCAGCAAAATGATGGCGAAGTAGAAACCGGCGGAAATGCCAATGGCCGTGACATTGCCCAGGATACTGGCATATCGGTCAAACCCGCCGCGCTTATAGTCAGACCCCAGCCATTCTAACTTGCCAAAGGCCATCTGCCAGGGCACCGAGAGGTTGCCGAGCGCCACGACAAGGGCAATACCGACCAAGGCCAGCCGTAAGGTGGAGAAGTCCCGCACATACAGCATCAGGGCCAGCAGCAGTGGAATGGCGAAGAGGAAACGCCCCATCCCCATCACCGCCCCCATCATGGAAATATTGCTGGCCGAATTCACCAGCGCGATAAAGACGAACGTCAGATAGGCCAGGACAAGGGCAAGGCCGGTCAAATTTTCCCGCTCCAGCCGCATCGGCCGACGGAACAGGTCCAGCAGCAGAATCGCCATTGCCGGCGCCAGCAGGGCCAGATACAGGGCCGACGAGAGCTTGCTGACCGCGTTCAGGGCAATGGCGGCAAAAATGAAGACGATCTTCGCCGCGTCCCAATCGATAGAACGGGTGCGGGACGAACCGACTGTCCCCATGGCCATATCACTCATAGGCCCCTCCCCAGCGGCGGGACAGACCGGTCCAGCCCGAACAGACCAGCCATAAAGGCCCGCAACCGCCGCACACCCGTGGAATGCGAGGTCCCGCCGAGCAGCATGGCCAGGCTGTTACCGGCAAACAGCAGCGCCCGCAGAAAAAAATAACCAAAGCCAGCGAGGCCGCCAACAGGATGCACCAGATATTGGCCAACAAGATAGCCCTGGCCGAAACTATAGCGGGCCACCTTGGCCGCCAGATCACCCCGCGGCAGCCGTGCCACCGGCAATCCCGCCAGGAAGGGCAATGACCGGAGATGGTGGCGGCGGATGATGGCATAGAGCAGGCGGGAATCCTCGCCCGCCTGATGCTGGCTTGGCGTACCAGGACCGATATCAGCCAAAAACCGAAGATCGCCCAACGCATCCATCCGGATCAGGCTGGACCAGATAAAGCCGCGAAAAACCAGGAAGGCAGCGGAAACCCGCGATGACGTAGCCACCCCCACCGGGCTTTCCGCCGCAAAGGCCACCGGGGCCGACACAAGCGGCGCATCGGCCAGCAGCACCAGGGCGGCCCGCAGGAAGGCCGACGAAGGTCGCACGGCGACATCAACGAACATCACCGCATCCACACGCCCGCGCAGATGGTCCAAAGCGGCATTGCGAGCACGGGAGACACCAGCCTGCGCCTGCGGCAGCCATTCGATCGCCAGGTCCGCCGACGGCTGCTGCAGCACAGCGCCGCCGGCAGGTTGCGGCACCACCACAACTACCAGATCGGCGTCGCCTGCCAGTTCCCTCTTCATCCGCGCAATATTGGCCAGACACGCCTCCAGCAAGGCGGCTTCACTGGCCAGAACCGGGATGATGAGACCGACGCGCTGCCGGGCAACCTCCGACCGAACGGCCATCAGGCCGCACCCATGTTCCGGCGCAGGATACGGATGAAGCCCAGCAGCCCCAGCAGCAGGATGCCGCCCACCACGGCCAGAATGAAGCTGATGATCAAGGCGAACAGCGGGCGCGGCGTGACCGGTTGCGGATTAACACTAAGCGGGTCCAGAACCCGGAAAGCGAAGAATTCCGCGCTTTCGGCTTCGACGATCTTGTTCTCGTTCTCCGAAATCCAGCGCAGCATATAATCCCGCACGCTGCTGTTCTGCTCCACATTGAAGCGGGCGCGCAGGGCGTCATTTTCCTGGCCAATCTGGGCCAATTTCTGGGCGCGCAGGATCGTGTCCAGTTCCCGCACCACCCGGCCCAGGAACAGCTTGGCAAAGGCCGGATCGGTATGCTGATAGGCAAGGCGGGAAGCGCGGCTGTCCGTCACCTTGGTCACCTTGACGGCACCCTTGATATAGTCACGCATCTCAAAAGCGGTCGGCGGCCCCCAGGGTTCCAGGCCGAACAGGCTGCGCAGCCCGCGGCCGACCATGGAACGCAGGCCGCCTGCCGGCTTCCATTGCTTTTTCTCGGCATCCCAGCGATCGGCAAAGATCTTCGTGGCAATGGCCGGATCGGCCATCAGCTTCTCCCCGAGCTGTACCGCCCCCAGCGAGGTGAGGAAATTGCCGAAATCCGGGCTATTGCCACTCTCCCCCATCAGGGCCTGGGCCAGACCGCCGGCCACACCCTGGCTCTGCTGCCGCGTGTCCGGCGGCAGCACATCCATACCGGCTTCATATTGTTTGGCGGAGGTCAGGAACAGGAAGAAGGCGGCGACGAAGATCACCACAAACGCCACCAGCAGCAACCGGACATGCCCGGCATAGAACCGGATAATGTCGAAGATGGTAAACTCCATCGCGCCTTTTTCCTGGAAATCCGCTTCCTGAACCATCTTATGCTCCCCGGCCCCTCGGCCGCGACTATCCGCAGGACAGCCGCCATTTCACGAAACCCGTCACCAGCCCATGCCACAGGGCCGGTGCCTTAATCCAATAACGTATTCCAGTCGCGGCGGAGGCGCGATCCGTCGGCGGTATCAACCTGCCCGATCAAGGCCCGCCGGTTCGCCAGGGTCTGCCCACCATCGCGGGTAAGCGGACGCCACAGCCATCCCAGCGAGCCACGACTGGATTTGACATAGATGTTGTCGAGCGGAATGACGAAGTAGATGCCCTTGTCAAAGCGCCCCTCACCGAACTGTGCTGCCGACACATCGGTAAAGGTGGCAAAGGCCCCCACGGTAATACCGCTGTCGAAAGTCCTCGACAGTTCAAAGGTGGCACCCTTGTCACCCGCTAGGTAACGGCCGACACGAAGCCGCGCGTCCACCCCCAGCGGCTCATAATGATAATAGCCAGTCAGATGACCGGTCACGACGTCATAGTCACGGAAGCCAAACCACTGCTGGAAGTCACGTTGCTTGGCCCAGGCAACGTCCAGCCCGATGGCCCAGTCCTGGCCAAAGGGCTTGTACAATACCTCACCCCCTGCCCCGCCGAACATCTCTTCAAGATACCCGCCATAAAGCCGACCATAGGTGTCCTTCATCAGCTTGAAGGAATAATCGGCCTGCAGGTGCGTCATCGACGTCGTGCCCTGCTGGAGATAATTCTTGATGTCGGAGCGCACGTGCGGAAGCTGGCTGTCGGACGGGATGCGCATCTGGTCGAAATTATTGTAGACATCCACCCCGACACCACCGGCAATATTAACCCCGGGCGCCAGCGAGACTGTGCCGGAAACGCGCACCAGGGCCTGCCAGAGGATAAAAGATTCCGGTCGCCCCAGGGTCTGGCGCAGGGCGGGGCGCAGTGACCAGCCGAAGCCCGGATAAGCAGAGGGCTGCGGTGCATTCGCCTCCGACAGCTTCATCTCCGGCCGCTCCATGCGGGTGCGCATCCACACCTCCTCCATGGAGCCACCATTGGCGGAAAGCGAGCGCTCCAGATCTGCCCGATACATGGTGGCAGCGAGCATCTCGATGCCGTTTTCCATGAAGATCAGTTGGATCTCACCATATTCGGGGGGCAGCACGGACGCCGCAGCCCGTACCGCGCGACCGATGGCGCGCGGCACCTGTCGGTAACGGCCGTTGGAAATGAACAGGGTCGCCTTGCCGGGTTTGTAATCAGCGCCAAACAGGAAGAAGCCTTGCTTGCCCAGCACTTGCTGCAACTGCTTGCGCACCGGTTCCGGCGGCGGTTCCCCCGTCAGCTCCAGGTGATTGTCCGGCGCGATCAGTGCCGGCTGGGACAGCTTGAGCTCGTCCCGCAGCAGCTTCGTGTCGAAATCCATCACCAGCCAGGGCAGGCTGTTCTCCACCTGCAAAATACGAATCTTGCCTTGGAAATCTGGTGCCAGTTCGATAACCCGCTGCGCCAACGCATAGGCAACGGTCACGCCATCGCGATTGGGGGAACCGGTCACGGTGACATGGATTTCCTTGCCCATCCGGGCAAAAGCCTCCAGATGCAGCCCATCCAATGCCGCTTGGCGTCCCAAACCGGTCCGTATTTCCTCTGTCCCCGCCGGAACAACGGATGTTGGCGACGTTGGTGGCGCGGACAGCGCCGCCGCCTGCTGGCCTGCCGACGTAATCGGTAGAAGTGGCGGGGGTGGGGGATCCAGCTTGGGTGGGCCCTTGGCCTTATGGAAATTGGTGGTGGTCGCAAAGCGCAACATGGCCCGATTGCCACGCTCCAGCGCCAAACCCAGTTGCAGCCAGTCCCAGGGTTTGTAATCAATCCCGATATTGATCGGCAGGCTCTGCTTCAGCGGGTTGTTGAGCGGTTCTGACTGATAATCATTGGGATCATATTCGACCCTTAGATTAAGCCCCTCAATAAACGGCGTGCGCCAGTTGATGCCGCCAAACAGCGAGACCCTGCGCCCCTGGAAGAAGTCAGTGGCAATGGCGCCGCCACCGCTGGCAAAGGTGGAATCACGCGTTTCGAACCGCTTGGAAATCAGGGAAAACGGGTTACGCAGGGTACCTTGGGTGCCCATATTGCCCCAGCCCATCCCCAACGAAACATCAAAATCGCCAAAGGTTTGATCGGCAACAACATATTCCGACCCGAACAGACCGGTACCCGCAATATCGCGCAGCCCCACTGACAGGTTCGGCCAATCACTGTCCCCCTTCAGCAGGCGCACCTTCACATCGATGCCGCGATCCTTATAGCTCTGGTTGCCGGAAAAATCCTGCGGACCATAGAAGCGATTGGCAACGCTGGTGTAGCGCAAAGTCGCTTCCAGCCAGGGCAGCCCCTGCACCGTGATGAAGTAACGAGAATAAGGCCAGACATAGGAGAAACCGGCATAGGCCTGTCCATCCGCTGCCATCCGCGCCATGGGGGTTTGAATTAACCCCACACCGCCATAATCATTCACGGTCTCTGGCTGCCGCCAGGGCAGGAACGGATTCTCCAGTTCCTGCCCCAGGGCCACGCCGCCGTTGGACAGAGCCATTAAGGCGACGATGGCCGTGGCCATCCGGCGGAAGCGCGACATGATCACCGGAATATCCACCCGTCGGTCAGTTTCTGGAAATCACGGCCAGCGAGGCCGCCGAAATGGCCAAGCTGCTGATCAACGACATAACCGTGCGGCTCGTAGCCAGGAAACTGAACGGCTCAGGATCGCGCGGTACCACAATGGTGGACCCCGGCGGGATCGGCACATTGCCGCTGCTGAAGCGTCCCATCCCCAACGGTTCGGATTCGCCATTGGGATAGATGACGAATGCATTGGAAAGCTCCGCCGCACCGGTCACACCACCCGCCTTATTGATGTAATCGCGGGCACTGTTGCCACTGGTGAACATGACAGAGCTGGGGTTCAGAACCTCACCTGTCACCGTCACATGGGACGGCCGCTTTGGAATCAACAGCTTGTCACCCGGCTCCAGCACAAAATCCAGCTCCGGACGGGAAGCCAGAACGGTGGGATCAGCTTCAATAACCACCCGACCCACAACCTCGGTATTCTTCAGGCTGCTGATCAGCCCCTGCAGGAAGGGCAACGCGTTCTGTGCGGCCTGCGCGTTCTCCGTGTTACCGGACAGAACAGCCGGCAGGGCCTGCTCCAGCTCACGGGCGGCACGGCGATAACCTTCTGCTTCGGCTATGCGGACCTGTTCACGCTGGAAAACGGCACCATAAGGATAGGCCTCCGGCGTCAGGCCATCAACACGGCGCAACAATTCCGAAAGCCGCTCCCCACGGCGAATGTCGTAGCGACCAGGGCGCAGCACTTCGCCAGCCACCTCCACCATACCGGTCTCGCGCTGTTGCACGCGACCACTGATGCGGATCACATCACCCGGATTGACGATTGCCTGATTAAGCTCGGCGACCGTCAGACCGGTGCGACGCCCGCCACTGGCGCTGGTCAGTTCAATGGCACTGGCATCGGCATCCAGGGTCATCCCCCCGACCGCCGACAACAGGGTTTGGGAGCGCGTACCCGGCACCACCGGATAGACACCGGGGAAGCGCACCTCCCCCTCCAGGGCTGTTGCATATTCCAGCAAGAATGGCAGCAAATCGGGATGGCGATCATAGAGCTTGGGACAATTACGAATATCCACCAGCCCGACAGTGCTGCCGCTCACGCCGGCGACGCCGCCGCGTCGTGCAACGGAGAAACGCGGCTGAAGCCCTTCGGAGACAATGGCCGCCAGGGCTTGCAGACCGGCGCAGGCCACATCGCTTTCAATAAGTCGTACCGGCCCTGTCCCTGGCCGGCCATTACCTTCGCTGAAGGCACCGATCAACCGGCCACGATCAGGCTCCCCATTGTCGCGGCTGTCGGCGCCATCTTCGCGGCGATCATAGCGGTCAAGCGGGTCAATCTGACGCTGAACCGACCGCCCCGAATCACCAAGACGATTTCCGGCCTGCATATCGGACCGGTCCCCTCTCTCCCCGCGCTCGCTGCCGGTGCCAGTGCCGGCACCGGCCAGAATCTGTCGCTCCTGCGCCATCTTGGTGTCGTATGACAGGCGAAGGCTGGGGGGTGGCTCCTTACGCAGAATGGCTTGCACGTCGGCCGAGCCGAGATAGCGGATGTCGTCACGTGTCAGAATGATCACCCGATCGCGTTCCCGAAGGGTGACATTCATCTCCCCTTCCAACACGCGCTGCAGGTCAACCGGCACATAGCGCCGCTGCCGGGTCACCGGATCCTCGGTATCGATCACCGCCATCGGCAGGTAGGGGTTGGAACGCAGAACATAGGGGTCGCGCAACAGATCACGCAGGGTCTTTGCCTGCATGAGGCCCCGGTCACCAGGCTGTTCCGCCCCACCTTCCAGAGCAATCGCATCCCGGGGAAGCTGCACGGAAACAATGTCGCCAGGCAATATGGCCGTGGTGCCTGCGGCACTCCGGATCACCTGATTACGGCCAGCCGCATCAAGGCGCAGAATATCCAGCCGGTTGCCCCGCGCGCGCTGCGCGCCGCCTGCCAGTTCCAGCACCGCATCCAGCGAAGGCTTGCTCCCGCCCGGCCGCATTTCATAAATACCCGGCCGCACCACGTCACCGGTAACAGCAATCGTGGTGCCAATGGCTGGCACGATGATCTGATCACCATCACGCAGGCGCAGATCATTCACCGATCGGCGCCCCAGCAGCACGTCATAAAGATCGACCGGCACGCTCTCCCCAGCCCGCACGATCTTCAGATTGCGAAGGCTGCCCGTCTTGTCGATACCGTCAGCCATGACCAGCGCATCGATCAGGCTTGAAAAGCTGGTAACGGTGAAACGACCGGGAGACCGCACCTCGCCCGTGACCAGAACGCCAATCGAGCGGACGGATCCCACAGAAATATAGACATTGGTTTGCAGGAATGTCGCCTGGGCCTGCGCTGTCAGATCGTCGCGGAATTCCCCGAAATGGCGCCCTGCCGCCGCAACAGGTGGCATGTTGGGCAACACGACGCGGCCCTCACGGTCAACCCGCACCTGACTGGTCGTGTTGACCTGCCCGCGCAGGGTAATGACAAGCTCATCCCCAATACCCAGGACGTAATCATCCGGAATCGTGCCGGAGAGCAGACCGGAGGTTGGCGCCGGCCCGCTGCCCATCCGCAAATCATAGCCGAACTGGGTGAGGTTCTGGCCGGTGCGGCGGCTATACTGGGATTCCAACGCCGATGCTGGCACCTGATCCTTGACATTGTAGCCAGCTTCCGCAGCGCGGCTGTCAAAACGGTCCAGGCCGGCTTTATCGCGGCTGGGCACGTTTCCCTGCTGCTGCCGCGCCCGATCAAGCGCACTGGGCACCTGGCCGCCCTGCTGGCCCTGGGAATATTGCTGCTGCAGGTCACGCAGATTGACGCTGCCGGTCGGCAACTCGATCATCTGTGCCGAAGCGGGCATGGCAGCACTGACAAGCAGCCCCGCCCATGCTAGACCGGATCGCAGGTGCCGCCCCGAGACGGCAGCCTTGAACACACGACGCATCGAGTTCTCCATGATTCATCCCAATCGCGATCCCAAGGCGACCACGGCCATACTCAGCCGCCGCCGCTGTCTGGGCCTGCTGGCTGCTGGCATCGTGCCGGCGACCACCTTGCCGGGATGTGCCCTGGTTAGCACTGAATCTCCTTACTGGGCAACAGTGGCCGCTGTAGCCGGTGTTACACAGCCGGTGCCAGTGACCCGCCAGCAGGCGGATGAGCTGCCCTATGCCTCTATCCTGGCCTGGTATGATGATGCACCTGTGGCCTTCATGGTGCTGGGAGAGGTCGGCCCACACCGGGAACTGGTCTATTACAGCCAAAGCCGGCAGGTTCTGGTGACACGCGGGGCCTTCATCGTGCGCAGCGTTGGCATGGCGGGCGACGTGACCCGGACAGTTTTTTCGCCTGATTGGCCCATGGCAGAAAACGGGGAACCCGCTGACCTACGGCAACTGGCCGGCCGCACCCTGGTGCGGCGCATCGATATCCAGTCGGCAGCGCTGTTTGACGTGCCGCTGCGTAGCAGCTTCAGCCTGGAAGGAACGGACAGAATCGAGATTCTCGGACGGAAACTGGAAACGGTCATCCTGCGGGAAGAGGTTCGGATGCCTAATGAAAAACCTTATACCAACCGCTATTGGCTGGATGCCGCAACGGCATTCTGCTGGAAATCACACCAGCACATCCATGCGCGCAGCGATGCAATGAATATCGAGATCACCAAACCCGCCGGCTGATAAAGCGCGCCTGTCGCCAAAGCAAAAGGGCCCCGTGAGGGGCCCTTCCGAGAACAGTCCACATCCTGCGGGTGCGAACAGCGCCCGTGATCAGCGGGCGGTGCTGGTCGCCGTGGCGGTTGCCGTGCTGGTCGGGGTCGTGGTCGGCGGAGTCGGCTTGTTGCCGCCATTGTCCGGCGCGTCATCATTGCCACCGGAAGCAGCAGCAGCCACAACGCCAGCCACAGCAACAGCACCGACAACGGCTACAGAAGTCAACGAGCCAACGGCAACACCGCTGGCGCCAGCACCGGCAGCGCTACCAGCGCCAGTCGGGGCCGCCGTAGCGGGAGCGGTTTGCTGAGCATTGGCAACGGCCGGCACCAGCCCAAGCGCAATGGCGACAGCAGCGGCCAGAAGATCCTTTTTCATTTGGACTAATTCCCCAGAGGTTGGACCGATGAGCCTTATACCACTTCTTTTTCGCGTTGCGAGAGGTCTTCTGCCTCAAACGGGCTAAAAATACCGCATGGCAGTACCGTGTGGCACCGCAGCCGCACCGAGCAGATTTGGTCCCCCCGGGGAAACGGATCGTCCCCCGCCCCGACTGCGACCGGGTGGACCGGCTCCGCCACTGCACAGCATCCGGTTTTAGGTTGCGCGGTGCCTAGCGATTCGGATTATGACTTTGGAGAGAGCAGAAAGAAAGACAATGAAAAGCAACCCGGCAGCCCAAGCACGCATGGATCATCAGCTTGGCCTGCTGCGTGAGGATCTGGCACGGCTGCAAAAACATTGTGCTGTACTGTCGTCTCCCGCCAATGCAACCAGTGCATTACGCCAGTTCAAGGCGCTGACCCCGCTGTTCGAAACGGTCGATTCCTTCGTCACCGTCACCGGCTCCTCTGCACAGCGTCTGGAAACCGACAAGCTGGAACAGGTCAGTGAACAACTGACAAGGCTACAGACCGCCCTCTGGCAACTCCGGTTGACCACCGTGAAGCCGATACTCGAACTGCTCGCCCTGGACATTCGGCAAATGCCGCTGGGGAGCCGCTTTGTGATGGAACGTTGGCGGGACAGGCTCGCGGATCTGCATCAACAGCCCAGCGTGGAGATGGGGCTGGCGCCGGGCCTGCTGGCGCGGATTGAGGAACTGACCTTGATCCTGGTCGGCGGCGCCCCCGATCTGACAGCGTTTGACTGATGATGATCCGGGAACCGCATCAGGCTGGTCAATCGCTCCCCCTGCTGTATTATCCTGCAACTTTCCCCATCTGCCATGCAGGGATCATATAAGCGGATGAATAAGATTCTCGAGATCCTCAAACCCTATGGACGCCCCACGCCCAAGGAAGAGGCGGTGCTGGATGCCGTGCTTGAACGGGTGGGGCGTAAGCTGCTGACCCCGGAAGATGCCATTGATGAGATCATCGACCGGCTGGATTGGCCGCTGGAACGGGCGGCTGCCGAAGTCGACGGATATCTGGAATAGCGCCGTCACCGATCTCCTGCTGAACCTAGACTTCTGGATAGGGTCGTCGCAGGAGTATGGCGACAGGAGTACGAATGGTTCATCGTCCCGATCGTACCGGCGGTAGCAGAGGCAACCGCCAGCGAACTGGACATTGAAGGTCGATGCGGCTCCGCTACCTCATCCCCGCCCTGATTCTGGCGCTGGCCTTTGGCTTTCTGGCCATGGCTGGCCTGGATATCTTTCAGAGCTGGCGCGAGAAGCGGAACGCGGAAGGCTTCATGCACTCCGATGCCGCTCGTGGTACCTTGTTGCACGCCTCTGCGGACTGGGCCCTGGAGCGGGGTCTTGGCTATATGCTGCTGTTCAACGAGGAACCCGTGCCGCTGGAAAAGCGGCTGCGGTTGACAGCGATTGCCGAACGGGCGGAGGCCCAGTGGCAAGCGGCCCTCCTCATCCTTGAAGAACCCCAGATACAGGGGCAATTCTCACAGCACATGCTGCTGGAGATGAAGCAAGCCGTCGCAAACGCCGTTGAGATGCGCACACGATTGGTCACGGCCCTCACACTGCCGCGCTCACAACGGCCGCCTGACCTGCATGAACGTTGGTTCACCACGATGACAGGTGCCATTGATCAGAGCAGCAATTTACGGTTCCAGGCACTGGTCACCATCCCGATCGACGATACGCGCATCGGGGCCCATTCCTGGCTGAAGCAATATTCCTGGGCCGCCGCTGAATATGCCGGGCGGGAAAGGGCGCTGATCGCCGGGGCCCTGGCAGGTGGTCCTTCGCTACCATCCATTCAGCCAACCCTGGCCGATGCGGCCGCCCGTCAGGCCTGGGCCTGGGATGGTGTGGAGAATATGACCCGGGCAGGCATCGGCGATGCGGATGCCCTCGTGGCTGAGGCGCGGCGGGTGATGAATACGGAGGTGGCTCCCGTCCGGCATGATGCGATGCTCCTCTTGAACAGCGGCGATTTTCACCCCGACATGGCGGCGGCGGAAAAGTGGTTTGCCGCCGCAACACACGGCATTGACAGTATACTGAACATACAGCACGCAGCGACCGTCGCCTCCGCCAACCGCGCGGCGGAACTGTCCCGGCTGGCTGGACGCGACCTGCTGGCCAGCATCCTGTTGCTGCTGTTCGGCGTGGCCATGACGAGTCTGGCCCTGCTGCTGGCCCATTATCGCCTGTTGCGGCCATTGGCTGAGCTCACCAACCTGTTCGAAAAAATAGCCCGCGGCCGCACCGACCTGACTGTCCCCGATACGAACCGCCGTGATGAGGTGGGAGAACTTGCACGAGCGGCAGCGGCCTTCCGGGAAACCCATCTCGATGGACGGCACATGGCGGAAGAGTTGCGCCGCCGCGAGCATCTGTTGGGCCTTTTCATCAGCCATGCCCCTACCGCCATCGCCATGCTGGACCGCGACATGCGCTATCTGGCGGTCAGCCGACGCTGGCTGAGGGAGTATGGCCTGGAAAGCCGCGACGTGATCGGCCTCTCCTACTATGACCTATTCCCGGAAACCGACGAACGCTGGCGCGCCATCCATCGGGCCTGCCTGAGCGGCAAAACAGCGTCTGCCCAGGAAGACAGGCTGATTGGTGCAGACGGCACTGTCAACTGGCTGCGCTGGGAAATCCACCCCTGGCATGATATTGACGGCACTGTCGGTGGGATCATTATTTTCAGTGAGTTCATCACGGCCCGAAAAGAGGCGGAAAGCGAAATCCGCCATCTGGCCACCCATCTGCAGGTGATGCTGGACAGCGCCGACGCCGCCTTTATTTCCACCGATGCCGACGGCACGATCCAGATATTCAACCGCGGCGCGGAACGTATGCTGGGCTATGGTGCCCATGAGCTGATCGGCCGCCAGACGCCGGTGTTGTTCCATGATCCGGCGGAACTAGCTGGTGTACTCAACCGGCTGCGGCAAGAAGGCAGCACGATCAACAGCCCCTTCGAGGCGCTGGTCCATGACGCCCGCCAAGGCCGGCCCAGCCAGAGAGAATGGACCATGGTGGACCGCGATGGCAACCGTTTCCCGGCCTTGTTGTCTGTCAATGCGTTGCGCTCAGGCGACGGCCAGATCCAGGGTTTCCTGTGCATCGCCAACAACATCTCTCAGTTACGGGAGGCCGATCGGCTGAAGGCAGAGTTCATCTCCACCGTCAGCCATGAGCTGCGCACACCGCTAACGGCCATCCGCGCCTCCCTGGGCATGGTCAATAGTGGCCTGTTCGGCGACCTGCCGGAAGAGGCGCGGCAACTGACCGACATCGCCCAGCAGAGCACGGAACGGCTGATCCGTCTGATCAACGACTTGCTGGATATCGAGAAGATCGCCTCGGGCAAGATGCGTTTCGAGATGAAACCGCATCAGTTGCGCACCCTGTTGCACCAGACAGTGCAGGATAACGAAGCGCTGGCGGGACGTGCCAGCGTGGAACTGCAACTTGACGAAGGTGGTCTGGACGCCACCGTGGAGGGTGATGCCGACCGATTGGTACAGACCTTTACCAATCTCGTCTCCAACGCGGTGAAATTCTCCCCCGCCGGCAGCATCGTGCGAATCGCCGTAGCCCCCCTGAAACCGAATTGGATACGGATCAGCATCATCGATCAGGGCTGCGGCATTCCAGACGAGTTCCGCTCCCGTATCTTCCAGCGTTTCGCCCAGGCGGACGGTTCGGATAGCCGTGCCAAGGGAGGAACCGGGCTGGGGCTGGCCATCACCCGCGAAATCGTCGAGCGCCATGGCGGCTCCATTTCCTTTGAGACCATGGTTGGCAATGGCACCCGCTTCCATGTCGATCTGCCAGTACTGGACGACCTTCCGGTCAGCCTCTTGCTGGGAGATGACGCAGAGACAGAAAAGGTGGAGATGCCAGCCGCCCACGTACTGGTCTGCGAAGATGACCCGGACATTGCCCGTCTTCTTGGGTTGATGCTGACTCAGGCCGGCTTCGAGCCGGTGCTGGCCCCGGATGGGGCTGAAGCCCTGCGGCTGCTGCACGAACGTCGATTCGATGCCATGACCCTGGACTTGCTGCTACCCGATATCTCGGGATTGATGTTGTTCGACAAGATCCGGGCGCTGCCGGGCGGGCGCGATCTGCCGATCATCATCGTTTCCGCTATTGCCGACCAAGGGCGGGAAACGCTGAATGGCGAGGCTGTGGGTATTATCGATTGGCTGGCAAAACCCATCGATCCGGACCGGTTGATCCGCGCCATCGGGCGGGCCATTGCGCGCCCCGGCAGCCAGCGGCCGCTTTTGCTGCATGTGGAGGATGATTCCGACATGCGGCTGGTGGTGCAGCGGGTACTGTCCCGTCTGGCCGAAATCATTCCCGCTTCTTCCATGGAAGAAGCCCGTAAGGCCGCAATGGAACAATATTTCGATCTGGCCATCATCGATATCGACATGCCGGATGGATCGGGGCTGGATGTGATCCCCCTGCTACGCGACCCAACCGGCGGCCCTGTCCCCGTTGTGGTATTCACAGGCGCCGACATTGATCTGGTCGCCCTGCGCCAAGTGGCGGCCACCTTGGTGAAATCACGTGCACGCAGCGATGATCTGGTCGAAACCATTCAGGGACTGATACATAGGCTGCGTCATACTGGACACGAGCGGGCTGGCATGACCACCCGCACGACAGCCCCGCCCGAACCGCCCCGTCATCTGGAGCCTTCATCATGATCCCGGACCTCAACCGTATCCTCTATGTCGAGGATGAGGAGATGCTGCGCACGGTTACCAACCTGGCGCTGACCCGGATCGGCAAATTCACCGTCGAATTGTGCGACAGTGGCACCCGGGCGGTCGCCGTCGCCAAGAGCTTCAAGCCGGATCTGATCCTGCTGGATGTAATGATGCCGGGGATGGACGGGCCCGCCACGTTGCGGGCCTTGCAGGCAGACACGGAAACCGCCGGGATTCCTGTCATCTTCATCACCGCCAAAGTACAACCCCGCGAGGTGGAGGCTTTCCTGGCCCTGGGCGTCATCGATGTGGTGCCCAAGCCATTTGAGCCGATGACCCTGGCCCGCGACATCCGCGCCATCTGGGATCGCCATCACGGCGGCTGAACCGCTTCGCCTATGCCTTCCGCCCAGGCCCCGGGTCAGGGGTGCCTAGGCGGACAGTCCGATGGGCCCAGACCTTTTGCGGGCGGGACTTTTCCCGTCCGTTACCGTTCAATCCCCATGTCGTCACCGGCCAGCCAGCCGTCGAACACAGGGGGATAACACATGCATGTCCTGATCGTGGAAGATGAACCCTTGATCGCCGCCAGCGTGGAGGATGCGTTGAGCGGGGCCGGCATCAGCACCCGCTCAGCCGCCAATGCCGCCGAGGCGTTGGCCCTGGCAGAGCGCATCCGCTTCGATCTGGCTTTGCTGGATGTGAGACTGGGCTATGGTGAGAGCGGCCTGATGCTGGCGGAAATGCTGCTGGAAAGCCACGCCATGCCCACTTTGCTGCTGACCGGGCTCAGCGATCTGCCTCACCATGTTGGCGCGTTTGTCCTGGGCGTGTTGCACAAGCCATTCACCGGGCAGGATGTGGTAGCGGCCGTTCACGCCGTGCGCCGGGTGGTGGCCGGGCAGGCGGTGGAACAGCAGCCGCACAATCTCACCTTCTATGGCGGGCGTAACCGTGATCAGGCCGATATGCCCGCCTTCATGGCGCTGGCATAATGACCCCGGTCCAACCGGGGAAAGGAACATCGGGATCGTAGGTGCCATGTTCACGAGCCCCTGGGCATGGGCGACGGCATATCGCATATTGTGCGCTTGCTAAATCGTTCCTTTTGCCCGGTGCCCAATGGAAGTGTCGTCCCCGGAACAGGCTGTTCTGGACCCGGATCTGGTTTTTTCCGTCGCCCGCCATCACCCTGAAATCACCACCGCCGGCCGGCTGGGGCTGGACCGGGTGGAACAGGCGCTGGCCTATGGCATGGTGCCGTTGGGCCTGCCGCTGCCGGAGGGTAAACGCGATCTGGTGGTGATGGAGGACCGGCGCGAGGCGGTGGCGCTGGAAATCGAAGGCCAGGTAGCCCGGCTCATCCGCCGGCGGGAACTGCTGGAACAGGGCCGCCGCGCATTGGAGGGGGCCCCCGTCGCCCTGGTGGCGGCCGAAGCCAAAACGCGGGTGCGCGCCCGCACCGCCGATGAGCTGAATTTCCCCGACCTGCCCGGCCCGATCAAGCTGGAGGTCAGCCGCACCCTGGATATTGACGAGCTGACCGGTCTGGCGGATGCGGAGCTGCATGACCGGCTGGTGGCCGATCCACAATTGGCCCAGGCGCTGGAACAGGCACTGTCGGACGTTGCCCAGCGCCTGTGGCAACTGCGCGAGCTGGTGGGTGAAGCGGAGGATAGCTGGACCTTCGAGAATCTGGGCGAACGGCTTTACCGCATCTGCCGCAACAACCAGCAGCCCAATGACATTCTGCGCCGCTGGGAAGAGGTGGCAGACACCTGGCTGCGGGAACGCGCCGTGGCGCGGGGCCGCAATTTCGTGAATAGCGAGTTCGATTTCGCCAAGTTCGAACGGTTGTTCCCGCGTGCCCGCACCATGGGGCGTAAGCTGGTGCTGGTGATCGGGCCCACAAATTCGGGCAAGACACACCGGGCCATGACAGCCCTGCGGCAGGCGGAAACCGGCGTTTATCTGGCCCCCTTGCGCCTGTTGGCGCTGGAGGTGATGGACCGGCTGAACCGCGACGGCACCCCCACCACCCTGCTGACGGGGGAGGAAGAAATCCGTGTGCCGGACGCCCGGCACATAGCCTCAACCATCGAAATGCTGGATCCGGAAATCCCCGTCGATGTGGCGGTGATTGACGAAATCCAGATGCTGGCCGACAAGGATCGCGGCTGGGCCTGGACGGCGGCCCTGATGGGGGTGGCGGCGCGCACCGTCTATCTGCTGGGCGCACCGGAAGTGCTGCCGCTGATCAAACGGATGGCGCATCACCTGAACGAACCGCTGGAAGTGGTGTCGCTGGAGCGCAAATCGCCCCTGCATATGATCGAACAGCGGCTGGAATATGAGGATGTGCGCAAGGGCGATGCGCTGATTGCCTTTTCCCGCCGCAATGTGCATCTGGTCCGCGATATCGTGCAGGCCAAGGGCCTGACCGCCGCCGTGATCTATGGCGCGCTGGCACCGGAAGTGCGGCGGCGCGAAGCCGAACGTTTCACCAGCGGCGAAGCACAGGTGGTGGTGGCAACCGATGCCATTGGCATGGGCCTGAACCTGCCTATCCGCCGGGTGCTGTTCACCACCCTGGAAAAATACGACGGGGTGGAACAGCGGGAGCTGCTGCCGACTGAGTTGAAGCAGATCGCCGGCCGCGCCGGACGATACGGGCATCACGAAGCCGGGGAGTTCGGCATTGTCGGCAAGGGCACGGCGGCCCGCCTGCAGGCACTGTGGAACCGGCCGGATAATGCTTTCGGGCCGAAGACCATGCTGACCGTGCGGCCCACCCGCGCCATGGTGGCGCGGCTGGCCGGCCGTATCGGCACCCATAACATGCAGCTACTGGTGGATTGCTTCGCCGCCGCCAAGACGGCGGGCAGCCCCTACCGAGTCTCCGACCTTTCCTCCCTGCGTCGTTTGGCACAGGAGCTGGACGAGCGCGATGTCGGTTTTGAGGAGAAACTGTCCCTGCTGTTCATGCCATGCGATCTGGAAAAGGAAGTGGATGCCCGCTTCTTCCACCAGATGCTGCGCGCCGTGGAAAGCGGGGAGCCGGTGCCACTGGGGCTGGTGGTGCCATTGCGCATGGACCGGCTGGACGACTATGCGCTGGAGGAGCTGTCCCGCTCCTGCGACCTGTATTATTGGGCCAGCCGGAAATTTGCCCGCCTGTTCCCCGATCGCAAGGCGGTGGAGGAACGCCGGGGTCAAGTCGCCGGACGCCTGTCGGAACTGCTGGCCAGCACGGCGCGGCGGCGCCAGGGCAAACCGCATGGCGGCCCCCGCTCGGGCGGTGGCGGCCCCGGCAGCGGACCGGGCGGCAAACCCGCCCCCGGCTTTCGGGGGGCACCGCGCAAACGCTATGGCCCCAAACGAGGGTAAGTTTAACCGATTTTTAATGTCGGCGGGCCTGTCCGTCACGAATTCGTCATCGGTGTGTCACCAGTCATCGCCATGATCGCGCCACCATGGAAACAGGGCTGTTGGAGCGATCATGACGGACAAGCGGTTCAAGGTGCTGTTCATCTGCCGCAAGAATGCGGCGCGCAGCCTGATGGCGGAGGCTTTGCTCCGCCGCTGGGGCATGGGCCGGTTCGAGGTTTATTCCGCCGGACCGGAACCGCTGGACCAGCCCAATCCGCAGGCGATGGAACTGTTGCGCAAGGTCGGGATCGACACCGACGCGCTGCACCCGAAAAGCTGGGATCTCTATGGGGCGCCTGACGCGCCGGTGATGGATTTCATCTTCTTCACCTGTGAGGAAACAGCCAAGCGCGAACAGCCGCATTGGCCAGGCCAGCCCATGGTGGCGCAGTGGAACTTCCCCGATCCGTTGAGCCTGCACGGATCGGAAATCGAGCGCCATGCACTGTTGAACCTGGTATTCGGCATGATTGAGCGGCGGGTGAAAATCTTCTGCGCCCTGCCCGACCACCGGCTGGCCAAACTGACGGCGGCTGACATGTCGGACATTGCCACTGGTGAACACGCCGCCTGACAACTGCGTTCCCCCGGCTCTGCCATCTTGGCCCCGCCTCCCTGCCGCGCTAGAGCCACCTGCGTTTAGTTGAACGCAGGTGGCTCTAGATGAGTCTGCCTGCGAGCGGATTCACGCCAAAAGGTGATGTCACCTTTTGGCGATCCGCTCTAAACAGGTGTAGCAGTGTCAGGAAGGGACCGTGATGAGCAAAGCCTGGGTGAATGAGAATGCGCGTGATGCCGCCGCCGATGGCGATGACGGTGCCGATGATCCGCGTCCATTGCCGCCCGGAACCAAGAATCACATCACCCCGGCCGGGTTCGAGCGGATGCAGCGGGAGCTGCAGCAGTTGCTGCGGGTGGAACGGCCCAAGGTAGTGGAGATTGTGCATTGGGCGGCCGGCAATGGCGACCGGTCGGAAAACGGTGACTATATCTATGGCAAGAAGCGCCTGCGGGAAATCGACCGTCGGATGCGCTTTCTGACCAAGCGGCTGGAAATTGCCAATGTCGTCGATCCCGCCCAGCAAAAGCAGAAGGACCGGGTGTTCTTCGGCGCCACCGTCACCTATGTGCGCGAGGATGACAGCGAAAATACCGTCACCATCGTCGGTGTGGATGAAACCGACATCGGGCCGGGGCTGATCAGTTGGGTCTCCCCCATCGCCCGTGCGCTGCTGAAGGCCCAAGTGGGCGATCTGGTGACCGTCCGCACACCCGCCGGACTGGAGGAGATTGAAGTACTTTCCATCCGCTATCCAAGCGCCTGAACATCGGACAGAACGCATAACAATGCTCTCCCCTGCCCCTTGGAAGGGAGATATGCTATCCACTGTGCTGTAATGCAGGGGGGGCCCGACGACAAGGCTGATAACAGCCGGCTGTCCCCTTGAAAGGGGGATGATGCAGGGCGCTTCAGGTAAATCGCTGCTGGCCTTGTTCGCGGCACTCGCTCTGCTTTGGGGTGCGATCACTGGCTTCCTGCATCTGGAGCGCAGTACCCTGCTGCGAGCGGCGGAGCGGGATGTCACCAATCTGTCGCTCGCCTTCGAAGAGCAGTCCTTCTGGCTGTTCTCCACGGTGGATCAATTGCTGCGCGCGGTGAAAGCCGATCTGGAGGCTGACCCGGAACATTTCGATCTGGCGCGGGTGATCCGGCGGCAGAACTCTCCTGCTGGCGCCAGCGTGGAAGTGTCGGTCATTGATGCCGCCGGGTATCTGATCGCCTCTACCCGCGGGCTGGGGCCCGATGCGCGCATCACCAACTATCTGGACCGCGCCCATGTGCTGGCCCATGTGGACCGGGACAGTGGCGGCATTTTCATCGGCCCCCCGATCATCGGCCGTCTGTCAGGACGGCATTCGGTGCCGGTGTCGCTACGCATCAACCGCCCCGATGGCAGCTTTGGCGGGGTGGCCGTGGCATCCATCAATCCCAGTGATCTCGCCAACTATTATCGCCGGCTGGACCTGGGAGAAAGCGGGGTTGTCTCCATCGTCGGCATGGATGGTATGGTGCGAGCCCGTTCCGGGGAAGAGGATGGCGACTCGCCCATCAGGGGCGTCGGACAACAGAGCATGTTGTCCACCCCGCTGATGTCGCGTTTCCGCCAAGCCCCCTCGGGCAGCTTCACCACGGTCAGCGCCATCGACGGGGTGGAACGGATTGTGGCCTATCGGGCCATCCATGATTATCCGCTGATCGCCACCGTCGGTCTGTCCCTGGCGGAAGTGCTGGCCCCCTGGCACACGCTGCTGATCTGGACGGTGGCGGTTGGCATCCTTGCCAGCCTGGCTTTCTATGGCTTCTTCCACATGCTGCTGGTGGAAGAAAAACGCCGCCAGCGTCAGGCCCGGAACACCGAAGAAGCCAACCGCCTGTTGCGGTTGGCCGAACAGGTGGCCATGGTCGGCCATTGGCAGATCGAGCTGGCCAGTGGTCGCATCATCTGGTCAGACGAAATCTACCGTATCCATGGCCTGGACCAGAACAATTTTGAACTGACCATGGACGCCGTGCGCTCACTGATCGAACCTGAAGACCGTGATCTGATGGTGAATCTTGTGCAGGAAGCGATCGAAGGTGCCGGCAACTTCGAAACACGAATGCGTATCCGACGCCCCAACGGGACCCTGCGCCATGTGGTGGTGCGCGGCATCGTGGTGCGGGACGAAGCGGGGGAGGCCCAATCGCTGTTCGGGGCCATGAGTGATGTGACCGACCGTACCCGCCAGGAAGAGGCCCTGCGCGAAGCCCGGCGCGAGGCGGAAGAAGCCGCCAAGACCAAGGCCGACTTCCTGGCCACGGTCAGCCATGAACTGCGCACGCCGCTGAATGCCGTCATCGGCTTTGCTGATCTGCTGTTGACCGCCAACCCACCAGAGGCGGAACGCCGTCACTATATCCGCCTGCAGGCGGAAGCAGGCCGGACCCTGCTGGCCGTTATCAATGACGTGTTGGATTTCTCCAAGATCGATGCCGGTCGGCTGGAACTGGAAGAAATGGCGTCGGAAACGGTGGGATTGCTGCAAACCTGCGTCGATCTCGTCCGCCCGATGGCGGAGGAGAAAGGGTTGCGGGTCATCCTGGACATTGCTCCCGACCTACCGCCATGGCTGATGCTGGACCCGACCCGGGTGCGCCAGATCGTATTGAACCTGCTGAACAATGCAGTGAAATTCACCCAGGCTGGCCATGTCGGGCTGCGTGCGCGGGTGGAGAGGGTGGAAAACACCCCCTTCTTGCGGCTGGCGGTGGAAGATACCGGGATTGGCATCCCACCCGCCCGCCAGGGTAAACTGTTCGAACCCTTCCATCAGGCTGATGCCTCCACGGCGCGGCGCTATGGCGGCACCGGCTTAGGCTTGGCGATCTGCAAACGGCTGGTTGGGTTGATGGGGGGACGGATCGGTGTCAGTTCCGACACGGGCCGGGGCAGCACCTTCTGGGTAGAAATACCGCTGCGGCCAACCGATGCCCCAAACCACGCCCCTGCCTTGCCCACGCCCGGTGCCACCGGGGCCGGGGCCGTGTCAGCGCGGCCATTGCGGATTTTGGTGGCGGAAGACTTGCCGGTCAACCAGTTGCTGATCCGCGCCATCCTGGAACGGGCCGGCCATCAGGTGGAAATGGTGGCCGATGGCGCGGCGGCTGTGGAAGCTGTGCAGCGCAACAATGTGGATCTGGTGTTGATGGATGTGCAGATGCCCGGCATGGACGGGCTGGAGGCAACCCGCACCATCCGCGCCCTGCCCACCATGGCAGGGCGCATCCCTATCGTCGCGCTGACTGCCAATGCCCTGCCGGCGGAGGTGGAGCGTTGCCGCCGCGCCGGCATGAATGACCATCTGGCCAAGCCGATTGAAGCAGAACATCTGGTGGCAGCACTGGCACGCTGGTCCCAACGCATCGGCCCGCTACCCTCCCCCCCGCCGGAAGAGGCGGTACCGACCACGCCCCCCACCACCCTGACGCCGGTAGAAGAACAGATACCCGTGCTGCAGGAAGAAATGTTGGGCCAGTTGGAAACCCTGATGGGTGCCGCAACGCTGCACGGCATGTTGTCGGAGGTAAGCCACACGTTGCGCAACCGGCTGGCCATTCTACAGGCAGATGATACCCCACGGGAAACTGTGCGCCTCAACGCCCATGCATTGATCTCGCTCGCGGGCAATTTCGGTCTGATGGAAATGTCGGGCCTTGCCCGCCAGCTTGAACATCTGTGCGAGGATGGGAACGCCGGACCGCCAGAACTGGCGGCTGGAATCACTGCCCTTGCCCAGGCGGCAGAACGCGCACAGGCAGCCCTGGCGGAACGACTGCCACAATTGGCCACCGCTGAGGGGGAATAGTGGAGAATTCTCGTGGCATAGGGACACACCGGACAAGGTTGTGCGGAAAAACCACCCCCTAACACTGGTTACCCTTGATATCCGGCATCATAAGCCCCAAGAAAGATGCCGTACCGTTCTGGAGAAGCCGTTTCACAATGTTGACCCAGCGGGCGAAATACGCCCTTCGTGCCTGTATCCATCTCGCCGACCATTACGGAGATGCCACCACCGTCCAGATCGCGGAGATTGCGACGGCGGAGAATATTCCAGGCAAGTTCCTGGAGGCAATCCTGCTGGACCTGCGCAAGGCAGGGCTGTTGCACAGCCAGCGTGGCCGCAATGGCGGCTATCGTCTGGCACGGGCGCCGGAGAATCTGTCGGTCGGTGACATCATCCGCGTCATTGATGGCACGCTGGCCCCTATCCGCTGCGCCAGCCGGCTGAAGTTCGAGCCCTGCGCCGATTGCGACGATGCGGCCACCTGCGTCATCCGCTGGGCCATGCTGAAAGCGCGCGACGCCATGGCCACGGTGCTGGACCGCTGCACCCTGGCAGAGGCCTCGCGCCGCCGCGCCTCCACCACCCAACCGCTTGACTTCGTGATCTGATACCGGCCAGCAAGGGCGGAAGCGATGGATAAGAAGCCGGTCACCAAGGTTCCCTCCCATCTGGAGGCGCCGCGCACCAACCTGCTGATGCGCTCGGGCCGCTGGGTCAATCTTTACGATCCGTCCCCGGCCGATATCATGCTGGAGGATTGGGTAACCGGTGCCTCCCGCGTGGCCCGCTGGGGCGGGCAGACGCGGGGGGATGTCGCCTATAATGTGCTGCAGCATTCGGTGCTGCTGGAACAGGTGCTGCTGACCCTGCTGGCCCCCGATGCCTCCCCCACCCTGCGGCTGGCAGCCCTGATGCATGATCTGCATGAAGGGGGCGGCCTGGGGGATGTGGTCACCCCCTATGGCAAGCTGTTTGCCACGGCCGGGCTGAAGGAAGTGAAGGCCCGGCTGGACCGCGCCCTGTTCCTGGCCACCGGCCTGCCCTGGCCCCTGCCCGCCCCCATGCTGGAACTGATCAAGAAGGCTGACCGGGTGACGGCGATTTCAGAGGCGGTGCAACTGATGGGCTGGCCGGAGAAACTGGCCCGGCGTGATATTGGCAGCAATTATCGCGGCCGGCTGTGGCAGGAAACAATTACCGTCATGGATGAGGCAACGGCGCGCGCCGCCTGGTGGGCGCGCTATCACGCCGTCACCACCTTGATGGGGTCCGTTGGCTGAACCCCACATTGGGCAGAACGTGCTTTTTCCACCCAATGCGGGGCCGACCGGGCCGTGGTTTTAGAAACGCGATGTGATTTCAATGCCGTAGAACGGCGCCTCCGTCACAAAGCCGGTCAGGTTGTTGAAATCGATCGCCCCTTCCAGTTCCTTGGCATTGGTGATGTTGCGACCGAACACGGCCACACCGAACCGCTCGTCATCCGACTGGTAGCCGATCTTCAGGCCGCCTTCGAGCTTGGGATCGCTCTGGAATTCCAACGACTGGTACAGGAAGAAATTCACCTTCGACCGATAATTCCAGTCGGTGAAGATGTAGAACTCCCCCGATTCCACCGGGATGCCATAGCGCGCGGTGGCGGTCAGCATCCATTTCGGCGCATTGGGGAATGGGTTGCCATCGATGTTGGCCAGACCGCCAACAACCTTGTCGGTCACCGTGCAACCGCCGCCGCAGGGAGCAATGCGGAGATTGGGGTCGTCAATTTCCGTGTGGTTATAGCTGCCGCCGGCGGTGAGCTTGAGATGATCGGTGGGCAACAGCTCGGCCTCCACCTCCAGCCCATACCCCTTGCCGGCAGCGGCATTGACCAGCGTATTATTGTTGCTGGCCCCACCGACGGCGGTGAACTGCTGATCCTCGATATCGGTGTAATAGGCGGTGACATTCAGCCGGGCCCGACGATCCCACAGGTCGGACTTCACGCCCGCCTCATAGGACATCAAGGTCTCGGCCTTGGCGACGGACAGGGCGTCGCGGTTGATGTTATTGCCGAAATAGAACAGCGGCCGGCTCTGGATCGAGGGCGCGCGGTAGCCATTGGCCACCCGGGTGAAGAGATTGACGTCGGGCGTGGCCTTATAGGTCAGGCTGACATCCCAGGTGATCTGGTCGTCGGACAGGTCTGTGCCACCCTTGGTAAAGGCACCGGAGATGCCCTTGGAATAGCGGATGACGCTGAAATCCTTGTCTTCATCATTATAGCGCACGCCACCGGTCAGGGTCAGTTGCTCGGTCAGGTCGTAATTGGCCTGACCGAACACGGCCCAGGTCTTGGTATCCTGGTCGGTATCGGTGGAAAAGGCGATGCCGCGCGGCTCCGTCGGATCACCATAGGAATAGCCGATGGCCGACAGCTTTTCCTTGAAATAGAACAGGCCGGTCTGCCAGCGGAAGCGGCTTTCGCCGGTGCTGGCCAGCCGGACTTCCTGCGTCCATTGCGAATGGCCGTTCAGTTCATCCGCTGTTTCGCTGTCGAACGGGATGAAGCCGGGGCCGACACCGGCCACGCCGCCATCAATATCGCCGCGCGTATAGACATGCACCGTCTCATAGCCGGTGATGGAGGTCAGCAACATGCCATCCAGATCATATTCCAGCTTCAGGCTGCCGCCCTTGCTGGTGACATCCAAAGCGTTCTGGCCGTTCTGGAAGACCTTGTTGCGGGAGAAACCCGGCACAAGATCATTGCTGCCCTTGACGATGGCATTGGCATGGTTGACGCGCGCCGTACCGTTCAGGTCGCGCACATGGCCATTGAGCAGGGCCGTCAGCGGGCCCCCGTTGTCAAACAGCAATTGCAGACGGGCCGCCGTTTCCTCATGCCCGCCCAGGGCGTCCTTCTGCCCGGTATAGGTGTTGTCGATATAATCGTCCTTGCGGTCGTGATAGAGCGACAGGCGGCCGGACAGCACGCCATCGATCAGCGCGCCGCCCATCGCCCCTTCGGCGGTGATGGTGTTCTTGCTGCCATAGGAGGCGGTGAAATAGCCGCCCGTCTCCTGCTTGGGTTTCACGGAGACGAAGCTGATGGTGCCGGCCGGCGTGTTGCGGCCGAACAGGGTGCCCTGCGGCCCGCGCAGCACCTCCACCCGCGCCATGTCGAAGACGGGGAACCCGCGCAGCAGCGGATTTTCCTGCACCACCTCATCATAGATGATGCCGACCGGCTGGGTGGAGGTGAGGTCGAAATCGCTATTGCCCAGGCCGCGAATATAAAAGCGCGGGAAGGTGCGGGCAAAGGTGCTTTCCGCATAAAGGCTGGGCACCTGGCCGGACAAAGCCAGCAGATCGACGCCGCCGGACATCACCGATTCCAGCTTGTCGCCACTGATGGTACCGACAGAAACAGGTACCTGTTGTTGGTTTTCCGCCCGTTTGGTGGCGGTGACGATGATTTCCTCCAGCACAACCGGCCCGGTATCCCCCGCCGATTGCGCCAGGGCCGGTATGGCCAATGCCATCAAGGCCAGCGCGCTGGCAGCACCAGCCAGCACGTGCCGCATGGACGGATTGCTTGCACCCATTCTGTCCCGCTCCTGTAGGTAAGATATCCCAAGGCCCTGGCGGTACGCTCCCCAAAGGGTTGACCCATCTGGCGGGGCCATTCCTGACTGCGAAGGGAGGATGTGAGCGGCCGGGATAGCTGGCAAGAGAGGCTGGGGATGGTTCAGAACAATATCTCGCCGTGATGCAGCAAGAACACAGCCTATACCGCGTCCCGCAGGGGGAACCGTCTTCTGGAGATGGCGTCAGCCTTGCCAGGGGTGCCTTTCGTGCCAGTGCCGGGCGATATCCACCCGGCGGCAGACCCACACCTTGTCATGCGCCATGATATGGTCCAGCAGCCGTTCCAGAGCACGGATGCGGCCGGGCCGACCGATCAGCCGGGTATGCAACCCGATGGACATCATTTTGGGCGCGGTGGCGCCTTCCGCATAGAGCACATCAAAGGCATCGCGGGCATAGGTGAAAAAATCATCGCCCTGGTTGAAGCCCTGGGCGGTGCCAAACTTCATGTCATTGACGTCCAGCGTATAGGGAATGACCAGATGCGCCCGTTCCTGCCCCGGATAATGGCCGGGCGGCAGCCAATAGGGCAGATCGTCATCATAGGCATCGGAATCATAGAGAAAGCCGCCCTCCTCCACCACCAGCCGCCTGGTGTTCAGCCCCACCCGGCCAGTGTACCAGCCCAAGGGACGCTCCCCCGTCAGATCCGCGAGGATCGCTATGGCACGGTGCAGATGCTCCCGCTCCACCGCTTCCGGTACATTCTGATAATCGATCCAGCGCCAGCCATGGGACGCCACCTCATGCCCCGCCGCCACCAAGGCGCGGGCAGCATCAGGGTGGCGGGCCAGCGCCATGGCCACGGCGTAACAGGTGATCTTGATACCGTAACGATCGAAAAGCCGCATCAACCGCCAGAAGCCGGCCCGGCTGCCATAATCATAAACCGACTCCACCGACAGCCCGCGCTGGCCGATCAGGGGGGCGGTGCCCACCACTTCGTGCAGATAGGTTTCCGATTGGCTGTCACCATGCAGGATGCTGCATTCGCCCCCCTCCTCGTAATTCATCACGATCTGCACAGCGATGCGCGCGCCCCCTGGCCACTGTGGATGCGGCGGGTGGGCGCCATAGCCAATCAGGTCACGGGGATAGGGCGGTGATGTCAGCATCGATCCCTCCAGCGAAATGATGGATGGGAAAGGATAGGCACATTATCGTTTCGCTTGCGCACAAAAAAATCCATGGCACCATCATTGGATGGTCGATGCTGTCCCCACCCCTATGCTGGATCGCCTGAACGCCGCGGATTGCGAGGGTTTTACCCGTGCGCTGGGCACAATCTTCGAGGACAGCCCCTGGGTGGCGGAAGCAACCTGGACCGCACGCCCTTTCGTCAATCTTGCCGCGCTGCACAATGCCATGGTGGCAGCGGTGGAGGCGGCGGGGGAAGTGCCACAATTGTGCTTGCTGCGCGCCCATCCCGATCTGGCCGGCAAGCTGGCGCGGGCCGGCGGGCTGACCGCCCATTCCAGCGCCGAACAGGCAGGGCTGGGACTGGACCGGTTGGACGCGGAAGAGTTTGCGTTTTTCGACCAGCATAACCGCGCCTATCGGGAGAAGTTCGGCTTTCCCTTCATCATCGCGGTGAAGGCGCAGACAAAAGCCTCCATCAAGGAGGCGATGGTAAAAAGGCTGGCCCATGATGCCGCCACGGAACGCCGAACGGCGTTGGGGGAAGTCGCCATGATCGCCAAGTTCCGACTGGAGGCCATGACGGACCCATGAACAATCAACGGCTCGCCGCTTTGGAGGCCCAGGTCGCCCGCGACCTGACCTATCTGGATTATCCCGCCCGCCCGTGGGTGCCACCACGATCCCACACCGAGGGCCCGGTGCAGGATGTGGTGATTGTCGGCGCGGGGCAGGCAGGCCTTGCCATCGCCTTTGGCCTGATGCGGGAGAAGGTGGGCAATATCCTGGTGATCGACCGCAACCCGGCAGGCCAGGAAGGGCCCTGGGTGACGTTCGCCCGTATGATCACCCTACGCACGCCCAAACATTTGACCGGGCCTGATCTGGGCATACCCTCGCTCACCCCCCGCGCCTGGTTTGAGGCGACATATGGGGAAGCCGCCTGGGCCGATCTCGGCAAGCTGCCCAAGGAAATCTGGCAGGATTACCTGATCTGGTATCGCCGGGTGCTGAACATTCCCGTCCGGAATGGGGTGACACTGACCATGGTTGTGCCGGACGGCCCACTGCTGCGTCTGCGGGTGGAAACGGCGGAAGGCGAACAGACCCTGTTAACCCGCAAGCTGGTGCTGGCCACCGGCATTGATGGGGCCGGGCGCTGGCATGTGCCGGATTTCATCCGCCAAGCCGTGCCGGAAGGACGATACAATCACACATCTGAATTTATCGATTTCACCAGCTTGAAGGGAAAACGCATCGGCGTGCTAGGGGCAGGCGCTTCAGCCTTTGACAATGCCGGCACGGCGCTGGAGGCCGGGGTCGCCTCGGTCGATCTCTGCCTGCGCCGGGCGGATATTCCACGCGTCAATCCCTATCGCTGGATGGAGTTCAGCGGCTTTCTCGGTCATTTCGCCGACATGCCGGATCTGGATCGCTGGCGCTTCATGCACCACATCTTCGATCTCAACCAACCGCCGCCGCAGGACACATTCCATCGCTGCGCCATGCACCCCCATTTCGCCTTCCATACCTCATGCCCCTGGGAATGGGTTAGGATGGAAGGCGATGAAATCCATGTCGGCACACCCAAGGGCGTGATGATCTTCGATCATCTGGTGGTCGGTACCGGTTTCATCGTGGAGGCTGCCTTCCGGCCGGAGGTAGCGGCCTTTGCCAAGGATATCGCCGTCTGGGCCGATCGGTTCACACCCCCGCGGGGAGAAGGCAATCCGCTGCTGACCCGCTATCCCTATCTCGGGGACGCCTTTCAGTTCACCGAGCGGCAGCCGGGAACGGCTCCGCATCTGGCCAATATCCATAATTTCACCTTCGGGGCCACCCTGTCCATGGGGCTGTCCGGGGCCTCGATCAGCGGCATGAAATATGGGGTGGCGCGACTGGTGCGCGGGCTGCTCCGCGATCTCTGGCTAGCGGACCGGCGGCATTTCCTGGATGATCTGAAAGCCTATGATCAACCGGAACTGGTGAGCACGACATGGCCGGCCTGACCACCCATATCCTGGATACCAGCCAGGGCCGCCCGGCGGCCAATGTACGCATCCAACTGTTCCGCCTGCTGGCGGATGGCGGCCGGTTGCTGCTGGCCGATCTGCACAGCAACCATGATGGTCGCACCGACGAGCCGTTGCTGGCCGATAACGCCATCGCCACGGGAAAGTATGAATTGCTGTTCCATATAGGAGACTATTTCACCGCCAGCTATGTCGGCCTGCCCGACCCGCCTTTCCTGGATCTTGTCCCCATCCGCTTCGCCATCGCAGAAGCCGATGGCCATTACCATGTGCCCCTGCTGGCCAGCCCCTGGGCCTATTCGACATATCGGGGAAGCTGACATCCGATCGCCATGGAGCCAACCTGGCAACAGGCTTCATGCGTCTTTGGTATAAGAAGGCCCGGTTCTTGCGCTGGATCAAGGCGGCCACGGGGTATGGTCCTTATCGTTCGCCTGCCTGTTTGCGAATCGGAAAGGACAGAGCCACCATGTTGCCGCAAAAGATGAAGGCCGCCGTCGTCCATGCCTATGGCAAGCCCCTGTCGCTGGAAGAGGTAGCCGTGCCCCGCCCCGGCCGGGGACAGATTCTGGTGAAGATCGCCGCCTCCGGCGTCTGCCACACGGATCTGCACGCAGCCGATGGCGATTGGCCGGTGAAGCCGCCCCTTCCCTTCATCCCTGGCCATGAAGGGGTTGGCACCGTGGTTGCTTTGGGCGAGGGCGTCACCCAGGTACGCGAAGGCGACCGGGTGGGCGTGCCTTGGCTCTATACGGCTTGCGGTCATTGCGAACATTGCATGACCGGTTGGGAGACCCTGTGTGAGTCGCAGCAGAATACCGGCTATTCCGTCAATGGTGGCTATGCGGAATATGTGCTGGCCGACCCCAACTATGTCGGCCATCTGCCCAAGGATGTTTCCTTCACCGACATTGCCCCCATCCTGTGCGCCGGCGTCACCGTCTATAAAGGATTGAAGGAAACCGAAGCCAAACCGGGCCAATGGGTGGCGATCACCGGCATTGGCGGGTTGGGCCATGTGGCTGTGCAATATGCCAAGGCCATGGGGCTGCATGTCGCCGCGATCGATGTCGCCGACAGCAAACTGGCCCTGGCCCGCAGCCTGGGCGCCGACCTGACCATCAATGCCACCCAGGTGAACCCGGTGGAAGAAATCCGCCGCACCATCGGTGGTGCCCATGGCGTATTGGTTACAGCCGTCAGCCAGTCCGCCTTTGGTCAGGCCATCGGCATGGCGCGGCGTCACGGCACGGTTGCCCTGGTCGGCCTGCCCCCTGGTAATTTCCCGGTGCCGATCTTCGACGTGGTCCTGAACCGCATCACCATCCGTGGTTCCATCGTCGGCACCCGCGCTGATCTGGCAGAGGCCCTGATGTTCGCTGGCGAAGGCAAGGTAAAGGCCACCGTATCGGTGGAAACCATGGACGACATCAATGGTGTGCTAGGCCGCCTGCGCGACGGCCATATTGATGGCCGCGTGGTGGTGACGCCGTAAGAACGAAACGGGGCGGGCCAGAGACGGCCCGCCCCGCTGAACAGATATCAGCGAAGGCCTGGAAACCATTATTGGTTGCTCCAGGCCTTCGCCTCGGGATGATTTAGTTTTCGTTCTTGACCTGCGGGTCACGGCTAATGAGGACGTGCAGACCGTCCGTGGTACGCGCCCACAACTCAAAAGAAATACCAGCCGGACCACCCTCGGAGACGGCCGTATTCGCAAAATAGACAGTGGCAGTGCTGGTATATACGGTTACTTCCCGTCCATCATCCCCAATCTTCTTCACACCGCTCTCAGTACCCGCCACAAAATCCAGACCCATGATTTGGTCGAAATCGGTCAGCGTACCAATCTGCGCCGTATTGGTGTTCACCAGGGCGCTGAACAGTTGATACTGAGACGATTCCAAGACATAGGTGACAGACCAGGTTCCACTGCCTTTGGGGACAATAACAGTTCCCGCAGACGCCAGCACGGCACCACCCATATCGATGGCAGTATAGGTCCACTTATCGGCCGCGATCTGCACGCCAACGATCGCTGTATTCGTCACGGTGATCATCTGCTGTGTTTCCTTGATCAATGGGATTTGACAAAGAGCAGGTAGCTTTTACGCCTATATCCGATCGTTTCCAGCCATTTTATAGAGTCCGTCACACGATCTGACATACCTAAACATACATGCCCTCTCACCCAAGCATCTTGGATCGAGAACTTATTCGGGTCAACTGCAATTATTGGATGCAACAGCCTTATCGCCTCTTGACAGGCCTTTTTCGCCGCCTCAGGGTTTCCCATCGACGTTTCTGTTTCTGACAGAAAAATGAAACCCGTTGCCAGATGATGGACAGCGTCTCCATCATGCTTTATCCGGTCATCCGCAGAGGCCAGAATCCGGCTCAAATGCTCATGCGCCTCTGTCACCGCCCCCATCCGGAGAAGCGTCTCCCCAATGGAGATGCTGTTGGCAATCTCGACCTGACGCCACATGACATTGGATGGGTTTTCACGGGCCAGAGCCGATAGTTTCTCCGCTGTTTCCTTTTGCAGCAGCAAGACGTCCTTCAACGGGCGCCGCTGTACCCACATGCTGCCCGCCAGCCAATTGATCCGAAGCAACGCATGTTGCCAGATTCGATTGCTTGGATCGTGCAAAACTAAAGATTGCGCCAAAGTCTGTCCTTCCAGGACCATGGCATCGGCCTGCGCATCGCGCCCCATGGCATCAAGCAGGCGCGCCTGTCGCAACAGAGCCGTAACAAGATCGTAAGTCCAACGAAACTCTGACGGTGCAACAGCCCGCAGGGCGCGCAACTCAACCTGCTCCTGCTCATAAAGCGCCAGAGCCTGACCGAGTTCCCCCTTGCTTTCTCGAACCGTTCCCAGCCAGGAAAGAGTATCGGCCAATTCAGCACGCAGTCCACGATCATCCGGCCGCTTTTCCAGAGATCGACGCTTCAACTCCAGCGAACTTTCAAAGAATTTTGCCGCCAGTTCCCCATTCCCCTTCGATCTGTAAACAGAACCAAGGCTGTTCTTGGCATAAGAAAGCTCTATCCAGGCATCAACGTTCTCAGGATCGATTTCATTCATGCGAACCGTATATTTCTCGTATTGAGAGAAATATTGTTCGGTTTCATCAAGTAGGTTTGCATCCAGTGCAATCTGCCCCAGCCAGAAGGCATCCGCGCCCAGATCCTTCAACATGTCCAGCGTCTCAATCCCTTGGGACAAGTTGGCGTCAAGAAGCTTCTTGGCCAGCAGCAGGGCGCTGCGGGCTGCATCGGGATCAGCCCGCGCCCGCGCCACCTCGGCAATGGTCTGCAGCGCGCGGGCCTGCTGCATACGTGCCTCGGGCGACAAATCGTTGATATTGCTCTTTCCGAAATAGCTGAGCGCCTTGCCGCCAATATCCGACAACAGATCCAGCCGTCCCAGGGGGCGCAGCTTGTCGGCGAAGTCACCAACCATGAAATTCATCAAATCTTCGGCCTGCCGGCGGCGATGCTCGGCCATATCCTCTGCCTGATTGGCACGCAACCCCAGCAGCAGGGCAACCAGCGCCACCAGCCCAAAACCCACCGAAATCACGAAGCGCCGTTGATCTGCTTGACGTTCCCGTCGGGCAGAAGCGGCAATGAAGGAGCGGACATCCAGGTTCAGCGGTATCTGCACCTGCCGCGTCAGTTCCCTTGCCTCCTCCAGTTGCTTGCCACGCGGCAACAGCAGATCTGCCCGACGGCCCTCCTCCGCCCAACGGCGGGCGGATTCCTCCAGCCGGCTGCGCGCATTCAGGGCTTGGCGGTGTTGGGCGATCCAGCCCGTCACGCGCGGCCACTGGCGAAGCATGGCTTCGTGCGCCACACCAAAAACCGGCACCCCGTCATAAACCAGGCTGACGAACAAGCGCTGCTGCACAAAGGTGCGCACCAGGATGCGCTCCATCTCGCTGCCCAGGGAGGACCATGGCATACGCCGACTGCGCGCCGCGCCATCGACACCACCACTGCCCCCCATGGTGACAATCAGGGAGAGAACCTGAGGCAGGCAGAGACGCGATGCCTCCGGCAGCTCATTAAGTGTGCTCTCTGCCCTTTTGCCGATGGCACCGCCGATGCCACCCAGAGCGTGATAGGCCGCCACCGTCAGCTCACGGCTGGTGCTGCGCTGCAGGTAAAGCTCGTGCAAGGTATACTGCAGCAGAGGCAGCGCGTCGGGGTTATCCGCCGTACCGTCGCAGAGGATGTCATCCAACTGCGCCTTGCTTTCCTCATCCACCCCAAAGCTCAATCCGGCCGCCAGGGCCGGCATCCGGATCATTTGCATGATCTCCGCCCGGGTGGGGGGAGCCAGATCGAAATGCGCCCCGGCAGCTTTCGCCGCCATCAGCACCGGTTCACGCGCCACATCGGGATAAAAATCATTCCGGCAGGCGGCCAATACCAGAACGGCACCGGTTCGCGAAAGCCGGTCCAGCCCCGCGATGAAGCCCCGCCGCTGGGCTTCATCGACAGCCGGATTATTGAAAATCGCCTCCAGCCGATCGACAAACAGCAACACCCGTGTATCAGCGGACATACGGGCAAACAGGGAACCAACCGCCTGGGCCCTGTCATCGGCCAGGGCCGCCGCGACCGTTTCGCCGCTATGTCCGTCCAGTAGCGGTTCCCCCGCCACTTCCAGATCCAACAGGGCACCACCAACCGCTGTCAGCAACGGCATCCCGCTAATATCGCCCATATCCAGCATCGTGCTGTCCAGCAGGCGAAAAGGCTGATCCGGTCGCCGCAATGCCGGCAACAAACCTGCGCGGATCAAGGATGTCTTGCCGCTGCCACTGGCCCCCAACACCAGTACCATCCCGCCGCCCGGCATTTGCGCCTGACGCAGCAGCGTCTCCCTTAGGGCGGTGATGGCCGCATCCCGGCCGAAAAAGACGGACGATCGGGATTCATCGAATGCGTCCAGGCCCACAAATGGTGAATCTTCTGACCAATCGGACGGCGCGGTCGTTGCCGTAAGGTCAGAGACAATGGTCACCGGGGCAACGGTTCTATAACCACGCTTACGTATGTTTTCTATATACCGTACTTGGCCTGGGTCATCGCCCAGAAGTTTGCGCAACTGGGCAATGGCCTTATGCACCTGATTATCGCCAACGGCCAAGCCATCCCAACAGGACCGCAACAAATCCTCAGCGCTGAGGATTTCCCCGGCCCGGCTGCACAGCGCCACCAGCACATCCATGGCGCGCGGTTCGACCTTCACCGGCTGCTGGCGCTGATGATGGGTCAACGTGCAACTGGTGGCATCAACCTGCCACTCACCAAAATGGAAAAATCTTATCCGCAATATCGCCCCACCTGACCGATGTGCCTATGCTGGCCCCTGTTCTGCGGTTTCCCCCTTGTCAGACAAAAGCCTGCGTTGGAATCGCCCCGGATTCCGGGGACCAGCCCCGTCTCAGCTCACTCGGAGCGTCTCCTTCCTCTTGACCGTTTCCAGATGGCCTCAACCCCCGTTACTGATGATATGGAAGTCGAAGGTCATAGTCCAATCTGATTAACCCGACCACATCCACCAATGATTATGCAGGGCGCCTTTGATACCACATATGCGTGCAGGCGCAATCCTTCCTCCCGGCTTCCCCTGCTGTCTGCCGCCCCCTTCTCCATTGCTTCCGATGCCGGAAAATGCCGTCCGGCACGAGGGAGGAGGCCTCTCCCAGGGTCGAGATTTATTGTTTAAAATCATACACTTAATGTTCGGAAGATTTTCAGAAGCACCGGTTTCCAAAAAGCTGCCCTAAGCTTGTGTCCATAGCGAACCCCGCATAGCGAACCCCGCCTGGTGAATACGGACCAAGGCAGGGGGGGGCTGGTTGGATGGAACGCCGAAGCAGTTGGCAATATCCCGGAAGAGGGTCGAGACATGGATTTCCACATTCCGTCACTCATGAAGATGAATGAAGCGCTCGCTTTCGGTCGCCTGGGCACCCTCCATGGCGGAACCTATTTTCCCCGGAGCGAACGTCCTTCGCGCCGAGACCGGTCACACCCTGCTGTCGCAAGCTTAGCCCCGAGTGCCGTCGCCTCCCCGATCAGCCTGCTGCAGCCGTCTCTTCCCCCACCGGCATCCCCGACGCTTTGCATCACCCCCCAGGCGCCCCGCCTTGATGATCTTTGGACGACCGCAGAAACGAATCAGATTGATGGCCATGATTTTTGGGTGATCGACAGCAACCAAACCAAGGAAGAGGACGGGGCCATGGCCTTCTTCTCCTTCAACTTGGACCGTCCCTGCGATGTGGGCCTTACATTATCGATGCGGGCGGCTGACCCCGGCCCCTCTGCTTTTGAAATTATCGTCACCGGTCACGTGATCAGCCGGCATTATACGGTGGTTGACCGCTTCATCTCGCGAACATTCACCATTCCCGCCGCTGTGCTCAGCAAAGGGCGCAATGCGCTGTCCATCAGCACCATTCCAGGCTATCATGGAATCTGGATCGAATCGGCGGGTTTCAGCCCGTTGGGCTGAAACCGCAATGGTGAGATTGTCCGATTGAAAGCCCGGCATTTGGGGACTGCCATCCTCAGTGCCGGGCTTTTATTGACTGCGGGCCAGCATGGCACGGAACTGCGACAGGGCCATAGCCAGGAAGCCCGCCCCCAAGCCTGTCATGACCAGCAATTCCGGCCAGATAATGCCGAGCCCGGCACCACGGTAAAGAATCGCCTGGGCCAGTTGCACGAAATGCATCGTGGGTGACACCTGCACCAGCCATTGCAGCACGACCGGCATACTTTCCAGCGGCGAAGTGGCACCCGACAGCATGTTCAGCACCAGGAAAACCGGGATGCCGACCAGGGAGAATTGCGGCATGGAACGGGTGACCGTGGCCAGCAGGATGCCCAGCGACATGGTGGCAAACAGATAAAGCGCCACACAGGCCAGAAATAGCGGGATGGACCCCTCAATAGGCACGCCCAGCCAGAGCCTGACCACAAAATGCAGCGACAGCCCTGTCGCCACCAGAATGACCAGGCCATTGGCCCAGATCTTCGCCGCCGCGATTTCAGAGGCCCCCAGCGGCATGACCAGCAGATGTTCGATGGTGCCATGCTCCCGCTCCCGGATCACGGCGGCCCCGACCAGCAGGATGGACATGATGGTGATATACTGGATCACCGCCATCACCGCCTGGAACCACATGCCCTCCAAGTTCGGGTTGAAATAGGTACGGGTCACCAGGGAAATCGGCGCATGGTTCACCGCATCGGGGGAGAGTGCTTCGGCCACTTCCTGGTTGATGATGGTCTGAATATAAGCACTGCCCAGCCCCGCCATGGTCATGGCCGTGGCATCGATATTGAGCTGGATGATCGGCTGACGGCCTTCCCGCAGGTCAGCTTCCAGCCGGGGTGGCAAGTCCAGCACGAAGGCATATTTCCCCTTATCCATGGCCCGATCCACCTGCGACCGGTCAATCAATTCTGGCGTCTTGAATTGCGGGGGCAGCAGCGCATCGCGGAGGCGACGGGACAGGGCGGAGCCATCGCCATCCACCACAGCCACCCGCGCCCCGGCAACCTCCGTTTTCACGCCTGTCGCCACGGTGTAAACGCTGGCCGAGAAGCAATAGATGATGAAAGCCAGCAACACCTTGTCGGCCACCACGCTGGACAGTTCCTTGACGCCCAGATGGTAGACCGTGACGAACCAACGCTGGATGCCACCCATCTCAAGCCTCCTGTTTGCGCAGCAGCAGCGATGCCGCTGTCATGAAGCCCAGGGCGAACAGCCCCAGCATGACATATTCCATATGCATGTCGCCGAACCCCCGCGCCTTGGCAAACGCCCCCAGACTGACGGTCTGGAACCAGAGGGCCGGGAAGGCCCGGCCGATCAGGGCCGCCGCACCTTCCAGGGTGGCCGCCGGGTAAAGGAAGCCCGAGAAATTGATCGCCGGCACAGCACTGATGATGGCGGTGATCAGAATGGCGGCCACCTGGGTGCGCACGAAAGTGGAGACCAGCAGCCCCAGCCCGGTCGCCGCCATGATGTAGAGCGCGCCCCCCAATAACAGGCCCATCAACGATCCATTCACCGGCACCCCGAAAAGCAGCACCGTGGTGGCGACCAGGACCAACAGACTGACGAAGCCGATCACCACATAGGGCATCTGCTTGCCCAGCAGGAATTCCGGTACCGAAGCGGGAGAGGCGTAGAGATTGGCGATCGAGCCGATCTCCCGTTCCCGCACCACGCCGATGGCCGTCAACATGCCGGGGATCATGATCATCACAATCATGATGATCCCCGGCAGAATGGCATTGGCACTGCGGAAGGATTGATTATAGCGGAAGCGCGGCTGGACAATCGGTCCATTGGCCTGCGCCGTGGCGGCGGTGGAACGGTGCAGCAGTTCCTGGGCATACCGCTGGGCAATACCCTGCACATAGCCGCGTGCCGTTTCCGCGCGGAAGGGCATGGCGCCATCCAGATAGACCGCCAGCTCCGGCTGATGGCCATTCAGCAAATCCCGCCCGAAGGAGGGCGGAATCGCCACCACCAGCCGCAACTCCCCGCTGCGCAATCGCCGCTCAATCTCCAGATCGCCGATCACCGGCGCCCGTTCCTCGAAATAGCGGGATCCAGACAAATTCTCCACCAACTGCCGACTTTCTAGTGACTGGTCACGATCAAAAACGGCATATGGCAGATTTTCCACATCAAACGTCACGCCATAACCGAAGGTCAGCAGCAAGATCAGTGGTCCGATCAGGGCGAAGGCAAGGCGTATCCGGTCACGCAGAACCTCGGTCATTTCACGGCGGGCAAAGGCCCAGATCCGCCCGAAGGAAGCCGCCAGTTCCCCTTTGCCTCCCATCGTCACCGGTTCGGCCGGCAGGTCCGGCGGGGGTGGCGGCTGGCTGGGGGAGGCTTCCTCCAGAAAGGTGATGAAAGACTCCTCCAGCGTCGCCCCGCCCTTGGCGTCGCGCAGCTCCGTCGGGGTGCCCACCGCCAGCACCCGGCCGGAATGCATCAGGGAGATGCGGTCGCAGCGTTCCGCCTCATTCATGAAATGGGTGGAAACGAAGATGGTCACCCCGTCGCGGCGCGACAGGTCGGCCAGATGCCGCCAGAACAGGTCGCGCGCCGCCGGGTCAACGCCCGATGTCGGTTCATCCAGGATCAGCACATCGGGCTTATGCAGGCAGGCGGCCGCCAGTTGCAGCCGCTGGCGGATGCCCAGCGGCAGGGAAGCCGGCAATTCATCCGCCACCTCTGCCAGCCCGAAGGTTTGCAACGCCTCATCCGTGCGGGCCTGCACGGCCGCCGCATCCATGCGGTAAAGCCGGGCGTGCAGCAGCAGGTTGGCGCGGACGCTCAATTCCTCATAAAGCGAGAAGCTTTGCGACATATAGCCGACACGCAGCCGCGTTTGCATGTCCGCCGCCCCGATGGGCCGGCCCAGCAGGCTGGCCGTGCCCTCGGTCGCCGGCAACAGGCCGGTCAGCATCTTCATCGTGGTGGTCTTGCCGCAGCCGTTGGAGCCGAGGAAGCCGAAAATCTCCCCCCTGGCGATGCGGAAACTGACATGATCCACGGCCGTGAAGGCGCCGAACCGCCTTGTCAGCCCATCCGCCACAATGGCATCCGGCCCGTCATGCAGCACGCGCGGCGGCATCACCAGGGCGACCCCCGCCCCGCCCCCGGCGGCCAGATTGGCAAAGGCCTGTTCGGGATTATCGGCGCCGGCCTGTTGCAGCACCGCCTGCATCGGCCCCGCCGCCAGCACCCGCCCTTCATCCACCACCACCAGATGCTGGAAGCGCGCCGCCTCCTCCATATAGGCCGTCGCCACGATGACGGTCATGCCCGGCCGTTCGGCGCGGATATTGTCAATCAGGCTCCAGAACTGGCGGCGTGACAGCGGGTCCACGCCCGTGGTCGGCTCATCCAGAATCAGCAGGTCGGGATCATGGATCAGGGAGCAGCAGAGCGAGAGTTTCTGCTTCATCCCGCCCGACAGCTTGCCCGCCGGCCGATCGGGAAACGGGTCCAGCCCGGTGGCGCGCAGCAACCGATCGATGCGCTGCCGCCGCTCCGCCGCCGACTGGCCGAACAGCCGGCCGAAAAAGTCGATATTTTCCGCCACCGACAGGGTGGGATAGAGGTTGCGGCCCAACCCCTGGGGCATATAGGCGATACGCGGGGCGACAAGATCGCGGTGCTGGGCGTCGGCCATATCGCCGCCCAGCACCCGCACTTGGCCCGTTTGCAGCGCGCGCACCCCGGCGACCAGGCCCAGCAGGGTGGATTTGCCCACCCCATCCGGCCCGATCACCGCCACGGTGGCACCGGCCGGCACCTCCAGGCTGACGGCATCCAGGGCCGCCTTGTCCCCATAATGGTGGGAAACGGCGCTCAATGTGATGGCGGCTTCAGACATGGGCTGACCCCCAGGGCGACAGCGGGAAGGAATGGGTCAGCGGGCCGGCTTGGGCGGCAGTTTCACCGCCAGATCCGCCGGCCATTTCGCCCCCAGTTCCGTCAGCACATAGCCCTGGCCGGTCAGCCCGGCGCGGACATAATCCCGATAGGTTTCCAGCAATTGCGGGTCGACCGACAGCTTCACCCGGTACATCAGCTTTTCCCGCTCATCGCTGGTTTCCACCGTCTTGGGCGTGAACTGCGCCTCTGCGGCCACGAAGGAAACGCGGGCGGGGATGACATAGGTGGGGGCGGCATCCAGCACGATCCGCGCCTCTGACCCATGCGCCACCCGGCCTGCCTGGGAGGTGGGCAGGAAGATGGTCATATAGACATCGCTGAGATCCAGCAGGGTGGCCACCCGCCCGCCGGCGGCCAGCACCTCCCCCGGATGGGCCAGCTTATATTCAATGCGGCCGGCAATGGGGGCGGCCAACACCATATCGGCAATGGTACTGTCGATCTGCGCCACCTGGGCGCGGGCCTGTTCCACGGCGGCCTTGGCATCGGCGACCGTTGCCTCTGCCGCCTGGATATTGGCGTAGTTCACCTCATGCTGGGATTTGCGGCGATCCACCTCCGACGCGGGCGTGGCGGATGTTTTCAGCAATTCCTGCACCCGGCGCAGTTCCACGCCGGAAAGCTTATATTCCGCCTGCCGGATGGCCACCATGGCCTCGGCCTGGGTCACCCCGGTTTCCGCCCGGCGCAAGGCCGCCTGGGACGCAGCCAGTTCAGCCTTCAAGGTGGTGGTATCCAGATTGGCCACCACCCCGCCGCGCGGCACGGCATCGCCTTCACGGACAGTGATTTCCACCAGTTTGCCGGCATATTTGGTGGCGATATCAACCCGCTCCACCTCCATCCGACCATTGGCGGTGGCAAGGCCGGCTGGCAATTGCCCCGCCCGGCTCTGTTGCCAATAGAAAAAACCACCGGCCCCCAGGGCAGCCACGGCGACAATGATCAGCAATGGTGCGGCACGCATACTGAATTCCCCCTGGGGTTTTCCGTTCACATTGGAAAGGCTCTAAACCTCATCGCCAATTGCCGCATTGCGGAAGATCAATTCGTCACCGAAGTGTTTCCACTTTCCCCCGCCTCTGCCAGCAGCCAGTCGCGGAAGGCCACCAGCGGGGCATAGCGCTCCTTCTCCGCTGGATAGACGAGGTGATAACCACCCCCATCCTGCCCAGCCAGGCCGGGCAGGCGACAGAGGCTGCCATCGGCCAGCTCATCAGCCACCAGGATGCCGGGCACCAGGGCACAGCCCAGACCGGCCACGGCGGCGCGAATGACCAGCAGGAACTGTTCGAACACCAGCACCGGCTGATGCGGGTCCGCCGTCAGCCCCTGGGCGGCAAACCAATGGCCCCAGGCGGTGGGCCTGGTTTCCTGCTGCAACAGGGTGGCGCGGGCCAGATCGGCCGGTTGATGCAGACCCAGCCTTGCCACCAGGGCCGGGGCTGCCACGGGCACCAGCTCCTCCCCGAAGAAACGATGGCAGATCAGACCGGTGTTACCAGGATCAACGCTCATGATCGCCGCATCGATCCCTTCCGCCCGCAAATTAAAGGGGCGCACCCGGGTGGAGAAATTGACACTGATATCCCGGTGCCGGGCAAAAAAGCCGCCCATACGTGGGATCAGCCAGCGGGCACCAAAGGTGGGCAGGATGGCCAGATCCAGCGTACCGCCCCCGCCGGCAAAGGCGATGGTCTGTGCCGCCGCCTGGGCGATACGGCCCAACGCATCGCGCGCCTGTTCGGCCAGGAAGCGCCCCGCCGGGGTCAGCACCACGCGCTGGCGCACCCGTTCAAACAGCACCACACCCAACTGCCCTTCCAGTTGGGCCACCTGCCGGCTGATCGCGCCCTGGGTCTGGTTCAGCTCCAGCGCCGCCGCCCGGAATCCGCCCAGCCGGGCCGCCGCTTCAAAGGCAATCAGGGCGGCGGTGCTGGGGATCAGGCGGCGGGAAAACATGGGTGCGGATCAGCCAGAAGATGATGAGGGTTCATGGCAATCTACCACGCATTTTCTGCGAAGATGACACCAACTTGATGCTGATTAGGCATCAAGTTGGTGAGAAAACATGGTTTGCCGGGGGCCCCGCAGAGGCGTAAGCCAGAGACAGCAACCGCCCTTCCAACCCAGAGGACAGATGATGGCCGGCGATCTTGGCAGCTTTCAGTGGGATGACGCCTTTCTGCTGGATGACCAGTTGGACGAGACGGAACGGCTGGTCCGCGACAGCGCCCGCGCCTATGCCCAGGAAAAGCTGGCCCCCCGCGTGCGGGAGGCCTTTGCCCGCGAACATACCGACCCGGCCATTTTCAAGGAGATGGGCGATCTCGGTCTGCTGGGCGTCACCATCCCGGCCGAATATGGCGGGGCCGGCCTGGGCTATGTCGCCTATGGGCTGGTGGCGCGGGAGGTGGAGCGGGTGGATAGCGGCTATCGCTCCATGATGAGTGTGCAGTCATCGCTGGTGATGCACCCGATCTTTGCCTATGGCAGCGAAGAACAGCGGCGCAAATATCTGCCCAAGCTGGCCTCGGGCGAATGGATCGGCTGTTTCGGCCTGACGGAACCGGATGCCGGTTCCGACCCGGCCGGAATGCGCACACGGGCGGAAAAGATCGACGGTGGCTATCGCCTGACGGGCGCGAAGATGTGGATCACCAATTCCCCCATCGCCGATGTCTTCGTCGTCTGGGCCAAGTCCGACGCGCATGGCGGTGCCATCCGGGGCTTTGTGCTGGAAAAGGGCATGAAGGGCCTCTCTGCCCCCAAGATCGAAGGGAAAATGTCGCTGCGCGCCTCGGTGACGGGTGAAATTGTCATGGATGGGGTGGCGGTGACGGAAGATGCCTTGCTGCCCAACGTCTCCGGCCTGAAAGGGCCGTTCGGCTGCCTGAACCGGGCGCGCTATGGCATTTCCTGGGGGGCAATGGGGGCGGCGGAGGCCTGTTTCCATGCCGCCCGGCTCTATACGCTGGACCGCAAACAGTTCAACCGACCGCTGGCCCAGACCCAGTTGGTGCAGAAGAAACTGGCCGACATGCTGACGGAGATCAGCCTGGGGCTTCAGGCCTCCCTGCGGGTGGGACGGCTGTTTGAGGCGGGCACGCTGGCGCCGGAAATGATCTCCCTGGTCAAGCGCAACAATTGCGGCAAGGCGCTGGATATTGCGCGGGCCGCCCGCGACATGCATGGCGGCAACGGCATTTCCGACGAATATCCGGTGATGCGCCATATGGTGAACCTGGAAACGGTGAACACCTATGAAGGCACCCATGATGTCCATGCCCTGATCCTGGGCCGCGCCATCACCGGGCTGCAGGCGTTTTTCTGAAGGCGGCAGGGCCTGACAGACCGCACAACATGGTGGCTGCACGGCTCAGCACCTTTGCTGCCCGGCAACCACCCGCTCAACCGTCACCCCGGCGCAGGCCGGGGTCCAGGGGCCACAGGCGCTTTGCTCTACGATGCCGGACCCCGGCCTGCGCCGGGGTGACGGTAATGTGAGATGTCAGCGGCCTGGAACCACAATCCGGAAGGGTTTTTCTATGGCAGCACTGGCGGGAATCCGCGTCCTTGATCTCAGCCGGATTTTGGCGGGGCCATGGGCAACCCAGATGCTGGGTGATTTCGGGGCGGAGATCATCAAGGTGGAGCGCCCTGGCGAGGGGGATGATACCCGCCGCTGGGGCCCCCCCTATGTGGAGGGCGACGGGCCGTCCGCCTATTTTCTGACAGCCAACCGCAATAAGCGCTCCGTCGCTATCGATTTCACCGGCGCGGAGGGTCAGCGGCTGATCCGCGATCTGGCCGCCCGTTCCGACGTGCTGGTGGAAAATTACAAGGTCGGGGGGCTGGCCAAATATGGGCTGGATTATGAGAGCCTGCGGCAGGTCAATCCCCGCCTGATCTATTGCTCCATCACCGGATTCGGCCAGGATGGGCCTTATGCCCAGCGCCTGGGCTATGATTTCCTGATCCAGGGGATGAGCGGGCTGATGAGCGTGACTGGTCCCGCTGACAGCGGTCCGCATAAGGCCGGTGTAGCGCTGGCCGATATCATCACCGGGCTTTATGCCGGCAACGCCATCCTGGCCGCCCTGCACCATCGGGAACGCAGCGGGGAAGGCCAGCATCTGGATCTGGCGCTGCTGGACTGTATGGTCGCCGCCATGGCCAATCAGGCGCTGAACCGGCTGGTCAGCGGGCGCGATCCGGGGCGGCTGGGCAATGGCCATCCCTCTATCGTGCCCTATGACACGTTCCCGGTGGCCGATGGGCATATCAATCTGGCCGTCGGCAATGACCGGCAGTTCCAACGCCTGTGCGCCGTGCTGGACCTGCCGGAACTGGCCAGCGATGACCGCTTTGCCAGCAACAGCGCGCGGGTGGCCAACCGGGTTGCCCTGACCAGCCTGTTGAGCGAGCGGCTGCGCCGCCGCAACGGCGCGGATTGGCTGGCGGCCCTGGAGGCAGCGGACGTGCCGGCGGGGCCGATCAACGGGCTGGGTGCCCTGTTCGACGATCCGCAGGTACGCCATCGCGGGCTAGCCCTCGCCATGCCGCATGAGAAAGCTGGCACGGTACCAGGGGTTGCCAGCCCGGTGAAATTCTCCGCCTCCCCCGTGGTGGAAAGCAAAGCCCCGCCGGAACTGGGGGCGGACACCGAACAGGTGCTGGCCGACCTGCTGGGGCTGGATGCGGCGGGGCTGGCGGCCTTGCGGGCGGCGGGGGTGGTAGGGTAATCGGCCTTACCAGCCCTTGTCCGCCACATCCTCCACATAAACCAGAGCCCGGCCCTGGGCCAGCATCTGACCATCCAGTTCACAAACCGTCTCCAGATCCACCAGATGCTTATCCGGGCGCAGGCGGGTGATGGTCACGCGGGCCTGTAACGCTCGCCCCAGCGGGATGGGGGCCAGGAATTGCGTCTGCTGTTTCAGGTAATTGGTGCCCGGCCCCGGCAGCTTCACCCCCAGCAGATAGGAGAACAGGGCGCCCACCAGCGGTTCCGCCACCTGCCCTTCCGGCATCGGGGCGCCGCCCAGCGCCACATAATCCGCCATATCGGCAGCAGTGAAGGTGCGGGTAAGGTGGGCGCTGTCGCCAAGCTTCAGCATGTCACCGCCATCTCAAACGTCCCATCACAGGTGACCACCCCATCGGCGAGGCGGGTGACGCTGACCGCGATCTGCTGACCGGTCAGGGTGGCGCTGAACCGCATCGGCTCCCCTGCATAGGTGGGGGCAGGAAAGCGGATATCCTGGCCCAGCAGCACGGCACCCGGCAGCAGCCGGCCCGCCAGCCCGCGCAGGATGGTGCAGAGCAACAGCCCATGCGCCACCGTGCGCCCGAAACGGGTGCGGGCGGAAAAGCCGGGATCGACATGGATCGGGTTGTCATCACCCGACAGTCGGGCGAACAGGTCAAAATCGGCCTGGGTCAGGGTGCGGTCGATCACCAGGGTGGGGGCGGTCATGGCGTCACCTGCTGCCGGTCCAGCTTATGTTTCTGCACCTTGCCGGCGGCGGTGCGCGGGAACTCCGGCACCATCAGGAACTGTCTGGGCACCTTGAAGGCGGCCAGCCGGTCGCGGCAGAACCGGGCCAGTTCCTCAGGATTCAGCGCCGGCCGGCCCGGCTTCAGCCGCACGAAGGCGCGGCCCACCTCCCCCCATTGCGGGTCGGGCACGCCGATCACGGCCGCTTCCAGCACCGCCTCATGCTGGGTCAGCACATTCTCCACCTCCGCCGGGTAGACATTCTCCCCGCCGGAGATGAACATCTCCTTCAACCGGCCGACGATGTAGTAATAGCCATCCGCATCGCAGCGGGCGATATCGCCCGAGCGCAGCCAGCCATCCTCGGTAAAGGCGGCCTGATTGGCCGCTGGTTGGCGCCAATAGCCGGGGGTGACCCCCAACCCGCCGAACAGCAGTTCGCCCGCCTGCCCCGGTGGCACGTCGCGGCCCAGCGGATCGACGATGCGCACCCCCACCATGATCTGCGGCTTGCCAACGGAGCCGATCTTTTCCAGCGCATGGTCGGGATCGCCCAGAAAGGCAGTCGGCCCCGTCTCCGTCATGCCCATGCCGTTGCAGACGCGGGCCCCGCGCTCGGCATAGCGGCGCACCAGCACATCGGGCAAGGGCGCGCCGCCGCATCCCCAATGGCGCACCCGCGACAAATCCACCTGATCAAAGCGGGGATGCTGGGAAAGCTGGAGATAGACGGCGGGCACGCCGAAGAAATGATCCAGCCGCCCTTCCGCCAGCAGGCCAATCATCACATCGGCATCGAAACCCGGCAGCACCAGCACCTGCCCGCCCGCCATCAGCGTGGGCAGCGTGTGCAGGTTGATGCCGGCAGTATGGAACAAGGGCAGGAAATTCAGCGTGCGGTCCCGGCCCGACAGGCCGATGGGCTGGCTGATATTGACGTAATTCACGAACGCCATGGCATAGGTATAGATCACCGCCTTGGGCGTGCCGGTGGTGCCGGAGGTATAGAGCAGATACCAGATATCATCCGCCGGCCAGCCGCCCCGGCCCGGATGCGGGCTGGCCGCATCACGCCGCCCGGCATAATCGCCATCCAGATCGACCATGACCAGACCGGGCTGAAACAGCTCCCGCACCATACCGGCATCTTCCACCCCATGCAGCAGCAGGCAGGGCGCGCAATCGGCCAGCAGGGGGCGCAGTTCGGCCGCCGGCATCCGCCAGTTCAGCGGCACCAGGATCGCCCCCAGCTTGGCACAGGCGAACAGGATTTCAAAAAACTCGATCCGGTTGCGGCAGAGAATGGCCACCCGGTCGCCCATCCGCACCCCGTCGGCCGCCAGCAGGCTGGCGGCGCGGGCGGCGCGATCCTCCAACCCGCGATAGGTGACGCGCTGGCCGCCCACCAGCTCCTCCATCGCCAGATGGTCCGGCGACAGCAGGGCCCGCCTGGCGGTGATGTCGGCGATCTCCCGGCTCATGACATCCCCTCCTCCCGTTTCGGAGAAAGCCCAAAAGTGATCAATTCGGCCGCAGCGGCAGCAATCTCCGCCGCAGGCCGATCATCGCTCCACACCGCATAGCGCAAGCCCAGAAACACGCTCATCCCGATCAGGGCCCAGGCGCGTTCCTCCTCATGGCCAGGGCTGATCTCCCCCTTGGCAGAGGCCTGAACCAGATTGCGGCGATAGGCTTCGGCGAAGACCCGGTAATAATTGCGATAGGCATCCTCGGCGACGAACTGCGCCTCCATGACGATACGATATAAATCCTTGTGCCCGCGCACAAAATCGATAAAGGCCTCCAGGCCCAGCCGTTCCGCCGTCAGCCGGTCGCTGGTGCCGGTCACCCGTTCGGCAATATGCTGGCGGGTCAGCCGGCCCATATCATCCACCAGCGCCCGGAACACCTGCTCCTTGCTGTCGAAATAGGTGTAGAAGGTGCCCAGCGCCGCCCCGGCCCGCTGGGTGATGCCGCTGATCGAGGCCTCGTGATAGCCGCGCTCGCCAAATTCCGCCGCCGCCGCATCCAGCAGCTTGCGCAGGGTACGCTTACCCCGTTCCGTGCGCGGCGCCTTGGAGATAGCGGTATCCGCCGCCGGCACATCGGCCAGTTCCACACTTGCCGCCTTCGCGGTCATCTTCATCCCTCCCTAGCGCCTTCGATCCGGCGAAAGACGCATTCTACCGACTTTGCCGGTCATCGGCACTGTCGGTATTTCTTCTGAAGTTGAATATTGACTCAGGTTTCGGTTTGGCGCAAGCATAGCCACGTTCAGCCGGCAACCGCCCCGCACAGGGGCCGCACCAAACAATCGTCAAAGCCGGCGGGCAGGGAAGCGGAACCAACCAGGGGGCGGACGGCCTATGCCGGAACTGCGTCTCAGCGATGGCGCCTTGATCGCCTATGAGGATGTGGGCAATGGCCGGCCCCTGCTGCTGATCCATGGCTGGGGCACGCGCGCCAGTTTCTTTGCCCCGCAACTGGATGGGCTGGCCGACGGGTTCCGCCTGATCGCCCCTGACCTGCGCGGCCATGGTCAATCGCGTGCCCCGGGGACCGGGGCCGATATCCCAAGGCTGGCCGCCGATATCAGTGAACTGGCCGAGGCGCTGGACCTGCGCGGCATTCTGGCCATCGGCTGGTCCATGGGGGCCATGGTGCTGTGGCAGGCGCTGCTGGAAGGCGGCTTGCGCCGCCGCACCGCCGGGCTGGTCAGCATCGACATGGCGCCCAAGGTGCTGAACGGGCCGGACTGGGCCTGTGGGCTGCGCGGCAGCCACCCGGCCAAGGCCGGCAGCCAGGCGCTGGACCTGATGGTGAACGGCTGGGCCGCCGTGGCCCCGCGCATTGCCGCCCGCATCTTCGCCCAGGGGCATGAGGCGGAACGCGCCGTGCTGCGCCGCTGGGCAGCCATGGAAATCGCCGGGGCCGATCCGGTGGCGATGGCCAGCCTCTGGGCCTCGCTCACCGCGCTTGATTTCCGCGACCGGCTGCCGGGCCTGGATTTGCCGGCGCTGGTCAGTTTCGGCCAGCTCTCCCGGCTTTATCCGGCGGAGACGGCCCCGTTCCTGGCCGGGCTGCTGCCCCGGTCCAGCCTGTTGGGCTTCCCCCGGTCCGGCCATGCGCCGCAACTGGAGGAACCCTTATCCTTCAACCAAGCCATCCGTGACTTCGCCGCCCGCCTGCCGACACACGCCGATAATGATAAATGAGGGGAGTGAAACCATGAAAACGACAGCAAAGCCCATCGCCCGCCTGCTCTATGCCAGCACCGCCCTGTTCACCCTGCCGGTGCTGACGGCACCCGCCGCCCTGGCCCAGCAACAGACCGCCGCCAGCGCGCCGATGATCGACGAGATCGTCGTCACCGCGCGCCGGCGGGAGGAATCTTTGCAGGATGTCCCCGTCTCCATCACCGCCTTGACGGCGGAAACGCTGGAGATGCAGGGCTCCCCCGACATTACCAGCCTGACCAAGATGACGCCGAACCTAACCATGCAGCCGGCGCGCGGGTCCAATTCCACCCTGATCGCCTTCATCCGTGGCGTGGGTCAGCAAGACCCGCTCTGGGGGTTCGAGCCGGGCGTGGGGCTTTACCTGGATGATGTCTATCTGGCCCGCCCACAGGGTGCCGTGCTGGATATTTTCGACATCGAACGGGTGGAAGTGCTGCGCGGGCCGCAAGGCACGCTTTATGGCCGCAACACCATCGGTGGGGCCGTGAAATATGTCACAAAGCGCATCAGCGACACGCCGGAAGGCAAGATCAAGGCGCAGGTCGGCTCCTATGACCAGACCGACCTGATCCTGTCCGGCTCCACCCCCATCGGTGAAAAGGTGGGGGTCAGCGGGGCGGTGGCAGTCTATCGCCGCGCCGGCTATGGCACCAATATCACCACCGGCCAGGACCATTACGACAAGGACGTCAATGCCGGCCGGCTGGCGGTGGAGTTCAAGCCGACGGACACCCTGTTCATCCGGGTGGCCGCCGACAAGACGGTGGATAATTCCAACCCCCGCCACGGGTACCGGCTGGTCGCCACCCCCACCGTGCCCAAGCTCACCTCCGTCTATGACACCCAGGCCGGTCTGACGGGGAAGAACAAGGTGAAAACAGAGGGCGTGTCGCTGACGGCGGAATATGAGGCGTCCGACACCATCACCTTGAAATCCATCACTGCCTACCGCGACGGGCGCAGCGACACGGTGATTGATTTCGACAATCTGCCGGCCAAGATTCTGGATATCCCCGCCTATTACAAGGATGACCAGTTGAGCCAGGAATTCCAGTTCCTCTATCAGGGTGAACGGTTCCAGGGCGTGGCGGGGCTTTATTACATGGATGGCCATGCCGAAGGGGCGTTCGACACCATTGTCGGGCTGGCCAACCTGACCACGCTGACATCGGGCAGCGTGGATACCAAGAGCTATGCCGCCTTCGCCGACTTCACCTATGACATTACCGATCAGTTCAAGATTTCGCTGGGCGGTCGCTATACGATCGACAAGAAGGAAGGCACCGTCTATCGCGCCAACTTCGCCGGGCTGACCAGCCCGTTCTTCGGCGGTACGGCGCGCAACCCCACGCTGATCCGCAGCAATTACACCAACGAGCGCACCTTCAAGGAATTCACCCCGCGCGTCAGCCTGACCTATCAACCGACCGACGATGTGACGCTCTATACCTCCTATGGTAAGGGCTTCAAATCCGGCGGGTTCGACATGCGCGGCGACGTGATCCTGACGCCGGACACGGTGAAGGGCTATGACCCGGAAATTGTCGATACCTATGAGGTTGGGTCCAAGCTGCGCTTCTGGGATAACCGCGCCCGGCTGAACCTGGCGGCCTTCTATTCCGACTATGATGGCCAGCAGGTCACCACCCAGGTGCCCGCCGGCACCACCATCGCCAGCTTTGTCGATAATGTCGGCTCCTCCAAGATCAAGGGCTGGGAAGCGGAAGGCCAGTTCCTGCTGACGGAAGCGCTGATGGCCAGCTTCGCCGTTGGCTATATCGATGCGGAATTCAAGGAATTCCTGCGGTATGACCTGACGACCAAGCAATATGTGAATATTGCCAATACGGCCGTGTTCCAGAACACGCCGAAATGGACGACGAACTTCACCCTCTCCTACACTCATGACATGGGTGATGCCGGCACGGCCACCGTGACCGGCTCCGCCTCCCACCGCAGTCATTTCTCCCTGTTCGAGTTCCCCAACCCGACGCTGGACCAGAAGGGCTATACGCTGCTGGATGCCAGCCTGGTCTGGACCACGGCGGATGAACGCTGGCGGGTGGGGCTGCATGGGTTGAACCTGACCGACAAGCGTTATCGGGTGGGCGGGTATAATTTCCCCGGTGCCACCTTTGGCGACAGCATCATCGGCTTCTATGGCGCGCCGCGCACGGTGACGGCGACGGTAGAATATCGCTTCTGATGGATGGCCGGCGGGAATGGTGGGGTAGGTGGCTGGGATCGGCACCCCACCCTTGCCGTTCCCGCCGGCGATCCCTATTGCTTGTCCTGCCGCGTCCCCAAAAGGAACAAACCCGATGCCCGCAGCCGTGACCCCGCCACAGGGCCAGCGCCGCTATTATCGCTATTACGTGCTGCTGATTCTGATCCTGGTCTATATCTTCAATTTCATCGACCGGCAGATTCTGGGCATCCTGGCCTCTTCCATCAAAACGGAACTGGGGCTCAGTGATCAGCAATTGGGGCTGATGGGCGGCATGGCCTTTGCCTTGTTCTACACGGCACTCGGCATCCCCATCGCCCTGGTCGCCGACCGGAAAAGCCGCACCTGGATCATGACCGGGGCGCTGACCATCTGGAGCGGTTTCACCGCCTTGTGCGGCTTTGCCACCGGCTTCTGGCAATTGTTCCTCTGCCGGCTGGGCGTGGGCGTGGGGGAGGCGGGCGGCGTGGCCCCGGCCTATTCCCTGATTTCCGACTATTTCCCGCCGCAGGAACGGGCGCGCGCGCTGGCCGCCTACAGCTTCGGCATTCCCATCGGCATGGCGGCAGGCGTGCTGTTCGGCGGGGTGATTGCCCACCAGATCGGCTGGCGCTGGGCCTTCATCATCTGCGGGCTGGTCGGGCTGCTGCTGGCACCCTTGTTCAAGCTGACGGTGCGGGAACCGGTGCGCGGCGGGTTTGATGCCAAACCGGCCGCAGATAAGGCCGCCCCCGGCCTGGGCGATGCGCTCACCCTGCTGTTCCAAAAACCCTCCTTCTGGTTGCTGGCGCTGGGGGCCTCCTGCTCATCCATTCTGGGCTATGGGCTGGCCTTCTGGCTGCCCTCCTTCTTTGAGCGCAGCCACGGGCTGGCTTTGGTGGACCGCTCCATTTTCTATGCCGGCATCCTGTTCTGTGGTGGCATGG
>CALRQC020000015.1:0-119154 GCA_943370215.1 Azospirillum sp. RU38E
GCTGCTGCCGTCGCGCAGCGTGCTGATGAAAACGGCGTGAAGGCGCGTCTGATTTATTATTTCAATTTGCTTATTTTAAAAGAGCAGATAAATTGCCCCGCGAACGCCCCGGCCCCGTCAGGAAGGCCAAACCAGGGGCGAATGCAAGATGCCAGAGGAAGCCCATGTCCAGCGAGACTCTCCCGCCTTAGTATGCCTATGGCTGGCCGCCCCGGGCGTGGCGGCATCGCGGGCCATACCCGCACCTGAACCAGATATTTCCTTATGTCAAAGGGCCGCCGCGACCTGCGCTGTCGGCCGGAGCATTGCCAGATGATCAGAATTGGGGTCGATTTCGGCGGTACCAAGATCGAAGCCGCCGCCCTGGACCAGGACGGCCGTTTCCTGTCCCGTGTGCGTCAACCCAATCCGGGTGATTATGACACCGCCATTCGGGTTGTCTGCGACCTGATCCAGCGGGCCGAGCAGGAAGCCGGTGCCAAGGGCACAGTGGGCGTCGGCGTCCCCGGCTCCATCTCCCCGCGCACCGGGCTGATGCGCAACGCCAATTCCGTCTATCTGAACGGCCGCACCTTCCGGGAGGATCTGGCGACCGCGCTGGGCCGGGACGTGCATATGGCCAATGACGCCAATTGCCTGGCCCTGTCGGAAGCCGTTGATGGGGCGGCGGCCGGTGCGCGGGTGGCCTTTGCCATCATCATCGGCACCGGTTGCGGTGGCGGGCTGGTGGTGGATGGCCAGTTGGTGGAAGGGGCCAACGGCATTGGCGGCGAATGGGGCCATATCCCCCTGCCCTCCCCGCAAGGGGCGGAGCTGCCGGGCACCGAATGCTGGTGCGGCCAGCGCAACTGCCTGGAAACCTGGGTCTCCGGTACCGGCCTGCGCCGTGATTTTGAGCGGGTGAGCGGCCGGTCCATGGATGGCGAGGGTATTATCCAGGCCGCCCGCCGGGGCGATGCCGATGCCATGGGCGCCATGGATCGCTATATTGATCGGCTGGGCCGGGCGATGGCGCTGATCGTCAATATCCTGGACCCCGATGTGTTCGTGCTGGGCGGTGGCCTGTCCAATGTCACGGAACTTTATGAGCGGCTGCCAGCCGCCATCCGGCCGCATGTCTTCTCCGACGGCTGGGAGGCAAAGATCGCGCCTGCCCGCTGGGGCGACAGTTCGGGCGTGCGCGGTGCCGCCCGCCTGTGGCATTCCTGATCCATTCCATCAGCCGGGGCCTTGACGCCGATGACCCAACCCTCCCTCACCGCCGCCGCCGCGCAACGTGACCGCCTGAAAAGCTGGTTGCTGGGCCAAGCCTTCCCCATCTGGTGGCAGCAGGGCTACGACCATGCGCGCGGCGGCTTCCATGAAAAGCTGGACCAGCAGGGCCAGCCTGTGGAAGCCAACCGCCGCGCCCGTGTCCAGGCCCGCCAGGTCTATTCCTATGCCGCAGCCGACCGCCTGGGCTGGGACGGCCCGGCGCAGACAGCGGTGAAGGAAGGGCTGCGGCTGTTCCTGGAACGGTTCCAGCGGCCGGATGGTCTGGTGCGCGGCGTGGTCTCCCCCGAAGGGGTGCCGGTGGATGACAGCGTGGCGCTTTATGATCAGGCCTTCGCCCTGTTCAGCATGGCCCAGGCCGCACAGGCGCTGAATGATGCCGCTGGTTACGAGGCGCAGGCCCTGGCCGTGCTGGCCTCCATGCGCGATCTGCTGCCCCATCCGGTGGCAGGATTCGTGGAACCGGCGGGCACGCATCGCCAGCAATCCAACCCGCATATGCACCTGTTCGAGGCCTGCCTAGCCTGGGAGGAACTGACCGGCAACAAGGTCTGGACCGATCTGGCCGACAGCATCGCCCATATGGCCCTGACCTATTTCATCGATGCCAAGACCGGGGGCTTGCGGGAATTCTTCGCCGCCGACTGGTCCCCGGCCGACGGGGTGGATGGGCGTATTGTCGAGCCCGGCCACCAGTTCGAATGGGCTTGGCTGCTGTTGCGCTGGGGCTCCCTGCGCAACCGGCAGGATGCGGTGGAAGCCGGCCTGCGCCTGATCGCCATTGGTGAGGGCCATGGCGTGGATAAGGCACGCAATGTCGCCTTCAACAGCCTGCTGGATGATTTCTCCCCCCATGATGCCGCCGCCCGCCTGTGGCCGCAGACGGAGCGCATCAAGGCCGGCTGTCTGGCCGGCCTGCTGACCGGACGCGCGGATTACTGGCAGATCGCCGCCGATGGGGCCGAGGGGCTTTGGACCTATCTGCAGACGGCCGTTCCCGGCCTGTGGTACGACCGGATGCAGGCCGATGGCAGCCTGATTGACGAGGCGGCACCCGCCAGCAGCTTCTATCACATCATCTGCGCCATCGTGGAACTGGATCAGGCTTTGGCAAAGGCCGGGGCCTGATCAGCGCGGCGCATGTCGGGTGATCAAACTGTGATCACCCGACATGCCGGCCGGCAAGATTATCTCAGAGTCCGTCCAAAAATTTTCTTTTCTTTTTCAATCTATTAACCGTTATTCCCGCGAAGGAGGGAATCCAAAATCCGCGCTGTCGTATGGATTCCCGCCTTCGCGGGAATGACGGTGGTGAGAGGGCAAGGTTTCAGAGAGCGCAATAACTTCCCGGACAGACGCCCACAGACAAATCCTCTTTCCAGTCCTTCCCACGGCAGCTTTCGCTGATCCGCCCCCCATCATTCCGCATATCCAACCTGCGGCACTGTCATAAGCTTTCCCGCTGATGTAAATGACCGGCCGAACGGTCGGCAACGGAACGGGGATTGGCAGTGATGACAAGCCTGACAGGCAGCGGGGTTTATGCGCCCGCGCAAACGGTAGCGACGGCTACAGCACGCACGCGGCTGGTGGCCATTGATGCGCTGCGCGGTCTGGTGATGCTGTTCATGCTGGTGGATCATGTGCGGGAAACCTGGTTCCTGCATATGCAGGTTACTGATCCGGTGGATGTCACCCAGGTGAGCCCGGCGCTGTTTTTCACCCGGCTGCTCTCCACCTTCTGTGCCCCCACCTTCGTGGCGCTGACCGGCCTGTCGGCCTGGCTTTATGGCCAGTCGCACAGCAAACAGGAAACGTCCCTGTTTCTGCTGAAACGCGGCCTGTTTCTGATCTTCCTGGAAGTCACTTTTGTCGGTTTCGCCTGGTCGGCGCAGTTCCCGCCGCAGGGTTTCTGGCTGCAGGTGATCTGGGCCATCGGCATCAGCATGGTGGTGCTGGCCGGGCTGCTGCATATCCCCCGCCCCTGGCAATTCGCCCTGGGCCTGCTGATCGTCTGCGGCCATAATCTGCTGGATGGCATCCGGCTGGCGCCGGGCGATGCCTGGTATGTGCCCTGGGCCATTCTGCACCAGCGCAGCGTCATTGATCTGGGCGGCGGCATGTTCGCCAAGACGACATATCCGATCCTGCCCTGGATCGGGGTGATTCTGCTGGGTTATGCCGCCGGCCCCTGGTTTGCCAGGAATGCCGATGCAGGCCAGCGTCAGCGCCGCCTGTTGCTGGTGGGTATCGCCATGCTGGCTGGCTTTGTGGCCCTGCGCTACGCCAATTTCTATGGTGACAAGCCCTGGTTCACCGGCGCCGACGGGTTGGTGACAGTCATGAGTTTCCTGTCACTGACCAAATATCCGCCCTCCCTGCTGTTCCTGCTGCCCACCGTCGGCACCGGCGTGCTGCTGCTGGTGCTGTTCGAGAAAGGTCAGGATAGCCGGCTGATGCCCTGGCTGGCCCTGTTCGGCGGTGCGCCGATGTTCTTCTATCTGCTGCATCTTTATGTGCTGAAGGCGCTCTATCTGGGGGCCGTGGCGCTTTATGGGCTGAACAAGGGCAGCGTCTTCGGGGTGGATAATGTTTCCACCGTCTGGCTCTGGTCGCTGGGGCTGGTGCTGCCGCTCTATTACCCCACCCGCTGGTTCGCCCAGTTGAAGCAGCGCCGCAAGGATATCTGGTGGCTGAAATATCTCTGACCGGCATTTCCTGCTGATCTATCGGCCCCAAAGCCCCGCCATCCCCGTGATGGCGGGGCTTTTTGTCGCGGAGGCGGCAGAAGACCCCGGCATTTTCCACGCATTTTGCCCCAGCAACGATATAACACACTGTCGCTCTATGGCAGTTTGACGAAACAATTTTGTCGTCAATGCGCAAATCTGGGTATCAGGAAAAAGTAAAACGCAGGGCAGAAACGACCCTGTGAAGGGTGCTGGTGGTTGTGCCAGCCTCCGGGGATGAATAAGAAGGCGGACGTTATATAGTAACAGTCCGTACCAGGCGAACAGCGGGTATCACAGAAGGGGACCAACGATGAAAATGAATTCCGGATTCCGGCTGGCATTGGTGGCGGGTACGGCCTGTGTAGCCCTGACCGGTACGGCCTTGGCGGAAATGGCGACTGGGGATGAGTTGGCAGAGATCATCGTTGTCGGCCAGCGTCAGGCCTATCGTGGTGATGTTGCCATCAAGGATACGCCGCAATCGATCCAGGTGCTGGATGGGGAGTTGTTGAACACCATTGGCGCCACCGGCCTGGAAGATGCGCTGGAAATGGCCAGCGGCATCGCCAAGCAGAATAATTTCGGCGGCCTGTGGGATGCCTTTGCCGTGCGCGGCTTCTCCGGGGATGAGAATTTCCCCTCGGGCTATCTGGTCAATGGTTTCAATGGTGGCCGTGGCTATGGCGGCCCGCGCGATGCCTCCAACATTGAAAAGATCGAGGTGCTGAAGGGCCCCAACTCCGCCCTGTTCGGCCGTGGCGAACCGGGCGGTACGGTGAATATCATCACCAAGAAGCCGAAATTCGATACAGGGGGCAGCTTCAGTGTCTCCGCCGGCAGCTATGATAATTACCGGGTCGAGGGCGATGTCACCGGCCCGGTCGCCGACAAGGTGGCCGTGCGCCTGAATGGCGCGGCAGAAGATGCCGGCAGCTTCCGCAAAACCGTCAAGACCAAGAAATACACGTTCAGCCCCTCCATCCTGGTGGAACTGACCGAGGACACGTCGCTGTCCTATGAAATGGAATATGTAAACCAGAAGGTGCCGTTCGACCGTGGCATCGTCGCCATCAATGGTGTGCTGGGTGCTGTCGCCAATTCCACCTTCCTGGGCGAGCCGGATGACGGCCCCACCAAGGTGCGCGTGCTGGGCCATCAGGCGCAGTTGCAGCATAATTTCAGCGATGACTGGAGCCTGCTGATCGGTGCCGGCTATCGTGAAACCTCTTTCAAGGGTTTCTCCAGCGAGGCGGAACTGGCGGGTGGCCGCCAGACACTGGACAAGACCAACGGCACCTTCCTGTCACGTCAGCGCCGCTATCGTGATTTCCAGACCGAACATTCCGTGTTGCGGGCGGAAACCAGCGGCACCTTCAACACTGGGGATTTCACCCATCACGTGATCATGGGCACCGACTGGGACAAGTTCGAGGTTGATCACCTGCAATTGCGTTCCCGCCCCGGCACCTATACGGCGGGTCGGCCGATCACGGCCGCCAACAATGCCATCAATGTCTATAACCCCGTCTATGGCAATATGCCGGTGCCGGGCGCCTTCCGCAGCGAGCTGGAAACCCAGGAAGCCTGGGGTGTCTATCTGCAAGACCAGATCGACGTCACCGAGAAGCTGAAAATCCGCTTCGGCGGCCGCTATGACAATTTCGACCATAGCGTCGATTTCCGCCGGACCAGCACAAACGCCTCGAAGACCTATAAGAAGTTCAGCCCGCAGGCGGGCATCGCCTATGAGTTCACCGAGGAAGTGTCGGTTTACGGCTCCTATGGTCAGGGCTTCCGCCCCAATTCCGGGGCCGATGCCAGCAACACGCTGTTCCGTCCAGAAGAAACCAAAAGCTATGAGGTGGGGGCCAAATACACCACGCCGGATGGCAATATCACCAGCACCGTTGCCCTGTTCAGCATGAAGAAGAACAATGTGCTGACGGCCGATCCGGTGAATTCCGGCTTCTCCCTGGCCATCGGCAAGGCGCGCAGCAAGGGGATCGAGTTTGATCTGAATGCCAAGCTGCCGGAAGATATCCAGGTCTATTTGACCTATTCCTACACCGACGCCGAGGTGGCGGAGGATATGCTGGACCCCAATTTCGCCCAGCCGATCCGCGAAGGCTCCGCCCTGCTGAACGTGCCGAAGAACAGCGCCAACCTGCTGGTCACCAAGGAATTCACGGTCGGCACGGATGATATTGTCACCGTCGGTGGCGGCGTGAACTATGTCGACAAGCGCCTGGGTGAGACGGCAACGGAATTCTATCTGCCCAGCTACACGCTGGTGAAGCTGCTGGCCTCCTGGCAGCCGACGGACCAGTTGAAACTGTCGGTGGATGTGAACAACCTGTTCGACAAGCGTTATTACGCCAGCTCCTACGCCCGGCTCTGGGTCGCCCCCGGCACGCCGCGCACCTTCACCGCCCGGGTCAGCTACACGTTCTGATCTGGCAATTTTCTCGATACGGCATGAACCTTACTGTCACGCCGCTGATACCATCCGGTGTCAGCGGCGTTTTTTCTGGGAGACCGGACATGGCCCTTCTCTACAAGGCAGACCCGGTGCGCGGTGCCATCTGGCAAAGGCTCTTTGCCGCCGAGGCGCCGGAGATTGATTTTCGCCACTGGCCCGATACCGGCAATCCTGCCGATATCCGCTATCTGGCCGCCTGGACGGTGACGCCGGACCTGCTGGCCAGCCTGCCCAATCTGGAAGTGCTGTTTTCCACCGGGGCCGGGGTGGACCAGTTGGACCTGACCCAGGTGCCCGTCCATATCCAGGTGGTACGGATGGTGGAACCGGGCATCACCGAGGGCATGGTGGAATATGCCAGCTTTGCCACCCTGGCCTTGCACCGTCATATGCTGCATTATCGCAAAGCCCAGGCGGAAGCGCGGTGGGCGCCGATCAAACTGGTGCCGGCACAGGATCGGCGCATCGGCGTGATGGGGCTGGGCAATCTTGGCCGGGCCGTGCTAGCCCGGCTGGGCAGCTATGGCTTCCCGCTGTCGGGCTGGTCGCGGTCACCCCAGCAGGTGGATGGCGTCACCTGCCATGCCGGGGATGAGGCGATGCAAGCATTCCTGTCTGAATGTGACATCCTGATCTGTCTGCTGCCGTTGACGGCGGACACACGCGGCATTTTGTGCCGCAAAACCTTCGATCTGCTGCCCGATGGTGCCGCACTGGTCAATGTCGGCCGGGGCGGTCATCTGGTGGAATCCGACCTGCTGGCGGCATTGGATGCCGGAAAACTCTCCGGTGCGGTGCTGGATGTGACGGAACCGGAGCCGCTGCCGGCCGATCATCCCTTCTGGCAACATCCCGCTATCCTGTTGACACCGCATATCGCCAGCATGACCCAGCCGGAAACGGCCGCCCGCGTGCTGATGGGCAATATCCGGCAGCATCGCCGGGGTCTGGCGATGCTGGGAACTGTCGCGCGCGGACGCGGATATTAAGGAAAAGGCGATGCGGCAGACTGTGCCGCAGACCCTGCCGAAAAGGCGGATAAATACCCATCCGCCCCCCCCCAATCGGGGGGAAGTTCCGGCCCTCCCATGCGCTAATTGCCTTGTCGCGGACGCCATTCAACGGGTGATCCGCCGGACCGATCCAAACCGCGAGCGGCCCCGAGAACCGGCCATTCGCCCGATATGAAGGACAGATCGCCATGGCCCCCTTCCGGCCCAAATTCATCACCTTCGACTGCTACGGGACGCTGACCCGCTTTCGTATGTCCGACATGGCGCGGGAGATGTTCCCCGACCGTATCAAGCCGGAGGATATGGACCGGTTCTGCAAGGATTTCGCAGCCTATCGGCTGGACGAGGTGCTGGGCGCCTGGAAGCCCTACCGCGAGGTGATCCATAATTCCGTGGAGCGCACCTGCAAGCGCTGGAAGATCGAATTCCGCCCGGAAGAAGCCGCCCGCATTTATGAGGCGGTGCCGACCTGGGGGCCGCACGCCGATGTGCCGGCCGGCCTGGCCAAGGTGGCGAAGGAGATCCCGCTGGTGATCCTGTCCAATGCCGCCGACGAACAGATCCATCATAATGTGGCGATGCTGGGCGCGCCGTTCCACGCCGTCTATACGGCCGAACAGGCCCAGGCCTATAAGCCGCGCCTGCAGGCGTTTGAATATATGCTGGATCAGTTGGGGGCCGACCCGAAGGACATCATGCATGTCTCTTCCAGCTTCCGCTATGATCAGAACTCCGCCACCGATCTGGGCTTTGGTGCACGCGTCTTCGTGGCGCGCGGGCATGAGCCGACCAACCCGAACTATCGGGATTACGAAATCCCGCATATCGGCATTCTGCCGGCTCTGGTGGGGCTCTGATCCATCATGGCGGACCGGAAAACCCTCTCCTATTGGCTGGATACGGCACCCGGCTTCACCGGCGGGGCAACCGGTCCGGTTGAAGGCCGGGTGGATGTCGCCATCATCGGCGGCGGCTTCACCGGCCTGTCCGCCGCCTTGGCCCTGCGTAAACGCGGGGCCAGCGTGGCGGTGCTGGAAGCCGGCCGTATCGCGGGGGAGGCTTCCGGCCGCAATGGCGGCCAGTGCAATGCCGGCACAGCACATGATTTCGCCGGTCTGGTCGCCCGCTTCGGGCGGGAGACGGCAGCGCTCTACTATAACGCCCATGTGCAGGCCGTCAGCGATGTGGAGCAACTGGCCAGGGAAGAAGGCATCGATTGTGCCTTCCGCCGGGCCGGCCGGCTGAAGCTGGCGGCCAAGCCAGAACATTATGCCAAGCTGGAAAAGGCCTATGAAAGCCTTGCCACCATCGACCCGCAGGTAACGCTGGTGCCGCGGGCTGCCCTGTCGGCGGAAATCGCCGGCGACGCCTTCCATGGCGGCCTGCTGCAAGGCACCAGCGCGCAACTGCATGTCGGCAAATTCGGCGTCGGTCTGGCAGAGGCCGCCAGCCGCCGGGGGGCGATGATTTACCAACAGGCCGCTGTCACCGGCCTGTCGCCCCAGGGCAGTGGCTGGCTGGTCACCACCCCGCGCGGCACGCTAACGGCCGGGCAGGTGCTGGTGGCCACCGGCGGGGCCAGTCCGCAGGGGCCGTTCGGCTGGTTCCGCCGCCGCATTGTCTCGGTCGGCAGCTTCGTCATTGCCACAGAACCGCTGTCGCCCGAACTGGTGGCCCGGCTGTTCCCCGGCCGACGCAATTATGTGACCAGCAAGAATATCGGCAATTACTTCCGTCTGTCGCCGGATAACCGGCTGATCTTTGGCGGGCGGGCGCGCTTTGCCATCTCTGATCCTTTGTCGGACCAGAAAAGCGGCCGCATCCTGGAAGCCACGATGCGCAGCCTGTTCCCCGACTTGCGCGATACGCGCGTCGATTATTGCTGGGGCGGCATGGTGGACCTGACGGCCGACCGGTTGCCGCGCGCCGGGGAGCAGGACGGGCTGTTCTACGTCATGGGCTATAGCGGGCATGGCGTGCAGATGTCCGTCCATATGGGGGAACGGATGGCCCGTGTGCTGGGCGGTGAACGCGCCGCCAACCCCTGGGCCGGACTGGATTGGCCGGCAGTGCCGGGCCATCTGGGCAAACCCTGGTTCCTGCCGCTGGTCGGCCTTTACTACCGCATTCAGGATATCCTGCATTGAGGGGCGGCATGGGCCTTTCGCGTCGAACGCTGTTGACAGCCGGCATGGCCGCCAGTGCCCTGCCCCTGCTGCCAGCCTGGGGACAGGCTGCACCACAGCCCCGGACCGGGGGCCGTATCCGGGTGGCTGGCATGTCCAGTTCCACCGCCGATACGACGGACCCGGCCAAGGGGGCCCTGTCCACCGATTATATCCGCCATCACATGCTCTATTCGGGCCTGACCGAATATGGCGCCGACCTGCGGCCCCGGCTGGCCCTGGCGGAGGCGATGGAAAGCAGCGACCAGATCACCTGGCGGGTAAAGCTGCGCGACGGCGTGCACTTCCATGATGGCAAACGGCTGAATGCGGAAGATGTGGTGTTCAGCCTGACCCGCCATCTGGACCCGGCCGGCGGTTCCAAGGTGCGGCCCATCGCCAGCCAGTTCGCCGAGATCAGGGCCACCGGCCCGCTGGACCTGACCATCACCCTGACCGGCCCCAATGTCGACCTGCCCGCCATGCTGGCGCAGTCGCATTTCCTGATCATCGCCGCCGGTGCGAAGGATTTCAGCCGCCCCAACGGCACCGGCCCTTACCGGATCAAAAGCTTCGTGCCGGGTGTCAGCACCATCGTCACCCGCAATGAGGATTTCTGGAAGCCCGGCAAACCCTATCTGGACGAGATTGAGCTGATCGGCATCCCGGATGAGGTATCGCGCGTCAACGCGCTGCTGTCCGGCGATGTACAGATGGTGATCGCGGTCAATCCGCGCTCCATCCGCCGCATCCGGGAGAGCGGCACGCATGAGATGTTGGAGACACCCAGCGGGCTCTATACCAATCTGATCATGCGCGTTGATGGCGGTATTACCGGCAACCCGGATTTCGTGCTGGGCATGAAATATCTGTTCGACCGGGAACTGGTGAAGCGTGCCCTGTTCCGTGGCTCTGCCATCATCGCCAATGACCACCCGATCCCGCCCTTTCACCCCTATTACCGGGCCGACCTGCCGCAGCGAAACTTTGATCTGGACCGGGCGAAATATCATTTTACCAAGGCGGGGCTGGGGCCGGCACGCCTGCCAATCTATGCCTCCACGGCGGCGGAAGGCTCAGTCGATATGGGCTCGGTTCTGCAGGAATATGGCGCCCGGGCCGGGCTGAACCTGGCCATCAACCGGATGCCGGCGGATGGTTACTGGTCCACCCACTGGATGAAACATCCGCTGAGCTTCGGCAACACCAACCCGCGTGCCACGGCCGATCTGGTGTTCAGCCAGTTCTACAAATCCACCGCCGCCTGGAACGAGACGGGCTGGAAGAATGAGCGGTTCGACCGGCTGCTGCTGGAAGCCCGCGCCACGGCGGACGAACCGCTGCGCGCCCAGATTTACGGGGAGATGCAGGAGATTGTCAGCAATCACTGCGGCACCGCCATCCCCGTCTTCATCAATCTGATGGATGGCTATGACAAGCGGCTGAAGGGGCTCTACCCCGTGCCGGTCGGCGGCTTCATGGGCTATGCCTTTGCCGAACATGTCTGGTGGGAGGGTTGAACCGATGGCCGCACCCCCGACATCCCGCGAAAGCGGCAACGCCTTCCTGTTGATCCTGCTGGCCAAGCGGGTGGCATCCGGCCTGCTGACCCTGTTTCTGGTATCCCTGGTGGTGTTCATCATCAGCGGGCTGTTGCCCGGCGATGCGGCGCAGGAAATGCTGGGGCAGAGTGCGACGCCTGAAGCGGTGGCAGCGCTCCGCCAGCAGATGGGGCTGGACCAGCCAGCCGCCGTCCGCTTCCTGCGCTGGCTGGCCGGGCTGCTGGGGGGCGACCCCGGCTTCTCCCTGGTCGCCAACATGCCGGTGGCGGACATCATTGCCAGCCGGCTGCCCAATTCCCTGATCCTGGCGGCCCTGTCCACCCTGGTGGCCGTGCCGCTGGCCCTGACCATCGGCATCACCTCGGCCATGCGCCAGGGCGGTCGGCTGGACCGGGCCTTGAACACCACCACGCTTGCCATGGTGGCGCTGCCGGAATTTCTGATCGCCACCATCGCCGTGCTGATCTTCGCCGTGCAACTGCGCTGGCTGCCCTCCATCGCGCTGGTGCCGGCCCAGGGCGGTTTCCTGGACCTGCTGCGGGCATTGGCCATGCCGATCCTGTCGCTGTCCATCATCGTGGTGGCACAGATGGCGCGAATGACGCGGGCCGCCATCATCGCCCAACTGGGCCTGCCCTATGTGGAGATGGCGCGGCTGAAAGGCGTATCCCCGGCCCGGCTGGTGCTGGTGCATGTGCTGCCCAATGCCATTGCCCCCATCGTCAATGCCATGGCGCTTTCGCTCTCCTACCTGCTGGGCGGGGCGGTGATTGTGGAGACGATCTTCAATTATCCAGGCCTGGCCAGCCTGATGGTCAATGCCGTCACCAGCCGCGACATGCCCCTGTTGCAGGCCTGCGCGATGATTTTCTGCTGTGCCTACCTGTCATTGGCGCTGGTCGCCGATATCGTCGCCATCCTGGCTAACCCGAGGCTGCGTAACCGATGAGCGCCATCGTGGAGAAGAAACAGGCTGAAGGACTCGCCTCCCCCGGCTGGGCCGCCCGGCTGCCGCTGGCCGGCAAGGTGGGGTTGGGGCTGGTGATCTTCTGGATTGCCACCGCCATCGCCGGGCCCTGGCTGGCGCCTTATGATCCCGGTGCCTTCGCGCATCAGGATGTGTTCGCCGGCTTTGGCGCCGCGCATTGGCTGGGCAGTGATTATCTGGGCCGCGATGTGTTGAGCCGGGTGCTCTCCGGTGCCCGTTATTCCGTCGGGCTGGCGGCGGCGGCCGCCATCGCCGCCAGTTGCACCGGCACCGGGCTGGCCCTGATCGCGGCCTTGGCGCCGCGCTGGCTGGATGAGCTGTTGAGCCGGTTCATCGATACGCTGATTTCCATCCCGTCAAAGATTTTCGCCCTGGTGCTGGTGGCGGCGGTCGGTTCGTCACTGCTGCTGCTGTTCCTGATCGCCGCCTTTATCTATATCCCCGGCGCCTATCGCATCGCCCGGTCGCAGGCCGTCAATCTGGCGCAGATGGATTACGTGCAGGTGGCCCGCACGCGGGGTGAAAAGGCCGCCTATATCGCCATCCGGGAAATATTGCCCAACATGCTGCACCCGATGCTGGCGGATTTCGGCCTGCGCTTTGTCTTCATCGTGCTGCTGCTGTCCGGCCTGTCCTTCCTGGGGCTGGGGGTGCAGCCGCCGGATGCCGATCTGGGATCGCTGGTGCGGGAGAATATCTCCGGCCTGGGCGAAGGGGCCCCCGCCATCCTGGTGCCGGCGCTGGCCATCGCCACCCTGACCGTCGGTGTCAATCTGCTGATCGACGCGCTGCCCCGGCGGCGCGGATCGAAGGAAGGGTAAGCGCCATGAAACCACATGTGGAGGTCAAGGGGCTGCGCGTCACCGCCGGGGGCAAGGATGACAGCGCCATCACCATTGTGGAGGGGGTGGATTTCACCATCCCGCGCGGTGGCGTGCTGGCGCTGATCGGCGAAAGCGGATCGGGCAAGACCACCATCGCCCTGACCCTGATGGGCTATGCCCGCAGCGGCTGTCGCATCGCCGGCGGCAGCATCCGGCTGGGCGATACCGACATTCTGGGGCTGGATGAACCGGGGCTAGCCGCCTTGCGCGGTGATCGGGTGGCCTATATCGCGCAGAGTGCTGCCGCCTCCTTCAACCCGTCCAAGCGCATCATGGATCAGGTGGTGGAACCGGCCCTGATCCATGGGCGGATGGACCGCAAGACGGCCGAAGCAAAGGCCGTTTCCCTGTTCAAGGCGCTGGCCCTGCCCCAGCCGGACAGCATCGGCAACCGTTATCCGCATCAGCTTTCCGGTGGGCAGTTGCAGCGGCTGATGGCCGCCATGGCGTTGATCACCGGGCCGGAACTGGTGATCCTGGATGAACCGACCACGGCGCTGGACGTAACCACGCAGATTGAGGTGCTGCGCGCCTTCAAGCAGGCCGTGGCCAGCCAGGGGGCCACGGCCATCTATGTGTCGCACGATCTGGCCGTGGTGGCACAGATGGCCGACCAGATTCTGGTGCTGAACAAGGGCCGCGTCTGCGAAACCGGGGCTGCCACCCAGGTGCTGCAAAGCCCGGCGGATGATTATACCCGCACCCTGATGGCGGCCGCCCGTCCGGCGCCAAAGCCGGCGCCGGACGGGCGGCCGGCCCAGGCGTCCTTGCTGGAAATCAAGGGCCTGTTTGCCGGCTATGGCAAGGTGGACAGTACCGGTCGGCCGGAAATCCCCGTGCTGCGCGATATCAGCCTGTCGATCGCCAAAGGGGCCACCCTGGGTGTGATCGGGGAAAGCGGGTCCGGTAAATCCACGCTGGCCCGCGTGGTGGCCGGCCTGATCCGCCCGGCCAGCGGGGCGGTCAATTTTGATGGGGCTCGCCTGCCCGGTGGGCTGGAACAGCGCAGCCGCGACCAGTTCCGCCGCATCCAGCTTGTCTTCCAGAACGCGGATACGGCCCTGAACCCCGCCCACAGTGTGGCGGAAATCCTGGGCCGACCCTTGCGCTTCTATCACGGGCTGACAGGGGTGGCGCAGCATAAGCGTGTGGCCGAGCTGCTGGATTTGATCCGCCTGCCCGCCAGCCTGGCAGGGCGCGCCTGCGCCGGCCTGTCCGGCGGGCAGAAACAGCGCATCAACCTGGCCCGCGCGCTGGCCGCCAAGCCCGACCTGATCCTGTGTGATGAGGTCACCTCGGCCCTGGATACGGTGGTGGGGGCGGCCATCCTGGATCTGCTGGCCGAACTGCGCCGTGAACTGGGGCTGGCCTATATGTTCATCAGCCATGATATCAGCACGGTGCGCGCCATCTGTGATGATATCATGGTGCTGTATGGCGGCACGGCGGTGGAAATCGGCCCGCGCAGCGCCTATCAGGCCCCGCCCTTTCATCCCTATACCGATCTGCTGGTCGGCTCCGTGCCGGAATTGCGGGCCGGCTGGCTGGAGGATCAGGCGGCAAGGCCCGCCCCGCCCGCCATCGGGCCGGCGCTGGATGGCGCCGATCTCTGCCGGTTCCTGCCGCGTTGCACCGCCCGCATTGACGGTCTATGCAACCAGTTCACCCCGCCGCGCCATCACCTGCCCGGCGGCAGCGATATTCTGTGCCATCACCCGGAGGCGGTGAATTGACCCAAGGACGTTTCGTGCGGCTGGCCGAACAGGACCGTGCGCCGCTGACCCTTCATGTGGACGGCCAGCCGGTAACGGCGATGGAGGGCGACACGCTGATGGTGGCCATGCTTGCGGCCGGCCGGGTGCTGCGGACATCGGAATTCGGTGATGGCAAACGCGCCGGTTTCTGCCTGATGGCCGCCTGCCAAGATTGCTGGGTCTGGACGGAGGATGGCAGCCGCCTGCGCGCCTGTTCCACCCCGGCCAGCGCCGGTTTACGTATTTCCACCAGCCAGCCGGGGGCATCATGGCCGACCGCGAAGTAACCCCCCGGATCGTGGTGGTGGGGGCCGGCCCCGCTGGCGTGCGCGCCGCGCAAACCCTGCTGGAAGCCGGCATCCGCCCGGTGGTGATTGACGAAGCGGCGCGTGCCGGCGGCCAGATTTACCGCCGCCAGCCCGCCAATTTCCGCCGCACCCATCAGGATCTTTATGGCACGGAGGCCGTGCGCGCCCGGGCGGTGCATGATGGTTTCGATGCCATCGCCGCGGCGGTGGATTACCGGCCCGACACGCTGGTCTGGAACATTGCCGATGGGCAGGTCTGGACCGCCTCGGAACAGGGATACGCCACCCTGCCCTATGATGCGCTGATCCTGTGCACCGGGGCCACCGACCGGCTGATGCCGGTCAAGGGCTGGCATTATGCCGGGGCCTATAGTCTGGGGGCAGCACAGGTGGCGCTGAAGGCGCAGGCCTGCGCCATCGGCGCCAATGTGGTGTTCATGGGCAGCGGGCCGCTGCTCTATCTGGTGGCCAGCCAATATGTGAAGGCGGGCGCCAAGGTCGCCGCTGTGCTGGACACCTCCCCCTTCAGCAACCGGCTGCGCGCGGCGGTGGATTTGATCGCCCAGCCCGGCATCCTGGCCGATGGTGTGGCGCTGACACGCGCCCTGGCCAAGGCCGGCGTGCCGGTGCTGACCGGGGTGACGCCGCTGGACATCACCGGCGATGCCGAAAACGGCGTCAATGGTGTACGCGTGCGGCTGGCCAATGGCACGGAACGGGAATTCGCTGCCGATGCGGTGGCGCTGGGCTATCATTTGCGCCCGGAAACCCAGTTGGCCGATCTGGCCCGCTGCGAGTTCGCCTTCGATGCCAAGACAAGGCAATGGCTGCCCAAACGCGACCTGGATGGGCGGGCCAGCGTGGCCGGCGTCTATCTGGCCGGCGATGGCGCCCGCATCCTGGGCGCACGGTCGGCAGAGGTCAGTGGCAGGCTGGCAGCCTTGGCGGCGCTGGCTGATCTGGGCCGCCCGGTGGACCCGCTGACACTGACCCATCTGCGCCGGCAGGTGGCATCCTATGCCCGCTTCGCCCGTGGCCTTGCCACCGCCTTTCCCTGGCCGCATGAACAGGCGGCCAACCTGCCGGATGAGGCCATTGTCTGCCGTTGCGAGGCCGTAACGGCGGGCGATCTGCGCCGGGTGGTCAATGAAACGGGGGCGAAGGAAGCCAACCGCGCCAAGGCCTTCAGCCGGGTCGGCATGGGCCGGTGCCAGGGCCGCTATTGCGGCCATGCGGGGGCGGAGGTGATTGCCGCCTGCGCCAATGTTCCGGTGGAACAGGTGGGCCGCCTGCGCGGGCAGGCCCCGGTGAAGCCGTTGCCGGTCGCCATTGCACCGGAAGGGGAGGAATGATCATGGCAAGCCCGGTTTCCGTCAGCGATGTGCTGATTGTCGGCGGCGGCCTGATGGGCACGTCCGCCGCCCTGTTCCTGCGCCAGCGCGGCCGTTCCGTCACCCTGCTGGAAAGCGATCTGGTGGGACGGCAGGCCAGCGGCACCAATTTCGGCAATGTGCGCCGGCAGGGCCGGCCCATCCACCAATTGCCCCTGGCCAACCGCGCCCTTGCCATCTGGCGCCGGGCCAATGAATTGCTGGGCGCGGATGTGGAATATCTGCAATCCGGCCATATCCGTGTCTGCTATCGGGAGCGGCCGGAAAATATCGCCAAGATGGAGGAATATGCGGCCGAAGCTCGGCATGTCGGGCTGGACCTGGAACTGTTGACCGGCAATGCCCTGCGCGACCGGTTTCCCTTTTTCGGGCCGGATGTGCTGGCCGGTTCCTATTCCGCCCTGGATGGCCATGCCAACCCGCGCCTGAGCGCGCCTGCCTTTGCCCGTGCCGCACAAAGGGCCGGCGCGCAGGTGTTTGAAAATACCCGCATCATCCATGCCGCCAAGCAGGGTACGGATTTCGTGGTGACGGCGGAGGATGGCCGCAGCTTCCGCGCGCCCGTTCTGTTGATCACCGCCGGGGCCTGGGGCAATAAACTGTCGCAGCAATTCGGGGAGCCGGTGCCCATCACCCCGCGCGGGCCGAATATGAGCGTCACCGAACCGGTCCCCTATGCCATTGCTCCCGCCGTGGGCGTGATGACCCCGGTGGAGGAGGAGACGGTCTATTTCCGCCAGGTGGCGCGCGGCAATATCATCCTGGGCGGCAGCACGCGCGGCCCGGCCTATCCCGACCAGTACCGCGCCTATGTGCTGCCGCAAAACACGATGAAGCAGTTGAAACAAATCCGCCGGCTGGCCCCGGCCCTGGCCAACCTGAACATCATCCGTGTCTGGACGGGGATTGAAGGCTATCTGCCCGACAGTATGCCAGTGATGGGACGGTCGGCCACCACCAGCGGACTTTTCTACGCCTTCGGCTTTTCGGGTTCCGGCTTTCAGATCGGGCCGGGCGTGGGGGAGACGATGGCCGAACTGATCGATACCGGAACGACCGCGATAGACCTGTCTCATTACGATATCGCAAGGTTCCAGAAGGCAGAAAGCTGAGCTTTCAGCCACGCAAATGATCCACCAGCCGCCGGCTGCTGGCTGACAGGGCGGCATAATCGCGGATACAGATCAGCAAATCCCGGCTGGCCCAGGCATCCGCAATGGGGATGATGGCCAGCCGCATGGTGCGGCTGGCACGCAGGGCGGTGGTTTCCGGCACAATGCCGATGCCCACCCCTGCTTCCACCATCAAGCAGACGGCATCGAAACTGCGCAACTGCACCCGCAGGCGCAGCCGGCCACCCGTGCGCGTCGCCCGGTCGGCCAGGAATTGCTGCAGAGCGCTGGACGGGTCCAGCCCCACCAGATCGCGGGCCAGAATATCGGCAAAGCTGGCGGCTGGCCGCCCTGCCAGCGGATCGCCCTGCGGCACCACCAGCACCAGCCGGTCCGCGCGGAAGGGAAAGATCACCAGATCGCCCGTATCCACCGTGCTGGCGACAATGCCCAGGTCTGCCGCCCCCTGTGCCACCAGCCCGACAATCTCGTCACTCAGCCGTTCCTGGAGATCGATGGTGATGCCGGGGCAGGCGACCAGAAACCGGCCCAGCGCTTCCGGCAGGAATTCCGTCAGGGCGTTGGTGTTGCAAAGCAGGCGGACCCGCCCGCCCGCCCCATCGGCGAACAGGGCCATGTCGTCGCGCATCCGGTCGGCCTCCCCCAGCAGGGTGCGGGCATGGGCCAGCAGGGCGTGGCCGGCAGGCGTCAGCGCCACCCCCTGACGGCTGCGGTCAAACAGACGGGTGCGTAACGCCGCCTCCATCGCACGCAGGCGCGTGCTGGCGGCTGCCAGTGCAATATGCCCCCGTGCCGCCCCAGCGGTAATGCTGCCGGCCTCGGCGATATGGCGGAACAGGTTCAGGTCATCCAGATCGGGCAGGCGCATCGCTTCCTATATTTTTTACGAAGGAATACCTTCGATAATACAGATATCACCCGCCAATCCACACGGATAGCTTGCCTGAAAACGAAGGATGGAAGGTCCATGCAAACCGTGCTGCTGCTCCCCGCCGCTCTGGTCACCGTGACGGTCGCCCTATGGGCGACGGCGCGTCTGCCGGAATATCTGACCGCCCTTCTGTTCTTCGCCGGGGCCACCATCCTGGCCATCGCCCCGCCGGGGGTGATTTTTTCCGGCTTCGCGTCGGCCGCCTTCTGGCTGATTTTAAGCGGCTTCGTGCTGGGTGCAGCCATCCGCAAGGTGGGGCTGGCGGATCGGGCGGCGCGCTGGCTTTCCCAGCACCTGACCGGTTCCTGGTTACGCATGGTGGCGGGCGTGGTGGGCATGACCTATGCACTGGCCTTCGTCATGCCGTCCAATATGGGGCGGATCGCCCTGTTGATGCCGATCATCATGGCCATGGCCGACCGGGCGGGTTTGCGGCCGGGCAGCGCCGGCCGGGCAGGGTTGGCCCTGTCGGTGGGGTTCGGCACCTTCCAGCTTTCCGCCAGCATCCTGCCCGCCAATGTGCCCAATCTGGTGATGGCGGGTGCGGCAGAGGCGACCTATGGCGTGCATCTGGCCTATCTGCCCTATCTGCTGCTGCATGGGCCGGTGCTGGGCATCCTGAAGGGGCTGTTGCTGATCGCCTGTATCCGCCACCTGTTCCCGGCCCTGCCGCAACCGATGGCGGATGATCAGCCACCGTCCCCGCTCAGCCCGGCTGAACGGCGCCTGGGCCTGTTGCTGCTGGTGACATTGGCCTTATGGATGACCGACACGCTGCATGGGGTCTCGCCTGCCTGGATTGGTCTGGCATCGGCCTGTCTGTGTCTCCTGCCACGGATCGGCTTTCTCAGCGGGGAGGATTTCGCCAGCGGCGTCAATTTCCGCACCTGCCTTTATATTGCCGGCATTCTTGGCTTGGCGGCCGTCGTCAGCCATACCGGGCTGGGCGCCCTGATCGGGGATGGGTTGGTGCGCCTGCTGCCGCTGGATGAAGGCGCACCGGCCAGCAATTTCGCCGCCGTCACCGGGCTGGTCGGGGTCTTGAATTTCGCCGTCACGGCCAATGGTGTGCCTGCCATCTTCACCCCCTTGGCCAGCCAGTTGGCGGGGGCCACCGGTTTTTCCCTGACGGGCCTGTTGATGATCCAGGTCATCGGCTATGCCACGCCGTTACTGCCCTATCAGGCCTCCCCCATCGCGGTGGCGATGGGGATGGCGCAGGTAACAGCCCGGCAGGGGATCAAGCTCTGTCTGGCCGTGGCCCTGGGCACCTATCTGATCCTGCTGCCGCTGGATTACCTCTGGTTCAGCCTGCTGGGCTGGTTGTGAAGAACCGGGACAGGTGGCTGCATGGCCGTGGCCCAGCCTGGGGCCTGGGCCACGGCATCGCCAATCAGGATCAGGGCCGGGGCCTCCGCTGGAATCGCCATGGCGGCATCCGCCATATGCCCGACACGGGTGAAATGGTGGATGGCATCCGCCCGACAGGCATTGCCGATCAGCGCCGCCGGGGTTTCCGGGGGAAGACCTGCTTTCATCAGGGCCTGGGCAATATCCCCCGCCCGGTCACGGCCCATATAGATGGCGAGTGTAGTGGCGGGGTCGGCCATGGCTGACCAGTCGATGGCGTCGGTGTCTGCCCGGCTCTGGCACTGCGCCGTCACCAGCCGCAGGGACCGGGCAACGCCGCGATGGGTCAGCGGCAGGCCCAGCATGGCAGCAGCCCCGGCGGCGGCGGTAATGCCGGGGATGATGCGCACGGCAATCCCCTGCGCCCGCAGATAGGCCGCTTCCTCCCCGCCGCGTCCGAAAATGAAGGGATCGCCCCCCTTCAGCCGCACCACCCTCAGGCCACGCCGCGCAAAGGCCGCCAGCATCCGGTTGGTGAAGGCCTGCGCGACAGAGGGCAGGCCCGCCCGCTTGCCCACCGGCACCAGCCGGCATTCCCGCCGGGCCAGCGACAGGATGGCATCCGGCACCAGCGCATCATGCAGGATGACATCCGCCGTCTCGATGGCACGGGCGGCATGAAGGGTCAACAGGCCGGGGTCGCCGGGGCCGGCCCCGACCAGCGCCACCGCTCCACCGTCGCCCTGCCCCACCGCATCGCCCGCTTCCAGTTCAGCCAGAATATGGGCGGCGGCGGCATCCTCCCCCAGCGCCATCAGCCGGTCGGCCTGTTCCCCGCCCAGCATCCGATCCCAGAAACGCTGGCGCTCCCGCGGGCTGGACAGTCGCGCCCGCACCTGGAACCGGCAGCGCGCTGCCACACGCGCCAACCGGCCAATGCCGGCGGGGATGGCGCTTTCCAGCCGCTGGCGGATGATACGGGCCAGGGCCGGGGCATCGCCGCCGGTGGAAACCGCCACCACCACGGGCGATCGGTCCAGGATGGCCGGCACGATGAAATCACACTGTTCCGGCACATCCACCACATTCACCGGCACATTGCGGGAAAAGGCGGCGGACCGGATGCGGTCGGTCAGGTCCGGGTCGCCAGCCCCATCAATGGCCAGCACCACCCCATCCAGCAGGTTAGGGCGGAAATCGCTTTCCCAGCGCGCGATGACCTGGGCGTGCAGCAATTCGGCCATGTCAGCTTCCAGCCGTTCAGCCAGCAGCAGGATATCGGCCCCGGCACGGTGCAGCAGCCGGGCCTTGGCGGCGGCGGCATCGCCACCGCCGGCCAGCAGCACGCGGCGGCCCCGCAGATCCATGAAGACCGGGAAATAGGGCATCGGCCCTTCAGGCGGCAGCGACGGGTGCGGCATGACGGATGATCTCCTTGATCTCGGGAACGCAGGAACCGCAGCCGGTACCAGCAGATAACAGCTTGCCCACCGCCTCCACACTGAGGGCGCGGCCCTCGGCGACGACATTGGCGATGGCAGCCCGCCCGACGCTGTAACAGGAACAGACGATGGGGCCGGCATCGGCCCCGGCTTCGCGCGACCGGCCAGCCAGCAGCATGGCACGGTCAGGGGCGGACAGGATGGGCTGGGCAAACAACCGGGCCAGCCAGTCGCGCGCCACATGGGGCCGTTCCGGCCCCATGAACAGGCAGGCCACCAGCCGCCCCTGATCCAGCCAGGCATGGCGGGTGATGGCACGGGCGGCATCCTGAAATTCCAGATGCTCGCAATCCACCAGCCCCGGCAGCACGGGCGGCGCATCGCCCGCCAATTCATGGATGCGGCAATCCCCCGCCTCCTGCCGTACCCAATAGGGCACATCGTCCAACGCCAGGGGCCGGGCGGTGAACAGCAGCCCAGCCCATTGGGTGCGCCAGGGTTCCACCCGTACCGCCACATACTTGCTTTCCGGCTGGCCGGAAATGGCATCCACATGGCCGGTGACCAGCCGGCTGATCCCGCCCCGGCTGGCGAACAGATCGTTCCAATGCATGGGCACGAAGACCTGTCCCGGTTGCTGGTCGCGGGTGATTGACAGGCGCAGCACCACCTCTCCCCGCAGGCTGGTCACGCGGGCCAGATCACCCTCTGCCAAACCGCAAGCAGCCGCATCATCGGGGTGCATTTCCAGCAACGGTTCGGGCCGATGCGCCGACAGGCGGGCGGCCAGCCCGGTGCGGGTCATGGTGTGCCACTGGTCACGGTAACGCCCGGTATTGGCAACCAGCGGAAAGCGCAGGGAAGGCCGTTCCACCGGCGCCTGCTGGCGCACCGCCACCATGCGGGCCTTGCCATTGGCATGGCTGAACCGACCGTCACCATAAAGCCGGTCCGTTCCCCGCTTGGCCCCCGCCGGCAGGGGCCATTGGAAGGGCGCCATCTGCTGGTAATCGCCGTCCCGTACCCGCGCCATGGCGCCGATATCGAAGGCACGCAAACCATCATTTTCAAAATCCGACAGGGCGGCATGTTCGCGGAAAATCTCCACCGCCGTGCGATAGGGGAAGGCCGCACCGAAGCCCATGGCCCTGGCTACCTGGGTCATGATCCACCAATCCGGTTTCGCCTCCCCCGGCCCTTGGCGGAAGGCACGCTGGCGGGAAATGCGGCGTTCGGAATTGGTGACGGTGCCGTCCTTCTCCCCCCAGCCCAGGGCCGGCAGGCGGATATGGGCATGGCGCAGGCTGTCGGTATCCGTGACGATATCGGAGACAATGACCGTGGGACACAGGGCCAGCGCCTCGCGCACCAGATCGGATTCCGGCAGGCTGACGGCGGGGTTGGTGGCCATGATCCACAGCGCCTTGATCCGCCCGTCGCGGATGGCGCGGAACATGTCCACCGCCTTCAGCCCCTGGCCGCCCTTCAACGCCGGTGCCTTCCAGAACCGACGCAGCCGTTCCACATCCAGCGGGTCATCGGGGTTCATATGGGCGGCCAACTGGTTGGCCAGCCCCCCCACCTCCCGCCCGCCCATGGCGTTGGGCTGGCCGGTGACGGAAAAGGGGCTGGAACCCGGCTTGCCCACCCGGCCCGTGGCCAGATGCACATTCAGGATGGCATTCACCTTGTCCGTCCCGCGTGAGGACTGGTTGACCCCCTGGCTGAACACAGTGACGGTGCGCGGCGTGGCCGTGAACCAGTCATAGAAGGTGGTGAGGTCGGCGGGGTCCAGGCCGCAGCTTTCCGCCACATCGGCGGCATCGGCGTATGCTGCCTCCAGCGCTGCCTCCAGCCCCTGCACATGGCGGAGCGCATAGTCGCGGTCGATGGCACCGGCCTGTTCCAGATGGGCCAGCAGACCGTTGAACAGGGCGACATCGCTGCCGGGTTTCAGGGCCAGATGCAGATCGGCCAGATCGGCACTGGCGGTGGCGCGCGGATCGATCAGCACCACGCGGGTGCCCCGCTGCTGGCGTGCTGCCCGCAGCCGCTGGGCCAGCACCGGATGACACCAGGCGAGGTTGGAGCCGACCAGCACCACCAGATCGGCCAGTTCCAGATCCTCATAACAGCCTGGCACCACATCGGCCCCGAAGGCGCGTTTATGCCCGGCGACGGTAGACGCCATGCAGAGCCTGGAATTGGTGTCGATATGCGGGCTGCCGATGAAGCCTTTGATCAGCTTGTTGGCGACATAATAATCCTCCGTCAGCAACTGGCCGGAGACATAGAAGGCGACGGCATCCGGCCCATGTTCGGCCAGGGTAGCGGACAGCCGGTCAGCCACGGCGCGGATGGCGCTATCCCAGGGGGCGGGCTTGCCATCCACCATCGGCTGGGTCAGGCGTACATCGCCTTTAGCTTCCGCCGTGACGGTATCAATCAGGGCCGCCCCCTTGGAACAGAGGCGGCCCTTGTTTGCGGGATGGTCGGGATCACCACCCACGGCCCAGCCATCGCGCGTGGCACTGACGATCACGCCACAGCCAACGCCGCAATAAGGACAGGTGGTGCGGATTTCGGGGGTGGGCATGGGGGGCTCCGGGTTTGGGGGAGGGGACACGTGTGCCTCGTTTTCCCGGCACTCAGTCAAAAGCCGTTCACTCCATTCCCGTCTCTCTACCGTCACCCCGGCGAAGGCCGGGGTCCAGTTCGTAGAGCATGGTGCTTGTGAGCCTGGACCCCGGCCTTCGCCGGGGTGACGGTAGATGATGACGAAAAGGGAAGCCTGCTTAAATTCGCGTCTGAGGCGAGAGCCGAGATGACAAGCGAGCCGAACAAATGGGAAAGAGAAAGAGGTTTTCGCTACGGAAAGCCGCCCCCTACCCCACCAACCCCAACAGCACCCGGTCGCCCTCCACCCGCACCGGAATATGGCCGGTGCAGCCTTCATCCGGGCCGGTCGCCGCACCCGTGGCAAGGTCGATCACCCAATTATGCAGCGGGCAGGTCACGGCGTGGCCGTGGACAATGCCTTCTGACAGAGGCCCCTTCTTGTGCGGGCATTCATCGCGCAGGGCGAAGACCTGATCGTCGATGGTGCGGAACACGGCGATGCGACCAGCCGGGTGTTCCACCCGCCGCGCGCCCTGCACCGGAATGTCGCAGAGCTGGCCGATATCTTTCCAATCAAGCGGACGGTGCATGATGGTCACTCCACAGTAGCAAGCGTGCGGAAATCACGGGCGGCGGCGGCGGTGCCGGGGGCGCGTTCGGCCCAGGGATCGACCTGGGCATGGCGCTGGCTGGCCAGGAACCGTTCATGCAGGGCGCGGCGGTTTTCCGCGTCATCCACCACCCGCGCCTTCACGAAATTCAGCCCCACCCGCTCAATCCAGGGGGCGGTGCGTTCCAGGTAATGCGCCTCTTCCCGGTAGAGCTGCATGAAGGCGGCGCAATATTCTTGCACCTCCGCTTCCGTCGTCACCTTGGCCAGCAGGTCGGTACTGCGCAGCTTAATGCCGCCATTACCGCCCACCAGCAGGTCAAAACCGCCATCGGTGGCGATGACGCCGAAATCCTTGATGGTGGCCTCTGCGCAATTGCGCGGGCAGCCGGACACAGCCATCTTGAACTTGTGCGGTGTCCAGGAACCCCAGGTCATGCGTTCCAGATTGACGCCGACCTCCAGCGATTTCTGCGTGCCAAAGCGGCACCAGTCCGACCCCACACAGGTTTTCACCGTGCGCAGCGACTTGCCATACGCGTGACCGGAGACCATGCCCGCCGCGTTCAAATCGGCCCAGACGGCGGGCAGATCATCCTTTTTCACCCCCAGCAGGTCGATGCGCTGGCCGCCCGTCACCTTCACCGTGGGAATGGCGAACTTGTCCACCACATCGGCGATGGCGCGCAACTCGCTGGCATTGGTCAAGCCACCCCACATGCGCGGCACAACGGAATAGGTGCCGTCTTTCTGGATATTGGCGTGGACGCGCTCATTCACAAAGCGGCTGGCAGCGTGATCGACATATTCACCGGGCCAGGAGGCCAGCAGATAATAGTTCAGCGCCGGGCGGCAGGAATGGCAGCCATCGGGCGTCTTCCATTCCAAGGCCTGCATCACATCGGGGATGGATTTCAACCCCTGCACGCGGATCAGGCGGCGCACGCTGTCATGGTCGTGGTCGGTGCATTTGCACATCGGCTTGACGCCGGCGGCCTGATAATCCCCACCCAACGTATGGGCCAGCAAGCCCTCCACCAGACCGGTGCAAGAACCGCAAGACGCCGACGCCTTGGTGCAGGCCTTCACCGCATCCAGGGTCGTCAGCCCCTTCTCCTGAATGGCCTTGACGATGGTGCCCTTGCAGACGCCGTTGCAGCCGCAGATTTCCGCCGTATCAGGCAGCGCCGCAACGGCGGCGGTAGGGTTTGCCGCACCGCCTTCCGATGGGGCGAACCCCTGGCCGAAGATCAGCGTTTCACGCAGCGGGGAGACATCCTCCCCCGCCTTCAGCAATTGGAAATACCAGCCACCATCACCGGTATCGCCATACAGCACCGCCCCCTTGATGCGGCCCTCTTCCAGTACGATCCGCTTATAGATGCCGCGCCCAGCATCGCGGAACACGATATCTTCGGTCCCCGGCCCGCCGCTGAAATCCCCGGCGGAAAAGACATCCACGCCGGTGACCTTCAGCTTGGTGGAGGTGACGGAGCCGGCATAGCCGCTGCCCTTGCGCCCGGCCAGATGGTCGGCCAACACCTTGGCCATCTCAAACAGCGGCTGCACCAGCCCATAGCAAGAGCCGCGATGCTGCACGCATTCGCCCACGGCCATGATGGCAGGATCGCTGGTGACCATATGGTCATCCACCATGATGCCGCGCCCAATCTCCAGCCCGGCGGAGGCTGCCAGCCTTGTATCGGGACGGATGCCGACGGCCATCACCACCAGATCAGCCGGCAGTTCGGTGCCATCCTTCAAGGCAACGCCGGTGACATGGCCATCGCCCAAAATGGCGGCAGTGTCGGCCCCGGTCAGCACGGTCAGCCCGCGCCGTTCCAGTTCCTTGGCCAGCAGATGGCCGGCAGAGGCATCCAACTGGCGTTCCATCAGGTGGCTGGCCAGATGCAGCACCGTCACATCCATGCCGCGCGCCTTCAGCCCGACAGCGGCTTCCAGCCCCAGCAAGCCACCGCCGATGACCACGGCATGGCCGCCCTTGGCGCTGGCGGCCAGCATGGCATCCACATCATCCACATCGCGGAAGGTGACGACGCCGGGCAGGCGGGCACCGGGAATGGGAATGACGATGGGCATGGAGCCGGTGGCGATCAACAGCCGGTCATAGGGGCATTCCAACCCGGATTTGGTGATGACGACCTGCCGTTGGCGGTCAATCATCTCCACTGCATCGCCGGCGTGAAGGGTGATGCCGTTGTCGCTGTACCAGTCCCTATCATTGATGACGATCTGGTCGAAGGTCTTTTCCCCCGACAACAGCGGCGACAGCATGATGCGGTTATAATTGACCCGTGGTTCGGCGCCAAAGACGCTGATGTCATAAAGGCCGGGAGCCCGGTCCAGCAATTCTTCCACGGCGCGGATGCCGGCCATGCCGTTGCCGATTACGACAAGGCGGGGCTTGTGGGCGCCGTCGGGGGGAGAAGAATGGTTGGTCGTCATGTCGGTCCATCCTCGCTCGCGCAAAAAATGCGCAATAAAAAAGGCGTCCGACCATGCAGCCGACCCGTTGGGGTCAATCACATGTTCGGACGCCATTATCCGGTGGGGCCCGGCCTTGGGCACCCTATGTTGCCACCCCTTTCAGAGTGGCAGGGGCCAGCAGCGTTGCCGGCCTGCCTTGATCTTAGCGAAAGCCGTGCCAACCGGGGCACAGGACGCTAACCGTTTGATAAGGCTTGAACCTTAAAATATGAGACTGAAAGCAGGGCAAGGAGCGTGGATGATTATTGCGCAAAATCAAGGCACCTGCCGGCGGAAGCCTTTAATTTGTGCAATGGCGAACAGCCTCCCCTTGCACCGATCCAAGGCCGAAAGCGTGATTATCCTTATTCATCAACCCCCTACCGTATTGCACCGGAATTGGCATGACCGTTGCTGATAGTGCAGCGCTCCCGACGCCGGGAGAGAAACGACATCGTCCAATGGCGGACGACCAGGCAATGGCGCCTGAAACCGATCACACGGCCCCCCGGCCGGATCGGCGACAGGTGCCTTATCGCATGGCCGCCCGCAGCGTGGATGATATCGTGTTGGATATCGTGACGGTGCGGATGGCCCAACGGGTGAACTCAAGCGGCCGCGCGCGGATAATCACGCGCCAGCGGCCTGGGACGTAGGGGCTCGCACGATGGAAATCCGGCACAAGGCAACGCGCATCGACCTGTTCTCCTTGAAGACAGTGCAGATGCGCGCCTTTCACCTGACGTGGTTCGCGTTCTTTCTCTGCTTTTTCGGCTGGTTCGGCATCGCCCCCCTGATGGCGGTGGTGCGGGAGGATTTGGGCCTGACCAAGGCCCAGATCGGCAATACCATCATTGCCTCGGTCGCCATCACCGTGCTGGTGCGGCTGCTGATCGGGCCGCTTTGCGACCGGTTGGGGCCGCGCAAAACCTATACGGGGCTGCTGGTGCTGGGCTCCATCCCGGTGATGTGCATCGGGCTGGCCCATTCCTATGAAACGTTCCTGCTGGCCCGGCTGGCCATCGGGGCCATCGGGGCCTCTTTCGTCATCACCCAGTATCATACCTCGGTGATGTTCGCGCCCAATGTGGTGGGCACGGCCAATGCCACCACGGCGGGCTGGGGCAATTTGGGCGGCGGGATCACCCAGATGATGATGCCGCTGATCATGGCGGCCATCGTTTCGCTGGGCGTGGAACAGACCATGGGCTGGCGTCTGGCCATGGTGGTGCCGGGGCTGGTGCTGCTGGCGGCGGCCTGGCTCTACTGGAACTTCACCCAGGATTGCCCGGAGGGGAATTTCGCTGAACTGCGGTCCAGCGGCACCCTGGCCGCCGGGCGCGATGGGCTGGGCGGCCTACACAGCTTCGCCGTGGCCGCCCGCGATATCCGCGTCTGGGCGCTGTTCATCGCCTATGGTGCCTGCTTTGGTGTGGAACTGACGTTGCACAATATTGCGGCGATCTATTTCTTCGACAAGTTCAAGCTGGATCTGGCCACTGCCGGCATGATCGCCGGGCTGTTCGGGGCCATGTGCCTGTTTGCCCGCACGCTGGGCGGCTATGTCTCCGACCGGCTGGCGGCAGGGTCGGGCTTGCGGGGCCGGGTGCTGCTGCTCTTCGCGGTGCTGTTTCTGGAAGGGCTGGCGTTGATCCTGTTCTCCCAAATGGGGGCGCTGGTGGCGGCCGTGGTGGCGATGATGCTGTTTTCCATCTTCGTGCAGATGGGCTGTGGTGCCACCTTCGGCATCGTCCCCTTCATCAACCGCAAGGCGTTGGGGGCCGTGGCTGGCATCGTCGGGGCCGGCGGCAATATGGGGGCGGTGGCAGCCGGATTTCTGTTCAAATCCGAAAGCCTGACCTATCAGCAGGGGCTGTTCTATCTGGGGATCGGCGTCATCGTTGCTTCTTTCGCGGCACTGGCCATCCGCTTCTCGCCCGAGGTGGTGGCAGAGGAAAAGCGCCGGCTGGAAGCGGCATTGGCCGAACGGGATGCGGCGGCGCGGCAGACGGGTGGCGTGGTGGTGGCGGCGGAATAAGGGGGAATGGGGTGGCATCGGCGGGTGCCACCCCATTATTGGAATAATGAGAGCTCATCGGCTTTGAAGGCAACCGCATTAGTCTTCACTACCGTCATTCCCGCGAAGGCGGGAATCCAAGCAACAGAAGGGGTTATGGATTCCCGCCTTCGCGGGAATGACGGAATAAACAGACGGAACGTGAAACCGCGTACACACTAAACAGGCGCCATAAAACCGACCATGGGCAATGCCGATCTTTCCATCCTGATCATTGATGGCAGCCCCGACCGGGCGGCGGTGGTGGAGCGTGGGCTGGTGGAAGCCGGCTGGGTACGCGTTTCCACCATCGGCCCCTCGGTCAATCTGCTGGCCCGCATCCAGGCGCTGGCCCCGGATGTCATCATCATCGATCTGGAAAACCCTGACCGCGACACGCTGGAACAGATGTTCCAGGTCAGCCGGCTGGTGCAGCGCCCCATCGCCATGTTCGTCGACCAGAGCGACAGCCAGATGATCCACGCCGCCATCGAGGCCGGCGTCAGCGCCTATGTGGTGGACGGCTTGCGGCAAGACCGGATCAAGCCGATTGTGGAAACGGCGGTCAGCCGATTCAATGCGTTTGACCGGCTGCGCCGGGAACGGGACGAGGCGCAGGCCAAATTGCAGGACCGCAAACTGGTGGAACGCGCCAAGGGCCTGCTGATGAAAAACCGGGGCCTCTCAGAAGAGGATGCCTATACGCTGATGCGGCGCACGGCCATGAAGCAGAACCGCAAGCTGGCCGATATTGCCCAAAGCGTCATCACCGCGTTCGAGATGGAGTTGTAAGGATGGCCATCACCGTCAAGCTGGGCTTCGTGCCGCTGATCGATTGCGCCATCCCCCTGGTTGCCGCGGATATGGGCTTTGCTGCGGCCGAAGGGATTGATCTGGCGCTGGAACGGGAATCCTCCTGGGCCAGCCTGCGGGACAAGCTGGCCTTCGGGTTGATCGATGCGGCGCATATCTTGGCGCCCCTGCCGCTGGCCATGCATCTGGGCCTTGCCGGCATTCCGCCCGTGGCCATGGCCGTGCCCATGGCGCTGGGGCGGGGCGGCAATGGCATCACCGTTTCCACCGCCCTTTATGAACGGATGCTGGCGGCCGACCCTGTCGCTATGGACCGGCACGGCCTGGGCACGGCAGCGGCGCTGAAGAAACTCATCCTTTCCGATCGGACGGTGGGGCGACCTTTGCTGTCCTTTGCCAGTGTCTTCCCCTTTTCCTGTCATCATTATGAATTGCGGCGCTGGTTGCTGGCCGGCGGGATTGATCCGACAACCGAGGTGAACCTGGGCATCATCGCCCCCCCGCGCATGGCGGAGAGCCTGGGGGCGGGCTGGATCGATGGTTATTGCGTCGGCGAACCCTGGAACACCCGCGCCGTGATGCGCGGCACAGGGCGGCTTGTCGCCACCAAAGAGGATATCTGGCCCGGCAGCCACGAAAAGGTGTTGGGCCTGCGCCAAACATGGCTTGCGGAGAACCACAATCTCACCCTATCGCTGATCCGCGCCCTGACACGGGCGGCCATCTGGGCCGATGCGGTGGAGAACCGGCAGGCATTGGCGGAACTGTTGGCGGAACCGCGCCATCTGGGCCTGCCAGTGGAGATCATTGCCAGCGCCCTGGCACAGCCGGCCACGGCCCCAATCTTCCACCGCGATGGCGCCACCCTGCCCCGACCAGAGATCGCGCGGGAGATTCTGGCCGAAATGGTCGCTGCCGGACAATTGCCGCACCCTGATCCGGGCGCAGATGCGGTATGGCGGCCGGATATCCATCAGGCCACCCAGTAACCCACGGAACAGACCGTAGAAGCGCCCTTGCGGCTGGTCGTTGCCTGCCATGCCGTCACCAGCCATTGAACTCCCCCCGCCCGAATGATCACATGGCAAGCCATTGTGCAACGCAACAATATCGTTGTACCCGCATTGCCTGGATCTGTTGTCATGTCTACGCCTGTCGCCCGCCCCAGTCTGGTTCTCTTCGCACTCGCCATGGGTGGGTTCGCCATCGGCACCACCGAATTCGCGGTGATGAGCCTGCTGCCCTATTTCGCCCCCGATCTGAAGATTGACGAGCCGACAGCCGGTCATGTGATCAGCGCCTATGCGCTGGGTGTGGTGGTGGGGGCGCCGGTAATTGCGGTGCTGGCAGCACGCCTGTCCCGCCGGACGCTGCTGATCAGCCTGATGGGCCTGTTCTCCGTGGCCAATGCCGCCTCTGCACTGGCACCCGATTATCATTGGATGCTGGCGTTCCGTTTTCTGTCTGGCCTGCCACACGGGGCCTATTTCGGCGTTGCGGCCCTGGTGGCCACCACCCTGGTGCCGCATAACCGGCGGGCACAGGCGGTGGCCATGGTGATGCTGGGCCTGACCATCGCCACCATCATCGGCGTGCCGCTGGCCAATGCCATCGGCCAACTGGTGGGCTGGCGCTGGGGTTTCGCCCTGGTCGGGCTGCTGGGCATATTGACTGTGCTGCTGCTGGTGCTGTTCGCACCCAAGGACCGGCCGGTGGCGGGGGCCAGCCCGTTGCGGGAACTGAGTGCCCTGAAGCAGCGACAGGTCTGGCTGACATTGGGCATCGGGGCCATCGGCTTTGGCGGCATGTTTTGCGTCTATACTTATCTTGCCTCCACCCTGCTGGAGGTGACGCAGGTGTCACCGGCCATGGTACCGCTGGCGCTGGCCATTTTCGGCCTCGGGCTGACGGTCGGCAATCTGGCCGGGGCCTGGGCGGCAGACCGGGCACTGATGCCGGCCGTCGGGGGCATTCTGCTGTGGAGTGCCGCCTCCCTGATGCTGTTCAGCTTTGCCGTAGGCAGCTTCTGGACCTTGGCACCGGTGGTCTTCATGATCGGTTGCGGCGGCGGCCTGGGTACGGCCCTGCAGACACGGCTGATGGATGTGGCCCGCGATGCGCAGACGCTGGCCGCCGCGCTGAACCATAGCGCCTTCAATTTTGCCAACGCGCTGGGCCCCTGGCTGGGCGGTTTGGCCATTGCCGCCGGCCATGGCTGGGCGTCCACCGGCTGGGTCGGCAGTGCCTTGGCACTGGGGGGCTTCCTGATCTGGATTCTGGCCCTGCTGGATGACCGCCAGCGCGCTACCATCCCTGCCCCGCAGCGCGCCGCAGGTTGATCCCCCACCGCTGCGGGGCACCGTCGCCATCTGGGCATTGGTGTCCCGCAGCGGGTCGGCATATCCGGGCATGATTCAGTTTCTGGCACGGGCAAGAGTTTCACATGGGCGGCATTTCCCTGTTCATTCTCGGCGGCACCATCCTGTCGATTGCCGGCAAGGCGTCACCGGCCGACAGCGCGGCCCTGCTCCAGCAGGCCGGCATTGACCCGACAGGCCCGGTGACCGTGACCCGCTGGCGTAATGTCGGCAGCCAGAACCTTCAAATGGCCGATCTGGTTGCCCTGGCAGCAGAGATCAACCGGCAGGCGGCCGCAGGCACCCAAGGTTTCATCGTCATCCAGGGAACGGATACGATGGAGGAAACAGGCTTTCTGCTCTCCCTGCTGCTGCCGGCTGACATTCCGCTGGTGCTGACCGGGGCCATGCGCACCGCCGATGCGCCGGGCGCGGACGGACCGGGGAACCTCAATGACGCCCTATGCGCGGTACGGGCCCTGCACGGCCTTTCCCTAGGCCCTGTCATCTGCATGAATGGGGAACTGCACGCCGTCCGCCATGTGCGCAAGGTTGATGCGGGGCGCATCGGTGCCTTCGCTTCCCCTGGCATCGGCCCGCTGGGCACAGTGGTGACGGGGCGGGTGCGGCTGTTGCAACGCCCCCTGCCCCAGCCCCAATCTTATCCGCTTCCCGATCTGGCCAGCCTGCCCCGTGTCGCGCTGGTGACGGTGGGGCTGGACAGCGACCCGCTCTTGATCGAAGCCTTTGCCGATCCGGCATGGCAGGGGCTGGTGGTTGAAGGGGTCGGGTCCGGCCATGTCCCGCAGGCACTGGCCGCACCGCTGATCCGTCTGGCCGGACAACGCCCAGTGATCCTGGTCAGCCGCTGCGGCGGGGGCGATACCGATGCCGATGGCACCTATCAGGGTGAAGGAACGGCCGCTCACCTGATTGCCAATGGCCTGATCGATGGCGGCCCCCTGCAGGGCCGCAAGGCGAGGCTGTTACTGACCATCCTGCTGGCGCAGCCGGCGGCTGATCATGTCAACGTGCGCGTAGCCATCGCCCCCTGGGCCGCACTGGGATTGCTGGCAAGTTGATGCCGCTGCCTGTCAGGGCGGTGCGGACAGCGGCGGCTGCACCCGTGCCGCCGGCAGGCGGACGGTAACGGTGGTGCCAAGCCCAGGGCTGCTTTGCAGTGTCAGACGACCACCATGGGCCTCTGTATACCCCTTGGCCAAAGGCAGCCCCAATCCGGCGCCCGCCTGCCGGCGGGAAAGTCCTGTATCCACCTGGGCAAAAGGTTCCACGGCGATGCGCATGGCTTCCACCGTCATGCCGATGCCCTTGTCAGAGACCTTGAAAATCAGGTCACCCGATCCCGGCTCCAGCCCGGCAACGATCAGCACCTCACCCGGCCCCTCGGTATAGTTGATGGCGTTGCCAATCAGGTTGACCAGGGTTTGCTTCAGCCGCACCTCATCACCCAGTACCCGGATACCGTTCTGCGTCGTCCGCACCGCCAGCCGCACACCACGTTCGGACGCCTTTTGCGTCGTCAGCCGCTCCACCCGGTCCAGCAAGGTGCCGACATCAACCCAACCTTCCCGCAGGTCAAGCTCGCCGGCGTCCAGCCGGGCGATATCCAACAGATCATTGACCAGCCGCAGCAAATAGACGCCGCCATCATGGATATCGACCGCATAATCACGATATTGCGGCGCACCGAGATGGCCCAGCAGCTCATCCCGCAGGATGGCGGAAAAGCCGATGATGGCGTTCAGGGGCGTGCGCAATTCATGGCTGATATTGGCGAGGAAATGCACCTTGGCACGGTCAGCCACGGTTGCCCGGGTTTCAGCGGCATGAACCTGTGCCCGCCGGGCCAATTCCACCCGCCGATCCCGCGCGAACAGGATCATCTCCTCATCGCCCATCTGAAGGATGGGGCGGACCCAGAGTTCAACAGGAATCGTCACCCCGTGCTGGTTCAACAACTCCACATGATGCGATTGCAGGGTGTCGCCGCCCGTTGACACATCCGGGTGCAAAAGCCGCTGGAACGCCACCCGCCCCGCCGGCGCAACAAGGTCAACGAAGCTGCGCCCCTGCAACTCGGTCGCCGATGCGATCTCAAACAACGCACAGCCGGCGGGATTGATCAACTCCACCCGGCCGTTGCGTAAAAGGCAGAGCAGATCAGGCACGGATTCAGCCATCACCTGGGCACGTGAACGCAGGCGATTGAGCGATGCCATATCCACCATATCTTGCATCACATTGCGTTGAACACGCTGCAAGACCGTGAAGGTACCCCCCAGCAGCAACAGCAATAGCGGAATGAAAAACCAGCTACGTTTCAGAAGAAAATCCAGGGCCGGCATCGGTGCCGGCCAGGACAACCAAGCCACAGGCGGCGCATCTGCGGGGGCCAAGGGCTCCCGCAAGGGCAGTTCCAGGCGGAAGATGCCGGATGACGGTTGCATGGTGAGGATATCCACCTCATCAACCAGCGGCTTGATCATGGCAAGAACCGTTGGACGATCAAGGGCCTTCATGAAAACCATGACCTTGCCGTCGGGAATGGGCATTCCGCCCTCCTCCCGCCGGATATCAGATATCGCCGTCAGGAACAGACCGCCATTGACATAGACCACACCCGTCACGGCCACCGGGCGGCCCGCCGGTACGGCCCGGGCCTGCCTCACCATGCGCTGCATCGCTGGGGAAATTGATCCCCATTTATCCGGATCGGGCAAGCTTTTCCCATTCTGGGAGGCATAGACGACCTTACCCGCCTGGTCGATCACAAGACTGGCCGTAATTTGATGAATGGCACCAAGATAGACACCAATATTGCGATCAGCCCATTCCAGATCATTTATGGTAACCAGATGATCAACCGCTTCACCCCAGGCGGCATAATCAACCGTTGTGTTGGCCAGCGCCCGCTCGGCACTGGCAAATGCCTCTTCCATGTTGCGGCGAGATTTTTCAGCTTCAGCCATATCATAATAAATGGCGGAAATGGAAAGCGCCGTCACCATGACGAGCATGGAGATTGCCAACAGCAGCAGAACAGGGACAACGATCTGACTGATTGCGCGGGGATGGGCGCCACCATTGCCCGGAGGAAGCAAGGAATCGCCTCGCGTTCCCTTTCCTTCATTTTCCGATATCAATGCGCTGCGGGCCGGCATCCGTATTCCTGCTATTGACGCATCGCCGTCGGTTTTCAAAACTTACCCCATACTTCCTACTATCACCTTGCCTTTCAATCATTATTTGCGACGGCCCCTTTCAACGGGGCACCGGCCAGCCCCGAGAACCCGGTCTTTGCAGTCAAAAACAGTCCATTATGACAGTATCGTGATGCCGCCCGCTGTCTTGGCGACACGTGCTTAATATGCAACACCACAGGCCAGTCATTTTACTGCAACAAAACCACATCAAATCGGTAATAGGCTTTTGATAGCCCTCCGGCGGGGCTTGGGACGATCCGACCTAGTTTTCGGCGCGGTGCCGACAGCGGAGCGTTATCCGGCTTTTCTCGGCGCGAATCCCACCGGAGAAACAACAATGAGCTTCAAGACTTCCCTGCTGGCCGGCACGATGCTCGGCGCGGCCTTCATCGCCGCCCCGGCCATGGCCCAGAGCGCGGGCAGCGCTTCCCAGGCTCAGCTGGATGCGCTGGCACAGCAGATTCAGGCCCTGCAAGGCCAGTTGACCAGCCTGAAGGACAGCGTCGCCAAGGATAAGGTCGCCAATGAAAAGAAGCTGGCCGACCTGCCGAAGGTGACGGCCGATGGCGGCCGTATGCGCGTGCAGACCGCCGACAAGAAGTTCGACATCGCCCTGCGCGCCCGTATCCACATGGATTACGGCACCTGGGTCCATAAGGACAACTACACCACGGACGCCACCGACGGCTTCCAGATGCGCCGCGCCTTCCTGGGCGTTGCCGGCACCGTCTACAATGACTGGGGCTTTGAATTCACCGGCAACTTCGCCAACGACCGTGGCGGTGCGTCGCAGATCCAGGCTGCCAATATCACCTATAACGGCATCAAGGATACCCAGGTCATCCTGGGCGTGTTCCAGCCGAAATTCACGTTGGATGACAGCACGTCCTCCAACGATATCCCCTTCATGGAGCGCTCCCCGGTCGGCAACATCGTTGTCGTTATCGGCGGTTCCGACAGCCGGACCGGCGTTGGCATCTCCAACAAGGGCGACAATTACTTCGTTGCCGGTTACGTGACCGGTAACCCCACCGGCACCACCGGCACCATCGACGACATGGTCAACCTGCTGGGCCGCGCTGCTTACCAGTTCTACGCCAGCAATGAAGGCGGCGCCGGTATCGGCGTGTCGGGTGTCTATCAGGTCACCCCGCAGGCCGCTGCCCGCACCAGCGCTACCCAGATCACCACCACCGCTTCCTTTGGTGATCGTCCCGGCCTGCGTATCGGTGGCAACCGCACCTCGCTCACCAGCACCGGCACGATCAACCAGATCAAGGGCCAGTGGGCCTATGGCGCCGACCTGGGCGCCAACTTCAAGAACTTCTGGGTCGCCGGCGAATATTATGTGTTCGGCGCCGATACCGAAGATCGTCTGCCGGGCACCACCACCCGCAACAGCTTCCAGGATCCGGAATTCGACGGCTACTATGTCTCCGCTGGTTACATCCTGACCGGCGAGCGTCGCAGCTACAAGCCGGGCGAATGGACGGGCGTGAAGCCGGCCTGGCCGGTTGGCCAGAACGGCTTTGGCGCTTGGGAACTGGCGGCCCGTTACTCCACCGTCAACCTGATCGACCGCGCTGGCGGTGTTGCCGGCAGCGGCACCGGCGAGGAAAAGAACTGGACGATCGGTGTGAACTGGTACGTGAACAACGCCATCCGCTTCATGCTGAACTATGTCAACACCACGGTTGAGCGCCCGACCGGCCCCGATCAGGGCCTGGACGCGGTTGCCCTGCGTATGCAGTTCCAGTTCTGATCCCTGCCGGGACCAGAATATTTCAAGGCAAGGCCCGCCGGTCATCTGACCGACGGGCCTTCGCTTTTAAAAAGAAATGCCGCCGCCATCACAGCGGCGGCGACACCGACCAGATCAAAGCCGTTTGACGGCGCTGATTCCCTTATCCCCGGCGCGGGCGATAACATCGGCCAGCGGTTCGGCCACCACTTCCATATGGAAGGCGTTGGCGTGCAGCAGCGTTTCCCCATCGACCATGATGCCGACATGGCCGGGGAAGAACACCAGATCGCCACGCTGGAACGCGACGCCCGTTCCATCGCTGGAAACCAGGGTGCCGATGGCCGCCTGCTGCTGGTCGCTATCACGCGGGCAATTGATGCCAGCGGCCAGCAAGGCCACCTGCACCAGCCCGGAACAATCAATGCCGATGCTGGTGCGACCACCCCAGAGATAGGGGGTGCCGACAAAACGTTCAGCCACCACCACCGGGTCGGCAGCCTTCTGCCCGATCGGGGCGATGTGGCGGATATGCAGCCAGCCGCCGCCGGCCAACTGCCGCCAGTCGCCCTCTTCCCCCGCCACGGCCACCAGGGCGCCCATGGGCAGGATATCGACGAAGGGCAGCTTCAGGTCCGGACCGGGATAGAGCAGGGTGCGCAGTGCCGTCACCTTGTGCGTCGGCGGCACCGGGTCGGCGTCCAACGCCTCCACCCGCAGCCAGCCGACATAGCCATCGGTGCCATTCTGGCCCCAGGCCCAGCCATCATGCTCCTCCAGCACGGTGAAGGCTTCACCATGCAGCAGTTCAGATGCCTGCCGTGCCTCATAGCCCGGCTCTTCCTTCAGCGTGGTGAAGCCGGCCCCAATCTGGCAGGGCACACCATCAATGAAGCGGGCAGCCGTGACCTTGCCACGCAGATAGGAGGCGGCGAGGTCATCCCGATACGGGTGAACACGCTTGTCGAGAATTTCTTGGTCGGTCATGCCGATGGGGCCAGGGCTTCCGGTCGGGCGCCTTCCACCGCCAGGGCGGCGACGGCGCCATTCATCTCCAGCGGGGCATCAAAGGCCCCGCCATCTTCGCCAACCGGTACGGCCGTGCGCCCCGCATCGATCACCATCTGGCCGAATTCCGCCAGATGTACGGACCCTTTCACGGTCCGCTGTACCAACACGTTGCGCCGATCATCCTGGTCGCGCTTGCGCTTGATGTAGCCCAGTCGGCCCAACCGGTCCAGCGCGCGGGTGATGGCGGGCTTGGAGACATTCAGCGTCTGTGCCAGCCCGCGCACCGTATGGGGCGGCGGGGTCAAATAGACCGTCAGCATCAGGGCCAATTGCCGTGCCGAAAGGTCCGGCCCGTCCTTGCGGACAGAGGCCACCAGGGCCCCACGCCAGAGTTGCAGCGCCTCAAGGTTCCGTGACATGCCCGCCCCCGACCGCTTCGCGCCGGGTTTTGCGGAAAATCGCAACCGGACGCGAAACGGAGTTTGCCGAATAAAGCGTTTTTCGGCAAGTCGGGAACGAATCAGCCCGCAGCGGGTTTAGGCCGCCGGCGGAAACCGCTTCGCGATCACGTTGAAAAAGGCGCGCAGGGTCATCGCCTCCCCGCCTTCCGGGCGGCCGGGGCGGGTGCTGGCGTTCCAGGAATAAAGGTCGACATGGGCCCAGACCGTCTCCTTGGAAACGAACTGTTCCAGGAACAGGGCCGCCGTGATGGCCCCCGCCATGCCGCCACCCGGCGCATTGTTGAGATCGGCGATCTTGCTGTCGAGCTGCGGGCGGTAGCCCTGCCACAGGGGCAGGCGCCACAGCGGATCATTCGTCGCCGTCGCCTCCGCCGCAATTTCCGCCGCCAGCGCATCATCATTGCTGAACAGGGCCGGCAGGTCGGCCCCCAGCGCCACCCGGGCGGCCCCCGTCAGCGTGGCGAAATCCAGCAGCAGGGCCGGCTTTTCGCTATCCGCCTCTGCCAAGGCGTCGCAGAGAATCAACCGGCCTTCGGCATCGGTATTGCCGATTTCCACCGTCAGCCCCTTGCGGGTGGGGATGATATCCATCGGACGGAAGGCATTGCCGGCCACGGCATTTTCCACCGCCGGCACCAGCACGCGCAGCCGCACCGGCAGCTTGGCATCCATCACCATACGGGCCAGCGCCAGGGCATGGGCGCCGCCGCCCATATCCTTCTTCATCATCAGCATGGAAGAAGCCGGCTTGATGTCCAGCCCGCCGGTGTCGAAGCAGACCCCCTTGCCGACCAGCGTGACCAGCGGATGGGCGGCATCACCCCAGCGGATATCAATCAGGCGCGGGGCCTTCTCGGCGGCACGGCCGACGGCATGGATCATCGGGTAATTCTGCGCCAGCAGATCATCACCCACGATCACGCTGAAGCTGGCACCGAATTCCTTTGCCAGCGCCTCGGCAGCGGCGGCCAGTTCCGGCGGTCCCATATCCTCGCACGGGGTGTTCACCAGATCGCGCACCAGCGTGGCAGAGCGGGCAAAGCGTTCCACCGCCGCCACATCGGCATTGGCCGGCAGCACCAAACTGGCAAAGCTCTTGGTGGATTTCTTGTAGCGGGTGAACTGATAGCAGGCCAGCGCCCAGCCGGTGGCAACAGCGGTGGCCGTCGCCGGCTCCAGCGCCGTGTCGAGGACATAGCTGCCGGCGGGCAGGCTGCCCGGCAGACCGGCCAGCGACCAGATATCCAGTTTCTCCGCCACGCCGACCAGCACACGGACCAGCGCGCCATCAGCGCCGCCGATCAGGGCGGTGCTGCCGGGGGTGGCCTTGAAACCCAGGCGGCGCACCCAGGCGGCCTCTGCCGCCGGTGCGGCGTTCAGCCAGCCATCCAGCGCATCCTTGGTCAGCAGCGTCAGGGGAACGGTATCGGCGGCGGGGGCGGTCAGCAGACAGGTCAGCACTTGGGGCTTGGTCCTTTTGCAGAGACGGGTATGGATTTTCGGGCTTGGTCGCCCTTTCTTCCAGCCCTACTCTCCCCCGGCCCCCATCGCAATGGTGAAGCTGACATGACGACGCACGCCCCCACCGACCTGACCCTGGTGATCGCCAATAAGCGTTATTCCTCCTGGTCGCTGCGCCCCTGGCTGGCCCTGCGCGCCGCCGGTGCTGCGTTTGACGAAATCCTGGTGCCGCTGCGCACGCCGGAGACCAAACAGACCTTGCTGACCCATGGCCCGACCGGCAAGGCCCCCGTGTTGAAGCAAGGCGATCTGACCGTCTGGGACAGTCTGGCCATCTGCGACTATGTGGCGGAGCTGTTCCCGCAGGCGCAGCTTTGGCCCAGCGACAGCAAAGCCCGCGCCGTGGCCCGCTCGGTGGCGGCGGAAATGCATTCCGGTTTCATGGATCTGCGCCGCAACCTGTTCTTCGATCTGCATCAGGTGCATGATGTGCCGGAGCGGGTGGCGGCCGCTGCCGGCGATATCGCCCGTATCCAGGCGCTGTGGGCCGACTGCCGCGCCCGATTCGGGGCCGGCGGCCCCTTCCTGTTCGGCCATTTCACCATCGCGGATGCCATGTATGCCCCGGTCTGCGTGCGGCTGCGCGGCTGGAAGGGTGTTGTGCTGACGCCAGAGGCCGACGCCTATATCGACGCCATCTTCGCCCTGCCCGCCATGCGGGAATGGGTGGCGGCGGCGGCAGCAGAACCGTGGGTGATCGATTACCTGGCCATCTGACAGGCTGAGCCCTTATCCACCATGTGGCCGCCCCCGGAAATTTCCATGGGCGGCCTTATCCTTCCGGCATTACCGCTGAATGATATAGGAAACCACCCCAACGAAAACGCGATCAGGGAGCCGCCCCCATGTCCGCCCCGTCCTTCCGCTTCCGCTATGGTCCCCGCGTGTTGAGCGGCCCCGGCACGGCCGGACAGGTGGCAGACCATCTGCCAGCCGGTCCCTGCCTGCTGGTAACCGATCGCGGCGTGCACGGCCTGGGCCTGCTGGCCCCGGTGCTGGAAGCGCTGGAAAAGGCCGGCATCCCCGTCAGCATTTTCGACGCGGTGGAACCCGATCCCTCGCGTGAAACCGTATTGGCCACGGTGGCGGCGGGACTGGCGGTGGGTGCTGTTTCCGTACTGGGCGTGGGCGGTGGCAGCCCGATGGATGTGGCCAAACTGGCAGCCTATCTGCTGGCATCCGGCGATGATCTGGAGGCGATCTGGGGTGTGGAGCAGGCCAAAGGCCCGCGCCTGCCCCTGTTGCTGGTCCCCACCACGGCCGGCACGGGGTCGGAGGCCACACCCGTCACTGTCATCTCCGTCGGCAATGGCGAAAAGCGCGGCGTCAGCGCCGGGGTTCTGCTGCCCGATGTCAGCGTGCTGGACCCGCTGCTGACCCTGGGCCTGCCGCCGCACGTGACGGCGGCCACCGGCATTGATGCCATGGTTCACGCCATCGAATCCTATACCAGCGCCCGGCTGAAAAACCCGATGTCCGACATGCTGGCGCGCGAGGCGTTGCGACTGCTGGCGGCCAACCTGCTGAAGGCCTGCCGCACGCCCGGCGATGTGGAAGCGCGCAGCGCCATGCTGCTGGGCGCGCATCTGGCCGGTGTTGCTTTCGCCAACGCGCCTGTGGCGGGGGTCCATGCGCTGGCCTATCCGCTGGGCGGGCTGTTCCATGTGCCGCATGGCCTGTCCAACGCGCTGGTACTGCCGCATGTGATGGCGTTCAACATGCCGATGGCGGCCCCGCTTTATGCCGAACTGGCCCCGCTGGTCGATCCGTCACTGGCAGGTCTTTCCCTTGCGGCCCAGGCGGATGGGCTGGTGGCCGCCATGGTCACCCTGTCGCGTGAAAGCGGCCTGCCGCAGCAGATGCGCGCCGTGGGCGTGACGGAAGCCGACCTGCCGCAGATGGCGAAGGACGCGATGCTGCAACAGCGCCTGCTGGTCAATAACCCGCGTCCCATTCTGGAAGCCGACGCCCTGGCCATCTATCAGGCCGCCTGGTGAGAAAAAAAGCGGCCCCGCCTCTGTTGCACAGGATTGCGGGGCCGTGGGAGGAAGGTTAAGCCAAAGGCATCCTAGAAGCTCGCCCCCGCCCGCAGGCCAACCGTGCGGCCGGGGTTATAGGTGGCTGTCGTGGAACTCCAGACCACGGTGGTCTGATTGGCGACGTGCTTATCTTCCACATTATTGACGAAGGCGTTGGCGAAATAGCGCTGATCAGCGCTGTCCCAGCGCAGGTTTAGGTTGGTCTTGCTATAACCGCCATTGCGGCCCTGCCCATAATTGGCACTGTCGCTGAACGTCTTGGACTGCACATAGAAATCGATTGCAGGGCTAAGCGTGCTGCCACCCGGCAGATCGAAAATATGCTCATAGCTCAGCCGCGCGCTCCAACGTGGGGCATTGGCCAGCCGGTTGCCGGAGAAATCTGCCACCGCACCGGGAATGGGCGCATAGCCCGTGATGGGCGCGAAGATATTGTACATCACATTAGCTATTCACAACATCCACGGCGGCGATGGTGGAAATCTGCTTGCCGGTATCGGCCGAGAGGGAGCCGAAGGCATTGAAAACGCTGGCGAACAGGCGGGAACGGGCGCTATATTCCTGCACATCCCGGCCTTGGCGATGGCAATATGGGTCTGGTATTTCTAGCGCAGCAGGGCGGCAAACTGATCCGGCCAGCCGTGCATCATCGGATCCTTGGCGCCGGCGGCGCATTGCACGTTTTCCAGCGCCTTTTGCAATTTGACGCCGCCGCATTGGCGATAGCGGCTGATGATACCATCGGCCAAGCCATCATCCCCGTCGCAGGCATCCAACACCGCCCGGCGGATCAACACAAAATCATCAGCGCTGAACAACCGGGAAAGGGCAGAAACCGAGCGCTTGCCCGCCGCATCCGGCGGCAGCAGGGCGCCAAAGGCCTGCACATCCCAATTCTGCGCCAGGGCGGCACGCGGCAGCGACATGCCGGGGGCAGGCGAAATAGGAATGGTCGGCCGCGCGACCATAAAAGCGACTGATCAGGGCCTTGGCACTGCTTACAACCGTTTGCAGGGAAGCATAGGCATAGTTCCGCCGCGCCTCCGGATCCCAGCCGAAGGCGACAGGGCCACCCCGGGCCGGATCGCTGTTGCTGGCATTGTCATGGCCGGAATCCTGGCTGACCACGGCATAGCCCTGGTTGATCGCCGGTTCCATCAGGCCGGCACCGGGAACCAGACCCAGCGCATTGCCAATATTGCCATTGGTGCCGCCCCCACCCTGGAACAGGAAGCGGCCATTCCAGTTTTCCGGCAGGCGCAAGCGGAAGCGGATTGTGTAATGCTGACCGTCAATGCCCGTGCGCGGTGCCATGGTCGCATCGATAACGCAATGCGACTTCAGGGCCGGCGGCGGACCAGCGGGCCGTTCCAACGGCTCCGGCGGCACGGTCGCGCCGTCCGGCAGATAGCGGGCGGCCTGCACCTGGGTGGATGCATCAGGCCAACAGCCTGGCTCTGGATACCCTGGCCACCTGCACCTCCCGGACTATTTGTTTTGTTCTTAATATAACCATACCCCCACATTGCAAACGATTGTAATCGCGTTTTTGAAAGAAACGGCAAATTCCAGTCATGATGGCATAACCAACCGCACCGCGGACAAAAAGAAAGGGCGGCCCCCGGATCGCGCCGGGGGCCGCCCTTGGATGGGGCTGGGTTGATGCGGCTCTATCGGGCCGGTGGCATTAAATCCGTTCCACCACCATGGCGATGCCCTGGCCACCGCCAATGCACATGGTGATCAGCCCATAGCGGCCGCCCGTGCGGGCCAGTTCATAGATCGTCTTCACGGTGATAATGGCCCCCGTCGCCCCCACCGGATGGCCCAGCGAAACACCGCTGCCATTAGGGTTCACCTTGGCCGGATCGAAGCCCAGCAACTTGGACACGGCACAGGCCTGCGCGGCAAAGGCCTCATTGGCTTCAATCACATCAATATCAGCCAGCGACAGGCCGGCGCGTTGCAGGGCGATGGGCACGGCATGGACGGGGCCCAGCCCCATCACCTCCGGTTCCACCCCAGCATGACCCCAGCCCAGGATGCGGGCCATGGGCTTGATGCCACGGGCGGCAGCGGCATCGGCGGACATCAGCGTCACCGCCGCTGCCCCGTCATTCACGCCCGACGCATTGCCCGCCGTCACCGTGCCATCCTTCTTGAAGGCCGGCTTCAGCTTGGCGAAATCATCCAGCTTGGCATCGGGGCGGACATGTTCATCGGTATCGAACAGGCGGCTTCCCCCGCGTGCCTTCACCTCAACCGGCAGGATTTGTTCCTTGAAGCGGCCTTCGGCGATGGCACGGGCGGCACGCGTATGGCTTTCCAGCGCCAGCGCATCCTGGGCGGCACGGTCGATCTCGTGGCGCTCGGCCACATTTTCCGCCGTGATGCCCATATGGATCTTGTGGAACGGGTCGGTCAGCACCGCCACCATGGCATCGACAACGGCCGCATCGCCCATGCGCTGGCCCCAGCGCACAGAGGGGATGACATGGGGCGACCGGCTCATGCTTTCCGCCCCGCCGGCCACGGCGATCTCACATTCCCCCAGCCGGATCATCTGGGCAACGGAGATGATGGCCTGCACGCCGGAACCGCAAAGCCGGTTCAGCGTCAGCGCCGGGGCTGCGGTGGGGATGCCGGCATTCACCGCCGCCACGCGCGCCATATAGGCATCCTGCGGGCCGGACGGGATCACCTGCCCCATCACCACATGCTGCACATCCGCCGGGGTCAGCCCGGCGCGGCGCACCGTTTCGGCAATCACCAGGCTGCCCAGTTCAGCCGGCGCCAGATCCTTCAGGCTGCCACCAAAACCACCAATGGCTGTGCGCGTGCCGGCAACGATCACGACATCGTTCAGCGTGCTCATCAAAACTCCTCCCGGATTTTCATGTTTTAACTGTATGGATAAATTAAGCTTCCGCTGCGTCGCACGCAATAAAATTTCGCAGATGCAAAAAAGGCCGACCCAACGGCCGGCCCTTTTTCATCAGCGGCCCTTGAAGGCCGGCGGGCGTTTTTCGGCGAAGGCGGCCATGCCTTCCTTCTGATCTTCCAGGCCGAAGGTGCTGTGGAAGGTGCGACGTTCGAACAACAGCCCTTCGGCCAGGCTGCTTTCAAAGGCGCGGTTCACACTCTCCTTTGCCATCATGGCCACCGGACGGGACATGGCGGCGATCTTTTCCGCCACCTTCAGCACCTCCGCCATCAGGTCGGCCAGCGGCACCACGCGGGCGACAAGGCCAGACCGCTCCGCCTCCGCCGCATCCATCATCCGGCCGGTCAGGCACATTTCCATGGCCTTGGCCTTGCCGATGGCGCGGGTCAGGCGTTGGGTGCCACCGGCACCGGGGATGGTACCGATCGTGATTTCCGGCTGGCCGAACTTGGCATTGTCTGCCGCAATGATGAAATCCGCCATCATCGCCAATTCACAGCCGCCGCCCAGGGCATAGCCGGCCACGGCGGCGATGGTGGGCTTGCGGCAAGTGGCCAGCCGGCCCCATTTCTTGGTGATAAAATCGTTCAGATAGGCATCCATGTGGCTGAAGCCCGCCATCTCCTTGATGTCGGCCCCGGCGGCAAAAGCCTTTTCCGACCCGGTGACGACGATGACGCCGATGGCGGGGTCCGACTCCAGACCGTTCAGCGCCTGCTCCATCTCCGTCACCAGCGCATCGCAGAGTGCGTTCAGCGCCTTGGGACGGTTCAGCGTGACGATGCCGACGGCACCCTTGGTCTCAACCAGGATATTCTCGTAGCTCACGGTCATTTCCCCATTTTTAGGCGGGTGATCAGGGCTGCAACAGCCGGCGCGCGATGATCACCCGCATGATCTCGTTGGTACCTTCCAGGATCTGGTGGACACGCAGATCGCGCAGGATGCGTTCCACCGGATATTCCCGGATGTAACCATAGCCGCCATGAAGCTGCAGTGCATCATTGGCGATCTGGAAACCGGCATCGGTGGCAAAACGCTTGGCCATGGCGCACCAGGTCGTCGCCTCCGCATGGCCCGCATCCAGCGCCACGGCACCACGATGCACCATCAGCCGGGCTGCATCCAGTTCGGTGGCCATATCGGCCAGCTTGAACTGCAAGGCCTGGAACTCGTTCAGCTTTTTGCCAAACTGCTGGCGTACGTCCATATGCGCCTTTGCTGCCTCCAGGCAGGCCCGCGCGCCGCCCAGGGAGCAGGAGGCGATGTTGAGCCGCCCGCCATCCAGCCCCTTCATGGCGATCTTGAAGCCATCGCCTTCGGCCCCCAGCCGGTTGGCCACGGGTACGCGGCAATCCTCAAACGTCACCGGGGCGGTGGGCTGGCTGTTCCAGCCCATCTTGCGTTCCTTCTTGCCGAAGGACAGGCCGGGCGTGCCCTTTTCCACCACCAGACACGAAATCCCCTTCGGCCCCGGCCCGCCGGTGCGCACCATCACCACATAGATGTCGGACGTGCCACCGCCGGAAATAAAGGCCTTCGACCCGTTCAGCACATAATGATCGCCATCGCGTTCGGCCTTTGTCCGCAAGGACGCCGCATCCGACCCCGCCCCCGGTTCAGTGAGGCAATAGCTGGCGAAATGGGCCATGCTGAACAGGTCGGGCAGCCATTTCGCCCGCTGTTCCTCATTGCCGAACGTGTCGATCATCCAGGCCGCCATATTGTGGATGGATAGATAGGCGGCGGTGGAAGGACAGGCGGCGGACAGTTCCTCAAACAGGATCGCTGCATCCAGGCGGCCCAGGCCGGTGCCGCCAAACTGGTCACGGCAATAAAGCCCGGCAAAGCCCAGTTCCGCCGCCTTGCGTAGCGTCTCCACCGGGAAAATCTGGTTTTCGTCCCAGTCGGCGGCAAACGGGGCCATATGGTCGGCGGCGAATCCGCGCGCCAGATCCTGGATGGCGCGCTGGTCCTCGGTCAGATCGAAATCCATCTCGGTCGATCCTTGGCATAAGAAAACGGGCGGTGCCGCCTTCAGCCCTGATCAGGCCAAATCGCAAGCACCGCCCCAGTGTGCGGCCCGCCCTGGGAGAGCGTGATAAGGCCGCGTTTTCTGAGAAAAACTGGGGCGGTGGCCGCCCCTTACCCCATGGTGGGGATGACGAAGCTGGCCCCGTCGCGGATGCCCGATGGCCAGCGCGACGTTACCGTCTTGGTCTTGGTATAGAAACGCACGCTATCCGGGCCATGCTGGTTCAGGTCGCCGAAGCTGGAGCGCTTCCAGCCGCCGAACGTGTAATAGGCCAGCGGCACCGGGATCGGCACATTGATGCCGACCATGCCAACATCCACCCGGGCGGCGAAATCACGGGCCGTATCGCCGTCACGGGTAAAAATGGCGACGCCATTGCCATATTCATGATCGTTCGGCAGGGCCAAGGCCGCCTCGTAATCGTCGGCACGCACCACGGACAGCACGGGACCGAAGATCTCTTCCTTGTAGATACGCATGTCCGGCGTCACCCGGTCGAACAGCACGCCGCCCATGTAGAAGCCATTTTCATAGCCCTGCAGGGTCAGTTCGCGGCCATCCACCACCAGTTCGGCCCCTTCCTTGATGCCGATATCGACATAGGCCTTGATCTTGTCCAGATGCTGGCGGGTGACGACGGGGCCGAAATCCGCCGTCGGATCGGTGGAGGGGCCAACGCGCAGCGTGCGCACCCGGCTGGCCAGCCGGTCGACCAGAATATCCGCCGTCTTCTGGCCCACCGGCACCGCCACGGAAATGGCCATGCAGCGTTCGCCAGCCGAGCCATAGCCGGCCCCGATCAGCGCATCGACCACCTGATCCATATCGGCATCGGGCATGATCAGCGCATGGTTCTTGGCCCCGCCGAAGGCCTGCACCCGCTTGCCGTTGGCCGTGCCGCGGGCATAGATATATTCACCAATGGGGGTGGAGCCGACGAAGCCCACTGCCTTGATATCCGGGTGGTCAAGGATGGCGTCGACCACTTCCTTGTCGCCATTCACCACATTCAAGATGCCCTTGGGCAGCCCGGCCTCCGCCATCAGTTCCGCCAACAGCAGCGGCACGGACGGGTCGCGTTCCGACGGCTTCAGGATGAAGGCATTGCCGCAGGCGATAGCGGGGGCAAATTTCCACATCGGGATCATGGCGGGGAAATTGAACGGCGTGATGCCGGCCACCACGCCCAGCGGCTGGCGCATCGAATACATGTCGATGCCGGGGCCCGCCCCTTCCGTGAACTCCCCCTTCAACAGGTGTGGAATACCAATGGCGAATTCCACCACCTCCAGCCCGCGCTGGATATCGCCCTTGGCGTCGGGGATGGTCTTGCCATGTTCCAGGGCCAGCTTCAGGGCTAGCTTGTCGAAATCCCGGTTCAGCAGTTCCAGGAACTTCATCAACACGCGGGCGCGCTTTTGCGGGTTGGTGGCGGCCCAGGCCGGCTGGGCCGCCTTGGCATTGGCCACGGCTTCAGCCAGTTCCAAAGCACTGGCCAACGGCACCTCGGCGGAGATTTCCCCCGTCATGGGCGTGAAGATCGGCGCGAAACGGCCGGATTTTCCCTCCACGCGCGCGCCACCGACAAAGTGATACAGCTTCTCGACCACGGGCTTCCTCCCTCGCTTCATTAAGGGAAAGGTGGCACGGGACGCGGCGCACGGCAAGGCGAGAGCAAACCCAGGCAGATGTGCGAAAATGCCAATATGCGCCCAGCCTTCCAGCAAAATGGAGGGATCGAAATGTCTTGGCAACGCCGGATGAATAATGACGGCACGCCCCGCCTGTCATCTGCTGCACAGATTGAAGAGGTTCGGTGAGGAACACATATTAAATTTCACTCAAAAGCGACCTAACCCTTTGGACTATGCCCCAGCCCTTCCCGCCCACCACCATTGATGTATGTTTCCCGGAGAGGCACGCAGGGGAGACGCAGCAAGTGCAACATCATGATGGGGTGCATCTCCGCACCATGCGGACATCACGGGGGATGAGTCTGGCGACACTCGCCAATTCTGCCGGGTTGTCGAAAAGTGAGATTTCAAAGCTGGAGAATGGGGTTCGGCCTTTCCGGCCCGATCATGTGATCCGGTTGGCGAAGATTTTCGGGGTGGGGCCCAGCGACATGCTTTCCCCCGCCAGTCCGCTGCGCAGCATGTTGGGCGACAGCAAGGCGGAAACGGAACTGCCGCTTTATGATGGGCGTGACCTTGCCCGCGAAGGTAGCAACGCGACCGCCCGCAGCAAGACCGCACGCCCGGCGGCGCTGCGCAGCGCCGCCGGTGCCTATGCGGTGACGGTGGCCGATCTGAACAATGCCCCGGCCTTTGCGCCTGGTGCGGTTTTGCTGGTCAATCCGGAAGCGACGGCCAAGGTGGGCGATCTGGTGGTGAACCGGGTATCCTGGTCACCGTTGGCCTTCTATCTGCGCCAGGATGACGATGGGGGACTTTATGGGTTGACCCTGTCACGCAAGCGGGTGGAACTGGCCATGGATGATGCAGAGAAGTTGCACCGCGTCGTGGGGATCTGGCTGGGTGATTAACACCTTACGCCGTCAGGCTAAGGCTTGACGGCGCAACAGCCACCCAGCCACACTTCCGGGCGGAGCGGTCCGGGAGACAATGCCAAATGGCAGTGGAATTGGGTGGGATTGATACGGCGCGCATCGCGGCCCTGATGGCTGCGGAGCGCGCCGTTTTCATTAATGCACATCCGCGTTCGGCGGCACAGGCGGGCCAGGGGCTGGAAGGCTTCTATCACGGCGTGCCCATGCACTGGATGCGGGATTGGCCGATGCCCTTCCCCCTGCTGGTGGAAAGCGCCAGCGGTGCCAGCCTGACGGATATTGATGGCCATATCCTGGCTGATTTCTGCCTTGGCGATACCGGTTCCATGTTCGGCCATTCCCCGCCCGCCGTGGCAGAGGCCATCGCCCGACAGGCCAGCCTTGGCCTTACCTATATGCTGCCAACGCAGGATGCGGCAGCCGTGGGCCGGCTGCTGCGGCAGCGCTTCGGCCTGCCGCACTGGCAGGTGGCGGGCAGCGCCACCGACGCCAACCGCTTTGCCCTGCGCGTGGCCAGGGCGGCCACCGGGCGGCCGAAGATCCTGGTCTTCAACGGCTGTTACCACGGCACCGTGGATGAAACCTTCGTCCGGCTGGTCGATGGAAAGCCCGTCAACCGGCCCGGCCTGCTGGGGCAGGTAACCGACCTGACGGCGCAGACGAAGGTGGTGGAATTCAACGATCTGCCAGCGCTGGAAGCCGCCTTGGCCGACCGCGATGTCGCCTGTGTCATCACCGAACCGGTACTGACCAATTGCTGTATGGTGCTGCCGGACCCGGATTTCCATCGGGCGTTACGCCAACTGACCCGGCAGACGGGTACCCTGCTGCTGATCGATGAAACGCACACCATCTCCACCGGCCCTGCCGGGTATTGCGGGCGGTACGGGCTGGAGCCCGACATCTTCGTGCTGGGCAAACCGGTGGCCGGCGGGGTGCCGGCGGCGGTCTGGGGCTTTACCGATCCGGTGGCGGCCGATCTGGACCGGGCGCGGGCGGCACTGCCCCCCGGCCATTCCGGCATGGGCACCACGCTTTCTGCCAATGCCCTGTCGCTGGCGGCCATGCGGGCCTGCCTGGAACAGGTGATGACGCCCGACGCCTACGCCCATATGGAGTCGCTGGCCGAACAACTGGCGCAGGGGCTGACGGGGGCCATCGATGCCGCCGGACTGCCCTGGCATGTGGTGCGGGTCGGGGCCCGGGTGGAGTTCATCTGCGCCCCCGGCCCCTTGCGCAATGGCACAGAGGCAGAGGCCGCCCATGCCGGCCCGCTGGAACAGGCCATCCATCTGGCCTTGCTGAACCGGGGCTGCCTGATCGCACCGTTCCACAATATGATGTTGATCTCCCCGGTGACGGAGGCCAGCCAGGTGGCGCGGCTGATCAGTGCCTTCAGCGATGTTACCCGCCTGCTGACAGATAAAGGGGCGTCGGCATGATCCCCGCCAGCGCTGCGGATTGGGATGAGGCCCGGCATTTCCTGGCCCACCATCCGGAAATCGACGCTATCGACATTGTGCTGATCGATCCCAACGGTATCGGCCGGGGCAAGATCATCCGTCGGCACGAATTGGAAGGGCTCTACCGCCAGGGACGGCATCTGCCCTCCTCCATCCTGGGCCTGGATGTGACCGGGGAGGATGTGGAGGAGACCGGGCTGGTCTGGGCCATGGGCGATGCCGACCTGCGCGCCTGGCCGGTGCCGGGCACGCTGGTGCCCCTGCCCTTCACCAGCCCGCCGCGCGCCCAGGTTCTGGTGAGCCTGCATGAGCTGGATGGCAGGCCCTTTGCCGCCGACCCGCGCCACGCCCTGGCACGGCAAGTGGCCGGCATGGCGGCGGAGGGACGGCACCCGGCCGGCGCGTTTGAGCTGGAATTCTATCTGCTGGATGCCAATCCCGGTGCCGATGGCCGCCCGCGTCCCGCCGCCATGGCGCTGGATGGGCGCCGCCATGGCCAGACCCAGGTTTACGGGTTGGATGATCTGGATGGGATGCAACCCTTCTTCGCCCAGGTCTATGCGGCGGCAGAGGCCCAGGGCCTGCCGCTGGAAACGCTGATCGCCGAATATGCGCCCGGCCAGTATGAACTGACGCTGCATTACCAAACCGATCTGCTGCGCGCCGCTGACGATCTGGTGATGTTGAAACGGCTGGTGCGGGCCCTGGCCCGGCGGCATGGCATGGTGGCCTGTTTCATGGCCAAGCCGTTCCAGGGGATGGCGGGTTCGGGGATGCATCTGCATGTGTCGCTGGCCGACGGGGCCGGCAACAACCTGTTTGCCGAGCCGGCGGGGGAACAGCCCCCCTGCCCGTTGCTGCGCCATGCCATTGGCGGGCTGGCCGCCACCATGGGCGATGGGATGCTGGTGTTCGCCCCCCATGCCAATAGCTGGCGGCGCTATGTCGCCAATCTTTATGCCCCGGTATCGCCTAGCTGGGGCTGCAATGACCGGTCGGTGGCGCTGCGGGTACCGGCGGGCGATGTGGCGGCGCGGCGGGTGGAACATCGCCCGGCCGGGGTTGATGCCAATCCCTATCTGGTGGCGGCCACGGTGCTGGCCGGCATCCGCCACGGCATCGACCAGCAGATTGATCCAGGCCCGCCCGCTGAGCGCGAGGGATATAGCCGCCAGGGCCCGTTCGACACCACCATGCCGCGCGACTGGCACAGCGCGCTGATCCAGGCCGAAACATCGGATTTCCTGAAATCAGCGCTGGGCCCCGCGCTCCACCGTTCTTTCTGCGCCATCAAACGGGCGGAGCTGGGGCGCGTGATGGCAACGGTGACGGAGCTGGATTACCAGCTTTACCTGCATCAGGTGTGAAACGCGCCCGTGAATAGTTGTGTAATCCAGCCGATACACACATAATCCGGTTCCGCTTTCGCAACTGCGTTCCCCATCTTGCGCCGCCTGCTGCTGCCATTGCTATCCATTCTGCTGGCAGCCGGGGGGCAGGCGGCGGAAGGGCCCTTGCCGGGTGTTCAACCATCGGCTTTCCTGCCAGCCGCTGGCTCCGCTTGGCTGGATGAGATGCTGTGGCGGGGCGGTGGGGAGGCCCGGATCGGCCTGCAACCCGTCACCCCGCTTGCCGTCACTCTGCGCCAGCCGGCAGACAGTGACGACGTGGTGGGTGATCTTGATCTGCGGCTCTGGCCCCAGGGCCGCTATCATCCGGCCCTGACCCTGGGGATGCGTGGTCTGGGCGAAAGCGCTGAAAGGCTGGACAGCGCCATGCTGGGGGTGGAGGTGGCGGGGGTGCAGCTTTCCACCGGCCTTGGCTGGCTCGGTGGTGTCGCTGATCACCCCGGTGCCCCGATCGGGCTGGTCAATCTGCGTGTCCCCGTACCCCTGCCCCTGATCAAAACAATGTGGCTGACGGCCAGCGGCGGCACGGGCGGGGCCGCCTGGCAACCACGCCTGACCGCCAGCCTGCGGCCGCTGCAGGGCTTGGAATTATCCGGCGGCTGGCAACGGCGGCGGGGCCTGCTGCTGGGGTTGGCCTTGCGTCTGGACCTCACGGAGCGGGACCAGCCCTGGCCGCTGCCCGCACGCCGACCGGATGGGCAGCCCATCACCGAGATCACCGCCACCATGCCGGCCGCCGACACCGTTGCCGCCGCTGCCCTGGTTGACAATCCCCCCACCAGCATCGCCACCCACCGGCTGGGCCTGCCCGGCATCGCAATGCAGATGACACCCGGATCGCTGGAACGTGCCCGCCGCTGGGATGGCAGCGGCGCGGAAATCCGCCGCAGCGCCCGATTCAGCCGCGCCCCTTACCCGTCGCATCTCGCCCAACATTGGGAGGTGGCCCTGGATCTGACCGCAGAAACCGGGCCGGGGCCGGATGGCAGCCGCTGGGCCCAGCGCAGCAATGCCAGTGCCGCCCTGACCCTGGTGCCGCTGGCCGGGCTGATCCTGCAGGGCGGCGGCCGTCTGACATTATCGGAACCCACCACCCGGCCGCCCCTGGCCGAGGATACGCGCGGCCGGGGTGCCATGGCGGCCTTTATGGCGGAACCGCTGGCGCTGGAAAGGGTACAAGGCAGCATTGTCGCCGCGCTGTCCCCCGCCTTGGACATGCTGCTGGAAGCCGGCCATCTGGAGGAGATGTATAGCGGCGCGGGTGGTGAGTTGCGCTGGCAGCGCCCGCTGGATCGCTGGTCTGTGGGCCTGACTGCGCATTATCTGTGGCAGCGGCTGCCCGGTGGCATCGCCCTGTTGCGTGGGTCGGACAAGACCAGCGGTCACCTGACCCTGGGCTGGGAAGAGGCGGAAGCCGATACGCGCCTGGAACTGGCAGTGGGCCGCTATCTGGCCGGCGACTGGGGCGGTACCGCCAGCCTGTCCCGCCGGTTCGGCACCGGGGCGCTGCTGGCGACCGAACTGACGGTTGATCGTGATGGTGGCAGCACGCTCGGCTTTTCCGTGACCCTGCCGCTGGGCAATCTGTGGAACCGGGTTGAGATCAACACAAAGGGGAGAATCCACCCGCTGGCCCGGTCCCGCCGGGAACGGCTGGACCGGGCCTTCACGCTGGGCGATCTGCGCCATGCCGCCGGCTATGGCCGTCTGCTGCGGGACTGGGACCGCGCCTTCACCCGGCCGGTGGAGTGACAGCCCCCGCCGCCGGTCCCCAGCCGCCGCCCAGCGCGCGATACAGCGCCACTGCCGCTTGCAATTCCGCCAGCCGGGTTTGGGTCAGGCTGTCCTGCGCCGACAGCAGGGAGCGCTGGGCATCCAGCAATGTCAGCAGGTCAACCTGCCCTTCCCGATAGCGGGTTTCCGCCAGCCGGAAGACTTCGCGCGCCAGCCGAACCGATTCCTCCTGCAGCTTGCGCTGGGTTTCGGCATTGCGGGCAGCACCGCGCGCCGTCTCTACATCCGAAAAGGCGGTCAGGATATTGGCGCGGTAGGTCTCGATCAGTTGCAGCTTCTGCGCCTCGGCAATCTGCACGGCGGCGCGGCGGCTGCCGCCATCGAAGATTGACTGCGCCAGCGACAGGCCCAGATTGGCCGCTGCCGTCGGCGCACTCACCAGGCTGCTCAATCCGCTGCCGGACAGATTGCCCGACAGGTTGATATTGGCCGACGGGTACAGAGCGGCCCGCGCGGCCACAATATCAGCACCGGCGCTGATCAATGCCAGGGCGGAGCCTTTCAGGTCGGGCCGGCGTTCCAACAGGTCTGCCGGTACCCCCACACCGGTGACCGGCAGACCCAGCCCGCCAAGGCCGCCGGCAGTGACCGCCATGTCCTGCGGCTGCCGGCCCAACAGCACGGCCAGATTCAAGGTGGCATCCAGTTCCTGCTGTCGCAGCGACGGAATGGCCGCCCGCTGGGATACCAGCGACGCCTGCTGCTGGGCCAGATCCAGGGCGGTGGCGGCCCCGTTGCGGAAGCGGGATTCCACCACCGCCAGCACCCGTTGCGCCAAGGTCAGATTTTCTTCCGCATTGCGGGCGCGGTCCCGCAAGGCCAATACCTGGAAATAGGTATTGGCCACATCCGCCGTCACCGTCAGGGCGACGGTTTCCTGATCCAGCCGGCTGATTTCGGTATCCACCCGCGCGGCCGTGTCGGAGGCGCGGTTCCTGCCCCAGAAATCCAGCTCATAGGAAGCCGAAAGGCCCAGCCCGGCGCTGGTGCGCCCCTGGGAAGGGACGGTGCTGTCACCCCAGCCGCCATTCTGCTGCCGGCTGACATTGGCAGACGCCCCAAGGGAGGGCAGCAGGGCGGCACCGGCCTGCACCTCCCGCAACTGCGCCTGACGCAGCCGCAGGGCGGCGCGGGCCAGATCGGTATTGGCCTGTCTGGCTTCGGCCAGCAGGGCCAGCAGTTCCTGCGTATTGAAGCCCTGCCACCAGTCGGCCTGGGGCCAGACGGCGGCGGCATCATTGCCGGCCGACCATGTGGCCTGTGGCGTAACCGGCCGTACCACGGCCATGTCATCCGGATGGCCGGTACAGCCGCCCAGCAGGGCCACGCTGGACAGAAGGGCGATGGTCAGGGGCCGAAGCGGGCGTCGGGTGATCATGCGGGAAGTCCGGGTTTTTAGGGTCAGTCCGACGCAAGCGCGACGACGGGATCAAGGTGGGCGGCACGGCGGGCCGGTGTGAAGCCGAAGATCAGGCCGGTGGCAAAGGCACAGCCAAAGGCCAGCAGCACCGGCATCAGCGACAATTGGATGGGCGTACCAATAAGCGTCAGCCCACCCGCCACCGACAGGCCCAGCACCACGCCAATCACCCCGCCCAGCGCCGATACCAGCAAGGCCTCCAGCATGAATTGCTGCATCACATGCCGGGCGCGGGCGCCGGTGGCCATGCGGATGCCGATTTCGCGCGTCCGCTCCGTCACATTCACCAGCATGATATTCATCACGCCGATCCCGCCCACCAGCAGGGAGATGGCGGCGATGGAGCCCAACAGCACCGTCATCGTGTCCCGCATCGCCATCTGCGTTTCAATGATGGAGGCGGTATTGCGGATCTGGAAATCCTCCATCGAATGGCGGGCGATCAGCAGGGCCGTCACCTCTGCCTGGGTGGCATCGATCTGCTCCAGATCCTCCACCAGCACGGTGATGGTGCGCAGGTTGCGCTGGCCGAACAGACGCAACTGACCCGTGGTCAGCGGCACGAAGACAACATCATCCTGATCCTGGCCGAAGGCCGTGGCCCCCTTGGCCGACATCACCCCGATGACCTGGAACGGCACATTCTTCAGCAGCATGTATTGGCCGATGGGATTGGTGCCGGGAAAGACATTGTTGGCCACCGTCTGGCCGATGACGGCAACCGGGGCGTAGCGTTTCTCATCCTCCGGCGTGAAGAACACGCCCTCCCCCACCGGCCAGTTCTTGGCCGTCACCATGTTGGATGTCGTGGCATTCACCTGGGTCTGGTAATCCTGGGTACCGGCGCGGGCGGTCACGCCGCCGGTATATTCCGGCACCGCCGCCACCACATTGCGCAGGGTGGCAATGGCATCGGCATCGCTGGGCACCAGGGTCGCCACGCCATTGGCATTGCGCTGGCCAGGCGCGCCGGGGCGCACCAACAGCAGGTTGGTGCCCATGGCGCTGATCTGGTCCATCACCGCCTGTTTGGAGCCATTGCCCACCGCCAGCATCGCCACCACAGAGGCAACCCCGATGACAATGCCCAGCAGAGTCAGGATGGTGCGATAGAGGTTGGCCGTCAGCGCCCCCATGGCCATGCGGAAGGCTTCCACCAGTTCCCGCATCGTCCAGCCGCTATCCTGCCCCGGTTCCGGTACGTGCAGGGCATGGGCCGGGACCGGCGGGGCTGGGGCCACGCCCGGATGTTCCACCGGATGGTCGGCGATGATCTGGCCGTCCTTGATCTCCACCAGCCGCCTTGCATTCTGCGCCACATCACGGTCATGGGTGATCAGGATGATGGTGTGCCCCTGGTCGGCCAACTGACCCAGCAGGCGCATCACCTCTTCCCCGCTGCGGCTGTCCAGGGCACCGGTCGGTTCGTCGGCCAGAATGACCTGACCGCCATTGACCAGGGCGCGGGCGATGGAGACGCGCTGCTGCTGACCGCCGGAAAGCTGGCTGGGCCGATGGTCCAGCCGCTCCCCCAAGCCCAGCGAGGTCAGCAGATGTTCCGCCCGTTCCCGCCGCGCCTCGGGTGACATGCCGGCATAGATGGCGGGAACGGCGACATTCTCCGCCGCCGTGATCATCGGGATCAGATTATAGCTCTGGAAGACGAAGCCGAACGCCTCCCGCCGCAACAACGCCAGCATGTCGCGGTCGAAGGTGGAAACATCCCGCCCGTCAAACAGATATTCACCGGTCGTCGGCCGGTCCAGGCAGCCCAGAATATTCATCAGGGTGGATTTGCCCGACCCCGAGGTTCCCATGATGGCCACAAACTCACCGGGATAAATCTTCAGCGAGATGCCTTTCAGCACCTGCACCGCCAGTTCCCCCGTGGCATAGGTCTTGGTGATGTCCCGCAGCTCGATCAGCGGGGTGACCGGCTGCCTTTCCTGCGGCGCGCTCATAGCACCCCCGGCGGACGCATCCGCTGTGCATTCTGCTGGTTCTGCTGGCGTTGGGCCTGCATCTGGCCGGCGCTGGGGGCGCGGCCGATCACCACCTGTTCCCCCTCCTTCAGGCCATCGGTGATCTCAACATTGATGCGGTCGCTGACACCGATGGTCACCCGGCGTTCCTCCGTCGTGCCATCCGGTTTCAGCACGGTGACCATCCGCACCTTGCCCCGCGGTCCGCCGGCGGGGCGCTCGCCCCCCGTGGCCTGGGGGCCGGGCCTTGCGGGCGCCCCACCGGCCGCGTCGGCACCGGGTGGGCGCTGGCCAGGCTGGCGCGGACCATTGGGGCGCTGCGGGGCCTGCAAGGCCGCCACCGGCACGCGCACCACATCCTTGGCCGAGGCGACGACGAAGAAAACCTGCGCCGTCATCTGGGTCATCAGCTCTCCCCCCTCGTTCCCCACATCGAACAGGGCATTATAGAGAACCACGTTATTTTCCACCGTCGGTGTCGGTTCCACCTGCCGCAGGGTTCCCTGCCAGCGGCGATCCGGCCGCCCCAATGTGGTGAAATAGGCCGGCATCCCGACCTTCAGGCGGGAGACATCCGCCTCCGACACCTCCGTCGTCACCGTCATCGCCGACAGGTCGGCGATGCGCAGCACGATGGGGGCAGACTGGTTGGCATTCAGGGTCTGGCCCTGCTTGGCGCTTTGCGACACCACGGTGCCGGTCATCGGCGCATAGATCTTGGTATAGCCCAGGTTAGCCTCATCCCCGCGCAGGGTGGATGTGGTCTGGCGGATCTGGGCATTCATCACCCGCACCGATGCCTCCGCCGCACGCAGGCTGGTCTCAGCACTCTGATAGGCATCCTGGCTGGTGGCATTATCCTTCAGCAGGTTCTTCTGGCGCTGATATTGCTGGCGGGCCAGCGCCAGTTCCGCCTCCCGCTGGGCCAACTGGGCGCTGTAATTTTCCAACTGCGCCTTATCGGCCTCCACCCTGGTCTGATAGACGGTGGGGTCAATTTCGGCCAGCAGAGCGCCCTGCGCCACCGTCTGGCCGATTTCGACATGCAGCTTGCGCAACTGGCCGGACACCTGGGTGCCGACATCCACATAGTCGCGCGGCTGCAGATTGCCGACGGCGGCCACTGTATCCTCAATATCCCCCCGCTCCACCGCAGCGGTCAGCAGATGGGCATTATCGGGGCCGCTGGACCGCATCCCGAACCACCACCAGGCCCCGGCCCCCAGTGCCACCAGGGCAACAAGACCGACAGGCAACAGCCGGCGGGGTTTGGCTTTGCCGCGACGGGGTGCCGCAGGTTTAGGGGAACCGGTGGCAACGACAGGGCTGGAGGGCTGCATCAGCAATCTTCAGTCAGTTCGTGGAAAGTCAAGGCGGTAAGTCCTTATACGTCGCAACCTGGGAAGCCCTGCATGGAAAGATCAGGAATTTTCGTGACAGGTTTGTTTCCCCATCGCGGTGCGAGAAGGGGTAAAATGCGTAGCCCGTCGGCCTATTCAACCAGAAGCACCGCTATCCTAATGAACGAAAATGCCAGGCTGCCGTCCCAATGGCATTTCCGCTATAGAATAGTGAGAGGGCTTAAGGGCGGATATCCCGCCGTAGCGGTAGCTTTCGTCTGTATTCCGGATCAGCCATGGCGCTTTATTCCGCATTCCTGACGCTGCGAGGGCGGCTGATATTTCTGGTGGCAACGGTTATCGCTGCCATGGCCATCGTGCTGGTGCTGGAAAACAGTGCGCGGCGGAACGATGCTATTGCCCAAGCTCAGACACGCGCCTTGGATATTGCCCAAGCCATTGCCAACCAGCATGGCGAATTGCTGATGAGCGTACAGCGCGTGGTCACCGTGGTGGCCCGGCAACCGCCCAACGAAACAGATTGTGTAGCGAAACTTACCACACTGAAAGAAACCCAGCCCTGGCTGTCCAACCTGTTTGTCACCGACGCCGACGGAAAGGTGCTGTGCGGTACCGCCACACCTGGGGCCATTCAAAACGTGGCCGGGCGGGATTATTTCCGGCAGGCCATGATGACGGGGCAGCCCGTCACCAGCGGCTATCTGCGCGCCCTCAGCGACGGGCGTTCGATCATGGTCTATGCCCATCCGATCATCGGCAAGGATGGCAAACCGGATGGCGTGGTGCTGGCGGGATTGCTGTTGGCATGGCTGGAACAATCCGCCGACCGGCTGACCGCGGACACCGCCGCCGATATGAACCTGCTGGCGGTTGACGCCCAGGGCACTGCCTTGATCCGCAAGCCGCAGATACCGGGTATGGAGGGGGTGTCGCTGCGCGACCTTCCTTTTGTCCAGATGGCCCTGGACAGGGAAAGCGGCACCATGCAGGGCTCTGGCGTGGACCGGATGGAACGGCTGATGGGTTTTGCCTCCCTGGGTAATACCGGGGTTAAAATCATCGTCTCCTTCCCCAGGGAACAGGCAGTAGCCCGCGCTGAACTGGAGTTCAGCCGACATCTGGCCTTCACCGGTCTTGTCGCCATTGTGGCCGTCGCCATCCTTTATGTCGGCCTGTCCCGCACGGTACTGACACCCCTGACCCGGCTTTCCAGCGTGGTGGAACGGTTGGGCCGGGGTGAACTGGGCCTGCGCGCCCCCACCGGACCGGGGGAAATCGGTGTGCTGGGGGCAGCGATCAATGAAATGGCGGAAGGGTTGCAACGTCAGGCACAGGAGCTGGCAACCCGCGATGCGCAATACCGGCTTCTGTCCGAACAGGGTAGCGATGTGGTGGCCCTGCATGGGCTGGACGGCACCTATCTTTACGTCTCGCCCTCGGCCGACTGGATGCTGGGGCATAAGGCGGAGCGGCTGGTGGGGGGAAGCGCGCTGGATCTGGTGCATGAGGAGGATACGGAGCGGCTGGAACGGGCCCTTAGCGTGCTGGTCGCCGGGATGCCCTGCCCCCCCGTCACTTATCGGCTGCGCCATGGTGACGGGCGCTGGATTTGGGTCGAAACCGCCTTCGCCCTGGCTGCTGACCGACAGGCCGGCCAACGCATCGTTTCCGCCACCCGCGATGTTGGTGAGCGGGTGGCGCAGGAACAGGAATTGCGCACCGCGCGTGACCGTCTGGGCGATCAGGCCGAAAATCTGCGCCGGTTGGCCGAAGACCTGGATCGGTCGCGTCTTGCCGCTGAAGCCGCCCGCGAAGCAGCCGAGCAGGCCCGACGGGAGGCTGAAAGTGCCAATCAGGCAAAATCCGAATTTCTGGCCAATATGAGCCATGAGGTGCGGACGCCGATGAATGGCATCATCGGGATGACCGCCCTATTGCTGGATACCGCCCTGGATGCCGAACAACGCGGCTTTGCCGATACGATCCGGGAAAGTGCCGATGCGCTGCTTTATGTCATCAACGATATCCTGGATGTCTCCAAGCTGGAGGCGGGTAAGCTCGAACTGGAGCAGATCGACTTCTCCCTTGAAGAAGTGGTCGATGGCGTCCTGGCCATCCTGGCACCCCGCGCCCAGCAAAAAGGCGTCACCCTGACCGCCAATCTGGAACCAGCGGCAACCGGCGCCTATCGCGGCGATCCGACCCGGTTACGGCAAATCCTATTGAATCTGGCCGGCAACGCCGTGAAATTTACAGAGGAAGGGCGTGTCACCATCAAGGTGCAGCTATTACCATCGGCCGAGGGGGGCGACGGGCGGAACCTGCGCTTCACGGTCAAGGATACCGGCATCGGCATGGTGCCGGAACAGATCAGTCGCCTGTTCCAGAAATTCAATCAGGCGGACAATTCCATCACCCGCCGGTTTGGTGGCACGGGGCTGGGCCTGACCATCAGCCAGCAACTGGCCCGGCTGATGGGATCAGAAATCAAGGTGGACAGTACACCCGGCACCGGCAGCCGTTTCTGGTTCGATGTCAATCTGCCGGCAGCCAGTGCGCGGCTGCCCAACCGGCTGGAACTTCCGGAGCGGTTGGGCCGCCTGACGGCCCTGGTGGTGGACGATCTGGAAACCAACCGCCGCATCATGGGCGGCCATCTGGACCGCTTGGGTATCCGGCATGTACTGGTGAATGGTGGCCAGGGCGCGTTAGCAGAGCTGGACCGCGCCGCGCGGGAGAAGCGGCCACCGGATGTCATTCTGATCGACCATTCCATGCCCGGCATGGCGGGGGACAGCCTGGGTGTCTGGCTGCGCCATCACCCCAGCTTCGCCCAAGTGAAACTGGTGCTGGTCACCTCGGCCGGCGGGTTGGAACCGGGCGATCCGGCGGCAGATGTCTTTGATGCGGTGCTGGTGAAGCCGGTACGCCCCCAAGCCCTGCTGGAAACACTGGGCCGGCTGTTTGGGGAACCGGTACCCGCCATCCCACCGGTACCGGAGATCGGCCAATCGATGGCCCGTGGTGTCGGACGGCAGGTTCTGGTGGTGGATGATAATCAGATCAACCGGGATGTGGCCCGCCTGATCCTGCTGCGCGAAGGCTATGCCGTTACCCTGGTGGGTGATGGGATGGAAGCCACTGCCGCCGCTGCGGCCAACCGCTACGATTTAATACTGATGGACGTCCAGATGCCGGGTATGGACGGAATTGAGGCCACCCGCCTGATCCGAACCCAGGAACAGCAAGCCAACCGCCCCCGTACCCCGATCATCGCCATGACTGCGAATGCCATGGTGGGAATGCGGGAAACATATCTTGAAGCAGGGATGGATGACTATGTGTCCAAACCCTATGTCCCCGTCACCTTGCTGGAAACCGCCGCCCGCTGGTCTGGTGCGTCTGGCCCCCCATTGGAAGCTCCCCCCCAAATGGCAGAGATTGACAAACAGGAAGACGATGTTGCCGCCGAGCCGGTGCTTGATCGCACCGTACTGGAAGGATTGCTCTCTTTCGCCACATTGGAAGAGTTCAGTGAATTGGTCTGGACCTTCATCAAAACCGGGCGGCAACGTGTTGAACGAATGCAAAAGCACCAGGCGGACGGCAATTGGGGTGATCTGCGCCGCGAAGCCCATTCGATGATCTCGCTGGCTGGCAATCTGGGCACGCCCCGGCTGCGTATTCTGGCGCAACGGATCGAGATGGCAATCATCGAAGAACGCTATGCGGAGGCGGGTCAGCTTGTTGACCGCTTCATCCAGAATGCCCCGGCAGGCTGGCTGGCGCTGGAAGGTTTCATGACCGAACTGCGCGCGCCGGCAGCATCTTGAGATGCAGTCCGGACAGGCCCCTGTGACATTAATGGGGCCAGTTCGCTTTATTTACCCACTGTTAAGTGATGGATGTAAATCTGAGCTCCTGTTCACCTTGCCTTCGGGGCGGCGTTACCCTGGTAGCGCGAAGGAGAGAGCGACGGCCGGCACGGCCCTCCCTGCGGAGGTGCCGTGCCTTGGCCCTCGATGATACATACCCCTCACCCAAGATCAGGTACGCAGACGGGCAGGCGTCACTGCCTTCAGATCGAAATGCAGGCTGGTCAGGCGTTCAGGTACACCCTGCCCGCGGATCAGGCTGGCAGCCAGTCCCGCCACCGCAGGGGCTGTCTGGATGCCATAGCCGCCAAAGGCAGCGAGCCAGAAAAAGCCCGGTACGCGGGGCTCAAACCCGATCACCGGATTGCGATCAGCCACAAAGCTGCGCAAGCCGGCCCAACTACGGCCTTTGCGGGTCACCTTGATGTCACAGGCTGCCTGCAAACGATCAATGGCATTGGCGATATCCAGCTCCTGCGGCTGCACATCGGCAGGCTCCACCAACGTTTCATCGGCCGGCGACAGCGCCAACATGCCTGCCAATGGCTTGAAATAGAAGCTTTCATCAATATCAACAACCAAGGGCAGGCGCGTGATATCCAGACCCATCGGCGGTTCAACAAGGGTGACCGTGCGACGGCGTGGTTCCAATCCAACCGGGGCCAGACCTGCCAATTGGGCTACCCGGTCAGCCCAGGCCCCAGCCGCGTTCACCAACGTCCAGGTCTGCCAGGGGCCTGCGGGTGTATCTACCCGCCAGCCATCACCATCAGGGCGAATCCTGGTCACCGGCGTCTCAGTACGGATGATCGCACCTTGGGCGCGGGCAGCGCGCAGATAAGCCTGATGCAGCAGGTCGACATCGATATCACAGGCCCCCGATTCCAAAATGCCGGCCCCCACCTGATCGGGGCGCAGGAAAGGTACAAGGGTCAGGCATTCCGGGGCGGTCAGCGGATTGATGGCCGGGGCCAGCGGTTGCATTTCGATCAAAGCCGCCGTCAGTTTTTCCAACTGATCACCCCGGGCAATGTGCAAAACGCCACGCGGATGTAGAATAGGGCTTGGCGTAAAGCCATCTGGCGGATGGCGCAGGAACGGCCCCGACGCCACGGTCAGCGCCCGGATGGCCCGGCTGCCATAAGTTTCCGAGTAAACCGCCACCGAGCGGCCGGTGGCGTGATAACCGCAATGGGTCTCCTGCTCCAACAAGGCAACCTTATGGTCGCTCGACAGGGCATAGGCCAAGGCTGCACCGGCAATGCCACCACCGACAATCAGGATATCGATCCGTTCCATGCCAACCCCTCGCAGCCCCCACGGGTGCCGGTTCCGGCGGAACCGACCCATGGGATCAGTTTATCAGAGATTGGTGAAGCCGACACTCAACACAAGCCCCCGCCTTCGCTGGAAGGCAGGGGCCAGGGTAAAGGGATTGCCGGACGTGTCACGCGGTCAAAAGCCCCATGCGGGACAACTTCAGGCAGCCGGTATTGCGCGGGGCCGACCGGGACGCCAGTTGAGATAACCGACCACAAACATGCGAATGGCCGCTGTCATGGAAATATCGCCCTGCCGCCTGGCTGCGATATGGCTGGCCACTTCATTGATGGTCATCCCCTCACTCCGGGCGATGTGAGCCAACGCTTTCCAGGTCATGGAATCAATACGGATGGAAGTCCGGTGACCACAAATAATCAGGTTGCGGGTGACCGTGTGATCGATCTCCTCCACCTCATCCAGCGCCCGGCGCATCAACGGACTGACAACCGGTTGATTATCCTGATCGGGTGCAATTTTTGTCAGGTATGGCATTATGCGGCGATCCTAGCTGCCTTGCGGGTTGATATTCTTATTTTCAGACCACGTGCCGGTGGCCCCAGTGTAACACCCCCAACGGGGCGTAGACGCTCCAACTGCCCGGATTCCGGGATCAAGTCGAAAGCAGAAACCATCATAACGGCCAGCGCCATCAATTCAGCCATGGCCAACTGCGCACCCACACAGGTGCGGGGGCCCATGCCAAACGGGACAAAGGCGAACTTGTCCGGTGTATTCTCCATGAAGCGCTGGGGATTGAAGGTCGACGCGTCCACCCAATGCGCGGGCTGGCGATGCAAGGCCCAGGGCGACAACAGAATGGTCGCACCCTTCGGCACGGGCATACCGTCGATAACATCATCGGCCAGTGCCTGACGCGCCACCCACCAAGTGGAAGGGTAGAGGCGGAGCACCTCTTGCACCATTGCCTTGCAACGGGGCAGGTCGCGCAGACTGGCAGGTTCGATCCCCCACCCCCCATTGCTGGCACATTCCGCCTCTGGCCGCAGCCAATCCACCAGATCGGGCCGCGTGGCCAGGATATAGACCAACCAGGCAGCCGCCATCGCTGTTGTCTCGAACCCGGCGACCAGCATGGTCATCGCTTCGTCCCGCAGCACCGCCGGACCAAACTGTTCCTGCAGCGGTGCTAATGCCGCCAACGGACCACAGGGGTTGGACAAAAAGCCGGCAATATGGGTTTCCAGCGTGTGAATGGCGCCTTTGAAACGCCGATGTTTGCGCGTCGGCAACACCATATCCAGATCGACCGCGCGCCACATGGTTTCGGTCAACCGTTCATGGGCCACCACGCCGGCATTGTAGACGTCCGCACTTTCCTGTGCGGTCATGCGGGCATGGAACAACGCTGCAACCACCATCTTCATGGTCAACTCGCCCATCAGGGCGTGCAAGTCCAGCAACGCGCCCTCGCGGGCCGCCAGCATGGCCGTTTCCTGGCACAGCACGCCCATGGCCATGCCGATGCCTTGCTGCAGCGACACCCCACCGAAGCTGGATTTCACCGCCTCCCGCGCGGCCTTCCAGCGGTCACCGCTGGCGGTGATCAACCCTTCCCCCAGCAGCGGGCGCAGGCGCGCCTGCTCCGCCCCTTTTCCATAGCGGTCGCGGCCATCCACCAACACGTGCCGGAAGGCCGACGGGGTGGCCACCAGCACCGCCTTTTTCGGCCCAAGTTGCACCGGCACGGGCATGGGTTGGCCAAGGGTGCGGGCTTCAACAAAGCCGATCGGATCTGCAGCAAATGCGGGAAGATCACCCATCAATGCTTCCTTGATCTTGGTAAACATTGGCGCACCTCAGGCAGCAATAGTCTGACCATGGCTGACACCAGCACCCAGCCGGTGGGCATAGGCCTGCATATCCAGGGTGATAATGGTGGCGATGACATCGCCCTGGCTGCCGGTGCCGACCACCACCGGCGTGGCGCTCTGGGTAACCGGCAAGCCGCAGGCGCGGATGAAACGGCCGAAGGGCGGCTCGACCACGGCAATCAGCCGGCTGGCCCCCTGATCAAAACCAAAACGGCCAATTTCCAGGGCCAGACATTTGCCCACATCGCGCCGGCGCGGATGGTTCGGCGCCACCGCGAAGCGGCTGATTTCCCAGACATCCGGCCGCTTGGGCAGGGGCTCCCCTTTCAGCAGATCGGGGAAGAACTGTTCCAGTAAATAGGGTTCCGTTGTCCGTAACGAACGCCAGTAACCAATAACAATATCCTGTTCCACAGCCACGCAATGCAGCGCCATCTTGTCGAAATGATCAATTTCCAACTGGTTGAGGGACTTAACCGACCACCCCAGCGTTTCGCGGAATACCTGATGGCGTAACCGCCAGGCTTGGGCCATGTATTCCGGCGCTTCACCTGCGCGGAACCGGCAGATTTTCAATTCCTGCATGACATACTCCGCTACGCTGTTTTGGGGAGTACGCCATTTAAGAGATGGGTTATGATAGCTGGGCATTTGCCCAGGTATTTAAACGATAAGCCGGCAGCGCGTTGTATTGTGGAGCTTGCGATGCACGTAGCAGAAGAAATTCTAAATCGACTTTCCGATACAAATGATCAGGATGCATTATGGTTATGCATGACACAAATTATCCATGGTCTTGGATTCAAGTGTTTCTCCTATGTGGATGTGCGCCAACTGCCGCTGCATGACGAAGCTTTGCCGTTTTATCAGACATCGGTACGCAGCGATTTTGTGGAGACATATGTATCCATGGGATTGTTGGGCTATGACCCTGTCGTGACCAGGGCGGCTAGCAGCAATGCAGCCTTTACCTGGGCTGACTGTCTGGAATTTGATCCACGCATACGCCGACGTGCCGGGCCAAAGGGACGCGCCTGGCAGGTGATGGGGTTAGCCAAGGACCATGGCTATACCCAGGGCTTTGCCATGCCCCTCCATGCCGTGGACCATCGCGGTCAACCGGCCTCCGCCCTGCTCAGCCTTTACTGGACCGAAGCGCCGGAAGAGATGGACCATGCGATCCCCTTCTGGCTGAAGCTGGCAGCCGCCACTTATCATGAAAGGCTGTTGCATTTCCGGGGCCTGCCGCAGGTGTCGGTGGACACACCACCATCCCTGACAGACCGGGAGCGGGAAATCCTGGTATGGGCCTGTCGCGGGAAAACACGCTCAGAGACTGCGGATATCCTGAATATCACCGAGCGCACGGTGGAGTACCATTTCGAAAATGCCATGCGGAAACTGGGGGTGCACAACAAGTTCCATGCCATTGCCGTGGCCGTGCAGTCGCGCCTGATCGCGCCCTGATCCCCCCGTCGGCGCACTGGCAACAGACGCAAACCCATGCTATGGCCCTGCCATGCTAGACCGGGTACCAACAAAATTGAGTGTTTGCAGACGCGGCTTCATTGCCGGGGCTGCCGCGATGATGGCGGGGATGCTGCCGCGCGCCCAGGCTTTGGATCTGCGGAACACACCTTTTGCCGTAACGGGCCAACTCGCCCGGTTGGATCCCTATCTGCTTTATGCCGTCAGCTATGTGGAAAGCCGACTGGACCGCAAGGGACGCACTGGCCCCTGGCCTTATGCCGTGCGTACCACCAAGGAATCCTACTATCCCCCTGATCTATCCAGCGCCATGCAATTGGTAATGACCTTGCCGGCGCAGGAACTTGCCGATGCCGATCTCGGGTGGATGCAGGTGAATGTGCGTTGGCACGGGCATCGCGTACCCGATGTCAGCCATTTGCTGCATCCGGACATCAATATGCGGGTCGGGGCCGGCATCCTGCGGGAAGCGATCGACAGCCTGCCCCGTGATCTGGAACTGGCAGTCGGCCGCTATCATACCTGGATGGATGAACCACGGGCCCGCGAGTATGGTCGGCGGGTGCTGGCACTGCGCGCGGAGTTACGCCAAGCCTGACCGTCAGGTACAACGAATCAGTCCAACAGACGCCGGGCGGCCAGCAAATCGATCAAGACGTCAGATAGCTGTTCCCGAAGGCGGGGGGAGAGGCTTTCAGCCCCACCCGCCGCGTGATCCGGAAAGTCGACGACATCGGAATGGTCCTCAACCGGATGGTCGGGGCTATCCACAGCCTCCCCTTCATCCAGATTGAACAGGCTGGCGGCGGGTGCCTGCCCGACCGGTGGCAAGCCACCGCTGCCCCGAGTCTCCTTCAGCAAACGCTGGACACCGCGGATCGTGTAACCTTCGCGGTAAAGCAATGCTTGGATACGACGCAGCAGTTCCACGTCATCCGGGCGATAATAGCGCCGGCCACCGCCCCGTTTAAGCGGTTTGATCTGGGGAAACTTGGTTTCCCAGAAACGCAGAACATGCTGCGGCAATTCAAGTTCGGCCGATACCTCGCTGATTATACGGAAAGCCGTGGCGGATTTGGCCACCGGCTTATTCCGCACCTCCCCTGCATCGGAATCGATCGTCACCGCATCACGCATCGCGCGTTCAGCCCTGGCCGGCAAAACGGTCGTTGATGCGGGATTTCAATACATGGGAGGCACGGAACACCAGCACCCGGCGCGGCAGGATCGGAACCTCTTCGCCGGTCTTGGGGTTGCGGCCGACACGTTCGCCCTTGGATCGCACGGCGAAACTGCCGAAGGAGGAGATTTTAACCATGTCTCCGCCAGCCAGCGCATCCACGATCTCGTCCAGCACACTTTCCACCAGATCGGCAGATTCATTGCGCGACAGGCCGACTTCCTGATAGACGGCCTCGCTCAACTGGGCACGGGTAACGGTATTGCTCATGACGTTTCCCCCAGGCAGTAAAGCCTAGACGGTACTTGCATGATGAAAGCGCGTCAATTCCAGATAGTTGGGCGCGGTTCTTGATGCATCGCCCAAGGGCAGAAATCAGTAGCGGACCAGGGCGCCGCCCCAGGTGAAGCCGCCACCCATCGCCTCAAGCAACAAGACATCCCCCCGCTTGACGCGGCCATCATGCACAGCCTCGACCAGGGCCAGCGGGATAGAGGCGGCCGATGTATTGCCGTGATGGTCAACCGTCATCACCACACGGGCCGGGTCCAGCTTCAGCTTGCGACCGGTCCCTTCAATGATTCGGCGGTTGGCCTGATGCGGCACCAGCCAATCAATGTCCGACGGTTGCATGTCATTGGTGGCCAGGGCTTCACGCACCACATCGGCCAGATTGACCACAGCGTGCTTGAACACTTCCTGACCGCGCATCCGCACATGGCCCACGGTCTGGGTGCTGGAGGGACCGCCATCGACATAGAGCAGATCGTGGTAGCTGCCGTCAGAATGCAGATGGGTCGACAGAATGCCCTGGTCGGCCGCCGTCCCTTGCCCTTCCTGCGCCCGCAATACCACCGCACCGGCCCCGTCGCCGAACAACACGCAAGTGGTCCGGTCAGTCCAGTCGAGAATACGAGAGAATGTTTCGGCACCAATCACCAAAACCGTGCGCGCCTGCCCGGCCTTGATGAAATTGTCGGCCACCGAAAGGGCATAGATGAAGCCAGAACAGACCGCCTGCACATCAAAGGCGGCCCCGCGCTTCATGCCCAAGCGGGCCTGCACCTTGGTGGCCGTGGCGGGAAAGGTATTATCGGGGGTGGCCGTAGCCAGCACGATCAAATCCAGCTCATCCGCCGTCACCCCGGCATGATCCAGGGCGGCAATGGCCGCATGATAGGCCAGATCGCTGGTGGTTTCACCGTCAGCAGCAATATGGCGGGATTTGATACCGGTGCGCTCGGCAATCCATTCATCCGACGTCTCAACAATCTTGGTGAGATCGTCATTGGTCATGACGCGCGCGGGCAAATAGGAGCCGCAGCCCAGGATGATCGACCGGATCGCCATTATTGAACCGCCGCCTCGTTACCCTGACCATCCGCCTCTGCTTTGGCAGCGGCGCTGGCGGCCAAGGCCGCCTGCAATACTGCCAATTGGTCGCGGATCTTTTCGTTGAAACCGTGATTGGCCATATCGGCCGCCACGGCAATGGCATTGCTGAAGCCGATGGCATCGGTGCCACCATGACTTTTTACACAAATGCCGCGCAGGCCCAGGAACATCGCGCCATTATAGCGGCGCGGATCCATGCGCAGGCGCAGCTTGCCAAAGGCACCCCGCGCCAGCAAATAACCCAGCTTGGCCAGTAGTGAGGAAGAGAAGGTCCGCTTCAGGAACTCACTATAGAGCTTCGCCGTGCCTTCCGCTGTCTTCAGCGCCACATTGCCGGTGAAACCATCGGTCACAATGACATCGACAGTACCTGCGGCAATGTCATTGCCTTCGACGAATCCATGAAAATTACGGGCCAGCGGCGTATCGCGCAAAGCCGCAGCGGCCTCACGGATCGATTCGTGACCCTTCTGCTCCTCCGACCCGACATTCAACAGGCCAATGGAGGGTTCCAGCAAACCCAACACGGTCCGGCTGAACACAGTGCCCATCACCGCGAACTGAACAAGATTGTCCGCGTCGCATTCCAGATTGGCACCCATATCCAGCATCACACTCTCCCCCCGCAAGGTTGGGAAAATGGAAGCAATGGCCGGGCGGTCGATGCCGGGCAGGGTTTTCAAGACGAATTTGGCAATGGCCATCAAGGCGCCGGTATTCCCGGCGGAGACAACACATGCCGCATCCCCCGCCGCCACCGCATCAATGGCGAGCCGCATACTGGAATTACGCCCAGCACGCAACGCAACCGAAGGCTTGGCATCCATGGCCACAAAATCCGGCGTATGCCGGACAGTGGAAATGGATTTCAGTGCCGGATGGCGGTCGAGAAGCGCGTTAATACGCGCTTCATCGCCGACAAACAGGAACTCGACATTCGAACAGCGCTCACGCGCCAGATCGGCGCCGGCGACGACCATGTCAGGTGCATGGTCGCCACCCATGGCGTCCAAGGCGATCCGCAAGCGCGCAGTCACGAGCGTACGTGGTCCCTATACCGCGAGAAGCCGGAACGGCAAAGATTACGCGGCGGCAGCAGCGGTCTGCGTCACTTCACGGCCGTCATACTGGCCGCAGGAGCCGCAGACATGGTGCGGGCGCTTCAGCTCGCCGCAGTTGCTGCATTCATTGTACGCGGAAGCGGTCAGCCCGTCATGCGAACGGCGCATGTTACGCTTCGACTTGGAGGTCTTTTTCTTAGGAACGGCCATGATCGTAACTCACAATGTTTTAGGCGGCCACAGGGGGCCGCCTTGGACAGAGGCGCTTGAATACTGGATATGGTGTGTCAGGGCAAGCGAGAAACCCGATTATGACGACTTCTTTAAGCGGGACAGGGCCGCAAAAGGGTTCTGACGGGGGGGCTCGGGCGGCAGATCACCCCCATTATCCTGGGTTGTCGGATCATAATCCTCCAGAATCGGGGTAAATTCCGCCCCCGGCGCGCGCGGATAAGGCTCCAGCGACAGGGAAAGATTCTGCGCCACCAGTTCGCCGATATCGATCCGCCCGCCCGGCATCGGCTCGGGAAAATCCTCATCCCCGCCCAGATATTGGAAATGATCGCTCTCCGCCTCATCCTCCTCCTTGGGGATCAGATGATCGGGGGCGAACAGGGCGGAGAATTCCTCCTGTACATGGGCGGGCACCGGCTCCAGGGTCACCACACAACGCTGCACCACGTCGGCTGTCACTTCACCGGTAACCTTGATGAACTCCCCCCGCACCCGGCGCAGGCGCATCCGCCCTGTCAGGCCCGACAGGGCGATCAGGTCGAATCGCTGTGCCAGTGCGGCGCATTCCGCCTCGGTCGCCGTCACCACCTCGTGCCCACCGGCCGTGGTCACCTTGTCGGCGATGACGATGCGGGATAGTTCGGGGGCGTGGGATGGGCTGTTCATGATGGAAACTCCGCTAGAACGACAAAAACTGCCCGATAAAGCGGGCGGACGGCGGGCGGTAGAACGCCGCTCAGGATATAAAGGTAATCTCTCCGGCCACCAGCCGCTCGATGGGGAACGCCTCCAGATGGGCCAGTTGGCGGCGGGCATAGGCGGCCATGGCGGCCACATGCTCCGGCTCCGGCAGGGTGGAGCCATAAAGATTGCGATCCAGGGCGGCTTCCAGCGTGGCACCGTCGGTACCATCCAGCCCGGCATCATAAGCCTGAACGCGCCCATAATAGTGACTGGCCAGTTCCTTCACCCGCTCGCCCACCTTCATATCGCTGGCCCCAAGTTCGCGCAGATTGAAATCCAGATCGGCGAACATGAAATCGAACAGGGCCTGATTGAAATCCGCCACGGCGGGGCCGCCCATGGCCAGCCGGCGCATCACCAGCCAGGCATGAAGGGAAATCGTCTCAAACCGCCCTTCCAGCGTGTCGGGTACGCCCAGATCGCGGAAAAACGCCGGCTGGCGCGCCTGTTCCACAATCGCGCCATAGAGTTTTGCCACGGTGCGTTCCGATATCTTCTTACCAAACAGGCGGTTCAACATGGAAAGCTTCCAAAGCGGCAGTTGAGGGCGGTGGGATGGCCCCTGCCATGATATGGCAGGGGCAATGATTGACATTGCGCCAAAGCCAGTGCCAATGTCACCGGCCAGATAGGGGGCGGTGACCCCGGCGTCAAGCATGGCCGATTGTGCGACCGCTTGTGTTGTACAGATTGGTTCGTGCATAGGCAGCCGGTGCACCGGTTCCTGATGATGATTTTGACAAGAGATGCTCCGTTCATGCGCAAGACCCACGCTTCGCTGCTGTTGATCGCCGGCCTCGCCGGCCTGGCCCTGGCAGGCTGCAGCCCGATCACTGCGGTCAGGGGCAATCTTGTCGAGGATAGCCGCCTGGGGCAAATCCAGACAGGCACCACCACCCGCGATCAGGTGCAATATGTGCTGGGGTCGCCCACCTCCACCGGCATGGTGGATGGCGCCACCTGGTATTATATCGGCCGCCACACCGCGCAGGAGGCCTTCTTCGATCCGGAGGTCACCGCCCAGCGCATTGTGCGCATCCGCTTCGATGCACAGGGCACCGTGCAGGAGATCAAGGAGATCGACGGCAGCGAGGCCGCCTATGTGGCGCCGGTTGCCCGCATCACCCCGACCGAAGGCCATGATATGGGCTTCTTCGAACAAATGCTGAGCAACCTTTCCAAGCCGTCGCGCAAGAAGAAGGATGACGGCAAGAAGAAGAAGTAAGACCGCGCGCCACACGGTCTGAAACGAAAACAGGCGGCCGTTGCGGGCCGCCTGTTTTGTTTTTGGCCACATTGCCTATTGATGGGCCAGAATGGCCAGCAACAGCAGGGCCACGATATTGGTGATCTTGATCATCGGGTTCACGGCTGGGCCGGCCGTGTCCTTATAGGGGTCGCCCACCGTATCGCCAGTCACTGCCGCCTTATGCGCGTCCGAGCCTTTGCCACCATGGTGGCCCTCCTCGATATATTTCTTGGCATTGTCCCAGGCCCCGCCGCCCGAGGTCATGGAAATGGCGACGAACAGGCCGGTGACGATGACGCCCAGCAGCATGGCACCCACGGCGGAAAAAGCCGCCCCCTTGCCGGCAATCGCCGCCACCAGGGCGTAAAGCACCAAAGGCGCCAGCACCGGCAACAGGGAAGGCACGATCATTTCCCGGATGGCGGAACGGGTCAGCATATCAACGGCGCGGCCATAATCGGGTTTTGAGGTGCCAGCCATGATGCCCGGATTCTCCCGGAACTGACGGCGCACCTCCTCCACCACCGAGCCGGCGGCACGGCCCACTGCCGTCATGCCCATGGCACCGAACAGATAGGGCAGCAGCCCCCCCAGAATCAGCCCGACCACGACATAGGGGTTGGAAAGGCTGAAATCGATCTCCACCCCCGCGAAATAGGGATAGGCCGCAGGATCGGCCATGAAATATTTCAGATCCTCATGATAGGCCGCGAACAGCACCAGCGCGCCCAGACCGGCTGAGCCGATGGCATAGCCCTTGGTCACGGCCTTGGTGGTATTGCCCACGGCATCCAGCGCGTCGGTGGTGACGCGCACCTCTTTGGGCAGATCGGCCATTTCGGCGATGCCGCCGCCATTGTCGGTAACGGGGCCATAGGCGTCCAGCGCCACCACCATACCCGCCACCGCCAGCATACTGGTCACCGCAATGGCGATGCCGAACAGGCCCGCCAGCAGATAGCAGCCAATGATGGCAGCGCAGATCACCAGCGCTGGCAGGGCTGTGGATTCCATGGAAATGGCCAGGCCCTGGATGACATTGGTGCCATGGCCGGTGGTACTGCTCTGCGCCACCGACCTCACCGGGCGATAGCCGGTACCGGTGTAATATTCGGTGATCCAGACAATCAGCGCCGTCACCAATTGCCCGATGACGGCGCAATAATAAAGGTCCATCCCCGTGAAGCGGACACCGGCCCCGGTGGCCAGCAGAGTAGCGAACCCTTCCGGCAGCACCCAGGCCGTCACGGCAGCAATTGCCCCCAGCGACAACACCCCGCAGGCGATGAGCCCCTTGTAAAGCGCCCCCATGATATTGCCGGAACTGCCCAGCCGAACGAAGAAGGTGCCGATGATGGAGGTGATGATACAGGCCCCGCCGATGGCCAGCGGATAGATCAGCATCGCGTCCAGATAGGCCCCCTGGCCGGCAAAGAAGATGCCGGCCAGCACCATGGTTGCCACCACGGTCACGGCATAGGTTTCAAACAGGTCGGCCGCCATGCCGGCGCAATCGCCGACATTATCGCCCACATTATCGGCAATGACGGCGGGATTGCGGGGATCATCCTCCGGAATGCCGGCTTCCACCTTGCCCACCAGATCGGCGCCGACATCGGCGCCCTTGGTGAAGATGCCGCCGCCCAGCCGGGCGAAGATAGAGATCAGGGAGGCACCGAAGCCAAGGGCCACCAGCGCATCCACCAGCGGTCGGCCGGTGAAGCCCATGCTGGTCAGCACCAGAAAATAGCCAGCCACCCCCAGCAGGGCGAGGCCGGCCACCAGCATCCCGGTCACCGCGCCGGCGCGAAAGGCCAGCGACAACCCCTGCGCCAGCCCGTGGCGCGCAGCCTCTGCCGTGCGCACATTGGCACGGACGGAAATATTCATGCCGATATAGCCAGCCGCCGCCGACAGCACCGCCCCCAGCACAAAGCCGATGGCGACATGCACACCCAGCAGCACCCCCACCAGAATGGCAATCACCACGCCCACCAAAGCGATGGTCGTATATTGCCGGTTGAGATAGGCCCCGGCCCCGATCTGGATTGCCTGCGCAATCTCCTGCATCCGGGCATTGCCGGGGCTGGCCGCCAGAACCGAACGCGCCGTCGCCAATCCGTACAGAATGGCAAGCACGCCGCAGGCCAGCACGAAATAGAGTACGTGCGTGATCATGTCGTTTCCTTACCCTATGGATGGTGCCGCTTCTTGAGCGAACGGGCCGGACGGCCGGCGGCACTCTGGCAAGGGTCAGCATGACACGCACCGGAAACGACATCAATCCGATGCTATCGATTTGATATAACTTGATCCGATATTTCCCAGCCTTGATCAATAGGCCGGGCGCTGGCTGACCGACTGGATCAGCACATCGCGCACGACATCGGGACCGACCACCTTGTCCGTCACCTGTTTCAATTCATCCTTGATGGCGGGGATATTCAGGATCTGGCCATCGATCACCTGCCCCTTATCCAGGGAGCCATAAAGCGCCTGCACATAGGCATCGATCAGGCGGGGGCTCTTGGCTCTCACCTCATCGCGCACGGTATCATCATCCACTTCCAGGCTGACCGTGATGATAATGTTCTGCGTCGCCTTGGTCTGGCCCATCACCGGCACGATCATCGGGCCGATGGTGGCATAGGAGGGCGGGCCGGTATGGGCCTTCTTCGCAGGCTCCTTGGCCTCCGCATGTTCTGCATCCGCCGGTTTGGCCAGGAACATGAAATAAGCGCCGGCACCGGCGCCAACCAGTACCAACAGGGCCAGAACAAGGATGATGATTTTTTTCATGTAGGATCAGCCATCAGCAGGGTTGGCGGCAGTATAGGCCGCCACCGCGCCGGGCACGAGGGCCAATCGCCCTAAAATATCACAACCCCCTTTTGCCGAGCCTCAATGCGGGCTCTTGCTCCCCTCACCCGCTTGCGGGGCCGCCGCCGTTTCCGCCGTCAGCCCAACCTCCCGGTAATATTGCTCGGCCCCCGGATGCAGGGGTACGGCCAAACCATCCAGTGCCGTGCGCAGTTGGATGGTTTTACCCCGGGGATGCCCAGCATCCAGCAACAGCCGGGTCTGGTCGTTCCACAGGGCGGCCGTGATGTCATGCACCAGTTGGGCTTTGATATCACCACGCACCAACCATTGCGCGCCCACACCCAGGCTGCTGGTGGCCGGCACATTCTCATAAGTGCCGGCGTCGATACGGCTTTCGGTGAAGAAGGGCAGCCGCTTCTTCAACTGTTCCCCTTTGGGATCATCAAAGGGCAACAGGTTGATCGGCACGCGCCGCGCCAGTTCCGACACTGCCGGCAACGGATAGCCGCCGACAATGACAAAGGCATCCAGTTCACCCGCCACCAGCCGGTCCCCCGCTGCCGCCGGGCTGAGATAGAACGGATTGACCGTCTTTTCCGACAGGCCATAACTGGCCAGGATGGCGCGGGAGGTTACCAGCGTGCCCGACCCCTGCTCCCCCAGGGCGACCCGCTTACCCTTGAGATCCCCTGGCCTTTTCAAGCCGCTGTCAACGCGCACAACCACATGGATGGTTTCGGTATAGAGATTGGCAATGGCGCGCAGATCGGCATAGGCCGTCTTTTCAAAGGGGGCCTTGCCTTCCAGCGCCGCATGGGCAATGTCGGCCTGGACCAGGGCCGATTCCAACCGCCGCTGCCGCAGCAGATTGACATTCTCCACCGCACCCGACGTGGATTGCGCCACCACGATCAGGCCCGGCACGCCACAGCTCCCCCCCCGGTCACAGGGGCGCGTACCCGGCGGGTTGGAAACGGCATTGGCCAGCAACCCGCCGATCAGGAAATAGGTGCCGCCGGTGGTCGCCGTACCAATCTGGAAAAAGCGCACCTGATCGCCTGGCTGCTGGGCCAGTGCCCCCGGCACCAGACCCAGCCCCAGAAGGCCGCCCCCCGCCAGCAGCAGCCGTCTTCTTGACAGTGCAGAAGCGTCCAACGGGTCGGGAAGGGTGGCTGCGGGTCCGGCGCGGAACTGCATGGCGCGGTGCATCCGATCGCTCATGGTTCAATTGCCTCATGGTGCGCCCCGCCAGCCACCGGCGCAACCGGAACGCTTGCGCAACAACCGGCGGGAAACGGCGTGTTGATGAATTGAGCAAAGGATTTCAGCCGGCTGTGGCGAAAATATCGCCAAGCCGCGACCATCACATGACGTTGAACAGCATAAGCGCACCAACCAGTGCGATCACCGCCCCCGCAAGACGGGAGGCGAGCCCACCGCCAAACTGGTAAAGCGTGGCCGACAACCCGACTCCAGCACTCAAGGCCAACAGGCATCCAACCACCAGACCCGGCCAGAACAGCAACTGGCTGCTGGTAGCCCCATCCCATTGGGACAGGGCGATGCCGTGTAAAGCACCGGCCAGCGTCGCCAGCACCAATCCCAGCGCCTTGGGCAGGGACAAGGTGAAGACCAGTAAACCACCGAACAGCACCAAGGAGGCTTCCAGCGCATAACCGGCATAGGGGATATGAACGCCGGATCGGTTCAGCACACCGAACACCAACCCCGCCACCAATGCCAAGGCGGCACCCGTGCCAGGACTGCCTTTGCCCTGCATATCCAGCCACAGGCCCAGGCCCAGCAGGCCCAGCAGATGCAGATATGTCAGCAGCGGTCCCGCAAAGCCGGCGGAAAAGCTGGGCGGCAGCGCCGTTGCGGCGGTGGCATTGCCCACCAGTACGGCCAAGGAAAGGGCGGACAGGAACAGGCGGCGGGAGGGTGCGCCGGTGCCGCATCGCATCAGAAAGAACTCCGCATGGCGGTGGGAACGACACCCTTGATCGCCCGGCGGATAATGGCAGGTCAAGGCTGCTCTCGCCCACCGGCCCCATCTCAACGGCCCGCCGCCACGCTGACAGCCACCGTCATCCCCAGATAATCGGCGGGTGCGCCTGTCCATTGCCCGGCCAGCGGTACCGCCTGGCCGGCATCGCGTGTCACCGCCACCCGGATCAGGTTGCGGCCCCCGGCAATGCCGTTGGTGGGATCGAACTCCACCCAGCCGGCACCGGGCAGATAGGTCTGCATCCAGGCATGGGTGGCACCGGCCCCGATGGAGCCACCCGCTCCCCCGTCGATGGCGGGGTCATAGAGATAACCGCTGACGAACCGGGCGGCCAGCCCCAGGCTGCGCACCGCCTCCATCATCAGCAGGGCGAAATCCCGGCAGGAACCGCTGCCGCGTGCCAGTGTCTCCACCGGGCTTTGCGTGCCCTCCGCTTCCCGTGACTGATAGGTAAAGCCGTTGCGGATGGCGGCCGTCATGGCCAGCAGCATGGGCAAGGTCTCCGCCAACCCGTCCCCAGCCGCCTCTGCCCGCACAAACTGGCGGGCCCATTCATCAATGCGATGCTCGGGATCGGGGTAATGGCGCTCCATGGTGCGGCCCAGATCCGGCACCTCCGCCGCGTCATAACTGAACGGGTAATGGCTTGCATGATCCTCAAGCGAGAAATCACCCGGCCCGGTCGGGAACTGTTCCAGCACAATCCGGCTTTCGATGCTCAGCCGGCGGGCGCTGATGCCATCGAACCGGGCCAGCGCCACCGAATTGCCGAACACATCATGCATCCAGCGCAGGTCGCTGGGCCGCGGATCGATCTCCAGCCCGGTTTCCAGCAGGCGCAGATCGTGGCTGTCGCGCGGACGGAACATCATCCGATGCGGCCCCAGCACCACCGGATTGGCATAATCATAGGTGGTTCGGTGCGTGACGGTGAGAATGCCCATGGTGTTCTGCCCCCTTTTCCCCACCTTTGATAACAGTGACGGCCGCCGCTTGGTTCCCCTTTCAGTGGATGACGCGGATGCAGCATTGGCAGGGGCGCAGTTGGGCGCTACCGTCAAAGCCAGGACCGCGCTATGTAGGCGTCAGGAAATGCAATTCGGCCGCCCGGTCATCTGCCGGGCCTTGCCCGGAGAATTGGTGTGATGAAGCTCTATGGCGTGTTGCTCAGCCCCTATGTCACCCGCGTGGTGTTGGCCATCCGCTTCAAGGGACTGGACATTCCCCTGGTGCCACCGCCGGGTGCCGGATTGAAATCGCCCGAGTATCTGGCCATCAACCCCTATGGCAAGATGCCGGCCCTGGTGGCTGGCGATGCGAGCATCATCGAGTCGGAAGTTATCTGCGAATTCCTGGACGAACGATTCCCGGAAAAGAAGATTCTGCCCGGCAATGATGTGGCGCGTGCCCGCGCCCGCATCATCAGCCGCGCCATTGATCTTTATGTGCTGCCGGCCTTGCTGGGGCTATTGGGCCAGATGAACCCGATCAACCGTGACGCCGCCCTGGTGGCGGAAAAGCGGGCAGAACTGCGGCGCGGCATGGACGGGCTGGAAACCTTCATCGAAGCAGCGCCCTGGTGCATGGGCGACGCCTTCACCCTGGCTGATTGCGCCGTCGTGCCCGCCTGTTTCTTTTTGCAGAAGTTCCTGCCGGCCTTCGGGGCGATGGATGTGTTCGAAAACCATCCCAAGCTGGGCGCGGTCTGGGACCATGCCAATGGTGACCCGATGGGGGCCAAGCTGATCGCCGAGATGACCGGCGCCCTGGATGATTTCATGCGCCGTCGGGCCGCGAATAGTTAACCCGATAGGATCATTTGGCACAGCCGGTTGACCGCCGCAACAGGCGGGCGCATGGTTGCGCCCGTCACGCGCCGGCACGTGCGCGGGCAATGCAATCCAACGCGAAAAAGAACAGGAACCAAATCCATGGTGAAGCCGATGCGCCTCGCGGCAACGACCGCCGCGACGATCGCCTTGATGGTGGGTGTCGCCCATGCCGATGAAGGCATGTGGACGCTGGACAATGTGCCGACAGCGGCAATCGCCAAGGCCACCGGCTTCACGCCGGACCCGGCATGGCTGAAGAAGGTGCAGCTTTCCTCGGTGCGTCTGGCCGGCGGCTGCTCCGGCAGCTTCGTGTCCGGCGAAGGGCTGGTGATGACCAATCATCACTGCGTCGCCGACTGCGTAGCCGAACTGTCCAGCGCCAATGATGACGTGCAGGCCAACGGTTTCCTGGCCAAGGACCGCGCCGATGAGCGCAAGTGCGCCGGGATCGAGGTCAACCAGTTGACCGACATCATCGATGTCACCGACAAGGTGAACAAGGCGACCGCCGGCAAGAATGGGCAGGATTTCGCCAATGCCCGCCGCGCCGCGCTGACCCAGATTGAAAAGGAATGCGCCGGCAATGATGCCGCGCTGCGTTGCGACGTGGTGACCATCTATCAGGGCGGCCGCTATAATCTCTATAAGTATCAGCGTTATCAGGATGTGCGGCTGGCCTTCGCGCCGGAAGCCGGCATCGCCGCCTTTGGCGGCGACCCGGACAATTTCAATTTCCCGCGCTACTGCCTGGACATGTCGCTACTGCGCGTCTATGGCGCCGACGGCAAGCCGCTGAAGAGCCCCAACCATTTCAAATGGTCCAAGCAGGGCACCAAGCCGGGCGATGCCACGTTCGTTTCCGGCCATCCCGGCTCCACCTCCCGCCAGCGCACCATCGCCGAACTGGAATTCGTGCGGGATGAGGTTGCCACCTCTTACCTGTTCTATGCGCAGGAGCGTCGTGGCCGCCTGATCGAATTCGGCCGGGAGAATGCTGATCGCCGCCGTGAGGCGTTCGAGCCGCTGGCCCATACCGAAAATGGCATCAAGGTCTGGCATGGCCGCCAGCAGGCCCTGGCCGACAAGGAATTCTTTGGTGCCAAGGTGAAGGCCGAACAGGAACTGCGGGCCAAGATCGCCGCCGATCCCAAGCTGTCGGCCGAGGTGGGTGATGCGTTCGACGTGATCGCCAAGGCCCAGGACCGCTATGCTCAGTTGTTCCCGCGTTACATCATGCTGGAACGGATGCGCGCCTTTGACAGCGATCTGGCGGGTTTTGCCCGTTCGCTTCTGCGTGCCGCCGATGAAAGCAAGCTGGCCAATAATGACCGTCTGCGGGAATTCAGCGATGCCCGCCTGCCGGCCTTGAAGCAGCGCCTGTCCAACCCGGCTCCGGTCCATAAGGATCTGGAAATCGCCATGCTGTCCTTCTCCCTGACCAAGCTGCGGGAGGCGTTCGGCCCAGATGATGCCATCGTCAAGGCGGTGCTGGGCAAGCAATCGCCCGATCAGGTGGCAACGGCCGCCATCACTGCCAGCAAGCTGTCCGACCCGGCGGAACGTCTGCGCCTGTTCGAAGGCGGCAAGGCCGCCATCGATGCGTCCGACGATCCGCTGATCAAGCTGCTGAAGGCCATCGATCCGGCCGCCCGCGCCGCCCGCAAGGCGGTGGAAGATGAGGTGGAAGCCCCGGTGGAGCAGGCCCAGGCCCGCATTGCCCGGGCCCGCTTCGCCATTTATGGCGACAGCGTCTATCCCGACGCCACCTTCTCGCTGCGCCTGTCCTACGGCAAGGTGCAGGGCTGGGAGGAGCTGGACGGCCATCAGGTGGAACCCTACACCACCTTCGCCGGTGCCTATGAGCGCGACACCGGTGCCGCCCCGTTTGACCTGCCGACGCGCTGGGATCAGGCCAAGGGCAAGGTCAACATGTCCACGCCGTTCGATGCCGTGACCACCAATGACATCATTGGCGGCAATTCCGGCTCCCCGGCGCTGAACAGCAAGGCGGAGGTGATCGGCCTGGTGTTCGACGGCAATATCCACAGCCTGTCGGGCGATTACGGCTATGAGCCCAAGCGCAACCGCACGGTGATGGTGGATGTACGCGGCATGACGGAAGCCCTGCGCAACGTCTATGGCGCCGACCAGTTGATCAAGGAACTGGGGGTGAAGTAATCCCCCTGCCCCCGCCCACCCATCGGAGGGGCGGGGGTTTTTACCTGCAACGTCTGGATATGATCGGCGGTGAAGACACCGGCCTTCAGCATAAACCTGGTTATGCGGCCGGCGCTGCCTTTGTTCTTGTATGTGGAAATTACACTACATTCTAGTGTGGTTTTCTGGATATTTATGCAAACAATTCTAATTGTTCCTCTCAAGCAGAAGTGCGACAATACGCCACACATTGCCTTTGTAGGGGCCTAAGCAGACAAGGGTATGGCTGGCAAACCCGCAGCCTGCCTATGTTGCGGTGCATATAAATGTACTTTCCCCTTATTGCGAATGAGCGCATGTTTAGCTCGCTTCATTACACAGCGTGGCTTGACAGCGCATTCTTAGGTAAGCCACCCTATCACCCGTTAGCAGGAGCACATGGGAGAGACCGGCCCCGCGCCGGCGCCGAAGGAGCAACCGCCCCGGAAACTCTCAGGCAAACGGACCATGTGTCTCGGGATTACAATCTGGAAAGTGACGGAAGCTGCGGCAGGCCGTCCGCCGACGGGGTAATACTCTCAGGCAAAAAAACAGATGGGGCGCCGAGAAGCACTGAAACCGCTTTGGGGGCGCAGCTATGTCCATCACCAGTTAATCCCTGACGTCCCGATTGGGGCGGTCTCTCTCCCTTTCAATCTTCATATCAGCATGACCTGCCGACGGTGGGTGACGCGTTTTTCATGCCGCCTGACATCAGGCGGCAAAGGAAAAGTCGTGTCTCCCACACAATGATCGGTGGGATGCGTGAGCAGGGAAGCAAAATGAACAGAATATTTAAGGCGGCGCTGCTGGGCAGCGGTTCCGCGATTACCCTTCTATTGTCCAACGTTGCCCTGGCGCAGCCGGCCGATCCCAATTTGCTGGCAACCCAAGCCACACCGGCCCCAGCCGAAACTGTCCCGTCCTCGTCCGTCGCTGATACGAATGAGTTGGACGAAATCGTCGTTACCGGTTCAAGGCTTGGCGCTGAATATAACAGCCCCAATCAGGTACAGGTGATCAAGGCAGAGACGGCACGCAATGCCGGTGCCTTTGACACGGCCAGCATCGTCAACCGGGCGGTGGCGGCCATGGGTGCTCAGCAGGTGAATAATCGCCTGTCCGCCACGGGGGCCGGCGGCATGGTGGTGGATGGCGGCAACAATGCCCAGACCATCGGTTTGCGCAATCTGGGTGCCGGGCGCACCCTGGTGATGCTGAACGGTCACCGGCTGACGCCGGCCGGCACCGGCAGCCGGGTCGGGCAGGTCGACCTGAACACCATTCCCTCTTCCATTATCGATCGGGTGGAGGTGCTGACCGGTGGCGCCTCCTCCATCTACGGGTCCGACGCCATCGCCGGCGTGGTCAACATCATCCCCCGCCGCGCCTCGGCCGGGCTGGAGATGAACCTGGATGGCAATGTCTCCCAGCATGGCGGGGCTAATTACTTCCAGGGCTCCATGTTCTGGGGCAAGGATTATGGCGACGGTTACATCAATATCGGTGCGGAATATCGCCGCCAGGAATCCTTGAAGAACCGCCAGCGGTCCCGCACATCCTGCGCCCAGGATTATGTCTTTGATGCCAAAACCGGCCAGCGCGCCGATCTGTTGGATGCAAGTGGCAACATCAAATGCCGCAACCTTAACCCGACCGGCATTTTCTTTGATTACGATTTCTATGGCGGCTGGTTCCAGTATGACCCGACACTGGGCAGCCCCGCCTATCCGGCCTCAGCGCTGGGCCTGCGTGCCAGCCTGCCGGATTGGGTGCGCACCGCACGCGGCGGCTATCCGGAGACTTACACCTACGGCACCAGCGACAGCCCCGCCTATCAGAATGCCGACAGCATCTCCCCGCTGGAAACAGGCAGTCTCTATATCTCCGGTGCCTATCAGGTCAGCAATGATGTAGAAGCCTATGGCAATCTGCTGCTGAACCGGCGCGTCTCCTCCTCCGATACCTGGCAGTTCCTCTATCCGCTGCTGTCGCCGACCAACCCCAATAATACGGTCGCCCAGGGCCTGATCAAGGCCAGCAACGGGTCATCGACGGGGCTGGTGCAGCCACAGATGAATATGGGACAGTATCAGCACCAGACGGTGAATTATGGTCAGGCCACCGGCGGCCTGCGCGGTACGCTGGACATGCCGTTGCTGAATAACAAATGGTCCTGGGATGTCTCCGGCCATGCCGGCCGGTCCGATGGCCGTTACAGCAGCGATTTCTTCTATAATGACCGGTTGAACGCCGCCACGGCACCGGGCGTGGCCTGCGATCCCTCACGCATCACCATTTCCGGCCCCGTCAATTGCGTTTCCATCCCCTGGCTGTCCAAGCGGTTTCTGGTGGACCAGAACTGGACGCCGGAGGAACGTGACTTCCTGCAGGGCCGGGAAACCGGGCGCACCAAATTTGATCAGGCCGGCATTGACGGTTCCATTTCCGGATCGCTGTTCGATTTGCCGGCCGGGCCGCTGGATCTGGCCACCGGCTTTGCCCTGCGCTATCAACACCTGAACGATACGCCGGGTTACAATGCCCGCAACGGGAACTATTTTGCCGCCTCCACCGCCGGCATCACCAAGGGTTCCGACACGGTGCAGGAACTGTTCGGGGAAATCGGTGTGCCGCTGCTGGCCGACCTGCCATTGGTGGAAAAGCTGACCTTCACCGGGTCCGGCCGCTACACGAAATATCGCAGCTTCGGGTCGGATGAGACTTACAAGGCCGGCCTGGGCTGGACGGTCACCCCCTGGATTGCCCTGCGTGCCAGCACCGGCACGTCATTCCGCGCACCCTCGCTTTATGAGCTTTATCTGGCCAACCAGTTGAGCTTCTATTCCTACACGGACCCCTGCCGACGGTATGGTGACAGCGCCACCGCCACGGTCACCGCCAACTGCGCCGCCCAAGGCTTCGCACCGGATTTCGATCCATCCAATAGCGGCATCACTGCCGTGACTGGCGGCGGCAAGGGGCAGTTGGAGGCGGAAACCTCCCGCAACAAGAACATCGGCATCGTACTGACGCCGAGCTTTGCCAATCTGAGCGTCGCGGTGGATTATTACAGCATCGCTGTAAATAACGAGGTCGCGTCCTATGGTGTGGGCAGCATCATTAACCGCTGCTACAACAACCCCACCTTCCCTGGTAACAGCTTCTGCGCCAAGATCATCCGCGACCCGACGACCCGCGCCATTACGGCGGTTGATGACCGGCTGGTCAATCTGGCCCGGCAGAACCAGCGCGGTATCGATCTTTCGCTCAATTTCCGCCAGCCGACCGATTTCGGCAGCTTCGGCATTGACTTGCAATGGAACTGGGTGCTGGAAAATACGCTGCGCCGGGACGAAACCTCTTATGAGGATCGCAACGGCCTGTCTGGTAATCCAAAGACCACAGGCTGGGTGGAAGCCAATATCAATGTTGGCAAATGGACCGGCTTTTACGGCTTCAACTTTATCGGCCCCACCAACGACACCAAATATTATGAAGATGGTAATCTGTTCACCTACTGCAACGCCTATGCCGGGCGGAGCCAGCCCGGCAACCGCAATGACTGCCTGAAGGTGACGGAGAAACTGAAAGTCGGCAGCTACATGACCCATTATGTCAGTGTGAAATATCAACTGGTCGAGGACATGTTCGCCCAGCTTGGTGTGACCAATATGTTCGACAAGAAGCCGCCGGTGATGGGGTCTGACAGTTTCACCTATCGCACCGGCTCGGTCCCCAGCAACCTGTATGACCTGCGGGGCCGTACCCTCACCTTCCGCTTGGGCAAGACCTTCTGAGGTCGGTTATAAAACCGGCGGCCCAAACCATGGCCGCCGGTAATCTTCGCGCGATAAAGAAGATCAGGGAGAGGGTTTTGCGCCTGTTGAACATTCGCATGAAGGGTTGGTTGCTGGCCGGATGCGCCATGTTGGGGCTGGCCAGCATCGCCCAGGCGGGGCAGCCCCGGTTGCTGCGCTACCCGGATATCCACGGCAATCAGGTGGTCTTCTCCTATGCCGGGGATTTGTGGATCGCCGCGACCGATGGCGGGGCCGCACGCCAGCTCACCAACGGGCCGGGGCTGGAGCTGTTCCCGAAATTCTCCCCCGATGGCAAATGGATCGCCTTTACCGGCCAATATGGCGGGGATGAACAGGTCTTCATCATCCCGGCCAGCGGCGGGGCCCCGCGCCAGTTGACCTGGTACCCCGCGCGCGGGCCAATGGCCCCGCGCTCAGGCAGCGATAATCAGGTGACGGGATGGAAGCCGGACGGGTCGGCCGTGCTGTTCCGCTCCTTCCAGGATGTACCGCAGGCGACCGATTCCCGGCTCTATACCGTTTCGGTGGATAATGGCACGGTAGAAACCCTGCCCATGGCCCGCAGCGGCAGCGGTACCTTCTCCCCCGATGGGAAGAAGCTGCTCTTCTCCCCGCTGTTCCGCGATTTTCGCACCTGGAAGCGTTATCAGGGTGGCTGGGCACCTGATCTCTATATCGCCGACCTGCAAAGCCTGACGCTGACCAACATCACCCACACGCCCCGTACCGAGCGTGACCCGATGTGGACGGACAAGGGTATCTATTACCTGTCCGACCAGGACGGGCACATGAACCTGTATCAGGCCGGCGCAGATGGGGCCAATCCCCGTAAGCTGACCGATTTCACCGAGGATGGAGCCGACTTCGCCAGTGCCGACGCGGCGGGCGATGTGGTGATGCAGTTCGGCGCCGGCCTCAGGCTTTACGAGGCACAAAGCGGCAAGGTCCGGCCGCTGGATATTGAGGTTCCGGCCACCGATGTCGACCGGATGCCACGTCTGGTACCGGGGACGGAAACGCTGGAATGGAGCGCCCTGGCCCCTGACGGGCAGCATGTGGCCATCATCAGCCGTGGCGATATTTTCATCATGCAGTCCGACCAGCAGGGCGCTGTGGTCAACCTGACCCACAGTCCCGGCGCGCATGACCGCGATGCCGCCTGGTCGCCCGATGGCGGGCGCATCGCCTATTTCTCCGATGCCAGCGGGGATGAGGAAATCTGGGTGGTGCCCGCCGGCGGCGGTACCCCCCGGCAGGTGACGAAGAACAGCCAGACCCGCTATTACCGCCCGGTCTGGTCGCCCGATGGCGCGCATGTGGCGGTGCTGGACCGCGAAGGTACCCTGTTCAGCATCGACATGACCAATGGCGAACGCCGGCAGGTGGGCAGCAGCAAATCCTGGGATCTGCGCCAATATGAATGGTCGCCGGATGGGCGCTATCTGGCCTTTGCGGAATTGCAGCCCAACGATATGCGCACCCTGCGCATCTGGGATTCCCGCAATGGCCAGAGCGTGACCGCCACCGACCCCGCCTATGATAGCGGGGAACCGGTCTGGTCGCCGGACGGGCGCTATCTGGCCTTCCTGTCCGTGCGCGATGTGAACCTGCAGATCAGCGAGACGGAGTGGAACTTTGCCGCCACGCGGCAGACACGGCTTTATCTGCTGGCCCTGCAAAAGGATACGCCCAACCCCTTCCCCAGTGGCAACCCCGCTGGCGCGGCGCCGGACAAGGGCAAGGCCCCGGACAGCCCACCGCCGGTGGATATGGACGGGCTGGCCGACCGGCTGATCCCGGTACCGATCGGCAAGGATAATTACAGCGATCTGAATTTCGGCCCCGGCAACAGCCTGTTATACCGCATCAGCGATCCCGCCAGCTTCGGGCGGGAGGGGCCGAGCCAGGGAACGCTGTTCGCCCTGCCGCTGGGCAAGGACAAGCCCAACAAGATCACCGGCGACCTGATAGGGTATGAGCTGGACCGACGGCAGCAAACCATCCTGCTGCGGCAGGGCAAGGCCGATCTGCGCGTCGCCGGCATCAGCCCCGGTGGGCTGGCAGGCGAGCCCAAGCGCCTGGAGCTGGAGCGCATCAACCTGCGCATCGACCCGCCGCAGGAATGGGCCGCCGTGTTTAACGAGGCCTGGCGGCTCTACCGGGATTATTTCTATGATCCCGGAATGCATGGCCATGACTGGAAGGCCATCGGCGATCATTACCGGGCCATGCTGCCGGCCCTGGGCAACCGGGCGGACCTGAATTACATCCTGGGCCAGATGATCGGCGACCTGAATGTCAGCCACGCCTATGCCAATGGCGGGGATCAGGATCTGCCCAAGCGACCCGATACCGGCCTGCTGGGCGCCCGTTTCACCTTCGACAAGGCGGCAGGGCTGTGGCGGATCACCAAGATTTTCGAAGGGGATAAGGCCGATCCGCTCTACCGCTCGCCGTTGAACGCACTGGGCAGCAAGGCGCGGCTGGGGGAATTCCTGCTGGCCATCGATGGCGTGCCCCTGGAGGCCAGCACCAATCCCTATCAGGCCCTGGCCGGCAAGGCGGGACAGGTGGTTGAACTGGCGCTGGGACAGTCCCGCAATGTGGAACGCCGCCTGCTGGTCCGCACCCTGCGCAGCGAGGCCCCCCTGCTGCGCCATGAGGAGCGGCTGGCGGCCCAGCGGCTGGTGGAGAAACTGTCCGGTGGCCGTGTCGGCTATGTCCATATCAGCGACATGACCAGCAACGGCCTGACGGAATTCGTCAAGGACTGGTACGGCCAGTTGCGCAAGGACGGGATCATCATCGACATCCGGGGCAATACCGGCGGCAATGTTTCCCGCATGATTCTGGAGCGGCTGTTGCGGCCAGCCTTCACACGCGGCTTCGTGCGCGGCGTGCAACAGCCGCAAACCTATCCCTGGGGTGGCTATACGCAGGTCTTTACCGGGGAAATGGCCATGCTGGTCAGCGAGACCACCATGTCCGACGGCGACACCATGGCCTGGACCTTCAAACAGACCGGGCGCGGACCGCTGATCGGCAAGCGCACCTGGGGCGGGGTGATCGGCATCGGCGATCTGGGGCCCTTGCTGGATGGCGGCAGCGTGACCGTGCCGCAATATGCCCTGGCAGGCCCCAAGGGCGAATGGATCGTGGAAGGCGAAGGCGTCACCCCGGATATCGAGGTGGATTTCGACCAGCCGGCCGTGCGGGGCGAACCGGATGCGCAACTGGTCACCGCCGTGCAGAATGTGCTGTCGCGCATCAAGGGCCATCCCGGCGATCTGGGCGGCCCCCAGCCCTATCCGGTGAAGCCGTAACCGGAACTGCGGCCGGCGTTGTAATACTCAGTTGCCTTGATCAGAACCTATAGGTTCTGATCAAGGCCCTCAATCGCCGGCGCCAACATCCGTTGGCTTGGCTTCACGCGGCACGTGCCGCGCGGCGGCGGTCGCCGCCGTACCAAGTTGCGATGAGTTCACATCATCGCAACTTGGTATAAGCGCCGACCGCAGCAATTTCACACCGTCTTTATTGCGCTGTCTTTTCCACCAGTTCCAGACGGGCACGATAGGGATCATCAACAAAGCGCGGGCCTTCCTGGGTGAAATCCAGGATCTTGTCAGCCTTGGGATCATAGGGCCCCCAGGCCGGGCCACCCTTGGCCGTGGGCACGCCATCGCGCGCGAATGAGACGAAATATTCATGCGCCGCCTTGGACGTGGCCTCGTCCGCCGGCGTGACCTGCCCCGGATAGCGCACATTGATGGTCCGGAAGAAATAAGGGATTTCGCTGGCGTGTGTAGCACCCGGCGTCTTCGCCCGGATGGAATCCGCGACATAGGAGAAGCGATAGGCAAAGGTCGGCACGCCCCGCGCCACGGCGGCGCGGGCGACATAACGGGCCGGTTCGATAAAGCCGCGATCGCCCATGATCTTCCAGATCACCATCGTGTCATTGGGGGCGGCATACAGGTTCTTGGCCTGCTCCGCCAGGGGGCCGAAGCTGGCCAGCACCGGTGCCACATCCTTGCCCATCGGGAAGCCATCCATGCCGGTGGCGCCCACCATCACCGGCACCTTGGCAGATCCGCCACCTTCGGCCAGGATCAGGGCCGGGTCGCGCGTCACCAGCTTGCCATCAACAATGGGGCCGGTCATGGTGCGCGGACCGGGAGCAAACAGGGCCGCCATGCTGGCATCGGCCACCTTATCCGCTGGCAGGGCGCGCAACGCCTTCAGGCCGGCCGGGCCTTCATCGCTGATGCCGATGGATTGGGCAAAGGCAAGCCCCACCTTTTCCGCCGCGCTCAAATCCAACATGCTCATCAGGCCACCGGGGCGGCCGCCGCCAGACATGGCAATGGTCTTGGCGAACAGGCCCTTGGCCGGCGCCAGAGCCTGCAGCACATTCACCGACCGGCCGCCGGCCGATTCCCCGAAAATGGTGACGTTGGCCGGATCGCCCCCGAAGGCGGCGATATTGCGCTTCACCCATTCCAGGGCCGCCACCTGATCCATATAGCCGAAATTGCCCGTCGGCTTGTCCGCCGCCTCCGCCGTCAGGGCTGGATGGGCGAAAAAGCCCAGCCGGCCGATCCGGTAATTGGCGCTGATCAGAATGACGCCGCTTTCGGCAAAGGCACTGCCATCATAGACACCGGGCGAGGTGCCGCCATTGACGAAGCCACCGCCGTAAATCCAGAACATCACCGGCAGCTTGGCCCCCGGTTTGGCATTGGCCGGCGCCCAGACATTCAGATAAAGGCAATCTTCCCCCACCGGGCCGCCCAGCGGGGCGGCATCGCCGGGGAACGGCACCTGCTGGCAATCATTGCCGTAATCCTTGGCCGGCCGCACCCCCTGCCAGGGGGCGACCGGGGCCGGGGCCCGCCAACGCAGATCGCCCAGCGGCGGGGCCGCGAAGGGGATGCCCTTGAAGGCCAGCACCTTGCCCTGCTCCACCCCTTCCAGTGTACCGGAAGACACCTTCACCTGCGGGGCCGCTGCCAGCGCCGTGCTGGCCAGCAAGGGCAGGGCAATGGCGGCGGCAATCAATCGACGTAGCATCAGCAGAACTCCAAGCTTCAGGAACCGTGACGGAAACCGATTTTGTAAAGCGGATCGCCGCTATCGGCCGGCAGGGCCGGCGACTGTTTGGCGACCGACTGCATGTTGGACGGCAATTCGAACGGCAGCCGGCCCTGCGGCGCCACCTTGCCGGTCAGCGCATCGAACAGGGCCGCATCGGTGGCCCCGAACTCGGCAATCAAGGTGGCGGCGTGCGGCTTGATATTGGTCAGGATGGCGGGACGGTCCATGTAAACCGTGACGATCACCGGCACCTTGGCCGCCGCCTGGCGCACCAGGGCCAGCCCGGCATCCCCTTCCTTGAAATCAATATCGCCTTCATGCTGCATCCGCCCGAAGAAATGGCCCGGATGCAGGGTCTGGAACGGGGTTTTCAGACGGATCAGGGCGATATCCGCCTGATCCGGGCTGGCCACAATGGTGAAACCGGCGGCCTTGGCCGCAGCCTCATCCACGCCATGGATGAACAGGCGCTTGCCCCCGCCCGCCGGCAAGGGGCCCGGGCCCAGGCGGTTTTCCAGCATCACCAGCGCCTTGGCCTGCACCTGCCGCCCCTCCGCCAGCACATCAGCGCGGCCGATGATCCCAGGGGCGGCAGCCGGATCGACGAAGGGATTTTCGAACAGGCCCTGTTCGAACTTCAGTTCCATGATGGTGGCCACGGCGGCGTTCAGCCGGGCTTCCGGCAGCAGCCCCTGTTTCACCGCCGCCAGCAGCGGCAGGCCATCATTGACGCCGCCGAACTGGTCGATCCCCGCCAACATGCCCTTGGCATAGCGCTGCGGCTGGGTCAGATCCTCCACCCCCCAGGGGGTGGCGATATCCTTGGGCTGCTGCGGCGGGTTGCCGGTGCGGCAGCTTTCATTACAGTCATTGGTGATGGCCCAGTCCGACAGGATCAGGCCCTTGAATTTGTGCGTGCCGCGCAGCAGATCGGTCAGCATCTGCTTGTTATAGCCGCCGCTGACGGCCTCCACCGGCTTGCCATCCAGGCTCAGGCCCTTCTGGATGGTATAGGTCGGCATCACGCCGGTGACACCCGCCTCAAACGCGCCCAGGAAGGCGGCGACATGGCGATCAAAGCCGCCCTTGGTGAAATCGGTGAAGCGGCCATAATAATTATGCCCGTCAAACCCATCAATCTGGGCGCCATAGCCCACCCAATGTTTCACCACGGTGGTGACACCACCGGGGGCCAGGCCCTTATCGCCCCCCTGCATCCCCTGCACATAGGCCTTTACCTGTGCGGCCACGCGGGCCGGGTCTTCGCCGAACGTACCGTTGATGCGCGACCAGCGCGGTTCGGTGGCCAGATCGGCCTGCGGCGACAGGGCCATATGGATACCGACGGCGCGATATTCCGCCCGGATGCGATCAGCGAAATGCCGGGTCAGTGCTGGATCATCCAGCGCGCCAAAACCCAAGGTTTCCGGCCATTGCGAAAAACCGCTGGCCTTTACACTCGCCCCGCCCACCACCTGGAAATGGTTGCGCGGATCGGTGCTGATGGTCAGCGGAATGCCCAGGCGGGTGCCGGCCGCGATCATCTGCAGGCGGTTATTTTCGGCCGCGAAATCGGCCGGGGCAATGGCCATGCGGGTGATCAGGCTGTTGACATGCTGGTCGCGGATGATCGCTTCCGCTGCGGGCGTATCATAAGCCGGGCCGGGCGACAGCGGCCCGCCCTGCACCGGGGCCGTGCCATGCACGGCGGCCCCCGCTTTTTCCGCCAGCGTCATCCGTGCCACCAGATCGGCAGCACGCGCCTGCGGCGACAGGCGCCAATCTTCAAAAGGCGAGAGTTTGCCGTCGCGGTCCAGGTCGCGGAAACGCAGACCATCGGCACTCAACTGGGCCCCATCGGCCGGCAAGGCCGGCTGCTGCGGGGCGGCAAAGGCGGTCAGGGCTGCGAACGGCAAAGTGGCCAGAAGCAGCAATTGTTTGAATTGCTTATGCATTTGTTTCCTCCCTGCTGCCGGTTAAATCACGAAACTGTTGAAACTGTCCGCCGGCAGCAGCGCACGCAGTGTCTTCGTGCCCAAGGTCAGGTGCAAGGGCATCGGTTCCGCCATATCGTTCTGGGCAACAATGACGGTACTTCCATCCGGGTTGCGGAAGGCCAGCAGGTTTTCATAGCCCGCATAAGAAACGGTGCCGATCCGCTTCGCCCCCGGCTGCACAAAATGGCTGAGATGTTTGAAGACGTGGTAATCCGGGTTGAAGCGGTGGTTGCCCGCCGCGTCCACACTGATCATGGAATTCTGCGGCCAGCCCCAGCTACTGACACCATTCCGGTCGACGGCGATGTTCCAGTAATCGTAAACGCTGGCACCGGCACGCAGGAAATCCTTCATCATCTGCCAGGTGAAGCGGGCGAAGCGCCAATCATTCAGGCCATTGCCGCATTCCTGTTCGGATTGGTAAATCTTCAGTTCCGGATGGGCATGGTGGATGAAGGGGATGGCCCCCCGCCCCGCCCATTGCGCGCCCGCCCCCTTGATATGCGGCCCTACCTTGGGGTCGGCATAGACCTTCTCAAACAGGCTGGCATCAGCGCGTTCCAGCGTGCCAAAGAAGATATCGGTGCCGCTGCCCTGCAGGGCTTCTGCCAGATACGGGATGAAACGGGCCAGCCCGGTCGGCGTCCAGGTGCAACTGGGGAAGACCTGGGCGGAATTGAACTCGTTCTGCGGCATCACCATGCCGATGGGCAGGCCCAGCTTGCGGTATTCATCGACGAAACGGCGGAAATACAGGCCATAGGCGCGGAAATAGCGTTCCTCCTGGATGAAGGTATCTTGCCCCTCCTCCCGCACCTGATCATCGCGGATGCCATTGTCAGGCAGGCCCATGCGCGGTTTGGCGGTGGCGTAATGGCCGTTGGTCTTCATCCAGGTCGGTGGCGACCAGGGCGACGCCCACAATGACAACTCGGGGCAACGCTGACGGGCCGCGCGGATGAAAGGAATGATCAGGCGATGATCGCGGGCGATGGAGAATTTCTCCATGCCGAAATCGCCGGCAGTCTCGTTATGGGAGTACCAGTCCAGCGCATAATCATTGGCGCCGATGGGGATGCGGCAGATGCGCAGATTGGCCCCTTTGCCGGGGGTGAACAGTTCCTCCAGCACCTCAGCGCGCGCCGTCGCCGATAGCAGCGACAGCGCCTGCCAGCCACGTTCATGGATGCAGCCGCCAAAGCCTTCAATGGTCTGGAACATCTGATCCGCCTGTACCATGACATGCAGATCGGTAACCGAGGTGAGATTGATCAACGGCAACTGGCCCGGCATCACCTGCCAGGGCTTATCCCTGGTGGTGGAAACCCAGGTCACCGGTACTTGCCCTGTGGCTGGGGGACCATGATCCGCAGCGCGCGCCTGTTCTTGTGCCATGCTGGGTTTGGCCGCCGCCACGGCCGCCAGCCCCAGGCCACACAAAATGGCGCGGCGGTCAACACCGTCGCTGTTCTCTTCTGTCACAGCGCATCCTCCCTTGTCTTTCTTCTTGCCGGAAGCCGGGCGGGTTAGGCCCCGCCCGGTGCGGATCATGAAGAGATCAGGGCTTCAGCGTGCGTTCGGACACCTTGGCTTTGCCGGACAAAACCGTGGTGCTGGCCGAGGGGCCGACCACCACATCATAGTCACCGCCGGCAATGTGCCATTGACGGCCCTTTTCATCGAAACGGGCCAGCAGGCGCGGATCGGCCTTGATGGTGACGGTGCGGCGCTCGCCCGGCTTCAGGTCGATCTTCTCGAACCCGATCAGGCGCTGCAGCTTCTGGCCATTGGCCCCGGCCAGATAAATCTGCGGGGCGTCCTTGCCCTGCAGCTTGCCGGTATTGGTGACCTGGAAGCTGACCTCCAGCGTCTCCCCGCCCTTCACCTTCAGCTTGTCATAGGCAAAGGTGGTGTAGGACAGGCCGTGGCCAAACGGGAACAGCGGCTTCATCCCCTTCGCCGCAAAACGACGATAGCCCACGTCGGAACCCTCCTCGTAAACGACGTCGAACTGCTGCTTGCTGGGCAGGCCCCAACCGGGCAAATCCTGGCGCGGATACTGGTCCAGGCCGGTGGGGAAGGTCACCGGCAGACGGCCAGAGGGGTTGACCTTGCCGATGATGATATCGGCAATGGACTCACCACCCTTCTGGCCGCTGTACCAGGCGGCCAGCACTGCCCCCGTCTTGTCCAGCCAGGGCATAGCGACCGGGCCGCCGGTTTGCAGCACGACAATATTGTTGGGGTTGGCGGTGGTCACCGCCTCGATCAGTTCATTCTGCCCCTGCGGCAGCGAGATATCGAAGGCATCAGCACCCTCCGCCATCCACTGGTTGGCGAAAATGATGACGATATCGGACTGCTTGGCCAGGGCAGCGGCGGCGGCCGGATAACGCCCGTCATTGAAGGTGATGGTGGCTTGTGGCAGCCGTTCCTTCAACGCTTTCAGCGGCGAAGAGTTGTGGAAGACCTGACGCATCCATGAGGCCATCGGCGTATCGCCTCCGACCGGGATCACCGCCGGATTGCCGCCAACGCTGGTCACCTGGGAGGAGCCGGCACCGGATAGAACACCGGCATCGGCATGGCCACCAATGACAGCGATCTTCTTGGCCCCGCCGGCCAACGGCAGCAGGCCCTTATTGTTGGTCAACAGCACGATGCCCTCATCGGACACCTGCTTGGCAATGGCGGCGTGGGCATTCAGATCCACTGCCGGGGTACCCGGCTTGCCATCGAACAAGCCGGCCACGAACATGGAACGCAGGATACGGCGCGACATGTCGGACAGGCGTTCGGCCGGAACCGTACCGGCGGCGACCGCCTGCTTCAGCGGTTCGCCAAACCAGATTTGCTGGTCCAACTGCTGGCCGGACTGCTGGTCCAGGCCCTTCAAGGCGAAATCGGTGGCGTGCACGGCCCCCCAATCCGACATCACCCAGCCCTTATAGCCCCAATCACCCTTCAGCACCTTGTTCAGCAGATGATCATTGCCGCAGGAATAATCACCATTCACCAGATTATAGGCGCACATGACGGAGCCGGGCTGGCCGCGTTCGATGGCGATCTGGAAGGCCAGCAGGTCGCTTTCGCGGTGGGCCGCCTCATCAATGATGGAATTGGCCCAGTTACGATTGGTTTCCTGACCATTCAGGCTGAAATGCTTGACGGTGGAGATGATGTTCTGGGATTCGATACCCCGGACGCTTTCGCCGGCCAGCGTGCCGGCCAGCAGCGGGTCTTCCCCCAGATATTCGAAATTGCGGCCATTGCGCGGGTCACGCGCCAGATTGGCACCGCCGGCCAGCAGCACGTTGAAGCCCTTGGACGCTGCCTCCTTGGCGATCGCCACCCCACCATCATAGGCCAGCTTGAGATTGAAGGTGGAGGCCAGCGCCAGACCGGACGGCAAGGCCGTGGCCGTATCGCCGGGGCGGGCATTGCCAGGATTGGTGACGCCCAGGCTGGCGTCGGTCTCCTTCAGGGCAGGAATGCCCAGACGCGGTACGCCGGGGATATAACCGGCACCGGGAATGGCTCCTTCGGGGATCGGCGGCCCACCGGGGAAGGTCAGCGGCATCGGTCCGTGTAGCAGGCCGATCCGTTCATCCAGCGTCAGTTCGGCATCCAGCAGCCGGGCCCGTTCGTCGGGCGACAGTTTGTTGTTCTGCCAGGCCCCCTTCACCTGAGCCATGGCACCGCCAGCGAATGCCGTCAGGCACAGGCTGGTCGCCAGTGCCGCCTTGAACGCTTGATGAACCTTCATCGCTGCTTTCTCCTGTCATTTTTAAAAAAAAGAGGCGCGGGGGAAACCGGTCGGAAGGACAGCCCCAACCGCCCTCCCCCGCGCCCAGAGGGGACTGTTAGAATTCGATGCCGAACCGCACACCATAGGTGCGGGGCGGCGCATAGAAGTCGCCACTGCCATTGCTGGCCAGACCGGTCGTCGCATTGGGGCCGGAATTGGTCAGCACGTCCTTGTCCTCAAGATTGCGGACATAGGCCATCACGTTCCAGCTTCCCTCTGCGGGGGCATAGGTCATGGTCAAGTCCGTCTTGGTGAAGGACTTTTGTTTGTTCTGTTCAAAACCGTGATATTCCAGATACTTGGCACTTTCGATGTGGGTTTGCACCCGTGCCGTCAGGCTGGCACCATTGGCCAGATCAAACTGGTGCTGATAGCCCAGATTGATCGACCATTCCGGTGTGCGGGCCATTTCACAGCCCGAGAAATCAGAGGCACGCGGTGACGGCTTGCTGTAATCGGCGCGATAGCAGCGCGCGAGATTGATGTTGGCACTGTTATTGGCGAAGGCATCGCCCTTGGGCAGCAGGAAATCCTTATAGCGCGCATGGAGCCAGGAAACGCTGGCATCGATGCGGTCCTGCTCGGTCAACAGGAAGTCGGTTTCCAGTTCCACGCCATAGATCTCCGCCTTTTCTGCATTCAGCGTCACCGTCGCATCCTGCCCGGCAATGGTGCCGACGGCGGAAATCTGGAAATCCCGATAGTCATAATAGAAGCCGGACAGATTCAATTGCAGCCGGTTATCCATGAAGCGGTTCTTCATCCCGACTTCATAGGAGGTGATGCTTTCCGGCTTGTAATCATTGGGCGGCAGACCGTCATAATAACCACCCGCCTTATAGCCGGTGGCAAAGTTCGCATAGACCATGCTGCCTTCGGCCAGATCATAGTCGATGCCAGCGCGCCAGTTCACCTTGTTCCACTTATTGTCGGACACGTTCAGTGTCACCACACCGGTAATCGCACCGACATTGTTGGTGAAATAGGTGCCGCCATTGCGGCCCTTCTTGTCTTCGGTATAACGGACACCACCGGTCAGGCGCAGCGCCTCGGTCACCGACCATGTGGCCTGACCAAAGAAGGCCGTGGTTTCCGCCGTCACCTCTGGCTGAATGAAGGACAGGTAATTGTTGTTGGCCAGGAAGATACGGAAATCGACGTCATTATCTTCCTTGAAATGATAGGCGCCGACCACCCATTTGACTGGCCCGGTTTCACCCCCCAGGCGTAGTTCATTCGACCACGTCTTATCCACGCCGTAGAAATAATTGGGGGCATTGGTGGCAGCATTCTCCCCACCCCGATCATCATTGGCGTAGTTATAGCCAAACAGATAGGTCAACTGGGCCCAGTCCAGGTCCAGATTAACCTCTGCCCCCGTGCTCCAATAGGTATTGTTACGATAGGTGTTGACCATGGAAATGGTTTTCCAGGGGTCGCTGGTGCGGGCCGGATAGGCAACATCGCCGCCGCCGGCCCCGCCACTGCTGAGATAGTCACCCCGCAGATTGATGGTCAGCCTGTCCGTCGGCGTCCACAGGGCCTGCAGGCGGGCGGACTTGTCATCCTTGTCATATTTGTCATTGCCGGCGGTGGGGCCGGTATTGATCACCTTCTGATAGCCATCATGGCGGATGGTCTGGAAGGCACCACGCACGGCCAGCGTTTCATCCAGCGGCACATTCAGCACGCCAGAGGTGGTCAACGCGTTGTAATTGCCGAACTCAACCGCTGCCGAACCTTCCAGCTTCTGCGTCGGCCGTTTGGAGATGACATTGATGGCGCCCGCTGTGGCGTTACGGCCATAGAGCGTACCCTGCGGACCGCGCAGCACCTCCACCCGGTCGATATCATAGAACAGGGCGCCGGTGGCCGTGGCCCGGGCGATATAGATACCGTCAATATGATAGGCAACAGCCGGATCGCCCACTTCCGTCACGTTGGAGCTGCCGATACCGCGCATGAAAATCTGTGAGGCACCACCGCCGCTATTGGTGATCTGCAGGCTGGGCACCTGGGCGGAAAGGTCGACAACGCTCTTGATGCCCTGGCTCTCCAGCCCCTCGCCGGTGATCGCGGAAACCGCCAGCGGCGTTTCCTGCAGATTTTCAGCCCGGCGCTGCGCGGTCACAACAATCTCCTCCAGTTGCAGGCCATCAGCCTGCTGCGCCAGCACCGGCAGCACCGGCACCAGAATGGCCATGGCCGCACCGGCCATCAGATGGGACTTCCGCATCACTGTCTCACTCCCTTTGTTTTGTTTACCCTTGTTGTGGGGGAGTTGTGGACGCACGCTCGCATTCGCTGACCGCCTGCTGGTCAAACGCTTGGACAGAGACAGACAAGTCCTTCCGGAAAAATCACTATTTCCGGTTTACCTGTATCTCAGCGCATAGAGGGGCTGCCCGCGAAGGGTCAGCCCCTTCGGACGGCGAAAATGCTCTCACACACGTTTCAACTCCCCGCCTGGCCCCGTTATCGGGGTCTCATGCATCGCCGGGACAGGTTGATGACAACGTTGTCCCGCACTATATGTTTGCCGGCGATGAACCGGAATTGTTACGTAGCATCATTCAGGAAACGGAGCAACCGAAAATGTCCATCGTTGTCCCCATTTTTCGTTCTTAAATTACCCAAATATAATTATCAGAGTAATATGATGATCGAAATCCCCACCAATCCGCAACGGGAGCGGCTGTGACCAAGCCAACAATCCATGATGTGGCGCGGGCCGCCGGCGTCTCCATCAAAACCGTCTCCCGCGTGTTGAACGGGGAGCCAAAGGCCAGCGCCGCCACGCGGGAAAGGGTGATGGAGGCGGTCAGCGCACTGAATTACTCACCAAACCTTTCCGCGCGCAGCCTTTCCGGCTTGCGGAATTACATGATGGCCTTCGTGCTGGGCGGGGAAGCCGAGAAGCCCTCCCTGTCCTTACAGAATGAATATATCGCGGCCTTGCAGGTGGGGGCGGTGACGGCAGCAAAGGAGGCGGGTTATCACCTGTTGGTGGAACCGCTGGGCATGGCTGCGGAAGGGTTCAAGGAACGGGCACGGCGGATGATCGCCATGCCGGCGGTGGATGGCTTCATCTTCATGCCGGGCCTGGCGGATCATCCGGATATGCTGGAACTGCTGATCCAGCGGCCCGGCACCTATGTCCGGGTCAGCCCGGGCCGGGACGTGCCATCATTACCGGCCACCGTGCGAATCAACGATTATCAGGCCGCCTTCGATATGACCCGCCATCTGCTGGATCTGGGGCACCGGCGCATCGCCTTCGTGCAGGGCTTGCCTGGCTATGGATCGGCGGAATTACGGTTCGAGGCCTTCCGCGACGCCATGGCACAGGTCGGCGGACATGATCCGGCTTTGCTGCGCCCCGGTGCCTATACCCCGCAAAGCGGGCGGGAAGCGGCGGAATCGCTTTTGTCCCTGCCGACACTGCCCACCGCCATCTTTGCCGCCAATGATGCCATGGCCATGGGCGTGATGGCGGTGGCGCATCGCCGGGGCATCCGGGTGCCCGATCAGCTTTCCGTTGCCGGGATCGATGATATCCCGATGGCGGCGGCCGTCTGGCCGACCCTGACAACGGTGCGGCAGCCGCTGACGGCCATGGGGGCGGCGGCAGCACAATATATTATTGCCCGTTCCCAGGGCCGGCATGACACGCCGCCGCCCGCCACCTTCCGGCATGAACTGGTGGTGCGGGAATCAACCGCACCACCGCAAGGCTGACGGCTGCGTGTCAGGCTGTCGCCATCCGGCCCCGCAGGGTCATGATGGCGGCAGCCCCGCCGGCCGAGAGCACCACCGGCACCATGCAGAGCGCCACCCCGGCAGGGCCCCAGCCCTGGCCCAGCAGGTGGCCGGCGACCAGCGGGCCGGCAATGGAACCCAGGCGTCCCACGGCAATGGCCGCCCCCGTCGCCAGACCCCTTATCTGCGCCGGGTAATAGAGCGGGATGATGCCATAGAGCGAATATTGCGCGCCCAGCAGGAAGAAACCGGCCAGACCGGCATAGGCCAGCACCGGCACGATACTATCCGCCTGGGACAGACCGAACAGGGAGAGCGCGACGCAGGGATAGGCCAGGATGATCGGAATGCGGGCGCCATAGCGGTCAACAAGCGCGCCGATGATCAGCGATCCGGCAACACTGCCAACATTGAAGGCAAAGGCCGCCTGTGCCCCGGCCCCGGCCCCCAACCCCTTGGCGGAAACCAGGGAAGGCAGCCAGTTCAGCAGCAGATACAGCACCAGCAGCGTCATACCAAAGGTGAACCAGGCCAGCGCCGTGATCAGCCCGCGACCATCGCGGAACAAATCCACCGGGCCGGCAGCACTCTGCGCGGCCTTCGGCGCCGGATTGCTGGCCGGCATCAACCAGATCATGGCCGGGATCAGCAGCAGGGGCGCGACGCCGCCGGCCAGGAAGATGCTGTGCCAGCCATATTCCTTCAACAGGCTGGCGGCAAACAGGGCGGCCAGCGCGCCGCCAACCGGCATCCCGCTGAACATCATGGTGATGGTGCGGGTACGCCGTTCCGGCGGGGCCATTTCAATCGCCACCGCGATCAGGCTGGGCATCGCCGCCCCCATACCGGCACCGGCCAGCAGCCGATAGATGCTCAGCACCACCGGGCCATTGGCCACCAGCGTTGCCAGGGTGAACAGGCCGAAAATGCTGACACAGGCCAGCAGCAGCGGCTTGCGCCCCATCCGGTCAGCCAGCCAGCCGCCGGTCAGCGCGCCGCCCACCAGCCCGACCATGCCGGCGCCGAACACCAGACCGGCCTGACCGGGCGTCAAGCCCAGATCGGGGATCAGATAGGGGGCGGCCACGCCGATGGCCTGGATATCAAATCCCTCCAGCAGCGCGATCAGGAAACAAAGGAAAACGGTGACGGCGCTGAAACGCGGCGCCGCGTCTTTCACATGCATAGGGAACCTCCCGGAGTCCGTTCCCGCCTGTTCCGACGGGTTGCTTGGAGCGTTGGTCGCAGCCTAACAGAGTTCGTTACAGGTTATAATCATTAATTTGTTGCATCCTTACCCAACAACGCCATCCTGATCGCCCGATGTGGCGGAGTTGGCGAAAATCCAACGCTTTCAGTCATTATCTTCTCGCAGCACGAAAGAAATGTTGCGGGTCTGAATAAGCGACGGTCGCCAAATTATCCCCTTGCGGAGCCATTAGTTATGGTTCATAACATAATCAGGTGAGGCCGAATGGCCCATGGACGGGAGGATGTGAGCAATGGCACCCAATCTTGATGCCGCCCTGCTGATTGGCGGGCAATCTCTCCAGGCTGCCGATGGCCGCAGCTTTACGCGCCGCAACCCGCTGACGGGGGAGGTGGCCAGCACGGCCGCCGCCGCTAGTCTCAGCGATGCAGCGGCAGCGGCGGAAGCGGCAGCCGCCGCCTTTCCCGCCTGGTCGGAAACCGGCCCCAATGCGCGCCGCGCCCTGCTGTTGAAGGCGGCGGATGCGCTGACGGCGCGGATGCCGGATTTTGTTGCCGCCATGGCTAATGAAACCGGCGCCACTGCCGGCTGGGCCGGCTTCAACGTCACGCTGGCCGCCTCCATGCTGCGCGAGGCCGCCTCCCTGACCACCCAGATCAACGGGGAGGTGATCCCGTCCGACAAGCCGGGCTGCATCGCCATGGCGGTGCGCCAGCCGGTTGGCGTGATCCTGGGCATCGCGCCCTGGAATGCGCCGGTGATCCTGGGCGTGCGGGCCATCGCCACGGCGCTGGCCTGCGGCAATACGGTGATCTTGAAGGCATCCGAACTCTGCCCCCGCACCCATGCGCTGATCGGGGCTTCCCTGGCCGATGCCGGTTTCCCGGCCGGCGTGGTCAATGTGCTGACCAACGCACCGGAAGATGCCGGGGCTATCGTTGGCGCGCTGATCGACCATCCGGCGGTGCGGCGGATCAATTTCACCGGCTCCACCCGCGTGGGCCGCATCATCGCCGAGCGGGCGGGCCGCAATCTGAAGCCGGCCCTGCTGGAACTGGGCGGCAAGGCCCCCTTCCTGGTGCTGGACGATGCCGATCTGGATGAGGCGGTGAAGGCCGCCGCCTTTGGCGCCTTCTTCAATTCCGGCCAGATCTGCATGTCCACCGAACGTATCGTGGTGGATAACAAGGTGGCGGATGATTTCGTCGCCAAATTCGCCGCCAAGGCTGCCACCCTGGTGGCAGGTGACCCGCGCCAGGGCAATACGCCGCTGGGCTCCGTGGTGGACCCCCATGCGGTGACCAGCATTCAGTCCCTGATCGATGATGCCGTGTCGAAGGGCGCCAAGCTCTATCAGCCGCACGCCACCCAGGGCACGCTGATGTCGGCCACCATTCTGGACCATGTCACCCCAGAAATGCGGATTTACGGAGAGGAAAGTTTCGGCCCCGTCACCACCATCGTCCGGGTGGATGGGGAAGATGCGGCGGTGAACACCGCCAACGATACTGAATATGGCCTGTCGGCTGCCATTTTCACCCGCGATGCCGCGCGCGGCCTGCGGCTGGCCCGCCGCATCCAGTCCGGCATGTGCCATGTCAATGGCGCCACCGTGCATGATGAGGCGCAGATGCCCTTCGGCGGCGTCAAGGATAGCGGCTATGGCCGGTTCGGCGGCAAGGCCGGCATCGACAGTTTCACCGAACTGCGTTGGATCACCCTGGAAACCAAGCCGGGCCACTTCCCGATCTGACACCACAATTCTGATAAGGACAAAAAAATGAGCGACACGGTTGCTTTCAACGTTGTGGACGGCATCGCCTGGGTCCGTTTCAACCGCCCGGACAAGCGCAATTGCATGAGCCCGACCCTGAACCGCCGCATGATGGAGGTTCTGGACGAGCTGGAATACCGCCAGGATGTCGGTGTTCTGGTGCTGTCGGGTGAAGGTACGGCCTGGTCGGCCGGCATGGACCTGAAGGAATATTTCCGCGAGACGGAAGCCAAGGGGCTGGGCGCCACCCGTCAGGCCCAGCGGGAGGCCTATGGCTGGTGGCGGCGCCTGCGCTGGTACCAGAAGCCGACCATCGCCATGGTCAATGGCTGGTGCTTTGGCGGCGGTTACGGCCCGCTCTATGCCTGCGATCTGGCCATTGCCTCGGAAGAGGCGAAGTTCGGCCTGTCGGAAATCAACTGGGGCATTCTGCCGGGCGGTGGTGCGACCAAGGTGGTGGTCGACCTGATCCCCCTGCGCGACGCCATGTACCATGCCCTGACCGGTGAGGCGATCGATGGCCGCAAGGCCGCCGAATGGCGTCTGGTCAACGAAGCGGTGCCGGCCGACCAGTTGAAGGACCGGGTGACGGCCCTGGCCAAGGTGCTGCTGGAAAAGAACCCGGTTGCCTTGAAGGCCACCAAGGATGCCGTGCGCCGGGTCAAGGAAATGACCTACGACAATGCCGAGGATTATCTGGTCCGCGCACAGGAAGCGGCCAATTCCTACGACAATGACGGGCGCAAGGAAGGCATCCGCCAGTTCATCGACGAGAAGAGCTACAAGCCGGGCCTGGGCGCCTACAAGCGCTAAGGAAAGTCCAAGGGGCGGCGGGTCATGCCGCCGCCCCCCGGTTTTGTCATTTGCATTTTTGCCCCACGCTTCCCGCTCGCTTCCCCAACCGGCACCCAAGACCGGGCCAGACAAATACCCGCCCCCAGGGAGAAACACCCCATGATCCCCCCCGCCCCCACCGCCGGCTGGCCCGCCCCTGATCCGGTTGCCTTTCAGGCCGCCATGCGGCCTTCGGCTTTGGCGCTGGTTGATCTGGTGGGCGGGCGGCGTTTCACCTATGCCGATCTGGATGCCACCATCAACCGCTGCGCCCAATGGCTGCTGGCGATGCTGGGGGATGCCAATGGGCAGCGCGTCGCCGTGCTGGGCCGCAATGATGTGGCCATGCCCATCCTGCATCTGGCCGCCGCCCGGGTGGGGGCCATTTTCGTGCCGCTGAACTGGCGGCTGACCGTGCCGGAACTGGCTTACCAGATCGGCGACTGCACCCCCTCCCTGGTGCTGGCTGATGCGGAATTCCGCAGCGCCGCCGATCAGGCCGCCGCCGACCAGCCGGAGACGCGGGTGTTAAATCTGGCCGATGCGGCCACCGAATGGGAAAACCAGCCGGCCACCAGGCCCCACTGTTTCCCGCAGGCCGATCAGCCCTCCACCCTGCTATACACCTCAGGCACCTCCGGCCGGCCCAAGGGCGCGCTGCTGACGGAGGCGAATGCCTTCTTCACCGCCGTCAATTTCGGCATGATGAACAAGATCACCGCCGATTCCGTGGTGCTGTGCGACATGCCGCTGTTCCATGTCGTCGGCCTGCTGACCATGACGCGCACCCCGCTGACCCAGGGCGGCACGCTGTTGATGTCGCGCGGGTTCGAACCGGCGGTGACGCTGGCGCGGCTGGCCGATCCGGCTTTGGGCATCACCCACTATATGTGCGTGCCGCAGATGGCGCAGACCCTGCGTCAGCACCCGGATTACCGGGCCGATGTGCTGGCGCGGCTGACCGCCTTCTGCACTGGCGGCGCGCCGATGCCGACCTCCCTGATTCAGCGCTTTGTCGATGAAGGCATTACTGTCGCCGACGGTTATGGGATGAGCGAGGCGGGAACCGTGCTGGGGATGCCAGTGGGGGACCGCGCCCGCATCGCCGCCAAGGCCGGTTCCGCCGGCCTGCCGGCCCCGGTCCTGCGGGTGCGGCTGGTGGATGATGAGGGGCAGGACGTGCCCGAAGGGGCCGTTGGGGAGCTGTGGATCAACGGCCCCAACCTGTCGCCCGGTTACTGGAACCGGCCGGAACTGCCGACTTTGGCCCAACAAGGCGGCTGGCTGCGCACGGGCGATGCGGCGCGGCGGGATGCCGATGGCTTCTATTATCTCGTCGACCGCAAGAAGGACATGTACATTTCCGGCGGCGAGAACGTCTATCCGGCAGAAGTTGAAGGCGCCATCCTGGAGCTGGACGCCGTGGCGGAAGTCGCCGTCGTCGGCATTCCGGACGAAAAATGGGGGGAGGTCGGCTGGGCCTTCATCGTCCCCCGCAGCGGCCACAGCCTGACCGCCGAAACAGTGATGGGCCATCTGGATGGCCGTCTGGCCCGCTATAAACGGCCGCAAACGGTGGTACTGTGCGAAACCCTGCCCCGCACCGGGTCCGGCAAGGTGCAAAAACATCTGCTGCGCAGCCAAGTTTTGCCTCACCCGTGAAGCGATCGCTCGAAATCCACGCGCTATGCCTGTAACTTGAGCAACACGGAAGTGAAGGGTGCGGGAAAGAGAAGCATGGTTATGGATGATCAGGGGCGTTCGAACGGGGTCGATATGTCGGCGCTGCACTCTTCCGTCGGGTACCGATTGCGCCGCGCACAGATCGCGGCGTTCAACCTGTTCATCCAGTTCATGTCAGAAGTGGATATTCGGCCCACCCAGTTCGCCATTCTGACCGTGGTGCGTGACAATCCCGGTCTTAGCCAGTCACAGATCAGCGACGCGCTGGGGCTGAAACGGGCCAATCTCGTGCCATTGCTGGATGCGCTGGAAGGGCGCGGCCTGCTGGTTCGCTCCCCCTCCCCGGCCGACCGCCGTTCCTATTGCCTGCACCTGACGCCGGACGGGCAGGAGCGGATGAAGGAATTCCAGGCCCGGCATGATGCCTATGAAGCGGAATTATCCTCCCAACTCGGGCCCGCCGGGCGGGGCGCCTTGCTGTCGCTGCTGGATGGTATCCAACTGGTTGCCAACAGCAATGGCGATGGGGAGGAGTAAAGGCCCTTAGCCCCGGTATGGATCCGTCCGGGGCAATTGTGCGGCCCGCTGCAGGGCGCGGCCGGTGATGAAATCACGCAAGGCACGCGGGATGCGGTCGCGGCTGGACCAGCGCAGCGCCGTGCGGGTGCTGCTGAGCCATTCCAGCGCCACCTCCCGCCCATTCTCATAACGGTGCTGGTCCATCTCTGTCATCGCATCCAGGCGGCGATAATCCAGCGGCAGGCCCCGCATCGCCTCGGTAAAACCATCATGAAAGGCACGGTGGGCCGCCACCACGCGGGCCACCCGCCAGCTTCGCGCGCCATGAATATTGTCGTTGGGTGCCATCGGTCGATCCGCTGGAGGGATATTGCGCGGACAAGATACGTTACGTTATAACATACGCAAGATGTTTTGACGCGATCTGGATACCCCCATGGACAAGCGCCTGCCCGTCACCGTGCTTTCCGGCTTTCTTGGTGCCGGTAAAACCACCCTGCTGAACCACGTTCTCAACAACCGGGAGGGTTTGCGCGTCGCCGTCATCGTCAATGACATGGGCGAAGTGAATATCGACGCCGATTTGGTGCGCGATGGCGGCAACCTCTCCCACACGCAGGAAAAGCTGGTGGAGATGAGCAATGGCTGCATCTGCTGCACCCTACGCGACGATCTGCTGCTGGAGGTGCGGCGGCTGGCGGCGGAAGGGCGGTTCGATTATCTGCTGATTGAAAGCACCGGCATTTCCGAACCGCTGCCCGTCGCCGCCACCTTCGATTTCCGCGACGAGGCTGGCGATAGTCTGGCGGATGTGGCGCGGCTGGATACGATGGTCACGGTGGTCGATGCGGTGAACCTGCTGCGCGACTACGCCTCCACCGATTTTCTGCGCGACCGGGGCCAGTCACTGGGGGAAGATGATGGCCGCGCCCTGGTGAACCTGCTGGTTGACCAGATTGAATTTGCCGATGTGATCGTCCTGAACAAGGTCGACACGGCCACGCCCGAGCAACTGGACCTAGCCCGCAAGATCATCCGCGCCCTGAACCCCGATGCGGTGCTGCTGGAAACATCACGCGGGCGGGTGCCGCTGCGACAAGTGCTGGATACCGGTCGTTTCGATTACGAAAAGGCCCAGGAACATCCGCTCTGGTTCAAGGAACTGTACGGGTTCAAGGATCATCAGCCGGAAACGCTGGAATATGGCATTTCCAGCTTCGTCTATCGCGCCCGCCGCCCCTTCCACCCGCAGAAATTCTTCAATTTCATTCAGCGGGAATGGCCAAACGTCTTACGCTCCAAGGGTCATTTCTGGTTGGCAACAAGGCCGGAATGGGTGGGCGAACTGGGACAGGCCGGCGCCCTGGTCCAGCATGAGGCGATGGGGTTCTGGTGGGCCGCCGTGCCGAAGGAACGCTGGCCGGACGATCCGGACTATCGCCGTTCCATCACCCGCACCTGGCACCCGGTCTATGGTGACCGGCGGCAGGAGATTGTGTTCATCGGCACCGACATGGATGAAGCGGATATCCGGCGCCAGTTGGATGCCTGCCTGATCGGGGATGAAGGGGCAACGGAACTGGATCTGGCCACCTGGCGCAAGCTGCCGGACCCGTTCCCGCGCTGGAAGCGGACGGGTGAGGCATGATGGCATTGTCGCTTCCCCTGCCCCGGCCTGCCAGCGCAGCAAGCCACGGCGGCGGCGTGGTGCGCGGCGCTGATCCGGCGGTACTGGCCTGCGTGGGCCATGCCGATACGGCCCTGGCCCTGTGGGAACGGCCGATGCCGGACCTGATGCGCTGCCTTGCCGCCCTGCCGACCAGCCGTCTGCCCAGCGGGCGGGTGCTGGTGCGGCTGGACGATGCGCCCGCCGCCCTGGCCCGGCTGTTGGGCGAAAGCCCGCTTGGCGATGCGCCGCTGACCCAGGCCCTGTTGGCGGACATGCTGGACCTGACGCAGCGCTTCGCCACCATCGCCCGGACCGACCGGGTGGATATCCGGCTGGACAAGCTGGCGCATAATGCCTGCTGGAAATTCCACCGCGACCATGTGCGCCTGCGCCTGCTGGCAACTTATCGCGGGCCGCAGACCCAGATCGTGCCACCCAGCCACAGTGCCTGGGCGATGACGGCGCAGCGCGCCTATCAGGGTCCGCTGGAAGAGCTGACACCGGGTACGGTGGCCCTGTTTAAGGGCGCCTGTGCGGCGGATGATTGCGGCATCGTCCACCGCTCTCCCCCCATCGCCGGCACCGGGATCACCCGGCTGCTGTTCTGCCTGAACCTGCCGTCTGAGGCGTCACCGGTGCCATGGGAGGAGACGCCGTGAGGCGTCAATGGCAGTAAAAGGTGCCGTCCGGGTTGGGGTGGCAACATTGCAACCCGGCGCTCTGCGTCGCCATGCGGGCGCGGTAGAGTTCCATGGCACGCTGGCGCAACTCCCCCGGCTTGGTCTGCGGGTTGGCAGCGGCGGCGGCAGCCTCTTCCTCTGCCTTTTTCGCGGCGGCTTCCGCCTCCTGCACCCGTCTGGCAGCGGCCTCCAGGTCGGGCATCCCGCAATCCATATTCTCATACATCTTGCCGCAACCGATTTCCTGCGCCGCCGCCGGCAGCGCCATGCCAGCCGTCAAGGCCAGGATCAGGGCGGCACCGGCCAGCAGGGGCAAACGGTCAGGACGTGGGCACGACACGGGCATTCTCCAGATGGTAATAGATGCCGTTCTCATCCTCTGCCGACAGGCGCAGGGTGCCTTCCAGCTTGATCTGCTCCAGGGTGGCTGGCACCGCATCGGTGGCATCCACCTGGATCAGATCGGCCGGGCCCGGCGGCGGGCAGAAGGGACAAGACGGCGCCAGCGACGATAACAAAAACTTGCGGCTTTTGTCCGCCGTATCCAGCGGCAGGAAGAATCCTGCCACGGTGAAGGGCTTGCCATCCAGGGCCGCCACCTCCTTGCCGAACAGGGCCACGGGGCGGGAGACCTGTTTGATGATCTTGTCCACCTCCCGCACATTGGCGATGCGGTCCCAACCCAGCGTGGCGCGTGGGATGGCGCCCGGCTGGTTGGCATCACTCGCCTTGGCGGCCAGATTGGGGTCTTTCACCTCTTTGAAGGCCGACGCCGTGCCGGCACCGGCCAGCATCAACAACCCGCCCAGGGCCAACCCCGCCCAACGCTTGCATCCAGCCATAACCCGCACACTCCCTCAGCGTTGCGCCAACATGCGCGCCACATCCCCGCGATAGGCCCGGATCGCCGGCAGCAAGGCCGCCAGCAGCGCCGTCCCCAGCGCCAAAGCCAGGGGCCAGAGATCCACCAGCCCCATCGACGGCACCGCCAGCCCCAGATCGCGCGCCTGGGCGGAGAAGCGGCCCATCAGCACCATCCCCAGATGGGCAAGCCCGAAGCCCAGTAAAGCCCCTGCCCCGCCAACCAGCAACGCCTCTGTCAATATCTGGCCCAGGATGCGCGACCGGGTGGCCCCCAGCGTGCGCATGATCGCAAGATCATATCGGCGTTCCTGCAAGGAATTGGCAAGGGCGATGAAGGTGCCAAGGGCGGCCGCCAGCACCAGCACCCCACCGAACAGCTTCATCGTATCCACCCCGATCCCCAGCAGGGAGCGCAGGCGCAGCATCTCCGTCGCCGGGCTGGCGGCCTGCATGTCGGTGCCGGTATTGATCTCCCGTGGCAAACGGGCGGCGGCCAGCGGCGTGGCATAGCGCACCAGCAGGGCCGTCACCTCCCGGTGTGGCTCATGGCCCGCCTCTTCCTTGGCATCATGATCGTGGTCGTGGTCTTCATCATGATCCGCCCCGGCCATGGCATGGTCGTGATCATGGTCATGATCGCCATCGGCGTCCCCATCCTCGTCATGATCATCGCCATCATGGTGATGGTGGTGATGCTCATGCACGGCCCAGACACTGGCCACCGGGGTCAGCACCAGCCGGTCCAGCACACTGCCGGTGGGGGCCAGAATGCCCACCACCTTGTAGGGGGCAAAGGAATGCACCTCCCCGCCCGCCGTCAGGCCATGGCTGCCGGCAAAGCTGTCGCCAATTTTCAGGCCGGCTGTGGCCGCCGCCGTGGCCCCCAGCACGGCTTCCATCGGCTGGGCAAAGAGCTGACCCTGGGCCAGCTTGCCGCCATAATGGTCGATATAGGCGGGTTCGGTGCCGACGATGCGATAGCCCTGGTAATTATCGCCCAGCGCCACCGGCACCACTTCCCGCACCAGCCGGTTGGCGCGCAGGGTGTCCAGCGCCGACAGCGGCACATTGCCCGTCGGCGTATCGATATGCAGCAGGGCGGACATCACCAGTTGCAGCGGGCTGCCCTTGGCCCCCACCACCATGTCGAAACCGGCGACATCGCGGGCCAACCGATCCTCGATCCGCCGGTCCAGCATCAACAAAAAGCTGATGGTGGCCACACCCAGGGCCAGCAGCAGCAGGTTCAACAGGCTGGTCAGCGCCCGCTGGCGCAGATAGGCCAGGCTGAGGGTGAGCATGTTCATGCTGCCATCCCTTCCGGCTTGGTCAGGCGCAGGGCCACCGGCACCCGCGCCGTCAACCGCTGGTCATGCGTGGCGATCAGCAGGGTGGCGCCGCTCAGGTCCGCCTGCTGCAACAGCAGGTCCAGGGCGGCGGCGCAATTCTCATCATCCAGCGCGCTGGTCGGTTCATCCGCCAGCAGCAGGGCCGGGCGGTTCACCAGGGCGCGGGCCACCGCCACCCGCTGGCGTTCCCCCTGCGACAGGTCGGACGGGCGGGCCTTGGCCCGGTCCCCCAGCCCGACGCGGGAGAGCAGTTCCTTGATCACCGCCTCATCCACCGCATGACCGGCCAGCGTCTGGGCCAGCCGCAGATTGTCAGCGATGGTCACCGCCTCGATCAAATGAAGTTGCTGGAAAACGATGCCGATATGGTGGGCCCGCAACCGATCCAGCCCCGCGGGGCCCAACTGGCGCATATCCTGGCCCAGCAGCTTGAAGCTGCCCGCCATCACCGGCAACAGCCCCGCCAGCAGGTTCAGCAGCGTGGTCTTGCCGCTGCCGCTGGGGCCCAGCAGCAGGCCATGCTGCCCCTTGGCCAGATGCAGCGCCGGAACAGACAGGATATCCCGCCCGCCAATGGAATGGCGCAGATTGTCAATTTCGATCAGGGCATCGGCCATGGCCGCCGCTCTCCCGCCTTGCCGTGGGTAAACTCGCTTCGATTTATACATTATAACATAACAAAACAATGCGACAGAAAAGGCCGGGCGCTATGGGAGCGGCCCGGCCTTGGGTATTGTTAAGCGACCACAACCGGCTAGCTGCTGCCCTTGCCATTCTCTCCACCGTCACCCCGGCCGCAGCATGGGTGACGGTAAATGTAGCTGATACTGTAAAGAACGACAGGCTTCTCAAACCTGCGTCGCCAGCACCGCCAGCCCGACCAGGGCCACCAAACCGCCCGCCAAACGCGGGAACAGGCCGGCGATCCAGGCACGGTTGCGCAGGGCCAGCGCCGCCCCCACGGCAATGACGGACTGAATCACCGCCAGACCCAGCAGGTAAGAAGCAATCGGCGTCGCCTCCGCACCATAAATCGACTCGCCATAGGCATAGCCATGGAACAGGCCGGCAAAGGCGAACAGGGCGGCCCAGAATGCGACCGGCAGCTTGCGCCCGCTGGCAATCACACTGCCGGCCGTCAGCACCGACAGCGCCACCAGCAGTTCGGATGCCGGCAGGTTGACACCCGCCACATGCAGCCCCACGCCAATGCAGGAGATCGCAACGAACAGCACCGGCAGCAGCAGCGGCAGGCCGGCGGCGGCCACGGCCAGACCGGCGGCCAGGGTGAAGGCCAGATGGTCCAGCCCGATCACCGGATGGCCCAGGCCGGACAGCAACCCCTGCATGAAGGTGGCCGGCAGCTTGCCATCCATCATGTGATGGGCATGGGCCGGCAGTGTGGCGATCAGGCTGGCCGCCAGGGCGGCACCGCAGCCAGCGGTGCGGCGGAATTGAAACGACATACTTCCTCCTCTTACGTCCTCCCTCCGAGGACGGTTGCGGCTATGGTTCCAGCGGCAGGTCTCCTGGCTTGCGGCTGATGGCGCGTCGGGTCCGCCTTCCCGGTTTTCAAGCATGAAAACCAGTGGCCTGAATGGACCGAACGCTCGCCGCACACAGTTGCGGGGGCAGCCGCGGCTTGAAACCGGATGGGGTCCGGCCGACCGCGTTCCCTTTTCATGCCGGTATTGAATCCGGCAACCGATGGAATGCGCCGCCACTATGGGGCCAAGTCGGGATGATTGACAAGCGCGTCCGCCATCGGTCTATTGCCAGATGCGCCGGTCGCCGGCCGGGCCTGTGCAACCCGGTCGGCGTTAAAAGGGAACACGGACCTGATGTTTTGCCCCAACCCGATGACGGGACCAAGGGCACATCGGCGACCGTGGCTGCCCCCGCAACTGTGTGTGGCGAGCCTGTTCCATCCAGGCCACTGGTTCTTTACCGGAACCGGGAAGGCGGAACAGGTGATGACCCATGAGCCAGGAGACCTGCCGCGCGTCAGGGACGGTTTCGGGCGGGGTGCCCCGGTACCGGTCGGCCAGCTTTCTGCCTGCGCCGATGGAGCCGCCTTGATCGCGGTGCTTCCCTGTCCGGCATCCCTGGAAATAACGGCCGGATACGGGGAAGATGACCGACCAGATGATGATTGCGGCGGAGACGGGGCCGGTTCGGCCCGTGGTGTCCGTCTGCCGTTCCTGCCGGGGGCCTGATGCGCCGCCGGACTTGGCCCCGGACCAGCGGCCGGGGGCCGTGCTGGCGCGCGGCCTGTGCGACAGCCAGCCCGCTGATGTGGCGGTGCAGGTGGTGGATTGCCTGGGCAACTGCAACCGTGGCCCCTCTGCCGCGCTGCAATGTGCCGGGCGCTGGCAATATCTGTTCGGGGAGATTGACCCCGCCAGCGGCCCCGCCGACCTGCTGGCCGCCGCCCGGTTGCTGGCGGAATCACAGGATGGCTTGCTGCCCTGGCGCACCCGTCCGCCGGCCCTGAAAAAGGGGCTGATCGCCCGCCTGCCCGCCTTCCCCGCCCCCATCGCTGCCGGTTGAAAGTCCCAAGATCATGAGCAATCTCAACAAGGTGCCCTGCACCATCATCACCGGCTTTCTGGGTGCCGGCAAAACCACCCTGGTCCGCCACCTGCTGGGCAATGCCGGCGGGCGGCGGCTGGCGGTGATCGTCAATGAATTTGGCGATGTCGGCGTGGATGGCACGCTGTTGAAGGGTTGCGGTGACGAATCCTGCCCGGATGAAAATATCGTCGAACTGGCCAATGGCTGCCTGTGCTGCACCGTGGCCGATGATTTCGCGCCCACGCTGGATGTGCTGCTGGCCCGCCAGCCGGCGGTCGAGCATATCCTGATTGAAACCAGCGGTCTGGCCCTGCCCAAGCCGCTGGTGCAGGCCTTCAACTGGCCGGCGATCAAGGGACGGGTGACGGTGGATGCCGTCGTAGCCGTGGTGGATGGGGCCGCCCTGGCCGATGGTCAGGTGGCCGGCGATCTGGCCGCCCTGGAAAGCCAGCGCGCCGCCGACCCGGCGCTGGACCATGACAACCCGCTGGAAGAGGTGTTTGGCGACCAGATTGCCTGTGCCGATCTGGTGGTGCTGACCAAGGATGATCTGCTGGACGCGGCGGGCCAGGCCCGCGCCCGCGCCGCCGTGGAACGCGCCCTGCCGCGCGGTGTCGGCATCATCCCCGCCGTGGAAGGAAGGGTGTCGCCCGACCTGCTGCTGGGCCTGGGGCTGGCGACGGAGCAGGATATCGAAAACCGCCGCACCCATCATGATACGGAAGAAGACCATGATCATGATGATTTCGACAGTGTGGTCGTACCCGTGCCGCCGCTGGCCGATGCCGCCGCCCTGACCGCCCGGATTGAGGCGCTGGCCCGTGACCATGGCATCCTGCGGGTGAAGGGCCATGTCGCCGTGGCCGGCAAGCCGATGCGGCTGGCCGTGCAGGCGGTGGGGGGCCGGGTGAACCAATATTATGACCGGCTGTGGGACAAGTTTGAAGAACGGCAGGGCAAGCTGGTCGCCATCGGGCTGCACGGGTTCGACCGCGCCGCCGTCGCCGCCATCCTGGCCGGCTGATCCGCCATGCATCTTCTGGCCACCAGCAGCGCCCTTCTGGATGAGCAATCGGCAGCCGTCGATATTGCCCAGCCGGTGGCCAACGTGCTGGTGGCCAGTTTTTCCGACAGCGACCTGCAATCGCTGGCGGCGGCCCATACCGCCGCTGGTGTGGGCTGGAGCCTGGGGCTGGTCAATCTGCGCGTGCTGGCGCACCCGATGTCGGTCGATCTGTGGCTGGACCGCACGGCCCGCCATGCCAAACTGATCGTGGTGCGGGTGCTGGGCGGGCTGGACTGGTGGCGCTATGGTGCCGAAAGTCTGGCCCAGCGCTGCCAGCGCCATGGCATCCACCTGGCCCTGCTGCCGGGGGAGGATCGGGACGATCCACGGCTGGCGGAACGCTCCACCCTGCCCGGCCCCACCTTGTCCCGCCTGCTGGCCCTGTTCCGTGCCGGTGGCATGGCCAATGCCGACGGGCTGGTGCGGGGGCTGAGCAGCCTGCTGGATAGCGGGGATGATATTCCCGATGCCGTGGCCGCCCCGCTGGTCGCCCCCTATGCCATGGCCGGCAACGGCGCGGCGGGGCGGGTTGTGGTGCTGCTCTACCGGTCCCAGGTGCTGGCCGGCGACACCGCCCCGGCGGATATGCTGATCGAAAGGCTGGCGGCGGCGGGGGTGGCAGTCCATGCCTTCCACCTGCCGGGGCTGAAGGTGCCAGGTGTGGCCGACGCCCTGGCCACCCACAACATCGGCCCGGTCGATCTGGTGCTGACGCTGACGGCGTTTGGCGGCGGGGGCGATCTGCCCTTTGGCGATGCGCCCCTGCTGCATCTGGTCAATGCCACCACCCTGCGTGATGCCTGGGCGGCGTCCGACCGGGGCCTGGGTGCATCGGACCTTGCCATGCATGTGGTGCTGCCGGAAATTGATGGCCGGGTGCTGACGGGGGCGATTGCCTTCAAACAGGCCGATGATGCCACCGCCGTGGCGCTGTCCCGCCCGGAACCGGCCTTGCTGGATCGGGTGGTGGAACGGGTGCTGGCCCGGCTGCGACTGCGCCACACCCCGGCACCCGACCGCCGGCTGGTGATCCTGCTGCCCGATTATCCGGGGGCGGCGGGGCGGGAGGCCTATGCCGTGGGGCTGGATGTACCGGCCAGCCTGCGCGCCATCATCAACCTGTTGCAGGGGGCCGGCTGGCAGACCGGTCCGCTGCCGGCAACGGACCGCGCCCTGCTGGATGGCATCATCCAGGGGGATGCCGCCGCCCACCTGCCCTTGTCCGCCTATCAGGCATGGCTGGATGCCCACCCGGATGCCGCCAACCGGATGCTGGAGGCCTGGGGGCCGCCGCAGGATGACCCGGTATTCCAAGATGGGGCCTTCCGCTTCCGCGCCCTGGCCTGCGGCCTGCACTGGCTGGCCCTGCCGCCCGAACGCGGGCGGTTTGATCAGCGCCGGGCCGATTACCATGATGTCAGCCTGCCGCCGCGCCATGGGCTGATGGCCTTCTGCCACTGGATGCAGGCACAGGCGCCCAACGCCCTGCTGCATCTGGGAGCGCATGGCACGCTGGAATGGCTGCCGGGCAAGGCCGTGGCGCTGACGCCGGATTGTTTCCCCGAACTGGCAGTAGCCGCCCTGCCGGTGATCTATCCCTTCATCCTGACCAATCCCGGCGAAGCGGCGCAGGCCAAGCGTCGGCTGACCGCCATCACCCCCGGCCACCTGCCCCCGCCGCTGGCGGAAGGCTCGCTGACCGGCCCGATGGCGGAGCTGGAACGGCTGGTGGAGGAATATGCCCAGGCCGACGGGGTGGACCCGCGCCGGCGCGACCGGCTGGGCAGCCTGATCCTGGATGAAGCCCGTGCCCAGGGCCTGCTTTCCACCCTTGGCCTGGAAAGCCAGGAGGGCGGGGAGGCACTGCGCAAGATTGATGCCTGGCTCTGTGACCTGAAAGACATGGCGCTGCAGGATGGCCTGCATATTTACGGCCAGGCCCCGGCGGGGGCCGCACCTGAGATCATCGCCAGTGCGGCGGGCGAACGCGACGGGCTGTTGACCGCGCTGGCGGGCCGGCACCTGCCCCCCGGCCCGGCGGGCGCACCCGCTCGCGGGCGGCTGGATGTGCTGCCCAGCGGGCGCAACCTGTTCACCAGCGACCCCCGCACCCTGCCCACCCCCACCGCCTTTGCCCTGGCGCGCAAGGCCGCCGATGCGGTGATCCGCCTGCATCTGCAGGAAAAGGGGGAGATGCCGCGTCAGTTGGTGCTGGACCTGTGGGGTAGCGCCGGCCTGCGCACGGGCGGGGAAGAGGTGGCGCAGGTTCTGGCCTTCCTGGGCTGTCGTCCCCTGTGGGAGCCCGCCACGGGCCGGGTGCGCGGGGTGGAGGTGCTACCCCCCGCCGTGCTGGACTGGCCGCGCGTGGATGTCACCTGTCGCCTGTCCGGCCTGTTCCGCGACCTGTTCCCGGCCCAGATCGCCCTGCTGGACAGCGCCATCCAGGCCGTGGCCGCCCGTGATGAAAGTGACGAGGATAATCCCCTGGCGGCCGCATCCCGCGCCGGGGACGATCTGCTGCGCCTGTTCAGTTGCGCGCCGGGCCGTTACGGCAGCGGCATCGATGGCGCGCTCTCCGACCCCAGCATCAACGCCGCCGATCTGGCGGGGGCCTATCTGGAAGCCGCCGGTTTTGCGCTGAAGGCGGATGGCGGCATGATCCCCGCCCCCGGTGCCTTCGCCCGGCGGGTACAGGGGGCCGACCTGCTGGTGCATGGGGCGGATGATCCGCACCGCGACCTGTTGCAGGGCGGGGCCGATGCCAATTTCATCGGCGGTTTCGCGCTGGCGGCACGGGCCGATGCCGGGCTGATCGTGCTGGATACCAGCAACCCGGACCGGCCCCGCCCCCGCCCGCTGGCCGCCGCCTTGGCCCGCATCGTGCGCGGCCGAGCGGCCCATCCGCGCCATATCCAGGGCCTGATGCGCCATGGCCCGCGCGGCGGGGCGGAAATGGCGGAGGCGGTGGACCGGCTGGCCGATTTCGCCCGCGCCACAAAGGGCCGGGGGCCGGATGGCGCATCGCTGGTGGACGGGGTTTTGTTCGACCTGCTGTTCGATGCCTATCTGGGCGATCCCGCCGTGGCAGATTTCCTGGCGCGGGAAAACCCCGCTGCCGGGCGTGCCATCGCTGACCGGCTGGACTGGCTGCGACGGGATGGGCTGTGGCCCTGCCGCCGCAACGATCTTTCGCCCTTGTCCCGCTGGCTGGAAGGGGAAGCCGCATGAAAATCCCCGCCCCCCGCCGCGATTGCCCCAGCCTAGCGCGGCCCATGCGCACCGGCGATGGGCTGATGCTGCGCCTGACACCCATCGCCCCCATGCCAGCCGCCGCCTGGGCCGAACTGGCCGATGTGGCGGATGGATTGGGCAATGGGCTGATCGACCTGACGCTGCGCGGGGCGGTGCAGGTGCGGGGGCTGAGGGATGAAACGGTGACGGCGGCCCAGGCACGGCTGAGCGAGGCCGGTTTCGTGGAAAGCCGCCCGGTGCTGGCCACCGACCCGCTGGGGCCGGATGACCCCCACGCCATGGGCGACAGCCACACCCTGGCCACCCGGCTGGCCGAGCTGCTGACCACCCAACCGCTGCCCCCCGGCCTGCCGCCCAAGGTGACGGTGGCGCTGGACGCGGCGGGCCGGCTGGACCAACTGACCGCCGACCTGCGCCTGCGCTGGGTGGGGGTGGATCGGTTGTGGCTGATTGTGGGTGATCGGGTGGTGGCCGAGTGCGGCGCTGAAGCTGGGCCGGCGCTGGTACGGGATTATCTGGAACGTATGGCGCGGGCGGGGTGTAGGGGAGTGGATTTCCATTCTTCAATAGCACTCCCCCTTTCCGTCACCCCGGCGCAGGCCGGGGTCCAGAATGCCAAGCACCCTGCTCCACGA
>CALRQC020000016.1:0-110496 GCA_943370215.1 Azospirillum sp. RU38E
TGCCTGCTGAAGATCGGCCAGGATGCAGCCGGCTTCTGCCGTCACCGTATAATCCGCCGCGTCCAGGTCACGGATGCGGTTCAACCGGCCGAGATTGAGCAGAAAGGCCCCCTTATCCGCCGCCGCCACGGTGCCGCCCACCACGCCGGTATTGCCGCCCTGGGGGATCAGCGGCACGCCCGCAGCCGAGGCCAGGGCGGCGATGGCGGCCACCTGGGCTGTATCAGCGGGGCGCAGCACGGCGGCGGGTTGGGACGTTTGCCGACGTCGCTGCTCAACCGCAAAGGGGGCCATATCCGCCGCGTCCGTCAGCACATGGGCGGGTCCGATCAGGTCCGCGATGCGGGCAAGCAGGTCGGCAGGGGACATGGGGGCAGTTTCCCGGTTCATCGGCTCAACCGATGCAGGCTAATGGACGGGTGCCGGGGGGTAAATACCCGCCTGGGCATGGGTGCTGCCGCCGAAAGTCCCGCCGCTGGTGGGACGATCCAGGCCATGATGCGGCCCGGTCATAAGGAGGAACCAGCATGTCCGGCAAGGCGACAGCCCTGATCATCATCGATGTGCAGAACAATATCCTGTTGGGGTCCGACCCGCGCGGGGTGGAGACACTGGTGGCCCTGGATGCCGTGGTGCAGCGGCTGGCGGCATTGGCCGCCCGCGCCCGCGCCCAGGGCGTGCCGGTGATCCATGTGCAGCATGATGGGGAGCCGGGGCACCGGCTGGAGAAAGGCAGTGAGGGCTGGAAGATAAGGGCGGAACTGGGGCCGGCGGCGGGGGAGCCCGTTTTCAATAAATCCGCCTGCGATGCCTTTCTGGGCACCGGGCTGGCGGCGTCACTGCGTGAACGCGGCATCGGCCACCTGATCATTGGTGGCTGCATGACGCCCTATTGCATCGATACCAGTGTGCGCAGCGCCGTGGCGCATGGCTTTGACGTCACGCTACTGGAAGATGGACACATGACCTGCGATATCGGCGCGCTGCGCTTTGAGCAGATCATTGCCCACCATAACCAGATATTGGATGGGTTCCCCGTCGGCCCGCACAAGGCACAGGTGCGCCCCAGCGCGGACCTGCTGGTCTGATCAGCCACGCGGCGCGGCGGCCCGGCGCAGCCGGTCATTGATGGCCACACCCAGCCCCTTTTCCGGCACCGGCATCACGGCGATGCCGGACAGGCCGGGCCGGTCCAGTGCCCGCAGCATGGCGAACAGGTTGGCCGCCGCCTCCGCCATGTCACCGCGTTGGGACAGGTTCAGCCGCATGGCCCCGCCGCGCAGGAACTGATCCGGCCCGAAGGCCAGCAGCGCCTCCGTCTCGCCCACGCTGTCGGCATCCAGCCGCACCGGCAGGCCGGGGGCGTAATGGCTGGTCATCATGCCGGGGGCCTTGATGCCATCGCCGGCCCCCGCCAGTTCCACCCGGCCCAGCACCGCTTCCAACTCCTCCCGCGTCACCGAACCGGGGCGCAGCAGGCGGGCGGTGGGGCCGGTCAGGTCCAGCACCGTGGATTCCAGGCCGATTTCCGCCTTGCCGCCGGCCAGAATCAGTTGCAGCCGGGCGCCACCGCCATCGGGAAATTCCTCCGCCACATGCAGCGGCGTGGTGGGGGAGACATGGCCGGACCGGTTGGCGGACGGGGCCGCCACCGGTAAGCCGGATGCCGCCAACAGGGCGCGGGCCACGGGATGGGCGGGGCTGCGCACGGCCACACTGTCCATCCCGGCGCTGACCAGCAGCGACAGCGGCGCATCGGCCCGGCGCGGCAGCACCAGGGTCAGCGGGCCGGGCCAGTAAAGCTCGATCAACTGGCGGGCGCGATCATCCAGATGCACCAGCGGTTCGGCCGCCGTCTCATCCAGCACATGCACGATCAGCGGGTTGAAGCTGGGGCGGCCCTTGGCGGCGAAGATGGCGGCCACGGCCGCATCATCCCCGGCATTGCCGCCCAGCCCATAGACGGTTTCGGTGGGGAAGGCCACCAGCCCGCCCGCCGCCAGAATCGCCGCACCCCGCACATAGGCAGGCGTGCCCGGCGTCATCACCGCCGGCCGGTCGGGATGCGGCGGGATGCTGGGGGCAGTGTGGTGGTGGCTGGGATCGTCGCAGCAATGATCGTGGGGCACAGGCGAGGCTACCGGGCGTGGCGGGAACGGAATGGCCCCCAGCATAGCCCCCGGCGGCCCTGGCGACACCGGCTTTCCCTGCAAACCCCGCCCCAGCCGGGGGCAGCACTGGCGGGGCGATCCGCTATCCGCTATAGCATGACAAAACATACTTCCGTGGGGGGAGAAAACGCATGAGCAATACGGCTGCCATGGCCGGTTCCGCCGTGGGTTCATCGGCGGAACATCTGACGCTGATGCTGCTTTACCAGCTGGTGGTGATTCTGGCGTTCAGCCGTCTGGTTTCCTGGATCAGCACGCGGTTCCTGGGGCAGACGGCGGTGGCGGGTGAAATCCTGGCCGGGCTGCTGCTGGGGCCATCGCTGATCGGTGCCTTGTTCCCCGATCTCTCCCACGCCCTGTTCGTGCCGGAAACCCTGCCCATCTTTGTCGGGCTGGCGCAATTGGGGCTGATCCTGTTGATGTTTCAGATCGGCATGGAATTCCAGGTGACACCGGGGCGCGGGCGTGACGGGCGGGCTGTGGCGCTGATCAGCCTGACCGGCATCATCATCCCCTTTGCCTTGGGTTACACCACCGCTCCCTTCTTCTGGCGGGAACTGGGCATGGACCCGGATCAGGGGCTGTTGGCCTTCCGCCTGTTCTTCGCCATCGCCATGTCGATCACGGCCATCCCCATCCTGGGCCGGATTTTCATGGAGTTGGGCCTGTCGCACACGCGCACGGCGTCGCTGGTCATCGGCTCGGCGGCGATCGATGATATTTGCGGCTGGATGCTGCTGGGGCTGGTGGCCGCCATCGTCGCCGCCAATTTCGATATGGTGATGTTTCTGGCCCGGATTGCCGGGGTGGCCCTGTTCGTGGCGGTGATGCTGGCCCTGGTGCGCCCCTTCCTGTCCCGCTGGGTGGCCGGAAGGATGGCGAAGGAGGGCGGCACGCTGGACACAACCACCATCGCCGGGCTGCTGCTGGAGCTGCTGGGGGCCGCCATCATCACCAGCAATCTGGGCATCTTCGCCATCATCGGCGGCTTCATTGTCGGCCATTGCCTGCAAAATGACCGGGCCTTTGTGGCGCAATGGAAAATGCGCGTCGGTGGGCTGGTGCAGGTGCTGCTGCTGCCCTTGTTCTTCGCCTATACGGGGTTGCGCACCGATGTCGGCTCCCTGTCTGCCTCTGGCTGGGGCCTGTGTGCGCTGGTCTGTCTGGTGGCCTTTGCCGGCAAGTTCGGCGGGGCCTATCTGGCCTGCCGCGCGTTGGGGGAGAGCCACCGGCAGGCGGCCACCATTGGTGTTGCCATGAATACCCGGGCCCTGATGGAACTGATCGTGCTGAATATTGGTTATGATATGGGCGTGCTGCCCAAACCGATGTTCAGCATGTTGGTGGTGATGGCCATTGTCAGCACCTTCATGGCCACCCCCTTGATCCGCTGGCTGATGGCATCCGAACGGGTCAGCCCGGAACTGACCCGTGCCCGGCTGGCGGGGCTGTCGGCGAAATAAGGTTTATTCAATTCCCGGCTTCAGGGAGAAGACAACGCCCCAGCCGTCCGGGTCTTCGAAGCAGACGGCCCGGTTCAGCCAATAGGCATTTTCCGGCTGTACGGGAACCCCGCCACGGGCCTGGATGGCGGCGCTGACAGTGTTCAACGCCGCCCGGTCATCGACATACAGCACCAGCAGATTGTCACGGCTGGGGGCGGGGCAGGGGCTGCCATCGCGGTGCTGGGTGAATTCCAACTGCATCCCGGCATCGGGCAGGCCGAACAGCACCCCGTCATAACCGCCATGGTTGCCGCCCTCATCGCGCCAGCCGCCAATCACCGGCAGGCCGATGACATCGCGGTACCAGGCGGTGACCGCATCGATCTGATCGGTCGGGCGGGCGACGCGCAGGCGGGTGATGGGCAGATGGTCGGGCCAGGGGGCCATATGTCCTTCTCCTTTTGTGCGGCGCAGCACTTGCCGCTTCACGACCTTCCCGGCACACTCCAGAGCCGGATCAAGGCAAAACACAGAACAGGGGGAAACCTGCCATGGCGGGCCGCGTCTTTACAATCGCACAGCAGAAGGGCGGGGCGGGCAAGACGACGCTGGCCATTCATCTGGCCCATGCCTGGGTGCTGGCCGGGCGTAGCGTCGCCCTGGTGGATATCGATCCCCAAGGCAGCCTTTCCGCCTGGTATCAACAGCGCGTGGCGGCCTTAGGCGAGGGGCGTACCGGCCTGACCCATGCCCAGCTTTCCGGCTGGCGCACCCAGCGGGAGGTGGAAAAGCTGGTGCAGGCGCATGAGGTGGTGGTGATCGACAGCCCGCCGCACGCAGAGACGGAGGCGCGAATCGCCGTGCGCGCTGCCGATCTGGTGGTGGTGCCGGTCCAGCCCAGCCCGATGGACCTGTGGGCCACCCGCCCGACGCTGGATCTGGCCAAGGCGGAAAAGCGCCCGGCCCTGATTGTGCTGAACCGGGTGCCGGCGCGGGGGCGTCTGGTGGATGCGGTGGCGGAAAAGGCGGCCGAACTGGGCGTGCCGGTGGCCGTGTCGCACCTGGGCAACCGCATCGGTTTCGCCGCCGCCCTGATGGAGGGGTTGACCCTGTCGGAAACGGAACCGCGTTCGCGCGGGCGCGACGAGGTGGAGGCACTGGCGGCTGAAATCTGGGGGTTCGGTGGTTAAAACCAACTGACCTTGGTCAGAACCGACGGTCCTGATCAAGGCGGCCCCCAGACGCTGGTCACAGCTTGCTATAATCCGGCAGTTCAAACCAGAAGGTTGCCCCGCCGCAGGCGTTAGGCTGATAGCCGATTTCCCCACCCATCGCGCAAACCAGATAGCGCGCCGTGGCCAGTCCCAGACAAACCCGCCCCGGCGCGCGCTCCAGCCCGGCCTGGGTTTGGGGGAAGGGATCAAACAGCGTCCCTTGCATGGCGCAGGGGATGCCGGGTCCATTATCCGACAGGCTGAAATGAAGATGGCCCGGCTGTTTGCCCGGGCCGATATCCAGCCTGATATCTCCTTTCTCGGTGAAACTGACGGCGTTTGACAGAAGCAGCCCCAACACCTGCTGTACCCTCATCGGGTCGCCCCGCATCATGGCTGGCAGGCCGGGCTGTTGGGATAGAAGATAATTGATCGGTTTGTCCGGCGCTTTGCGCTTGGCTGCCAGCAAGCTGCGCCGGGCCAGATCTTCCAGCGGGAAGTCCATGATATCCAAGGTAATGCCAGAGGATTCCAGCCGGGCATAATCCATTGCCGCAGCCAATACCCCCACCAGATCGCGGGTGGTTTTATGCAACAGTTCGGCATATTCCCGCTGCGGCGTTGGCAGCCTGTCGGCCACCAGCATTTCGGCAAAGCCCAGGATGCTGTGCAGCGGGTCACGCACTTCCCGGTTCATCTTCACCAGGAAATCCTGTTGATCACGCAGTGCCTTTTCCATCGTCAGCAGGCTCAGCCGCGCCTCCCGCTGTTCCTTGTCCAGCGCCAGCCGTTCGGCGGCGGTATCCGCCAGTTGTTCCAAAAGCTGGACCTGGGCATCATCAAAGGCCGGGTGCGGTAGATGGTCCATCACGCAAAAGACGCCCAGCACATGGCCAGCGTCGCTGAAAATCGGAACCCCGGCATAGAAGGAAATGCCGGCAGTGCCGGTGACAAGCTCATTGTTGCAATAGTCGGGGTGACAGCTCAGGTCGCCCAGGATAACCGGCTTTTCATCGCGTAAGACCTGCATACACAGGGTCTTTTCCCGTGGCACCGGTTCGTTGCCGATCCCCTCTGTGGCCACCGGCCAGACGGTGGCCCCATCGATAATGTTCACCATCGCCATCGGCATGGCGAAAAGCTGGCGGGCCAAACCGGCCAGCCGCAGAAAACGGCTGTCCGGTACCGGTGTTAAGCCACAATACGCGGCAACGGCCTGTAACCGAACTTTTTCAGTCATATCCCCGACGGTCATGGTGATGATCCAATCTGTGCCGCCAGGAGATAGTTCTGCTGAAGAAGCCGGCTGTCAATTTGACCAACCGTATAGAGTTACCGCCAATTTACTTTTACAGGGATTTAACGGCTTCCAGGACGGCTTCCACATGGCCGGGCACTTTCACCTTGCGCCAGATCTGGCGGACCACGCCTTCCTTGTCGATCAGGAAGGTGCTGCGTTCGATGCCCATGTATTTCTTGCCATACATGTTCTTTTCCACCCAGGCGCCGAACTGCTCCGTCACGTCGCTCCCAGCGTCAGAGGCCAGGGTGAAGGGCAGCTTGTACTTGGCCTTGAACTTGTCGTGGCTGGCCACACTGTCCTTGGAGATGCCGATGATGGTGGCGTCCACCTGCTCAAAATGGGGCAGGTTCTCGCCAAAACCGCAGGCCTGTGTGGTACAGCCGGAAGTATCGTCCTTGGGGTAGAAATAGACCACAACATTGCGGCCCCGCAGGGCCGACAGGGTAACGCTGCCATTGCCGTCGGTGGGCAGGGTGAAATCCGGCGCGGCTGCGCCGATGGAAATGGTCATATCGGGTTTCTCCGATGGTGGTCGAGGCACGATGGCTGTTAGGTAGCCCGCCACCGGCATCAGAAAAGGGTTAAGGAATGATCGACGTCGATTATGTGCGGACCATGCTGGTTTATGGAAGCTGGATGAATCGCCGTCTGCTGGACGCCAGTGCCGCCATCCCCGACAGTGACCGCCGCCGCGACATGGGCGCCTTTTTCAGGTCGCTGCATGGCACGCTGGATCATCTGTTATGGGGTGATCTGATCTGGATGCAGCGTTTCATCGGCAGCCCTGTGCTGCTGCCCAGCGCCGATGGCCTGATCTGCCCGACCTGGGAGGGCTTGGTGGCACAACGCGCTGCCGCCGATGCGCATATGCTGAACTGGGCGGAAAAACAGCTTACGGCGGAATGGCTGGCCGCCCCGCTTCATTATGTCAGCAAGCTGGCGCGTCGCCAGCGCGTCATGCCGGCCTGGGTGCTGGTGACCCATATGCTGAACCATGGCACCCATCATCGCGGTCAGGCGACCACGCTGATGATGCAGTTGGGTGTCGATCCGGGTGTCACCGATCTGGCGGCCATGCCCGCCCTGTTCGATGGTTCGCTGGGGATCGACGCGCAGGATGAACCCTGGCTTGGGTGATTGAAGCGGACGGGCGCCGGTCCCAGCCGGCGCCCGTCCTTTTGATTACAACTGCTTCAGGATGTAATCGGCGCTGGATACTTCGAACGCGCCCGGCTTTTCCACTTCCAGGCGGGTCACCACGCCATCGTCGGCCACCAGGGCGAAACGCTGGCCGCGATGGCCCAGATTATAGGCGGTGCCATCCATTTCCAGGCCCAGGGCCTTGGTCAGGGTGCCATTGCCGTCGGGCAGCATGGTGATCTTGCCGGCCGTGTTGTTGGCCTTGCCCCAGGCCTGCATGACGAACGGGTCGTTCACGGCCAGGCAGACGATCTCTTCCACGCCCTTGGCCTTCAGCGCCTCGGCATTATCGACAAAGCCCGGCAGGTGCTTGGCGGAGCAGGTGGGGGTGAAGGCACCCGGCACCGAGAACAACACCACCTTCTTGCCCTTGAACAGATCGTCCGTGCTGATCTCCTGCATACCCGACTCGGTCAGATGCTTCAGGGTAACCGACGGAACGCGGTCGCCAACCTTAAGGGTCATCGCTTGGTTCTCCCCATGGGATACATGTTGGTGGATGATGCATAGGTTCTAGGCTGTGGACCGTCCCACGGCAAGGCGGGGATGGATTAGCCGGGAAATTAACCCACATTCTGTCCACGCGGACTGATATCATTCCCCCTGTCATCATGTTGAGCCGATGCCCATGAAACAGCCCTTCAAACATGCCGCCGGCCGGCCGGACAAGCCGGTTAACCCGTCTGGTGATTCGCTGGCCGGGCAGTTCCTGGTCGCCATGCCCCAGATGCCGGACGAACGGTTTGCCCGGACCGTCATCTATATTTGCGCCCATAGCGCCGAAGGGGCCATGGGGCTGGTGGTCAACCGCCTGTTCCAGGGCGTGGCCTTCCCCGATCTGCTGGCACAACTGCATGTGGAGGTGGACAAGCCGCGCGGCAGCCTGCGCGTCCATTATGGCGGCCCGGTGGAAACCGGCCGCGGCTTTGTGCTGCACAGCGCCGATTACCTGCGCGAGGGCAGTATGGCCGTCACGCAAGAGGTGGTGTTGACCGCCACGGTGGACATATTGCGCGCCGTGGCGGAAGGCGCGGGCCCCCAAAAGGGCTTTCTGGCCCTTGGCTATGCCGGCTGGGGGCCGGGCCAGTTGGATCAGGAAATGCAGGCCAATGGCTGGCTGAACGTGCCGGCCGATACTGCCCTGCTGTTCGATCCCGACCTGGACCATAAATGGGAGCGCAGCCTGGCCCGGCTGGGCATCGACCTGTCCATGCTTTCCACCGATATCGGCCACGCCTGATCTTTTGATCCGAAGGGGCGGCTATTGTGTTAACGATCCGGCCGCGCGGACCTGCGCGGTTGCAGTCGGCCCCGGCCTTGCCCGTCTTTCGTCTTACTCCGGACGTAATCATGGGGTGATCTTGCCTCAGGGCGGGACTGGATGGGTGCCGGGACGCCCGCACGCGAAAGCCAATAAGGAAGCGAGAGACCACCATGAAGCCTTCCCACCTTCTGTTGCTGGCCCCGATGATGCTGCTGGCCGCCTGCGCCGGCGTGCGGGATGACAAGGCCGGCGCCACGCGCAATGGCAGCGGCGCCTATGATGCGGCAGCGGCCGGGACGGCCGGCCAGGGGCAGGGCTATGGTGCCACCCCGGTGGATAGCAGCACGCTGAACAGCAACCTTTCCCCGCAGCAGCAATTGGCCAGCATTGGCGACCGTGTTTTCTTCACGGTGGACCAGTATGAGGTATCGGCGGAGGCTACGGCCACGCTGGACAAGCAGGCTTCCTTCCTGCGCAGCAACCCCAATATCAGCCTGACCATTGAAGGTCATGCCGATGAGCGCGGCACGCGCGAATATAATCTGGCGCTGGGCCAGCGCCGTGCCGATTCGGTGCGGCGTTACCTGATCGCCAGCGGCATTGATGCCAACCGCCTGCAGACGGTCAGCTTTGGCAAGGAACGTCCGGCTGTGGCCGGCACCGGCCCGGCCGTCTGGGACCAGAACCGCCGCGCGGTGAGTGTGGTCAACTGATCGGTTGAGCCTACGGCGCTGCGGGTGACGGTGGGGCGGACGGGGGTGCCGGTTCGGCTCCTGCCGCTCCCGCTGCCGGGGCCTTTTCCCCCTTCTTCTCTTTGGCGGGTTTCGGCGCCTTTTCTTCCTTCGGCGGTGCCTCACCGGCAGGTGGCGGCAGGAAGAACAGGTTGCGCAGGAAGCCGGGTGCCAGCACGGCCAGCGGGTTCACCCCGGTCTGCAGATTGTCCAACGGCCCCTTCACCGTATAGGTGGCGGCGAACAGGCCCTGGCCTTCACCGCCCACCAGCAGATCACCCAGCACCGGTATGGCCCCCAGCAGCTTGTTGACGGTGGAAAAGGGCACGATCGTGCCCTGCAACTGGGCGTGGCTCTTCTTCAGGTCGATATTGCCTTCCAGCGTCAGCCCGACTTGTGAACCCGAGGTGCGCATGTCGCGCAGGGAAATGCCGCCGCTGTTCCACTGATACTGGCCATGCAGCCGGGAAAAGGCGATGGGCTGGCCGGACATGAAATTGGCAAAGCCGCGCGGGGATGCGGCGGACAGCAGCCGCGCCAGCACCGGGGCATCCTGCACCTGATAGTCGCGCAGGTCGGCCTCTCCGTTCACCGCCTTGGCCGGATCGTCGGCAGCGCTGCGGCCATTGATGGTCAGGCTACCGCCTTTCAACTGGCTGATCACATCCAGATTGCGCAGGGTGGCGCCGGCATCATCGGTGGCCATATCCAGGGTCAGGATACGCGGGTCGGCCGCATCCGGGCCATAGCGCACGGCAAGCCGGCCCTTCTCCCCGACCTCCGCATCCAGATCGGTGCGGAACCAGATATCGTTGTCGCGCTCCATCCGGCCGCGCGCATGACGGATTACCCGCCCTTCGTCGCCCATGATGGCCTGATCCAGGGCGAAGCTGATGGCCAGCGCCGGCAGCTTGGCCGGTTCCACCTGCTGTTCGGGTGGGTTGGCGGTGGGCTCCCCCTTGTTCTTCTTGCCCCGGAAGGGGCGGACATCGAAGGCGGGGCCGCGCACATCGATGGCCATGCCGCCCTGCCGGTCGGTGCTGCGCAGATCGATGCGGGCATCACTTTCCCCCAGCCGGAAGCTTTCCAGCAGCAGATGTTCCATGCCGAAATCATCGTCACGCAGCCGGGCGCTGCCGGTGGCGTGCAATTCCTCCGTCTCCACCGTGAAGCCGCTGATCACCAGCAGCTTGCCATTGACGAAGCGGATATTGGCCGTACCCCGGCCGGGCTTGCCCGCCTCCTTGCGCCAGCCTAGCACATCGATGCGCAAGACGCTGGGGGTGAGGTCCAGCGCGGTGTCGATGGTTTCCACCCGCGCCGGTCCGCTGCCCTGGCGGGTATAGGTCATGTCCACCCCGGTGGGGCCGTTCAGCCAGTCGGGGAAATCCAGCTTGAAGGCGGCGCGCTGGGCATCATCCGGGCGGGCCAGCACCTTGACCCGGGTACCAAACGGCGCGGCATCGTCGAAATTCTCCGTCCAGGCGATATCGGCCGGCACACCGTTCAGCAGCGCCTTGCCGGTCACATCCAGCTTGTGGGAATCGACGGTCAGATCAAGCTGACCCTGGCTGGCGCTGATATTGGCGACGATGTTGGGCACGGCGACATCGGACAGTTTCGCCGTGCCATCCAGTTCCACCATCTCCATGGTCAGCTTGGCAATCAGGGGAAAGGCGAAATGCATGTCGACATGGGCCTGTCCGCTGACGCTGCCCGGCACCAGCCCCACCTTGCCAGCATAATGCAGCGGTTCGGCATCCAGCACCGTCAGGGCGGAGGAAACCGGCCCCGTCAGCGCCACCTTGATATCGATCTTCTGGATCGTCTCCTTATCCAGGTCGGTGATGCGCACCAGGCCGGGACCGGCCTGCATATCCAGCAACTTGCCGGACTTGATATCGATGGCGAAGGTGGAGCCGTCGAACTTCGCCTCTGCCGTCACGTCCTTCACCGGGGGCAGCGGGCGGCGGTAATGCACGGTGAAGCCGGACATGGCGATGCGCCCTTCCAGCTTGGTCGGCTTGATATCCAGCGGCTTCTTGGCGGGCGACGTGCCTTCCAGGGTGAAGAGGGTGGTGGTGAAGGTGCCATCGGCCAGATTGCCGACCATCCAGTCGCGCGTGCTTTCCTGCACGCCCAGCGGCCAGTAACGCTTCAGGTCGGCCATGGGCAGGCCCGTCAGCTCTTCCTTCAGCGCCAGATGGATCACGTCGCCTTTCTGGTGCGCGGTGCCGGTGACGGTAAGGTCTGCCGGGCCGGTCAGGTCCAGGTTGAACCGATCCAGGATCAGGCGGCGGCCGGCATCTTCCAGCCGGCCATGCAGGGAGACACTATCAAAGGAAAGCGGCTCCGGCAGATGGTCGGGCAGCACCAGCCGGCCCTGCTTCCCGGTCAACCCCATCACCATGGCGGTGGGAGTGAGATTTTCATCCATCTCCATGGTAATGGAACCGTCCAGCGTCACCTCCAGCGCGCTCAGCGGTTCCAGCACCGGGGCCAGTTGGGCGAAGTCGGCCGGGCGCAGATCGGCCAGGGCGGTGCGGACATTCATGCCGCCATCGGACAGGCGATAATCGATTTCAGCGGCGATCTGGTTGATCTTGCCGCCCATATCGATATCGGCCGAGGCCGTGCCGAACACGCCGCTATTGCCACGGCGCAGGCGCAGGTCCAGCCGGGGCACCTGCCAGACCGTACCGGTGGCCAGATTGTTGACCACCAGCCGGGCCCGCGTCACCCGCAGGTCGCGCAGGGCGCCGGTCTGTTTCAGCGGGTCGGGCGGCTGTCGCAGGGCCGCCAGCAATTCGCGTGCGATGCGGGCACCGGCATCGGGGTCCAGTTCCTCATCATTGCTGCGGATATCCAGGCGGAACTCCCCCTCGGCTGTGCGCTCAGCGTAAAGCCGGGGTTCCACCAGATCGATGCGGGTGGGGGCGACGGTGCCGCGCAGCAGGGCCGGCACCGACAGGCCCAGCCGCACTTCCGGTACGGAGGCGATGACGGTGCCGCTGCTGCCATAGGCGGTGACGCCGTGCAGGCGCAGATCGACCCGGCTGCCGAACCCGTTCCAGGCCAGAATGGTTTCGCCCAGATCCAGCCGCATGGACGATTGTTCGTTCAGCGCCTGTTGCAGATAGCGGGTGGCAAAATCGATCGGGATCGGGCCCTTGGTCAATTGCCAGGCGAGAAAGCCGCCACCCAGCACCACGACCGCCAACAGGCCAGCCAGTAATTCCAACAGGATAAGGGCGCTTCGGCGGAACATCAATGAAGGATCTCGGGCGCTATCCGGCTGGGCTTGACCTGGGTCGGGCAGGCGGCGCACTGTGGCCCGCGCCCGCTCCACTGCTGGGATAGCCCGGTATGCGCCTTATATTCAATCAAGAAAGCCTCCCGCTTCCCGGTGATGTGCAACGTGCTGCCGTCGGCCTGGAACATTGGCGGGATGCCATCCGCTCCACTTCTGATACGGCGCTTGCCGAATTTGCCCGCACCTTCATGGATCAACCGGAAGGGCGGACGGTGCTTGAAACAATTTTCGGACATAGTCCGTTCCTTGGCACCGCCCTTTTAAGGGAGATCGGCTTTTTCCGTGCCATCGTCGAAAAAGGCTTCGATGCGGCCTTTGCTGACCTGTTGGTCGATATGGGGGCCCAGTATGGGGCCGACAATAAGACCGATCGGGTGATGAAGGGCCTGCGCGTGGCGAAACGCCGCGCCGCCCTGCTGATCGGTCTGGCCGACATGGCCGGCGCCTGGACCCTGGAACAGGTGACCGGCGCCTTGTCCGATTTCGCCCAGGCTGGGCTGCAACTGGCCACCCGGCTAGCCCTGCGGCAGGCTGCCGCGTCGGGCAAGCTGGTACTGCCCTTCCCCGATGAACCGGAGCGCGGCAGCGGCTTCATCGTGCTGGCCATGGGCAAGTTTGGCGCGCGGGAGCTGAATTACAGCTCCGATATCGACCTGATCGTGCTCTATGATGATGGCATCGTGCAGGTGCCGGATGGGGAGATGACCCGCACCTTTGTGCGCATCACCCGCGAACTGGTGCGGCTGATGGATGAGCGCACGGCCGATGGCTATGTCTTCCGCACCGATCTGCGCCTGCGTCCCGATCCCGGCGCCACGCCGGTGGCGGTCAGTGTCTCTGCGGCAGAGGCCTATTACAGCAGCCTGGGCCAGAACTGGGAGCGTGCTGCCATGATCAAGGCCCGGCCGGTGGCCGGCGATCTGGTGGCGGGTGAAGCCTTCATGGATATCCTGCGCCATTTCATCTGGCGCCGGAACCTGGATTTCGCCGCCATCCAGGACATCCATTCCATCAAGCGCCAGATCGGTGCCCATAAGGGCCATCGGGAAAAGACCGTCAACGGCCATAATATCAAGATCGGCCGTGGCGGTATCCGCGAGATCGAATTCTTCGCCCAGACCCAGCAACTGATCTATGGCGGGCGCGACCGGTCTTTACGCGTGCCCGCCACGGTGCAGGCGCTCTATGCGCTGGTGGAGGCGGGGCGGGTGGAGCAATCCGTCGCCGATGACCTGTCCCGCGCCTATCGCTTCCTGCGCACGGTGGAACACCGGGTGCAGATGGTGGATGACCAGCAGACCCACGAATTGCCGAAATCCGACGAAGGGGTGGCCCGCATCGCCGCCTTCCTGGGCTATGTCGATGATCAGTCCTTCCGGCAAGCCCTGCTGGAGACGCTGGGCGTGGTGGGGGACCATTATGACGGGCTGTTTGCCGACAGCCCGGCCCTGTCCGGTCCCGGCAATCTGGTCTTCACCGGCACGGAGGATGACCCGGAGACCATGGAGACCCTGCGCTCCATGGGCTATGCCAACCCTTCCGCCATCGCCGGCCAGATCCGGGCTTGGCATCACGGCCGTTACCGCGCCACCCGCAGCCAGCGGGCGCGGGAATTGTTGACCGAACTGGTGCCGACCTTGCTGGCCGCCTTCGGCCGCACCGCCCATCCCGATCAGGCCTTCCTGAAATTCGATGAGTTTCTGGAGCGGCTGCCGGCGGGCGTACAGCTTTTCAGCCTGTTCTATGCCAATCCCAACCTGTTGGATTTGCTGGCAGAGGTGATGGGCACCGCTCCCCGGCTGGCCGAACAATTGGCTCGTCGCCCGGCGGCCCTGGATGCCGTGCTGCTGCCCGGCTTCTTCGATCCGCTGCCGGGGCGGGAGGAGCTGGAGGCCGGGTTTGAGGCCCTGTTGGGCGGGGCCGGCTATTTCGAGGAATATCTGGACCTTGCCCGGCGCTGGACCAGCGAGCACCGCTTCCGCGCCGGGGTGCATATCCTGCGCCATATCTCCGACGCGGACCGGCTGGGCGCCTTCCTGACCGATGTGGCGGAGGTGGCGCTGGTCGGCCTGCAAAAGGTGGTGGAGGATGAATTCGCCCGCCGCCATGGCCGGGTGCCGGGGGCGGGCTTTGCCGTCATCGCACTGGGCCGGCTGGGCGCCCGTTCGCTCTCCCTGCGCTCTGACCTGGACCTGATCACGGTTTATGAGGTGCCGGACGGGGTGAGCCAGTCGGATGGTGACAAGCCTTTGTCAACCAACGATTATTTTATCAAGCTGACCCAGCGGCTGGTCAATGCCATCACCGCCCAGACGGCCGAGGGGCAGCTTTACGAGGTGGATATGCGGCTGCGGCCTAGCGGCAATGCCGGGCCGCTGGCCGTCAGCTTTGACGGGTTCGCCAAATATCAGCGGGAAAGTGCCTGGACCTGGGAACATATGGCACTGACCCGCGCCCGCCCGGTGACGGGGCCGGCACCGTTGCGGGCGCGGCTGGCGGCGGAAATCAAGGCCGTGCTGACCAGCCCGCGCGATGCGGAGAAGCTGCGCCAGGACGTTGTTTCCATGCGCGCCCGCATCGACCAGCAGCATCATACGGACGATATCTGGTCGGTGAAGCATGTGCGTGGCGGCATGACCGACATCCAGTTCATCGCCCAATATCTGATGCTGCTGCATGGCCCGGAAAAGCCGGAAATCCTGGATACCAACACCACCGGGGCGCTCGCCTGGCTGGGGGACAGCGGCTTCCTGGCGGTGGAGACGGCCAACCGGCTGATCGTGGCGCACAAGACCTGGCGGCGGGTGCAGGGCTTCCTGCGCCTGACCACCGATGGCGCCTTCGATGCGGCCAAGGCCCCGGCCGGGTTGAAACAGCAATTGGCCAAGGTGGCCTTGCCGGAAGCACCGGCCAGCCTGTCCTTTGATGAGGTGGAAAGCCAGCTCCGTGCCATGGCAGCGCAGGTGCTGGCCGATTTTGCGGCAATTGTGGGAGCCGAGGTGGGGGCTGGCTGAACCTTACCCTGACAGCGTCATGGTCATTCCGAGAAGAGGTCGTCCATGAAGCTGTCAGGGTCCAGGTAAAATTCACGCAGAATTCTGAAATGGTCTGTGGCGGTGTAGGGTTTCTCCAAGATTCCCTGGTCTGTGACATGGAACAGGGCGGCACCGGGATAGGCCATGATCAGGGGCGAGTGGGTGGCCATGATGAATTGGCAGTCTCCCACCGTTTCACTCGCCTTGATTAGGCGCAAAAATTCCATCTGCCGCAGGGGGGAGAGGGCGGATTCGGGTTCGTCGAAGATGAATATCCCCCCGCCGTTCATTTTATGTCGAAAGACGTCGATATAGGCTTCCCCGTGCGACCGCTCCGCAAGCGATCGGCCACCGTAAGATTGATAGATCGCAGCCCCCCCCTCCTGCGCCAAGCGATCAACTTGATTTATAAAGGCAAAGAAGGCTTCTGCCCGGACATAGAATCCCTTTGTCACCTTCGGGAACCAGGAGGCGCGCATGTATCCATCAAGGGGATTCTGCTCTTCTTTGCTGAGATTATAGTTCTTGTTTCCGCCAAATTTGCCAAAGCCGCACAGGCCGGCAATCGCTTCCAGAATGGTGGATTTGCCGGTTCCGTTTTGTCCGGCGAAGATCGTGACAGGCCGGCTGAATTCTATCTGGAACTTATCGGAGCCAAGGGCCGGAATGGAGAATGGATACTGCGTGCGGTCGATAAATTTTCTGTCATCCAGCCAGATTGATTTCAGGAAGGGTGCCCTGAAGACCGGTGATTTTGACTTGCTTCTTGTCACACGGAAAACCTCTGCTGCTTGGTGCGAACCGCTGGGATGGCCCACCATTCAGTCAGCATCAAGCATCGCATTGCGATCAGCAAGGGCAGCTTTCCCATCCCCGCTGCAGGTTCCGCAGCGCGGATCGCCGGGTTCACAGCAGGGTAGGGGAGGCGTTGCGCCCGGTCAGCAGGCTTTGTGCTGCCGCGCGGGCGGCCTCGGTGATCTCGGCACCCGACAACATGCGGGCCAGTTCTTCCAACCGCTCGGCGGTGGTCAGCGGCACCACTTCGGTCACCGTGCGGCCACCGGCTGCCTTCTTGCGCACATTCCAATGGTGGGCGCCACGGGCGGCCACCTGCGGGCTGTGCGTAACCACCAGCACCTGCAGATTATGGTCACCCAGCCGGGCCAGCCGTTCACCGATGGCATCGGCCACGGCCCCCCCCACGCCGGTATCCACCTCGTCAAACACCAGGGTCGGCACCGTGCCCACCTGGGCCAGCACCACCTTCAGCGCCAGCATGAAGCGGGCCAATTCACCACCAGAGGCGATCTTGGCCAGCGGGCCCGGCGGGCTGCCTATATTGGTGGCGACCTGGAAGGCGATATCATCGATGCCGTGCGGGCCCCAGCCTTCCTCCCCCTGCGGTTCCACCTTGGTGACGAATCGGGCCTTTTCCAGCTTCAGCGGCTTCAACTCGGCGGCGACCGCCTGATCCAGCTTGGATGCGGCCTTCATGCGGGCGGTGGACAGGGCCTTGGCGGCCTCCAGATAGGCGGCCTTGGCGGTCTCCGCCTGGGCCGCCAGCTTCTGCAGCAGGTCGCCCTGATCCTCGATCAGCGACAGCTTGCGGGCCATTTCCGCCCGCAGGGTCACCAGCCCGTCGACGTCGGTGCCATGCTTGCGGGCGGCGGCGCGCAGGGCAAACAGCCGTTCCTCGATCTTGTCCAGATTGCCGCCATCGGTATCCATGTCGGCCGACAGGGCCTGAAGCGAGCGGGCAGCCTCGCCCACATCATTGGCAGCCTCATCCAGGGCGCTGATCACCGGGTCCAGCCGGCCACCGGCCTTTTCCGCCAGCCGGGACAGGGTGCGCAGCGCGCTGGCCAGCGCGCGTTCAGCCCCGCGTTCGCCGGACAGCTCCCCGTTAGCCTGATTGATGCCCTCGATCAGCTTTTCCCGGTGCTGCAGCACCACGCGCTGTTCGGCCAGCCCCGTCTCTTCCCCTTCATTGGGGTCAAGCTGGTCCAGCTCCTCCACCGCGTGGCGCAGGTAATCTTCCTCGGCACGGGCGCGGGCGGCATCGTCGGCGGCGGTCAACCGCGCCTGTTCCACCTGCCGCCAGGCCCGCCAGGAGGCCGAAACCTTCTGCTGGCGGTCGGCCAACTGCACATAATCATCCAGCAGGTCGCGGTGGGTGCGCGGGTCCAGCAGGCCATGGGTATCGAACTGGCCATGCACCTCCACCAGCATTTCGCCCAGCCGGCGCAGCAGGGTGACCCCCACCGGCTGATCATTGACGAAACAGCGCGACCGCCCATCCGCCGTCAGGGTGCGGCGGATCACCAGCGTATCCTCCACCTCCAGATCCTGCTCCCGCAGGATGGCGAAGGCGGGATGGTCCGGCGTGCGGCTGAGATCGAACTCCGCCGTCACACTGGCCTGCTCGCTGCCATGGCGGACAAGCCCGCTGTCGCCGCGCGCACCCAGCGCCAGCCCCAGCGAATCCAGCAGGATCGACTTGCCGGCCCCGGTCTCCCCCGTCAGCACGCAGAGACCGGCCTGGAACGACAGTGTCAGCCGTTCGATCAGCACCACATCGCGGATCGAGAGCGTCACCAGCATCGGATCATTCCCGGACGTTTATGAAGCGGCTTGGATCAGATCAGAACATCCAGTCCCAGGCGCGGGTCAGGAAGGAGGGTTTTTCCCCGCGCGCGGCCCGGTTCATCAGGGCATAGGTGTCCTGATACCAGACGCTGCCGGGATAATTATGGCCCAGCAGGGCAGCATTGGCCTGCGCCTCTTCCCGGATGCCCAGGGCCAGATAGGCCTCCACCATGCGGTGCAGGGCTTCGGGCACGTGGCTGGTGGTCTGATACTCGTCGACCACCCGGCGGAAGCGCTTGATGGCGGCGACATATTCGCCGGTATTCAGATAGAAGCGCCCGACCTCCATGTCCTTGCCGGCCAGATGGTCGCGCGTCAGATCGATCTTCAGCTTGGCATCGCGGGCATAGGGCGTGGTGGGGAAGCGGCGCACCACCTCATTCAGGGCCTTCAGCGCCTCTTCCGTCGTGCTCTGGTCACGGCGCACGTCGGTGATGCGCTCATACTGGCAGAGCGCCTTCAGATAATAGGCATAGGGCGCATTGCGGTTGCCCGGATGCAGGGCGATGAAGCCATCCAGGGCGGCGATGGCATCGTCATACTTCATCGCCTCATAGTGCGAATAGGCAGACATCAGCTTGGCCCGCACCGCCCATTGGCTGTACGGGTGCTGGCGCTCGACCTCGTCGAACAGCAGGGCCGCCTTGCTGTAGTTCTTATTGTCGATGGCGTTGGACGCCTCGGTGTAGATCTGCTCCACCGGCCGCTCGACATAGGGGATCTCCTCCTTCTTGCCCGAGCAGGCGGTAAGGAGCAGTAAGGCGGCCGGCACCAGGTAACGGGCGACGGCGGACGGGCGGACGGTGCGGGGCGTGCGAAGCATCGGCAATGACAACCAAGCTCTGGGGCATGAATGCGGGAAGCCTTATAGCACGCGCGGGACGGCACCCGCCAAGCGGCAAACGACGCGCTATCATTACATGCACGCTTTTGCCGCCAAATCCTGGCGGAACAAAGGCATTTCATCACGGATCGGGGCGCGCCGCGTTCTGCCCGGCCTGAATTTCCGGCAAATGGCGCAGAGATTCGTCAAAGCGGGCCCGTAAAGCAGCGCCCGCGTCGTCGTTGCGGAAGCAGACATGCAGGCTTTTTTCCTCCAGCAGCCGGCCATTCAGCCGCAGGGCGGCGCGGTGGGGAATCAGGTCCGGGTCGGTGGCCAGCAGATATGACAGCACATTGCTGTCAATCACCACCAGATCCAGCCGGCCCGCCGCCAGCTTGCGCAGGTTGGTGGCATCATCGACCGCCGGTTCAACGTTCAGCCCGCCGGCGGCGGCCAGGGCATCGAATTCCGGATTATTGACATAGCCGCGCACGGTACCGATGCGCCGTCCGGCCAGATCGGGGAGCTGTGTCCAGGGGGCCGGTGCATCCACCCGTTCGGCAAAACCCAGCGGGCTGCTGCCAATCGGCTCCGACAGCAGACAGTGGCGTGCCATCGTGGCATCCCGATATTCCGGGAAATAACCCTGAAAATCGGGGTCATGCAGGCCGCTGGTCAGCGCCCGCTGCCAGGGCAGAAAATCCACCTGCAGCGCCAGGCCCGCCCCCGCCAGGGCGGCCTGAACGATGGCGGTGGAACGCCCCTGTGCGGGCAGGTTCGCGCCGGTGAAGGGTGGCCAGTCCAGGCTGGCCAGCCGCACCGAAGGCCCCGTCTGCGCCTGTGCCATGGCGGAAGAGCCCGGAAACCAGCCCAGGCCGATCAGCAAAAGGACAAGACGAAAGGCGCGAAGCTGGATCATGGCCTGAGCGCGTGAGTGCCTGGAACAGAATGACCGATCCTATATGGGTTCCGCGACGACTTTATGAACTATCCGTTGGATTGCCGCCGGCCAAAATGACACCGGCCGGACATTATGGATGTCCGGCCGGGCAGAAAATGCAGGTAAAAGAGCGGTATCGCGGAAACCGCGCGGGAGATCAGGCGACCGTGGCCAGTTCTTCCTGCCAGACCGGGGCATCTTCGATGCGGTAATTGGCGGGATCGGCGAACAAGGCGCGCAGGACGGCATTGTTCATGCCGTGACCGCCACGGATGCCGTGGTAATGGCCCAGGATCTGGCCACCGGCCAGATAAAGGTCACCCACCGCATCCAGGATCTTGTGGCGAATGAATTCGTCCTGATAGCGCAGGCCGCCTTCATTCAGCACATGGTCGCCATCAATGACCACCGCATTGTCCAGCGAACCACCCAGGCCCAGACCGGCCTTACGCATCTGCTCCACCTCATGGGCGAAGCCGAAGGTGCGGGCGGCCGAAACCTCGTTCTTGAAGCTGGCCGGGTCGGTCAGGCGCAGGCTGCCTTCCTGGCGACGGATCAGGGCGGTATTGTCATAGATGATCTCCGCCCGGAAGCTGGAGGTCGGGGCCGGGCTCAAGGTCACCTTCTTGTCACCATCAACGGCGCTGACTTCCTTCAGCACGCGGATCACGCGGCGCGGCTTTTCCTGCACGCGGGTGCCGGCGCATTCGATCAGGAAGATAAAGGGGGCCGAGCTGCCATCCATGATCGGCACTTCGGCGGCGCTCACCTCCACATAGGCATTGTCGATGCCGCAGCCGCGCAGCGCGGCCATCAGATGTTCGACCGTGCCGATGGTGGCGCCATGTTCATTGCGCATCAGGGTGCAGAGGCGGGTATCGGCCACCAGATCCCAACGGGCCGGGATCACACCCTGGCCTTCCGGCAGATCGGTGCGGATAAAAACGATACCGGTATCGACCGGTGCCGGGCACAGAGTCAGATGGACCCGACGGCCGGAATGAAGGCCGATGCCCATGCAATCGATCGTGGAATTCAGAGTCTGTTGCCAGGACATGGTATGTCCCCTTTTCCGATCAATCTAGACAGCGCCCCCGTGCAAAGCGATCCCGTTGCCTTCCCCATCCTTCCCCGGTGGGGTTTGCGCTGCGTTCCCTTCCCACAAGGCACTGCAACGCAACATCGGCATCCCTTCACCAGCTCAACATGAGGCTTGTCCCGGCAAGACACAAATCACTCTTTATTACCGATTGTTACGCAGCCATCGGATAACAGTATGATCTCACGTCACAATTTTGCCCAGATCGCCTCAACCCAAAGGAAAAGGGCCGGCCCCCGCCGGGCCGGCCCTTCATGGTGCAACGCGATAAATCCTTGATCTCGAACGATGTTCAGTTCGCCTGGCGTCGCAGGAAGGCCGGGATGTCCAGCATATCCTCTTCGCTCTGCGGGGCCTTGGCGCGGGGGGCGGCATCGGCCGGATGGGCCTGGGGGGCGGCCTGCGGTGCCGGGGACTGTACCGGCTGGGCGGCGGCGCGGGGCTGTTGGGCCTGGAAATGCGGTGCCGCCTGGGGCTGCGGTGCCGGTGCTGGCTGCTGGCGCGGGGCCTGCTGGCTGCCGCCGCCCAAGCCGAACATGCGGCTGAACAAGCCTGCCTTCTTCTCCACCGGGGGCGGGGTGAAGCGTTCGGGCACTTGGCTGTTGCTGCGGGGGGCCCCTTCAGCCGGGCGCGGCGGAATGAAGGCATCCTCCCGTCGGGCCGGAGCGGGCGGACGCATATCCACCGGGCGCAGTTCCTGAGCGGCCTGGACGTGCTGGGCATGGGCCGCCGCTTCCACCACCGGCTCGGCCAGCGGTGCAGCCTCGGCCACAGCGGCCGGCTGCGGGACAGCCACCGGTGCCGGCTGCATCGGTACGGTCCCCGGCAGCGGCGCTGGGGTCATGTGGGCGTAATGTGGGGTAGCGGGCACACCGGGGATGCCGGCCGGCTGCAGGGTCGGGCGGGCAGGGATCCCGTTGGCTGTCGCGGCGGCGGCGGCCGGGACGGCCGGGAGCGGGGGAACGCCAGGGCGACGGGTGGCCGCGTTGGCGCCGTTGACCACCTGAAGCTGAGGCTGGGTTGCCGGGCGCGCCTGGTGGCCAGCATTGTCGATACCGGTGGCTACCACGGACACCCGCATCTTGCCGGACATGTTTTCATCAAAGGTGGAACCGAAGATGATGTTGGCTTCGGGGTCCACCTCATCGCGGATGCGGTTGGCCGCCTCATCCACCTCGAACAGGGTCATGTCATGACCGCCGGTGATGTTGATCAGCACGCCACGGGCACCCTTCATGCTGATATCATCCAGCAGCGGGTTGTTGATGGCGGCTTCGGCGGCGTCGATGGCGCGGTTGTCGCCCTCCGCCTCGCCGGTACCCATCATGGCCTTGCCCATCTCGCTCATCACGGTGCGGATATCGGCAAAGTCCAGGTTGATCAGGCCCGGCATCACCATCAGATCGGTGACACCACGCACGCCAGCGTGCAGCACATCGTCGGCCAGTTTGAAGGCGTCGGCGAAGGTGGTCTTCTCATTGGCGATGCGGAACAGGTTCTGGTTCGGGATGATCAACAGCGTGTCGACATACTGGGCCAGTTCCGTGATACCGGATTCGGCAGTGCGCATACGATGCGCGCCTTCGAAATTGAAAGGCTTGGTCACCACGCCGACGGTCAGGATGCCCTGTTCACGCGCCGCACGGGCGATGACGGGGGCAGCGCCCGTGCCCGTACCACCGCCCATGCCGGCGGTGATGAAGCACATGTTGGTGCCGTTCAGATGGCCCAGAATCTCTTCCAACTGTTCTTCCGCCGCCGCACGGCCGACATCGGGGCGGGAACCCGCCCCCAGGCCACGGGTGATGGTGGAGCCGAGCTGAACCCGCTTGGTGGCCAGATTGCCCTGCAGGGCCTGTGCGTCGGTATTGGCGACCACGAATTCGACCCCTTCCAGATTGGAACGGATCATGTTGTTCACGGCGTTGCCGCCGGCACCGCCGACACCAAACACGGTGATGCGGGGTTTGGTCTGTACTTCGACGCTGGGAATTCCGAGTTTCAGGCTCATTTGGGGCTGCTCCTCTGGCGGGGGAGGGGATCTTTGGCGGTGGCCCTGGGGGTAGGGCCGATCATCGGGTCAATCGGGGCGTATCAGGCTTGGGCTGCCGGTGGGCGGGCACTGGCCTGGGGGCACGGTCTTCGTCGGCGATCCTTCATGGCGGCGGCTCCATCTTAAAGATTCTCCCGCAGCCAGAGATTCACCCGGCCCCACAGGCTGGCCGGCTTTTCATCCAGCGGTGTCAGGGCCGGCATTTCATGGGTCTGTTGCATCGCATAGGCCAGCAGGCCGGCGGCAGAGGCAAAGGCCGGACCCGACAGGTTGCTGGCCAGCCCGCCGATGCGCAGCGGGCGGCCCAGCCGCACCTGCTTGTCCAGCACATTGGCCGCCAGCTCGCGCACGCCTGACAATTGGCTGGCGCCACCGGTCAGCACCACGCGGCGACCGGCGGCCTTGGCAAAGCCCGAGCCTTCCAGCCGGCCACGCACCAGCTCGAAAATCTCTTCCAGCCGGGGCTGGATGATGCTGACCAGATAGGATTTCGGCACATGGTTGCCCTGGCCGCGCTCTTCCTCCCCCACCTGGGGGACGTCGATCATCTCCCGCTCGTCAGAGACGGCGGCGGCGGCACTGCCATGCAGGGTCTTCAGCCGTTCGGCATCCACCACGGTGGTGGTCAGGCCACGGGCGATATCGTTGGTGACATGCACACCGCCCAGCGGAATGCTGTCGCACCAGACCATCTTGCCATCATTGAACACGGCGATGCTGGTGGTGCCGCCACCCATATCGATCAGGGTGACGCCCAGATCCATCTCGTCTTCCACCAGACAGGACAGGCCGGAGGCATAGGGGCTCATCACGAACCCCTCCACCCCCAGATGGCAGCGCCCGACGCACGTAGTCAGGTTGCGCACCGGGCTGGCGGCCGCGGTGACGACATTCATCCGCACGCCCAGACGTTCGCCCACCATGCCGCGCGGATCGCGGATGCCCTTCGACCCGTCAATGGCATAGCCGACCGGGATGGAATGGATCAGTTCGGCATCGGTTGACACATCCAGCCGGCGGGCCTGGGCCAGGGCCCGGCGCACATCGGCATCGCCGATCTCCGGCCCGGTCACCGGGGTTTCCACCGTCAGGGTCTGGCTTTCCGGCTGGCCGCCTGACAGGCTGACCAGCACCTGACGGATCTGCTCACCCGCCATCGTCTCCGCGGCATGGACGGTGGTGCCGATGGCGGTCTCTGCCGCTTCCATATCGACGATGCCGCCGGAGCGCACGCCCCGGCTGACCTGATGGCCAATGCCGACCACGCGGATGGAGCCGGGATCATCCACCTTGGCGATGAAACAAACCACCTTCGTCGAGCCCACATCCAGGGCCGCGATGGTGCCGCCGCGCGTCACCTTGCGCGGGCCTTTACGGGTATTCAGTGCGCCGGGAAATGCCATGTCCGCCGCCCCTCAGATCTTCTGCTTCTTTTCCGGCGGCTTGCGCCGCAGGTCGGCCGCCATGGCCGATGTCTGGATGGCCAGCCGGTCGGGCATACGCAGATCAATCGATACTACATCCTTGTCCAGCACCTGATTGGTCTGCTGGATCAGCGCCAACTGGTGCAGGGCCTCCGGCACCTCATGTTCGGGGAGCCGAACCTCCACACCGTTCTTAAGCTGAAGGTTCCAGCGCCGTCCGGCCACCAACACGGCAGCCTCCACCCGTTCCGCGATGGTCGGTTCGACGGCCAGTTGACGTAGCAAGTCCGGCCCGCGTGCCGGCGCATCAGCGCCCACCAGCATGGGCAGGTTCGGCCAACGCGACAGGTCTTCATCGGTCAGCACCACGCCATCGGCATCCACCAGGCGCAACTGCCGGTCATGCTGCCACAGCGCCATCGGCTTGCGTTCCTTGATGGCGACGAAGATGGTATCCGGCAGGCGGCGTTCCACCCGCGCTTCCGCCACCCAGGGAATCTGTTCCAGTGCCAGCCGGGCGGCGTGGGGATCAAAGGCCAGGATCGGGCTGCCCCGCTGCACGCCCAATGCGGCCAGCATGTCGGCCTTGGCGGTGCGCTTGCGTCCCTGCACAAAAACTTCCCCGACCGACAGGCCGGCATCCGTTGATGCGTGCATGAATTTATCGGTGACCAGCGACACCAGCATGGCAGCCTGACCGCCGGCCCAGGCCCAGCCGCCCACAGCCGCCAGCAGCAGCAAGGGTGCGGCGGTGCGGCTGATGCGCATGGCAGGGCCGGCCCATCGCGGCATGGCGCGGCGGCGGTTGGCCTCCTGCGCTGCACGCAATGTGGCCCGCCGCGCCGTTTCGGCGAAGCGGGCCCGGGGATTGTCGGGGATGGCGTCGGCGGGCGTCACACGTGGCATCGGGCTCGCTCCACTATCCAGGCGCACAGATCGGCATAGGCAATGCCGCGTGCGGCAGCCTGTTCCGGCAACAGAGACAGGGGCGTGAAGCCCGGCTGCGTGTTGGTTTCCAGAAAACACAGACCGCTGATGCCGGGCTTGCTGTCATCCCAGCGGAAATCGGAGCGGGACACCGGCTCACAGCCCAGCACCCGGTGGGCCAGCAGCGCCAGGCGCTTGGCCTCTGCCGCCACCTCTTCCGGGATTTGCGCCGGGCAGATATGGGTGGCGCCGCCATCGGTATATTTGGCGGTATAGTCGAAGAAATTCTGGGTCGGCACGATCTCCGTAACCGCCAGTGCCTCATCCCCCATGATGCCGACGGTCAGTTCCCGGCCGGGAATGAACTGTTCCACCAGTACCTTGTCGCCATAGACCCAGGTATCTTCGGCCAGCACGGTGAAATTATCACCGGCCTTGACGATGCGCACCCCAACGGACGAGCCCTCATCCACCGGCTTCACCACATAGGGCGGGGGCAGCACATGGCCGGCCAGCACCTGATCCCTGGTCGCCACCACGCCATCGGCCACCGGCATCCCCGCCGTGGCCAGCAGGCGCTTGGTCATTTCCTTGTCCATGGCGATGGCAGAGGATTTGACGCTGGAATGGGTATAGGGCAGGCCCAGATATTCCAGCACGCCCTGGATCAGCCCATCCTCCCCACCCCTTCCATGCAGGGCGTTGAACACCGCGTCCGGGCGCGGATGCGACAAGGCGGCGATCAAGGCTGCCAGATCACGCTTCACATCCACACGGGTGACGCGATAACCCTTTTCTTCCAGCGCCGTGGCGATATTGGCCCCGCTGACGAGCGACACTTCGCGCTCGGCAGACCAGCCACCCATCAGGACGGCGACATGCTTCGCGTTCGTCTCACCCATCACACCAAACTCCCCCATGGCCCGCATACACAAGAATGCGGACGTAACGGCCGAACATTTCGGCAACTTTTGCGCATACGCAAGATTTTGTGTGACGGCCAGCATATCCGCCCACAAAATCCGGTGTAAGCGAGGCGTTGAGCGGTCGCAAGCGGCAATCTGCGCCGCTTTCAAAAAAGCCGAGGGCGCTAACCCGAAGGTCATGGGGGAGGGGATGGGTGAACGTGTTCATCCGGCCCCCCCATGCGAATGGGATACGCCGATCCGCCGTATCTCCCAACGCAAGTCTATGCCGCTCTGCGCTTTCACGCGGCGGCGGACTTCCTCGCCCAAGGACTCGATATCGTCTGCGGTGGCATCGCCCAGATTGATCAGAAAATTGCAGTGTTTCTCGCTGATCTGCGCGCCGCCGATGGTCAACCCGCGACAACCGGCCGCATCGATCAGTTGCCAGGCCTTATGCCCGTCAGGATTGGCGAAGGTGGAACCGCCGGTGCGGGCGCGCACCGGCTGGCTGTCGGCGCGGGCCTGCTGGATCGCCTCAATCCGCGCCTGGATGGCGTCCTTGTCATCCAGGCTGCCGCGCAGGGCGGCGGCGGTGAAGATGACATCCTCGGGCAGGCCGCAATGGCGGTAGGTCAGATGCAGCTCATCGCGCGTCCAGCGCCGGCTATGGCCCTGGCCGTCAACCCCTTCGGCCCAGTCGATCACATCCACCAGTTCCCCGCCATAGGCCCCGCCATTCATGCGGATGGCCCCGCCGATGGTGCCGGGAATGCCGGACAGGAATTCCAGTCCCGCCAAGCCGGCCTGCTGTGCCGTCAGCGCCACGTTCAAATCCAGCGCGCCAGCGCCGGCAATGATCATTTCGCCTTCGACATGAATCTCGGCAAAGGCGCCGCCCAGGCGGATCACCACACCCGGCACCCCGCCATCGCGGACCAGCAGGTTCGACGCCACACCGATCACCGTCACCGGCACATCGGCGGGGCAGCGGGCGCGGAAATAGGCCAGATCATCCCGGTCGGCCGGACGGAACAGCAGTTCGGCATTGCCGCCGACCCGGAACCAGGTGGTCGGCCCCAGCGGCGCGTCGGCCACCAGCCGCCCGCGCAGGTCGGGTGCCTGTTCCTTGATCCGGTCGAGCAGCAGGGAGGCAGCCATCAGTCAGCACCCCCGATGGCAAACAGCTTGTCCAGCTCAGCCGGCAGGGCATTGGCCCATTGGGTGATGGTGCCGGCGCCCAAACACACCACCATGTCACCGGGTTTGGCGATGTCCTTCACCAGGGCGGGCAGGGCATCCGGGCCGGTGAGCGCGCGCACGTCGCGGTGGCCGCGCACGCGCAGGCCTTCCACCAGATCATCGCGCGAGGCGCCAGCGATCGGCTGTTCCCCGGCGGCATAGACATCCGCCACCAGCACGGTGTCGGCATCGTTGAAGCAGGTGCAGAAATCGCCGAACAGGCTTTGCAGGCGGGTATAGCGGTGCGGCTGCACCACGGCGATGGTGCGGCCGGTGCCGGCCATGCGCGCCGCCTTCAGCACCGCGGAGATTTCCACCGGGTGATGGCCGTAATCATCGATCACGGCGATGCCATTGCTTTCACCGGTCTTGGTGAAGCGGCGCTTCACGCCGCTGAACTTGGCGAAGGACTGGCGGATCGCCTCGTCGCTGATGCCCAGATTGATGGCCACGGCGATGGCGGCCAGGGAATTCTGCACATTATGCAGCCCATACATCGGCAGATGGATGCCGGTGATGGTGCGCGCTTCCCCCCGTGCCTCCCCGTGGGCACGGTCGCTGACCGCCACGTCATAGGCGCAGCCGCTGGTATCGGTCACCACATTGATGGCGCGCACATCGGCCTGGGGGGAGAAGCCATAGGTGACGACGCGGCGGTCCACCCGGCCCAGCATGGCCTGGACCTCCGGATGATCGATGCACAGCGCCGCGAAGCCGTAGAAGGGGATGTTCTCGACAAACCGGTCGAACGCCTTCCGCTCCTCCTCGAACGTGCCGTAATGGTCCAGATGCTCCGGGTCCATATTGGTGACGATGCCGATGGTGGAGGGCAGCTTGGTGAAGGTGCCGTCGCTTTCATCGGCTTCCACCACCATCCATTCGCCGCTGCCCAGCTTGGCATTGGTACCCAGCGAATTGATGATGCCGCCATTGATGATGGTCGGGTCCATCGCCCCGCCTTCCAGCAGGGCCGCCACCATGCTGGTGGTGGTGGTCTTGCCATGGGTGCCGGCCACGGCGATGGACCATTTCAGCCGCATCAGTTCCGCCAGCATTTCCGCCCGGCGCACCACCGGGATCATGCCGGCACGGGCGGCCACCACCTCGGGATTGTCCTTCTTCACGGCAGACGAGATGACCAGCACCGCCGCTTCGCCCAGATTTTCCGCCCGGTGGCCGATCTCCACCTTGATGCCCAGCTTGCGCAGCCGCTGCACATTATAATTATCGGACATGTCGCTGCCCTGGACCGCATAGCCCAGATTGTGCAGCACCTCGGCGATGCCGGACATGCCGATACCGCCAATGCCGACAAAATGCAGGGTTCCGATGTTCAGCGGCAGGGCCCGCATGGCTTAAACTCCAAACAGAAAATCAAGAAGACCGGGTTTACGGCGCGGCGTGGGGGCAGTTTCGGCTTCGTAATGATGACTTGTGGCCTTTTCACGGCCCTGTCGTGCCAGATGGGGCCGCGTCGTCGGCCCATTGCCCAGCAGCAGGGGGAAGGCGGTTTCCAGGTCGCTGAGGCTGGGCGGGGGGGCAGATTGCCTCATGCTGCGCGCTCCCTGGCCAGACCCAGCACGGCATCGGCCAGCTTCTCCGCCGCTTCCGGGATGGCCCAGCCAGCGGCGGCCGTGGCGGCGCGGGTCAGTTGGGCCGGGTCGGCCAGCAGGGCGATCAGCTTGTCGGCCAGCACGGCGGGTGAAAATTCCGTCTGCGGAACGACCCAGGCACCGCCAACCGATTCAACCGATCTGGCGTTGGCGGTCTGGTGATCATCCATGGCATATTGATAGGGGACCAGGATGGAGGGGCGGCCCACCACCGTCAGTTCGGCAACCGTTCCGGCACCGGAACGGGCCACCATCAGGTGGCAGCCGGCCAGCCGGTGCGGCATATCCTTGAAGAAGGTGGCCAGTTCGCACTCAATGCCCATCTCGTAATAGGCTTTGCGCGCGACCTCGATATTTTCCGGGCGGGCCTGCTGCACGATCTTTAGCCGGTAACGCAAATCTTCCGGCAGCATTTCGATGGCGCGGGGCACCACCTCCCCGAAAATGCTGGCCCCCTGGCTGCCGCCGGTGATCAGCAGATTGACCGGCCCGCCCGGTACGGGGGCCGGATAGGGGGCATCACGCAGGGCCAGGATATCGGGCCGTACCGGGTTGCCGGTGCGGATGATGCGCCTGCCATCGGCGGGGCCCAGGCCCTTCACCTCGGGGAAGCTGGTGCAGATGCGGGCGGCCTTGCCGATCAGCAGCCGGTTGGCCCGGCCCAGCACGGCATTCTGTTCATGCAGCAGGGTGGGAATGCCGGTGGATTGGGCGGCGAACACGGTGGGGACGGACGGATAACCGCCGAAGCCGACCACAACGGCCGGGTTTAAACGGCGCAGCAGACTGCGCGCCTGCGCGGTGCCCAACACCAGATCGACGGCCATGCGGGCCTTGCCCAGCAGGCCGGCGGCCCCGTTCGACGCGCGGATACGTTCCACCCGCACATCGGGCAGGCTGTCGCCAAACGCCTTGCCGCGCGGATCGGTTACCAGAATCGGCAAATGGCCGCGTGCCATCAAGGCGCGGGCCAGGGCTTCCGCCGGGAACATATGACCGCCGGTGCCCCCGGCGGCGAGGATGATGGGGCGGGCGCTCACAGGCCTTCTCCCGGTGACAGGCGTTTGCGGGTCAGGGCCAGCAGCATCCCGGTGCCGATCCCCAGCGCGATCAGCGAGGAACCACCATAGGAGATGAAGGGCAGGGTCATGCCCTTGGTCGGCATCAGATGCAGGGCGGAACCCATATTGATCAATGCCTGCAGGCCGAACTGCATGGCCAGCCCGGTGGCGGCCAGCATGACAAACAGGCTCTGATCATTGGCGGCGCGGTTGAAGCTGCGGATCACCACGATGGCGAACAGCACGATGATCAGGGCGCAGACCACCAGCCCCAATTCCTCCCCGGCGACGGAGAAGATGAAGTCGGCATGGGCATCGGGGATGGCCATCTTCACCCGGCCCTGACCGGGGCCGGTGCCCCAGATGCCGCCATTGGCGAAGGCTTCCATGGATTTTTCGACCTGATAATTCTCACCCGTTGCCGGGTTCAGGAAGCCGTCGATGCGTTTTTGCACATGCGGGAACAGGAAATAGGCGCTGACCAGGCCGCCCATGCCCAGCACCACCATGCTGGCCACCAGCACGATGGGCAGACCGGCCAGGAAGAACTGGCCGAAGAAAATGGAGGTGATGACGAAGGTCTGCCCCAGATCAGGCTGGCTCATCAGCAGCAGCACGATCATGGCATAGAGGGCGCAGTTGACCTGGATGCCGGGAAAATGGCTCCCCGTCGGTCCCGGTGTGCGATGGAGCGAGAACATCCAGGCGGAGACGACGGCGAAGGCCGGCTTCAGGAATTCCGACGGTTGTACAGACGACAGGCCGGGCACGTGAATCCAGCGCGTGGCGCCCTTGATCTCTTCTCCGATGAACAGGGTCAGCACCACCCCGACGATAGCCGCCCCGAACATCACCACCGCCATCCGCCGCACCCCGCGCGGGGTCAGCAGGGAGACGCCGACCATGATGGCCAGCGACGGCAGCAGCATGAACAGGTGACGTTCGATGAAGTGGAAGGTGGTCAGCCCGATGCGGTTGGCCACCGCCGGGCTGGCCGCCTGGATCAGCACCACACCGATCACGGCAATGGCGATGATGACGGCCAGTGTCCAGCGGTCCACCGTCCACCACCAGCGGCCCAGAACCGAATGATCGGTGCGGGAGAAGGAGAGCATGGGCTCAATCCCCCTGCCGGGCGGTGGCCAGGGATTGCGCCGCCGCCGTGAAGGCGTCGCCCCGCACCTCAAAATTCGGATACTGGTCGAAGCTGGCACAGGCCGGCGACAGCACCACCACGGGCGATGCCTCCCCATCGGCCTTGGCGGCGGCAAAGGCGGCTTCCACCGCCTTTTCCATCACGCCGCAGCGCGTATGCGGCACCTTGTGGGCGCTCAGCCATTCGGCAAAGGCTTCCGTCGCTTCCCCGATCAGGAAGGCATGGCGCACATTGCCCACCAGTTCTTCCAGACCCGCCAAGCCGGTATCCTTGGGCTTGCCGCCCAAAATCCAGTAGATCGGCTGATAGCAGACCAGGGCCTTGGCCGCGGCGTCGGCATTGGTGGCCTTGCTGTCATTGATGAAGCGGACGCCATCAAGCACCGCCACCTGCTGCTGCCGGTGGGCCAGACCGGGGAAGGTGCGCAAGCCATCCAGAATGTCGGAATGGGTCAGCCCGCCGGCCCGTGCCAGGGCATAGGCGGCTAGCACATTCTGCCAATTATGCAGGCCCGGCAGGGTGGTCAGCCTTGTCAGATCGGTGAAGGGATGGGGCGTGCCCTCCGTGGCATCGACCAGCACGCCATTTTCCACCCCGATGCCGCCCGGCGGCACGCCATGGACGGAAAGGCGGATCACCCGACCGTCAAATTCCCCGTCCAGCGCATCGGCCATCTGGCGGCAGGGCTCATCATCCACGCCGATGATGGCCACCTGCGGCCTGCCATCGCCCTTCTGGAAGATGCGTTTCTTGGCGGCGATATAGCCGTCCATCCCGCCATGCCGGTCCAGATGGTCGGGCGTGATGTTCAGCAGCACGGCGGCATCAAAGCCGAGCGAGGGGGTCAGTTCCAGTTGATAGCTGGACATTTCCAGCACATAGACACCGTTCTTGCCCAACCGGTCGATGCTGAGCGCCGGGATGCCGAAATTGCCGCCGATCAGGGTGGGCCGGTTGGCCCCGGCGAAGATATGGCCGGTCAGTGCGGTGGTGGTGGATTTGCCATTGGTGCCGGTGATGCCGACATAGAACGGGGCCGGCACGGCCCGGGCCAGCAGCTCGATATCGCTGACCAGCGGGATGCCCGCCGCCTTGGCGCGGGCAGCCACCTTGTTGGGCTGGGGGAAGCTGTGCGGGATGCCGGGCGACAGCACCAGCAGTTCAACCCCGGCCAGATCGGCGCTGTTCAGGTCGGTCAGGGCAATGCCAGCGGCAAGGGCAGCCTGCTGCCCGGCGGCCCCATCATCCCAGGCCAGCACCTCGGCCCCGGCATCCAGCGCGGCGCGCGCGGCGGTAAGGCCCGAGCGTGCCAGACCCATCACCGCGATTTTGTGCCCCTTCAGGATGCCGAGATCAATCATGATGCCCCCTTGGATTACCGTAGTTTGAGGGTGGACAGGCCGACCAGCGCCAGGATGACGGCGATGATCCAGAACCGGATGACGACGGTGGGCTCCGACCAGCCCTTCTTTTCGAAATGATGGTGGATCGGCGCCATGCGGAAGACACGGCGTCCGGTCAGCTTGAAGCTGGCGACCTGGATCATCACCGACAGGGTTTCCAGCACGAACAGCCCACCAATGATGGCCAGCACCAGTTCATGCTTGGTGATGACGGAGATGGCGCCCAGTGCGCCGCCCACCGACAGCGAACCGGTATCGCCCATGAACACCATGGCCGGCGGGGCGTTGAACCACAGAAAGCCCAGCCCGGCACCGACCAGCGCACCGCAGAACACCGCCAACTCACCCGTGCCCGGCACATGGATGATGCCCAGATAGTTGGAGAAGATGGCATTGCCCGAAAGGTAGGCGATCAGCCCGAAGCAGGCGGCGGCGATCATGATCGGCACGGTGGCCAGCCCGTCCAGCCCGTCCGTCAGGTTGACGGCGTGCGACGAACCGATGATGACGACCACGGCGAACGGCACATAGAACCAGCCGAGATGGATCAGCAGATCCTTGAAGAAGGGCAGGGCCAGACCGCTGCCCAGTTCCCATGGGGTGACTGCCAGATACCAGCCGGTGGCCAGCAGGGCGACGACGAAGGTGGCCACCAGTTTCAGCTTGGAGGACAGGCCCTTGGTATTGCGCTTGGTCAGCTTCAGATAATCATCGCCGAACCCGACCAACCCGAACCCGACCGTCACCAGCAGCACGATCCAGGTATAGGTATTGGTCAGATCCACCCAGAGCAGGGTGGAGATGATGACGGCAATCATGATCATCAGGCCGCCCATGGTGGGCGTGCCCTTCTTCTTCAGATGCGTTTCCGGCCCGTCGGTGCGGATCGGCTGGCCTTCCCCCTGCTTGGATTTCAGCCAGCGGATGACGCGCGGGCCGATAACGAAGCTGATGATCAGCGCGGTCATCACAGCTCCGCCCGTCCGGAAAGTCAGATACCGGAACAGGTTGAAAATCTGGAACTCATCCGCCAGGGGATAAAGCAGATTATACAGCATTCTCGTCTCTCGGTTCCCCGCCATTCAGCGTGGCGGCTGTCCCCTGCGGGTCGAATTTGTCAATTTTGTTGGCCATGGCCTTTACGGCATCTACCACGGTGGCCATACGGCTGCCGGCAGAGCCCTTCACCATCACCACGTCACCGGGGCGCAATGCGGCCGCCAGCAGCGGGGCCAAGGCGGCACTGTCCGCCGCATGGGCCCCGCGCATGGCGGCCGGCACGGCGTCAAACAGGTGCCGCATGTTGGGACCGCAGCAGTACAACAGGTCGCAATGCCCGGCCACCAGGGCGGGGGCGACACTGACATGCAGTTCCGGCGATTGTTCGCCCAGCTCCCGCATGTCGCCCAGCACGGCGATGCGGCGACCACCGGCACCGGGCGGCACCTGACCCAGCACGCCGGCGGCGGCCTTCACCGATACCGGGCTGGCATTATAGCTTTCGTCGATCAGCGTCAGCGTGCCGCCCGGCAGGGCGATGCTGCTGCGCTGGCCGCGCCCCTTGATGGGGGCGAGATTGGCCAGTGAGGCGGCGGCGATGGCGACATTGCCGCCGGCCGCCTTCACGGCCAGCAGTACGGCAAGGCTGTTGATGGCATGGTGCCGGCCCGGCAGCGGGATGGTGTAGGTGACATCCACCCCATCGATGCGGGCCTGCACATGGCTGCTGTCGGGCAGCAAGTCCAGCGCCAGCAGACGGCCATCGGCGGCGGCATCGGCCCCGATGGACAGGATATGCAGGCCCTGAGTGCGGGCGGCGGCCAGCAGGCGGCTGTAATGCGGGTTGTCACGCGGCAGCACGGCAGTGCCACCCGGCCCCATGCCCTCAAAAATCTCCGCCTTGGCGTCGGCGATGGCTTCCACCGAAGGGAAGAATTCGATATGGACGGCCTCCACCGTGGTGATGATGGCCACGTCCGGGCGCACCATGCGCGACAGGGGGCCGATCTCCCCGGCATGGTTCATGCCCAGTTCGAACACGCCGAACCGGCTGTCGGCCGGGAAGCGGGAGAGTGACAGCGGCACGCCCCAATGGTTGTTCAGGCTGCCCACGGTGGCGAAGGTCTTGCCCTGGCTTTCCAGGGCAACCTTCAGCGCTTCCTTGGTGCCGGTCTTGCCGACGGAGCCGGTGACGGCAATCACCTTGCCACTGGCGTTCAGCCGGCCCATGCGGCCCAGATCCTCCAGCGCCGCCATGGTGTCTTCCACCTTCACCAGACGGGCATCCTGTTCCAGCCCGGCCGGAATGTCGGCGACGATGGCACCGGCCGCCCCTTTCTCCAGGGATTGGGCGACGAAGGCATGGCCATCGAAATTCGGCCCCTTCAGCGGGATGAACAGGTCACCCGCCGCCACGGTGCGGCTGTCGATGGAAACACCGGTGGCCGCCCAGGCAGCGGTGCCGGCCCGCCGGCCATTGCAGGCCGCCGCCACATCATCCGCTGTCCACAGGACTTCCGCCATTTCCCACCCCACTTCCAACACCAGCCGGGATGCCCATCCCGGCCCCCCGTCACACCAAAATCAAAGCGCTGCGACGGCCGCCCGTGCCACCGTCGCGTCATCAAAGGGACGCACCTCGTTGCCGATGATCTGTCCCTGTTCATGCCCCTTGCCGGCCAGCACCAGCACATCGCCGGGGCCCAGTTCCCCCACCGCCAGGGCAATGGCCTTGGCGCGGTCATCCACCTCCGTCGCGGCGGGGCAGCCGGCCATCACCTCGGCCCGGATCGTGGCCGGCACCTCGCTGCGCGGGTTGTCGTCGGTCACGATCACGCGGTCGGCCAGTTCGGCGGCGATGCGACCCATCATCGGGCGCTTGCCCTTGTCGCGGTCCCCACCGCAGCCGAACACCACCGACAACCGGCCATGCGTATGCGGCCGTACCGAGCGCAGCACCGTTTCCAGCCCATCCGGCGTATGGGCATAGTCCACATAGACCGCCGCGCCATTGGGCAGGGTTGCCACCATCTCAAGCCGGCCCCGCACGCCCGTCAGGTTGACAAGGCAATCCGCCGCCCGTTCCGGCTCCGTACCGGTGCCGATCACCAGCCCCAGGGCGCAGAGCGCGTTCCAGACCTGGAAGCGGCCGACCAGCGGCAGTTCCAGCGTGCGGCGCTTGCCGAACAGGTCCAGTTCCAGCCGCTGGCCATGGGGCAGGGGGGTGGCGTCAATGACGCGCAGTTCCTTGCCCGCCGTGCCGAAGCCGATGACGGTCTGCTTGCGGGCATGGGCCACGCTGGCGATCTGTTCAAATTCCGGGATGTCGGCATTGATCACCGCCGTGGCGCCCTTGGGCATCACCCGGTCGAACAGGGCCAGCTTGGCCTGAAGATAGGCCGCCATCGTGCCGTGATAATCCAGATGATCACGGGTCAGGTTGGTGAAGCCGGCCGCCTCCACCACCACCCCATCCAGGCGGAACTGGTCCAGCCCGTGCGACGATGCCTCCATCGCCAGATGGGTAACACCGCCGCGCGCCACATCGGCCAGCGTGGCGTGCAGGGCCACCGGGTCCGGCGTGGTCAGGCTGGGGGTTTCCGGGAAGCCATCGGCCACCAGCCCCAGCGTACCCATGGCCCCGGCCTTGTGCCCCAGTGCCTGCCAGAGCTGGCGGGTGAACTGGGCCGTGCTGGTCTTGCCATTGGTGCCGGTGACGGCGGCAATATGGGCCGGCTGTTCGCCATGGAAGGCAGCGGCCAGCAGGGCCAGCCGGCGGCGCGGGTTGGTATCCTCGATCAGGACCACATCGCCCGCACCCTCGGGCAGGCGGGTGCCCTTGGGCGCCAGGATGGCGACGGCACCGGATGCGATGGCCTGGGGAATGAAATCCCGCCCATCACGCACAGTGCCCGGCAACGCGGCGAACAGCGTTCCGGGCACCACCTTGCGGCTATCCGCCGTCAGGCCGGTGATGGGTGGGTCGCGTTCCAGCGCCAGGGCCGATACCGCGATTTCCGTGCGCGACGCCATGATGTCCGACAGCCTTTTTGTCATTCCTCATCCCCCGGTGCCGGGCTGGAGACCGGCAGGGAGGCCAGTTGCGCCCCCGGTGCCGCCGGCCGAACCGGACGTACCGCCAGCGCCTGTATGATCTGCGGGGAATTATTGTCCTGCGGCCTCACCCCCAGCAGCGGGCCGATCTGGGCCACGATGGAGTTGATGGCCGGTGCTGCCACCCAGCCGGCGGTGGCGTAACCATAGGTCTTCTTGGTGCCCTTGGGCTCATCCACCATGACATAGACGACATAGCGCGGGTCATTGATGGGGAAGGCCGCCACCATGGAGGAGACGCGGGCAGCGCGGACATAGCCGCGGCCCTTCACCTTTTCCGCCGTGCCGGTCTTGCCGCCCACCACATAGCCCGGCGTATCCGCCTTGGTAGCTGTACCTTCGGTCACCACCAGCCGCATCAGCTTGCGCATGGTTTCGGAGGTTTTTTCCGAAACGATGCGGGTGCCGGGCACGGCAGCCGGGCTTTCCGGCTTCAGCAGGGTGGCCGGGTGCATGACGCCGCCATTGACCACGCCGGACACGGCGCTTACCAGATGCACCGGGCTGACCGACATGCCATGGCCAAACGCGATGGTCATCATGTTCACTTCGCGCCAGGGGTTGGGCACCATCGGCCAGCCCCGTTCCGGCACTTCCAGGTGAACGGGCTTCAGGAAGCCCAGCTTAGTCATGAATTCCTTCTGCGCCGTCGGCCCCACCTCCATCGCCATCTTCACAGAGCCGATATTGGAGGAGTGCTTGAACACATCGGCCACATCCATCCACTTATTTTCCGGATGGAAGTCGCTGATGGTGAAGCGGCCGATGCGGATCGGGCGCGTGGCATCGAACATGTCGTTCATATGCACACGGCCGGATTCCAGGGCCAGCGCCGTGTTGAAGATCTTGAAGGTGGAGCCCATTTCATACACGCCCAGCGTGTTGCGGTTGAAACGGGGGTCGGTGTCCTGTTCTTCTGCCGGCGGCGGCGGGGAATGCGGGTCGAAATCCGGCACGCTGACCATGCCCAGCACCTCACCGGTGCGGACATCCATCACCATGCCGGCGGCACCGATGGCGCTGAATTCTTCCATTGTATTCAGCAGCTCACGGCGCAGCACATGCTGCAAACGGATGTCCAGTGACAGGCGCAGCGGCTCGTCACTTTCCTTCAGGCGGGTATCGAATGCCTGTTCGATTCCCATCAAGCCGTTATTGTCGATGCCGCTGAACCCCACCACATGGGCGGCCAGGGGGCCTTGCGGATAGACGCGCCGCTCTTCCCGCTGGAAATCGATACCGGGGATGCCCAGCCTGAAAATATCCTGCTGCTGGCGCGGGGTCAGGTTGCGCTTGATCCAGATGAAGCGCTTCTCGGACTTCAGTTCATGCGTCAACTGCGCGACATTGATGTCCGGCAACACAGTGGCGATCTGCTCGGCCGCTTCTTGCGCGTCCAGGATCAGCTTGGGATCAGCAAACAGCGAGGCTGTGTGCAGCGAGGAGGCCAGCAACACGCCGTTACGATCCACGATGTCCGCCCGCGTGCCGGTGCCGTGGCGCGTGGCGGTCTTGGTCACCACGCCTTTGCCCTCACCCCTGCCGAAATCCACCGTGGCGCCGACCAGCTTGGCACCGACGGCGCTGAAGCCCAGACTGAACACGGCCATCAGCACCATCAGGCGGGCGCGACCCTGCTCCAGCGCGCTCTGCGCCGGGCTGTGCAACCGCACGCGCGGCTCCGCCCGACTACCACCTGTGCGGTCGGTGCCGGCCAGGTCGAAACCGGTGAGGCTGAAAGGCGCATCGGTCATCGGGCGACTCCATAATTCACCATCATCACCGGGGTATCCGGCCGGGCGGGGATGGCGGGTTCATGGGACGGGGTGGGGGCAGGCCTGGGCGCCCCCGGCTTGCGGCCGGGAATGGGCGTCAGGCGCAGGGGGGCCGCATCGGGTTGGCGGTCGGGAATGTCGGTCAGCACGGCGATCTGCTGGGCGCTGGTGGGGGCCAGCACCAGATGTTCGCGGGCCATTCGCTCCAGCGTTGCCGGATCGTTCAGGGAAGCCCATTCCGCCTTCAGCACCTGGATGGACTCGCGTTCCTGCTGAATGGTGCGGTTGATGCGCGCCAGCTCACGCTCCTGTTCCTGGGCCTTATAGCTGGTCTGGTACAGGATGCCGGAGGCGGCACAGATGGTGCCGATCCAGATGATGGTAGACTTGCCGATCATACGGGTTCTCCCGTCGACCAGGCGGGGGCCTGGGTACGAATGGCGGTACGCAGCCGGGCGGACCGGGCGCGCGGATTGGCGGCCTGCTCTGCCGCACCGGGGCCGGTCCCCGACTTGGACAGCAGGCGGAAGCTGGGGGCCGGCGGGGTGGCCACCGGTCCCGGCACATGGCGCGACGGGCCGGGCAGGTTGCCCGAGCGCTGACGCATGAATTCCTTCACCACCCGGTCTTCCAGCGAATGGAAGGTGACGACGCAGAGCCGTCCACCAGGAACCAGCAGCCGCTCGGCTGCCACCAATGCCCGCTCCAGTTCCCCAAGCTCATCATTCACATGGATGCGCAGGCCCTGGAAGCTGCGGGTGGCCGGGTCGATTCCATCCTTGGATTTCGGCACGCAGGAACGGATCACATCGGCCAGATCGGCCGTGCGGGTGAATGGCTCGATGGCCCGGCGGGCCACGATGGCGCGGGCCACGCGGCGGGACAGCCGTTCTTCCCCATAATGATAGAGGATATTGGCCAGATCATCCTCTTCGGTGCTGTTCACCACATCGGCGGCGGTGGGGCCGTCGGCACCCATGCGCATGTCCAGCGGGCCATCGAAGCGGAAGCTGAAACCGCGTTCCGGCGTGTCGATCTGGGGGGAGGAGACGCCGATATCCAGCACGATGGCATCCACCTGTGCCACGCCCTGGGCGATCAGCAGATCGGCCATATCACCGAACCGGCCCTCCAGCACCCGCAGGCGGCCGGCATAGGCCGCCTCCAGCGGGCGGGCGCGTTCCAATGCTGCGGGGTCGCGGTCAATGCCCCAGACGGTGCAGGCAGCACTGTCCAGCAGGGCGCGGCTATAGCCACCAGCGCCGAAGGTGCCATCCACCAGCACTTCGCCAGCGCGCGGCGCCATCTCATGCAGCACTTCGGCCAGCAGAACGGGGATATGGACCGGGCTTGCCGTCATCATGCCCCCTTCGCCAGGGCGGTCGCCTTGGCCACAATGGTGGAGAGAGAGATTGAATGGGCGCGGGCCAATTCCGCCATCTCCCGTTCATGTTCTTCGTGTTTCACCGGATCCCAGATCTGAAAGGTCTTACGGCGGCCGACGAAGGCGACATTTTCGGTGATGCCGGCATAATCCAGCAGTTTAGCGGGCAGAATGATGCGCCCCTCGGTATCGGTGCTGATTTCGGCAATGCGGCCGAATACGGTGGTTTCGATCAATTCGCGCTGTTCTTCCGGCATGTTCGGGTCGTCCAGCGCTTCCGACAGCGTGGTCAGATAGGAACGTGGGGCCACATCAAGGGCGGGCGCCTTCAGGGACGGGAAGATCACCATATCGACGCTGGTCGCCGGTGGAAGGGGGCCACCATACAGGGTCGTGCGAAAGGAAGCGGGGATCGAGACCCGCCCTTTCTTGTCGACCTTGTTGGTATGTGTTGACAGGAACATTCCTATCACGCCCCACTTATGGCGCCGTCGGCGCCGGTCCCATCATCCGCACTCCACCACGGGCTTCTTGCCGCCTGTGCCGGGTGCCGCGATGCGGGTCGGTGGGGCGGAAATGGGCCAGTGATCCCTTTGTTTGGGTTTTCTTGGGATACCATGGGACGAATTGGGCGGTCAATGGCCGCCCAATAGAATTCGTATTTTTGGAAGAATTATCCTTTTGGGTAGGCCCAGTTGTGGATAATTTTATGCATTCCCTGTTGAGGCAATTAATTCCGAATGTTGTTGGTTTTCATTATTTAGTTTCTATTTTATTTTTTACCTGAACCTACTGACTCTTACCCCGAAAGTTTAGGGTATTTTTATTTTGTTTTTTCACATGAACACTTTATTTTTCCATCAAGGGGCCGACGGCAAATGCCGGCTCCGCCCCTGTTTTAGGAAAAAAATAGATTTAAATTCAAAATTTAGCGCATTCGTAACGTTATGATGCACCATATATAGTGTGTCAGTTGGTCATCGACCAATAGATATGGTGGTTTTTCACCCCTTTGCGAATCATGCTGCATTGCGGAAACAAAGTTGTGCATTTTGGGCGGAATCGAGCATGTGCAGCAGGGGGGCTGCTGCCGCAATATTCATGTCTTGTTAACATAGATAAAGTGCCAGACGGCCTGTAAGCCGGGTTCTGTCCACCGAACCATATCCCACGTGTGGATGGTATTCGGGGGATGGTCATTCCTCTGGGACGCCCGTTACCGGACGCCTCACGCAACCCACCCGGACGGCGACGCGGAAGTGCGCCTGGACGGTTGCCCGTCCATGCCGTCCCTATTCGGTTTTGCTCCCGGTGGGGTTTACCATGCCGCCCCTGTCGCCAGGGGCGCGGTGCGCTCTTACCGCACCCTTTCACCCTTACCGGAACCTTGGAATCTCAAGAATTCCAACGCGCCGGCGGTCTGCTCTCTGTGGCACTTTCCCTGGGGTCACCCCCGCCGGACGTTATCCGGCACCGTACTTCCGTGGAGCCCGGACTTTCCTCCCCCGCGCGGGTTTCCCCATTGCGCGGGAGCGACCATCCAGCCGTCTGGCCTGGGGGTTCTAGGCGTCTGTGCCGGGGAATGCAAGATCGGCCTCGGCGGAAAGCCGGACCAAGGCGCGCAAGGCTGCCACGCTCTGCCCATCCGCCCCCTGGCCCAGGCTTTCCGGTGCCCAATGGCGCTGAAAGGCGGCCAGCACGCTTTCAAGGCCATTTTCGCCCGTCTTTTCCCATGAAATCCCACCGGACTCCGATAGTGGGGGATCTTCCCATGAAATCCCATCTGGGGACCGGCTAAACGGAGTTTCATAGCCCAGATGGGTCAAAAGCCGCCCCACCTCCCCCGGCTCCGCCGGGCGGTGGTCGGCCGGCAGCGGGTCGGGCCAGGCGCCGATGCCGGCCATGGCCAGGGCCAGCCAGTCGAATTTCTCCCCCGGATCCTGCTTACGGTCGGGGGCGACATCGGAATGGCCCAACACACGCAGCGGCGAAATGGGGTGCCGTCCCATAATATCCCGGCAGAGCGCGATCAGCGCCTCCATCTGGGCGCGCGGGAAGGGGCGATAGCCCCATTCATGGCCGGGATTGACCAGCTCAATCCCGATGGAGCGGCTGTTGATGTCGCGCTCCCCGCGCCAGAATGACTTGCCGGCGTGCCAGGCCCGGCGTTCCTCATCCACCAGCTTCCAGATCGTCCCATCCTCTCCCACCAGATAATGGGCGCTGACCTGGGAGGCGGGATCGCAGAGCCGCGCCAGGGCGGACTGCCCATCCGGCATCCCGGTATAATGCAGCAGCAGCATATCCGGCGGCCCGCCGAAGCGCGGGCCGTGGTTGGGGCTGGGATGATCGATCAGGGGGAGGGGCATGGGTGCTTTACGGTCTTTTCCCGGAGGGACATGGGTGACACTATCTCACTGGAACCAGGGAGAAAGAAACATGCTCGACCACATTGGCTTTCCGGTGGCTGATTTAGAAAAATCCATGGCCTTTTATGATCAGGTGTTGCCCAGCGTTGGGGCCAGCCGGATGGCCCTGGTCACAGCGGAAATGACGGGGGCGGAGGCCCATGCCGGTTATGGCACCGACCATCCGTCTTTTTGGATCAGCAGTGGCCAGCCGATGCGGGGCTGCCTGCATGTCGCCTTCAGCGCGGCCAACAGGGCGCAGGTGGATGAATTCTACCGCGTGGCGCTGGCGGCGGGTGCGCGTGACAATGGCCCGCCGGGCATTCGTGCGCATTACCATCCCCATTATTATGGGGCCTTTGTGTTGGACCCGGACGGCCATAACATCGAAGCGGTGTGTCATCGCCCGGAATCGTAAGCGGCGTCAAACCGTGGTTCGACCAAACATGAAGCGTGGCCGGCGGATGATGATGATGCCGATGCCGGCCACCACCAGCAGCCCGCCGGCGATCAGGCTCCAATGCAGCGGCTCGCCCAGCCAGATCACGCCCGACCCGACGCCAAAGACCGGTACCAGCATCAGGAACGGCATGGTCTGGTTGACCTCATATTGTTTCACCAGCGGCTGCCAGAACATATAGGCGACGATGGTGGACATCAGCGCCATATAGGCAAGGCAGGCCCAGGTCTGCCCGCTGGCCTGCATGATCTGCTGCATCTGGTCCCGTTCGGCGATCAGGCTGAGCAGGGCCAGTTGCGGGGCGGCGAACAGGGCCATATAGGCGTTGAGCTGCAAAGGCTCGATCGCCCCCATCCATTTCAACTGGATGGAGGAGAAGGCAAAGGCCAGGGCCGCCCCGGCGATCAGCATCATATGGAACAGGTCGCCATGGCCCTGGCTCTGCCCGGCGATCACCGCCACCCCGCCGAAGGAGGTGGCCATGCCCAACGCCCGGCGCCAGCCCAGCTTGTCCTTGAAGAAAATCGCCGCCAGCAGGCTGGCGAACGGCACCTGCAACTGAATGATCAGGCTGGCGATGGAGGCGGTGACGCCGGTCAGTCCGCTGAGCATCAAGGGGAAATGTACGCCGCCCAAGGTGATGGAGTAGAGCAGGACCGCGCGCATCTGCGCCCGTGGCGGCGGCTTGACAAAGGGAACCAGCACCAGCGCCACCAGGGAGAAACGCACCGCCATCAGCAACAGCGGCTGTATCTCCTGCACCGCCTGCCGCGATACCGCGAAATTGGTGCCCCAGATGGCCATGACAGCCAGGGCCATCAGCATATGGATGGGTTTCATCAAACGGTTCCGGTCGGCGGGCCGCCAGCCGGAAGGGGCTGGACGCAAGCTGCTGTTTGCCATCCATAACCGATCCGCCCACCCCTGTGGCTTGCGCTTTGCGCAGGGCCGGCCGGTCGGCTGGCAAATGATGGCGGCAGAAAAATGTTACAGGGCCCGGACAGGAACGGGGATGGCTTCCATGACCCCGGTGACAGGGGGCGCCCTGGACCTTATTCGCTTGACGCTATCGGTTGCCCCAAACGGGAATATTGCCTGGCATGGCACCCCGGCGGAGGGCGGTGATGGGGCGCCTGACGAACCAGGAAATCTACCTTGATGAGTCACATCAACTAAAATTTGTTCAATTTTTATTGAATGCTCTCAAAGCCGCATGATTGGACGTATAGCCACCTGTTATAGAATATTCTATTATAAAATCTCCATTTTTTATGCATACATATCACGAACAAAATGTAATAAATTCTCATATTTGGTTAAAATACATTAACGAGATGCAATTTAAAGTAAATAACATTGGTGTCCGATCGCCAATTAACAAGATATCGCACGATCAGTATGCGTAGAATGTAATTGGTGTAAGACAAAATACCTAATTAAGCGGAGGGAAAGATGCAAACGTTGGAAGTATTGATCATTGTTAATGTTGAAGTTGCCCTGAGCCAAGGTAATCTCAACAATTGTGTCTGGCTTATTGATAATACAGGGTCGGTTTCCACTGGCCAGGGTACAAATGAGCTTACCACGAACTGTTACCAGGGGCGGAAAATTGATTGGTCGGTAACCCCGGTCGCGCCAACCAGCAGCGTTTCAATCACAGGCTTCACCGGCCAGGCGATTCCGACTGTGGTCAACCCGGTGCTGGTCCCCGACCCCGGCTCGGACTATTGGGCGGGGACGGTCAGTTCGACAACGAATCCCGGCAGGTATCAGTACTCGGTGACCCTGCAACTGGAAAACACGACGATGTCGTTCGACCCCTTCCTGAATGTTCAGAAGGCAACCTGATCCGGCTGGGGCGCCGCGAGCAAGCGGCTTCCCGTCGATGGACTTATTATGGGGGACCGGGTTCATGCCCGGTCCCTTTGCCTGCTCGCGGGGCGGCCCCCTGACGACACCGATCTTTCCCCATCCTCCTTGCTGGAAAAGCAACCCAGGCCCGCTAACCCTGGTAGCTTCCCAATCGCTTATCCCTGTGTATAGTGCGGCGAACCTTTTGATTTGGGATGTCGACCTGGCCTTGGGCGCTGCGCGCGTTCAGTGCCGGAACGGCGTCCCATAAGCCGTATCTGGCGGTTCCCAGCCCGGCCGCCCTTGGGAGATCAGGTTCATGTCCTACGCCGACCGTTTCCGCGAAGCCCTTACCTTCGATGACGTCCTGCTGGTGCCCGCCGAAAGCTCGGTGATGCCGGCGGAGGTTGATACCCGCACCAAGCTGACGGGCAAGATCGAGCTGGGCATCCCGCTGCTGTCGGCCGCCATGGATACGGTGACGGAATCGGCGCTCGCCATCGCCATGGCCCAGGCCGGTGGTATCGGCGTGATCCATCGCAACATGGATATCGAACGTCAGGCCGACGAAGTGCGCGCCGTCAAGCGGTTTGAAAGCGGCATGGTGGTCAACCCCATCACCATCCGCCCGGATGCCACCCTGGCCGACGCACTGGCGCTGATGGCCCGCCACCGCATCTCCGGCATTCCGGTGACGGCGGAAAGCGGCAAGCTGGTCGGCATCCTGACCAACCGTGATGTGCGTTTCGCCAACAATCCCAACCAGCCGGTTTCCGAGCTGATGACCCATGAGGGGTTGATCACTGTCAAGCCCGGCGTCGGCAAGGATGAGGCCAAGCGCCTGCTGCACAGCCACCGCATCGAAAAGCTGCTGGTGGTGGATGATGCCTTCCGCTGCATCGGCCTGATCACCGTCAAGGATATCGAAAAGGCCCAGTTGCACCCCAACGCCGCCAAGGATGCCGATGGCCGCCTGCGCGCCGCCGCCGCCACCGGCACCGGCCCGGACGGGCTGGCCCGCGCAGAGGCCCTGTTCGACGCCGGGGTTGACGTGCTGGTGATCGACACCGCGCACGGCCATTCCAAGAAGGTGGCCGATCAGGTGCGCGCCGCGCGTGGCTTACGCAACTATACCCAGATCATCGCCGGCAATGTTGCCACGGCGGATGCGGCCCTGGCCCTGATCGATGCCGGTGCCGATGCCATCAAGGTGGGGATCGGTCCCGGCTCCATCTGCACCACCCGCATCGTGGCCGGCGTGGGCGTGCCGCAATTGACCGCCGTGCTGGATGTGGTGGAAGCCTGCAACAAGCATGGCGTTCCCGTTATCGCCGATGGCGGCATCAAATATTCCGGCGATCTGGCCAAGGCCATTGCCGCCGGTGCCTCCTGCGCCATGATGGGCGGCCTGTTCGCCGGCACCGATGAGAGCCCCGGTGAGGTGATCCTGTTCCAGGGCCGTTCCTACAAGGGCTATCGCGGCATGGGCTCCGTGGGCGCCATGGCCCGTGGTTCGGCTGACCGTTACTTCCAGGCCGAAGTGTCCAACACGCTGAAGCTGGTGCCGGAGGGTGTGGAAGGCCGCGTGCCCTATAAGGGGCCGATCTCCTCGGTGATCCATCAGCTGATCGGCGGGCTGCGCGCCTCCATGGGCTATACCGGCTGCGCCACCATCGCCGAGATGCGGACCAAGCCGAAATTCGTGCGCATCACCAACGCAGGCCTGCGCGAAAGCCATGTCCACGACATCACCATCACCAACGAAGCGCCGAACTACCGTCAGGGGTGAGGCGTTTTCCAGGCGGCGGATTGCAATCACGCCGTCAACATGATGATCTTGAACGCGCCCGTCTTGTGATGGGCGCGTTCTGTTTTTCCGTGGTGCCCATGTTCCATCAGATCGACAGCCCGCAAAATCCGCAGTTCAAGGCCTGGGCCGGGCTGCTGGAAAGCCGTGGCATCCGCAAGCAGGGCCAGTTCCTGCTGGCTGGCCTGAAGACCGTACCGGAGGCGCTGACCCGCTGGCCGGACCTTTTCAGCCGCATCCTGATCCGCCACCCGGAATGGATCGCCGATTGGCCGCTGCCCGAAAATGTGCAGCCGGTGGTGCTGGCCGGTCCGCTGTTCCGGGAACTGGATGTCTCGGGCACCGATTACCCGATCCTGGTGGGGCAGGTGCCGGAGATGCCGGCGGCGGACCTGAGCCTGCCGCCGGAAGGGCTGGAACTGGTCTGTGCCCTGGGTGATCCGGCCAATTTAGGCGCGCTGCTGCGCTCCGCCGCTGCCTTTGGTGCCACGAAGGTGATCCTGCTGGAGGAATCGGCCCATCCGTTCCACCCGAAATGCCTGCGCGCCGCCAGCAATGGCGTGTTCAGCCTGACACTCGCCCGTGGGGGACGCTGGGCGGATTTGGCCCAGGCGGCCGGCCCGCTGCTGGCGCTGGATGCCGGGGGGGAAGATCTGGTGACATATCCCTGGCCGCAGAATGCCCGGCTGGTGCTGGGGGAGGAAGGGCAGGGGGTGCCGGCGGACCTGCCGGCCACGCGCCTGACCATCGGCACCACCGGGGCGGTGGAATCGCTGAATGCCACCGTGGCGGCCAGCATCGCTTTGTTCACCTATCATGCCGGCGGATAAGGCCCCGCCGGCGGACCAGCCGGCCCCCGATCTGGCCGCCGTGGCCGAAGACCTGCAGGCCAGCCTGTCGGCGCTCTCCAGCGTGGGGGCCGCCGGCCTGCCCGACCTGCTGGCCCGCATCGACGCGCTGAAAGCCAAGGTGGATGCGCTGGAACGCCGCATCCGCGAGGAGATGGAAGGGGCAGACGATCAAGGCTGATCCCCGTACCATCAGGCCCTATCCCTTTGTGCGGTTCTTCATTCTACAGTAGGTGTTACGCCTTAAGATGAAATTCATCATCTTGGCCTAAAGCCTTGAAAAGGTCGCTTTCAGCAGCGAGTGGAGAGGGCGATGGGCACGGGAGTTAGACGCTTGGATCTGGAGGGGCTGCGGCACGACATCGTGCTGAAAGCCGATGAGCTGCAGGCCGAAGCCGCCCGGCTGGAAGCGTCACAGCCCGACGATGCCGCCATGTTGCGCCGTATCGCCGACCGGTTGATCGTCTATATGCATGAATATCTGGAGGCGTGAGCGCGACGAGCAGGTGGCTCTGGCCACCTTACGCTCAAGTCTGCATGTGACGACTTCCCAGCGCCCTTCCGAAGAACACCTTTCAATCCTTCATTTCTGCGCAGGTGGGAATGAAGGATTGAAAGGCGAGCTTGTCTTATTGGGCCGGCTGATCGCGCGGTATTGTGAGACGCCCGGTGCTTACGCCACCGCTGGCTCCGCCATCCGGGTCAGGAAGGCGCGCAGTTCGGGAATACCAAGGCCGGTTTCCGACGAGGTGGCCAGCACCTCCGGATGGGCGGCGCCATGCTTCTTCAGCGCCACGGCCACCTGTTCGCGAATTCGCTCCACCCCACCGGTCTTCAGCGTGTCGGCCTTGGTCAGCACGATCTGATAGGCGACGGCGGTTTCATCCATCATCTTCATCATGTCCACGTCATGTGGTTTCAGGCCATGGCGGGCATCCACCAGCACCAGGGCGCGCTTCAGCGTGACGCGGCCGCGCAGATAGGCGCGGATGAAATCGGTCCAGGCGGCCGACCGTTCCTTGGACACCTGGGCATAGCCGTAACCCGGCATATCCACCAGTACCAGCCGGCTGCCCAGATTGAAGAAATTGAGCTGCTGGGTCCGCCCCGGTGTCTGACTGGTGCGGGCCAGCGTCTTGCGGCCGGTCAGGGCATTGACCAGTGACGACTTGCCGACATTGGACCGCCCGGCAAAGCAGATTTCCGGCAACACGGCTTCCGGCAAGGTGGTGGCAGCCTCTGCGCCCCAGAAGAAGTCGCATTCCCGTGCGAACAGCAGGCGGCCCGCCTCGATCTCGGCTTCCGACAGGTCGCCCATCAGGCTGGGTGTGATGGTCAGCGGTTTGGCCATGGGGGAATACTCCTTCACGCGGGGGAACAGCGGTACTTCATAAAACAAAGACCCCCGGTACGGGACCGGGGGCGGGGAAGACTCTCTTTTCCGTCATTCCCGCGAAGGCGGGAATCCAGCAAACGCTTCAGCTAAGACGGGCGGTCCAGTTTAAGCTGTTGTCTGGATTCCCGCCTTCGCGGGAATGACGGTGGTGGAGGAAAGGCAAACTCCTCCACCACCGATTTCAGCTCGCCTTCACACCCATCCGGCGCATGATGAACCACTGCTGCAGGATCGACAGCAGGTTGGACCAAGTCCAGTAGATCACCAGACCGGCAGGGAAGCTGGCCATCATATAGGTGAAGATGAAGGGCAGCAGCATGAACACCTTCTGCTGCACCGGGTCCGGGTTGGACGGGTTCAGCTTCTGCTGCAGGTACATGGTCACGCCCATCAGCAGCGGCCAGACACCGATATGCAACATGCTGGGCGGATCCCACGGGATCAGGCCGAACAGGTTGAACAGGGTCGTCGGGTCGGGGGCCGACAGGTCATGCACCCAGCCATAGAACGGCGCATGGCGCATTTCGATGGTGACGTAGAGAACCTTGTAGAGCGCGAAGAAGACGGGGATCTGCAACAGGATCGGCAGGCAGCCCGACAAAGGGTTGGCCTTTTCCTCCCGATACAGCGCCATCATCGCCATGGACAGGGCTTCGCGGTTATCCCCGTGCTTCTTCTTCAGCTCCTCCATCTTGGGCTGGAGCTTCTTCATCTTGGCGAACGCCTGATACTGCTTGTTGGCGATCGGGAAGAAAGCCAGACGCAGCACGACGGTGAATGCCAGGATGGCCAGACCGAAATTGCCAAGGGCACGGCCCAGGAAATCCAGCGCGTGGAAGAACGGAATGGTCAGGAAATAGAACCAGCCCCAGTCGATGGCATAGTTCAGATCGGCGATGCCCAGCTTCTCACTATACTGGTCCAGCAGGTTCACCACCTTGGCACCGGCGAACAGCCGGTGGGTGGTTTCCGCCGTGGTACCGGGGGCCACGGTCAGGGCCTGGGTGCCGCGGAAATCCACCTGATAGAGATCGGTGCCGACGCGCTGATGCAGCACGCGGGCCTCGATCGCTGTTTTCTGGTCGGGGATCAGGCTGACCAGCCAATATTTGTCGGTGATGCCAATCCAGCCGCCGGTGGAGGACAGCGTCTCGGTCTTGCCGTCTTCCTTCAGGTTCTTGTACTTGAATTCCTTCAGCGTGCCGTTCAGCACGCCCAGCGGGCCTTCATGCAGGATATACATGCCCGCTTCATGCGGGGTGCCCCGGCGCTGCACAAAACCATAGGGGTAGAGGCTGACCGGCTCCCCGGTCTGGTTGCGCACCCGTTCCGTGACGGTGAACATATAGTTCTCGTCCACGGCGATGGTGCGTTCGAACACCAGACCCTGGCCATTGTCAAAGCTCAGCGTTACCGGCTGGCCGGGGGCCAGCTTGTCGGTGCTGGCGGTCCAGACGCTGTCACCCTTGGGCAGGGTAACCGTCTGGCCGCTGGCCGGCACCCAGCCGAATTCAGCGAAATAGGGGTCAGACGCGCCCAGCGGCGAGAGCAGCACCACTTCCGGGCTGTTCTTGTCGGTGGTGGTCTTGTACTTGGCCAGGGTCAGATCATCGATCCGGCCGCCGCGCAGGCTGATGGAGCCATGCAGGCTGGGGGTGGACAGGGCGATACGGCCATTGTCGGCCAGCACGGCGGCGCGGTCGCGCACTGTGCTGGCATCAGCGGCAGCACCCGGCAGGGCGCCCGGCGTGGTGGCGGCCGGCTGCGGCGTGGTATCGGCCTGCAGCGCCTGCTGGCGCTGGAATTCCGCCTGAGCGGCCAACTGTCGCGGCCTCTCATAGAAGAAATGGAACCCGAACAGGATCGCGATCGAAATCACGATGGTCAGGATAAGGTTCTTCTGATCCGTCATGGGTGCGTGTTCCAGGTTCCGCCAAAGGGCAAAATCGGATGGGGCCGGGGCCCCAGGTTCCTCACATGAAATGGGCGGGCAATCAATGCCCGCCACAACAATTTCCGCCCGACCTGTGCGCCTGACGCCCCGGTGGGGACGCCCTGCTGCCCACGGGGGGCACCGGGTCATAACCCGATTCCCCCCAGGGATGGCAACGGGCGATGCGCCGCAGGGCCAGCCAGCCGCCTTTGATGGCGCCATGGCGGGCCAGCGCTTCCAGCGCATAGGCCGAACAGGTGGGCTGAAAACGGCAGCGCGGCCCCAGCAGGGGCGAGATGAACCAGCGGTAGAAATGCACAAAAGCCCGGAGCAGCCAAGCTGCCGGGCTCATTCGCACTGCTCCTTGGCCGGCTTTGACCGGGGCGGCACACGGGGCACATCCCCCGGCTTGTCCCGCCACAGCTTCAGCCTTTTCAGGGCCTGGGCCAGATCATCTTTCAGCGCACCATAGGGGCGATGCACGGTTTCCCCCCGCGCCACCAGCACGTAATCGTGCCCGGCCTTAGCATGGGGGGCCAGCACCTCGGCCAATGCTGCCCGCAAACGACGACGGGCGCGGTTTCGTTCAACCGCGCCACCGACCTTCTTGCTGGCGGTAAGACCGATTCGGATCGCCGGCTGGCCGGGATCAGGATGCTGCCGGTCATCATGGGCGCGGGCCTGAACAATCAGGCCCGCTGTCGCCCATTTGCGCTTGGCACCCGCAACGGCCAGGAACTCAGGCCGCTTTTTCAAGCGGCCGACCTTTTTCCCGGCCTTGGGTGCCATGCCAGCAAATACCCTTAGGCGGACAGGCGCTTGCGGCCCTGGGCGCGGCGCTTGTTGATGATGTTGCGGCCGGCGACGGTGGCCATGCGGGCACGGAAGCCATGACGGCGGGCGCGCACGATCTTGCTCGGCTGGAAGGGACGCTTCACGGTACTTACTCCGGTCTGGAAAACGGACGGCTTGAACGAAGCGCGTTGTATAGTGGTGAAGGTGCGCGGAGTCAATCGCGCCGCCACATTTAACCCGCAACTTCCCCGCAACCCAGTCCGGCAAAGCTGCCGGACGGGCGGGGGCGTCAGCCGTTCACGCGGGGGCCGGCGGGCAACACCGCCGTCAGCGGGACGAGCTGGAACCCCTTGGCCTCCAGCGTCGGCAGCCACTTCATCAAGGCACCGATGGTGACATCATGCGGATGGCCGATGGCAATCGCAACCCCCTTGCGCCGGGCTATGGCCTCCACCTGGGCCAGCGATTTGGTTACGGCCTCGGGTGTCATCACATGGTCCAGGAACACGTCACGAGCCAGAATCGGCACATTATAATGGGCGGCCAGCGGGGCGGCCTTGCTGTCCGGTGTGGTGCGGCTGTCCAGGAACATCAGGCCGCGCGCCGACAATTCCGACAGCACAATGGCCATGTCGTCCCGGTCGGCGGTGAAGCGGCTGCCCATATGGTTGTTGATGCCGACAAAGCCGGTGAAGGCGGACAGGTTGGTGGCCAGCCGCTGGCGCAGCTCCGTTTCCCCAAACCGGGTCAGCAGGGCGCCAGGGCCGGGATCTTCCTTGCCCGATGGTTCCATCGGCATATGCATGATCAATTCATGGCCCCTGGCATGGGCCTGTTGGGTTTGTTGCGGCAAATCGCGGGCATAGGGCAACCAGGCCAGGGTCAGGTTACCGTCCAGCGCCACCACCTTGTCGCTGCGTTTACGGTCCAAACCCATATCGTCGATGACAATGACGATGCGCGGCCGCCCATCCGGTGCTGGGGCTGGGCGGGCGTAATGCTGCCAGGCGGGCGTGCCGGCGGGCGGGGATGGCTTGGCCGGCAAGGGTTGCGGCAGACGGGGCAATGCTGCCACCTGGGTGGTGGGGGCCGGTGCCGGCTGTGCCTCAACCGGTTTGGGCGCTGTGGGGGCGGCGGCCTGCGATGCAGGTTTTTCCGGTATGACAGGGGCCTTGCCGGGCAGTTGCGGCACGCCGGCCCGCTCCGCGGCTTCCTCGTCGACAGCCTCGCTGGCTTCATCCTCACCTTCGGCATCGGCCATTTCCTCTGCCGGGGTCAGGGCAGGGCCGGCGGAAACAGGGCGATAGCCGCCATGGGGCTGCACCAGCAGGAACAGCCCGCCGCCCAGCACCAGGGCAAATCCCAGGCCGGACAGCACCCGCCGCCCCTGGCTCAGCCGCGTCCACCATCCGCGCAAACCCCCGGCGGGCTTGGCACGGGAACGGCCCCCGCCACCCTTGCGGGTACCGGCAGAAAAGCGCGGCGGACGGAGGCGGGGGCCGCTGGGGCGGCGGGGACTGGTCATGCGGAAAGGGTCCGTTGCCAAGGGGAAGGGATGGCGTATTGCCAGTAATGGAACAAAAGGCGATCTGCCGCAATGCCGTGACCGCAGGGCGGGCAGCGCCCGGTAACGGGGCTTAAAACACCGCTCGGGCTGGAAATGCTCCGCTTCTGCCTATAGGCTGTGCGCCCGCGCCAAGGGGGCGCGTCCTTGAGGCTGATGAGTTCCGCCATGCTGCTGTTCATCGACAATTACGACAGTTTCACCTGGAATCTGGTGCATTACCTGGGCGAATTGGGCGCTGATGTGCAGGTGTGGCGCAACGACGCGCTGAAGCTGGAACAGGCGCTGGACCTGAAGCCGCAGGCCATTGTGCTGTCGCCCGGCCCCTGTGATCCGGACAAGGCCGGCATCTGCCTGCCGCTGATCCATGCTGCGGCCGCGCATAAGATTCCGCTGATGGGTGTGTGCCTGGGGCACCAGGCCATCGGCCAGGCCTTCGGCGGCAAGGTGGTGCGTGCACCCCAGCCGATGCATGGCAAGATGGGCACGGTGTTTCACGAAGGCCGCACCCTGATGCGGGGGCTGCCCAGCCCGTTCCAGGCCACGCGCTACCATTCCCTGATCGTGGAGAAGGAAACTTTGCCCGATTGTCTGGAAAGCACGGCATGGCTGGATGATGGGATGATCATGGCGCTGTCACACAAGACGCTGCCCATCCATGGCGTGCAATTCCACCCGGAAAGCATCGCGTCTGAGAATGGTCACAAGATCCTGGATAATTTCCTGGATCTGGCCAACATCACGCGCGGGCCCCGCCTGCGCACCGTTGCCTGAAGGCGGGGGCCGATGACCGGCGATATGGGCGATTTCAAGGCGCTGCTGGCGAAGGTCGCCACCGGCGCCAGTCTCAGCGAGGCGGAGGCCGAACATGCCTTCGCCATCATCATGTCGGGCAATGCCACGCCGTCGCAGATGGGTGGCTTCCTGATGGCGCTGCGTGTGCGCGGGGAGACGGTGGCGGAGATCACCGGGGCCGTGCGCGCCATGCGCGCCAAGGCCATCGGCATCGAAGCGCCCGACGGCATTATCGATACCTGCGGCACCGGTGGCGACGGGGCCCATACCTATAATATCTCCACCGCCGTGGCCTTTGTGATTGCTGGCTGCGGCGTGCCGGTGGCCAAGCATGGCAACCGGGCCATTTCGTCGAAATCGGGGGCGGCGGATGTGCTGTCGGCGCTGGGGGTGAACCTGGATGCTGATTTCGCCCTGGTGCGCCGGGCCCTGTTTGATGCCGGCATCGGCTTTCTGCTGGCCACCCGCCACCATACGGCCATGCGCAATGTCGGGCCGACGCGGGTGGAGCTGGGTACACGCACCATCTTCAACCTGATGGGGCCGCTCTCCAACCCTGCCGGGGCGAAGCGGCAATTGCTGGGCGTCTTCGCCCGGCAATGGATCGAGCCGCTGGCCCATGTGCTGCATAATCTGGGCTCGCAAACGGCCTGGGTGGTGAATGGCAGCGACGGGCTGGATGAGATCACCACCACCGGCCCCACCCATGTGGCCGAACTGCGCCATGGCGTGGTGCGCACGTTTGAGATCACGCCAGAGGATGCGGGCCTGCCCCGTGCCACGGCTGATGATCTGCGCGGCGGCACGCCGGAGGAAAATGCCGCCTCCCTGCGTGCCGTACTCGCCGGGGCCGAGGGCCCCTATCGTGACATTGTGTTGCTGAATGCAGCCGCCGCCCTTGTGGTGGCCGATAAGGCACCCGATCTGAAGGCGGGCGTCGCCAGGGCGGCCGAATCCATTGACAGCGGGCAGGCCCGTCTGGCGCTGCAGCGCTTGGCCAGCATCACCCATATTCCGGTGACCGAATAATGAACAGCACCCCCGACGTTCTGGCCCGTATCTGTGCCGACAAGGCAGACCATGTGGCCCGTGCCAAAGCCGCCCGCCCCCTGGCGCTGGTGGAGGAAGCGGTCCGCGCCCAGCCGGCCCCGCGTGGTTTCGCCGCGGCACTCTCCCGTACCGTGGCCGAGGGGCGCTGGGCCCTGATCGCGGAGATCAAGAAGGCCAGCCCGTCGAAAGGCCTGATCCGGGCCGATTTCGACCCGCCGACCCTGGCGCGGGCCTACAAGGAGGCCGGCGCCACCTGCCTGTCGGTGCTGACCGATATCCCCTATTTCCAGGGCGATGACGCCTTTTTGCAGGCCGCCCGCGCGGCTGTGGACCTGCCGGCCCTGCGCAAGGATTTCATGATCGATCCCTATCAGATCGCCGAAAGCCGGGCGCTGGGGGCCGATTGTATCCTGCTGATCATGGCCTGCCTGGATGATGGGCTGGCGCGTGATCTCTACGATGCCGCCACCGGCTACGGCATGGATGTGCTGGTGGAGGTGCATGACGAGGCGGAGATGGAGCGGGCCTTGATGCTGCCCGGTGGTCTGCTGGGGGTGAATAACCGTAACCTGAAAACCCTTTCCATCGATCTGGGCACCACCGAACGGCTGGCCGCCATGGTGCCGGCCGGCCGGCATCTGGTGGCGGAAAGCGGCATCCACAGCCCGGCCGATCTGTCGCGGCTGGCCGGTGCCGGGGCGCGGCGCTTCCTGATCGGGGAATCGCTGATGGCCAAGCCCGATGTGGCGGCCGCCACCCGCGCCTTGCTCTCCACCCCCTTCACCCCGGCGGCCTGAGCCATGGCGGGCCGCCTGACCCATTTTGATGAGGCCGGCAACGCCGCCATGGTGGATGTCTCCGCCAAGGAGGAGACGGTGCGCATCGCAACGGCGCGCGGCCATATCGCCATGCAGCCGGAAACCCTGGCACTGATCCGCGCGGGCGGTATGGAAAAGGGCGATGTGCTGGGCGTGGCGCGGCTGGCCGGCATCATGGCCGCCAAGAAAACCGCCGACCTGATCCCGCTTTGCCACCCGCTGGCTCTGTCCAAGGTGTCGGTGGATTTCACCCTGGATGAGGTGGGATCGACGGTGGAGATCAGCGCCACCGTGAAGCTGAAAGGCCGCACGGGCGTGGAGATGGAGGCGCTGACGGCGGTGTCCGTTGCAGCGCTCACCATCTATGATATGTGCAAGGCGGTGGATAAGGGCATGGTGATTGGTGCCGTGCAGCTTGCCTATAAGGAAGGCGGCAAGAGCGGCACCTATGTGGGGCCGCAGGGGTGAGTGTTTGGGTTCTATGGTTTCCAAAGTTTCGTCGTGTTAAGGGAAAAATCTATATCCTTCGCTTCGGGACGCTATGCCGACCAATGCAAAATCTCGATTATTGTAAATTTTAATCATGAAATTTATTTCATAAATATTTTTCATGTTTAGATCGTCTGGTGTTATTTTTTGTTTTTTTGTTGGCTGTTTCTGATAATTTACCAACATCGATATATTGTGGGTGTAAGATGACCATAGATCAAGGATTTGCCGCGATAATTGCAGCCGTTATCGCGTTGTTTGCTAGTTGGCTTGCTATTCGATCCTCAAGGATAAATTCGAGTCTGGTGGCTAGGCAGGGGATAATTGTAAATGACATTCAAGATCTTAGTAATATGCTTTATGAAATTATTGCAATTAGTGTGACTGCAATGAGTGCGAAAGATGAAAATACTTTTAAATTAAGGATAAATCAGGCTAATGAAATCGCAAAAAAATTAGATCTTCTTAGGAGAAGAAATAGATATTTGCTGCCATTTATATTTGAGGCGGTTGGTGAATTGTCGGAGCTTCCATTTTATTTTGAACACTATAGCAAAGAAAAAAGTTCGCCAAAAATAACATCCTTGAAAGATCGAGCGACTGAATTGCGTAAGGCAATTGATAAAAGTTTAGAAGCTTATTTTTTTCATGGGAAATCTCCAAGTTTTCTATATAGATTGAAATTGAAGCGATTGTCTATTGCGCTGAATAAAGAATTCAGCGATGGCAACCCTAATAATAAAAAATCTTTATAATTTCTGCAATGTTGGGAATTTTTGTTTAAATTTAAAAATGCCGAATAACCCATAATTGAATCTTAATATTAATAGTCAATTATGGGTTATTCGGTTTTCTTGTGTTGTTTGGGGTCACGTTTATTCGGTAAATGGCTCCCAAGATCGTGCCGGTTCATGTTGACGGCACTTCTCACTTTGGGGTCGACGTAGAGAGCCCTCAGCACGGCTCGATTTCTTGGGCAGATGTCACTAATGACGTCCAACTGCCGATGCGATTTTTCTGCGAGGGGCCGCTGTACTGCCACCAGTCCCTTGCGCGTTGGCCGAGCGGACTTACTCTGGGCCGCCATCATCCTCTGTTCTCGGGAGCCCCACACTTGATCCCCCTTTCCGAAGCCCGTGCCCGTATCCTGGCCAATATCCAACCGCTGCCGGCAGAGCAGGTGCCCCTGACCCAGGGGCTGGGTCGGGTGCTGGCCGCCGATGTGGTGGCGCGGGTCACGCATCCGCCGACGGCTGTTTCGGCCATGGATGGCTGGGCCGTGCGCACGGTGGATATCACCACGCTCCCGGTGACCCTGGCCCGCATCGGGGAGGCCCCGGCGGGCCGGCCTTTTGCCGGCACGGTGGGGCCGGGGCAGGCGGTGCGTATCTTCACCGGCGGGGCGCTGCCCGATGGTGCCGATACGGTGGTGGTGCAGGAGGATGCCGACGATCACGGTGCCACCGTCACTCTGAAAGATGGTGGCGGGCCCGGCCGCTGGGTGCGCCCGGCGGGGCAGGATTTCAGCATCGGCGATGTGGGCGTGCCGGCTGGGCGGCGGCTGACCGTGCGCGATCTGGCGCTGGCCGCCTCCATGAATGTGCCCTGGTTGAAGGTGCGCCGTCGTCCCCGCGTCTCCATCCTCGCCACCGGGGATGAAGTGGTGATGCCTGGCGATACGTTGGCGCCGGGACAGATTGTCAGCTCCAACTCCCTGGCGCTCTGTGCCCTGGTACGGCAACTGGGCGGGGAGGCGGTGGATCTGGGCATTGCCGGCGACAACCGCGATAGTCTGGCCGAACTCGCTGCCGCCGCCAGCGGCACTGACCTGCTGGTGACCATCGGTGGCGCTTCGGTGGGCGAACATGATCTTGTCCGTTCCGTGCTGGGCAGTGCGGGGCTGGAGCTGGATTTCTGGAAAATCGCCATGCGGCCCGGCAAGCCGCTGATGTTCGGCCGCATCAAGGGCGTGCCCATGCTGGGCCTGCCGGGCAACCCCGTCTCTGCCCTGGTCTGCGCCTGGCTGTTCCTGCGTCCGCTGCTGCTGGCCATGCAGGGGTTGCCGACAGCGGATGAGACGCGTGAGGCCCTGATTGGTGGCAACTTGGGTACCAATGACAGCCGGGCGGACTTCATCCGTGCCAAGCTATCCCGCGATGATCAGGGACGGGAGGTTGCCACCCCCTTCCCGAAGCAGGATAGTGGCATGTTGAGCCGGCTGGCCTGGGCGGACTGCCTGATTCTGCGCGATCCCCACGCCCCGCCGGTGGCGGCAGGGGACAAGGTGCGGATCATGCCGCTGGATGCGCTGTAACCCGGCATCGTTGAACGCGAAATCCTGGTACCATCGGCGCATCACCACCAACGCTGGGATGAAATCGGAACCAAGGCGGAACATCCGGTTGACGTTCCGGGATTGTTCTATATGATTGCTTGAATTGTGCGGGAAACCGTTCAGGCATTCGTACAGCGGCGAGGGGTAAAGATGCTGACGCGCAAGCAACAGGAATTGCTGATCTTCATCAATGAGAAGCTGAATGATGGCGGCGTCTCCCCCTCTTTTGATGAAATGAAGGACGCGTTGGGGCTGAAATCAAAATCTGGCATCCACCGCCTGATCACGGGACTGGAGGAACGGGGCTTCATCCGCCGTCTGCCTCATCGCGCCCGCGCGTTGGAGGTGCTGCGCCTGCCTGAGCCGCCGCTACCCCGCGCAGCCAGAGCGGCCGCGCCGGCGGTGGAGTCCAAGTTCAAGCCCAATGTCATCCGGGGTGATTTCCGCGGCGCCCTGCCAGGCCGCTCGGCCAATGGCAATGATGCGGAGGCGGTGTCGCTGCCGCTTTACGGGCGGATTGCGGCTGGCTTGCCGATAGAGGCCATGCGGGACAGTTCCGCCAGCATCGAGGTGCCGGCCACTTTGCTGGCCACCGGGGACCATTATGCGCTGGAAGTGGCCGGCGACAGTATGGTGGAGGCCGGGATTCTGGATGGGGATACGGTGATCATCCAGCGCTGCGACATGGCGGAGAATGGCACCATCGTGGTCGCCCTGGTGGATGAGCAGGAAGTGACGCTGAAGCGGCTGCGCCGTAAGGGTAACTCCATTGCGCTGGAACCGGCCAACCCCTCCTATGAAACCCGTGTTTTTGGCGCGGATCGGGTGAATGTGCAGGGTCGGTTGGTCGGTTTGATCCGCCGTTATTGATGATCGGGCGGGGGTGACGGGGCTTTCTGCCGCAATCCCGTCACCATGTAGCCGTGCTTTGGCCGGGGGATGCGGTCAAGGTGAGCCTGATAGGTTCCCTTGTCAGAAGCGTGTGATGATGCACCGCCCCTTTTTCCGCTCCCTCCTTTTCCTGCGTCCGGGTCCGTTTATCCTGGGGGCAGCCCTGTTGGGGCTGGGGGCCTGCACCAGCCCCTGCGACCGGATCAATGGCCAGATGCGGCAGTTGAATGCTGACACAATCCGTGATCCCAATATTGCCGTGGATGGTCGCTATCTTGCCCAGTTTCAGGAACTGGCGGCGCAATCGGTGGAACATGGTTGTCTGGCTGGAGAGGATTAGCCGGCTGAAAGTCTGGCTGGCGGTCTTCGGGCTGTTGCTCACCGGGGTGGGGCCTGCTTCTGCGGCGGCTCCATTGCCCGATGGTTGGCGCTGGCAGCCAGGCACGCCGATGATTCTCGGGGATTTTAACGGGGATGGGGCCGATGATTGGGCCCGGCTGCTGCAACATCCGGCCGGGGGAGAGTGGGCGCTGTTCCTGACCTTGGCTACGCCGGATGGGTGGCGACAGCAACTTGCGCTGATCCTGCCCCCCGGCACTGATCCGCACACGATCATCTTGCACTATATCCGCCCGGTGACGGGACGCGCCGTCGGCCTGGGCGTCGATCTGCCGGATGGACAGCATTTGCGCGTTGACTGGCGGGACGGCAGCGCCCACGTCAGCCCGATCCCAGCCGGCGGATAGAACGGCGTCCAAGAACAGCCTGACCTTTCAGGCATCTGCCCGCTGATCAAAACCGGTATGACCGGGATCTTCGGCTTCCGTCACCTGAACATTGATCACTTTGGCTGATGGCGGCCCTTGCCAACAGGCATCCAACATGGCGTCGATGTCTGCCCCCTGGCCGGCCAATACAGCCTCGACGCTGCCATCAGCGCGGTTGCGCACCCAGCCATCCAGTTGGCGCAACCGCGCCTGCTCCACGGTCCAGCCGCGATACCAGACACCCTGCACTTTGCCGGTGATGCGCAGATGCACCGCCCTGCGTTCCTCGATCGTCATTTCATTTTCTCTCGTCTCGCTTTGTTGGGTCAATCCAGCCGTACCCGGCCTCGCTTGTCAATGCGCCAGAGGTGCCATCCCGTGTCACCGGGGCTGGTCAGACAACCGAATCTGGGGCAGCATGAGGGTCTGGTCTGGCTTGCCCGGAGGTCCGCCCATGGCCACAACACCGCTGATCCGTCCCGCCCAGCCGGCCGATGCCGCTGGTATCGCGGCTGTTCATGTCGATAGCTGGCGGTCGACCTATGCCGGCATGTTGCCGGATGAATATCTGATCGGTCTTTCCGTCGATACCCATTCCCGCCGCTGGCGGGCCCTGTTGGCCTCCGGTGTGCGGGCCCGGCGCACCTATGTGGTGCAGGGGGAGGGGCAGGCGATTGTCGGTTTTGCTTCCTGCGGACCGCAGCGCACCAGCTTGGCCGGCTATGGCGGTGAATTCTACGCCGTTTATCTGGCCGATCATGTGCATGGGCGCGGCTGGGGGCGGCGCCTGCTGGGGGCGATGGCGCAGGATTTGCTGGGCGCGGGTTTGCATACGGCGGTGGTCTGGGTGCTGCGCGACAATCCCAGCCGGTTTTTCTATGAGCGGATGGGCGGGGTGCTGCTGGCCGAACAGCCGATCAGCTTTGCCGGCCAGCGCCTGTCAGAGGTGGCCTATGGCTGGACCGACCTGCTGCCTTTGGCCCGCATGGCGGCCGATCCGCATGTCGGTTCCTGACCCTGTCCGGCCGCCACTCTGGTCAAGGCTCCTGTTTTGAAATTGCGTTCACCACCCGCGCGCCGATTTGTGATATGCAGTCGCCCGGGCGCTGGATCGCCTGAGATTGACGTGCGACGCGGAACCCGATGAACGAGCAACATGCGCTGATGGAGAAGCTGGCGACGCTCCGTATAGAGCATCGTGACCTGGACGATATCATCCAGCGTCTCGCCGGCCAGGCTCCCCTGGATCAGTTGCAGATCCAGCGGTTGAAGAAGCGCAAGCTTTTGCTGAAGGATTTGATTGCCCGGCTGGAAAGCCAGTTGGTGCCGGATATCATCGCCTGATTTGCCCGCTTTTCTGCCGGGCGGCGTTGCATGTCCGGCGGTTGTTTCAGGCCCGCTGCTGCCTATAATCCGCCGCTTCCAAGACCCGATCGGTGATTAGGGAGCCGGTACCTTGCCCAGCAACATCTCTTCCACCGATGCCAAGGTGCCTGTCGGCATCATCATGGGCAGCCAGTCTGACTGGGCCACGATGAAACATGCCGCCAATGTGCTGGCCGATCTTGGTGTGGCGTTTGAGGCGCGCATCGTCTCGGCCCACCGTACCCCGCAGCGGCTTTATGATTATGCCACCAGCGCCAAGGGGCGTGGGGTGAAGGTGATCATCGCCGGTGCCGGCGGTGCCGCCCATCTGCCGGGCATGGCCGCATCCATGACCACGCTGCCGGTGCTGGGCGTGCCGGTGGAAAGCCACGCGCTGAAGGGGCAGGACAGCCTGCTGTCCATCGTGCAGATGCCCGGCGGCGTGCCGGTGGGCACGCTGGCCATCGGCAAGGCCGGGGCCATCAATGCCGGCCTGATGGCAGCATCCATCCTGGCTTTATCCGACCCGGATCTGGATGCACGGCTGACGGCGTGGCGTGCGCGCCAGACCGATAGCGTTGCCGATATTCCGGTTGACGATCCTGTTTGATCCCGGTTTCCTGAGGGCCTCCATATGACGATGATTCCCCCCGGCTCCGTCATCGGTATGCTCGGTGCTGGTCAGTTGGGCCGCATGACGGCCCTGGCCGCCGCCCGCCTTGGCTATAAGGTGCATGTCTTCGCGCCGGAGGGCATGGACAGTTCCTGCGGTCAGGTGGTGGCCAGCCACACCCAGGCTGGCTGGCACGATCGCCGCGCCCTGTCGCGCTTTGCTGATGACGTCGCCGTCGTCACCCTGGAATGGGAGAATGTGCCGACGGAGACGGTGGAATTCCTCTCCCGCCATGTTGCCGTGCATCCTGGTGCCGCTGTCCTGGCCGTGGCGCAGGAACGGCTGGCGGAAAAGAATTTCGCCAATGGTCTGGGCCTGGGCACTGCCCCGTTCCGCGCCGTGGACAGTGTCGCCGCCTTGAAACAGGCGGTGGCGGAACTGGGGACGCCCGCCATCCTGAAATCCAACCGCATGGGCTATGACGGCAAGGGTCAGGTGCGGATTGCCGCCGATACGGATCTGGCGGCCGCCTGGGCCGCGCTGGGAACCGATATGGCGGTGCTGGAAGGTTTCGTCGATTTCGCCTGCGAGGTCTCCGTCATCGTGGCGCGCGGCCATGATGGGCAGATGGCCGCCTATCCAGTGGTGGAAAACCGGCATAAGGGCGGCATCCTGGATACCAGCACCGTGCCCGCCAATGTCAGCGATGATGTGGCGGCGGAGGCAACACGGATGGCGCTGGCCCTGACAGAGGCGCTGGGTGTCATCGGCTTGCTGGCGGTGGAGATGTTTGTCACCCGCGACGGTCGGGTGCTGGTCAATGAAATGGCCCCGCGTCCGCATAATTCCGGTCATTGGACCATCGAGTTTGCCGAGACCAGCCAGTTTGAACAGCTGGTGCGGGCCGTCTGTGGCCTGCCGCTGGGCTCCACCCGGCTGCGCGCCCCCTGTGTCATGACCAATCTGATCGGCAGCGATGCCGATAACTGGCCCGCCCTGGTGGCCGAACCGGGGGCGCGGCTGCACCTTTATGGCAAGGGGGAGGCCACGCCCGGCCGCAAAATGGGCCATGTGACCCGCCCCGCCTGATGCTCCACGGCCCGCCCCTCCCGGCGGGTCGTTTTCTTTTCAGCCTTGTTTTCCAAGGGCTTTTTCCTGAAAGTGCGGCGGGTTGGCCGGTTTAATGAACGGTGTGCACTGCAACATGAATGAAGCCCCGTCTGTGATGGGGCGCACACATTGTTTCCCGGCAGAAAAATGGCAGCCTTGCTGGAAATTTCCGCTGTCATCGCAAGATTCTACAAGTCGTCTGACAAATAACTTGTCATTCTTCCCCTCAACTTCGGAAAAGCCAGGGGATTGATCCATGCGCAGGGGCAAGCTGCTTGCCGTGGCTATGGGCGTGGCGGGCGTATTGGCGCTGGCCGGCTGTGGAAAGAATGAGACGGGGCAGGGCGCGGCGCCCGCCGCCCCGCAGGTGGTGGTCAGCCAGCCGCTGCAAAAGAACATCCACGAATGGGATGAATATACCGGCCGCTTCACTGCCGTTGAGGGGGTGGAGATCCGGGCGCGGGTTAGCGGCTATCTCACCTCCGTCAATTTCCGCGATGGTGATCTGGTGAACAAGGGCGACCTGCTGTTCATCATCGATCCGCGACCCTATCAGGCGGCGTTGGATGGTGCCCAGGCGGCCGTGGCGCAGGCCAAATCCCAGGTGACGCTGGCGGATCGGGAATTGAACCGGGCGCGCGATCTGCGCCAGACGCAGGCGGTCTCCCAATCGGTGCTGGATACCCGGTCGCAAATGCTGCAGGCAGCCCAGGCCAGCCTGCTGGCGGCGGAGGCGCAGCAGCGGGCCGCGGCGTTGAACCTGGAATTCACCCAGGTGCGCGCGCCCGTCACTGGCCGTGTCTCCAACCACCGGGTTTCGGTGGGCAATCTGGTCAGCGGCGGGTCGGCGGAATCGACGCTGCTGACCACCATCGTCTCGCTGGACCCGATCTATTTCTATTTTGATGCCGATCAGGCGTCATATCTGCGCTATCAGCGGCTGAGCCAGTCGGGCGAACGGCAGTCTGGCCGGGTGGTCCAGCATCCGGTTGAACTGGCCCTGCCGGATGAGGCCGGTTACGTTCACCAGGGCAAGCTGGATTTCATCGATAACCGGATTGATGACAGCACCGGCACCATCCGTGCCCGCGCCGTGTTCGACAATGCCGATGGTGTGCTGACGCCGGGCCTGTTCGGCCGCTTGCGGCTGGCCGGGCGCAGTGATTATCAGGGGCTGTTGGTGCCTGACAGCGCTATCGGCACCGATCAGAACCGCCGCTATGTGATGGTGGTGGGGGCTGATAACAAGGTGGTGATGCGCCCGGTCACACTGGGGCCCCTGATCGATGGTCTGCGTGTGGTGCGCGAAGGGCTGGCCGCCAATGAGCGCATTGTCACGGCCGGCCTGCTGCGCGTGCGCCCCGGTGCCACGGTGGCCCCGGTGGAAAAGCCGTTGCAGGCCGCTGAGACGGGGGCCAAGCCATGAAGATCGGCCGTTTCTTCATCGACCGGCCGATCTTCGCCATGGTGATTTCCATCCTCATCGTGGCTGTCGGCAGCATCGCCTATCTTGGCCTGCCCGTCTCGCAATATCCCGAAGTGGTGCCGCCCACGGTGACGGTGCGCGCCACATATCCCGGCGCCAATGCCGAGACGGTGGCCGCCACTGTCGCCGCCCCGATTGAGCAGGAGGTGAACGGGGTGGAGGGGATGCTCTACATGTCCTCCCAATCCACCTCTGATGGGCAGATGAACCTGACCGTCACCTTCAAGCTGGGCACCGATCTGGATCAGGCCCAGGTGCTGGTGCAGAACCGGGTGGCGGTGGCGGAACCGCGCCTGCCGGAAGAGGTGCGGCGCAACGGCATCGTTACCCGTAAGAACTCGCCCGACCTGATGCTGGTGATCCACCTGATCTCGCCGGACGACACCTATGACCAGCTCTATATCTCCAATTACGGGCTGCTGCGGGTGAAGGATGCGCTGAGCCGGGTGGCCGGCGTCGGCGATATTTCCATGTTCGGCGCGCGCGATTATTCCATGCGCCTCTGGCTGGACCCGCAGAAGATCGCCTCGCTGGGCATGACCGCACCTGAGGTGCTGGCGGCGGTGCAGGCGCAGAATGTGCAGGTGGCCGGCGGACAGTTGGGCGCCCCGCCCGTGGCCGTGCCGCGTGATTATCAGTATAATATCACCCTGCAGGGCCGGCTGACCCAGCCGCAGGAATTTGAGAATATCATCGTCAAATCCGGTGCGGATGGCCGTATCGTCCGCCTGAAGGATGTGGCGCGGGTGGAACTGGGGGCGCGCGATTACGTGCGCAATTCCTATCTGGATGGCAAGCCGGCCGTGGCGCTGGCCGTCTCCCAGCTTCCCGGCTCCAACGCGCTGGAAACGGCCGCCAATATCAAGAAGGAGATTGCGGAACTGAGCCGGGATTTCCCGCCCGGCCTGGAATATCGCATCGTCTATGACACCACCACCTTCATTGGCGAATCCGTGCATGAGCTGGTGAAGACCATTGGCGAGGCGGTGGCCCTGGTGGTGCTGGTGGTGCTGGTCTTCCTGCAGCGCTGGCGGGCCACCATCATTCCGGTGGTGGCCATTCCGGTCTCGCTGATCGGCACCTTCGCCGTGATGGCGGCGCTGGGCTTCACCATCAATAACCTGACCCTGTTCGGGCTGGTGCTGGCGGTGGGTATCGTCGTCGATGATGCCATCGTGGTGGTGGAGAATGTGGAGCGTAATCTGGGGCTGGGCCATTCCCCGCTGGAAGCGGCCCGCATCACCATGGATGAGGTGGGGGGCGCGCTCGTCTCCATCGCGCTGGTGCTGTCGGCCGTGTTCATCCCCACCGCCTTCATCGACGGTATCCAGGGTCAGTTCTATCGCCAGTTCGCGGTGACCATCGCGGTGGCGACCATCATTTCCGCTTTCAACTCCCTCACCCTTTCGCCGGCTTTGTGCGCCCTGCTGTTGAAATCCCACACGACGGGCCATGCGGAGGCGCGGGGCCGGCTGGCCCTGGTTTCCGGCCTGACTGACCGGTTCTTCAATGCCTTCAACCGGGGCTTTGACCGGATGGCTGACCGCTATGGCCGGCTGGTTGGTGGGGTGACGCGGGCGCCGCTGGTGATGGTGGGGCTCTATGTGCTGCTGATCGCGGGGGCGGGATTCCTGTTCACCCGCGTGCCGCCGGGCTTCATTCCGCAACTGGACCAGGGCTATGTCATTGTCGTGGTGCAGTTGCCGGAAGGGGCATCGCTGGCCAGTACCGACAAGGTGGTGCAGGAGGCATCCCGCATCGCGCGGGAGACGCCGGGCGTGGGTCATACGGTGCAGTTCTCCGGCTTCTCCGGCGCCACCCGGACCATTGCCGCCAATGCCGGTGCCATCTTCACGCCGCTGCTGCCGTTCGAGGAACGGTTGCCGCAAGGGCTGACCGCCAATGTGGTGATCCAGAACCTGCAAAAGCGGCTGATGGCGGTGCCGGAGGCACGGCTGGTGGTGGTGCCGCCGCCGCCGGTGCGCGGGCTGGGCACGGCCGGCGGCTTCACCATGCGTATCCTGGACATGGCCAATGCCGGGCCGGCGGCGCTGGAAGACGCCACCTGGGCGGTGGCCATGGCCGGCAACAAGGTGCAGGGCCTGTCCAGCGTCTTCTCCCCCTTCAGCGCCAAGGCGCCGCAGCTTTACCTGGATGTCGACCGGGTGAAGGCGCAGATGCTGAATGTGCCGATGAATGCGGTGTTCCAGACCCTCTCGGTCTATCTGGGCTCATCCTATGTGAATGATACCAACCTGTTCGGCCGCACTTTCCAGGTGGTGGCGCAGGCGGATTGGCAGCATCGGCTGGACCCGGAGCAGATCGGCCGGTTGCAGACCCGCAACAGCAAGGGCGACATGGTGCAACTGGGCTCCTTCATTGATGCCCGGTTTGTTACCGGGCCTGACCGGGTGCTGCGCTACAACCTGTTCCCGGCGGCGGAGTTGCAGGGCAATACGCTGCCGGGCTTCAGCTCCGGTTCGGCCATCCAGGCGATGGACAAGGTGGCGGCGGAAAACCTGCCGCCCGGCTTTGCCGCCACCTGGACCGACCTGTCCTATCAGGAAAAGATGGCCGGCAATTCTGCGCTCTATATCTTCCCGCTCTGCGTCTTCTTCGTCTTCCTGGTGCTGGCGGCGCAGTATGAAAGCTGGTCCTTGCCCTTCACCATCCTGCTGATCGTGCCGATGTGCCTGCTGTCGGCGGTGGCGGGGCTGATGATGCGGGGGATGGATAATAACATCCTGTCGCAGATCGGCTTTGTGGTGCTGGTGGGCTTGGCCTCGAAGAACGCCATCCTGATCGTGGAGTTCGCCCGTCAGTTGGAGGCGGAGGGCAAAGACCGCTATGACGCGGTGATTGAGGCTTGCCGCCTGCGTCTGCGGCCGATCCTGATGACGTCCTTTGCCTTCATCTTGGGCGTGCTGCCCTTGATGATCGCCACCGGGGCAGGGGCGGAGATGCGACAGAGCCTGGGCACCACCGTGTTCTTCGGGATGCTGGGCGTCACCTTCTTCGGCCTGCTGTTCACCCCGGTCTTCTATGTGCTGATCCGCCGGCTGGTGATGGGCCGGTCGGCGCGGGAGGTGGCGGCGGGGTAACTCGCCGCCCCTTGGGGGCCGGATATAGAAAAGGCGGCAGTCCGGGTGGGCTGCCGCCTTTTTTTGCTTTCATCGGATGATCACCCGTAGAAATGCGCCGCCTGACGATAGGCTGTGCAGGCCAGTTGGTGGCCGGCGCGATCCGGCGGGCGATGCCGCTGGGCGCGTTGGGGTGGCAAGGGCTCGATCACGGCGGCGGGCTCGTCTTCCCACCATTCCGCGTCAAGGATGGGGCCCCCCTCCAGCCTGTCTTCCGGCAGGAGGCGGGTCGGTCGGGCCGGACGGGGCCGGCCGATGGGCAGGTGATATGTCATGCCCCATCAACGCATGGTTCCGCCCGCTGATCCCGTGACGAAATGGGGGTCGCGCAGATGTCCCCATTTCGTCACAGCCCGACAATAAAACACCCGCCCTGGCAGGGGCGGGTGTTCTCCGGTTCGGCGGTTGATCCGCTTTTCTGGGGTGGCGGGATTGCCAAGGCAATCCCGCCGGTAACAAGCGTAAACCTATTCCTTGCGGCGGGTCAGGCTTTCCATCTGGCTCTGCAGCTCATCCAGCCGCTTTTGCAGTTCGGAAAATTTATCATCGGCCTTCGGCTTGGGCGTGTCGCCCGAGGCGGCCATCGGCGTGCCGCTGGCATCCATCGCACCACCTTCGCCGTTGAAGGGGCTGAACATGCGCATCGCCCGTTCGAACAGGGCGATGTTCTGCTTGCTCATCTCCTCAAAACCGCCGAACGGGAAAATGCTGCCGAAGGTGGTCTGGAAATATTCCCGCATCTTGTCCTGATTGCCCGTGAAGGACTTCATGGAATGTTCAAGATAGCGTGGCACCAGCCATTGCATATTGTCGCCATAGAAGCTGATCAACTGGCGCAGGAATGGGATGGGCAGCAGGTTCTGGCCCTTCGATTCCTCTTCCACGATGATCTGCGTCAGCACCGAGCGGGTGATGTCATCCCCCGTCTTGGCGTCATAGACGACGAAATCCGTTCCGTCCTTGACCATCTGGCACAGATGATCAAGCGTGACATAGCTGCTGGTGGCGGTGTTGTACAGCCGGCGGTTGGCGTACTTCTTGATCGTCACCGGCGCGGGCTTAGCCTCTTCTTTGTCAGCCATTTGCCGTCGCACCCTCCCGTTCGAACACCGATTTGTTATCACTAGGAGTACGTCATTGCGCGGTCGCAGCGCAAGCGTTCCGCAACGCCACAACGATCCAGGCGAAACAATTGTTTCAGATCAGCCGGGGAAGCGCGTTATTGTATGTTTCCCGCCCATGCTGCGGACAAGGAGAGGAGGCATCGATGCGTGAGGCCGAACCGCCATCGCTGGACGATCTGGCCCGGCGATACCTGGACCTGTGGCAGGAACAATGGGCGGCGCTGTGCAGCGACCCCACCATGGCGGACAGCGTGGCGCGCACCATGCAGGCGGTCGGCCAGTCGGCCCTGATGCTGAACCCGTTCCTGTCCATGCCGCCCGGTTTCGGTGGCGGCAAGGGCGAACGCAATCCTTGGGCGGATATGATGGCCGGCCTGTGGCCGAACGGCACGGCTGAGACGAAAGCAGAGGCCAGCAAGGGGGGAACGGGTGCGCGACAGCCGGGAAATGGGGAGCGGGCCCCTGCGGCAGGGGCCGCGCCCGCTGGGCCTGCATCTGGGGATGGGGCTGACGATCTTGCTGAGCTCGGCGGCCGGATTGCCGCTCTTGAACAACAGCTCGCCGCCCTGGCATCCCAGCCTGCGCCCGCAGGCGGCGGAACTGATGGCGCTGATCGCCCGGTTGCGCGAAAGAAGCCAGGCCCCCGGCGCAGCCCCCGGGCCAAACCCGCCCCCTGACCCGCTGGCCTTGCTGCCGGCGGCGCTGGACCGGGAGATGCGGCGGCGAATCGACCGCTTCATGAGCGGGCTGGAACGCTATCGCCGCCACCCCTATCAGCGCGATGTGGAAGATGCCCCCACCATCTGGCGGGAAGGGGCGACCCGGCTGCTGGATTTCGGTGGGCAGGGAAGGCCGGTGCTGTTCGTGCCCTCCCTGGTCAATCGCGGCTATATTCTGGACCTGTCACACCGGAAAAGCCTGCTGCGCTGGCTGGCCGGGCAGGGGTTGCGCCCCTTCCTGCTGGAATGGGGTCAGCCGGGGGCGCTGGAGCGGCCCTTTACCCTGACCGATATCATCGCCGGCCGGCTGGGCCGGGCGCTGGACCATGTGGTGGCCCAGGTGGGCGGGCCGGTGGTGCTGGCCGGCTATTGCATGGGCGGGCTGCTGGCCCTGGCGGCGGCCTTGCGCTGGCCCGATCAGGTGTCGGCCTATGTGGCACTCGCCACGCCGTGGGATTTCCATGCCGATGATGCGGCGGGCGCGCGGCGGGTGGCGACCCTGTTGCCGCCCTTTGAACCGACGCTGCACCTGCTGGGGGAATTGCCGGTCGATGCCGTGCAGCTTTTCTTTGCCACGCTGGACCCGCTGCTGGCCCTGAAGAAATTCAGCCGCTTTGCCGAGATGGATCTGGCCAGCGATGCGGCCGATGATTTCGTGGCGCTGGAAGATTGGCTGAATGACGGCGTCACCCTGCCGGCCGCCATCGCGCGGGAATGTCTGGGTGACTGGTACGGCAGCAACACGCCGGGGCGGGGTGAATGGCTGGTGGCCGGCGCGCCGGTGCGGCCAGAGGGATGGCACAAACCGGCGCTGGTGGTGGTGCCGGCGCGTGACCGCATCGTGCCGCCGGCCGCTGCTGATGCGCTGGCCCGGTCGATCCCCGGTGCCACCGCCTGGCATCCGCCACTGGGCCATATCGGCATGGTGGTCAGCGGCGGGGCAAAGGAAAAACTCTGGCAGCCGCTGCGGGACTGGCTGCTGGCGGCAGGCTGAGCCCTTGCGGCTGGCATGGTCCCGGCCGCTGTGGTAGGACCGCGCTTGCCGCGCAATGTTCGCCAACCCGGCCCTGGGGGGCGGGTCATTTTTGAAGGAAGTGGGAGATGACGAAGCTAGTCCTGATCCGCCATGGCCAGAGCGTCTGGAACCAACTGGACCTGTTCACCGGCTGGACCGATGTGGACCTGTCACCGCAGGGTGTGGAAGAAGCCCGTCAGGCCGGTGAAAAGCTGAAAGCGGCCGGCTTCGATTTTGATTGCTGTCACACGTCGGTGCTGAAACGCGCCATCAAGACCAGCAATCTGGCATTGGAAGCCATGGATCGCCTTTGGGTGCCACAATATAAGAGCTGGCGCCTGAACGAGCGTCATTATGGTGGCCTGCAGGGTCTGAACAAGACGGAGACGGCGGCCAAGCATGGTGCGGATCAGGTAAAGATTTGGCGCCGCTCCTACGACATCGCTCCGCCGGTGCTGGAAGAAGGCGATGAGCGTCTGCCTGATGGCGATGCGCGCTACGCTGACCTCTCCAAGGATCAGCTTCCGCGCACCGAAAGCCTGAAGGATTGCGTCGCCCGCGTCGTGCCCTATTGGACCGAGGTGATTGCCCCGCAGGTGAAGGCCGGCAAGCGCGTGCTGGTGGCCGCCCATGGCAACTCCCTGCGCGGTCTGGTGAAGTACCTGTCCGGTATGGGGGATGATGAGATCGTCCAGTTCGAAATCCCCACCGGCAAGCCCATTGTCTATGAGCTGGATGCCGATCTGAAGGCGCTGGATCGCTACTTCCTGGATTGATCGGTTTATTTGAAAAAGGCCGGGCGATGTGCCCGGCCTTTCTTATAGGATCAATAAGCGTTTCGCTTACCCTTCCAGCTCTTCCCGCAGGGCTTCCAGCTCCAGCCAGCGCTCCTCGGCGGCGGCCAGTTCGGCCTGGGCCGTGCCGATATCGTCGGTCGCCTTGGCAAAGCCTTTGGCATCCTTGCTGTAGAAGGCAGGGTCGGCCAGCTTGGTTGCCAACTGCTTGATCTTCTTTTCCAGCATATCGATGCGGCCCGGCAGTTCCTCCAGCTCCCGGTTCTCCTTGAAGGAGAGCTTCTTCTTCGCCTTGGGTGCGGCGGCCTGGCTGGGGGTGCTGGGCTTGGATGCTGTGGGTTTGGCGGTCTCCGGCTCCCGCTCCTTGCGCTGGGTCAGGTAATCGCTATAGCCGCCGGCATATTCGGCGACATTGCCATCCCCTTCCACAGCGATGGTGCTGGTGACCAGCCGGTCCAGGAAGTCACGGTCGTGGCTGACCAGCAGCAGCGTGCCTTCGTAATCGGCCAGCACCTCTTCCAGCAGGTCCAGCGTATCCATGTCCAGGTCGTTGGTCGGCTCGTCCAGCACCATCAGGTTGCTGGGCTGGGCGAACAGCTTGGCCAGCAGCAGCCGGTTGCGCTCCCCACCGGACATCACGCGCACCGGCTGGTCCATCATGGAGGGGTCGAACAGGAAGTCCTTCATATAGCTTGCAATATGGCGCGGCTTGCCGCCGACCCAGATATTATCCCCGCCTTCGGGCAGCAGCACCTGTTTCAGCGTGGCATTGGGGTCCAACTGGGCGCGGCGCTGGTCGAAAATGATGGTCTGCAGGTTGGTGCCCAGCTTCACATTGCCGCTGTCGGGCGCCAGCTCACCGGTCAGCATTTTCAGGATGGTGGATTTGCCGGCGCCGTTGGGACCGATCAGCCCCACCTTGTCCCCGCGCAGGATGCGGGTGGAGAAATCACGGCAGATCACCCGTTCCCCCGCGCTGGCATGGAAGGATTTGGAGATAGCTTCCGCCTCGATCACCAGTTTGCCCGAGACATCACCCTCCGCGACACCCAGATTGACCTGACGGGATTTGATCCGGTCGGCGCGTTCCTGGCGCATCCCCTGCAACCGGCGCACACGGCCCATATTGCGGGTGCGGCGGCCGGAGATGCCGCCTTCCCACATCCATTTCAGTTCTGCCTGAATCTTGCGGTCCAGCTTGTGGTACGTCGCTTCCTCTTCCCGATAGATCTCATCCCGCCAGGCTTCGAACTGGGAGAAAGATTGCTCGGTGGTGCGCAACACGCCGCGATCCAGCCACAGGATGCGCTTGGACAGGTTGGCCAGGAAGGCACGGTCGTGGGAGATCAGCAGCAAGGCACCCCGGAACTGCTGTAGTTCCTTTTCCAGCCACAGGATGGTGGGGATATCCAGATGGTTGGTCGGCTCGTCCAGCAGTAGCACGTCCGGCTGATCGACCAGCGCGCGGGCGAGTGCGGCCCGGCGCGATTCCCCGCCCGACAGGGTGGCGCAGGCCCGATCACCCGGCAGGTCCAGCGCTTCCAGCACCGCTTCCACACGATAAAGGGCCGGCTCCTCTTGCCCGCCGGCCACGAAGTCGGCCACCGTGGCAAAGCCGGTGAAATCCGGTTCCTGCGCCAGATGGGCCACCCGTGCGCCGGGCTGGATGAAGCGTTCGCCCTTGTCGACATCAATGATGCCGGCCAGCGCCTTCATCAGGGTGGACTTGCCGCTGCCATTGCGGCCGACCAGACAGATCTTCTCCCCCCGCGAGACGGCGACGTCGATATTCTCGAACAGCACGGTGGCGCCCATATGGACAGACGCGCCGGCAAGGCCGACAAGGGCGGGGTTATTGGGGGCCATGGGGACAAGACTTCCTGGAACGGGTTTCTGGCCCCGTTCTACTGGCAATGCCAGGGGCAGGGAAGGGGATTAAACCCTTTCCCGCGCCGCCTTCTCGATCCGTTCATAGGCGGCATTGATGGCTGACATCTTTTCCTGGGCCAGATCGATGAATTCCTGTGGCATTCCGTCGGCCAGCAACCGGTCGGGGTGGTTCTCCCGTGCTAACTGGCGATAGGCTGCCTTCACCGTGGGGAAATCCGCCCCCGCCGGCACGCCCAGCACAGCATAGGGATCATCCAGCGGGTCGCCATAGCCGGCGGCGGTGCCGCCATGGATGCGGCGAATTTGCTCAAATTCCGCCGGCGGGAAGCCAAAAATCTCCGACACCCGGCGCAGGAAGGTCAGTTCGGCCTCATGCACCACGCCATCGGCAACGGCGATATGGAACAGGCCGCCCAGCAATTCTTCCAGCACGGCGCGCCGGTCCTTGAACATGCCGGCCAACTGCCGTGCATAGGGTTCAAAGCCGGCGCTGTCGCGCTTGGCAATGTCGAACAGCCGGCCGACATTGCGCAATTCCGCCTCCGGTACCTTGAAGACTTCGCGGAAAGCGTTGATCTCCATCCGGCAGACCACGCCATCGGCCTTGGCCATCTTGGCCCCCAGCACGATGACGCCGACGGTAAAGGCGATGCTTTGCGTCTGGTCGGGCTTGCCATCCGGGCCGTCGGGCAGCTCCACGCTGCGCAACTCGTCCACGGCGTGGCCCGCCACGGCGCCGATCAAGCCACCCAGCGGCCCGCCGATGGCGAAGCCCGCCGCACCGCCGATGACCTTGCCCCAGATGCTCATGATCGTTCTGCCTTTGGATTAACCGTTACGCCACGGGTCATGGTCATGGCCTGTGGCGGCCAGCGACCGCTGGCCCGCGGGCTCGTGCCCGCGTGAGCCAAGGCGGCGGATGCCGCCGCCCGGCGCTGAGGGAACTGATATTAACGATAACGCACGGCACGCCGGACGCAATGCAGGAACGGCATGGCTGGGGGAGGCTTGGCCTTATTGCATCATCGCGTCACAGGTTTATATTGCACCGCACAAGAACAGGTGCCGCCTTGCGTGGGCAGGTACCAGCGGGGATGGTTGCGTCAGCATATGGGGCGTTCGGGTTTTAACCTTTTGCCTTTCATGACGTTGGATGTTCCTGCCATGACCGTTTTCCGCACCCTTCTCCCGGCTGAGGCCGGGCGTTACGCCGACCACCTGCTGCGCCTGCCGCGCGGGGATCGCCGGGCCCGATTCATGGGCGGCATGTCGGATGATGCGGTGCGTGCCTATGTGGATGGCATCGATTGGGCCCATGCCACCATCCTGGTCGCCTTGATCGGTGGTGAAGTCCGCGCCGCTGTGGAACTGCGCCGCGACCCGTCGCGTGGCGAACGGGCTGAACTGGCCATCACCATTGAACCCGACTGGCAGGGCCAGGGCGTTGGCAGCACCATGGTGCGCCGGGCCATGGTGCTGGCCCGCAATCGCGGCATGGGCCGGATGATGCTGTTCTGCCTGGGCGATAATCACCGGATGCTGCGAATCGCCGGCCGGCTGGATGCCCGCGTCACGTTTGATTGCGGCGAAGTGGTCTGTGATTTCGCTCTGCCGCCCGCCGATGCCTTCTCCCTGACCCTGGAAGCCATGGATCGCGGCAGCACCGCGCTGACCATGATGCTGGACCCCGGCGGGCTGCCGCGCGCGGCGTAATGAAAAGCGCGTGACGGTATAGAATAAAAAGGGGCGGGCTCACTTGGGACCGCCCTTTTTCTTATTCATCCAGATCGTCCAAAGGATCGCTTGCCGACTCCGCCGCGTCCTGCTCCGCCCGCTTCATGAAATCCAGCGCCCCTTGCAGGATGTAGGCGGCGGCCATCTTGTCCACCACCTCATCCCGTCTTTTGCGGGTCATGTCCCATTCGATCATCATCCGCTCCACCGCACTGGTGGACAGCCGTTCGTCCCAGAAGGCGATTTCCGGTTCGCCCTGGGCGAACATTTGCGGGCGCATCAGGATCTGGCGGGCGAATTCCCGCACCGACTGGCAGCGCGGCCCCTCCGTCCCGTCCATATTGACCGGCAGGCCGATGATCAGGCCGCGCACGTCGCGGTCCTTCATGGCGCGGGCCAGTTCCTGCACATCCTGGGTGAATTTGGTGCGGCGGACGGTGCCGATGGGCGATGCGACGCTGAAGCCCGGATCGCAGACGGACAGACCAATGGTCTTCTCCCCGATATCCAGCCCCATCAGCCGTGCGTGACGGGGCATTGCGGGTTTCAGTTCCTCAAGGTTGCGGATTGCCATGACGTGGTGCTAGCTTCCAAACCGCTTTCGCGCCCGCATCATCGGTTTCCTGATGGGGGCGGCCGGGGCAAGACGCCCGCAGCTATGACGAGATTTAGCACCATGTCGCAGGACAAGGCCACCCTGGACGCCAAGACCGTGGCAAAGATCGCCCACCTCGCCCGCATCAAGGTGCCGGAAGAGGAACAGGCGCATCTGGCGGATGAACTGAACAAGCTGCTCGGCTGGGTCGAGCAGTTGGGCGAGGTTGACACCAACGGTGTTGAGCCGATGACCTCCGTTGCCGCCCAAACCCTGCGCCGCCGGGCCGATCAGGTGACCGATGGGGGCTATCCCGACGCCGTGGTGCTGAACGCCACCGACGCCGCCGAACATTTCTTCTCCGTGCCCAAGGTCGTCGAATAATGACCAATCTGACCCATCTTTCCATGTCGGAAGCCCTGGACGGGCTGAAGAAGAAGGAATTCACCGCGGTCGAACTGACCGAGGCCTATGTGAAGGCGGTGGAGGCGGCCCGCCCGCTGAACGCCTTCATCACGGAGACGCCGGAGATCGCGCTCGACCAGGCCAAGGCATCCGACGCGCGCTATGCCGCCGGCACCAACGGCCCGATGGACGGGATGCCGCTGGGCATCAAGGATCTGTTCTGCACCAAGGGTGTGCTGACCACGGCGGCCAGCCATATCCTGGACGGCTTCAAGCCGGCTTATGAAAGCAGCATCACCGCGAATCTGTTCCGCGATGGTGCGGTGATGCTGGGCAAGCTGAACCTGGACGAATTCGCCATGGGTTCGGCCAATATCACCAGCTATTACGGCCCGGTGCTGAACCCCTGGACCGGGAAAGACCCGGCCGCAGCGGAACGCAAGCTGGTCCCCGGTGGCTCGTCTGGCGGGTCGGCGGCCTCCGTTTCCGGCCGTTTCGCCATTGCCGCCACCGGCACGGATACCGGCGGTTCCATCCGCCAGCCGGCCAGCTTCACCGGCATTGTCGGGCTGAAGCCCACCTATGGCCGCTGCTCCCGCTGGGGCACCATTGCCTTTGCCAGCTCGCTGGATCAGGCCGGCCCGATGACCCGCACGGTGCGCGATGCCGCCATCATGCTGCAGAGCATGGCCGGATTTGACCCCAAGGACAGCACGTCCGTCGATATGCCGGTGCCTGATTTCCAGGCAGCGCTGACCGGCGACATCCGTGGCCTGCGCGTCGGTATTCCCAAGGAATACCGGGTGGAGGGGATGCCGGCGGAGATTGAACGCGTCTGGCAGCAGGGCATTGAATGGCTGAAAGCGGCCGGCGCGGTGCCGGTGGAAATCAGCCTGCCGCACACCAAGTATGCGCTGGCCACTTATTACGTGGTGGCCCCGGCGGAATGCTCCTCCAACCTCGCCCGTTATGACGGCGTGCGCTTCGGCCTGCGCGTCGAGGGCAAGGATCTGCAGGAGATGTACGAGAATACGCGCGGTGAAGGCTTCGGCAAGGAAGTGCGCCGCCGGATCATGATCGGCACTTATGTGCTCTCGGCCGGCTATTACGACGCCTATTACCTGAAGGCGCAGAAGGTCCGCGCCCGCATTGCCGAGGATTTCGCCAAGGCTTACGAGCAGTGCGACGTGATCCTGACGCCGACGGCCCCCAGCACGGCCTTTGCCATCGGCGAAAAGCAGGATGACCCGATTTCCATGTACCTGAACGACGTGTTCACGGTACCGGCCAGCCTGGCCGGGCTGCCGGGTATCTCCGTGCCGGCCGGGCTGGCCGCGGACGGGTTGCCGCTGGGTCTGCAGATCCTGGGTCGCCCGTTTGACGAGGTGACGCTGCTGCGGGTGGCGGGTGTGATGGAACAGGCCGCCGGTGCGCAGCCGCTGCCCCCCTACTGCCGCTGATCCGATCAGCCTGTTTTTTGGTCAGTTGTGAACAGGGCGGTGCCATTGGCACCGCCCTTTTTGCTGCGCGCAGAGCCAAGCCAAGCGGCATACATCAACGTGTATAAGGGTTAGAACCGCTGTCAGCCACCTGCGCGGCCCATGTTCTGGCCGGATACGGCGATGTTCGGACTTTGTTTCATTTAAGACAGCTTAATTACAAGGCAGTAAGCTATTTCCTGCTGTTTCATGCGGCATATGCGAAATTATCTATCGTCCGGTCATTTATTTAATGTCAAATCTTGTCAACGGGTTAACGGGTAGCCCGTAACAGGCACGGTTTTTGCTTTTTGGAAAAACACGTTGTTGCGGTGCACATAAGAGGCGGCTCATGGATAACAGCCTTATTGATCTGACGAGGAACGTGCTGGATGTGGCGAGCCAGAAGGTTTCCGCCATCGAAGATATCAACCGTACAACCAAGATGCTGGCCTTCAACGCGCTGATCGAAGCGGGCCGGGCCGGTGATGCCGGGCGTGGCTTTGCCGTGGTGGCCAACGAGGTGAATTCCATCTCCCGGCAGGTGAGCGTGGTCGCCAGTGAACTGCGGAGCGAGATCGGCCAGTTGGTGGACCGTATGGCCACTGTGGGCGAAGACCTGATGGTTCGCTTCCGGGGCCAGCGCCTGGCCGATCTGGCGCTGAACATGATCGAAATCATCGATCGCAATCTTTACGAACGCTCCTGCGATGTTCGCTGGTGGGCCACCGACAAGGCGGTGGTGGATTGCATCGCCGTCCCGACGCCCGACGCGACAGCTTTCGCCAGTTCCCGCCTGGGGGTGATTCTGGACAGCTACACGGTCTATCTGGATTTGTGGGTGGCTGACCGCAGCGGGCGGGTGATTGCCACCGGCCGGCCCCGCCGTTTCCCCCATGCCATCGGCACCAATGTTGCCAACGAACCCTGGTTCCGGCAGGCCCTGGCTACCAAGGACGGCGCGGATTTTGCCGTTGTCGATGTCACCACCAACCCGGCCCTGGATGGCCGCACGGTGGCGACCTATTCCACCGCCGTGCGCCGTGACGGTGCAGTGGATGGCGATGTCATCGGCGCCATGGGTATTTTCTTCGACTGGGAACCGCAGGCCCGTGCCGTGACCGCCGGTGTGCGGCTGGACCGCAGCGAGGAAGCCCATACGCGCTGCCTGTTGGTGGACGCTGCGGGCCGCGTCATTGCTTCCTCCGATGGCCGAGGCCAGTTGACGGAGACATTCCCGCTGGAAACCGGTGGCAAACCGATGGGCCACTATGTCGACAAGTATGGCCGTCTGGTCGGATTCGCCCTGACACCGGGCTACGAGACTTATCGTGGGCTCGGCTGGTATGGGGTGATCGTCCAGTCCGGGGAAAAGAGCCACTGATTGGAAAGGTGGCCCTGAACAAAAAGGGGCGGCAAGCCATATCGGCCTGCCGCCCCTTTCTTTAACCGCTACCGGCCGTCCGATCATACCAACCTGGCTAAAGGTTGACCTTTAGCCAGGTTGGAGGCTGGCGACCGCCAGCCCGGCACCGCGTGGTGCCGGAAGCCAAGGCGGCGGATGCCGCCGCCCGGCGCTTGAGGGAACGCGAAATCGCCCTTGATCGGTTACGATCAAGGGCGATTGGCATCAGTCGAACAGGCTGGACACCGAGCGTTCATTGCTGATCCGCTCGATGGCGTCGGCCATCAGGCGGGCAATGGAAAGCTGGCGGATATTGGGCGCATTGCGCACGGCTTCCGTGGCCACGATGCTGTCAGTGGTCACCAGCTCATCCAGCGGGGACTTGGCAACGCGGTCAACCGCACCGCCGGACAGCACGCCATGGGTGACATAGGCGCGCACAGAGGTGGCACCACGGGCCTTCAGCGCCACGGCGGCATTGCACAGCGTGCCGGCGCTGTCGACGATATCGTCGATCAGGATGCAGTCACGGCCGTTGACGTCACCGATGACATTCATCACTTCCGAGACGCCGGCGCGTTCGCGGCGCTTGTCGATGATGGCCAGATCGGCATTCAGACGGCTGGCAATGGCGCGGGCGCGCACCACACCACCCACGTCGGGGGAAACAACCATCAGGTTGCCGCCCTGAATGCTGTCCTGGATGTCCTTGGTGAACACGCCACCAGCCACCAGATTATCCAGCGGGATATCGAAGAAGCCCTGGATCTGGCCGGCATGGAGGTCCAGCGTCAGCACGCGGTTGGCACCGGCGGTCGTCACCAGATTGGCCACCAGTTTGGCGGAAATCGGCGTGCGGGGGCCGGTCTTGCGGTCCTGACGGGCATAGCCGTAATAGGGCAGCACCGCCGTGATACGGCGGGCGGAGCCACGGCGCAGCGCGTCGATCGTGACCAGCAATTCCATCAGATGGTCGTTCGCCGGGGCCGAGGTCGACTGGACCACGAAAACATCCTCACCGCGGACATTCTCGTTGATCTCAACGAAGATCTCGTTATCGGCAAAGCGCCGGATGGTGGCCTTGGTCAGCGGAACCTCAAGGCACTGGGAAATGGCTTCAGCCAAGGGCTGATTGCTGTTACCGGCGATCAGCTTCATGTCGTGCTGCCCGTCATTGGGTGAAAGGGGAGGGGTGAGCGGCGCCACCGCGAAACAATGTCGCCAAACCTTCACGAAGGCGGGCGCACCATAACCCCAGCCCCACCAAACTGTAAATCGCGGCACCCTTGCGCGTTACAACGGTGTGGCAGACCGTGAAAACATGGATGAAGTTTATATCATTTGGCCGGCAACGCTTCCCGCCGCAGCCGGCGGGCCTTGCGGCGGCGGGCCCAGCGCCAGTCCAGCCGGTGGAAGAAGGACTGGAACGGGTAGCGCGGCCGCTCCGGATCCAGCAATTCCTGCTCCACCAGGAAGGTTTCTGCTGCGGTCACCTCCTGGCACAGGATGGGAACCAGTCTCTTTCCGTCGGTGCGCCGCAGGGCCTCAATGGCGGCGATCATGCCGCCTTTTTCGCCAATCGTTCGCGTGGCCAGCGGGACGGAGATGCCCAGATGTTCGGCGATCAGCCCGTCGCGCATGTCGCGCAGCCGGCTGCGTCCCTCCTGATCCGCCGGCCCGTCGCCCAGGGCGACGGCCAGATCGCATTCCGTATCCACCCCCATGGAGCGGTTATTCATGTTGGAGGAGCCGATGCGCAGCACCTTGTCATCCACGATCAGCAGCTTGGCGTGGACATAGATGCGCACGCCCTTGGGCGTCACCGGCGCATAGCAGGCGAATCGCTCCCCTTCCGGGTCGGCAGCGCAGAGCGCCCCCAGGATATGGTCACGCGCGCGGCCCATGGCGGCTTCCTCCAGCCAGCCATTGGCGATGGTGGGGTTGATGATGACAATCTCCGGCCCGTCCGGCTGCTCCAGCCGTTCCAGCAGGGCCTGGCCGATGCGGCGGCAGGCGACATATTGCGCCTCGATATAGATGTAGTGCCGGGCCGCATGGATGGCCTCCAGCCAAAGCCGTTCCACCTCATGCGCCTCTTCCTGTCCGTTGAAGGCGGGCTGGGTGCGGGCGATGCCGACCAGGGGGCGGCGCAACAAGGGCAGCAGGCCGGGGGGCCAGGGGTCCGGGTCATCGGCTGTGGCTGGCGGCGGTGCCGGCAGCCGTTCACCGGTGGCGTGGAACCAGCGCTGGCGGGCCAGATCGCCCAGCGCGCGGGCGGCGGCACCATCCACCGCGGCACTCATGTCATGATAAGGCGCGTAATGTTTGGGGCCGGGGCCCCGGCGGCGCGGATCATCATCCAGATGGCCGCGCGTGTCCCAGCGCTCCGCCGTCACATCAATGCCGCCGCAAAAGGCGATGCGGTCATCAATGACGACGATTTTCTGATGATGACAGGCGCCCAGCGGATGGTCAGACGCCACCCGGTAATGCAGCCGCCGGTCGCTCATCAGGTTCAAGACCCAGAGCGGTGTCATGCCCCGCATCAGACCCCAGAGACCACTGAACCGCCATTTCAGCACATGGACCTGCAGCCCCGGTTTGCGACGGATCAGCCAAGCCAGGAAACGGCCCAGCTTATCCGGGGCTTTGGCGGGGCTTGGCCGGTCCTGGTCGGGTTCCAGCCGGATTCGGGTATCAAAATCCCAGGCGATCAGCAGCACCTGATGCCGCGCGCCCAGCAATGCCTGTTTCAAGCTGCGGAAATAATCCTGCGCGTCGATCATCACGCCCAGCCGGTCGGCCCGTTCCAGCCGCCAACAGGTCTCGCCAGGGCGCAGCAACCCTACCGGCCCGCCGGACGTGGGGGAGACGTCCGACGGGCCGGCACTGCTCAGGTCACGGGCCGCACCTGTCATGGTCTCGCGCATGATCGGTCCGGCCCCTGGTGGCTCAGCGGGTGATATCGCGGACGGCATCCTTGACATGGCCGGCCACCTGCTGGGCCTTGCCCTTCACCTTGTCGGCGGTGCCTTCATTTTCCAGACGCGGATTATCGGTGGCGCGGCCCACGGCCTGCTTGATCTCGCCCTTCGCCTCGTTGAGCTTGCCCTTGATGTTTTCCTTGCTCATGGTGGTCCTCCAGACCGGTTGTTGGCCCGCCATGCCTGCTGTGCGCAGCGGCGGGATGTTGTTGAAACGGGTGCGTGGGGGCTGTGGGTCCATCGGCTGAGGGGGTACCCCCCATGCGCTGCCCTGCCGGTATCCGCCCTTGTTCCGCCACAAGAACCGGCCAGTCTGTTGCCCGTTGGCTTTTGGAGTCCCCTTTTCATGTGTCGCTGGTTAGCCTATGCGGGCGTGCCGATTTCCATGGATACATTGCTGTTCCAGCCCCGCAATTCCCTGATCCGCCAGTCGCTGCACGCCCAGCGCAGTGTCGTTTCCATCAATGGCGACGGGTTCGGCCTGGGCTGGTATGGCGATCTTAGCCGGCCGGGCCTCTACCGGGATACGATGCCCGCCTGGTCGGATGCCAATCTGCGATCCCTGGCGGAGCAGATTCGCTCGCCGCTGTTCTTTGCCCATGTGCGGGCGTCGACCGGTACCGCCACCTCGCGGCTGAATTGCCACCCGTTCCGTTATGGCGACTGGCTGTTCATGCATAATGGCCAGATCGGTGGCTGGCCCCAGGTGCGCCAGGATGTGGAAGGGCTGATCCGCCGCGATCTTTACCGGTTCCGCGAAGGATCGACGGATAGCGAGGCGTTCTTCTTTCTGGCCCTGGGCAATGGCTTGATGGAAGACCCGGCCGGCGCCTTTGCCCGCACCATCTCCCAGATTCTGGGCCTGATGCGGGCCGAAGGGGTGGAAGAACCGTTCCGCATGACGGCGGCGGCCAGCGATGGCCGGCGGCTTTATGCCGTGCGCTGGTCCAGCGACAAACATTCCCCCAGCCTGTACTGGACACAAGGCCATGTGGAAGGCTGCCAGGATGGCAAGCTCTGCCTGGACGGAAGGGGACGGGATTCGGTGCTGGTCCTTTCCGAACCGCTGGATGAAGATCCCGGCCATTGGACGGAGGTGCCGGATGCCAGCGTCCTGGTGGCGGAAGGCGGGCAGGTGCGGGTGGAACCGCTGGCCCCTGTCACGTGACATCATCCATGGAGGATAAGGCGATGAGGAACCTTCCGCTGGCCGCCCTGGTCCTGGCGTTACCGCTGCTGGCCGGCCCTGCCATCGCCCAGCCGGCGGTGCATCAGGTGCCGTACAAGGAATTGTTCGATCAGTTGGACAAGTTCTATTCCCTGAAGGAACGGGATCGGCTGTCGCTGCGCACCTCCATCCGGGCCGAAGATGGCAAACAGCTCAATCTGCCGGTGACGATCAGCATCGCCAGCCCGGACGGGGTGCAGGATATTCCGGTCGATGCCGACAATGCCTTCCAGCTTCCCTATAAGCCGGAATGGTTGAAGACCAGCACGCTGGTCCAGTTCAACCAGTCGGAAAAGAACTATGCCATCCGTGTGCAGGTGGGCATGAAGCTGCCGGGCGACGGCAGCCATTTCAGTTACGCCGATGTGCAGGCGGCCTTTGCCCAGTTCGACAAGCTGATCGGCAAGGAAGCGGGGATGCTGTCCTTCGTGGCGCCCTCGGCCCAGACATTGCGGGTCTTCTGCGGGGTGGATTGCACCGCCACGCTGGCGGGGCCGTCCGGCAGCCGGGTCATCAAGGCCGACAAGGACGGTCGGGTGCTGATCCCCAATGACAAGAAGCTGCGGCGGGAGAATCCCGGCATCACCCTCAGCAAACCCCCCGCTTATACGGCCATCAGCACCAAGGAGTAAGGGCCCTGAAGCGGGGGCTGCCCTGCTTGGCGTCTGCTTGTCGCACCCCGCCCCCTCGGTTAGGGTGCGGCGCATTTTCCGACACCAGCCAGGAATATGCGCCATGGCCGCCGCCACCCCCGACATCGCCGCCCATCCCGACCGCGTCCTGATCCTGGATTTCGGATCGCAGGTGACGCAGTTGATCGCCCGGCGCGTGCGCGAAGCCGGCATCTATTGCGAAATCATCCCGTTCAGCGCTGGGGAAGAGCGTATCCGCGCCTTCGCCCCCCGCGCCATCATCCTGTCCGGGGGACCTGCCAGCGTGACGGAAGCCGGCAGCCCCCGCGCCCCCGAAGCCGTGTGGACGCTGGGCGTGCCGGTGTTCGGCATCTGCTATGGTCAGCAGACCATGTGCGAGCAGTTGGGCGGCAAGGTGGAACCGGGTGACACCCGCGAATTTGGCCGCGCCTTCGTGGATGTGAAGGAAGATTGCGCCCTGTTTGAAGGGGTATGGCAGGTCGGTGCCCGCGAACAGGTCTGGATGAGCCATGGCGACCGGGTGACGAAGCTGCCGGAAGGGTTCCGCATCGTCGCCACGTCGGAAGGCGCCCCCTATGCCATCATCGCTGACGATACCCGGCGCTTCTATGCCGTGCAGTTCCACCCCGAAGTGGTGCACACCCCGCATGGCGATGCGCTGATCCGCAATTTCCTGTTCAAGGTGGCGGGCCTGAAGGGCGACTGGACCATGGCGGCCTTCCGCGCCGAAGCCGTGGCCCGCATCCGCGAACAAGTGGGTTCCTCCAAGGTGATCTGCGGCCTGTCCGGCGGTGTGGACAGCTCCGTTGCCGCCGTGCTGATCCATGAGGCGATCGGCACCCAGTTGACCTGCATCTTCGTGGATACTGGCCTGATGCGCGCGGGTGAGGCTGATCAGGTGGTCACCCTGTTCCGCGACCATTATAACATCCCGCTGGTGCATGTGGATGCGTCGGAGATGTTCCTGGGGCAGTTGGAAGGCGTTTCCGACCCGGAACAGAAGCGCAAGATCATCGGCCGCCTGTTCATTGAGGTGTTCGACGCCGAGGCTGCCAAGATCGGCGGGGCGGAGTTCCTGGCCCAGGGCACGCTCTACCCGGATGTGATCGAAAGCGTTTCCTTCACCGGTGGCCCGTCGGTGACCATCAAGTCACACCATAATGTCGGCGGTCTGCCCGACCGTATGAAATTGAAACTGGTGGAGCCGCTGCGCGAACTCTTCAAGGACGAGGTGCGCGCACTGGGCCGCGAACTGGGTCTGCCGCACAGCTTCGTCGGCCGTCACCCGTTCCCAGGGCCTGGCTTGGCGATCCGCATCCCCGGTGAGATCACGCGGGAGAAGCTGGAAATCCTGCGCAAGGCGGACACGGTCTATCTGGAAGAAATCCGCAATGCCGGCCTCTATGATGCCATCTGGCAGGCCTTTGCCGTGCTGCTGCCGGTGCGCACGGTGGGGGTGATGGGCGATGGCCGCACCTATGATTACGCCTGTGCGCTGCGCGCCGTGACTTCGGTGGACGGTATGACAGCGGATTATTATCCGTTCGACCATGGCTTCCTGGGTCGCGTCGCCACCCGCATCATCAACGAGGTGCGCGGCATCAACCGCGTCACCTATGACATCACCAGCAAGCCCCCGGGCACCATTGAGTGGGAGTAACTTTTTTGACCGATCAACTGACCTGCCCCGCCTGTTCGTCCGAACATGTCTATCAGGATGGCAGCCTGTGGATGTGCCCGGAATGCGGTCATGAATGGAACCCGGAGGACGCCGGCGCGGAAGAAACGACGGATGGCGTGATCCGGGACGCCAATGGCAATGTGCTGGCCGATGGTGACACGGTCACCGTCATCAAGGACTTGAAGGTCAAAGGCTCATCCCTGGTGGTCAAGGGGGGCACCAAGGTAAAGGGCATCCGCCTGACCGACGGTGCCAACGGCCATAACATCGCCTGCAAGATCGACGGCATCGGGGCCATGAACCTGAAGTCCGAGTTTGTGAAGAAAGCGTAAGTACAAGGGGCTGAAGAGAGATCCTCTTCAGCCCCGGCTTTCCCAAAACGCGTGGGTAAAGCTGAATCAGCGTTACACCGATGACGCAAAGCTGATTGTCGCCTCCCAATGGAAATGGCCGGTCACGGCTGCGCTATTGGTGGCCGGGTCGATCCGGACAATGGTAAAACAGAGGGAGAACCCAGCTCGGCGGGTGAACGGAACCTCTGTTTCCAGAACATAATCAAGCACCTGGCCGGGCGTATATTCTGGGGGTGCAGCATTGCGCCCTTCCTCCAGAACGGGTACCGGAACCATCGCCGTCCGCATCTGCGCACGCGCGGGCAAGGCGTGCCTCACTCCTTGCATATTCACGGCATAAAGCCGGGCAGCATGGTTCTTCGCGTCTCCCAGCGTGATCAGGTGCCAGCGCAAAAGGGTGACCGGGGGTTTCCTGACCCCGGGTGATACGGCAAGTTGCAACCGCCCACTGGCTTGCCCGGTCCGGACAACCGCCTGTTGTCCAATCGCGAAGCAGGCCCCATCGGGAACGGGCAGCGGCCGCTGATGGTTCTGGCTCAGTTCCTGACATTGCGCCAGGATATGCGGGATATCGACCGTCATAATCAGATCGATGCCATTCATCTCGCACCTCCGGGGGGCAGCGCCATAAAGGTGCCCTCCCGGCATCATACATTGATGCCGGGAGGGGTTTCCAATTAAGAAACAACGATCTGCGGATCCCAGGCGTAATAGCCTTTCAAGACCAGCGTGCTGCCCTGACGTTCAGTGATGTAGAAGTAGACACTGTAATTCTCCGTACCAGATTCCACGATCGTGGCTTGGAGATAATAGTCGTCCTGCTTCACAGCGTTATAGGTGGGCGGGGTGGTGTTCTTCCCGTCAACCAGGATCGGTTCCGGTACCAGTGGATGCGCCAGAAGCGCCTGCGGCGTTGCGGTCACCTGAACGCCCGAATAACGGGAAATGTCATAGATTTCAGCCGCCTGATCAGCATCGCCGGTCAGAGACAGCAGACGCCAGCGGATCACGTCACCCACCTCGGCATTGACCGACAGGTCACCGGTGGCCTGACCGCTGCGCACAAAGGCACTCTGCGCAATCATATAGGCATAATTATGCCCGATCCATTTCGGGGCGGTGGAAGTGCCACCCGTTCCATAGCTTGAGAGGACGGCCTTCGTATCCAGAACGACAACGATATCGATAACGGTGCTCATTTCGATCTCCTTAACGCAAGGTGGGGATATTTTGGGATCTATGATTTATGCGACCGGTACGCGAAGATTTATATCTTCCTATAAACCATAAGAGTCAATCCAGAATCCGGAAGTTTTTTGATATTCCATATACGAATTGATTTCATAAATTTGATAGATATATGAGCATTGATTGACAGTAAATTTTGAGCAATTATTCCATAGTAATAAAAAATACCAATGAAACTAATGCGATATTTTCCCATATATTTTTATATCATGATGGTCATAATGGTGTGTTTGTGAAAAAATCGCCGTGAAATCAGTTTGTGTATTTTTAATATTATGTTTCGAGATATTTGACTGGCTCTTACATGTATTTTTTTGGTTGTGGGGTGCAGGTGCAATGTGATTGCCAAAGAGAATGGTCCTCTGAACAGAGTGATATCTGACACAGACCTCCCTCTAATTTTATGCGATTATGCTGTTTGTAGGGGTGATAGGGTGAATTCCGCTACGGGCCTTTGGGGCTGGACCGCATCTATGTCCACCAAGGGGACGGGCCTTCCGCCGCCTTATCATCTCCATTTCCAATGACATATACCGGGGGGCGTGCCCCCCGATGCCAATATGAAGAGGCGATCTTGCTTATTGAAAAGCTGAATTGGCGCTACGCCACCAAGAAGATGGACCCGTCCAAGGCTGTGCCGCAGGACAAGCTGGACCGGATTTTGGAGGCAATCCGCCTTACCCCCACTTCCAGCGGGCTGCAGCAGTTCGAAGTGCTGGTGGTGACCAACAAGGAAATCCGGGAGAAAATTAAGGCGATTGCCTGGGGACAGAGCCCGATTACCGATGGTTCCCATCTGCTGGTCTTCGCCGCCTGGGACAATTACACTGCCGAACGCATCAACGGTATGTTTGATCTGGTGAACCGGGAACGCGGCTTCGTCAATGAAGGCTGGGAAAACTACCGCCAGATGTTGCTCAACACCTATCCGCAGCGCGACCCGGAGGTGAATTTCCAACATGCCGCCCGTCAGGCCTATATTGCACTGGGGCTGGCCATGACGGCTGCCGCGTTTGAAGGGGTGGACTGTACCCCGATGGAAGGTTTCGATCCGGTTGCTCTGGATGAAATTCTGGGCTTGCGGGCAATGGGCCTGCGTTCGGCCGTGATCCTGCCGCTGGGTTATCGGGATGCTGCTGGCGATTGGCTGGTGAACCTGAAGAAGGTGCGTCGTGCGGCGGCGCAGGTGTTCCGCTTCATCAACTGATCGTTGCCAGGTGATGGTCAAGGGCCGGGTCTTCTCTGGAAGGGGAGGGCCCGGCCCTTTTCATGCCAGCAGGTCGGCCTCTCTGGCGTCGAAATCACGACGGGCCTGCCGTATAGCGTCGTGATGCGCCTCTGCCCAGCCCACCAGCGCCCCCAGCGGGGCCAGGATGCCGCACCCCAAGGGGGAAAGGCGATATTCCACGGAGGGTGGTTTGGTAGGAAAGACCTGCCGGATCAGCAACCCATCGCGCTCCAGATTGCGCAGCGACTGGGTTAGCATCCGCTTGGAAATATCCGGCACGCAGCGATGCAGTTGGCTGAAACGTTGCGGACCATCGGCCAGGGTCAACAGGATCAGGCTGGTCCATTTATCGCCGATCTGGTCCAGCACATCGCGGACCGGGCAGTCAGCCAGGGAAAAGCCCAGCTTTTCCCAGCGCGCAATGGCGGTGTCCGCCTTGGCATCCCCCATCAGGACAAGGTTCCCTTTTTGTAACCTGGGCATGGAAAGCTGCCTCCTTCCGGGTTTGCGATATGGTCTCTAATATAGACCAATCCCTTAATAGAGACCATAGAGGCGGTTCCATCATGAGCAATGCACGCATTCTTGTTACCGGCGCTACGGGCCAGTTGGGCCGGCTGGTTGTTCAGTCGCTGCGGACCTTTGTGGCGGCGAGCGATATTGTTGTCGCCGTGCGCGACCCGGCCAAGGCCGACGATCTGGCTGCCGCTGGCGTGGAAGTACGGGTCGCTGACTATAACCAACCGGAAACGCTGGCGACGGCCTTTGCCGGGATCGACCGGGTGCTGCTGATTTCCTCTTCCGAGGTGGGGGGGCGCTTGGCGCAGCACCGCAATGTCATTGATGCGGCGGTGGCGGCCGGGGTGCGGCTGCTGGCCTATACCAGCCTGCTGCACGGCGATGCCTCTCCCCTGCCACTGAAGGCGGAGCATGTGGCGACGGAGGCATATCTGCGGGCTTCCGGTCTGGGTTTTGTGCTGCTGCGCAATGGCTGGTATACAGAGAATTATAACGGCTTCATCCCTTCCGCCCTGGCGCATGGCGCCCTGTTCGGCGCTGCCGGGGAGGGCAGGATCGCCGCAGCCGCCCGTGCCGACTATGCCGAGGCGGCCGCCCGGGTGGTCGCCGAGGGCGTGGCCCATAGCGGCAAGATCTACGAACTGGCGGGTGACCAGCCCTTTACCTTGGCCGATTGGGCGGCCACCCTGTCGACGGTGGCCGGCAAGCCGGTATCCTATCAGAACCTGCCGGAAGCGGATTTCCGGGCGCTGCTCGTGAAGGTCGGGTTGCCGGAATCGCTGGCCGATATGCTGGCCGCGTCTGATACCGGGGCGGCACAAGGTGGCCTGTTTGATGACAGTCATACGTTGAGCCACCTGATTGGCCGCCCCACCATGCCGTTGGCAAGTGTGTTGGCCGCAGCAGTTACGCCATGAAACTATAGCGGAGTGAAGAGGGGGGGGCGGCATCGACACCGCTCACCCCATCCCCCGCTGTTCATCCAAGCCGCACCGTCAGTTGACAGGAAGGAGTGAGCTGTTACGACGTGGGCATGAACCGGCCCCGTTGACGGGGGCCTGCAACAAGGAGCCAGCCGGGATATGAGCCGCCGCGTCACCATCTATGGAATCAAGAATTGCGACACGATGAAGAAGGCCCGTAGCTGGCTGGAAAGCAACGGTGTCGAACACGCCTTTCATGATTATAAGGCGGCAGGCATTGATCGTGCGACGCTGGAAGGTTGGGTGGCGTCCCTGGGTTGGGAGATTCTGTTGAACCGCGCCGGCACCACCTTCCGCAAGTTGCCTGAGGCCGCACGTGAGGGGTTGGACAAGGACAAGGCCATCGCCTTGATGCTTGAGCAGCCCTCCATGATCAAACGGCCGGTGCTGGATATCGATGGCAAACTGCTGGTCGGTTTCAAACCGGACGCTTATCAGGCGGCACTGGCTTAGTAAGGCTTTCGTTTTACCGTAAGCCGTTCGGAGAGCCTGTTTGCGATCATCGCAAACAGGCTCCAGATGAGTTTGCCGGCAAGTGGCGTCTCGTCCAAAGGCGGTTCTGTCTTCGGGCGATCCGTCCTAGAAGGGAAGCAGCAGCGGCACCAGTACGACGCTGATCAACATGGTCAGCAATGCCAGCGGCACCCCGATCCGCACAAAATCCATAAAGCGGTAATTGCCAGGGCCGACCACCAGCGTGTTCACGGGGGACGATACTGGCGTCATGAAGGCGGTCGAGGCGCCCAGTGCCACGATCATGGCAAAGGGTATGGGGGACAGTCCCAAATTATGCGCCACCGCCAGGGCGATGGGTGCCATCAACACGGAGGTAGCGGTGTTGGAGATAAACAAGCCCAACACGGCCGTCACGGCGAACAGGCCGGCCAGCACCAGTCTTGGGTCGGCACCGCCGGTCAGTGCCAGAAACCCCTCTGCTGCCAGGGTGATGCCCCCCGTCTTCTGCAAAGCCAGGGAGAAGGGGAGCATCCCGACAATCAGCACCAAGCTTTGCCAGTGGATCGCCCGGTAGGCCCCATTCATGTCGATGCAACGGAACAGACCCATCAGAAGGCAACCGATCAAGGCCGCCAGTACATTGGGCACGAAGCCCCCCACCATCAGCACAATGGTGACGGCCAGCGACAGTAGAGCAAGCGGCGCGCGGCGCGCGGCGGGGGCGACATCATCGAATTCCACCGGCAGGTTCATCACCACCAGATCGGCCTTTTCTGCCGACAGCTTGGCAATGGCTTTCCAGGGGCCCACCACCAGCAGCGTGTCACCGGTTTTCATTTTGGTATCCAGAATACTCTCATCCACCGGTTTGCGCCCCCGTTTCAAGCCAATGACGGCAAGGCTGTATCGGCTGCGAAAGGCCGCCTGTACCACTGTCTTGTCGATCAGGTTGGAGGTGGCAGGCACCATTACCTCTGCCATGCCAATTTCCTGCGAACGGTCGGCGAAATAAACGCCGGGCAGCAATAGTGGCTCCAGGGCGAACCGTTCAGTCAGATCATCCATATCCACCGCCGGGCGGAACACGTCCAGGAACAGCACGTCCCCAGCGGCCAGCACAGTGCCGGCATGTGGCTTGATCAGTTCCCGGGCCAGCCCCTCGCCCCTCTCTACCGCCACGATATTCACCCCGGCGGTGGCCCGTAAATCCAGCGCCTGCAAAGGCCGGCCGACCAGGGGGGAACTGGCGTCCACCCGTAGCCGGTATTCCCGTTCCGCCAGCGCATATTCGTGGACCCATTGCGCCAGATGGGGCCGACCTGTGGCGGTGGTGTCCGGGGGTGTGGCATCCAGCCAACGCCGGGCCACCAGCATGTACAGGATGGCGACCAGCAGGATCGGCAGGCCAAAAGGCGTCAGCGCGAAGAAGCCGAATCCAGCATGGCCTTCGCGCACCAGTTCACCATGCACCACAAGGTTGGGGGCGGTGGCCACCAAGGTCATCATGCCGCTGATCAGTGCCGCGACGCTCAATGGCATCATCAGCCGGGCGGGTGCGATGCCGGCATTGCGTGCCACCCGCAATACGATGGGGATGAAGATGGCGACCACACCGGTCGAACTCATCACCGATCCAATGGTGGCAACGCTGAGCATCAGCAGCACCGTTAACCGCGCCTCGTTGCGTCCGGCCCGCTCGATCAGCAGATCCCCCAGCTTCTGGGCGACGCCCGTGCGTACCAGCCCCTCGCCGATGACAAACAGGGCGGCGATCAGCACGATATTTGGATCGGCGAAGCCGGCCAGCGCATCGCGTACCTCGATCACGCCGGTCAGCGGAAGGGCGAGGATCATCAGCAGGCCCACGACATCCATGCGCGGTCGGTTGATGGCGAACATGATGACAGCGGCGGCAAGCAGCCCCAACACCAGGGCAAGATCGAACGTCATGAAATTTCCAGCAGCAGGCGTTTGACAATGGGGGGCAAGAATAGCCGAAACGGAAACGCGCTTGGTGCCGGTTTAATTCCTCTCCATGCGATATGCGTGTCGCACATGGAGAACGCTGTTCCTCATGCGAACGAAGTGAGAACAAACCGCTTGATGTTCCTTTTTCGTTCTGACACTGTTCATTCAGAACAGATGGAGGACATGATGAAGCGTCTGGCCTATATCCGTGATGTTGTCGCCCTGACGGGCTTTTTCGGTACCATGTATGCATGGTTCGTCGTTGGCGCACTCATCTGATGGTGCGCTCTTGAACCCACTTTGATGCCCGCTTTTGATTGCTGGGAACTGGTACGGCGGCGATCGCCATGCGGCCGCACGTGCGGTATCGTCAGAGCCACCGGCGGCGGCGCTGGAGCGATTGAGCCCCGTGATCGGGTCCGATCACGGGGAGTTGAGGACGGATGGATCTGTCCCTGTGCAGCTTTACACGCAAAGCCAATACCGGCTTCGGGTGTCCCGCTTTAACCGACGTCGATATGGGCGCGGACTGCTGCAAAGACGGTGTGGAACATTTCCGTCGTCAGCCGTCCCGTGTTGGTGTTGTAGCGGGAACAATGATAGCTGTCGAACAGTGTCACGCCGGGGCGCAGATCGTGTCTTGCCCCATGTCCAAAGCGAAAATGGGACGGGCGCAGACCAAAGGCGGCCAGCGTGCTGTTGTGCGAAACTGTGCCCAAGGCCACGACGGCGCGCAAGCGCGGCATGGCACCAATCTCCCCCACCAGAAATGACCGGCAGGTGTTGACCTCTGCTGGGGTGGGCTTGTTTTCCGGTGGAACGCAGCGGGCCGCGTTGGTCAGCCGGCAGTCCAGCAATTCCAACCCGTCATCGGGCCGTCTATCATACGACCCGTGTGCGAAACCGTAGCGAATCAACGTATCATACAAGAGATCGCCAGCATAATCGCCCGTGAAGGGGCGACCGGTTTGATTGGCGCCATGCAGCCCGGGGGCGAGCCCCACAATCAGTAATCGCCCCTCCAATATTCCAAAGGAGGGGACCGGGGCGTTGTGATAGCTGGGAAAGCCGGATCGATTCTTCTGACGGAAATCCGCCAGGCGCGGACAAAGGCCGCAGTCCCGGCTCGGCGCCGGGACACAGGAAGCAGTGGGGCTAGCCATGAATGATATGCTCAGTCCAGCGGATCGGGGTGCTGATCCGGTTGAACCGCATGGTCATCATGCGGGGCATGTTCAGCAGCCAGCGGGGCCTGCTGATAGCGAGGGCCGTGACTACGCTGGATGGAAGCAGAAAGATCCTGCAATTCCAGGAAATTGTCGGCCTGACGGCGCAACTCGTCCGCCACCATCGGGGGGGTGGAACGCACGGTGCTGATCACGGTGACGCGCACGCCTTTGCGCTGCACGGCTTCCACCAGACGGCGGAAATCCCCGTCACCGGAGAAAAGCAGGATATGATCGACATGGTCGGCCATTTCCATGACATCGATCGCCAGCTCGATGTCCATATTGCCCTTGATCTTGCGCCGGCCGGACGCATCGGTGAATTCCTTGGTCGGCTTGGTGACCATGGTGTAGCCATTATAATCCAGCCAATCGACCAGCGGCCGGATCGGTGAATATTCCTGATCTTCTACCAGCGCTGTGTAGTAGAAGGCGCGGATCAAGCGTCCTTCGGCAGCGAACAGCTCAAGCAACCGCTTGTAATCAATATCAAAGCCCAGGGACCGGGCGGCGGCGTAGAGATTGGCGCCGTCGATGAACATCGCCAGCCGTTCCTGTTGATAGAAAATCTTTCGTGCCATTTCTTCCTCGGCAAATTGATCGTGAACAAAACACGGGCAATATTGTGTTCCCGCCAGAAGGGACGGAGCCTTTAAAACCCGCACGCGAGATATGGGGCCAAGTGGCCTTGAAAGCCAGACCTTTACCCTTTTTTCGCAGCATAGCGGGCAGGGGTGCCCAGAATGCGCGTCCCTTGTACGGTAGTTTCTGGCACCCTATGCCATCGCCACCTTGTCAGCAAGCGTCCTTGATGTGAGACCCAGCCGACATTGGCGCAATATTGCAAAAACCATGGAATTGCCACGTGATTTTCATCGGTATCGGCTCCAACCTCAGTTCCGGCTCGGGTACGCCCGTGCAAACCTGCCGCCAAGCCCTGGTGCGGCTGCAGGAACAGGGGGTGCGGATTTTGGCGCTTTCGCATTTCTATGAATCAGCCCCAGTCCCAGCATCGGATCAGCCTTGGTTTATCAATGCGATAGCTGCGTTGGACACGGATCTTGATGCCGCTGCGCTATTGGCCCTGATGCATCAGGTGGAGGCGGCATTTGGGCGGCAGCGGCGCGTGGTCAACGAAGCGCGGACGTTGGATATGGATTTGATTGATTACAAGGGTGTGTGTCAGGCGGATTCTCCGGTGTTGCCGCACCCTCGTGCGGCGGAACGGGCCTTTGTTTTGCTGCCTTTGCGTGAGTTGGCGCCCAGGTGGCGCCATCCGGTCAGTGGTCGGTTGATCGAGGATCTGATTGCACACCTCCCGCCGGGGCAGTTGATTCGGCCCGTGGTGGGGGAATAACAGGCGGATGTGGGGGTGGGGGGCTGCCTTGTTCGCGTGGTGGGGGAGGGTGTCTTGCAATGCAGCGGATGCCCCCTTATAAATGAAAGCTTCCATGTGGCTGGAGTGTCGTTGGAATGGCCCGCGTTACCGTTGAAGATTGCGTCGAAAAGATCCCGAACCGTTTTGAGCTGGTGATGATGGCCGCTCAGCGCGCCCGCGACATCGCGTCTGGCTCGCAACTGACTATTGACCGCGACAATGACAAGAACCCCGTCGTGGCCCTGCGCGAAATCGCAGACGAGACCGTTGTTCTGGAAAATTTGAAGAACAGCCTGATCAAGGGGCACCAGCGCGTCGCTGAGCAGGACGAGCCGGAAGAAGAGATTGTCGAGCTGATGGCCGGCGAAGCTGCCTGGGTGCAGGACGCCCCGCGTGCCGGCGGCGGTGAAGATGATGATCTGGGTGCCGATTTCAGCGAAGGTGAAATAAACGCCGCTGATCTGGCCGACGAGGACCTCTAAGGGGCCGGATAACGCGAAAATGCAGGGTGCGTGCTGGCGCATGGATCAAGGCTTGACGGGGGCGCCGCGATGAACCGTCAGGCGAAAATCATCCGCCAGTACGAACTGGTTGAGCGCGTCGTGGGGTACGACCCCAATGCGGACGAGGACGCGCTTAACCGCGCCTATGTCTTCGCCATGAAGGCGCATGGGTCGCAGACGCGTGCCAGCGGCGACCCCTATTACATGCACCCGATCTGGGTGGCATGGCTGCTGACCGAACTGAAGCTGGACTATAAGAGTATCATTACCGCCCTGTTGCATGACACGGTGGAAGATACCCTGACGACGCTGGAGGAAATCCAGCGTCTGTTCGGTGCGGAGGTGGCGCGTCTGGTTGACGGCGTCACCAAGCTGTCGCGCATTGAGCTGCAGAATATCGGCGAACAGAGCGAGAGCACCAAGCAGGCGGAAAATTTCCGCAAGCTGGTGCTGGCCATGTCGGAGGATATCCGTGTCCTGCTGGTCAAGCTGGCGGACCGTCTCCATAATATGGAGACGCTGCAATATCTGAAGCCGGAAAAGCGCCGCCGCATCGCCCGCGAGACGCTGGAAATCTATGTGCCCCTGGCAGAGCGCATCGGCATCCAGCGCTGGAAGGACGAGCTGGAGAATATCGCCTTCCGGGAGCTGAACACGGACGCCTATGAATCCATCAAGATCCGTCTGGATGAGATGGAAAAGGTGGGGGCGGGCCGCGTTGACCGCATCATTGACGAGTTGCAGAAGACGATCTGCCTTGGGAATGAATCGCCGATCCCGGAAGCGGAAATCAGCGGCCGGCGCAAATCGCCCTATTCGATTTGGCGCAAGATGCACGCCAAGAATGTGGCGTTCGAACAATTGTCCGACGTCATGGCTTTCCGTGTCGTCGTTGATAATATCACGGAATGCTATCAGGCATTGGGCATCATCCATGCCCGCTATCCGGTGGTGCCGGGGCGGTTCAAGGATTACATCTCCACGCCCAAGCCCAACGGCTATCAATCCATCCACACCACGGTGATCGGGCCGGAAAAGCAGCGTATCGAGGTGCAGATCCGCACCCGCGACATGCACGCTGTGGCCGATATGGGCGTGGCCGCCCATTGGTCCTATAAGCAGGGCACCGGGCCGGAAGCGCCGCGCACGGAAGGCCGCCAATATCGCTGGCTGCGTGAGCTGCTGGACATTTTGGAACATGCCACCCGGCCGGAAGAGTTCCTGGAACATACCAAGCTGGAACTGTTCCAGGATCAGGTATTCTGCTTCACGCCCAAGGGTGACCTGATCGCGCTGCCGCGCGGGGCCACGCCGGTTGATTTCGCCTATGCTGTTCACAGCCAGGTGGGCGACACCTGCGTCGGGTCCAAGATCAATGGCCGGATGCAGCCGCTGCGCTCCCACCTGCAGAACGGCGATCAGGTTGAAATCCTCACGTCGAAAAATTCCACGCCCTCGCCGGACTGGGAAAATTTCGTCATTACCGGCAAGGCGCGGGCCCGTATCCGCCGCTTTACCCGCACCCAGCAGCGGGGCGAGCATATCAAGCTCGGCCGCGGCCTGATGGAGCGGATTTTCAAGCAGGAAGGCTACGAATATTCCGAAAAAGCCTTCGATGCGGTGCTGAAAATCTATCAGCAGCCTTCGGTGGATGATCTGCTGGCAGCCATCGGCAGCGGGCAGACTGGATCGCGTGACGTCTTCAATTCCATCTTCCCTGGCCATCGCACCGCCACCCCCGCCACCAATGACGAGAAGGTGGCGGCCTCTGTGGCGGCAGCGGCCGGCAAGGCCAAGGCCCGCAAGGCAGGCGCGCCGCTGGCCATCCGGGGGCTGATTCCCGGCATGGCAGTGCATTATGCCCGCTGCTGCCATCCCATCGTCGGCGACCGCATCGTCGGCATCGTCACCACCGGCAAGGGGGTGACGATCCACACGATCGATTGCGAGACGCTGGAAAGCTTCCATGACAGCCCGGAACGCTGGATCGATGTTTCCTGGGATCCCACGGCTGACAGTCCGGACGATCTGGTCGGCCGCCTGTCATTGGTCGTGTCGAATGAAGCGGGGGCGCTGGGCAACCTGTCCACGGTGATCGGCAAGAATGGTGGTAATATCACCAATCTCAAGATCACCAACCGCACCTCGGATTATTTTGAGATGTTGATCGATGTGGATGTGCATGACGTGAAGCACCTGACCAACATCATGGCCGCCTTGCGCGCCACCCCCGTGATCCAGTCGGTGGAACGCGGGCGCTGAAACCCGGTCCCCACCACGGGGGCCGGGTTGGCAAGCCGGAAAGGGCTTTGGCACCATCATGTTCATGCGCCGTCACCCCTTGAGCCGGGCAGAGCAACTGCGTCGGTTGCTTTGGCCGCGCATGGGGCTTCGCCGCCAGGGGCGCTATTACATCATCAAGGTGGCCCGTATCCAGGGCACGCCGCATTCCATCGCCCTGGGTATGGGGGCCGGCGTCTTCATGGGGCTGACGCCCTTTGTCGGCCTGCATCTGCCGTTGTCCATGGGGCTGGCCTGGTTGTTGCGGGCGCGGATGATGGCGGCCGTGGTTGGTACGCTGATTGCCAATCCCTGGACCTATCCGGCCATCTGGTTCGCCAGCTATCGTGTCGGCTGCCTGCTGCTGGGCATGTCGCCGGGGAAAGGGGAGGGGCCGCACCTGTCCCTGACCTTCCTGCTGGATCATCCCTGGCAGCTATTCCTGCCCATGCTGGTGGGGGGGAGCCTGCTGGGGGCGGTGCTGGGGACGCTCACCTATCTCGTTGCCAAGCCGCTCATCGCGCTCTATCAGCAACGCAGGGCAGAACGCCGCCGGGCGGTGGCGCGCAAACGGCTAAAAGGATAGCATGATGACGGGGCGGGCTTTGCGTCTGGGCGTGAATATCGACCATGTTGCCACGGTGCGCAATGCGCGCGGCGGGGAACATCCCGATCCCGTGCGCGCCGCCCTGCTGGCGATTGAGGCCGGGGCCGACGGCATCACCGCCCATCTGCGTGAAGACCGCCGCCATATCCGTGATGCCGATATTGAGCGGCTGATGGCCAGCATCACCCGGCCGCTGAACTTCGAAATGGCGGCGACAGAGGAGATGCTGGCCATCGCCCTGCGCCACAAGCCGCACGCCGTCTGTCTGGTGCCGGAACGGCGGGAGGAGCGGACGACGGAGGGCGGGCTGGATGTGGTCGCCAACCGCGATTATCTGAAACCCTTCATTGCCCGCCTGTCCGATGCTGGCATCCGGGTTTCCCTGTTCATTGGCGCAGAGACAGCGCAGTTGGATGCGGCGGTGGCCGTCGGGGCGCCGGTGGTGGAACTGCATACCGGTGCCTATGCCGATGCCCCGGCGGGCCGGGCGCGGGAGGCCGAGCTGGCGCGGCTGGTGGCCGGGGCCGCCCATGCGGCGTCCATCGGCCTGGAATGCCATGCCGGCCATGGGCTGTCGTTTGAGAATGTCGCCCCCATCGCCGCCATCCCCACCATTGTGGAGCTGAATATCGGCCATTTCCTGATCGGGGAGGCGATTTTCAGCGGATTGGCAGCAACCTTGGCCGAGATGCGGGCGCGTATGGATGCCGCCCGTACCGCTGCGGTTGGCGCATGATCCTGGGTATCGGCAGCGATCTGGTGGATATCCGCCGCATCCAGGCCAGCCTGGACCGGTTCGGCGCCCGTTTCACGGCCCGCGTCTTTACAGCCGCCGAACGGGCGGCGGGGGATGGCAAGCCCACCCCCGCCGCCCGCGCCGCCTTTTATGCCAAGCGCTTTGCCGCCAAGGAGGCGGCATCCAAGGCGCTGGGCACCGGCTATGCCGAGGGCGTGCATTTCTGTGACCTGGAAGTGGTGTCAGCGGCCAACGGTCGCCCCGCCTTGCAGTGCCATGGCGGGGCGCTCGCCCGGTTGCAAGCGCTGACCCCGCCCGGCATGGCGGCCCGGATCGATCTGTCGATGACGGATGAGCCGCCCTATGCCCAAGCCTTCATCGTCATCTCCACCACCGTGCTGCCATGAGCCAGACCCGCAAGAGCGCCCGTGTGAAGCCCATTTCCCAGGCGCCCAGCCATAGCGGCTGGGGGGAGGTGATGCGCACGGTTGCCATCGCCCTGCTGTTTGCCATCACGGCGCGCACCAGCGCGTTTGAGCTGTTCAATATCCCCAGCGGCTCCATGGTGCCGACGCTGCTGGTGGGTGATTATGTGGTGGTGTCGAAATTCTCCTATGGCTTCAGCCGCTATTCGCTGCCCAGCTTCCTGCAGTTCGGCGACCGTTCCGCCCCGGTGACACGGGATTGTCAGGCCGTGCCCGGCCGGTTGTTCGGCCGGATGCCGGATCGGGGCGATGTCGCCGTCTTCAAGCTGCCGAAAGACCCCTCGATCGATTATATCAAGCGCATCGTCGGCCTGCCTTGTGACCGGGTGCAGATGATCGGCGGCACGCTTTATATCAATGGGGAAGCCGCCCCGCGCGTGCGTGTGCCGGATTTCGTGCTGGCGGAAACCTTCGGCGGTACCTTCACCGCCGCGCAATATATTGAAACCCTGCCGGGTGGGCGCCAGCATCCGGTGATTGAGATGGCGGGCGATACCTATCCGCTGGATAATACGCCGGTCTATACCGTGCCGCCGGGCCATGTTTTCGCCATGGGCGACAGCCGGGATAATTCCCAGGATAGCCGGGTACCGGAAGCGGTGGGCATGGTGCCGCTGGAAAATCTGGTGGGACGCGCCAGCCACGTCCTGCTGTCGCTGGAGGAGGGGGCGTCCCTCTGGCAATTCTGGAAATGGCCGTCGGTCCTGCGGGCCGGGCGGCTTTGGGAGCCGGTTGAATGAGTAAGAACCTGCCATCCACCGCCGCCGCCCCTGTCGAAGGGCTGGAAGCGGACCTGGGGCATAGCTTTGCCAACAAGCTGTTGTTGCGCGAGGCGCTGACCCATCCGTCTGTCGGTGGCATGGATCGCCGGGCCGTTGGCCGGGGTTATGAACGGCTGGAATTCCTGGGCGACCGGGTGCTTGGGCTGGTGGTCGCCGAATGGCTGCTGGACCGTTTTCCCAGCGAGCCGGAAGGGGCGCTGGCCCGCCGGCTGACCGCCCTGGTGCGGGCCGAGGCGCTGGTGGTGGTGGCGGGCAAGATCGGTCTTGCCCAATATCTGCACTTGTCCCCGTCCGAACAGGCGGCCGAGGGCGGCATCAAGCCCGCCATCCTGGCCGATGCCTGCGAGGCAGTGATTGGCGCGCTTTATCTCGATGCCGGGCTGGAGTCGGCGCGGGCCTTCATCCGCCGCCATTGGGATGTGCAATTGGAACGCGCCCGCGCCGCACCCCCGCAAGACCCGAAGACCGGCCTTCAGGAATGGGCGCTGGCGCGCGGACAAAAATTGCCGCTCTATGAGGATATCGGCCGCAGCGGCCCCGATCATGCCCCGCAGTTCGAAGTCCGCGTCAGTGTGGATGGACACGAACCGGCGACGGCCAAGGGGCCATCCAAACGCGCGGCGGAAAAGGCTGCCGCCGAACAATTGCTGCGCCGTGTTAGGACGTGAATGACCGAGAATGAAAAGAAGCCGTCTCCGGATGGCAGCCAAGCCGCTTCGGCACAGGATACCCCGCCGGCAAGCGGTGACGATATCGTCACCCGCTTCCTGTCCGGCCAGGGGGCTGCCGATGAAACGCCGGCGCCGGAGAATCCCCGTTGCGGCTTCGTCGCCCTGGTGGGCGCCCCCAATGCCGGCAAATCCACCCTGCTGAACGCGCTGGTGGGTTCCAAGATTTCCATCGTCAGCCCCAAGGTGCAGACCACACGGTCGCGCGTGCTGGGCATTGGCATGGAAGGCGACAGCCAGATTCTCTATGTCGATACGCCCGGCATCTTCACGCCCAAGAAGCGGTTGGAACGCGCCATGGTGGCGGCGGCCTGGCAGGGGGCGACCGATGCCGATCTGGTGGCCGTGCTGTTCGACGCCACGCAGAAGCGGATCGATGATGATACGCTGGGCATCATCGAAAAGCTGAAGGAAGCGGGCCGCAAGGCGCTGCTGATCCTCAACAAGATCGACCTGATTCGGCGTGACCGTCTGCTGGAACTGGCGCAGGAATTTGCCGGCCACGGCATTTTCACTGACACGTTCATGGTCTCGGCCCTGACGGGTGACGGGCTGCAGGGCTTGCTGAAATTCATTGCCGGCGCCCTGCCGGCCGGCCCCTGGCTCTATCCGCCCGACCAGCTTTCCGACATGCCGGAACGTCTGCTGGCGGCAGAGGTGACGCGGGAAAAGCTGTTCCTTCAGCTCCACCAGGAAGTTCCCTATGCCACCACGGTGGAAACGGAAAGCTGGCAAGAGTTTGAGAATGGCAGCGTGCGCATTTCCCAGGTGATCTATGTCCAGCGCGACAGCCAGAAGGCGATCATCCTGGGCAAGGGCGGGGCGCGCATCAAATCCATCTCCGTGGCCTCCCGCCTGGAATTGACCAAGATGCTGGAACGCCCGGTTCACCTGATGCTGTTCATCAAGGTGCGGGAGAACTGGTCGGAAGACCCCGACCAGTACGAGGCCTGGGGCCTGGACTTCAACGCCTGATTAAACGGAAAGCCCCCGGAACAGCACTGTTCCGGGGGCTTTTTCTTTCACAGCCGTGTCGAATGGCCATAGAAAAAGGCGCCGCGGAAAGATCCGCCGGCGCCTTTTCTTCAAGCACAGGGCCTGGGGCCCAACAGCTTACTTCAGGCCGAAGCTCTGGAAGCGCTTGTTGAACTTGGCGATCTGCCCGCCGGTGTCCAGCAGCTTCTGAACGCCAGTCCACGCCGGATGCGACTTGGTGTCGATGTCCAGACGCAGCGTGTCGCCGGCCTTGCCCATGGTGGAGCGGGTCTTGAACGAGGTGCCGTCGGTCATGATGACGGTGATCTCGTGGTAGTCGGGATGGATATCGGTCTTCATGGTCGGCAGTCCTCAAAACGAAGCCGGGCTTATAAACAATCGCGCGCAGACTGGCAACCCCATCACGCATTGCTGTAACGCAAAGCTGGGTTGGGCTGCGGCAGGTGTTCCAGTTGCCCTCAGGCCGCGCAGCCGTTACCACGGGTGGCGGGTGGATGCCACCTGCTTTTTCCGATTGAGGGCTCTGCCTTGGCATTTCGAGACAGCAACCGTTCCGATGATGCGGCCGCCGCCCGCCCGGCGCGGCGGGATTTGAAGCCGCTGCGCCTGCTTTGGCCCTTTCTGATGCCCTATCGGGCCCGGATGGCGGGGGCAACGCTGGCGCTGGTCGTGTCTGCCGGCACGGTGCTGGGGCTGGGCCAGGGGCTGCGGGCCCTGGTGGATCATGGATTCGCCGCCGGTGACGGCAGTTTGCTCAATCAGGCGCTGCTGGTGTTGCTGGTGGTGATCATCCTGATGGCGGTGTCGACCTTCGCCCGATTCTATCTGGTCTCCTGGGTGGGCGAACGGGTGGTGGCGGATATCCGGCGCCGGGTCTTTGACCATCTGGTGTCACTGTCGCCGGAATTTTATGAGACGACTCGCACCGGCGAGGTGATGTCACGCCTGACCACCGATACGACCCTGTTGCAGCAGGTGATCGGCACCTCGGTTTCCATCGCGCTCCGCAATATATTAATGATGCTGGGCGGTCTGGTGCTGCTGGGGCTGACCAGCGCCAAGCTGACCGGCATGGTGTTGCTGGTGGTGCCGCTGGTGGTGGCCCCCATCGTGATTTTCGGCCGCAAGGTACGCCAGCTCTCCCGCGCCTCCCAGGATGCGGTGGCCGATGTCGGCAGTGCCGTGGATGAGGTGCTGGGCGGCATCCGCACCGTGCAGGCCTTCGGCCACGAGGTGTGGGAGCGTCAGCGTTTCGCCGGCCGGGTGGAGGCAGCGGTCGATGTCGCCCTGCTGCGTATCCGCGCCCGCTCCTGGCTGACCATGCTGGTGATCGTGCTGGTGTTCGGCGCCATCGGCCTGGTGCTCTGGGTTGGTGGGCAGGATGTCATTACCGGACGAATCAGCGGCGGCCAGCTTTCCGCCTTTGTCTTCTATGCCGTGCTGGTGGCCGGTGCCGTGGGGGCCCTATCGGAGGTGGCCAGCGATCTGGCCCGTGCGGCCGGTGCCACCGAACGGCTGTTCGACCTGCTGGCCACCCCCTCGCCGGTGCAGCCGCCGGCCCATCCGCTGCCCATGCCGCTGCCGGCGCGCGGGGCGGTGCAGTTCGACGATGTGCATTTCAATTACCCCGCCCGCCCCGACCAGTCGGCCCTGACCGGCCTGACCCTGGCGGTGGAGCCGGGGGAGACGGTGGCCCTGGTCGGCCCGTCCGGTGCCGGCAAGACAACGATCTTCCAACTGCTGCTGCGCTTTTACGATCCGCAGCGGGGCAGCATCCGGCTGGATGGGGTGGATGTGGCCCAGGCGGCCCTGGCCGACCTGCGTGGGCGCATCGCCATTGTGCCGCAGGATCCGGTGATTTTCTCCACCAACGCCATGGAAAATATCCGTTATGGCCGCCCCGATGCCAGCGATGCCGAGGTGCTGGCGGCGGCCCAGGCTGCCCATGCGCTGGATTTCCTGCAGGCATTGCCGGACGGGTTCAACACGTTCTTAGGCGAAAAGGGCGTGCGGCTGTCCGGCGGCCAGCGCCAGCGCATCGCCATTGCCCGCGCCATCCTGCGCAATGCGCCGGTGTTGCTGCTGGATGAGGCGACATCCGCGCTGGATGCCGAAAGCGAACGCGCCGTGCAGCAGGCGCTGGATGGGTTGATGCGGGGGCGCACCACCTTGATCATCGCCCACCGGCTTTCCACCATCGTGAATGCCGACCGCATCGTCGTGCTGAATCAGGGAAGGGTGGAAGCCGTGGGCCGGCATGAGGAGTTGATCCACCAGAACGGGCTGTATGCCCGGCTGGCGGCCTTGCAGTTCGACCAGCCGCACGGTGTCTGATCAGCCGGCTGGGCAGGGGGGCTCCCCGCCCGGCCGGCTGGTGTGTCAGCGGATGCGGGACAGCGCCAGTTGCGCCTTGGACGCGGCGACCAACAGGTCTTCCGGCTTCACCGGCAGGGTGGCCGGGCGCTTGGCGGTTGGATAGGCCTTTTCCAGCAGGCTGATGGCCTGCGTTGCCTCCGCCGGGGCTACCTTGCCCGCCTTGGTCAGACCGGCCAGCCGCTGCTTGGCGGCGATGGCGAAGCCATACCCATCCAGATAGGGTTCAAACGCGGTGCCCGCGGCGGCGGTGCGGTACTGGCGGGCGCCACGGTCGATCATGTCGGCCAACAGCTTGGCCTGAACCTGTTCGGGAGAGACATTGCCGGCTGGTGCCTTGGCGGCGGCGGCTTCCAGCGCATCCAGCACGGCCTTCACCGCCTTTTTTACCTCCGGCAGGGGGGCCTTGTTCAGCGCCAGTTCGGATGCTTTCTCCATCTGGGCCTGGAACGGGGTGACGCCCTGGGCTTTGAACACCGGCTCCAGGTCAATATAAATCTCGGAGATCGGGTGGGCGAACATCTCGCCGGCAGCCTGCGTCTCGCCCTCTTCAAAGGCCTTCAGCCCCGCATGGTAATGGGCGGCAGTGACGTCCAGGGCGGAGATGAAGGCGACCGGCTCCTTGGCGGCAGCTTCAGGGCTGACACCGGCCTCGCCGCCTTCTCCCCCTTCGCCACCTTCTCCGCCCTCGCCACCCTGGGCGATTTGCATCAGCAATGGCGCTGATTCCAGGGCAGGGCTTGCGCCAAAGGTGGCAATTGGTGTGGCGCCGGTTACAACGGAAAGCCCGATGCCGAGCCAGAGGCGATGACGAATCTGCATGATCCGTTCCCATAATTTGCTGAACGAAAAACAGGCCGGACCGTGCCATGTGCTTTATAATATTGCAAGTCACTCGCAACACCAATCCCCCCCTGAAATGGCTGGCCTTACGATGATACTACCTGTCGCCCACGTCCTCTCTCCTGCGCAGATATCCCAGATACTGGAACGATTGACCGACGGACGCTGGCAGGCGGGGGCTGCCACCGCCGGATGGCACGCGCGTCTGGTGAAGGAAAACGAACAATTACGGGCCGACGATCCCGCCCATGCCGATCTGCGAGCCATGGTGGAACGGGTGGTGCGAAGCAATCCGGTGGTGGCGATGGCAACGCGGCCGCACCGTTTCGGGCCGATTCTGTTCAGCCGTTATTCAGGGGGGCAGCATTATGGCTCCCATGTCGATGATGCGGTGATGGCGGGGATACGCACGGACATCTCCTTCACTCTATTTCTGGCGGAACCGGAAAGTTATGAAGGGGGCGAGCTGGTGATGGAGACCACGGCGGGGGAGGTGGCCTTCAAGCTGCCGGCTGGCAGCGGCCTTTTCTATCCCTCCACCACTTTGCATCATGTGGCACCAGTCACGGCAGGGCAGCGCATGGCGGCGGTTGGTTGGATACGTTCCATGGTGCGTGACGCTGCGGAGCGGGAAATCCTGTTCGATTTGGACACGGCGCGACAGGCTCTGTTCCAGCAATCAGGCAAGACGCCGACATTCGACCTGCTCTCCAAATCCTTGGCGAATCTGCTCCGTAAATGGGTGGAGGATTGAGCTGCGGGCGCGCGTTACCGGAACTGTCCTGATTTCCGCCGGGAGGTAACGGATTGGCTCGGCGGATGATTGTTTTAGCCAATTCTTATTGATCCGTGTCAATGCGGCGGCCTTTGCACTGCGTCAATCTCCTGTAATCAAACCTTGGATGGCAGGAGAAGACCCCATGTCGCAGAGCCCTTTCCGTTTTCGTCCCGAAGATGCCATTGCGCTTAGCCTGATGGATCTGGCCAACGCGCTTTCTCACCAATGCGAAGGGGTTCTGGCGGAAGCCGGCCTGACGGCTCCGCAATGGACGGTGCTGATGAATGTGGCTGGTGACGTCAATTTCCAGGATGGTCGCCGCATCGGGGATGGCATCTTCTCTTCCGAGATTGCATCTGCCCGCGGTCTTTCCCGCCCTCATATCAGCGCCACCGTAACCGAGCTGATCCGCAAGGGGCTGATCAGCCAGACCGATGATCCGCAGGATCGCCGCCGCAAGCTGCTGCGCGTCACCCCGGCTGGTCTGGAGATTCTCTATCGTCTGCAGCCGCGTCGCCAGATGATCAATGACCGCCTGCTGGCCGATCTGTCGGCCGATCAGCGTCAGCGTTTGATGGATTTGCTGCTGGTGGCTCGCCGCCGCGCCCGCGAAACCGCGGAGGGCGATACGGTAAGCTTGCGGATCGCCTGAAAACGGGCGGGGATCACCCGCCAATCATGGCATAATTGAGGTGTTTTGCTGCTATGCACAACGGGCTGGGTTGCACAACGGGCTGTTGAATCAGCCCGTCCTTAACCCAATGTTAGCCACGTTTCGTGCGGTACTTGGTTCCTGATGCCAGGGGGTGATCCACCTATCCTTTTGGCTGGGGCTTCTTGCGGCGCGAGAGGGGCGTGACGATATAAGCTGCGACTGTGGGTCTTGGTCGCTCCATCCGTCGCGTCACGCCCGACCCCGTAGCAGGTGATGGTTGTCATGGCTTTGGATATTCGTCCGCTCGTCAATGGTATCGCGGTTGCCCCCCAGATGGCGCTGGATGATTTCGCCGCCATCCAAGCTGCCGGTTATCGCACCATCATCAATAACCGTCCCGACGGTGAGGATCCGGGGCAGCCCACGGCAGCCGATGCCGCGGAACGCGCCCGGGCTCTGGGGCTTGTTTATATTCACCAGCCGGTCACGACTGCGACGCTGGGTCGCGAGGCGGCTGACGCTTTTGCCGCCGTTGTCGCAGCGGCAACGGGGCCTGTTCTTGCGCATTGCCGCAGTGGCACACGCTGCACGATTCTGTGGGCACTCGCTGAAGCGAAAGCCGGGGCGCTGCCAATAGACGAAATATTACAAATTTCTAGGTCTGCTGGTTACGATATTTCTTCGTACCGACCGTTGCTCGACCGACAGCGCTAAAAGTCGGGATAATCATAAGGCGAAAACGCTTAAGGCCATTGTGTTGGCCGCATCGCTGTGCGAGTGTCGCTTCCGGTCCGGTCGAGGTACCGGTAGGTGGAGGCTGCACGCGACATGATGCGCAGTTGGGCTCAAGGGCTCCTCGCAATCCTGTTTACGGTGACGTTGGTCCAGGGGAGTTTGGTCCCCCGGGCCGCGCTGCAATCCTTTGCCTCCAGCCTGCTGGCCGTGCCGCTGTTCTCCCTCTCTCCAGAGGAAAAGCAGCAGTCGCCTCGTTTTTCCGACAAGGGAATTGAGCCGACTTCCAGTCGCTCCTATGGTGCTGGCAAGCGTGAACGGCAGCTCGATGGTGATGATCCGTCGGTGCTGCCAACATTGCTTGTGGTTGCCATTGCTCTCTTCTACGCCCTGCCACTGCGTGGCAGCGACGTCGTTCGTGCCCTTCGCATCGGTCTGACGCCGGAAGGGCGCCATCGTGAAGCTGGACGCTGCCCCACGGGGCCGCCCGGTTTGCCGTGCTGAGAGTGAGCGGGTTCCTGCACGGCGTTTATGCCTGCCTACGGCCCGCAAAGAACTGTCCCCGTAACAGGCCCTGTCTTTGAAGTCCTGCTTCGGACTTGTCAGGCCGTCGCATTCGGAAACCTGTCGAAAGCTTCATCTTTAAGGGCGATACTCCCTTCGCAACAGGGAAATTGTCTGTATTGACTGGCTTTCTTCAAGAACATGGTCCGCAAGTGTGGGTTTGAGAAAAAAAGTCGGCTTTGAATAAGACCGGCAGATGATTCAACCCACCTATGTGTGCTATGCCGAATGCCCCATCCCCCGTGGATCGAGTGACCGACCGATGTCCTACCTGTCGCAAACGCCCTATCGGCGGCAACAGCAGCCGCAAAAGTCCGGGCGGTTGGTTGGCATTGCGGTGGTTGTTGTCCTGCATATCGGGTTGATCTACGCCCTCGCATCCGGTCTTGCCCGCGATGTGGTTCAGATGGCTACTGAACCACTCGAGACCAAGATCATCGAGGACGTACCCCCGCCGCCGCCGGAAGAACCACCTCCGCCGCCGCCGCCGCAGTTCGATACGCCGCCGCCGCCGCCATTCGTTCCGCCGCCTGAGATCCAAATCTCGCAGCCGCCGCCGGCCAACCCACCGATGACGGTGGCGACCAACCAGCGGCCGCCGGAAGTTCGTCCGCCGGCGCCGAATCCGACGCCTGCACCCGCGCCGCCGGCTCCGCCGACGGGGGGCAAGCTGAACGTCAAGTCGGTGTCCAAGCCGGAATACCCCTCCCAGTCGATTCGACTGGAAGAAGCCGGTACGACGATGATGCGCCTCTATTGTAATGAGGATGGTCGCATCTCCGACGCCAAGGTTGAAAAGTCGAGCGGATTTGAGCGGCTTGACAATGCCTGGATCAAGGAAGCGAAGCGCGGTCGCTGGAAGTGCGAACCGCCAACGGTTGAAGGCAAAACCCAGGGCGCCTGGCTGCCTGTGATCGTTCCGCTGACCTTCCGCCTGGAAGACGCGCGTTAAGCGTCAGTTGCAAGACCGATCGATCCCATTCGAAACACGTAAGTCTGAAAGCAGAGCTACGATGAGCAAGATGTTCACCTTCGCCGGTATCAGCCGCCTCGCCGCTGCCGCCGCTTTGGTTGCCACCCTGTCGGCCCCGGTTTTCGCCCAGGCCACCGATCCGGCCGCCGCCCCGGCCACCACGACCGCCCCGGCTGATCCGGCTGCTGCTCCGGCCGCCGCCCCGGCTCCGACGGAAGCTGCCGCTCCGGCTGCTCCGGCCGCTGAAGCCCCCGCCGCTCCCAATGACAACCCCTATGGTCTCAAGGCGATCGTTGCCCATGGTGACCCGGTTGACCAGGGCGTGCTGGTTGTTCTGGTCATCATGTCCGCCGGTACCTGGTACATCCTGATCACCAAGCTGTTCGAACAGGGCCGCCTGATGAGCCAGGCCAAGGCCGCCGAGAAGGATTTCTGGACCGCTGGTTCGGTTGCTGAAGGCGCCACCCGCCTGAAGGAAACGTCGGCTTTCCGCGGCGTGGTCGAAGATGGCCTGCGCGCCACCGAACACCATGACGGTGCCCTGACCGACCATATCGACCTGCACACCTGGGTGACCATGTCGCTGCAGCGTTCGGTTGACGCGGTCAATGCCCGCCTGCAGACCGGCCTGTCCTTCCTGGCTTCCGTCGGTTCGACCGCTCCCTTCATCGGTCTGTTCGGTACCGTGTGGGGTATTCTGAACGCGCTGGTGAATATCGGTCTGTCCGGTCAGGCTTCGATCGACAAGGTCGCCGGTCCGGTCGGTAGCGCTCTGGTCATGACCGCCATCGGTCTGCTGGTCGCCGTGCCCGCCGTGCTGGCTTACAACTGGCTGACCCGCCGTAACAAGGTGGTGATGGATCGTCTGCGCAACTTCTCCTCCGATCTGCACGCCCTGCTGATCGCCGGCCAGAAGGTGAAGACCTCCTCCGCCCGGAGCGCCTAACCATGGGAATGAGCGTCGGGCCCGCCGATGGCGATGAAGAAACGGTGGTGTCGGAGATCAATACGACACCGCTCGTGGACGTGATGCTCGTTCTGCTGATCATCTTCCTGCTGACCATTCCGGTTGCTATCCAAACGGTGCCCGTGACGCTTCCCAGTGAAGCCAACGTTCCCACCGTAACGAAGCCGGAAAATGTGACCATCGCTGTCGATGTGGACGGCAACATCTACTGGAATGCCAGTCTGTTGCCCGACACCAAGGCACTGTTTGAGCGCATGAAGGAAGTCGCG
>CALRQC020000017.1:0-109055 GCA_943370215.1 Azospirillum sp. RU38E
GGTGGTGCTGGTGGTGGCGGCCGATGACGGTGTGATGCCGCAGACGATCGAGGCGATCAACCACGCCAAGGCCGCCGGTGTGCCGATCATCGTTGCCATCAACAAGTGCGATCTGCCGTCTGCCAAGCCGGAGCGTGTCCGTCAGGAACTGCTCCAGCATGAGCTGGTGGTGGAAGGCATGGGCGGCGACATCCTGGATGTGGAAGTGTCGGCCAAGGCCGGCCTGAACCTGGACAAGCTGGAAGAAGCCATTCTGCTGCAGGCCGAAATCCTGGAGCTGAAGTCCAACCCGAACCGCAGCGCCGAAGGCGTGGTGGTGGAAGCCAAGCTGGACAAGGGCCGTGGCCCGGTGGCCACCGTGCTGGTGAAGCGCGGTACGCTGAAGGTGGGCGACATTGTCGTCGCCGGCAGCGAATGGGGCCGCGTCCGTGCCCTGGTCAACGACCGTGGCACCAACGTGCCAGATGCCGAACCCGCCACCCCGGTGGAGGTGTTGGGCCTGGGCGGCGTGCCGCTGGCGGGCGAGGAAATGGCGGTGGTGGAGAGCGAGGCCCGTGCCCGCGAAATCACCGAATACCGTGCCCGCAAGAAGCGCGAAGCCGAGTCGGCCAAGTCCGGTCGCGGCAGCCTTGAGCAGATGTTCAAGCAGATCCAGGCCGGCGAAGCCAAGGAACTGCCCATCGTCATCAAGGGCGACGTGCAGGGTTCGGTGGAAGCCATCTCTGGTGCCCTGGAGAAGCTCACCGCCGAGAATACCGAGGTCAAGGTGCGGGTGCTGTCGTCCGGTGTGGGCGCCATCACCGAAAGCGACATCACGCTGGCCAATGCGTCCAAGGGTCTGGTCGTGGGCTTCAATGTCCGCGCCAATCCGCAGGCGCGTGACATGGCCAAGCGCGATGGCGTGGAAATCCGCTACTACTCCATCATCTATGACATCATTGATGATGTCCGTCAGATGCTGACCGGCATGTTGGCGCCGACGCTGAAGGAACGTTTCCTCGGCAATGCGCAGATCCTGCAGGTGTTCAACATCACCAAGGTCGGCAAGGTCGCTGGTTGCCGCGTGTCGGAAGGTACCGTCAAGCGCGGTGCCAAGGTCCGCCTGCTGCGCGACAATGTGGTGATCCACGAAGGCACGCTGAAGACCCTGAAGCGCATGAAGGACGAAGTCCGCGAAGTGCGCGAAGGGTTCGAATGCGGTATGGCCTTCGAGAATTACGACGATATCCGCGAAGGCGACATCATCGAAGCCTTCGAGATGGAGGAAATCGCCCGCGTCCTGTAAGGGGCGTGGGGGATCATCCCCCTGGTATCTGGAAGTGGAGCCGGCCGGCCTTGCGGGAAACCGTAAGGCCGGCCGGTTTCGTTTTGGGGTGGGCGATGACTTACGTTATGCTGAACCCGAAAAAAGGGGATGCAACATGCCCGGGCATATCGACCTGAACGACGCCAACGCCAGTCATACCCTGCGTGTCCTGGAAGACCAACTGTCCCAGGGGCAGGAGGTGTTGTTGACCCGTGATGGCGCGGTGGTCGCACGGGTGGTGCCGTTAACACCTGGCCCGGTTGCCGTCCTGCCCGGTTCCCGTCGCGGACTTGCCGGGCTTTACGCGGGACGCATCCATGTAAGCGATGATGCTTTCACCCCGGATGAGGGTGAGGTTGCTTCGTTTTATGAGGATAATCTTGTGCCGGATGGCACCTTGAAGCGTCCGAAGAACGATCATTAAAGCGCTTGCTTCTGGATACCCATACCGTCATCTGGCTGTTGGCATGGCCGGAAAAAGTGTCGCCGCAAGCTCTTGCGGCGATAGAGGATAGACGGAATAGCCTGTGGGTCAGCATGGCATCGGTCTGGGAAGCCGAAATCAAGCAGGCGACGGGGAAACTCCATCTCTCGTCCGATATCTGGGATGAGCTTTCGATGAAGGACATCCAGTTCTTGCCGATCGAGCGGCTTCATTGCCAGATGCTTGCCAAATTGCCCTTTCATCACCGCGACCCATTTGACCGGATGCTGGTTGCTCAGGCGCTTTGCCAGTCTCTTGTCCTGGTTTCCGCCGATGCTGCCCTGCTGCCTTATCCCGCCCCCATCCTCTGGTAACCATCCCTGGCTTCCCTGCTGGTTTACCCCGGCTTTCATGCTAGTCTGACGGACTACCCTGAAGGTTTGGTTGGAGGCCCCGGCGATGCGCCGGCAGCGAAATTTGTCCCTTATTGCGGCCTGTGCGCCGCTGTTCCGTGCCCCTGTCCGTTTGATCCGCCCGGCCTTGCCGTTGCTGTTGACGCTGGGACTGTTGCTACCGGGGCCGCAGGCGCTGGCAGAGGTGACCAAGCCCACGGTGAAGAAGCCGGCTGTCACCAAGCCGGCCCCGGCGAAAAAACCCGTTACCGCCAAGCCCACGGCCCCGGCCCCGCATCATGCCCCGGCCCATAGTGGCAAGGCGCCGGCTGGCAAGGCTCACAATGCCGCCAAACCCCAACCCGTGAAGGCACCTGCCGCCAAGGAGCAGACGCGCCGCCATCGGGTTGCCAAGCCGGTGGTGGCGGGCGTGACGGCGGCCGGTGTCACCGCGCTGGCCCTGGGCACAGCCCCCGCCCCGGCGCTGCCGTCCAACGCCGATCCGGCCCTGCGCAACCTGGAAGGGGACGCCAGGCAGGGCAATGTGGAAGCGCAGATGGCGCTGGCCGAGCATTTTGCCTCCGGCACGCCGCCCGATGCGGCGGATATGCGCCGTGCCGTCTATTGGTATGGGCAGGCGGCAGCCAAGGGTGATGCCGATGCCTGCTGGACCCTGGCGGAACTGTTCCGTGGCGATCTGGGTCTGCCGCCTGATCTGGAACAGGCATCCAACTGGTATCGCAAGGCGGCGGAGATGGGCCATGCCGAGGCCGCCTTCGATCTGGGCCTGCTTTACATGGAAGGCTATGGGGTGGAACGCGATCCGGCCCAGGCGGCCCGCTGGTTCGAACAGGCGGCCGATGCCGGCATCGCGCGGGCGCATTATATGCTGGGGGCCCTGTTCGAACAGGGGGTGGATGGCGCGCCCGACCGGGAGGCGGCGGCTGGTTGGTATGGCCGCGCGGCGGAAACCGGTGATGTCAATGCCCGCGCCGCCCTGCTCCGGCTGGCGGCCGGGCAGGATAATGTGGCCCTGGCCGATGGCCCGCCGCCCGGCATGATGGGCGGGCCCCCGGGTGGTGCTGCGGCCCGCCCGGTGGCCGTCAGCCATGCGGTGGCGCCCGCAGGCCATATGGCCTCTGGTGCTGCCACGGGCGCCCGCCCGGTGGCGGTGGATCAGGCGGGGGTGAAGGAAATCCAGACCCGGCTGGTCAAGCTGGGCTATCACAAGGGCAAGCCCGATGGCTTTCTAGGCAAGCGCACGGTGGCGGCCATCCGCGCCTATCAACAGAAGGTGGGGATGAAAGTGGATGGCAAGGCCAGCCAGGCCCTGCTGGAACGGCTGCGCCGGGGCTGAGGCCTCTCCCCGCAGCCCCGTGCAACCAATCCCTGCCACCGCCGTTGCCGGGGGTGGGGATGTCCCCTCAATGACGGAGCGGTTCAGGCATGGCGGTTTGGCGTGGGGCGGGCAAGGGTGGGGCCGGGCGCTGGCTGCGCCTTGCTGCCTATGGTCTGGCGGGGTTTGTGGCGGCATCCATCCTCTGGGTGCTGGCCTATGCCGTGCTGCCGGTGCCGGTCACGTCGCTGATGCTGATCCGCGCGGTGGAAAGCGGCAGCGGCTGGCAGAAGCAATGGCAGCCATTGTCCCGCCTGTCGCCGCATCTGGTCCGCGCCGTCATCGCGGCGGAGGATAGCCGATTCTGCCGGCATGGCGGGGTGGATTGGGACGCGGTGGAACAGGCGCTGGACCGTAACGAACAGGGCGGCACCCTGCGCGGTGGCAGCACGATCAGCCAGCAGGTGGCAAAGAACGCCTTCCTCTGGCCCGACCGGTCCTGGCTGCGCAAGGGGGTGGAGCTGTGGTTCACCGGGCTGGTGGAAGCGGTCTGGTCCAAGCGCCGCATCATGGAGGTCTATCTGAACATTGTCGAATGGGCGCCTGGCGTCTATGGCGCCGACGCGGCGGCCCGCCACTGGTTCGGCAAACCGGTCGCCGAGCTTTCCCCCCGTGAAGCGGCCCTGCTGGCCGCCATCCTGCCCAGCCCGCGCCAGTGGAAAGCCAACCCGCCCGGCCGCTATGTCAATGCCCGCGCCGGCATCCTGCAACGCCGCATGGAGATCGTCCGCCGCGACGGGCTGGATGATTGCGTGGGGCGGTAAGGGGGATTGTGGTGGGGTGAGGCCTGTGCGCGTTTTCAGGCTTCAACGAGGCCCCGGCTTTTCAGCCGGGGAGAGCTTGGCTGGTCCAGCACAATACCGGCCTGGTGGGACAGCTTCAATGAGGCCCCGGCTCTTCAGCCGGGGAAAGGGAACGCATCCTTCATCTTATCGCGGAAGGTCTCGAAGCTTCAATGAGGCCCCGGCTTTTCAGCCGGGGAAAGACGGCTTGATAAGGATCCCAGCTACATTGCAGCCATGGTTGCTTCAATGAGGCCCCGGCTTTTCAGCCGGGGAAAGTGGCGACAGAGGCGATAAGCACCAGCCCCGTCGTGATAAGGCTTCAATGAGGCCTCGGCTTTTCAGCCGGGGAAAGGCCAATCCGCTGACCGCCCTTAGCCGTAGGTCCAAATGCCTGCTTCAATGAGGCCCCGGCTTTTCAGCCGGGGAAAGCAAGCCGAAGCCGTCGCCTGCCAGCGATGCCAGTTCAGCGGGCTTCAATGAGGCCCCGGCTTTTCAGCCGGGGAAAGTTGCTGCGCCAGCATCAGCCATCCGGCCTGATCTATGAGCTTCAATGAGGCCCCGGCTTTTCAGCCGGGGAAAGTGCGTTCAATCAGGACAACCTCCTGAACGATATTATTGGCGGGCTTCAATGAGGCCCCGGCTTTTCAGCCGGGGAAAGGGTGACGGGTCGGAAGCGCCGGATCATTCGTGACGGCCAGCTTCAATGAGGCCCCGGCTTTTCAGCCGGGGAAAGCGCAGCGGCAGGCGTCCCAGTAGTCACGCCGGTAAATGGGCTTCAATGAGGCCCCGGCTTTTCAGCCGGGGAAAGCCCGCGTGTTATCCGCCAGCCGCTTATATTTCCGGCTGCGCTTCAATGAGGCCCCGGCTTTTCAGCCGGGGAAAGGCCCTTCAGGTCTGCGCCCCCCTCCAGCCCGCCGGTCCCGCGCTTCAATGAGGCCCCGGCTTTTCAGCCGGGGAAAGACTTGCGCCGCAAGCTGTTTTCAGGCCGTCACCTATGCCGTTGCTTCAATGAGGCCCCGGCTTTTCAGCCGGGGAAAGATTGTAACACACACCGGTATAACGAAAGTACCCGTCGCTTCAATGAGGCCCCGGCTTTTCAGCCGGGGAAAGCGTCACCCAGGCGCGGATGCTCTGCACCGCCCCCACCGCCGTGCTTCAATGAGGCCCCGGCTTTTCAGCCGGGGAAAGGGAAATAAAGTTTAGAGCTGCGTCGCCATTGATTGTGGCTTCAATGAGGCCCCGGCTTTTCAGCCGGGGAAAGGATCAGGGATGGCAAATCAACATGGGCGGCATACAGGCTTCAATGAGGCCCCGGCTTTTCAGCCGGGGAAAGGCCCCCCTGGAGAAGGGGTTCCAGGATAAGGGAAAATGACGCTGTTTGCGAGCGGGTCGGAAACCGGGCCGCAGCCAGAGGCGGAAACCAGGGGAAAATCCTTCACCTTGTCCAAGAACCCAGGCAAATACAAAGGCTTGACCCTTTGCGAGCGGGTCCCGGCTTTTACGGGGGTACGGAGCCGCTCGCCATCCAGGATAGGCGGTGCCGGGCGGCTTGCCAAGGCCCATCCCGCCCCGCGTGGCCCCCTTCCGGCAGGTTTCAGGCGACAGGGGCGGGCGAAGCGCTTAGCATAGGGGGATGGGGTTCGGCCCGGCAGGGCCGCCTCGCATATCGGGAAATCGGATATGGGTGGCCAAGTTCGTTGACAGGCCGCAGGTATCATGGCAGATGCCGCCAGAGCCGCAGTGCTGCGTTCTGGGCGCTTTGGAATTGATGGAGGATTTAGGTGGCGAAGCCCGAATGGGGGGTTAAGCGCATTTGCCCGAGCTGTGGCGCGCGCTATTACGATATGCGGAAAGATCCGCCGGTGTGCCCGTCCTGCGGCACCACCTTCGACCCGGAGGCACTGTTGCGGTCCCGCCGGGCCCGTCCGATGCCGACCGACGATGTGAAGAAGCCGGTCAAGAGCGTTGAGGACGAGGAGACGCTGGACGTCGAGACGGAGGAGCTGGACGAGGTGGCGGTGGAAATCGGTGTGGATGAAGCCGATGTCGCCGACGATCTCGCCACCGACGACGTTGCTGACGATGTGGTGGAGGACGAAGACGTCCTGCTGGAAGATGCCGACGAGCTGGATGATGGCGACGACATGGGTGAAGTCGTCGATGTGGAAGGCGACGAGGATCGCTGATCCGGCGGGGGAACAGCCGATTGCATAAAAATGACAATCGGCTGAATTTTTCCCTTGCATCCAGGGGCGGGTTTCTCCATAAACCCGCCCACGGCGCTGGCGACCCAGACAGCGACCACAGGTTTCGGGGCCATAGCTCAGCTGGGAGAGCGCTACAATGGCATTGTAGAGGTCAGCGGTTCGATCCCGCTTGGCTCCACCAAATACAAAAGGCCCGGTCGGTGACGACCGGGCCTTTATGTTTTCCGGCCGGTCAAATCGGTGCGGTGGGAATAATTTTCTGCTTGCATCACCGCCCGGCTTTCTCCATAAACCCGCCCACGGCGCTGACAGCCCAGCCAGCGCCAACGAGTTAAGGGGCCATAGCTCAGCTGGGAGAGCGCTACAATGGCATTGTAGAGGTCAGCGGTTCGATCCCGCTTGGCTCCACCATCAAAAAAAACCCGTCGGTTTGCCGGCGGGTTTTTTTTATGGTTTTACACCCAATGGCGATCGGCACCGCGACCCTTACAGAAAACTATAGGGATCGATATCCACCTGCACCCGCACGGCGGCGGGGATGTCCACCTGGGCCAGCCAGTCGGCCAGCACCGGCTGCAGGGCCAGGTTCTTCGGCCCTTTCAGCAACAGGCGCCGCCGGTGCCGGCCGCGCAGCACGGCCAGCGGGGCCGGGGCGGGGCCCAGGATGGTCAATTCCTCCCGCGTGCGCGGGGCAGTGCGGCCCAGGCGGCTGGAAATCTGGTCCACCAGCGCCTCATCCTCCCCCGACACGATCAGGGCGGCCAGCCTTCCATAGGGCGGCATGTCCAGGGCGCGGCGCTGTTCGGCCTCAATCGCCAGGAAGCCGTCGCGGTCATGGGCCAGCAGGGCCTGCATCACCGGATGTTCGGGCATATGGGTTTGCAGCATCACCCGGCCCGGCCGGCTTTCACGCCCCGCCCGTCCGGCCACCTGATGCAGAAGCTGAAAGGTGCGCTCGCCCGCCCGCAGGTCGCCACCGCCCAGCCCCAGATCGGCATCCACCACCCCCACCAGGGTCAGCAGGGGGAAATGGTGGCCCTTGGCCATCACCTGGGTGCCGATCAGCAGATCCACCGCCCCGTCGCGCACCTGTTCGATCACGTTCAGCATGGCGCGGGGGCCGGCCAGCGTGTCCGATGTCATCAGCGCCACGCGCGCTTCGGGGAACAGGGTGGCCACTTCCTCCGCCACCCGCTCCACCCCCGGACCGCAGGCAACGAAGCTGCCTTCCGCCTCGCAATGCGGGCAATGGTCGGGGCTGGGGGCGGTATAGCCGCAATGGTGGCATTGCAGCCGGCGGGTCAGCCGGTGTTCCACCAGCCAGGCGGTGCAATGGGGGCATTGCAGCCGGTGGCCGCAGCCCCGGCACAGGGTCAGCGGCGCATAGCCCCGGCGGTTCAGGAACAGCATCCCCTGTTCGCCGGCTGCCATGGTTTCTGCCAGCGCGTTGCGCAGGATGGGGGACAGCCATTGCCGGGCCGGCGGGGCGGCATCCTTGCGGCGCAGGTCGATCAGGGTGACATCGGGCATCTGGGCCCCGCCATGCCGGGCCGGCAGGTCGATGCGGGCATAGCGGCCGGTCTCCGCATTGGCCAGCGTTTCCAGCGAGGGCGTGGCGCTGGCCAGCAGGATGGGGATTTGCCCCAGATGCGCTCGCACCACCGCCATGTCACGCGCGTGATAGACGACGCCTTCCTCCTGCTTGAAGGCGGCCTCGTGCTCCTCATCCACCACGATCAGGCCCAGATCGGGATAGGGCAGGAACAGGGCCGAGCGTGCGCCCACCACCACCCGCGCCTCGCCATTGGCCACGGCGCGCCAGGTGTGGCGGCGCAGGGGCGGGGCCAGTTCGGAATGCCATTCGGCGGGGCGCACGCCGAAGCGCCCGGCGAACCGGTCCAGCCACTGGCTGGAAAGGGCGATTTCCGGCAGCAGCACCAGCACCTGTTTGCCGGCACGCAGGGCGGCCGCCACCGCTTCGAAATACACCTCCGTCTTGCCGGAACCGGTGACGCCATCCAGCAGCGTGGCGCTATAGCCGCCGGCGGACACTTTGGCGGTCAGATCATCGGCGGCGGCGCGCTGAATCTCCGACAGTTCCTTTGCGGCGGCATCCGGGTCCGGCACCGGAAAGCGGGGCAGGGCCCGCATAGGGACCGGCGTCAAGGCCCCGGCATCAGCCAGCGCCCGCACCACGGCGGGACCGCAACCGGCATCATTCGCCAGATCGGCGGCCAGCCGTGGCGGCCCGTCCAGCAGCAATTCCAGAATCCGCTTGCGGGCGGGGGTCAGGCGCAGTCCGTCGGGCAACTCGCCCTCGCTGCGCATATAGGCGGTGAGGGCGCGCGGCTCCTCCAGTGCAGCGGAAACCGACACGGCCATGCGCATCACCGCCCCCAGCGGCGACATGGTGTAGGTCGCCACCCAGGCGATGAAACGCCGGGTCACCGCCGGCATGGGCGGCAGGTCGAACACGCGGATCAGCGGGCGCAGCTTGGTTTCCGCCACCCGGTCGCCGTTATGGTCGGCATCATCCTGCCAGACAACCCCGAACAGGCGGCGGGGGCCCAGTGGCACCTCCACATAGGTGCCGGGCGGGGCCTCTACCCCTTCGGGCACGCGGTAATCATAGGGTTCGGCCAGGGGCAGGGGCAGCAGCACGCGCACCCGGCGCACCGCCGGGATTGTCGGCCCATCGCCCAGAAGATCACCCTGTCCGCCTGTCGCCATGCCCGCCGGTTCCCGCTATCAATCACCGGGTGTTAGCATTGAACCGGCTTACTTCACCAGTACCCGGTGCAGGATCACCCCGGTGATGGCGCAGCCCCCCAGCACCAGACACATGGGCAGCGGCGTGCCGTCGGACAACAGGCCGACCAGCGCCCCGGCCGCTGCCCCGGTGCAGAGCTGCAGCGCGCCTGACAGGGCCGAGGCCGACCCCGCCAGATGCGGGAAAATGGAGAGCGAGCCGGCCATGCCATTGGCCCCCACCAGCCCCATGCAGCCCAGATAGAAGAACAAGGGCACCATCAGCCCGAACAGCCCGCCAAAGCCGGTAAGTGCGATCACCGGCAGCACCAGCCCGATGGCAGCGGTTACATAAAGCCCCAGCTTCATCAGCCGATCCAGGCCATGCAGCATGACCAGCCGGCTGTTGACCGCGCTCATCGCCATCATGGCAATGACATTGGCCCCGAAATAGAAACCGAAATGTTCCGGCGGTACCTTGAAATACTCGATATAAACAAAGGGCGTGCCGGAGATATAGGCGAACATGCCGGCAAACACGAAGCCACCGGACAGCGAATAGCCCAGGTAGCGGCGATTGCCCAGCAGGGTCAGATAGTTGCGCAACATGCCGGCACTCTGGCGCGGCACGGCGGGCTTTGTTTCCGGCAGGTACAGCAAACCCAGCAGCGACAGCACGCCAAAGCAGCAGAGAATCCAGAACACGCTGCGCCAACCCAGATAGACCAGCACCTGCCCGCCCAGAATCGGGGCCACCATGGGGGCGGCGGCCGTCACCAGCATCATCAGCGACATGACAGACGCGGCGCGGTTGCGTTGAAACAGGTCGCGGATCATGGCGCGGGCCAGCACGGGCGGCGCACAGGCGCCCGCCCCCTGCACCACACGCCAGGCCATCAGCGACCAGATATTGGTGGAAAGCGCGCAGCCGACCGAGGCGATGACGAACATGATGATGCCGGCCGCCGCCGGCAGCCGCCGGCCATAGCGGTCGCCGAGTGGCCCCCAGATCAACTGGCTGATCCCCAGACTGCCCAGAAAGGCGGACAGGGTGAGTTGAACCAGGGCCGGGTCCGTGCCCAGATCGCGGGCAATCTGCGGCAGTCCCGGCAGATACATATCAATCGACAGCGGCCCGAACATGCAGAGCAGGCCCAGGATCGTCACGAACAGCCGGAAGCTGGTGCCGGGCGGCAAGCCGGGCGATCCATCCTGTTCCATCTGTCCACCGGCGCCGGCAGGTCCAATCGCATCCACTTGTTCGCGGCCGCGCATCGTTAAACCCATATATCGAAGGGAGAGTAGCAGGCCGGAAAGCACATCGGCCATTATTAACGATAACATTCCGGCAGGGCTGCTTGAATGCCCCCTGGTCCCATGGCAGCCGCCCTTATGCTGCATGGCAACATGAACCGGGTGCCGCCGGGCCATGCGTGGGCGGTGCTGGCGGGCGGATGCTGCTTTGGGTATTGTCCGCGCCATCGTGGCGGCCCTGGTTGGGGCGTGCCCACCCATTTTCGTGCAGGACGCCCTTGCCATGAAGTTCTTTGTCGATACCGCCGACCTCGCCGAAATCCGCGATCTGGCCGCCACCGGTCTGCTGGATGGCGTGACCACCAACCCGTCGCTGGTGGCCAAGGCCGGCCGCAACTTCATCGAACTGGTTGCGGAAATCTGCGACGTGGTCAGCGGCCCGGTCTCTGCCGAGGTGGCGGCCACCGATTTCGACACCATGCTGAAGGAAGGCCGCCATCTGGCCAAAATCGCCCCGAACGTGGCGGTCAAGGTGCCGCTGACGCCGGCCGGCCTGAAGGTGTGCCGCACGCTGGCCAATGAAGGCACCATGGTCAATGTGACCCTGTGCTTCTCCGCCGCCCAGGCCATCCTGGCCGCCAAGGCCGGTGCCGCCTTCATCTCCCCCTTCGTCGGCCGCCTGGATGATATCGGCCAGAACGGCCTGACCCTGATCCAGGAAATCGTCGAGATTTACTCCAACTACCCGGCCTTCACGACCGAGGTGCTGGTGGCTTCCGTGCGCAACCCGATCCATGTGGTGGAATCGGCCCGCATGGGTGCGCATGTCGCCACCATGCCGCCGAACGTGATCCGCCAGTTGGCCGGCCATGTGCTGACCGACAAGGGTCTGGCTCAGTTCGTCTCCGACTGGGCCAAGACCGGTCAGTCGATCCTGGATCAGGAAATCCCGGTTCGGAAGTAAGTGATACAGCCCCCTCCGCCGGAATCGGGGGAGGGGGCCTGCATTCTGCTGCCATGGAAGGTTCGCGCTCATGACCATCGGCCCCGATCCAAGCGCCAATGCCGCGATGGACGAACTGACGGCTGATGATGTGGCGGAATTCCTGAAAGAACATCCTGACTTCCTGGCCCGCCGGCCGGATGTCATCCCGCACCTGATCCCCCCCGCCGGTTCGCATGGCGATGGTGTGGTGGATATGCGGCACTATCTGCTGGAAAAGCTGCGGGGGGAGCTGGGTCGCCTGTCCGACCAGCGACGGGAATTGCTGGAGACCACCCGCGCCAATTTCCTCAACCAGCAACGGGTTCATGCCGCCGTGCTGCACCTGCTGGCAGCGCAAGGGCTGGAAGAGCTGGTGCGCGCCGTGACGGGCGATCTGGCGGTGCTGCTGGATCTGGATGCCGCCGTGCTGGTGATGGAAAATCCCGATGACAAGATTGCCGTGCTGGCACCGCTGGCCGGCCCGGCCGGGTTGGTGATGACCCCACCGGGGGCGGTGAACCGCCTGCTGGGCCGGTCCGATGTGGCGCTGCGCGGGGATATTTTCGGGGCGGCCGACCTGTGGGGCCATTGCGAATTCCCCGTGCGGTCGGAAGCCTTGGTCCGCCTGCGCTTTGGCGCGACGGAGATGGGGGAGGGCACGGAAGGGCTGCTGGCCTTCGGTTCCATGGAACCGGACATGTTCCAGCCCGGCCAGGCGACCGACCTGCTGGTCTTCCTGGCCGGCGTGGTGGAACGCGCCATCACCCTGCGGCTGGATTGAGCGCATGGCGGGCCCGGCCCCCTTTCTGGGTTTCGCCGCGCAGGCCGATCTGGCAGACGCCATTGACCGCTGGCAGCGCTGGCTGGTCAACGAAAAGGGCTGTGCCCCGACGACGCTGAAATCCTACAACACCGATCTGGCAGGCTTTCTGGCCTTCATCGCGGCATATCGCGGGCGGGCGGCGGGGCTGAACGACCTCTCTGCCCTGGGGTTGGTGGATTTCCGTGCCTGGCTCTCGGCCCGGGCGGGGGAGGGGGCGGCGGCAGGCACGCGGGCGCGCGGGCTGGCCGGCGTGCGTAACCTGTTCCGCTGGCTGGACCGGCAGGGCATTGTGCATAATCCGGCCATCCAGATTCTGGGCAGCCCCAAGGTGAAGCGGCCGCTGCCCCGCCCGCTGACGGCGCCGGACGCGGCGCAATTGCTGGATGCGGCGGCGGACTTGCCGGAAGCGCCCTGGATCGGGCTGCGGGACCGGGCCTTGTTCACCCTGCTCTATGGCTGCGGCCTGCGCATTTCCGAAGGGCTGGCCCTGAATCGTGATGATTTGCCACCGGGGGCGGAGACGGTGCGGGTGCTGGGCAAGGGGGCGAAGGAACGGCAGGTGCCGGTGCTACCGGCCGTGCATCAGGCGGTGATGGCCTATCTGGAGGCTTGCCCCTTCCGCTTGCCGGGCAGTGCACCCCTGTTTTTGGGGGCACGCGGGGACCGGCTGAATGCGTCGGTGGCGCGCAAGGCCATGCAGGCGCTGCGTGGCCTGTTGGGCCTGCCGGACAGTGCTACCCCCCATGCGCTGCGCCACAGCTTTGCCACCCATCTGCTGGGCAGCGGGGCCGATCTGCGCGCCATTCAGGATTTGCTGGGCCATGCCAGCCTGTCCACCACCCAGCGCTATACCGATGTGGATGCGGAAACGCTGCTGTCCGTCTATGAAAACGCCCATCCCAGGGCCGTGCGGAAGGACGGGTAGGGGGGCCTAGCCCCGCAGCCGCCGGCCCGCCACCACGGCCCCGCCGACGATCAGCAGGCAGGCAGCCCCCACCACCCAGCTTGGCGCGGCGCGGCCGGCCAGGATCAGCAGGGCGGTGGAAAGCAGCGGCGTGGCATAGGAAAGTGCCCCCAGCGTCTGAATATCGCCGCGCTTCACCCCATGGTCCCAGACGAAAAAGGCCAGCCCCACCGGCCCGATGCCCATGGCCGCCACCACGGCCCAGCCCCAGCCCTGCGGCCAGACCGTCACCTCAAACAGCAGGTGACAGAGGCCGGACAGGGCGGCCGTGGCCAGACAGAAGAAACTGACAATCTCCGTCGGCACATCGCCAAACCGGCGTGACAGCACCGAATAGCCGGCCCAGGTGACCGCACAGGCAATTGCGGAGAGATATCCGGGCAGATATTCCGCCTTCACCGCCAGCCCCGCGCCGCCGGTAACCAGCAGCAAGGTGCCAGCCAGCCCGCAGCAAGCCCCCATTACCTGCGCCCGGCCCAGCCTTTCGCCCGGCAGCAGTCCGGCAAAGACGACGATCAGCAGCGGCCAGAGATAATTGATCAGGTTGGCCTCTGCCGCCGGTGCGGATTGCAGGGCCAGGAAATAGAGGAAATGATAGCCGAACAGCCCGCCGATCCCCAGCGCCCAGACCGGCCAGGGCTGGCGCAGCAGCGGGGCCAGCGGACGTCCCAGCACCAGCAGCAGGCAGAGGCTGACCAGCCCGCCGACGCCGAAGGACAGCGACACCAGCAGAAAGGGCGGCACCGGCCCGGCCAGGGCTGTCAACAGCGCCAGGGTGGACCAGATCAGGATGGCGCTGGCCCCCACCAGGGTGGCGCGGCGCAGGGTGGGGCCCTTGGCCCCGGCGGTGATCGAACTCATGCTGGCAACGGTTCCAGAATCCGGTGTTCCACCTGGGTGGACAGCAGCATCACGCAATGGGTGGCGCCATAATCGGCCAACTGGGTCAGCAGCCGGTCCAGATGGTGCACGTCGCGCGCACCGATGCGTAGCAGATAGCTGTCATCCCCCGTCACCTGATGGCATTCCAGCACCTCCGGCCGGTCGCTGGCGAATCGCACCAGCGCCTGATCCCGGCCGGGCAGGATGCGCAGACGGACGAAGCCATTCAGCCGCAGCCCGAGGGCGGCATGGTTGACCTCTGCCCGGTAGCCCTGTATCAGGCCCGAGGCTTCCATCCGGCGCACCCGCTCCGCCACGGCCGGGGCGGTCAGCCCCACCTGGCGGGCCAGATCGGCGAAAGATTGCCTTGCATCGCGCTGCAGCTCCCGCAGCAGGTGCAGGTTGATCTCGTCCAGCGGGTCGTGTGCGGGGGGATGACGATCATGCATGATCGTCATCCTGCCTTAACCAAAACCGCCTGTCATGCGTCAGCGTGAAGGTGATGTGACAGTGCCGTGACCCTGTTGCAGGAGTGCGTCGATTGCTGGAAGAAATGGGCATCCTGTGGCGGGGGGTGGTGCTGGGCCTGATCATTGCCGCCCCGGTTGGCCCCACCGGCCTGTTATGCATCCGTCGCAGTCTGGAACGCGGGTTGGCAACTGGCTTTGCCACCGGCATCGGGGCCGCCATCGCCGATGCCGGCTTCAGCGCCATCGCCGCCTTTGGCATCACCGCCGTGCTGGATATCATCACCGGCAATATATTGGCGTTGCAGATCGTGGGCGGCCTGTTCCTGCTGGGGGTGGCGATCCATAGTTTCCTGCGTGATCCCAAACCGCTGACGGCGGTGCCGGTGGCGGGCAACCTTCCGGCTTCGGTGGCGACGGGCCTGTTGTTCACCATCAGCAACCCGGTGACCATTCTGGGCATCGGCACCATTGTGGTCGGCTTCGGCCACACACGGGGGCCGGCGCAGGATGCCACGCTGGTGGCGGGTATCTTTCTGGGATCGCTGCTCTGGTGGGGCATCCTGTGCGGTGGCGTCACCCTGCTGCGCCGCCGGGTGACGGGCAACACGGTGCATTGGATCAATATCGGCACCGGCATCCTGCTGGCCGCCTTGGGGCTCTATGCGCTGGCGGGTGCGGTGCGGTCGCTGATTTGAGAGGCCGCCTAAAATTTTCCTTTGCTTTTCCAGTCCCTTAACCGTCCTTCCCGCGAAGGCGGGAATCCATACGACAGCGCGGGTTTTGGATTCCCGCCTTCGCGGGAATGACAGTGGTGAAAAGGCAAAGTTTCGGAAAACCCGATAACTTCCCGGACAGGCGCTAGGCGGCTGGAGACTTGTTCCCCATTCACATCCACCATCACCCCGGCTGCAGCACGGGTGATGGTGGATGCAGCGTCAGCGACGCCTGCATGGGGCCGAAAGCGCAGCCTCTCATCAGCCCTTCAGCACCAGGGTGGACCAGTCACCCAGGCGGAAGCGCTTGACCAGCCGCAGGCCCTGGGCGCGGTGGGCATTGATGACCAGCGGTTCCTGCCGGTGCAGCAGACCGGACAGGATGACCGTACCACCCGGTTGCAGGTGGCGGCGCAGGCTGGGCGACATTTTGGCCAGCGGGCGGGCCAGGATATTGGCGACGATCAGGTCGAACTTGCCATGCCGGCGCACGGCTTCCGCCGCATAGCCATTGGCGGCATAGAGCTTCACCAGCTTATGCACCCGGTTCAACTTGGCATTTTCCTGCGCGATCTCAATCGACAGTTCGTCAATATCCACGCCGATCACCGGCACATGGGCCAGCTTGGCCAGCGCAAAGGCCAGGATGCCGGAACCACAGCCCATATCCAGCGCATCCTTGATGCGCCCCTTGGCAGCCAGTTCGGAAATGGCGCGCAGGCAGCCCTGGGTGGTGGCGTGCTCGCCCGAGCCAAACGCCATGGCCGCTTCGATCTGCAGCCCCATCTTGCCCTTGGGCACCGGCTTCTTATGGTGGCTGCCATGGATGAAGAAGCGGCCGGCCGTAATCGGCGGGAAGCTGAGATAGGTCTGTGTCACCCAATCGATGGAGGCCAGTGGCTCCTTGGTCATCTCCGGCTCGGCAATGCCATGGGCAGCCGCCAGAACGGCCAGCTTCATGCCGATGCGGCTGGTGTCGGGCTCGTTATAGGAGGTGCATTCGATCAGCCACTGGCCGCCTTCCTGCAGCTCAAAGGTGGAAACGGCATCAACATGCGGTTCCACCATATCGGCGAAAACGGGGACCAGCGCCTCCGGCACTTCGAACGCGACACGCCACATCGGCTGCATGAAACTCTCCGCCCCTGGTCCGGGATTGTCTGGTGAATGGTTGCAAGATGCCTGTTCTAGCTTGCGCGCGCGGCACCTTCAATGCGGCTTTGCCGCAGGCGTGCCGCGCCCTGGCGGCGGATCAGGTCATGGGTTGGGAAAATAATGCCACCCCGCCGAAAGCTTGACCTTTAGGCGGGGTGGAGGCCGGCGACTGCCGGCCCGGCGCTCGTGCGCCGTGAGCCAAGCCCGCGGATGCGGGCGCCCGGCACCTGAGGGAACGCAAAATCTCCCTGGATCGGTCACGATCAAGGGAGATTGGTATAAGGTTAATAATTCAGGAACCTCAGCGTCAAAATCCTGAAACGCTCCCCTGCTATCGCCATGCTGCGCCGCAATATAAACCAAACAGCGGCGTCGCAAGGGATGCCTCATCATGACCGACAAGCGCCTTCTGGCCGGCACTGCGCTGGCCCTGCTGTTCGCCGCCACGCCGGCTTTGGCCCAGAACACCACGGCCACCAGCGCGACCCAGGTGGCCGATGCTGCCGAAATGCTGGATGAGATTATCGTTTTCGGCCGTGGTGAGGCCCGGCAGGTCCAGGGTGTGACCGCTGCCGCCATCGCGCTGGAAGCGCCGGGCACCAGCCCGCTGAAGGCGATCGACAAGCTGCCGGGCGTCAGCTTCCAGTCCGCCGATCCGTTTGGTGCCTATGAATGGTCGGCCCGCATCAGCATCCGTGGCTTCAACCAGACCCAGTTGGGCTTCACCCTGGATGGGGTGCCGCTGGGCGACATGTCCTATGGCAACCATAACGGCCTGCACATCTCTCGCGCCATCAGCTCTGAAAATGTCGGGGCGGTGACGGTGGCGCAGGGTGCGGGCTCGCTGGCCACGGCTTCTACCAGCAATCTGGGCGGCACGGTGCAGTTCACCTCCCGCGATCCGTCCAAGGATGCCGGCGCCACGGTCGCCGGCATGTTCGGGTCGGAAAATACCGGCCGTGGCTTCGTGCGGCTGGAAACCGGTGAGTTGTCCACTGGTACCCGTGCCTATCTCAGCTATACCCGCCAGAATGCGGAAAAGTGGAAAGGCGATGGCATCCAGCGCCAGGACCAGTTGAATTTCAAGGCGGTGCAGCCGATTGGCGAAGGCACGCTGACGGGCTGGGTCAACTGGTCCGACCGGCGCGAGAATGATTACCAGGATCTGTCCCTGTCGATGATCAACCGCCTGGGCTATGACTGGGACAATTTCGCCAAGAACTGGGGTCTGGCCGTTCAGGTGGCCGATATCTATAACGGCAATGTCAAGGGCGCCTATCCGGCCCCGGTGCAGACGGTGGACGATGCCTATTACGATGCCGCCGGCCTGCGCAAGGATACGGTCGGCGCGCTGACCTTGAATTACCCGATCAATGATGTGGTGACGCTGGACCTGACCGGCTATGGCCACAAGAATGAGGGCCAGGGCGTCTGGTTCACCCCCTATCTGCAGACGCCGGGCGGTGGCCCGATTTCCATCCGCACCACCGAATATGATATTGAGCGGTTTGGTGGCATCGGCGGCCTGACGGTGGAACTGGGCGATCACAAGATCAATGGTGGCGTCTGGTATGAAGATAATGACTTCAACCATGCCCGCCGTTTCTATGGGCTGAACCGCGCCTCGCCGGGCCGTTCCGCCACCCAGTTCCAGACCGGGCCCTTCTTCACCCAGTGGGAATATAGCTTTAACACCAAGACCACCCAGTTCCACCTGTCCGACGCCTGGAAGGTCACCGATGCATTGACCGTCAATGCCGGTTTCAAGTCGGTCAATGTGGAAAACAAGGCCAATACGCTGACGGGCCCGGTGAAGACCGGCACCATCAAGGCCGAGGATAATTTCCTGCCCCAGGCCGGCTTCCTGTTCGACATCACCAACGAGCATCAGATTTTCGGTTCCTATGCCGAAAATATGCGTGCCTTCGAATCGTCGGGCACCGGCGGGCCGTTCAGCACCACGGCGGAAGCCTTCAACAAGATCCGTGGCACGCTGGAACCGGAATCCAGCCGCACCGTCGAACTGGGCTGGCGCTTCCGGGTGGAGCGGTTCCAGGGCGTGCTCGCCGCCTATGATGTGAAGTTTGATAACCGCCTGCTGACGGTCACCGTCGGTTCCGGCATCCAGGGCCTGCCGCCCTCCCTGCAGAATGTCGGCAGCGTGACGACGCGTGGCCTGGAAGCGGCTGGTACCTATAACCTGACCGATGAAGTGTCGCTGTTCGCCTCCTACACCTACAATGACAGCAGCTATGATGATGATGTGCTGGATGGAACGACCACCATCCGCACCAAGGACAAGACCGTCGTCAATTCGCCCAAGCACCTGCTGAAGGGCGAGGTCTCCTATGATGATGGCAACCTGTTCGGCAAGCTGGGGGCGTCCTACACCTCCAAGCGTTATTACACCTATCTGAATGATGGGTCGGTGGACAGCTACGCGCTGGTGGATGCCACCGTCGGCTATCGCTTCGAAGGCGGGGCGTGGCTGGAAGGCATGGAAATCCAGGCCAATGTCACCAACCTGTTCGACAAGGAATATGTCTCCACCATCGGGTCGAACGGTTTCGTGAACAGCGATCCGACGGGGCAGGCGCAGACGATGCTGGCCGGCGCGCCGCGCCAGTTCTTCATCTCCCTGAAGAAGCAGTTCTAAAATCAGGTTATTACGAGAGGCGCCGGGGATGTGTTCCCTGGCGCCTTTCCCATGTCAGGATGCAACCGATGTCCCGTTCCCCGCTTGATCGCCGCACCCTGCTGACCGGCATGGCCGCCCTTTCCGCCGCTGCCACCGTGGCACCGAAGGTAAGTGCCCAGTCGGTGAAACGGCTGGCACCGACGGCCACGCCGACCCGCATCGCCTTTGGGTCGTGCGCGCATCAAAGCAAGGATCAGCCGATCTGGGATGCCATTCTGGCGGCCAAGCCGGACCTGATGATTCTGCTGGGGGATAATGTCTATCTCGACACCCGCAATGTCGATGACATGAAGGCCAAATATGCCCTGCTGGCGGCCAAGCCCGGCTTTCGCAAGCTGCGCGACGCCGTGCCCATCGTCGCCACCTGGGACGATCATGATTTCGGCGAGAATGATGCCGGGGCGGATTACCCGATGAAGGCGGAAAGCCGCCGCCTGTTCTGTGATTTCTTCGGCGAGCCGGCCGACAGCATCCGCCGCAGCCGGGCCGATGGCATCTATACCGATTACCTGTTCGGGCCCGCCGGCCAGCGCCTGCAGATCATCCTGCCGGACCTGCGCTGGAACCGGGCACCGTTGAAGACCATCGATAGGGGCGGGCAGGATTATGAGACCTGGGCCAAGGCCCGCCACGCGGCGGGCAAATCCGTGCCCGGTCCCTATGAACGCCAGCCGGAAGACGGGGCCAGCCAGTTGGGGGAGCCCCAGTGGCGCTGGCTGGAAGAACGGCTGGCCCAGCCGGCCGACCTGCGTATCCTGGCCTCCTCGCTCCAGGTCGTCTCCGATTTTCCCGGCTGGGAGGCCTGGATCAATTTCACCCATGATCACCAGCGCCTGATCGCGGCGATTCGCCAGAAACGGGCTAACGGCCTGTTCTGCATTTCCGGCGATACGCATTATGCCGAATTTTCCCGCCTGGACCTGAATGTCCCCTATCCGCTGTGGGACTTCACCTCCTCGGGCCTGACGGAGGTGTGGCCGGTGCTGCCGCCCAACGCCCGGCGGGTGGGGGAGGCGTACCGGTCACAGAATTTCGGCCTGATCGAGGTGGATTGGGCGGCGGGTGCCGTGCAGATCGGCATCCATGATGTGGTCGGCCAGCGGCAATTGGCACAGGGCCTGCGGCTGGCTGACCTGCGGGTCGGGTAATCACAGCACCAGGATGGCGCGGAAATCCCGTATCCGCGCCTCTGCCGGGGCGGGGGGCAGCAGATCGCCCAGGCTGGCAAAGAAAAGCTGCGCCTGTCCCTGTTCCAGCAGGCTGCCCGGTGCCAGCCCGTTTGCCTGGGCGCGGGACAGGCTGTCCGGGTGCAGCAGGGCGCCCACATGGCCATCGCCGCTGGCCAACCCGTCGGTATCGGCGGCCAGGGCCCAGATATCACGGGTGCCCTCCAGGGCAAGCCCCAACCCCAGCAGATAGGACAGGTTGCGGGAAAGATTATCCTGACCCCGCAACCCATGCGGGTTGGCGCTGGAAAAAATCACCGTGCCCGGTGCGGTCGCCCGGGCCAGATCGGCGTGGGGATGCACCAGGGCCGGCAGACTGGCATCCGGCACCGTCTCCAACTGGATGGTTTCCAGGCCCAGATCACTGGCCAGGGCCATCGCGGCCGACAGGGCGGCGGCAGTCCGGTCGCGGGATGGATAGGGGTGACGTTCCGCGCTGGCTGCAAGTGCCGTCTGGTAAAGCCGGCGCAGCAGATCGGGGGGCGTCTGGGTCATGGCTTGGTTCCTCCATGGCAGGATGGGTTCCCCTGAACCCCTTATGAAACACCTGTGACCGGCAGTCGGCTCCACAGGGCAGGTGTGATGCCGCCCCTTTGCGGCGAAGGGTGGATGCGATAAAGCTGGAAGACCATGCTGGAAGACCCAATCGACGCCCCCCTGCTGACCGCGGCCGATCCCGCCCCCGTCCGCCTGCTGAACCCGCAATCAGCCAGCCCGATCCTGCTTGTCTGCGACCATGCCGGCAAGGCGGTGCCGCAGGCGCTGGGCGATCTGGGCGGGGTGCCGGCCGCCGAACTGGAGCGGCATATCGGCTGGGATATCGGTGCGGCGGCAGTGACGGCGGAACTCAGCCAAAGGCTGGATGCGCCTGCCGTCCTCAGCGTCTATTCCCGGCTGGTGGTGGATTGCAACCGCCGCCCGGATGACCCCAGCAGTATGCCCATCATCAGTGACGGCACAGCGATACCGGCCAATGCCGCGCTTTCCCCCCATGCCCGGCAGGCTCGGCTGAAAGCCCTGTTCCATCCCTATCACCAGACAATCGCCACGCGCTTGCAGGCTATCCGGGAAAGCGGGCGGCAACCGGTTATGGTTTCCATTCACAGCTTCACGCCCGCCATGCGGGGCGTGGCCCGCCCGTGGCATGTTGGGGTGCTGTGGAACCAGGATGGTCGGATCGCCCTACCCCTGTTGGCGGCGCTGCGGGCGGAAGGGGATATTGTCGTTGGCGACAACGAACCCTATAGCGCCCGCAGCGGTACCGATTACACCATCATCCATCATCCGGAACCCGATAGTATCCCCAGCGTGATGCTGGAAATCCGGCAGGATCTGATCGCGGAAGCGACGGGGGCCGCTGCCTGGGGCGCGCGACTGGCCCGTCTGTTGGGGCCGCTGCTGGCGACCCCACCCCTCACCGCGCCGCCTCGAACGCCCGCAGCAGGCCATTAATGTCCAGCGCCTGAAGCTGTGCCACCAGGCTGGAAAGCTCGCTGGCGGAACGGCGGAGCTGTTCGGCGTGGAAATTGATGTTGGCGGCATGATTGGCCAGATGCCCGTGGGGCAGGCGGGTACGCATATCGGTGATCATGGGGCCTCCATTGGCGGGCGAACACGACACTGCGAAACCATATATAAATTCGATACTTTCCTATGATTTGTTGACCGGCAACAAAATTAAAGTGGTTAATTCCAGAAAGTTCAAAATACCGTTATTGCTGTCTATCAGCGTGGCCATCACTGATGAATTCATGGTCAGATTGACGATACAGGAGGCAATATGGACAAGCAGATGCAGACGGAACTGGAGGCTGCGGCCTTCCGCCGGCTGGTTGCACATTTTCAGGAACGTACCGATGTGCAAAATATCGACTTGATGAACCTGGCTGGATTCTGCCGAAACTGTTTGGCCAAATGGTACCGGTCAGCGGCAGACGAACGCGGGCAGACCCTCAGCTATGATCAAGCCCGTGAGATCATCTATGGGATGCCGTATGAGGATTGGAAGCGCCTTCACCAGCGTGAAGCAACGGCGGAACAGCAGCAGGCTTTCCAGCGTAGCCAGCAGGGTGCCGAGGGACATTGAGCAATCTGAAATCAGGCTGGAAGGGGCCCTTCCAGCCTGGGGCAGGGTGAAAGGTGTCGTCAGGAACCTTTGCGTTGCAGCCGGGCTTCCTCGGCGGCGCGTTGTGTCTGTTGCCACGCATCCAGGGTGCGACGCAGATTGGCGGCTGCCTGCCGTTGCCGGGCCGTCGTTTCGGGGGAACCGGCACTCAGTGCCTGATAAAGCGTCTCCTCTTCCTCCAGGCACGCCTCATAGCGTAATAAGGCCTGGCGATCACGGTCGATGGCGGCGACAGCATCCTGACCGGTGCCGCCATTCAGTTGCGGCATGACACAGTTGGAGGGGGCTGCCAGGGCGGGATAACTGGCCGATGCAACCATCAAAACGGCAAGAATCGTGGTTCCCAGTGCCTTGCTGTGTGTCTTCATGCGACACCTCTCTTCTCAACCCGGAGGTAGCAAGGGTAACTGTGGCACGAACCTGGAACGGGGGACAGCGCCTTATTGCGGCGCAGTAACAAGCTGACGCATTGCAGCGCCGTGTCCGGCGGATGACAATTGGCAAAACTCTGGCACGCGCACCGTGCGCCCGATCGGGTTAAGCCCGTCGGACAGACTCACGCAGCAGGATCGCAAGTGAGGCGGCTGGCATTGCGGGGTCGCGGGACAGCAGCGGTAGCTGCGCCGCGCCGGCCGCTTCCTCCAGATGGACCGCCAGAACCGGCTCCACCAGCACCATATCCCAAGCCTTTGGTGCCCGGGACAGGGCTTGATTGGCCCGGCTGACACTATCCACCAGGGTAATGTCACAACCGAAACCATCCAGCGCCAGCACCAGCATGTCAGCATCGCTGGCGCTGGAGACCATCAACACCCGAACGGTCTCCTTCGGGCTGGATGGGATCATATCGGCCAGACGCATCGCCTCTGCCCCTGCCTGCCGGATACGGCTGGCAAAGGACCGGCTGTCGCCTTCCGGCAGGTCTGCCTCCAGCAGGGTGGCGAAACCCTGGATGGCATTCAGCGCATTGATCAGATCATGGCGAAGGCCGCGCGGCAACCCGTTGGGGTCGCGCGGTACATCCGCCGGCGAGGCGGACTTTCCCGGATCAGCGGGCAAGACCCAGCTCCACCGCACGCATGGCCGCCTGGGTACGGTTTTTTGCCCCCAGCTTGCGGCAGAGCCCCCGGATATGTAGCTTCACCGTCACCTCCTCCAGCTCCAACGCGCGGGCGATCTCCTTGTTGGATTGACCTTTCAGCAGGAAATCCAACACCTCCCGCTCCCGGCGGGTGAAGGTGCCATTCAGCGCATTGGCGTCAGCCTGGGCGGCTGTCTCCGCCATATTCTCCGGTACAAAGATCTCCCCAGCCAACATGCGCTGCAGGGCCTGCAGCAACAAGGTTCCGGGCAATGTCTTGGGCAGGAAGCCAACCGCGCCATGGGCAAGGGCCAGGCGCACATCCTCGTTCTTGGCTTCGCCTGACATCAGGGCGATTTTCAGGGAAGGATAACGTTCCCGCAGACGAACCAAGCCGTTCAGACCGTTCATCCCTGGCATCCGCAGATCCAGCAGCAGAATATCGAATGCGATACCATCATCCAGCGCCTTGAGCGCCTCGCTGACGGTTCCCACCCCCCTGACGATGGTGCCTGGTGCCTCCCGCTCAAAATGCGAGCGCAAAGCGTCACGGACCAGTTCGTGATCATCGGCAATCAATAGACGCATCGACATACCGTCCAGCCCTGACCTATCCTTGGGCGTATATTACAGGAACAACCGTTTAAGCATAGCCCGCATTTGTCAGTTGCGCATTTTTATAGGCTGCACGTCCTGTTGGGTGAGGGGCCTGCCCCCCTTTCGCACGACGCTCTGGCACCTTTTGCCACAACCGGACGCTTTTGCTTTGACTTGAAAGGCACGCTGGGCTAACCATCTCCAAAGAAAGCTGCTGGCGCAGCCGTTCCCTGCGGGTTTTTCTGTATATGCCCGCCTGCCGGTATGTCTGATGATGGTTCCATTATCATCATGCCGCGCTAAGGGGAGACATTCCCGCCAGGGAATGTGGTGGACGCCTGTTCTGTTCCGACCGGTTTGCCCTTCGGCCGATTGACCATCGGTTGGGATGCGCCGGAGGTGCTTTCCTTTCCGCAGATATTCCGGCCGATCTTGCCTCCTGTGACCCTCTGCACGATCCGACTCCACCCAGACATGCCGCCCGATGCTGTCCGACCGCAACATTTGCGGCGGCTTCTCTGTTATCGGGATCATTGATGCGGCATCCCTGGTCTTGCCACCGCCCTCGGGGCGGCTGACGGTAGGTCCGGTTCTGCCAGTGCGCTCCAGATATTCCCCCTTATTCCTCCATCAGGACGATCTTCCGCCCTCCCGCAACCGGTCCCAGGGACCGCCACCATAAGCCCGCGATGAATCTCCAGGAACTCAAGGCCAAAACCCCCGCTGAGCTGCTCGCCTTTGCTGAGGAGCTGCAGATCGAGAATGCTGGCACGCTGCGCAAGCAGGACATGATGTTCGCCATTCTCAAGCAGTTGGCGGAAAATGACGTGCCGATCTATGGCGAAGGCGTGCTGGAGGTGCTGCCCGATGGGTTCGGCTTCCTGCGCAGCCCGGAAGCCAATTATCTGCCGGGCCCCGACGATATCTATATTTCGCCCAGTCAGGTGAAGCGGTTCGGCCTGCGCACCGGTGATACGGTGGAAGGCCAGATCCGGTCGCCCAAGGATGGGGAGCGCTACTTCGCGCTGCTGAAGGTCAACACCATCAATTTCGACCATCCGGACAAGGTGCGTCACCGCATCAATTTCGACAATCTGACCCCGCTTTACCCCGATGAACGGCTGAAGCTGGAGATCGAGGTCGATAATAACGGCAAGGGTCGCAAGGACATGACCACCCGGGTGATCGATCTGGTCGCCCCGCTGGGCAAGGGCCAGCGCGCCCTGATCGTGGCGCCGCCGCGTACCGGTAAGACGGTGATGTTGCAGAACATTGCCCATTCCATCGCCACCAACCACCCGGAAGTCTATCTGATCGTTCTCCTGATCGATGAACGCCCGGAAGAAGTGACCGACATGGCCCGCTCCGTGCGCGGCGAGGTGGTTTCCTCCACCTTCGACGAGCCGGCGACCCGCCATGTGCAGGTGACGGAAATGGTGCTGGAAAAGGCCAAGCGCCTGGTGGAACACAAGCGCGACGTGGTGATTCTGCTGGACAGCATCACCCGCCTGGGTCGCGCCTACAACACCGTGGTTCCGTCGTCGGGCAAGGTTTTGACCGGTGGTGTGGACGCCAACGCCCTGCAGCGCCCCAAGCGCTTCTTCGGTGCCGCCCGCAATATCGAGGAGGGCGGCTCGCTCACCATCATCGCCACTGCGCTGATCGATACCGGCAGCCGCATGGACGAGGTGATCTTCGAAGAGTTCAAGGGCACCGGTAACAGCGAAATCGTGCTGGACCGCAAGCTGTCCGACAAGCGCGTCTTCCCGTCGCTGGATATCCAAAAGTCCGGCACCCGCAAGGAAGACCTGCTGGTCGATCGCGGGTCACTTGCCAAGATGTGGATCCTGCGCCGTATCCTGAACCCGATGGGCCCGCAGGACGCCGTGGAATTCCTGGTCGACAAGCTGAAACAGTCCAAGACCAACAACGATTTCTTCGACAGCATGAACCAGTAAAATCATTGGTTCTGTGACAGGAAAAAGCCGTTGCCGGTTCCACCTGGCAACGGCTTTTTCCTTTTTGTCACCCGGGGCGTGATTTAGATCACGGCCCCCCTTATCGATCCGGCCTAGGGTCAGTCTATGCCCAGCGGCATGGTTCCGGCGCAGAAGTATAGGTAGAACCAAATGCCGTCTGAAGGGGCATTTTGGACATTGGATTGTCATGGAACCGGCGCATGATGGAAGCGTTGTTGCAGCCAACATGGAATGCCGCCAGAAGACACCAGAGGGAGAAGCCGCGATGACGATCATGATCAACGATCCCGCGCAGACCCGCACCGCCAATGGTCGTGAGGACCATCATGCCGATGCCAAACCTGCGATTGACCAGATGCTGGGCGTCAGCGTGCCTGAACTGACCAAGGCAGACCGGCGGGAACCCAGCCTGGGTGAATTGCTGGATGATCCGATCATGCATCTGCTGCTGGCCCGTGACGGTGTGAAGCGCGAAGAGGTGCTGGATATTGTTCGCACCGTTGCCAGCCGTATGGCCTGCAATGATTGCGGCAAGACCGATGGTTTGGCTGTGGCCTGAACCCGGTCGCCATTTTCGTTTCGATCAGGAATGATCGCTACCAGCGAAACCCCGGCCTTGGTCTATCCAGGGCCGGGGTTCTTTGCTTTGAGCGGCTATTCCGCCGCAATGGCGGGCAGGGGGGCCGGGGTGGGGGATGCCGCACTGCCGGCCAGCAGCACCGCATCGGCCAGCCCCTTGGCCACCAGATCGCGGCCTTTGCCGGCATTGATGATCAGCTTGCCCCGATAAAGCGCCCGTGCCAGGGCGGCAGCGTCATCCGGGGCCCAGCCGGCCTGGAGATGCAGGAAGCCGATGCCCGCTTTCTCCAGCAGGTCCAGCGCGTCGGCCAGCCGGGCTTCTGCCGTGGCGGATCGGCCGCGTGGACAGGCCCCGCCCAGGCCAAGCCGCACGCCGGTACGGGCCGCCCCCATCACGTCCGTCACCGCATCGACGATCAGCCCCAGCCGCCCAGCCAGCCCGTGCGGCCCGGCCGTCAGCCCCAACGCGTCGATTTCCACCGCATCGAACCCGGCCTGCCGGGCGCGGTTGGCGGCGCTGCCGAACAGATCGGCGAGATTCTCGCCATCCTGGGCGATCTGCCAGCAATCGGCATGGTACAGGCGGGCGGCAAGGCGGCCATCGGCCTGATGCACCGCATCGCTGACCCCGCGCCAGGCGACGGCCTGTTCGGGGCTGTACAGGCCAGGGGTGCCCGGATGCCGTGCCGGGTCTGGTGGTACGACATGGGCCGGCTCCGTCAGCAGCAGCCCGGCCCGTGGGGCCAGGGCTGCATAATGTTCCAGCATTGCCAGGGATGGCACATGACCGGCCCCGGCCTGACGGTGCCGCCCCGGCCCCAGCACCACCCGGTTGGGTAATCGCAGGGAACCCAGCCGGACCGGGCTGTTGAGCGGGATGTCGGCGGGGGATGGCTGGCTGCTGTGCGGCATGGGGGTGCCCTTGGGCTTTGGGGATAATCTCCCCCGCCTGGGGCCATTGGCGGGGAGCATGGCAGGAAGGAAACGGGGCCGCGGGCCCAATGGTTGCATCAACCAACGGGCAATTTTGCGTCCAGGCTGCAACCGCCCTCGCATTTCTGCCGCAATGCGTTAGGATGTGAGGTGCGGGCCGCCTCCTGGCTCGCGTCACCCCACGCAGAAGATGGTTTCGCTCGAACTCGCCGCGGTCCTGTTCCTCATTCTCCTCAACGGTTTCTTTGCCATGTCGGAACTGGCGGTCGTCTCGGCCCGCAAGATCCGCTTGCAGCAGATGGCGGAGGAGGGGCGGCGCGGCGCCACCGTTGCCCTCGCCCTGCAGGAAGATCCCTCCCGTTTCCTTTCAACGGTGCAGATCGGCATCACGCTGATCGGCGTCATCAATGGTGCCGTGGGCGGTGCCACCCTGGCCGCGCGGCTGGGCCCCTGGATCGAGGAACTGCCGGGCATGGCAGGCTATGGTCAGGAGGTGGCGCTGGCCTTGGTGGTCATCGCCATTACCTATCTGTCGCTGATCGCCGGCGAACTGGTGCCCAAGCGGATCGCCCTGAACAATGCCGAGGGCATTGCCACCTTTGCGGCCCCCACCATGCGTTCCCTGTCCAAGGCCACGGCCCCTTTCGTCTGGCTGCTGGGGGCATCGACGGAAGCGATGCTGAAGCTGCTGCGCGTGCCGGAAAAGCCGGAACAGACAGTGACGGAAGAAGAGGTGAAGAGCCTGATTGCCGAGGGGACAGCCAGCGGCGTCTTCGACCCGGATGAAAAGCGCATGATCGAAGGCGTCATGCGCCTGGCCGATCGCACCGTTCGGTCAATCATGACGCCCCGGCCGGAGGTGATGTGGCTGGATATCGACGATCAACTGGACAATATCAAACGCGACATCCGGGAGAGCGGGCATTCCCGCCTGCCGGTCTGCCGCAGTGACCTGGATGATGTGCTGGGCATCGTCCATACCAAGGATCTGCTGCACCGGATGCTGGAAGGTGAAGCACTCGACCTGCGCCCCGCCGTGCGGGATGCGCTGGTGGTGCATGACGGCACGGAAGTGATGCGCCTGTTGGAACTGTTCAAGCAGGCGGGCGAACAGATGGCCGTGGTGGTGGATGAATATGGTTCGGTGGAGGGGATCGCCACCCTGACCGACGTGCTGGAAGGCATTGCCGGCGAGTTGCCGGATATTGGCGATGAGGATGCGGATATTGTCCGCCGCGCCGACGGTTCCCTGCTGATCGACGGCATGATGGCGGTGGAAGAGGTGGAGGCCCATCTGGGCCTGAAGAGCTTGCGGGACGAGGAAAGCGGCTATCACACGCTGGCCGGCTTCCTGCTGTTCAAGTTTGGCCATATCCCCACGGCGGGCGAATCGGTGGAGCATGATGGCTACCGGTTCGAGGTGGTGGATATGGATGGCCGGCGTATCGACAAAGTGCTGGTGGCGCCGACCGGGGCTGGCGAATAGCAGGCAAGAACAAGGGGGGCATGATGCCCCCCTCCCTGTCAGACCTGCTTTTCCACCGGTGCGGCTGCCGATGCTGCCGCCACGGGTGGGGCCATCTTGGCTTGGGCTATTTCTGCCAGACGGTTGCGATAGCTGGTCACTGCCCCCCGCACTTCCTGTTCCACCAAGTCAATGTTGGTGCGGCGGGACGTGGCGGCGGCAATGCCGATGGCCGCGGCCAGCAGGGCCGGCATTCCGGCGGCGGGCTTATCAGGCGCCGCCTTGAAGGCTTCCAGTGTGGCACGGATGGTGGTGGCGTAGGTTTCCAGCGTCGGCCGCAGGTCCGAATCCGCCCTGAGGCGTCGCATCAGGTCATCCAGTACCGGGCCGACGCGTAACAGATGGTCTGCTGCCATCTTGTCGCCGCCGGCACTGGCACCGGGTGCGGCGAAATCGGCCAGGAAGGCCAACTGAAAGCCGCCGCGCACCACCTTTTGCACATTGATTGCTTCCAACGCGTCGGCGATGGCGTCGTTGATCCGTGCTTTGTCGAACAGGCCCGTCACCTTCAAGCGCAGGCTGTTGGGCACGTTGAACAGGGGGATTTGCATTCCCTCCCGTGGCTGGCGCCGCCGGTCTGGCCCGATATAGTCGGCGGTGACGACAAAGCCCTTGCGTCCGTCGATCAGGTTGGTCAACCGATCCTGTACCTGTTTGGCGCTGAACGGCTTCACCATCAAATCATCGGCACCAGACGCGGTGAACCGCATCATCAGCGGCTGCGTCGGCTGCCAGGTCATGGCGATGATGCAGATGAAGGGATTATGCGGCTGCTGGGCATGGCGGAGATTCTGCACAAAGCGCAGCCCTTCCGGCTCTGCCGCATCGGCATCAATAAACAACAGGTCCGGCTGGGTAGCCAGCAGGGCGGCGGGCACATCGTTGGTGTTGGAGAAATCGCTGATCTTGTCGATGCCCAACCGCGCCATGATGCCCCGCAGCAACCGGCGCGTATTGCTGTCCTTATCGACGATCATCACCTGCAGGGCGCGGAAATCAACATCAGTCATGGTCCGGCCCTCCCAGGCCGGGATCGGCAGCAACGGGCGGAGGGGCGGTTTCGACCAACTGGTATAGCCAGCAGGTGCGGGCAGGCAAGGTGACCGGCGGCCCGTTGACGGGCAGCAGGGGGCCGGGGCTGGCCGTGGGTTCCCCCGTGGCAGAACCGGTATCCATCAGGCATTGCCAGCCATTGCCCCCCGGCACTGCCGGCAGGATGAAGGGCACGGGATCGGCGGCGGCATTGACGATCAGCAGCAGCACTTCGTCCAGCAACGGCGCGCCATCATGGCCGGGATGCACACCCGCCCGCCCGTTCAGCAACAGGCCCAGGCAACGGGCCTGGCTGTCACGCCATTGCTCCGGCGCCTTCTCGGTGCCCTGCGGGTTGATCCAGGTGACGTCCTTCAGGCCATTGGCCGATACTTCCCGTCCATGCAGGAAGCGGCCGCGCCGCAGCACCGGGTGCTGACGGCGCAAGGCTGTCAGCCGGGACACAAAGCGCGTCATCGCCCGTCCGGCGCTGCCGGCGCCTTCCCAATCCGTCCAACTGACCGGGTTGTCCTGGCAATAGGCGTTGTTGTTGCCCTGTTGGCTGCGCAACAACTCATCACCCCCCAGGATCATCGGGGTGCCCTGGGAGAAGAGCAGCGTGGCCAGCAGGTTGCGGGCCTGCCGCTGGCGCAGGTCCAGGATGGCGGGATCATCCGTCGGCCCCTCCACCCCATAATTGGCGGAGAAATTGGCGTCGTGCCCGTCGCGGTTGCCTTCCTGGTTCGCCTCATTGTGCTTCACCTCATAGGCGTTGAGGTCGGCCAGGGTGAAGCCATCATGCGAGGTGACGAAATTGATGCTGGACCAGGGGCGGCGATGCCCATGGTCGAACATGTCGGCCGATCCGGTCAGGCGGGCCGCCAGTTCCGGCAGCATCCCTTCATCCCCCCGCCAGAAGCGGCGGGTGGTGTCGCGGAACCGGTCGTTCCACTCGCTCCAGCCGGAGGGGTATTGGCCGACGCGATAGCCGCCGGGGCCGATATCCCACGGTTCGGCGATCAGCTTCACGCCGGCCAGCAGCGGGTCTTGCCGGACGGCATCCAGAAAGCCGCTGCCGGGATCATAGCCATGGGCCTCGCGCGCCAGCGAGGTTGCCAGATCGAAACGGAAACCATCGACATGCATTTCCCCCACCCAATAGCGCAGACTGTCCATCACCATCTGCAACACGCGGGGGTGGGCAAGGTTCAGCGTGTTCCCCGTGCCCGTGTGATCCTGATAGAAGCGCTTGTCCTGCGGTTGCAGCAGGTAATAGCTGGCATTGTCGATGCCGCGGAATGACAGGGTGGGGCCGAGATGGTTGCCCTCGCCCGTGTGGTTATAGACCACATCCAGTATTACCTCGATCCCGGCATCATGCAGGCGGGCCACCATGCTTTTGAATTCGCGCGTCGACCGCCCGGTCATATAGCGCGGTTCGGGCGCGAAAAAGCCGATGCTGGCATAGCCCCAGTAATTGTGCAGGGAGCGTTCCACCAGATGCCGGTCATCGGTGAAAGCATGGGCGGGCAGCAGTTCCACCGCTGTCACACCCAACCCCTTCAGATGGTCGATCATGGCCTGACTGGCCAGACCATTGAAGGTGCCACGCATACCGGGGGGCACATCGGGATGGGTCAGCGTCTGGCCCCGGACATGCGCTTCATAGATGATGGTATCGGTCCAGGGGATGTTGGGGCGGCGTTCGCTGCCCCAGGTGAAGGCGGGGTCGATCACCCGGCATTTCGGCATCCCGCGCGCATTGTCGCGCCGGTCCAGTGACAGGTCTTCCTTGGCCGCGCCGACGCGATAGCCGAAATGCGCATCCGACCAGCGCATCGGCCCTTCCAGCGCCTTGGCATAGGGGTCCAGCAACAGCTTGTTGGGGTTGAACCGGTGCCCCCGTGAGGGGTCATAGGGCCCGTGCACGCGGTAACCATAAAGCAGGCCAGGCCGTCCATCGGGCAGATAGGCGTGCCAGACATCATCCGTGCATTCCGGCAGGGTGATGCGCTCGACCTCTCGCAGCCCATCACTGTCGAACAGACAGAGTTCAACCTTTTCGGCATGGGCGGAGAATAGGGCGAAATTTACCCCGAAACCGTCCCAGGTGGCCCCCAGCGGATGGGGACGACCTGGCCAGACGACGCTACGCGCAGCCCCTGTTGTTCGCATCCCCGGCTTTGCCCCTTGATGACGCCGCTCCGCCGGCCTTGATACCGGTGGCTCCTTGCCCTGCACAATGCCAACAGCCAGCGGCTGCGCCAAGCCCCGTTGTGCAGGTGCCGCATAACCCGGCTTCAACCCAGGGATTGAATATGGTGGTGACGCTGGCAATTAAGCCCCGTGATCGGTTCCGATCAAGGGGGGGCGTGGTATCAGGCCGACAGTACGGCGGCGGCTGGCGGTGTCCAGCATTCCACACGGTTGCGGCCGCCATGTTTGGCAGCATAGAGCGCCTGATCGGCCCGTTCGATCAGCCGGTCGGCTTCAATCCCCATATCCGCCTCTGCCGCGCCGAAGCTGGCGGTGACATGCAGTACCCTGCCATCGGCCAGTTGTACCGGCAATGCCGCCAGATCCTGCCGCAGCCGCTCCAACACGCCCAACGCCTCCGGCAGGCCGGCATCCTTCAGCAGGATCAGGATTTCCTCACCCCCCATGCGAAATGCCTCGTCCATGTCGCGGATGCCACTGTTAAGCGAGGCGGCGGCGGCCACCAGCACCCGGTCGCCGGCATCATGGCCATAGGTATCATTGACCAGTTTGAACCGGTCCAGATCGCACAGAGCGACACAGAAAGGCCGGCCGGAGCGGCGGAAGCGGCTGGCTTCGCGCATCAACTCTTCCATCATGCCGGTACGGTTGCGCAGGCCGGTCAGCGGGTCGATGCCGCTTCCGGCCACGCTGAAGGCGCGTTCGAAACGGCGGCATTGCTGGATGAACTCATCAAACCGGTCCAGCACCGCCTCATACCCCGCCAGCGACAGGATCTCCCCGGCATGGATGCGGGTCAGCATCAGCCGTGCCAGACGGTGCAATTGTTCATGCAGGGCGATCAGCCGTTCCACTGCCGGCTGCAGCACCAGCGCTTGCGCCTTGGCCTGGCGCATCCAATGGATGAAGGCCTGCGGCATGGGCACCGCATCCGGCCCCGACAGGCCGGCATCCGTTCCGAAAAAGGCGGCGCGGTGCCATTGCGTCAGCCAACGAAGATGTTCGTCGATGACGGTGGCAAGGCTGCCACTGCCCTGGGTCTGGGAAACTGGCATCGAAAAGGGAACTCTGTGACAAAAGGGGGCGGGCGACTGGCGGGTCGCCCTTGCTTTGTCACGAAGTTAACCCGAATTTAATTCGAATGCGACCTATTCAAACCATGCAAAGGGTCATATCGCCCTGTTGCGTCATTCGGTATCAACCGGCTGCCAGACCCAGCGCCGCCGCGCCTCGGCCAGGGTGCCGGTGGCGATGGCGGCGCGGATGTCGCGCATCAGCCGGTTCATGGTGTGGACATTGTGCATGGTCAGCAATTGCAGGCCCAGCATCTCCTCCGCCTTCAACAGGTGGTGGATATAGCCACGGCTGGCCGTGCGGCAGGCAAAGCAGCCACAGGCGGCATCGATGGGCTGGTCATCATCCTTGAAGCGGGCATTGCGCATGTTCAGCCGCTCCCCCTTCACGCCCGGGGCCAGGGCCCAGCCATGGCGGGCGATGCGGGTGGGGCTGACGCAATCGAACGTATCAATGCCCCAGGCGACGCCTTCGAAAATATCGACAATGCCGCCAATGCCCAGCAGATGCACCGGCCGGTCGGGATGCACATGGCTCATCGCCATACCCACCACCTCATGCATCTGTTCGCGCGTGGCCCCCAGGCAGCCGCCCACGGCGGTGGCGAAGAAATCGCGGCTGGCGGTATATTCGGCACTCTCCTTGCGCAGGTCGGGATAGACCCCGCCCTGGACAATGCCATACATGGCCTGGGGCAGGCCGTTGGCGGAGATGCCGCCAAAATTGCGGAATGCCGCCAGCGAACGGTCGCCCCAGCGGTGGGACATCTGCATCGACCGGGCGGTGTAGCGCCGATCCACGTGGAACGGCGTGCATTCATCCAGCTGCACCACGAAATCCGGCCCCAGCTTGCGCTGGATATCGATGGATTTTTCCGGCGTCAGGAACAGCTTTTCACCGTTGGTGTAGCTGCGGAAGGTGGCCCCCTCCTCGGTGATTTTCAGCAGGGTCTTTTCGCGCGTGGTGGTGCGGCGGCCCTTCACCTCATCGGCGACACTGCCATGGCCCATGGCGAAAATCTGATAGCCGCCGCTGTCGGTCAGCATCGGGCCATCCCAATTCATCATCTTGTGCAGGCCACCCAGCTTGGCCACCAGATCGGCGCCCGGCTGGATCATCAGATGATAGGTATTGGCCAGGATGATGTCCGTCTTCTCTTCCCGCATCTGCTGCGTGGTCATGCCCTTGATGGCTGCCTTGGTGCCGCAGAAGATGAAATTCGGCGTCTGGATGGCGCCATGCGGGGTGGAAAGCGTGCCAATGCGCGCCTTGGAACCCGCCGGGTCACGGTGGGTGATATCGAAAGAGAAGCCGGGATAGGTGGAAGACATCGGGGAACCCTGAACCGTCGCACAATGGATCGCTGTTGCTGGTGCTGGGTATGGGGGAGAGCGCGCCGCTTGTACAGGGGGTGCGGGCGAATGGCTGGCTTCAGTGGGGGGATCAGGTTGGGTTTGCGGCCAGCCGCTGCTGCAACATCGCCTCCAACTGGTCGAACACCTCATCCGCATCAATGACACGCCCAGCCGCTTCATCGGCCAGGGATGCGGCGATGGCTTCGTCCAGTTCTTGGAGCGTCAGAGCGGATGGGGAGGGCTTCATGGCAGGGCTCTCTGTATCTGAGGTAGGCTCTTGGTGACAGTCTGGACGGTGAGTTCTTTCTTCCGTCACCCCGGCGCAGGCCGGGGTCCAGGGGCCACAGGCGCATTGCTCTACGAGCCTGGATCCCGGCCTGCGCCGGGATGACGGGACAGAGGTGCCCTCTATTAAGATAGCCACCGTAGGAACGCGCCCAAACGAAAACGGGCGCCCCGGTCGGGACGCCCGTTTCCTAACCCTCACACCAATCCGGTAATCACGCCAGCGTGCGCACGTCGGTCAGTTTGCCGGTCAGGGCCGCGGCGGCGGCCATGGAGGGGCTGACCAGATGGGTGCGGCCACCGGGGCCCTGGCGGCTTTCGAAATTGCGGTTGGACGTGCTGGCGCAACGCTCACCCGGCTTCAGCTTGTCGTCATTCATGGCCAGGCACATGGAACAGCCGGGTTCACGCCAGTCGAAACCGGCGGCCACGAACACCTTGTCCAGCCCTTCCTTTTCCGCCTGTTCCTTCACCAGGCCGGAGCCCGGCACCACCATGGCATAGACGCCATCGGCCACCTTCATGCCCTTGGACAGGCCAACCTGGGCCACCTCGGCGGCGGCGCGCAGGTCTTCGATGCGGCTGTTGGTGCAGGAACCGATGAACACCTTCTGCACCGGCACTTCGGTCAGCGGCGTGCCGGCGGTCAGGCCCATATAGGCCAGGGCGCGTTCCACCGCCTTCTGCTTGTTCGGGTCCTTGAAGTCAGCCGGGTTCGGCACCGAGGCGGTGATGGCCGACACGTCTTCCGGGCTGGTGCCCCAGGTCACCTGCGGCACGATGTCGGCGGCGTTCAGTTCCACCACCTTGTCGTAAACCGCACCCTCATCGCTGGGGAGGGTCTTCCAGTACGCCACGGCGCGGTCGAAATCGGCACCCTGCGGCGCGCGGGGGCGACCGCGCAGATACTCAAACGTCTTCTCATCCGGGGCGATCAGGCCGGCGCGGGCGCCCGCCTCGATGGCCATGTTGCAGACGGTCATGCGGCCTTCAACCGACAGGTCGCGGAACGCCTGACCGGCATATTCGATCACATAGCCGGTGCCGCCGGCGGTGCCCAGCTTGCCGATGATGGCCAGCGTCAGATCCTTGGCGGTGACGCCCAGCGGCAGGGCACCATCCACCTTCACCAGCATGTTCTTGGACTTCTTGATCAGCAGCGTCTGGGTGGCCAGCACATGCTCCACATCCGACGTGCCGATGCCAAAGGCCAGCGCGCCGAAGGCGCCATGGGTGGCGGTGTGGCTGTCACCGCAAACGATGGTCATGCCCGGCTGGGTCACGCCCTGCTCCGGGCCAACCACATGCACGATGCCCTGGCGGATATCGGCCATGTCGAAATATTCGACGCCGAATTCCTTGGTGTTGATGCCCAACTGCTCAAGCTGGATGCGGCTCTGTTCGTTCTTGACGCCGGCCAGACGGTCCTTGCTGGTGGGCACATTATGGTCGGCCACGGCCAGGGTCTTGCCCGGCTGGCGCACCTTGCGGCCGGACAGGCGCAGACCTTCGAACGCCTGCGGGCTGGTCACTTCATGCACCAGATGCAGGTCGATATACAGCACGCTGGTCCCGTCTTCCTGACGATGGACGGTGTGGCTTTCGAAGATCTTGTCATAAAGCGTGCGGGCCATATCACTCACCTGGGAGATCTCGGGGGTAAGATCGAACCGGAAAGGCCATGCCGCCATTCCAGTCACTTTGTTACGTTGGGCCGGAGCATAGCGACAGGACGCGACCCAAACAAGCACCCCGCACGGCCAGACAGGCCGGATTGTCTGCAACACAGATTCATGGGCGCTGCATAAGGGGTAGTGGCGCTACCCGGTTAAGGCGGGGGTGGGGGAAGCAGATTGGAGAAGCTGCACATCGTTCACCCTCTCCTCTATACCGTCACCCCGGCCTGCGCCAGGGTGACGGTATAGAGGGTGAAACTGTTACTGAAGACCTTCTGCCCCGCCCCATCACCCCCTCGCCATCTTCCCTTCCGGGCTGGGCGGGTCCAGATCGTCATAGAGTGCTTGGGCCTCCGGGGCTGGGCCGCGCCGGGCGGCCAGGGCCTTTATCTTGATCACCCGCACATAGGGCCCCAGTGGGAAGGTCAGCACATCGCCCACCTTCACCATATGGCTGGCCTTGGCCACCGGGGCCCCGCCCAGGCGCACGGAACCGGATGCGGCCAGCTTGGCCGCCTGGCTGCGGGTTTTCAGGAAACGGGCGTACCACAGCCATTTATCCAGCCGCAGCCGCCCCTTGGCCATATCGGCGGCATCGCCGGGATCGGCCAGGGTGATATCGTCCCCCCCGCTCATGCCAGCAGCGCCCGCACCAGATAGGGCAGGCTGTCATCCATGCGGTAATCGACCGACGAATGGTCGTCGGGAAATTCCTCGTACCGGTGGGCGATGCCCAGTTGGTTCAGCCGGCGGTGCAGGCGGCGGGCCCCATAGACCAGATTATACTGGTCGCGGTCGCCGCAATCGATATAGAGCGCCTTCAGCCCGCGCAGGGCGTCGCCATGGTGTTCCAGCATCTGCACGGGATCCCAGGCCAGCCAGTTGGCCCAGCGTTCCGGGATCAGTTCGCATGTATCATCGGTCACCGGCAGGCGGATGCCCAGATATTGGCTGGGGTCGGGGTCATAGGTGGCCGCCATGCACAGGATCATCAGCACATGGGTATCCTTGCCATCGGTCTTGCGGGCCGTCTCGAACGCATTCATGAAGCGTTCGATGCTGCCGCCATGCCGGGACAGGGCGCGCAGCACGCCCGGCATGTCCGGCAGATAGCAGAGTTCAAACCCGACATCGCCGGAATGGCTGGCCGCCGCCGCCCAGATATCCGGCCGCAGCAGCGCATGGGCCAGCGCGCCATAGCCGCCGCTGCTTTTGCCGAAAATGCCGCGCCGGCCGATGCCGCCACAGCCGAACCGTTCCTCCACAAAGGGCACGGCCTCATCACACAGGAAATCCATCCAGGGGCCAAGGGCACTGGAATTGATATATTGGTTGCCGCCCAGCCGGGTGAAACAGTCGGGGAAGGCCACCACCACCGGGGGCAGGGCGCCGCTATCGATCAGCCGGTCCAGCCGTTCAGGCAGATTCTCCCCGAAATTCTTCCAGTTGGTATGGGCGGGGCCGCCCGCCGTGTAGCCGACAATATCGAACAGCAGCGGCAGATCGCGCCCATCATGGCCCGCCGGCACATAAACATGCACCTCCCGTTCCGTCGGGTCGCCCTGGCGGTTGCCACGCAGGATACGGCTGTCCAGCATCAGCCGGTGCAGGGTTCCACGCGGGGCGGCGGGGGATTTGCGCATGATGGGGCCTTGGTCCTGTCTGGCGGGTGAAAGGGCGTTGGCCCAATTCTGCGCCGGACGGGTGGGCGATTACAAGCCTTCCACCGGGGGTGGCGGGTTGGTGGCGGGCGGGAACGCCGCCTGCCCAATGCGGGTGCGATATTGTTCCAGCGCCCAGGGCACGGACGGAAAGGCCAGATCGTGCCAGGGGATATCCGCCCAATCGAACATCGCCACCTCCAGGCTTTCCGGGCCGGCTTCGATGGCGGGATCGGCCAAGGTGGCGCGATAGATCAACTGCACCTGGGAAAGGCGCGGGATGTTATAGACGGCCAACAAGGCATTGATGGCGATGCGCGCGCCTGCTTCCTCAAACGCCTCCCGTGCGGCACCCTGTTCCGTCGTTTCCCCCAACTCCATATAGCCGGCGGGCAGGGTCCAGTATCCAAGACGGGGTTCGATGGCGCGGCGGCACAGCAGGACACGGCCGGCCTCGTCCGTCACCACGGCGCCGACAACGATCTTGGGATTCTCATAGGCGATATAATTGCAGTCCGGACAAACCAGCCGTTCCCGGTCTTCGCCGGGCGGGATGGTGCGGATGCGGGGGCCAGCGGTGGGGATGGGGCTATCGTCGCTCATACCCCTACCATGACGCCAACAAGGCGGCACTGCAAGGTGCCGCCTTGTACAGTCAGGGAAAGTCGGGATGGCTTAATTCTTGGCGTCGCTGGCCGTGTTCTCAATCGCCTTGCCGCCAGACTTGATGTCCTTGCCGGCCCCTTCCACCGTGTTGCAGGCGGTCAGTGCGGACATGGCGAGCAACAGAGCGCCGGCCGCCAGAACGGCTTTCTTGGAACGGTGAGCCATGATTATTTCCTGTCATCGTTGTTACCGGCTCACTGGCCGGCTGGACATGACGAGAAACGGGGATTCTGTGGCTACGGTTCCGACGCCCCTGAAATATTACCCCCTTTGCGTAGAAACGGCCAGCGGGCGCAGTAGCTGGCGACCTTCAGCCCATATTGCACCGGATCGGGGGTGCGTTGGTTGGGGCGCAGGATGCCGGCCGCCAGATCATCCAACCCATAGGGCGCATAAAGCCCACCGTCGGGCGACAGGCCGACACAGGTGCATTCCACCAGAAACCCGTCGATCCCCGCCCGCCCGCTGGGGATGGGGGCGATGGTGCGGCCGAATCGCTTTGGATACCAGAAGGTGGACACGCGCCTGATTGCGCAGTTCCACCATCACTCCCAGATCGGCAAACAGCGATTCGGCCCGGCGGATGGCCTGATCCTCCGCCTCCCAACTGGTATCGGGATCGAAATAGAAAATGTCGTAATCCTTTACCCCCCAATCCGGTGGCAGGCCCGCCCGCTGGTTCCACACCGCCTGATAAAGACAGCTCGCCACCAGCCAGACATCGTCCAACCCCAGCGCCGGCAGCCGTTGCAATAGAACGGTGTTGATGGGGTTGGACAGGGCCAACTGGCGGAAACGGTCTGGGCTCATCGCTGGCCTTGCCTCAGCCCGGCAGCGTTTCGTCGATCAGGGTGAATGTTGCCCCCGGTTCGCCCGTCACCTCTACCGCGCATTGGCCCAGCTTGGCTGGAAGGGTCCAGGTCTTGCCGGTCATGGCCGGTATGGTGACAGTTTTACGGATACAGCGCAGGATCACCTGATCCAGCCGGCCTTTGGCATCGGCCAGGGAAACGGTGCGATGGACTGGGACATATTCCCAGGATGGTTTCGCGGGATCACAGATCATCGGGCGGCATTCCGCCGGTATCCGGCCCGATACAGCTATCGGCGCGCCGGTGGCACCGAATTGGCGCAGCTTTTCCAGGCTGGCCGATAATGCGGCATCTTCGGGCTCAGGCTTTGCCTTGGCAAGTTTCCGGCTTGTGACCTCTGCGCTGTCCAGCAACCCCATTTTCAGTTCCAGGCCCAGCCGTATGCGCAACACTTTGGCTATATTCTCATCGTCCGTAGCTTGCGCTTCCCCGGCGGGAAGTTGCTGAAGATAGAGCAGGGCAATATCGTCCAGTCCACGCTTGCTCATCAAGATGGCGCGCAGCAGGATAATATCGCTCAACTCAGTCAAGCGATTGACGGCCTTCTCCGCCTCATCAAGGTTTGTGGTTGCTTCATCAATATTTCCCTGTGCCAGAAACTGTCGGCTGATCTCCGTCTTTTCTTTCACGTCTTTGCCGGAGCGATTGGGGGACTGGACATAATTGAGACGCATGTAAATGTTGCTTAATTCAACGGGCTGGCCGTTTTCCTGCCATGGTTTGCTGAAACGGCATTTGGAGAAGTTACGCAGCGTGCCGGTTATAAAACTATCACGACCGGCATTGCTGACGCTTTCAAGGTCCGTCGGGCTACCATCGGGTTGCACGTTGAAGCGGAGATTGACCCAGCCCTCCCCGCCAGTTTTCACCTCCTCCTCTGGAAAAAGGCCGCCCTTGCAGTTCAGTTTGCCCAGATCGATCCGATCATGTTTGCTTGTGGGGGCCGTCTGGGCGTCGGCCGTTGCGGATGACAACAGGAATATCGTCAATATCGCATTGAACAAAAGGGGCGTGCGCATCACGGTTCCTTGGTTGCGACAATCGATGTTTTCCCTGTTCGCACAGGTTTAAAGGGACTCATCAATCAGCATGAAGGTTGCGCCCGGATTTCCCGTCACATGCACTTCGCATTTTCCCCATTTTTGGGGAATCGTCCAGGTAATGCCGGCCTCGGCCTTGAATTCTGCTGTTTTCCTGTCACAACGGAATATCACTTCTTTCAGTTCCCCTTGAATATTATCCAAGGAAACGGTGCGGTTATAGGCGATGTAGAACCATTCCGGTTTGCTTGGTTCGCAGAAGGCGGGATGGCAATTGACAGGTATCTGCCCGGCTATGCTGATTGGCTTACCCGTCATCACCAGCTTCTTCAGATCGGCCAAATGTGCCAGCAACTTATCATCACCATCCCGTGGCGATTTTTCCGCCATTTCATCTGCTGTATTCTGCGCTTGAACATACTGGCCTTCCAGCAGTTCCAGCGACAGGCGCATTCGCAGCAGTTGTTTGAATTCCTTGTTCTCGATGAAAGATTTATTCGCGCTGATGCCGTAAAGATATGACAAGGCTAGGTTATTGTTGCCACGCGCAGCAGCCAAGGCTGCGCGCAAGATCATCACATGGCTGAATTCATAGAGATTACGGCTTTGCTTTTCCGCCTTCAGCATGGCGGCTTCACTGGCATCGACCTGCCCTTCCTTCAGCAGGCGCTGCGCCTCTTTCAGCCGGTGGTAAACAACTTCCGTGCTGCCTTTGTCGGGGGGCTCCAACCGGAAATAATAGCGGGTGCGCAGGTTGCGGACCTCTTGTCCCGCTGGTGCCACCAGTTCCGGCCGGTCATAACGGCAGGTGCTCATCGTTTTCTGAGCGGCTTCAGCGAAGTAGGGTTCGCCGAAAGCAGAGATGACCTCGATATCGGCGAAGCCGCCATCAGGTTTCATGGTGAAACGGAGATCCACCCAGCCTTCGCGGGAATCTGCCACCAAGGCGGAGGGGTAGGTGCCTTTGCGGTCGCAGATGATCCGTATCTTCGGTAATTCCTCCGTCCCTTCATCAGCCGCAAAAGCGGATTTCCCCACGGCAAGGCTCGCCAGGATCAGCAGGGTTAACGCCAGATAATGTCGCATGACGGAAGGCCCAATGGAGATAATGATAGAGTATTTTCCTCCATACTCGCCAAACTATTGAAGAATGCAACCGAATATCCGGTGTACGGGTATACCTGCCCCCGGTGTAAACAAAAAACCCCGGCGTCGGTTGACGCCGGGGTTGCTGCAATCCGCCTGAACGGAAGCGCTTGCTTATTCCAGCCCCTCGAACAGGGCGGTGGAGAGGTAACGTTCGGCGAAGCTGGGCAACACGACGACGATCAGCTTGCCCTTCATCTCGGCCCGTGCGCCCACCTCGAACGCCGCCGCCAGGGCAGCGCCGGAGGAGATGCCGACGGTGATGCCCTCGGTGCGGGCGGCGTCGCGCGCCAGTTCGAACGCGCGGACGTTGGAGATGCGCAGCACCTCGTCGATCAGGTTCTTGTCCAGGATGTCGGGCACGAAGCCGGCGCCGATCCCCTGGATCTTGTGCGGGCCGGGCAGGCCGCCGGACAGAACCGGGCTATCCTCCGGCTCCACCGCCACCACCTTGAAATCAGCCTTGCGGGCCTTCAGCACCTCGGCCACGCCGGTCAGCGTGCCGCCGGTGCCCACGCCGGCCACCAGCACATCAGCCTTGCCGGCGGTGTCGTTCCAGATTTCCTCGGCCGTGGTAGCGCGGTGGATGGCCGGGTTGGCCGGGTTCTTGAACTGTTGCAGGATATAGGCGCCGGGCGTGCTGGCCACCAGTTCTTCCGCCTTGGCGATGGCACCCTTCATGCCCTGGGGGGCCGGGGTCAGCACCAGTTCGGCGCCCAGCAGCTTCAGCATCTTGCGCCGTTCGATCGACATGCTTTCCGGCATGGTCAGAATCAGGCGATAGCCCTTGGCCGCGGCCACGAAGGCCAGCGCGATGCCGGTATTGCCAGAGGTGGGTTCCACCAGCACGGTGCGGTCAGGCGAAATCTTGCCCTCGGCCTCCGCCGCCTCAATCATCGCCTTGCCGATACGGTCCTTCACGCTGGACAGCGGGTTGAAGAACTCGCACTTGGCGACGACGTCGGCCACCACGCCATGCTTGGCGCCCAGGCGGTTCAGGCGCACCAGCGGCGTGGCGCCGACGGTGTCCAGGATGCTGTCATAGATGCGGCCGCGGAATTCGCCACTGGTGGACATTTTACATCTCCCGTGTGGTATTTATCTGAAATACCGGTTCGATTCTGTATATAATCGCTTCAGATGCTGAAATCCAGCTTGGAAGCGGCCTCAGACGGAATGTTGGCCTGATGCGCCCGCACGCAAAGATCCTCGATGCTGGTCTGTTCCAGCCGCGCCATCACTTCGTCCTGCAATTCCCCCCAGAGCGGGCGGACGACCAGACGGCCTAGATCGGCGCCGACTTCCTCTTCAATCGGGTCGGTGCCCTGTTCCAGGGCGCGGACGACGCGGACGATTTCCGCCACGCTGATGCGGCGACGTTCCTTGGCCAGCCGGTAGCCGCCCTTGGGGCCGCGCACCCCCGCCAGCACGCCGGCCCGCACCAGCGCCTGCAGCACCTGTTCCAGATAGCGCTTGGGGATGCCCTGGCGCTGGGTGATCTCCGCCGATTGCACGGGCGCCGACCCGGCATTGTAGGCAATGTCCAGCACCGTCTCGATGGCGAACATCAGCTTCTTGGAAATGCGCAGCATCAGCCTTTGTCCTTATCCCTTGGTGCCGGTGGAGCCGAAGCCGCCGGCCCCGCGTGCGGTTTCATCCAGATTGTCCACCTCGTTCCAGGCGGCGCGGGCATAGCGGGCGATCACCATCTGGGCGATGCGCATCCCGCGTTCCACAGTGAAGCTCTGGTTGGACAGGTTGGCCAGGATCACCCCCACCTCGCCCCGGTAATCGGCATCGATGGTGCCGGGGCTGTTCAGCAGGGTGACGCCGTTCTTCAGGGCCAGACCTGAACGCGGGCGCACCTGCGCCTCAAACCCTTCCGGCAGGGCGATGGCGATGCCGGTGGGGATCAGCTTGCGTTCGCCCGGCCCCAGCACCACCGGTTCCGCCACGGCGGCCAGCAGATCCATGCCGGCGGAATGTTCGGTGGCATAGGCGGGAAGGGACAGGTCAGCGCCATGGGGCAGGCGGCGGACGGCGATGGAGATGCTGGACATATTATTTCTTTCCGTTTTCGAAATGATCAGCGATGCGGGCGGCCAACCGGGCCGCCACATCGGTTTTCGGCAGGTCGGGCCAATCCTCCACCGGCTGTTCCCGGCGGATCAGATGGACGCTGTTGCGGTCCCCGCCAAAGGTGCCGGTGCCGGGAGAGACATCATTGGCGACGATCCAGTCACAACCCTTGCGGGCCAGCTTGGCCTGGGCATAGGCCAGTACGTTATTCGTTTCGGCAGCGAAACCAACCACCAATGCCGGGCGCTGTGGCCCGCTGACCGACAGGGTGGCCAGGATGTCGGGGTTTTCCGCCAGCAGCAGGGTGGGGGGCGCCCCGCCTTCCTGCTTCTTCAGCTTCTGGTCAGCCGCCCCCGCGACATGCCAGTCGGCCACGGCGGCGGCGGCAACAAGAATATCCGCAGGCAAGGCGGCCTGGCAGGCATCCAGCATCTGCCGCGCCGTTTCCACCGCCACCACCGTGACGCCGGGCGGGTCGGGCAGGCGCACCGGCCCGCTGACCAGCGTGACCCGCGCGCCCAGGGTGGCCAGGGCGGCGGCCACGGCATGGCCCTGCTTGCCGCTGGACCGGTTGGCGATATAGCGCACGGGATCGATCGGTTCATGCGTCGGCCCGCTGGTGACGATGGCATGGCGTCCGGCCAACGGCTTTTGCCCCAGCCGGTCGCGGAACCATTGGGCCAGATGCGCCACGATGGAAAGCGGCTCGCTCATCCGGCCGGGCCCATATTCACCACAGGCCATGGCACCCTCGTCGGGGCCGATGATGCCCACGCCGCGCGCCGCCAGCAGGGCCAGATTGGCCTGGGTGGCGGCATGTTCATACATGCGCACATTCATCGCCGGGGCCACCAGCACCGGCTTGTCGGTGGCCAGCAGCACGGTGGTGGCCAGATCATCGGCCAGCCCATGCGCCATGCGCGCCAGGATATTGGCAGTGGCCGGCGCCACCAGAATCACGTCAGCCGAGCGGGAGAGCTGGATATGCCCCATCTCCGATTCGTCGGTCAGCGACCAGAGGTCACGATAAACCTTATCCTCTGATACGGCCTGCAATGTCAGCGGGGTGACGAACTGCGCCCCGCCATCGGTCAGCACCACCCGCACCGATGCCCCGCGTTCACGTAAGCGGCGCACCAGATCCGGTGTCTTGAAGGCGGCGATGCCGCCCGCCACGATCAGCAGGATACGCTTGGCCGCAAGGGCCACACTGTCCGTCTGGATGGAATTCTGCTCAGTCACCAGGGCCTGCCCGCCGGATGGGTGGGGGAGGGCGATTGTTCGCCATCCTTGTGAATGACGCGACTGCTGGGGTGCAAAAGAACGCCGCATCAACTGTGAAATCTAGATATTCGCAATCCGGAACGGATGCAAGCTGCGCTATTCCCCATATCGGGTTGATATTATGCGGTGGGCGCATGGCAAGGGGGCGTTGGCCCGGTCAATAAACGTTTCTGCCGACAATTCCGTTCATGCGCGACAGATTGTCCGGCAGCGCGCGCTTCCCAACCTGCCCAACGCCATGTATATCGATCATCCGCGACCGGGGGGTACTCCGGCCGCTCCGTTCGTTTTGCCTGTCGTGAATCCCGTCCCCTTCCGCGCCCTCCCCCAGGGCGGTTTCGGCGGATACGGGGCAACAGGTGGTGATGGGGTGGCTATTGGACAATACCCGGTACCGTTCCGGTTCCCGGAACGGGACACCAGTTTTTAGTTTTCAGGACGCAAAGCGCCCGGCGGGGCGCGCATCCATATCGCCGAGGAGACGAGAGGTATGGCGGACACCATGCAAGCGGGCGACGGCCAGACCCGCCGTGATTTTATCTATCTGGCTGCCGCCGCCATGGGTGGCGTTGGTGCCGCTTCTGCCTTGTGGCCCTTCATCCACAGCCTGAACCCGGCAGCCGATACGCTGGCGCTGGCGTCGATTGAGGTCGATCTGGCCCCGATCGCCACCGGTCAGGCCATCAAGGCCATGTGGCGCGGCAAGCCGGTCTTCATCCGCAACCGCACCCCGGAAGAGATCGAGTCGGCCCGCAAGGTGCCGTTGACCGATCTGATCGACCCGCAAACCGACCAGGACCGCGTGAAGGCGGGCAAGGAAAACTGGTTGATCCTGGTCGGTGTCTGCACCCATCTGGGCTGCATTCCGCTGGGAACCTCATCGGGTGAACCGCGCGGTGATTATGGTGGGTGGTTCTGCCCCTGCCATGGCTCGCACTATGATACGGCTGGCCGTATCCGCAAGGGCCCCGCGCCGCTGAACCTGCATGTGCCGGAATACGCTTTCATCAGCGATACCCGCGTCAAGGTCGGCTAAGAATAGATCCAGGCAGAGGGAGTGCCAAATGGCCCACGCCCCACAGTCCAATTTCAATAACCCGGTGGTGAACTGGATCGACCAGCGCCTGCCGGTGTTCTCGATGATTTCCAAGGAGTACGGGGTTTTCCCGACTCCGCGTAATTTCAATTACCTGTGGAACTTCGGCGCCATCGCCATGGTGGTGCTGGTGACCATGATCGTGTCGGGTGTGGTGCTGGCGATGCACTACACCAACAATACCGCGCTGGCGTTTGACAGCGTGGAACGCATCATGCGCGATGTGAACTGGGGCTGGATGATCCGTTACATCCATGCCAACGGCGCTTCGATGTTCTTCATCGCTGTCTATATCCACATTTTCCGTGGTGTTTACTATGGCTCCTACAAGGCGCCCCGTGAACTGGTGTGGATTTTCGGTGTCGTCATCCTGCTGCTGATGATGGGCACTGCCTTTATGGGGTACGTGCTGCCCTGGGGCCAGATGTCCTTCTGGGGTGCCACGGTGATCACCAACCTGTTCTCTGCCATCCCGGTGGTGGGTGAGAGCATTGTGACCCTGCTGTGGGGTGGCTTCTCGGTCGATAACCCGACCCTGAACCGCTTCTTTGCCCTGCACTTCCTGCTGCCGTTCGTGCTGATCGCGGTCGTGTTCCTGCACGTCTCCGCCTTCCACATGACCGGTTCCAACAATCCGTTGGGCATTGAGCCGAAGGGGCCGCAGGATACGCTGCCGTTCCACCCCTACTACACCACGAAGGATCTGTTCGGCATCGTGCTGTTCCTGATCGTCTTCGCGGCCTTCGTCTTCTTTGCGCCCAACTATCTGGGCCACCCGGACAATTACATTCCGGCCGATCCGCTGGTGACCCCGGCGCATATCGTGCCCGAATGGTATTTCCTGCCCTTCTACGCGATCCTGCGTTCCATCACCTTCTCCATCACCCTGCCCTTTACGGATGTGGTGCTGATCCCGGCGAAGCTGGGTGGTGTGATCGGCATGTTCGGCTCCATCGCCATCCTGTTCGTGCTGCCCTGGCTGGATACTTCCCCGGTTCGTTCCTCGCGCTTCCGCCCGATCTTCAAGTGGTGGGTGCTGCTGTGGCTGGTGCCGGCCTTCCTGGTGCTGGGCTATGTCGGCGGCAAGCCGGCTGAACAGCCCTATGTGCTGCTGGGCCAGATCGCCACCGTGATGTATTTCGTGTTCTTCCTGGCCCTGCCGATCATCGGCCGGATCGAGAAGCCGCTGCCGCTGCCGACCTCCATCGCCAAGCCCGTTCTGGGCGGCGGTTCGGTCGCCACCGGCGCTACCGCCCAAGTGATGGAGAAGGCCTGATGCGTCGTCTTCGTAATCTGATCGCCGCAGGCGTCCTCTCTGTTGCCGGCCTCACGGCTGGTGCCCAGGCTTCCGGTGACGCGGTTGTTCCGCCGGCCCAGGAATGGGCCCATGGTGGCGTCAACAGCTTCCTGTCCTTCTTCAAGGGCTATGACTATGCGGCCGTGCAGCGCGGCTTCCAGGTCTATAAAGAAGTCTGCGCCGCCTGCCATTCCATGCACCTGCTTCATTACCGGAACCTGCATGACATCGGGTTCAATGAGGAAGAGGTGAAGGCGATTGCGGCCTCGGTGGAAGTGACCGACGGCCCGAACGACCAGGGCGAGATGTTCACCCGTCCGGGTCTGCCGGCCGACAAGTTCAAGAGCCCGTTTGCGAACAAGCAGGCCGCCGCTGCCGCCAATGGCGGCAAGGCACCACCCGACCTGTCCTTGATGGTCAAGGCGCGCTCGCATTTCGAAGATTATGTCTACGCCATCCTGACCGGCTATGAAGAGGCCCCGGCCGACGCTCATATTCCGCCGGGTGGCAATTACAACAAGTACTTCCCCGGTCATGCCATCGCCATGCCCATGCCGCTGTTCGAAAACGGCGTGACCTTTGCCGATGGCACCAAGGCCACCGTGCCGCAGATGGCGCATGACGTGGTGACTTTCCTGGCCTGGGCTGCCGAGCCCAAGCTGGAAGAACGCCGCCGCGTCGGTATCATGGCCATCACCTTCCTGGTGGTGTTTGCCGGCGTCATGTATGCCGCCAAGCGCCGCGTCTGGGCGGATGCGCACTGATCCGGCAACGGGTTTGTGAGTGAGGCGAAGGGCGCTTCCCGGCTTTTGGGGAGCGCCCTTTTTCTTGTGCGCTCTCCGGGGCCCGCTGCTGGTGCAAAGCCCGGCCCGTTGACTCTTGGCAGCAAAAGCAAAGGGGCGCTTTCCGGCGGGAAAGCGCCCCTTTTTATGAATGGTTTGGCCGGTCCATCAGGCCGTGACGCGTGGGCGCATGTAAAGGTGCAACAGGTAGAACCACAGCGGCAGGGCCAGGCAAAGCATCATGAGATTGGCCAACACCATCCACCAGGGCGGTGCCAACCCCAGTCCGGCGCCCAGCCCCAGACCGATGCCCCCGGCAAAGAGGCTGATCGGGGCCAGCAGGAAGCAGAAGCCGAACAGGCGGATCATGCCTGGATCTTTCCGGGTCGCGCTTGCCGAAATGGCCGCCATTCCCCCCTCCCGGTTTGGAAAGTTGTATTTATTTATGTTGGTAAACTTTTTGATCATGGTCAAGCGGAACAAAAAAGGGGCGCCCGCTTGCACGGGCACCCCCTGATCACCATGCAGCCGCGTTAAAAAGCCTTACGCGCTGGTCTTCACATGGCCGGCATCGCCACCCTTGGCCACGCCGACAATGGCTTCGCGCAGCAGGCGGCCATGGATGGTGTATCCCGCCTGCAGCACCTGCACCACGGTGCCGGGTGCCTTGTCGGTGCCTTCCATCTCCATCATGATCTGATGGAAATTCGGATCGGCCGGCTGGCCCAGGGCTTCCATGCGGGCAATGCCGGCGCGGTCGAAGGCGGCCTCCAACTGGCGTTCGGTGGCTTCCACCCCGGTCAGCAGGTTGCTGACGCCGGCATTCTCGGCGCGGGTTTCCGGCGATACGGCTTCCACGGCGCGGCGCAGATTGTCGGCAACGGCCAGCAGATCCTTGGCAAACTTGGCCACGGCGTACTTGGCGGTGTCCTCGCGCTCCCGCTCGGCCCGGCGGCGGATATTCTCCGCTTCTGCCAGGGAACGCAGCAACTGGTCCTTCAGTTGGGCGACCTCCGCCTCCAACGCGGCAACGCGGCCGGCATCGGCGGCGGGTGCTACCGCCTCGGCCTGCTCGGCACCGGTGGCGGTTTCGGTCTCGTTGGTGTTGGTCGTCTCACTCATCGCGGTTCCAAGCCTCAGGCTTTTTACGAAATGTCATCCGGCACGGCGCCGGTGACAGAGGTTTAGGGGGGATTGACCCGCCTGTCGAGATGATAGGCGGGTTGGAGATGGTGTTTCACACGGGTCGATTGCAAGGGGGAAAAGGTGCTTTCAGCGGCAAACCCTATCCCATCAGCCGCCCGATCACCTTGGCGGTATAATCCACCATGGGGATGATGCGGGCATAATTGATGCGGGTGGGGCCGATCACGCCGATGGCGCCGACAATCTGTTCCTTGGTGTTCATATAGGGGCTGACGATCATGGAACAGCCGGCATGGCTGAACAGCTCGCTCTCCGCCCCGATGAAAATCTGCACCCCTTCGGCCTTGCCGGTGGCATCCAGCATCCGCATCATCTGTTCGCGGGTTTCCAGTGCCTCGAACAGGTTGCGGATACGCTCCAGATCGGACAGGGCCGTCACATCTTCCAGCAGGCGGGCCTGGCCGCGCACGATCAGGTAACCCTGGCTGTCGCGCGTGCCGGCCCAGGTGGCCAGCCCCGTTTCCACCACCTTGGCGGTCAGCGCGTCCAACTGGCTTTTCTGGTCTTCCATCTCCTTCTGGATGAAGGCGCGGGCCTCCGCCAGGGTGCGGCCCACCACGCGGGCATTCAGGTAATTGCTGGCCATCTGCAGGGCCGAGGGCGGCAGGCCCACGGCCACCTCCACCACCCGGTTTTCCACCAGCCCATCTTCGGTCACCAGCACCACCAGGGCGCGTCCCGGCGACAGGTTGATGAATTCGATATGTTTCAGTGGCCGGTCCGTCTTGGGCGCCAGCACCAGCCCGGCGCAGGAGGAAAGGCCCGACAGCAGGTTCGTCGCCTCCTCCAGCACCTCCGGCATCGACCGTCCGCCGGCGGCACAGCGCACCTCGATATCCGACCGTTCCTTCTCCGACAGGGCGCCGATTTCCAGAATGCCATTGACGAACAGGCGCAGGCCGGCATCGGTGGGCACCCGCCCGGCCGAGGTATGCGGGGCCATCAGCAGGCCCAGATCTTCCAGGTCCGCCATGACATTGCGGATGGTGGCCGGCGACAGCGAGGTGGTGAGCCGGCGCGACAGCGTGCGGGAACCCACCGGTTCCCCCGTCTGGACATAGGCTTCCACGATTTCGCGGAACACCTCACGCGAGCGCTGGTTCAGTTCGCTGATCATGCCCTTCGCAGTTTATCTGCCACATTTACAAAGAAGGAGCTTAGGCGCAGGCGCGGCGCAAATCAACGGACGGTCATGCCCGGCAGGCAAGTGGACTTCGATAGGCTGGCGTTGGTATGAGGATGCGGAGATTCAATCAGACCTGAAATGGACCATCCCATGACCCGCCCCTCCGGCCGCCTTGCCGACCAGCTCCGCACCGTCAGCCTGGAAACCCACTTCTCCCGCCACGCCGAAGGGTCGTGCTTCGTGAAGTTCGGCGATACCCATGTGCTGTGCACCGCCAGCGTGGAAGAGAAGGTACCGCCCTTCCTGCGCGGTAAGGGGGAAGGCTGGGTGACGGCGGAATATGGCATGTTGCCCCGTTCCACCCATACCCGCACCGACCGTGAGGCGGCCAAGGGCAAGCAGTCGGGCCGCACCCAGGAAATCCAGCGCCTGATCGGCCGCAGCTTGCGCGCCGTCACCGATGTGAAGGCGATGGGCGAGATTCAGGTGAAGGTGGATTGCGACGTCATCCAGGCCGATGGCGGCACCCGCACGGCGTCGATCACCGGCGCCTATGTCGCCCTGCATCTGGCGTTTCAGCATTTGCAGCGTATCGGCGTGCTGAAGGAAATCCCCCTGATCGATCAGGTGGCCGCCATTTCCTGCGGCATCTATAACGGCGTGCCGGTACTGGACCTGGATTACCCGGAAGACAGCAATGCCGGGGCCGACGCCAATTTCGTGCTGACCGGCCGTGGCGGCATCGTGGAAATCCAGGGCACGGCCGAGGATAAGCCGTTCCAGGAGGCCGAGTTCCTGACCCTGCTGTCGCTGGCCCGCAAGGGCATCGCCGAACTGACGGCGATGCAGCGGGCTGTGCTGGGGCTTTGAGGGTGTGGCCATCGGGTGGTGTCGGTTGACGGTGCCACCCTATGACTTTGGAGTGGTGCTTCGCACCTGCCGATGATGCGATGATTGCAGGCGCTTCCTTGGTGGCGGGCTGCACGACGTTATGGTTGTAAGATATGCAGCACGGTCTTTTGTTGGAAAGCCAACTGCGCATATGTCACCCCTTCAATCATGATTGATTATTCTTTGGAGCCTCCCCCCATGTCCGCCCCCCGTCAGTTCACCGGCGATACGCTGGTCATCGCCACCCATAACAAGGGCAAGGTGCCGGAGATTGCCGCCTTGCTGAAAGATTATGTGTCGAAATTCCCGTCCGCCGGGGAACTGGGCTTGGGGGAGCCGGAGGAGACCGAGACCACCTATGTCGGCAATGCCATCATCAAGGCGCGGGCGGCGGCCATCGCGTCGGGCCTGCCGGCGCTGGCCGATGATAGCGGCCTGTCGGTGGAGGGGCTGGGGGGGGATCCCGGTATCTATTCCGCCCGCTGGGCCGGGCCAACCAAGGATTTCGGGCTGGCCATGGCGAAGGTGCAACAGGCCCTGGAGGCGTCGCCCGATCGCAAGGGCGATCGCGCCGCTTTCATGTGCGCCCTGGCGCTGGCGTGGCCGGACGGGCATGTGGAAGTGGTTGAAGGGCGGCTGGATGGCAGGCTTTCCTTCCCGCCGCGCGGCAGCAATGGCTTCGGCTATAATCCGATCTTCATCCCCGATGGTTATGACGTCACCATTGGGGAAATGGACCCGTCGGAGAAACAAGCCATCAGCCACCGCGCCGATGCCTTCCAGAAGTTGAAGATTTTGTGTTTTGGGGCAAAATGACTCGCCAACGGGCGTATGTTCCTGTATTGTTCTGCATCGCATCGATATTGATGCGGAACGTGGGGGGAACAGATGATCGGCTATGTGACGCTGGGCACCAATGATCTGGCGCGGGGTGCGCCCTTCTATGATGCCATCGCGGCGGAACTGGGCGTGGGCCGGATGATGGAATTTCCCACCGGCATTGCCTGGGGCAAGCCGGGGGGCGCTGCTGGCGTGGCGCTGATGAAGCCCTATGATGGCAATGCCGCCACGGTGGGCAATGGTGTGATGGTGGCGTTTGAGGCAAAAGATGAAGAGCAGGTCCGCCGGCTTTATGAAATCGCGCTCGCCCATGGCGGCACGTGCGAGGGCCCGCCGGGCCTGCGGGGTGGTGGTTTCTATGCTGCCTATTTCCGCGATCTGGACGGCAACAAGCTGAACGCCTTTACCATGGGTGCGCCAGCCTGATGTCCCTGTTCCCATGGCAGGGCGGTCAACGCCCTGCCATGTCCGGCCGTGGCTTGCCAGGGCCGGGGCGCTCCGCCATATCCAGCGCTTCGCTTGGGTGAGGAATGGTGTGATGGTGGGGCAGACGGGGCAGCTTCAGGGCGTGGACGCGGCGGACTTCCCCGATCCGGGTTTCGCGCTTTATGTGCATTGGCCGTTCTGCGCCAGCAAATGCCCCTATTGCGACTTCAACTCCCATGTGCGGGAAAGCGTGGATCATGAACGCTGGGCCGAAGGGCTGTTGCGGGAACTGGACCATTTCGCTGATCTGACGCCGGGCCGGCGGTTAACGTCTGTTTTCTTCGGCGGGGGTACGCCGTCGCTGATGCGCCCGGAAACGGTGGCCACCATTTTGCGCCGGGCGGATGAACGCTGGGGCCTGCCGGTCGGGACCGAGGTGACGCTGGAGGCAAACCCGACCAGTGTGGAGGCGGCGAAGTTCCGGGGCTTCCGCGCCGCCGGGGTCAACCGTGTCAGCCTGGGCATTCAGTCCCTGAATGAGGCGGATTTGAAGGCGCTGGGCCGCCGGCATTCGGCCGAGGATGCGCTGGCGGCCATCGCCCTGGCGCGTGACCTGTTCCCGCGCTACAGCTTCGATCTGATCTATGCCCGCCCCGGCCAGACGGTGGCGGCCTGGCGGGAGGAGCTGCACCGCGCGCTGGACCATGCGGTCGGCCATCTCTCGCTTTATCAGTTGACGATTGAGGAGGGGACGCAGTTCCACACGCTGCACGCCCGTGGCGATCTGGTGCTGCCGGCGGAGGAGGTACAGGGCGACCTGTATGCCATGACGCAGGAAGTGCTGAATGCCGCTGGCTTGCCGGCCTATGAGGTTTCCAACCATGCGCGCCCGGGGCAGGAAAGCCGGCACAATCTGACCTATTGGCGCTATGGCGATTATGTCGGCATCGGGCCGGGTGCCCATGGCCGGCTGACGCTGGACGGGGAGAAGCGGGCCACCCGCACCCATCGCGCGCCAGAGGTCTGGCTGGAACGCACCCTTTCCACCGGCACCGGGGCCAAACCGTTCGAACCGGTGGCGGCACAGGACCGGTTGACCGAAATGCTGATGATGGGCCTGCGCCTGTCCGAAGGGGTGCCGCTGGCCCGCGTGCAGGCGGAAACCGGCAAGCCTTTGGTGGATTGGCTGGCCCCCGACGCCTTGCCCCGCCTGCAGCGGATCGGGATGCTGGAACAGGTGGGGCAGGGGGCCGGCACCGTGCTGCGCGCCACCAGCGACGGACGGGAACGGCTGAACGCCGTGCTGGCGGCGCTGCTGGGGTGATTATGGGTGAAGCTCACGCCGCACTGGCCACCGGGGCCACCACGCCGGCAAGCGTCAGTGCGGCCATGGCCAGATGTTCGGCGGCCAGGACGGGGGAGAGGTTGTAGAAGGACTTCCAGGCCAGGGCGCCCAGGGGATCGTCATGGCGCGGGTGCAGCAGGCACCAATGGCGGGCCACCGCCTCGGCAATCACCTTGTCGGTTGAAAGCAGGCCGGGCAGGCGCACCTCCTTATGCACGGTCAGCACCTCCGACACCGCCCACAGCGCCTCCACCGTCAATTGCCGGTATTCCGGGTTCAGGATACGGTCCAGCCGCCATTCCACCTCCCGCGCGAAATCGCGTTCCGCTGGCGTGCTGTCGGCGCGCAGGGTGGCGCTGCTCAACCGGTGGTCGGGCTGGGAGGCGTCGGCAATGGCCAGTTCCTCGCAATGGCGCAGCACGGCCCAGACGCGCATGAAAAACTCATCGGGCACCGGCAACAGCGTGCCGGTGACATCGCGCCAGCCCCACCAATCGCCCCCGGCCAGGGCATGGGCAGCCCAATGGTCGCTTTCCAGGGCGAATTCCGGCCGTTCCACCGCACAATTGCGCGCCAGCACCGGCAGGCAGAAATCCCCCGTCATGCCGGGGCAGCGGGAAATCAGCCGGCGCAGCCGCGTCAGCATGGCGTGCGGCCCCTCCGCCTTCAGCAGGTCCAAAGCCTGGGCGTCCGCCAGGCCACGCTGGCGGGCCAGGGACCGGCAGAGCAAACCCAGCAGCTCCGCCGGGCGGGCCGACAGCGTGTAGCGGAACAGTTCCGGGCTGGCCTTGATCAACATGCCGCTGAACAGCAGCATTTCTTCGCGCAGCATGATGGTGGCGCCATCGCCGCCCAGGGCCGCCAGCCGGTTGGCGATGGTGGCATTGTCCACCGGCCGGTCAACCAGGGAGCCATGATCATGCCAGGCCCCGAACATCACATGTTTCTGCCGGACGACGATTTCCTTCACCGCATCCTGCAACCGCTCATCATGGCGGCCCAGCAGGAAGGCCAGCGGGCGCACGATATCCCAACGGTCGGCCCCGCCGGCCGCCCGGTAGAGCCGTTCGGCCATGACCAGCAGGCTGGGCCCGTCGGGATGCGGCTGGAAATCCCGCCCCTGGCGGTGCCAGAGCAGGCCCAGCATGTGCAGATGCCGCCCGACATGCCGTTCCCCCGGCAGGTGATGGGCCAGCCAGGGCGTATCCGCCTCCTCCAGCTTGCTCCGCTCCTCCGCCGTCAGGGCAGGGGCCGTCAGATCGAAGAGATCCCCCACCGGCGTCGGCCGCACCGGCCGCGCGGTGACCGGGCAGGAGGGGGCGGTATCCTGCAGGGAGACAATGCGGGCAGCGGCATAGCTGTCCGCCAGATCGCCGCCGCGCACGAGCGTGTCCGGCACATTGCCGTTGCACAGGTCGGTGAGGGTGCGCGCCAGCTCGTCAAAGGCCCCGCCCGCCGCCATGGCGCGGGTGACCGGGAATACCATCAGCGGCGGCTTGGTGAAGGTCCAGGCGCGGTTGATATAGGCCACCTCCGACAACAGCCGTTCCACCAGGAAGCGGTTATCGAAGGTGAAATAGAACCCGTCCTGTTCATCAACAAAGGTGGGGATGATGACAGCGGGCTGCCCGGCAAAGCGATAGCCGCAGCCGGTGATCAGCGTGCCCAGCCGGCGCGGCGGCCGGCCCGACAGGCCCAGCGGCGGGCAGCTTCCCAGCTCCGCCAGCGCCCCCACCAGCACATCGGCATGGCAGATATGGATGGACTGGCCCGCCTGTTCCAGCGTCTGGCACCAGAGCCCATGGTCGCGCAGCTTGCTGCGCACCTCCCCATCCTCGGCCAGCACCACCAGACGCAGCGGCACCGGCGGCTTGGGCTTCAGCTTGGCGCGGCGGTTCAGCGGGTCAATATCGCTGGCGGACAGGAACCCCTCATCCAGCAGCAGGCCCATGATGAACAGGCTCTGCGCCCAGAGCAGGGGCACATTATCGTTGGGGATGCGCGCCTGGCTGCCGGGATGGGCACGTTCAGCCTCCACCGCTGCTTCCGGCACGATGAACAGTTCCGGCAGCAGGGCGTCAGCGTCGCGCTGCACCAGCAGCTTTTCCAGCTTTTCCCGATAATCGGCGGCGCTGCGGGCATCGCCCGTCAACAGGGCGGTGACATAGAGATAGGTGAAGAACAGCGGCCATTCGCTTTCAATGCCGCGAAACCGTTCCAGCTCGCCGGCTTCGTAATGCAGGCGGGCATGGTCTTCCAGCACGGTCTGGTGCCCGTCGCGCAGGAACCGCTTGCAGCCATAGGGGCCGGCCAGCTTGCTCAGGATTTCGGCGCGCGTGCGCTCCACAATCTCCGGCACATCCACGGCGAAGGCGGGCCAGCCAATGACGCCCAGCAGGGCGGCATCCACCTCTTTCGATCCGCTTTCGCGGGGCAGCAGGGCTTCCAGCGTGGCCCGAGCGCGGGCGATCTCATCCGGTACGGCATGGATCACCGCCACGCGGCCGCCATCCTCCCCGAACAGGTCCAGGCCCTGGATGGCCTCCAGTGCGGCCTTGGCCATGCCGATGGAACTGGCATTCAGTTCCACCGCGCCATCATTGATCTTGCGCCCCCGCTCCCAGATGCCGAAATCGGCGATGCGATAGGCGGGGCCGATGTAATGAACAAGGTTCTGGACAAAGGCCACCTCGTCCATCGTGTAGATCAGGTTCATGCCACAGCGCGTCATCTGCGCCAGCATCAGCAGGAACAGCGAGGTGGCATCGATCTGCAGATGGCCCCAGCCATCATCGGCCGCCACAGCCTCCCCCGTGGCGGCGGAATATATCGCGTGCAGACTGTCCAGCGGCGTCTGGGTATGTTTGAACCGCTCCACCTTGGCGGCCTGTTTCATCATGGCCTGCAACAGGCCGCGCATGGTCTTGATGACGCTCTGTTCCAGCAGGCGGGCGCGGGCGGCACTGTCGCCCCGGCGGCGGAAGGCCAGCGCCAGCGCCCAGGGCCCGATGATGGAATAGACATTATCGCGCACCCAGGCATGGGTGTAATTGCCATGCACGGTAATGGCGGTGCTGGCCGGCAGCAGCCCGGTCACCGGGTGCTGGCGGGACAGGATCACCCGGTTCACATGGTCGAACAGCCGGTCCAGCGCCTGTTTCGACGCCGCCGCCCCAGCTTTGCCCACCCCACGCGGCAAGAGCCCGCTGGGTTTGGTCGCAAGCACAGCGGGCTCTTGCTGAGTCTGTCCGCGAGCGGATTCACGCCCAAAGGCGAGTCCGCCTTCGGGCGATCCGCTCAAGGGTGCATCCACCATTCCCCATCCCCTCAAACCCGTTCCGGCCCCATGTTCCCGGCTGTAAAGAAGACTGTAACAGGAAACCGATGCGTGCAACCGTTGCATTGCACCATGCGATACGAAATCATGGGGCGCCGGCGCGGGTCATGCACCGGCAGCGTTCATTCATCCGCCTTCCTTCCCCCTGTCCCGGAAAGCCTGTCCGCAGATGATCGACCAGCGCGCCAGTGGCATCCTGATGCATCCGACCTCCCTGCCCGGCGGGCATGGCATTGGCGATCTGGGGCCGGCGGCCCGGCGCTTCCTGGATCAGTTGGAAATGGCGGGGCAGACGGTCTGGCAGATCCTGCCGCTGGCCCCCACCAGCATGGGCAACAGCCCCTATTCCGCCCTGTCCAGCTTTGCCGGTAACCCGCTGCTGATCAGCTTCGACGATCTGGTGACCGACGGTTTTGCCCCTGCCAGCCTGCTGGACGGGCTGCCGGGAAACGAGGCCCCGCGCGTGGATTATGACCGGGTGGCCGGTGCCAAGCTGGCAGCCCTGGATCAGGTGGCCGATGCCTTTCTGAAACGTCCACCGGAAGATGCGGAATGGGGGGATTTTGAGCTGTTCCTGGCCCGCAACGAGGCCGAATGGCTGGATGATTTCGCGCTTTACACCGTGTTGAAGCAACGCCATGGCGGCTCCGCCTGGATGGGCTGGGAACCGCTGCTGGCCTCGCGTGATCCGGTGGAACTGGACGCGGCGCGGGAAGCGCTGGGCCATGAGCTGGCCAAGGTGAAAGTGATCCAGTTCCTGTTCTTCCGCCAATGGCAGCGGCTGAAGGCGGAGGCCAACCGCCGATCCATCCGCATCATGGGCGATCTGCCGATTTTTGTGGCCGGCGACAGCGCCGATGTCTGGGCCAACCGGCATCTGTTCGAGATGGCAGAGGATGGCAGCCCCACCCTGGTGGCCGGTGTGCCGCCCGATTATTTCAGCGCCACCGGCCAGCGCTGGGGCAACCCGCTCTACCGCTGGGACGCGCACCGGGCAGAGGGTTTTGCCTGGTGGCACCGCCGCATCCTGAAGACACTGGAAACGGTGGACATGGTGCGAATCGACCATTTCCGCGGCTTTGAAAGCTATTGGGAAATCCCGGCATCAGAGGAAACCGCCATTAATGGCCGCTGGGTGCCGGCGCCGGGTTATGAGCTGTTCCAGTCCCTGCGCGACCGGTTCGGCGAACTGCCGATCATCGCGGAGGATTTGGGCATCATCACCGCCGAGGTGGAGCGGCTGCGCGACCATTTCGGCTTCCCCGGGATGCGCGTGCTGCCGTTTGAATGGGGTGATCATTTCGATCCGGGCCAGTACGATCCCAACCGTTACAGCGCCAACAGCGTCTTCTATACCGGCACGCATGACAATGACACGATCATGGGCTGGTTCAACAGCCTGGGCGGGCGCGACAGTGATCGCGGCCGCACCATCCTGCATTATCTGGGCAGCGATGGCTGGGCGCCGCAATGGGATTTCATCCGCTTTGCCCTGGGCGTGAATTCCCACCTGACCATCACGCCCTTGCAGGATGTGCTGGGCCTGGGCACGGAAGCGCGGATGAATATACCGGGCCTGCCCGATGGCAATTGGGGCTGGCGCCTGCAGGCGGAGTTGCTGACCGACGGGCACCTGACATATCTGCGCCAACTGACGGCGGCCGCAGGGCGGGTGTGAGGGTTGGGGGCCGGTTGCCCGGCCCCTTGAGTGTCTGCAAGAAAGTTGCTTATTCGACGCTCAGTCATGTCATCACCGTCATTCCCGCGAAGGCGGAAATGACGGTTAAGTAATTGAAGAGAATGGGTAAATTTCTGGGTGGCCTGTCCAGAGATCACAGATCCCATTCCTTTTTCTGCGCCGTCAGATATTTCTCCACCTCGCGGCGCAGCGTGCCATAGCCGACCAGCGACAGGCCGATGCGCACCAGGGTGCGGGTGAACCAACCAAAACCGGCCGTCAGCGCCGTGCCCAGGGCGCGGGCGCGCCGTTCCACCTGTTTGGCCACGGTGGTGGGGTCGACGGCGCCCACCGGCCAGGGTTCTTCCTTCTGTTCGGCGATCTTGTAGCGGGGATCGATGCTCACCCCGCCGCCATCGCGCAGCAGGGGGATGATGGGCAGGAAGCGCTGGCCATGTTCGTCCGTGGCGACCGTGCCATCGTAATCCAGCGCGTAATAGGCGGCGGCAAACGGCTTATCCTTCCAGTTCTTGAACAGCGGATTGTCTTCCGGCAGGACCATGTGATCCAGCAGCAGCTTTTGCGCGTTGCGGCGGCCCAGCATGAAATCATGCACCCGCTGCTTGCGGGAGATGAAGCCGCCGAACCCGCCCAGAAAGCCGCAGGCCAGGCTGTATTTTCCCTTCACCGGCTTGCCCGCCTTGGGCACCACGATGAAGCGACTGAAGACATTTTCCACATTGGCCAGAATCAGATCCTTGGCATTGAAGCGGGCCTGTTCCTTCATCACCGACAGAAGATTGCCCAGGGCGCGGGTCAGTGTCAGATCTGACGCGGCCGTTTGGCCGTAATTCGGCACTTCCGGGAAGGGGTTCACCATCAGCACGCTGCGCGTCGCCTCGTTCCCGTGGCGCGGATTCTGCCCGCAGCCGCCGGCCAGAATGTCATGCGCCACGCCGAACGGGTCATTATCGATCACCCCGCCATCAATGCCGGCATAGGGGCGGGGCTGGGTATAGGCGGGGTCTTGCTTGTCAGGCCAGTCGGCCCCTTGGGGCGGCACCACCACCAGATCATCACCGTCGGGGAAATAGACGCGATAGGCGTAATCGGCCGGCTTGGCCTGCATCTGGCGCGGCGGCAGGCCGATCGGGAAGGCGCCGCTGGCAATGGCCGCATCGGTCAGCCGGGTCCAGTCACTGCCGGGGGTGGGCGGGCCGGACAGGGGCTGTTCATCAGGGAAGGCCGGCTGTTGCTGCGGGCTGCCCGGCACCGCCACGGCAAAGCGCGCCTGATCGCCATGCTGCATCATGCCCTGGCCGGCCGTGCTGTTGGCAAAGGGCACGAAATAGGGCACGCCCCGGCTGTTGGTCTGGGTCAAGATCACCCGCAGCGGGTCGGCCAGCCAGCGCCGCTTGATGGGGGGCAGGGTGCTGGCATCGGCCAGAGCGCGCTGGGCGATGATGGGCAAGACGCTGCCATCCAGCAGTGACTGCGGCGCTTGTCCCTTGGCGATATCCGTGTCCGCCAGCAGATTGGCGATGCCGATGCGGTTGACCCAGGTATCGAAAATCGGGTTGCCGGTGGGCTGTTCCCCGCCGCCGGGGTTGGGATCACTGGCGAAATGCTTGAAATCACGGTCGCGCAGCACAGCCAGCAGGGCGGCGTTGATGGCACCAGCGGACGCCCCCGTCAGCACCCGCACCAGCACCTTATGGTCGGGGATAAGATCGCGCATGGCGGGATCGTCCATCGCCGCCTGCCAGGCATCCAGCGCCTGCACCAGGAAATCCATCACCCCGGCAATATAGGCGCCGGCAGAGATTGCCCCCGCACTGGTCAACCCCAGCTCATAGGGATCGTCCGGCAGGTTGGGCTGTGGTCGCACCCGCGGCGACAACTCCGCCACCGGAAAATCGCGCTTCTGTTCCGATGCGCGCAAAACAACCCCGGACATTGTGGTTCCTCCCCTTCAAACTGCTTTCCATCCTTTTATAAGGCGGGAATGATTTCAATATTTTTGCTACCCTTGATAATCACTGGTCATGCGGCACCCCTTGTCCGGGTATGCCCGCCCCGGCTCGGGCGGTGATTGACCGTCGGGCGCAGCCGACCTAGGGTGCGGGCGTTATGTACAACCCCTTGGTCATTGGTGATGACGATGAGCGATCAGGAACTGGCATTGGCGGCGAAGGCTTGGCCGTTTGAGGAGGCACGCAAACTGGTCGCGCGCCTTGGCGGCAAAGCCCCGTCCAAAGGCTATGTCCTGTTCGAGACCGGTTACGGCCCGTCGGGCCTGCCGCATATCGGCACCTTTGGCGAGGTGGCGCGCACCACCATGGTGCGCCGCGCGTTTGAACGCATGGCCCCTGGCGTGCCCACCCGCCTGTTTGCCTTTTCCGATGATATGGACGGCCTGCGCAAGGTGCCGGACAATATCCCCAATCGGGAAATGGTGGCCCAGCATCTGGGCAAGCCGTTGACCAAGGTGCCGGACCCGTTCGGCACGCATGAAAGCTTTGGCCATCATAACAACGCCATGCTGCGGGACTTCCTGGACCGGTTTGGCTTTGAGTATGAATTCCAGTCGGCCACCGACTGGTATACGTCCGGCCGCTTCGACCATGCCCTGCTGGCCGTGCTGCGCCATTATGATGAGGTGATGGCGGTGATGCTGCCCACCTTGGGTGCTGAACGTCAGGCAACCTACAGCCCCTTCCTGCCCGTCAGCCCCTCCACCGGGCGGGTTTTGCAGGTGCCGCTGCTGGAACGCAATACCGATGCCGGCACCATCGTGTTTGAGGATGAAGACGGCAAGAAGGTCGAAGTGCCGGTCACCGGCGGCCATGTGAAGCTGCAATGGAAGCCCGACTGGGCCATGCGCTGGTTTGCGCTGGGCGTTGATTATGAAATGGCCGGCAAGGATCTGATCCCGTCGGTTGAGCTGGCCGGCAAGATCGTGAAGATCCTGGGCGGCACCCCGCCAGAAGGCTTCAATTACGAGCTGTTCCTGGATGAGAAGGGCCAGAAGATTTCCAAGTCGAAGGGCAATGGCCTGACGATGGAAGAATGGCTGCGCTATGCCCCGCCGGAGAGCCTGGCGCTGTACATGTTCAACAAGCCGCGCGCGGCCAAGAAGCTGTATTTCGATGTCATCCCGCGCGCCGTGGACGACTACCTGACCTTTGTGGAGAAGTTCGACGCGGCCGAACCGGCGCAGAAACTGGAAAGCCCCGTGCTCCACATCCATAATGGTGTGGTGCCCAGCGCGGTGAAGGGCACGGCAGGCCTGACCTTTGGCCTGCTGCTGAATCTGGCCGGTGCGGCCAATGCCGAAAGTGCCGATGTGATGTGGGGCTTCATCCGTCGCTATGCGCCGGGTGCCTCGCCGGAGACGACCCCGTTCCTGGATAAGCTGGTCGGCTATGCCGTCACCTATTACCAGGATTTCGTGAAGCCGACGAAACAGTACCGCGCCCCGACGGAGCAGGAACGCGCTGCCATTGCCGAGTTGCGCAGTGTGCTGGCCGGGCTTGCCACCGATACGCCGGCCGATCAGTTGCAAAATCAGGTGTTCGAGGTGGGCAAGAAGCACGGCTTCACCGAACTGCGCACTTGGTTCCAGGCTTTGTACGAGGTGCTGCTGGGCCAGACCACCGGCCCCCGCATGGGCAGCTTCATCGCGCTTTATGGCGTGAATGAAACCGTCGCCCTGATCGACAAGACGCTGGGCTGAGTGTTCATCCCCTCCCGGCGGGGGTTTACCCCGCCGGGAGGAGTTTTCTACTTTCGTGTTTTCAGCGCCGCCCAGACGGCGCGGCGTTCATCCGGGCTCATGCTGCCCCAGCCGGTGATCTCTGCCAGCGTGCGGCGGCAGCCGGTGCAGAAACGCCCCTGGCGGTCCAGGGCGCAGCGGCGCTGGCAAGGGCTGGGCACATAATCATCCGGATCGGGGATGTTCATGCCGCCCCCATCGCCCCGGCCAGGTGATGGCCGCTGAGGAAGGCGGCCTCTGCCCTGGCATCCAGGCACCAATCCCCTGCCACCCCGATGCCCAGCGTTTCATCGAACAGGAAGCCATCGCGCAGCGGCCGGCTGGGCAGGGCATACCGCCAGCGATGGGCGGCGATGAAGGCCGGTGCGGCGTCAATGCCGGTGGCGGCCGCAAAGGCGGCCCACAGCGGCCCTGTCACCTGATCGGCGGTTTCTTCCAGATGGCGCTGTGACCAGTCGGGGCTGGCATGGGCCACCCAACTGGCGGCCCCGCCGCGCCCTGGCTTGGCGCCATCATGGGCGATCCAGGAAAGCGGCCGATCCTCCCCGCCGGCAGCGGCGATGAAGGCGGCATCCCAGCCAATATCCGGCACCGGCCCGGCAAAGCCCAGCATCAGCGCCCAGCAGGGGGCCAGGATGGCCGTTCCCGCCTGTTCGGCCAGGGCCGGGGCGGGGGCACGCAGCAGATCCACCACCTGCGGGGCGGGGATGGCCAGCACCAGCCGGCCGAAATGACCCAGATCGCCGCCATCCTCCCCCTGCAGGTGCCAGTCACCGGGCCCGCCGCTGATGGCGGCCACCCGCGTGCCCCAGCGCGGGGCACAGGCGGCCGGCAGGTCGGCAGCCAAGCCATGGATCAGGCCGTTCATGCCGGGCGTACCGACAAACCGTTCCACCGGATGCGGGCTGATGCCGCCATCGCTTTCCAGCCGCACGATGCGCCCGTCCCAGCGGGCGGCATGGCCGGCGCGCAGCAGCCCCGCCATCACCGCCTGAAAGGCGGGATCGCGGGCGGTGACGAACTGCCCGCCATGATCGAACCGCCAATCCCCGGCCCGGCGGGTGGAAAGCCGCCCGCCGGGCCCGCGCCCCTTGTCGAACAGCGATACTGCATGACCCGCCGCCGCCAGCCGCCGCGCGGCGGCCAGACCGGCCAACCCGGCCCCGATGATGGCGATCCCGTGCGGCATGGTGTTTGTCCTTTTGCTGATGATGGTCGCGGGTGGCCCTGCCATGGCGATAATAGATCAGGTGCGGGCCACGGCCAGGGCCCCCCCCGTGCGGACTTTCCGTTGCGGCAATGAAGGTGGCGGATTTTCCACCACATGGATACGCATGGGCATTAACCGAAGCCCGATTGAGTGCTACTTATAATTCCAGATACCCGGCCTTCCCACCCCCGTCCCAGGAATCTTCTGTTGCAGGACAAGCGTAGGACCGATAGCGGGATCGGGCCACGGCCCGTGTCACGCCTGCTTGGCCTGATCTGGCACCCTGTCGGGCTGGCTGCGGGGTTGGCATTGTCTATCGCCTTATTGATCTTGATGGCGGCCCATGGTGTGGCGGTGCAGGGGTTGATTCCCGATCCGCTGGGCGCCCATGGCGGCCATGATCTGCCTGAACTGTTGCGCTGGCATCCGCTGGCCGACATTTTCTTCTGCCTGGCGTTGGCCGTGTTGGTGGCCGTGCTGGCCCATGGGCTGAGGCTGGAACTATCTGCCCGCGCCCATGCGCGGGCCCAGGCGGCGCTGGAACCGCTGACCGCCCGTATCGCCCAACTGGAAGCAGAAAAGGCAGAACTGGCGTCGGCGGAGCGTAAATACCGGGAGATTTATGAAACGGCCCTGGAAGGGCTGTTCATCACCGATACCCAAGGCCGCTTCCTGGCCGCCAACCCGGCCCTGGTCAGCCTGTTGGGCTATGAGAGCGAGGCGGAACTGAAGCGCTGTATCGCCGATGCCTCGGCCGACCTTTATATGGATCAGGAAAACCGGGCGGAGATCACGCGCACTGTTTTGAGGCAGGGCTTCACCGGCAGTATGGAACTGGCGGTCCGGCGGCGGGATGGTACCTCCATCTGGGTGGCACTGACGGCCCGTATCATTCGCGATGCCAGCGGCAATACCATCGCCTTCCAGGGGGCGGCCCGCGACATCACCGAACGTCGGTTGGATCGCATGGCCCTGGAACAGGCTTTGGCGGCGGCGGAAATGGCCAACCGCGCCAAATCCGAATTCCTGGCCAATATGAGCCATGAACTGCGCACGCCGCTGAATGCCGTCATCGGCTTTTCAGAGATCATCGGCACCCAGGCGCTGGGGCCGATGGGCAATGCCAACTATGTCGAATATGCCCAGGATATCCATGATAGCGGCCTGATGCTGCTGGAACTGATCAACGACATTCTGGACCTGTCGAAGATCGAGGCCGGCAAGAAGGAATTGCAGGAACGCGTGGTGGATGTGCCCCGTATCGTCCGGGCCAGCCTGCGGCTGGTGCGCGAACGGGCGGAAAAGGGCGGGGTGACGCTGGAAACCGACATGACCGAAAGCCTGCCGCCCGTGCGCGCGGACGAGGTGGCGTTGAAGCAGATCCTCTCCAACCTGCTGACCAATGCGGTGAAATTCACCAAGGCCGGCGGCACCGTCACCTGTGGCGCCCGGCTGGGGGAGGGCGGGCGGCTGGAACTGGTGGTGCGCGATACCGGCATCGGGATGCGCGAAGAAGATATCGCCAAGGCCCTGGAACCCTTCCGCCAGGTGGAAGGCAGCCTGTCACGCCGGGCCGGCGGTGTTGGGCTGGGGCTGCCGCTGGTCCAGGCCCTGGCCCGGCTGCATGGCGGCGGCTGCGTGGTGAAAAGCCGGCTGGGCCAGGGTACCACCGTCACCGTCTGGCTGCCGGCCGACCGGGTGCAGGATCAACCGCACCTGTTTCTGGCCGGCATCGGCGGCTGACCCCCCCGTCTGTCCCAAAGGCCGTTTGTATGCGGATATGTCGCTGAAAGCCTTGGAAGGCCGGCGGCGGCCGGCCCGGCACATCAGGGAAAACGATCCTCCCCAAGAAGCGTAGCCATGGCGCTCGATCTGAGGTCACGACGCTCTGCCTGTCGTGGTCAGTGGAGAGGATTGATCATTGCATTTAGCAACATGTGTATTTATGCAATTGCAAAATTCAATGATTTGCAGATTGCAATGAAGTGTCCAGCGGGTCTTTCTTGAGATGAATTACATAATTTCAATTACTTAGCCTGCATCAGGCGGGTTGGCATCGCGGCTGCAATCCTTACTCGGCATGAAGGCGATAACGCCTCAGACAAACAGAACCGATGGAGCCGACAATGCTGAAGACCTTCGCCCGCGCTTTTGCCCTGACCGTTGCTACCGCCGCTGCCTTCGCCGCCCCGGCTCTGGCACAGAATGCCAACGGCACCATCCAGTTGCGCGGCAATGTCTCCCTGTCCTGCACCATCGCCGTCACCGACCTGTCGCAGTCGCTCTCCCTGAAGAATGGTGAGAACCAGAAGACGGTCGGCAATGTCACCGAGACCTGTAATTCCGGCAACGGCTACAAGATCACGCTGGCTTCCACCAATGCCGGCAAGCTGAAGTCCGGCAATAACGAGATCACCTATCAGGTCAATTACGACAACCAGGGCGGTGGCCTGACCTCCCAGATGGTCGTTGACCGTGCCAATGCCCAGTTCAACAAGAAGTCCGACCTGAAGGTCACCGTCCCGGCCTCCGACCAGTACATCGCCGGCGACTATTCCGACACCATCACCGTCACCATCGCAGCCAAGTAAGGCGGCCCCGGTCTCCATCGGCCATGCGGCCGGTGTGCCGCGTGGTTCCTATCACCCCCGTCCTGCCCAGGACGGGGGTTTTTTCGTTGCGGGTGAGGGGGCCGACGGGCAGGGCTTGCCAAGGGGCGTGACCGGGGGCGCTGGATCGCCTATATCCAGTCATCACTTTGTCATTTGCTGTTGCCGTGTCCGGGGGCCGTTCCTTGTCTGATTTTGAACAGAGATTTGGTGAGCCGCTGGCCCGCGTGATGATGCGCTTTGATGAATTGCGCGACGGGCTGGCCACGGGCGCGCTGGTGGGCGACGCCTTCGTCAAGGCCAGCCAGGAATATGCCGAGCTGGAACCGGTGGCCGCCGCCATTGCCGAGATGCGCCGCGCCCGCGCCGACCTGACCGACCTTGCCGCCATGGCGGAAGGTGAGGATGCGGAGATGCGGGCCCTGGCGCAGGAGGAACTGGCCGACGCCGAACGTCGCCTGCCGGAGCTGGAACGCCAGGTGATGCTGGCCCTGCTGCCCAAGGATGAGGCGGACGAGAAGAACGCCATCCTGGAGGTGCGGGCCGGCACCGGCGGGGATGAGGCGGCCCTGTTCGCCGCCGAACTGTTCGAGATGTATAAGCGTTACGCCGGCCTGCGCGGCTGGCGGTTCGAGGTGATGGAGATCAGCGAGACCGGCATTGGCGGCTATAAGGAGGCCAGTGCCACCATCACCGGGCGCAGCGTCTTCCGGCAGTTGAAATTCGAAAGCGGCGTGCATCGGGTGCAGCGCGTGCCGGCGACCGAAACCCAGGGCCGTATCCATACGTCTGCCGCCACCGTGGCCGTGCTGCCGGAGGCGGAGGAGGTGGATGTACAGATCGATGAACGCGATCTGCGCATTGATGTGTTCCGCTCCTCCGGTCCCGGCGGCCAGTCGGTCAACACCACCGACAGTGCGGTGCGCATCACCCACCTGCCCAGCGGCATCGTGGTCAGCCAGCAGGATGAGAAAAGCCAGCACAAGAACAAGGCCAAGGCCCTGAAGGTGCTGCGCGCGCGCCTTTATGAGGCGGAACGCCAGCGGCTGGCCAGCGCGCGCGCTGCCGACCGCAAAAGCCAGGTCGGCAGTGGTGACCGATCGGAACGTATCCGGACGTATAATTTTCCGCAGGGACGCATCACCGACCATAGAATTAATTTAACCCTTTATGGCAAGATTGACCGGTTCATGGCTGGCGAGATCGACGAGGTGGTCGATGCGCTGATCGCCCAGGAAGAGGCGGAGCGACTGGCCGAACTGCAATAGGCGGCCTTGCCGCAGCGTTGGCGACCCTGGCTTCAACCAATCCCACGTGGGGAGATGCGCCTATGTCTGCCGTGCCGCAGTTTTTTGAACAATTTCCCATGCGCCGCGTGACGGCGGCTGAACTGGATGCGGCGCTGGCGGAGGCCGATGCCCCGCCGCTGACCATCCTGTTCCTCTGGGGCCGCGACTGCCCCAATTGCGATATCGCCAAGCAGGCGATGTTGTCGGCGCCGCAGCGTTTTGCCTGGCCGGAGGTGCGCTGGCTGCAGGATAATGTCTATGACGACCTGGACATGGCGCACCGGTTCGCCCTGCACGGCATCCCGGTTTTCTTCGTCTTCCGCGGCAGCCGGCTGATGGGCCGTATCACCAGTTGGCCCGGTCTGGGGGAGTTCACCCAGGCCATCGGGCGGCAGATCGCGGCGCTGGGCGCGCATCCGCCCGCCGGCCAGGATGGGCACCGGCCCCATCTGACCTTGGTAAAAGGATCGGTGGGGGACGAACGGTGAAAAACCCGCTATGATGGTGTGTGTCCTATGCCTGCGCACCTAAAGGGGGTAACCATGTCCAACCAGTTGGTTAACAATCAGATCACCGACGCTGTGACGCAGGCCAATGTCAAGGTGGTGGGCGAAGCCCCCGCCGTGGCGATTGGCAACCTCTATCAGACCATGGCCCATTCCACCGGCATCACGCTTGAAAATGCCATCAGCGCGCATCAGCAGCAGAACGCGCTGGCCCAGGCGGCAACCACCCAGGGTGCTGCGCAGCTTTACAGCATGGATACCACGGCTGCTGCTGCAGCTCCCAAAAAGGGGGGTGTGTCCGATAACCTGACCAGCCTGCTGACCGTGCTGAATGCTTTCAAAGGGGGCAACGGCCAGTCCTGAGAGTCTGTCCGGAAAGTTATCCAGACTTTCGAAACCTTGCCCGTTCTCCACCGTCATTCCCGCGAAGGCGGGAATCCATACGACAGCTCGGATTTTGGATTCCCGCCTTCGCGGGAATGACGGTTAAGAGGTTGGAAAAGAAGTAAAAGTTCTTGGACGAACTCTGAGGCAGGGGCAGCGTCACGCCGCCCCGCAGGACCGGCGCACCACCAGTTCGGCCGGCATGGTGGCGGAAGGCGTGTCTTCCCCCTCCATCCGGCGGAACAGCAGGTCCACCATCACCCGGGCCCCGCGCGCCAGATCCTGGCGCACGCTGGTCAGTGGCGGGCTGCTATAGGCGGCGACGGTGATATCGTCAAAGCCGATCACGGCCACGTCGTCCGGCACCCGGCGGCCGGCGGCGGCCAGCGCCTTCATGGCGGCAATGGCGATCACATCCGACACGGCGAACACGGCATCAAAGCCGATACCGCTGTCAATCAGATGGCGCATACTGTCATAGGCCGTATCCAGGGTGAAATGCGCCGGTTCCATCAAAGCGGGATCGGCGGCGATCCCGGCTTCGGCCAGGGCGCGCAGATAGCCTTCGCGGCGCAGGCTCACCTCTGGCACGTCGGCCATGCCCAGAAAGGCGATGCGGCGGCGGCCCTGGCGGATCAGATGGCTGACCGCCGTATAGGCGCCGCCGATATTGTCCGACCCGACCGAACAATAAAGCTGGTTGGGCATATGCGCGCCCCAGACCACCAGGGGCAAATGCGTGCGGGCGGTGTTGTTCAGCGCCTCATGCTGGTCGCTCTGCCCGATGACGATCAGCCCGTCGGTGCGCTGCGACTGGATCAGCCGGTCCAGCCAGCCCGGCTCCGGCTTGGCGATCTTGCTCAACAGCACATTGTAATCGCGTGCGGTGATTTCATCAGCCAGCCGGCCGAACAGCTCAATGAAGAACGGGTCGGAGATCAACTGCCCCACCTCGTGCCCCAGCGGGATGACCACGCCGATGGTGCGGGTTTTCTTCAGGCGCAGATTGCGTGCCTGTTCATTGATGACGTAACCCTGGGCCTGGGCGATGGCCAATATCTCTTCCCGCTTGGCGGCGGGGACCAGGGAACTGCCCGCCAGGGCGCGGGAAACGGTGGACACCGATACCCCCGCCAGCCGGGCGATATCCGCCATCTTGATCGGTACTGCCATGCCTGTTGCCGCCTTCTTCGCGTTCCACCCCGTTTTCCGGCAGCATACAACCAGATCAGGTGGATTGTCGCCGAAAGTTACCGATCGCTAGGTCCGATTCGGTAGTTTTATTCCGAAAATTTCGCCGATCTTTTGGGAAGTTTGCTACCACTGCCAAGTCAGTGCCACCGCACCATATTGGTCGCCCTTGTCCTGGGTGGTGAATTCGCGGCTGCGGAAGACATGGGTATAGGTCAGGCGTACATCGTAAATATTGATGGCGATGCCGGCCTGCAGGTCGCCGACCCAGAATTTCCGGTCGACGCTGCGGCTGTCGCGGAATGTATTGCCATCCAGAAAGATGTTGCGCGCCACGCCCCGGCCGGAAGCGCCGAAAAACAGATACCAGCCGATCGGGTGAGCGGCATCCGGTTCAAAGAAGCCGCTGCCGGGCAGCGATGGCTGGATGCGCGCCGGGCCGAAATCGGCGGGCAGGTGCCAGCCGGCGCGGAACATCAGCCCGGCATCGGCATAGGTGGAGACATTGCCCACCGCCCCGCCGACATGCGGCATCATGTCGATGCCAAACCCCTGTCGGCCCAACAGATCCTGTCGCCAGCTCCGCTGATAGGTCAGCACCAGCCCCGGTTCATTGTGTAACTGGGTGTCCCAGCCCATGGGCTTGGGCGAATCGATCAGCTTATGGATGAATTTCTGCGCCGGCTCCGCCAGCGAGGCCGGGCCGACGACGCCCAGCGTCAGTTGCAACTGGTCCATCCGCTTGTTGTTTTCATTGATTAGCCCGACCGAGCCATGCAGCCAGCCGGCATAGGGCCGGTCGGTCTGGGGCGGATCGGCGATCTTGATATCGCTGGATGTGTACATGTTCTGGCCCAGCGCGAAGACGGCGCGCAGATGACCATCCTGGGCGAAGAAGGGCACCAGCCGGGCCCAATCCTTGGTCCAGTCCGGCACCCCGTCGCGCGCCGTCGTCCAGACCGCCTGCACGCCGTTGGTGTAGTGCCGGTCGATATTATAGAACAGATCGTTTTCCAGGATCAGCGTCAGCGTACCCGTCTGCGCCCCCGCCGTGGGCGTGTTGATCTGCGGGGCTGCCGGGTCTGCCGGTCCCCTTTGCGCCAGGGCAGGGGCCGTCCCCAGCAGCAGGGCGCAGGACAAGAGGGCGGGCAGGCGGGGGCGCTGGCGCATGGTCGGCGTCACTTCCGTGATTTTGAGCGCTGTTCAGGTAACGGCAATGCGGGTAATGCCGGTCCAGGGCTATGACCGGCATCACTGCATCTTTCCTGCGCAGCGTCGTTGCCGTCAGCCTTGCATGAACTCCCGCAGCAGGTCGAAGGTTCCTGCCGGCTGATCCCTGAAGGTGCCATGCCCGCAGGCGGGGAAGCGTTTCAGGGTGGATGTCGCCTTGGGCAGATGGGCGATCAGTTCCTCCGCCGCTTCCCAGGGGGTGATGGGGTCTTCGTCACCAGCCAGTACCAGCACGGGCGATTGCGCCTGTCCCAGGCTTTGCCGGAAATCCATCCGCCACATTTCCCCAGCGGGGCCGGAGAAATGTTCCAGCACCTGCGGCCGGACGATGGAACGGGCGCGCCCGATAATGCCGCCGGGGGCGGGGTTGACCGTATAGCAGCCCATGCAGGTGGCGCTGTAGGCGGCGACCTTGTCGGCCCGCACATCGGTCCAGAAATCCCGCGCGGCGGCGGCGACATCTGCCCCGGCGCGGCGGTCAAAGGCATTGATGATCAGGTCCAGTCGCATCCGCGCGGCGGTGGAAGACAGAATGACCCCCGCCGCATGGCCCGGATGGCGTTCCATATAGGCCTGGGCGACGAAGCCGCCAAAACTGTTGCCCAGCACATAGGGCTTCTCAATCTCCAGCGCGTCGCAGAAGCCCTTCACATCATCGGCCCATTGCGCCAGCGTCCAGGTGGCGGGATCATCCCCACCGCTGCGCCCCTGGCCGCGATGGTCGATATAGATCACCTGCGCCACATCGGCCAACGCCCCGAAGGCCGGCTTGAAGGAGGCATGGTCGAATCCGGGCCCGCCATGCAGCAGAATCAGGGTCGGCCGCGCCCGCATCGTCTCGCCATCCGGCACCAGCTTGGCGCCTTCCACATCGAACCAGATCGGCGCACCATTCACCATTACCCGCACGGGACATACTCCTGCCACTGGTCATACTGCCAAGAAGGCAGGCTGGCACAGGGCGTTGGGCAGGGCAATGGTTGCCGCACCCAACGCGGCACCGTAAAATCGGTACAAGTGCTTTCATAATCACAAAAGGGGCGAGGCCCCATCCATGCACGGGGAAGGTTTCCGGACGATGCAATCCATCCATTCGCGCCGGCGGGCGCTGTTGCTGCTGGGGGCGACGACTTTCATGCCAACCATCATGGGCGATCTGGCCGTGGCCGCCGAGGCGGTGAGCATCCCCCAACCCGGCCGGGGTGACCGGCTGGTGGGGGCCAATTTCGCCGGCCGATCGGAAGTGATCGCCCGCAATGGGGCGGCGGCCACCAGCCAGCCGCTGGCCACCCAGGTGGCGATTGCCATCCTGCAGCAGGGCGGTTCGGCCGTCGATGCGGCCATTGCCGCCAATGCCACGCTGGGCCTGATGGAACCGACCGGCAGCGGCATGGGCGGTGACCTGTTCGCCCTGATCTGGGATCCCAAGACCAACAAGGTGCATGGGCTGAACGCCTCTGGCCGTTCCCCGCGCGGGCAGAGCCTGGAGGCCTTGACCCAGCGGCTGGGGCTCGGCAAGCCCATCCCGTCGCACGGGTCGCTGTCCGTCACTGTGCCGGGGGCGGTGGATGGCTGGTTCGAACTGCATGGCAAGTTCGGCAAGCTGTCGATGGAGCAGGTGCTGGCGCCGGCCATCAACTATGCCCGCGACGGCTTCCCGCTGTCGCCTTTCATCGCCAAGGGCTGGGCCGGGAATTTCCGCCGGTTCGACCAGTTGGGCAGCGTGATCGAGGAATTGGAGAACGCCAAGAAGACCTATCTGATCAATGGCAAGCCCCCGGTGGCGGGGCAGATTTTCCGCAATCCCGATCTGGCCAATTCCCTGTCCCTGGTGGCCAAGGGTGGGCGCGATGCCTATTACAAGGGCACCATCGCCCGCACCATCGATGCCTATATGAAGCGCATCGGCGGCCCACTGCGGTATGAGGATTTCGCCGCCCATCACAGCGACTGGGTGGAGCCCATCACCACCCGCTATCGCGGGCATGATCTGTGGCAGATCCCGCCCAATGGCCAGGGGCTGGCCACCTTGCAGATGATGAACATCCTGGAAGGGTACGACCTGAAGGCGATGGGCCATAACAGCGCCGATTTCATCCATGTCTCGGTTGAGGCCAAGAAGCTGGCCTTTGCCGACCGGTCGCGCTGGTATGCCGATCAGGATTTCGTGAAGCTGCCCATCGAAAAGCTGATCTCCAAGGAATATGCCGCCCAACGCCGGGCCCTGATCGACAGGACCAAGGCGGGGGCCCCGGAAACCGGCATCATGCCGGAAAGCCACGACACCATTTTCCTGACCACGGCTGCCAAGGACGGGATGATGGTGGCGCTGATCCAGTCCAATTATCGCGGCATGGGCTCCGGTCTGGTGCCCGATGGGCTGGGCTTCATGCTGCAGGATCGCGGCGAACAGTTCGCGCTCGATCCCAAGCACCCCAATGTCTATGCGCCTGGCAAGCGCCCCTTCCACACCATCATTCCCGGCATGGTGACCAAGGATGGCCAGGCCTTCCTCTCCTATGGCGTGATGGGCGGGGCCATGCAGCCGCAGGGCCATGTGCAGGTGCTGGTGAACATCATCGATTTCGGCATGAATGTGCAGGAGGCGGGCGACGCCGCCCGCTGGCAGCATGAAGGCTCCCCCGAACCGACGGGGGAAAAGGGCGATGGCGTCGGCACGCTCTATCTGGAACAGGGGATCGCACCCGATGTGGTGGAGGCGTTGAAGACGCGCGGCCATAAGGTGGAGATCAAGCCCGGCCTGCATTACGGCAGCTACGAAGCCATTCTGCGCGATTCCGCCAATGGCGTTTACCATGCCGGCACGGAAATGCGCGTGGACGGCAATGCGGCGGGCTATTGAGGCACGCCAAGGCGCGCGGCTTTGCGCTATCTTGTCGCCAAAGTGACGGGTTAACCATAAAGAACAGAAGGCAATCCATGGTCATTTCCCCCTCCCGCCGCGCCATGCTGGGCGGCGTTGCCACGGTGGCGCTGGGCCTTGGCCTCGTGCTTCCCGCCCTTGCCCAGGCCGCCGGCCCCGGCCCGTTGAGCCTGTCGCCCGCCGCCACGCCGAAGGACAAGGGCGATGTGGCCGCCCTGAATGCCTTCCTGGAAGAGGTGTATGAGGCGGCCTTGTCGCTGTCGCCGGAAACGCAGACCTTCCGAGGGCGCAAAACCAATTATGACCGCTGGGATGATGATAGCGACGCCTTTGCCGATCTGGCTATCGACCGTACCCGCCAGGCGTTGAAGCTGCTGCGCCAGGGCTGGGATCCGGCCAAGCTGCCGCCGGCCGCGCGGCTGAATTACCGGCTCTATGAAAATGAGTGCGAGATGGAGATTGCGGCCCACCGCTGGCGGGCCTGGAATTATCCGCTGAACCATCTTTGGGGCCGGCATACCGGCATCCCCAGCTTCCTGGTGAATGCCCATCAGGTGGCGGATATCGGCGATGCGCGGGCCTATCTGGCCCGGCTGGAGGGGATTCCCCGGCTGATCCAGCAGACCATCGATCGTGGCTATGACAGTGCCGCCAAGGGCATCATCCCGCCCAAATTCTCCCTGACCCGGATGCGGCCGGATATCCGCTCCATCATCTCCGGCGTGCCCTTCGATGACAGCGGCGACGACAATATGCTGTTCATCGATTTCAAGGCCAAGGTGGATGCGCTGAGCATTCCCCAGGCGGAGAAGGACAAGCTGGTGGCCGATTGCCGCCGTATCCTGGTGGAAAAGGTCAAGCCCGCCTATCAGGCGCTGGATGTGGCCGCCGGCAAGCTGGAGGAACAGGCGACTGAGGAAGACGGCGTCTGGAAGCTGCCGGATGGCGATGCCTATTACCGGCTGGCCGTAAAGCTGCAGACCACCACCGACATGACGCCGGATCAGATCCACGCGCTGGGCCTGAAACATGTCGGCCTGTTGCAGGCGGAAATGCGCGGCATCATGGAAAAGGTCGGCTTCAAGGGCAGCCTGCAGGAGTTTTTCCAGCATCTGCGCACCGATCCGAAATTCTATTTCAGCAATGACGAGGCCGGCCGCGCCGGCTATCTGGCCCATTGTGACAAGGTGCTGGCCGATTTCACTGCCCGGCTGGATGAATGGTTCATCACCAAGCCCAAGGCCCCGTTGGTGGTGAAGGCGGTGGAACCCTATCGGGAAAAAACCTCCCCGCCGGCCTTCTATAACCAGCCCTCGCCCGATGGCAAACGGCCCGGCATCTTCTATGCCAACCTGTCCAACATGCAGGAAATGGCCAAATGGCAGGCGGATGCCATCGTCTATCACGAGGGCATTCCTGGCCATCACATGCAGATCGCCATTTCCCAGGAACTGGGCGATGTGCCCAGTTTCCGCCGCTTCAGCCTCTATGGCGCCTATGTGGAGGGCTGGGGACTTTATTCGGAAATGCTGCCCAAGGAGGTGGGGTTCTATCAGGATCCCTATGCCGATTTCGGGCGGTTGACGACGCAGATCTGGCGGGCGGTGCGGCTGGTGGTGGATAGCGGTATCCATGCCACGAAATGGACCCGCCTGCAGGCCATCGATTATTTCGTCGCCAACACCCCGCTGAACCGCGATCAGGTGGAGCGGGAGGTGAACCGCTATATCGTCAGCCCCGGTCAGGCCACCAGCTATTATGTCGGCATGTTGCGCATCATGGAGCTGCGTGAACAGGCCAAGCGGGAACTGGGCCAGAAATTCGACCTGCGCCAGTTCCATGATCTGGTGCTGCGCACCGGGGCCGTGCCGCTGGAAATCCTGGCCGAACAGGTGAAGGACTGGATCAAGACGCAGAAGGCGTAATACGGCACAGCGGGACAGCGGCGACGCCACCGCGTTGCAGGTGTGGCGTCGCCAAACCGCCAAAGGTGGCGCTGGCAATGGAAGCCCCGTGGTCGGCGGCTGTTCTTGCTGTCCGGCACCGGTGATGGGGGGCTTTGTCCTGCGTTGCCGCGGGGCCAGATCCCGGAGAGTTCTTCTCTCCGGGATCTGGCGTTACCCTTGCCGTGGTGGGATCAGCCCCTTGGCGCGGGCAGCGTTGGCGGCCTGCACCGCGAAGCCATAGACGGCGGCACTGAACGGGGCCTGCACCTGTGGCGTCTGCCACTGGTCCATTTCCTGATACATGCGGCTGGCCTTGTTCCAGACCTCCACCCCCACCTTTTCCACCAGCGGCTTTTGCAACTCGTACCAGCGCAGGGCCAGCCGCTGACCGTTTTCGTCCTCTGGGTCCACCTTGCAGGCGACGGCCGCCTCAATCTCCGCCACCAGATCGGCCCATTGGCGGGCGTAATCGGCCTCCCCATCCGGGCCGAAGGCGGCCTTGGCCTGCCGCCATTTCTCTTGGTCTTCCGGCGTGTAATAGCGGTCCAGCACCGGCTTCCAGTTTTCTTCACTCATGCTCTGTTCTCCCATCTTGATCAGGTCACACAGGGCATCAACGGAAAGGCATTCCCCATCGGAAAGCTGGCGGCGTGCGGCGCGCAACAGGCCCAGACTCTGGGTCAGGTTGCGTTCGGTCTGTTCCAGCGCTTCGATTTGCGCATCAATCAGCCGTGCCGGATCAAAGGGTTGCCGGTCCAGCAACTGGCCGATCTGGCCCAGCGTGCAGCCAGCCTTTTTCAGCAGCAATATTTGCTGCAACCGCGCCACGTCGCCCGCCTGATAAACCCGCCGCCCGGCCTGGGTTCGCACCGGTTTGATCAGCCCCTCGGCCTCGTACAGCCGCAGGGCCCGCACCGAAATGCCGGACCGTTCCGCCAGTTCGCCAATGGATAATGCCTTGTCCATCTTCATGCTCCTTGCCTGTCCCTTGTCGGACCTGACGCAGCGTCAGGAGCAAGCGGGAAAATGCAGGGGCCGGAAAAGAAAAAAGCCCGCCACCGGCAAGCGGTGACGGGCTTTCTGCTTTTCACATGGGGCCGGATTAATCCGCCGTCACGATCTTCGGCTTCGGCAGGTCCAGCTTGATATGCAGTTCCTTCAGCCGGTCCGGGGTGGTGGCGTTGGGGGCCTGCATCAGCAGATCTTCGGCGCGCTGGTTCAGCGGGAAGACGATGACCTCGCGGATGTTCGGCTCATCGGCCAGCAGCATGACCATGCGGTCGATACCGGGGGCGGAACCACCGTGCGGCGGGGCACCCAGCTTGAAGGCCGACAACATGCCGCCGAACTTGGCTTCCAGCACCTCCGGCGGGTAACCGGCGATTTCGAACGCCTTGTACATGATTTCCGGCTTGTGGTTACGAATGGCGCCGGACGACAGCTCCACACCGTTACACACAATATCGTACTGATAGGCGTTGATGGTCAGCGGGTCCTGATTCAGCAGCGCGTCCAACCCGCCCTGCGGCATGGAGAACGGGTTGTGGCTGAAGTCGATCTTCTTGCGCTCTTCGTCATATTCGAACATCGGGAAATCGACGATCCAGCAGAACTTGTAGGTGTCCTTCTCGATCAGGTCGAGATCATCGCCGATCTTGGTACGGGCCAGACCGGCCAGCTTGGCGGCGGGGCCCGGCTGATCGCAGACGAAGAAGACGGCATCGCCATCCTGCAGGCCCACCACCTCGCGCAGGGCCGCCTGGGCGGCTTCCGGCACGAACTTGGCAATAGGGCCCTTGCCGCCGGCGGCTTCAAACAGGATATAGCCCAGACCGGGCGCACCCAGGCCACGGGCCCAGTCGTTCAACTTGTCGAAGAAGCTGCGCGGCCTGTCGGCCACAGACGGGGCGCGGATGGCGCGGACAACGCCTCCATTGGCGATCACGCCCTTGAAGGCCTTGAATTCCACATCATCGCGCTTGAAAACGTCGGTGACGTCGGTGATCACCAGCGGGTTGCGCAGGTCCGGCTTGTCATTGCCATATTTCAGCATCGATTCGGCGTAAGGGATACGCACGAACGGGTAGGGGGAGACGCTGCGCTTCACACCGGTGAAGTCGCTGAACTCCTCAAAAATGCCGTGGATGACGGGTTCGATGGCGGCGAACACATCTTCCTGGGTGACAAAGCTCATCTCAAAATCGAGCTGGTAGAATTCGCCCGGTGAGCGATCGGCACGGCTGTCTTCATCGCGGAAGCAGGGGGCGACCTGGAAATAGCGGTCGAAGCCCGACACCATCAGCAACTGCTTGAACTGCTGCGGCGCCTGCGGCAGGGCATAGAACTTGCCGGGATGGTTGCGGCTCGGCACCAGGAAGTCGCGCGCGCCCTCCGGGCTGCTGGCCGTCAGGATCGGGGTCTGGAATTCCACGAAACCCTGTTCGATCATGCGGCGGCGGGCCGACGCAATGACATGGCTGCGCAGCAGAATGTTCTTCTGCATCTTCTCCCGGCGCAGGTCCAGGAAGCGATAGCGCAGGCGCAGTTCCTCACCGGCATCCTGTTCGCTGTTCACCTGCAACGGCAGCGGGTCGGCGGCGGACTGCACCACCACGTCGCGGACCTTCACCTCAATATGGCCGGTGGGCAGCTTGTCATTGACGGTGTCGTCGGTGCGCACCACCACCTCGCCGGTGATGGTCACCACCGATTCCAGGCGCAGACCGTCCAGCACCTTGAAGTGCGGGGAAGAGGTGTCGACCACGCACTGGGTGATGCCGAAATGGTCGCGCAGATCGATGAACAGCAACTGCCCATGGTCGCGCTTGCGGTTGATCCAGCCGGACAGGCGGACATTCTGGCCGGCATGGTCCGGGCGGAGTTGGCCACAATTATGCGAGCGATAGGCGTGCATGGTGGATCGACCTTGGGTGCGGATGGGCAATAGAAAGGGTGGCCGTCCGGCGGCAGCCGGCACGGTTTGCGCCACACCACACCGGACGGGGCGTGCTTGTCAAGCATCGCCAGCGCGGCACTGCTACCCTGTCACCCGCCAGCGCGCGATGATGGCATCCAGCCCGCCATCACGGATCAGGGATTGCCGCGCCGCTTCCAAACGCGCCGCCTTTTCACCACGATCCCTTGGCAGGGCCATGTAATGGGGCGATACCGACAATGGTTTCGGCAGAAAGCGTATCTTGTCGCTGATGCCTTGCTGTTTCGCCTTCCAGGCCAGGGCCAGCCTGTCCCCCACCACCAGATCAACGCGACCCGCCACCAGTTTCAGCAGGGAAAGCTGGTCATTGCGGGCGGGGTCGCGGGCGAATTGGGTGGCGTTGTCGAAGGCTGCCCCATAATGGTTGCGCTGGGTGGTGCCCACGGTCAGGCCCGCCAGATCGTCCAGGGTCTGAAAGGTGATGTTACTGTCCGCCCGCACGGCAAAGGCAATCTCCCCATCGCGGAACGGCCCGACCATCAGGAAATCGCGGAACCGCTGTTCGGAGGGCACCAGCCCGAACAGAATGTCGCAGCGCCCCTGTTCCAGCCCCGCCATGGCGCGACCCCAGGCCATCTGCTGGATATCATGGGGGGCATTCGCCCGTTCCAGCATGGCGCTGACCAGCTCCACATCCAGCCCCGCCGGCCCCTTGCCCGGCATGTTCCAGCAATAGGGCGGAAAATCATCGGCACAGAAGATGATCCAGGGTGCCTCATCCGCCCGGACCGGGCCGCCGCCCGTCAACGCCATGCCCAGCGCCGCGATCAACAGATCGCGGCGCTGAAACAGCCGTATTTTCCCGGCGGATGGTGGCATTGGCCCTACATCCGGCATTGATCATCGCCTTTCACGCGCACCCTTGGCGGTATCCTATACGCATGTCCGACAGCCCGATACCTATACGCATGACGGCTTGCTAGATATCGCCATTCGACAGCGGCAAAGGGCTGTTGTATCACTGCCCCCCATGACTCTGATCACGACCACCGACGACCTCGCCGCCTTTATCGACCGTATCCGTGACGCCGAATACGTCACCGTTGATACGGAGTTCATGCGGGAAAAAACCTATTATCCCCAACTCTGCCTGGTGCAGGTGGCTGGCCCCAATGATGCCGCCGCCATCGACCCGCTGGCACCGGGGATCGACCTGCAGCCGCTGTTCGCGCTGATGGATGATCCCAAGGTGTTGAAGGTGTTCCATGCCGCCCGGCAGGATCTGGAAATCTTCTATCACCTGACCGGCAAGATCCCGACACCGCTGTTTGACACGCAGGTGGCGGCCATGGTCTGCGGCTTTGGCGACAGCGTGGGCTATGAAACGCTGATCACCAAGCTGACCCCGGCGCGCATCGACAAATCCAGCCGCTTCACCGACTGGTCACAGCGCCCGCTGACCGACCGGCAATTGACCTATGCTTTGTCGGACGTGACGCATCTGCGCCCGGCTTATGAGAAAATCCGCGCCAAGCTGGCCCGCACCGGGCGGGCGGAATGGCTGACGGATGAAATGGCCATCCTGACGGAGCCGGCGACATACCGCACCGAACCGGAAGACGCCTGGAAGCGCCTGAAGGTGCGGACGGAAAAGCCGCGCTTCCTGGCCATCCTGAAGGAAGTGGCGGCCTGGCGGGAGCGGGAGGCGCAGCGCAAGGATTTGCCGCGCAACCGCGTGCTGCGGGATGAGGCGCTGGTGGAAATCGCCGCCCACGCCCCCACCAATGCTGACGATCTGGGCCGCACGCGCGGGCTGGGCAGCGGCATGGCGCAGGGCCGCTATGGCACGGAAATCCTGGCGGCCGTGCAGACGGCCCTGGCCATCCCCGACGCCAACCTGCCCCACCCGGACCCGCGCCCGGAACCGCCCCCCGGCATCGCCCCGATTGTGGAGCTGTTGCGGGTGCTGTTGAAGATGGTTTGCGACGATAATGAGGTGGCCAGCCGTCTGGTCGCCAATTCCGCCGACCTGGAAGCCATCGCCGGCAATGATGATGCCGACGTGATGGCCCTGAAAGGCTGGCGCCGCGACCTGTTCGGGGAGGCGGCGTTGAAGCTGAAACGCGGGAAACTGGCGCTGGCGATCACCGGGAAAAAGGTGAAGCTGGTGGAGTTGGAGACGTGAGGAAGAGGGGCCGGGTGAAACCGGCCCCTTTTTTTGTTTTGGGTGATGTTTGTGATTCTAAGGGATCTACTGAGAGTCCGTCTGAAAAGTTTTCCTTCTTTCTCAACATGTTAATGTTTTAATCCCGTCACCCCGGCGAAGGCCGGGGTCCAGTTCGTAGAGCAACGCGCTTGTGATTCTGGACCCCGGCCTTCGCCGGGGTGACGGAAGCGTTTAAAAATAAGACGTGTAAGACGTTGAGATAGTGTGAAACTTTCCGGACGGGCTCTGAGCAAACTCAATGTCTGACTTGGGGCCGGAAGGGGACAGTCGGGTTTCGGAGAGGGGATGTAGACAGCGGACATTGCTCAGGGCATAGGCGCTGGCAAAATCTGACCCAAAGGGGATATTTGAATTGAGTGCAGTGGCACCGCCAGCCCTCCCCGTAATTCCTGAAATGTCGAGAAGCTAGACAGGGGTGAAAAGAGTTTCCGCAGAAATCTTGGCATGAAGAGAGGCTATGATCTGCTCCAATTCAACCCTGGCCTCGGCTTGAAGGCCTAGGCATGTCGCAATTCCTTCTGCATCCGTGCTTAGTCGGCTCGCCATGCTCAGCCGGAAGTCTCCTCCGTCTTGGCGGGTTATCCGATAGGCATGTAAGTGCATAGAATCGCCTAGCACGGCAGGACTTTTCAAGTGGTCGAAGCGGAACTCCTTGCTCATGTATGAGAGAAGGCAATCCTGAACCACGAGAACTAGCTTTTTGTTTACATGCTCGAAGGTCTGAACCTTGTGATGCATCTGCACAAGAATCGTTTTAGCTGTCATCTTCCAATTCATGCCGAAGCTCTTGTCAGAGTGCTCGGCATCATCCAAACGCGGCAGGCCAAGTTCGCGGATGAGGCGCTGCCGTTCCGGCCAGACAGTTCCAGTGGTGTCCAGTGTCTGGAGTTCGATCCCGACGAAATCCTTCACCTTCCCGTTCACAGCGGATACCAGGAAATAGTCTACGCTCCCACCGGGGACGGATACCTCCGATACAATATGCAGTTCGTTGCCCGGCTCATGTTGGGTAAGCAGGTGGAAACAGTCGATGAAGATTTGACGGCGCTCGATTAGGCGGGTCGGGCAGATGATCGTTGGTTCCGGGGACTTTCCGTAGAGCACTGTGCACGACCCAATCGAAACTCCGGGATCGCTCTTGCGCACCTTGTAGCAACGCTTGTTCAGGTAGGGGCACCGCTGGGAGGAAACCACCTGAGACCAATCCTGGTCAGGGTTTCCCGCTGCGTGGCCAAAAAACTCAACAACTTTGCTCATGGGTTGGACCGGAGCCTTTCCTGAGTGAGTTCAAGGTAATGTCGGGAAATGTCGATGCCGACCGACCTCCGCCCGAGCAGATGTGCTGCAACAAGGGTGGTGCCCGTTCCCGAGAACGGGTCAAGGGCAATGCCTCCTGGCGGGCATGTCGCCAGCAAGGGGCGGCGGCATAGGTCAATGGGGTAGGCAGCAAAATGCGCCTCCCGGCCTTGTGTATCCTCCGGGATGATGTCCCAGACGTCTCCTGGCTTACTGCCCTTCGGGTGGTATTTCAGGAAGTAGAAACCCTTGTCGACCAATTCCTTGGCCCTGCCGGACACCTTGGAGCTATCGGAGTGGGTGGTTCGCTGCTGACCACGGATAACCATGCGGAAATCGGAGAGTCTGCCCTCGGCCACGTCGCTGAGGATTTGCTCCAGGGCCGCGAAGGCAGCCTTCTTCTCGAACGGAGAAAGTGCAGTCGAAAGTTCGATCTGCCTTTTATAGCGAACGCCGGAGACGCCCGTCGCAGAGATCACAGCCCCATTGACAACCTTGGCCTCGCGCGCCTTCGAGCGGATGGCGTCGGCGTCGTAATAGTAGCCCTTGGACTGCTTGACAAAATGGAAGAGGCTTTCATGCACGTTGGCGAGGCGGTCCTTGGTATTGTCCATCCCCCCCTTGAGTTTGTTCCACACAACATCGTTGCGCAGAACCCAACCTTGGTTGTCGGTAAGCTCAAACGCGACACGCCATGGAATACCTACTAGCCCCTTGCCGCTGTAGGTGTCGCCCAGGTTTAGCCAGAACGACCCCTCCGGCTTGAGAGCTCGTTTCACCTCGGCGAAGACCTCGGCGAGTTGTTTCACATAGTCCCGATAGTCCGGCTCAAGTCCGATTCCGCCGTTCTCGTACTCACGCTTGCCCCAGTAAGGGGGAGAGGTCATTGCAAAGTCGATGGAGCAGTCTGGAATAGATTTCAGAACCACCTTGGCATTGCCCAGCAGCAACAGCGGCGAAACGTCATTTCCGGTTCTGTAGGCCGTGAATGCATGGCCGTGCTCGTGCTCGACGATAGCGTCCTGACCCGTCTGAAGGCCCAGCAGGGGTAACCCCTCTCCAGACACCCGCTTTGCACTTGATCTTCTCATTCGCTATGCCCTTGACCAAAGGAGGGTTACAATAACTTGATTGGGAGCGTCAGGCGAGGATGTCTCTGAGCGCCAGCAGTTCTTATTGTCGAATTACGGTGATAGTTCATTGAATTGCCCGTCTACTCCAACGACCGCATCTGACCCAACCACGTCGGCAGGATAACGCAGGAAAGCGTCGGCTTTCTGGGACTGGTGCCCACCCTCGGAACGGCAATGATGGGGCGCAAAGCGGCCCCCCAAAGGTAATCAGCACGGATGCGCTAGCGGAGCATTATGCCGTCCCCCCTGCGCTCTCCACCCCCAAGTAAGGAAAGCCCCCTCCCCACCCCGCCCCTTTCCCGATTCCTAGCACCTCTCGCTGCTACCCCCGATAGGGCTGTGGAGAACGTTCCGGAATCATCTGCGGAACGAAGCTGAATCAACACGGGCTCCCCCGCTGGGGCACGTCCCCACCGCCACCCCGCCTATCCTTACTTGGCCCCCACGACATCACCGGAAAAACCGGCCCCGGTGTCACCACCGGGGCCGGCTGTCGTCACAGCTTGGCGGACAGCGAAATGCCGAAGGTGCGCGGCTCGCTCACCACCGGGGCCATGAAGTTCTCGATCACGCCCTTCACGTTGGCCTCGTCCGTGATGTTGCGGACAAAGGCGGCCAGTTCATAGGCATTGTCCGGCGCCCGGTAGCCCAGACGCAGACCGCCTTCAAAATCATTCTTGCTGTAGAATTCGGCCGATTCATACAGCACGAAATTGGTTTTGCCGGTGACGTTCCAGTCGGTGAAGGCGAACAGGGTGCCGCCATTGGCCAGCGGGTAATCGTACCGCGCCGTGAAGTTCAGGATATATTTCGGCGCGTTGGGGAACGGGTTGCCGTCGATCAGGGCGCGGCCGCTGACCATCGGGTCCAGCACGGTGCAGACGGTCACCGGGCTGCAGACGCTGGTGCTGACCGACTTGTCCTTGATCTGCGTGTCGGTATAGGTGACGCCGGCGGTCAGGGTCAGTTCCTGGGTGACGGCCAGTTCGGCATCCAGTTCAAAGCCGACCGCATCGCCCTTTTTGGCATTCAGCAGACGGGCTGTGCCGTTGGCGTCAAAGGCCGTCAACTGGATATCGTCCACAGAATAGGTATAGACGGCACCGTTCAGGCGCAGCCGGTTGTCGAACAGGCTGCTCTTCACGCCCGCCTCATAGGACATGATGGTTTCCGACGTGGCGGTCGTCGGCGGCCCGTTGAAGGAGACGGTGCGCCCCTGGATGGTGGGCCCGCGGAAGCCGCTGGCCAGACGCACAAAGACAGACGCATCATCGGTCAGGTTATAGAAGGCGCTGGCATCCCAACTGACCTTGTCGTCCGACAGTTCGACATGGCGCGTGCCGGTATAGGCCGTCTGCACCTGGGCCGAGCCATTTTCGATGCTGCGGAATGTGCCGGCGGTCAGGGCCCGCAGCACGTTCATTTCCTTGTTATCTTCGGTATAGCGCACACCGGCGGTCAGCTTCAGTTCCGGCGTCACCTGATAGCCGCCCTGGCCGAACACGGCCCAGCTATCATTCTTGTTGCCCAGCGTGACATAGCCGCTGGAACCACCCGTTTCAAAGAACCGGTAGGGGCGGAAGCTGGTCTCATCCTTGGCATTGAAATAGAAGCCGCCAACCTGCCAGTTGAAGGCACCGTTGGTGTCGCTGGCCAGGCGGATTTCCTGGGTCCACTGGTCCAGATCGTCCACATTGCCCTGGGATTCGGCGGCGTTCAGCGGCAGACCATCGGTGTCGCCCCGGCTATAGCCGTTGGTCGTCTCGTAAGCGGTGATGGAGGTCAGCACCACGCCGCCGAAATCATGGTCGATCTTCAGCGAGGAACCCCAGCCCTTATAAGCCTGCGGGTTGCCGTCACCATCATTATAGGAGACGCGGCGCTTCTGGTAATTGCTGTTCAGCTTGTTGGACCCCTTGGTCAGGGCATTGCCCCGGAACAGGGAGGAGGTGGCATCCAGGTCGCGGCCATGCACGTTCAACAGTGCGCTGGTATTGTCCGACGGGGTCAGCAGGAATTGCAGACGGCCGGCAAACTCCTCATACCCGCCCAGCTTGGTGCCGTTATAGGTGTTGGTCACATAATCATCGCGGTGCTGGTACATCACCGAGGCGCGCACGGAGAGGATATCCTCGATCAGCGCGCCGCCGACACCGGCATCCAGGCTGGATGTATTGTAGCTGCCATAGGTCAGGGTGGCGCGGCCGCTGGTTTCCTGGCTGGGGGCGATGCTGTCGAACTTGATGATGCCGGCCGTGGTGTTGCGGCCGAACAGCGACCCCTGCGGCCCGCGCAGCACTTCCACCTGGCGCACATCGAACAGCGGGCTGCTTTTCAGCACCACATGTTCCATCACCACATCATCAATGATGACGGAGACCGGCTGCGAAGCACCCAGATAAAAATCGTTATTGCCCAGGCCACGGATATAGAAGCGCGGGAAAATGCGGCCGGTGGAGGTTTCGGCATAAAGGCCGGGCACCTTGGCCGACAGGTTGAGAATGTCACCGCCGCCGGCCAGCAGATCGCGCAGCTCCGCCCCGCCGATGGCGGCCACGGACATCGGCACTTCCTGCAAATTCTCCGCCCGGCGCTGGGCGGTGACGATGATTTCCTCCAGCATCTCGTTGCCGGCCCCTTGGGCTGAGGCACCCATGGTGCCGAATGCCACGGCCGCAAGGCCCGCCAACAGGGCCGGCTTCAGGATTGCTTTCATTTTTGATCTTTCCTTGAGGGGATTATCTCTCTCCGGCCCGGCCGACCCTCTCGGCGTTTCCTTAGCCCCCTAAGGAAACCGGGTTCGCGCCCAGCCTGTGCAGCGCATAACCGGAACAAGTGCATTGTTACATGCACAAGCCGGTGAATTTTTTGCGACGCAACAAGATGCCGCAGCCGGATGGGCGGGTCATGACAGATTTCCATCGCAGCACCAGCCCCATGGTCCCCGCAGGGGCGACATGCGGCGGTGTGGCTGTCCGCCAGGGGGGAAGCGGCGTATTTTTAGGCAGAGGCGCTGGCAATCATGACCAGCGCCATCCTTGCCGTCTGGTCTGCCTCTCCATGTCCGCCGCCCCCTCCACCGCATCCGCCGGGTTCTCCCAGGAGGAGAATTTTCCGTTGGGTATCCTGTTGGCCTTTCTGGCCTTTGCCGGTTACAGCATCATGGATGTGACGGTGAAGATGCTGGTGAAGCATTATGCCGTGCCGCAGGTCATCGTCTTCAACAGCCTGTTCGCCTTCATCCCCATCATTCTCTATGCGCTGAAAACCGGCGGGCTGTGGCGCAACCTGCGTACCCGCCGGCCGCAATTCCATGCTGCCCGCGCGTTCTGCGGCATCTGTTCGGGTTTTCTGGGCTTCTATGCCTATTCCCAGATGCCGATTGCCGATGTCTATGCGCTGGCCTTCACCGCCCCCTTGTTCATCACCGCCCTGGCCGTGCCCGTGCTGAAGGAACAGGTGGGCTGGCGGCGCTGGACCGCCGTGGGCATCGGCTTTATGGGGGTGATGGTGATGCTGCGGCCCAGCAGCGGGTTGTTGAACCTGGCGGCCTTCGCAGCATTGGGCGGGGCGTTCTTCTATTCCATCGGCATGTTGATTTCCCGGCTGATGCGCGGCACGGAAAGCAGCGTCTCCTTTGCCTTTTATTCCACGCTGGCCAGCACCCTGGTCTATGGCAGCATGATGCCCTGGCTGGGCAAGATGCCGACATGGCCGCATCTGGGCCTGTCGGCCTTGGGCGGCACCTTTTGCGGCATTGCCTTTGTCTGTCTGCTGACGGCGTTCCGCAAGGTGCCGGCCGCCGTGGCCGCCCCCTTCCAATATACCCAGATCATCTGGGGCGTGCTGTATGGCTATGCCTTTTTCGGGGATATGCCGGATAGCACCCTGTTCATCGGCGTGGCGATCGTGATTTCGTCGGGCCTTTACATCCTGTACCGCGAAACGCGGCTGGGTCGGCAGGTAGCCGCCCAGCCGGTGGCCGAGGGGGCCTGACCATGGGCGGCAAGTCACTGATTGGTATCGCCTGGTTCCAGGTGGCAATTCTCTGCTTCGCGGTGATGGATTCCACCATCAAATATCTGACGGCCGATTTCGGCACCTGGCAGATCATGTTCTTCCGGGGCTTCTTCTCCTTGATCCCCATTGCCGTGCTGACGGCACGGTCGGGCGGGTTGGCCACGTTGCGCAGCCGGCGCCTGCCTTCCCATGTCGCGCGGGCATTGGTGGGGGTGGCGGCGGCCTTCTGCTTCTTCTATGCCTATGCCATCATGCCGCTGGCCGATGCCTATGCCATCGGTTTCGCCGGGCCCTTGTTCATGACGGCCCTGTCGGTGCCGGTGCTGAAGGAAAAGGTGGGCTGGCGCCGCTGGCTGGCCGTGCTGGTGGGCTTTACCGGCGTCATCGTCATGCTGCGGCCGGGGCAGGGCATGTTGACGCTGACGGCCCTGGTGCCACTGGCCGCCGCCGCCTTCTATGCGCTGACCATGCTTTATGTCCGGGTGCTGGCGCGGACGGAAAGCAATGCCGCCATCACCTTCTATTTCGTCATCACCATGTCGGCCGTGGCCGCCATCGCCATGATCCCGGAATGGCGCACGCCGCAGGGCTGGCAATGGCTGCTGCTGGTCATGGTGGGGGTGATCGGCGGTGTGGCGCAGATCGCCTTCACCCAGGCATTCCGGCTGACCAGCCCGTCGCTGCTGGCCCCGTTTGAATATACGGCAATGATCTGGGCGGTTCTGTTCGGCTATATCCTGTTCGGCGATATTCCGGACAAGGCCATCTGGATCGGTGGCGCCATCGTGGTGGCGGCCGGGCTTTACATCATCCACCGTGAAACCGTGCTGCACCGACAGGTGACCAGCAACAGCCGCGCCGCCGGAGAGACGGGACGCTGAGCCCATATCCGACGCAATTATCCAGGGTCAATGTGCTGCGCCCGGCGGCTTCAGGCAGCCGGGCGTTCCCCGGGCGGTGAGGCGATGGCAACGTTGCTGGCCGGGAACCGGAAGCTGAAGGCCGTGCCGTCACCCGGGCGGCTTTCCACGGCCACGCTGGCACCATGCAGTTCTGCCAGCGCCCGGGCGATGGACAGGCCCAGCCCTGTGCCATGCTGGTGATCCTGCACCCGGCCCACCTGTTCGAACGGCCGCCAGATACGATGCAGATCATCGGGTTGGATGCCCACGCCGCTATCCGCCACCACGATGGTCAGGTCGCCATCCGCCTCCAGCCTCACCTTGATGCGGATGGAACCGCCATCAGGGGTAAACTTCACAGCATTGCCGACAATATTCAGCAAGAGTTGGCGCACGGCCCGCTCATCGCCCAGCAGTTGCACCCCATCCACCCCAGTCAGGTCCAGATCGAAGGCCAGCTCCTTGGCCCGGACCAGTCCCTGGGCGATCCGCCGCACCTGACGCAATTCATGTTCCAGCGGAATCCAGCATAAATCCAGCGCCAGACGCCCAGCCTCGATCTTCGACAGATCCAGCATGTCATTGATCAGGGAAAGCAGGTGCCTGGCCGCCATGATGATATCGTCAGCATATTCTGCCTGGGGATCATCCGGCCCGGCATCGGCCGCAATCATGCCAGCGAAGCCCAGGATGGCGTTCAACGGCGTGCGCAACTCATGGCTCATGGTGGCGATGAAGGCGGATTTGGCGCGTGAGGCCTCTTCCGCTGCCAGCCGTGCCGCCTCTGCCGTGGCCGCCTGGTTCTGCGCCGTCACATCCACCATTGTGGCCTGGATGGCCTTGTGCCCGTCCCAATCCACCGCGCGGGCCAGCAGGTCGACATAGATCAGGGCGCCATCACGGCAACGCAGCATTCGACTGCGTTGCACCGGCAGCGGATCGCCCGCCAGCAATTGTTCCCACTGGACCCGCGAGGTTTCCCATTCGCTGGAGAGAATGATGCTGGACACGCCTGCCCGCATCAATTCATCCAGATCAGGATAGCCTGTCATTTCCAGAAAGGCCGGGTTGGCGAACAGGATATGTTCCCCCTGATGCACCACGATGCCCTGTACCGATCCTTCCACCATGTCGCGCAGGCGCTGTTCATTGGTGCGCAGGGCATTTTCGATTTCCCGCGCCTCCGTCACATCGCGGCCTTCCACCATCAGGCGATGGACACGCCCCTGTTCATCCAGAATGGGTGTGACAGCCAGATCGAAAATCAGCGGCGCGATGAAAACGGGGCCGGTCTGCAGATCCATACGGATGGTGGCACCACGCCCGGCGGCAGCCAGAATGGCGGTACGCAGCCTTTCCTGCTCCAGCGGTGCCCCCTGCCACCAGGGGGTGGACCAGAGCGGGTGGCCAATCAGGGATTGCAGCAGCAGCCCGCCACTGCGCAGGGCCGCCCGGTTGGCGGACAATACCAGCCCATCCGGATCCAGCAGGATCAGCATCTGCTGTGTCGATTCAAAATAGGCTGTCATCAGCCGCCCGTCGCCCAGACCGAACCCGGTCGGGTCAGGAAACCCGCTCGTATCCGCTGCGATCATGCGGCAATCCCTGCACCAAGTGACAGCACCGCTTCTAAGGTAGCCGTCAATGAAGTTTCATTGAGTTCTTCCTAGACTGCGGGCGAACAACCGACAATTCTGTCCGGGAAACCATAGGAAGTTTTGCAATAAAAGCAGTCGCCCGGCAACGCTTTGTTGCCGGGCGACTATCATAACGGAATATGGTCGTCAGGAACAGAGGCCGTCAGCCGGCCTGCTGGTCCCCATGCCCCTGGATACGCTGGGCCAATGCCGCTTGCAGAAACCGATCCAGATCGCCGTTCAACACGCCGGCGCTGTCACTGGTTTCCACATTCGTGCGCAGATCCTTCACCATCTGATAGGGCTGCAGCACGTAAGAGCGGATCTGGTGGCCCCAGCCGATATCGGTCTTGGTGGCTTCCAGGGCGTTGGCCGCTTCCTCGCGCTTGCGCAGTTCCATCTCATAGATGCGGGCGCGCAGCATGTCCCACGCCTTGGCGCGGTTCTTGTGCTGGCTGCGTTCCTGCTGGCACGACACCACGATCCCGGTGGGGATATGGGTGAAGCGCACGGCTGAGTCCGTCTTGTTGACGTGCTGGCCGCCGGCCCCGCTGGCGCGGAACGTATCGACCTTCACATCCTTCTCGTTGATCTCGACATTGATCTTGTCGTCGATCACCGGGGTGACGGACACGGAAGAGAAGGAGGTGTGGCGCCGCGCCTGGCTGTCGAACGGGGAAATGCGCACCAGACGGTGAACGCCCGTTTCCGACTTCAGCCAGCCATAGGCATTGTGCCCCTTGATCTGGATGGTGGCGGATTTGATGCCGGCTTCTTCGCCGTTCGTCTCGTCCAGCAAATCCACCTTATAGTCATGCTGTTCAGCCCAGCGCGTATACATACGCAGCAGGATCAGGGCCCAATCCTGGGCCTCTGTGCCACCGGCACCGGCATTGACTTCCAGGAAGGCGTCGTTGGCATCCGCCTCACCGGAAAGCAGGCTTTCCAGCTCCATCTTGGCGGCGCGGTCCTTCAGGCCCAGCAGAGCGGTCTCCGCCTCGGTGATCATATCCTGATCGCCCTCGGCCTCGGCCATCTCCAGCAGTTCCAGATTGTCCTTCATGTCGCGTTCCAACTGCCTGGTGCCGTTCAGGCCCGAATCCAGTTGGTTCTTTTCCCGCAACAGCTTCTGGGCACGCTCAGCATCGTTCCAGAGGTTGGGATCTTCACAAAGGGCGGTCAGTTCGTCGAGGCGGAAAAGGGATTTCTCCCAGTCAAAGATGCCTCCTCAGCAGGACCAAGGACTGTTCAACAGCCTCGATCACCGCCTGGATCTCGGCACGCATGGGCGGCTCCTGATGATCACAAGGGTGGACCACCCGGGGGGGCGGCCAACATTTAGGGAACCGTTTATGTAGCGGTGTGCGCCCGCTACGCCAAGCCCAATCGCGTCCCATAGCGGACATGGCCGCTGCCCTGAACGCAAAAAGGCCGGGGGAAAGCCCCACGGCCTTTCATATCAAGTGGCTCTTGATATGTGCGTTCGTCCTTGGTCGCCAGCAGCCAAGGGGCTATGCCCCTTGGCACAGGGCCGGTCAAACCAAACCGATCAGAAGCGATAGCCGACACCGACGCCGAAGATCCACGGATCGATATCAACATCGGCCTTGATCCAGGCCGGCAGGCCGGCATTGACCTTCACATCGGTGTTCAGCCACAGCCGCTTGACGTCGAAGTTCAGCGACCACTTCTTGGTCAGCTCCACATCCACGCCGGCCTGCAGGGCATAGCCGAAGCCGTTCTTGTACTTGGTATCCAGGGCCTGGCCCGGATCTTCGCCATAGAAGAAGGTGTAGTTCAGACCGGCGCCGACATAGGGGCTGATCTGGCCCTTCGGGTTGAAGTGATACTGCAAGGTCACCGTCGGCGGCAGCAGCCAGACGTCACCCAGATCGACCGAAGCGCCCAGCGGGCTGGCCTTGGCCTTCGGGTGGTGGTGGGTGGTGCCCAGGATCAGCTCGGCTGCGATATTGTCGGTGAAGAAGTAGCTGAAATCCAGCTCCGGCACGACGGACATGTCCAGGGAGGCATGGCCGGGAATGGCGGTATTACCAAGCTTCAGGTCGCTGCTTTCATCCGGCGTCACGAAGATCACACGGCCGCGAACGAGCAAATCCCCGGCGGCCTTCTCCGCCATGGCAGGGGTGGCGGCGGACATCAGGAGGGCGGCGCCACCAATGGCGGCAGCCAGGGCAGTCTTCTTCATAACAGAGGCTCCTATATCATGTGCCGGGTGAATATTTCATCTTCCCAGCGGCGCGCTCTCCTTGGCGCGTCCTACAGGAGCTTTTCTATAACTTCGTGAACGGTGTTTCCCTGACTTGGATCAATTCGTCGTTTGTTTATGCCGCCACCTGATGCGCGCGCGGCAGGCGCGCCTGTGCACCGGCCAGGATGGCATCCATGGCGGCCTGCGCCGTGCCCAGCGGCTGGTCGCCGCGCAACAGGGCCAGGCAATCACGCAGGGCCTGGGCATCGGTGGTCAGTTCCACCACATCCAGCGCATCGGCCAAACGCAGGGCAATGCGCTGCAACTCCGCCGCACTGGGGGTTGCGTCAAAAGCCAGCGCCCGGCGGGCCAGCGCCACCTGTTCCCCGGTCAGCGACAGAAGCAGGTTGGCAGCGCTATCCCCCAGAGTGCCCTTCAATCTGGAAAGGGCCGATGGGGGGAGGGGGGCGGATACCGGATCAGGCGTTTCCACTGCTCCCAACCCATCCGGCGGCATCACGCCGGCCAGTGCCGTCAACAGTTCTTCAAGCCGGATCGGCTTGGCGATGAAGCCCTGCATCCCGACGATGCGACTACGGGCCACGGTTTCCGGCATCACATTGGCGGTCAACGCAATTACCGGCACATGCGCCATCGGCCCGCCGCCGGCCCGTAGGCGGGCCGTCGTCTCAAACCCGTCCAGCCCCGGCATTCCGATATCCATCAACACGGCGGAAACGGCCGTGTCGCGCAACAGCTTCAGCGCAGTTTCGCCATCGGGGGCCTGGATGACCTCCACCCCATGCCGGTTCAGCAATTGCTGGGCGACGAAGCGGTTGACCTCATCATCTTCCACCAGCATCACCTGCGGCCGCCGGGTCCAGCAGGGCAGGCTGCGCACGGCGGTGCCGCTCTGCTGGGGCATCAGGGCCAGGGGCATCGGCAGGTCGACGATGAAGACAGTGCCATGGCCAAAGCTGCTATCCACGCTGATATTGCCACCCATCATGCGGATCAGCTTGTGACAGATCGACAGGCCAAGGCCAACGCCGCCATGGCGCCGGCTATCCCCAGTTTCCGCCTGATAAAAGGGTTCGAACACATGGGCCAGCTTTTCCGGGGTGATGCCGATGCCGGTATCTGCCACGGTAATCCGCAGCGGCACACCATTGGTCCCGGTCTTGTCACCTATTTGCGGCGGCTGGCGGGTGACGGCGACATGGACACCGCCCACCTCGGTGAATTTCACCGCATTGCCGATCAGATTCAGCAAAATCTGGCGTAGGCGGGCCGGATCGGTGCTGACATAACGCGGCACATCGGGGGCGATGGCGATATCCAGTGACAGGCCGTTTGCCGCCGCCCGTCCCGCCATCAGTTCCACCGCATCATAAAGCCGCTGATGCAGGTCGACGGGTTCGCTGGACAGCGAGAGATGGCCTGCTTCCATCCGGCTGAGATCCAGCAAATCCTCCAGCAGGGACAGCATGGATTGCCCCGCCTTCTCCATCACCGACAAGGCCCGTCGGGCGGCCAGCCGGTCGCTACCGGCCCCGTTCATGATCTCCAGCCCGCCCATCATCGCATTGATGGGGGTGCGGATTTCATGGCTGACCGTGGCCAGGAAGACCGATTTGGAGCGGTTGGCCGCCTCTGCCCGCTGTGCGGCCTGATCGCGCTGGCGGGCATAGCGAGCCGAAGCGGAGACCTGCAATTGTAGACGCCGCTGCAGCCATTCGTTGGTCACCCCCATCATCGCCAGACAGCCCAGATTGGCGCCGATGGAGGAGAGCAGCATGTTCAGCCCATTGGTGGGGCTGGAGGAGAAGTAGCTAAGCTGGCGAGGGTTGAGAACCAGATCAAGCAGCCGCGCCACCATGACCAGGGCCATGGTGGCGAACAAGGCCATTGGCAATATCCACAGCCGTTGACGGGTGCGATGGCCGGAGCGCCAGCTTTCCCAGGTATTGGCCGTGTTGATCCCGATCAGCCAGATGGCGGCCAGGATGGAGCGCAGCACCAGATCATCCCGCGTCAGCACATCATAGACCAGCACGGCCACCAGCATGAACAGGGTCCAGAGCGGTGCGCCCCACCCTGGAGGCCGGCCGGAGAAACGGCGGATCCCCACCAGTACAAGCACCAGAGCCAACCCGACCAGCAGGTTGCCCATCATCACCGATACCCAGAGCGGGATATAGCCGCGCGCTACCAGAAAGCTGAAACCGACACTGCCAATGATGCTGGAGAGCGTCCAATAGCCCAGGCCAGGGATATTGCGCTGCCGCCACCAGTAGACGGCCATCACAAAGGTCAGCGACAGGCTGGTGGTGATGAACACCACCATCAATGTCGGGACATGTAGCTGCTTCAGCAGTTCCATGATGCCGCCGGTCTTCCCCTTGAAACCATGCCGCTGATAAGGCCTGTCCTTCTTTCAATCATGCTAGCGCAGGAATGTCACGGGGACAAAACGATCAGGAGGCCTACATAAAAGAAGAGGCACAGAAAAAGGGGCCGCCCTTGCGGACGGCCCCTTCCAGATCAGCGGCACCAAGGGTGCGGATCAGACATCCAGCAGGATGCGTTCCGGGTTCTCGATGCATTCCTTCACGCGCACCAGGAAGGTCACGGCCTCGCGGCCATCGATGATGCGGTGATCGTAGGACAGCGCCAGATACATCATCGGGCGCACTTCGACCTTGCCATTCACCACGACGGCGCGGTCCATGGTCTTGTGCATCCCCAGGATACCCGACTGCGGGGTATTCAGGATCGGCGTGGACATCAGGGAGCCATAGACACCACCGTTGGAGATGGTGAAGGTACCGCCCGACAGGTCTTCCATCGACAGCTTGCCGTCACGGGCCTTCTTGCCCAGCTCGCCAATGGTCTTTTCCACGCCGGCGAAGGACAGCTTGTCGGCATCGCGGACCACCGGAACCACCAGACCCTGCGGCGTGCCGACGGCGACACCGATGTCGTAATAGTTCTTGTAGACCAGATCGGTGCCGTCGATCTCCGCATTGACCGCCGGCAGCTCCTTCAGGGCCACCAGACAGGCCTTCACGAAGAAGGACATGAAGCCCAGCTTCACGCCATGCTTCTTCTCGAACGCGTCCTTCAACTGGTTGCGCATGGCGATCACGTTCGTCATGTCCACCTCGTTGAAGGTGGTCAGCATGGCGGCGGTGTTCTGCGCTTCCTTCAGACGCTCGGCGATGCGCTGGCGCAGGCGGCTCATGCGCACGCGCTCTTCCAGGTCGGCCTTGCTGCGCGGACCGGACGGGGCGGCAGCCTTGGGTGCCGGGGCCGGAGCCGGGGCAGCCTTCGGGGTTTCCAGATGCTGGATCACGTCGCCCTTGGTGACACGGCCATCCTTGCCGGTGCCGGCAAGCGTGGTCGGGTCGACGCCGTTATCCTCGGCCACCTTGCGGGCGGCCGGCATCACGCCGGCGGCGGCGGGGGCCGCAACCGGGGCCGGAGCGGCGACCGGGGCCGGCGCCGGAGCAGCGGCGGCAGCCGTCTTCGGCGCGGCGGCGGCACCGCCCTCGCTGATGGTGCCCAGCAGGGCGCCAACGGCAACGTTGGCACCTTCGCCGGCCACGATCTCCGTCAGGGTACCGGCGGCGGCGGCGTTGACTTCCAGGGTAACCTTGTCGGTTTCCAGTTCAACCAGCGCCTCATCCACCTGAACCGTGTCGCCGACCTTCTTCAGCCAGCGGGCAACGGTTGCTTCCGTCACCGATTCGCCGAGGGTCGGCACCTTGATTTCCGTCGCCATGACTGCGGACCTTTGTCGTTTGCCGTGAAAATACGTTGGATAGGTTGATTGGGATCGATCAGACCGACAGCGCGTCGTTCAGAAGCTTCGCCTGCTCCTGGTTATGACGGCGCAGCAGACCGGTGGCCGGGGCCGCCGATGCCGCACGCCCGGCATATTTCGGACGACCGGCCTTGTGCCCGATGGCCGTCAGCACCTTTTCGATGCGACGGTCGGCGAAGTTCCAGGCACCCTGGTTCTCCGACTCTTCCTGGCACCAGACCACATCGGCGTTCGGATACTTGGCCAGTTCCACCGCCAGCGCCTCATGCGGGAAGGGATAGAGCTGTTCCAGGCGGACGATGGCCACATCCTTGATGCCGCGCGCTTCACGTTCCTGGAACAGGTCATAATAGACCTTGCCAGAGCAGAGCACGACGCGGCGAACCTGCGCGCCCGCCACCAGATCCGGGGCGGCATCGCCCAGCACGCGGTGGAAGGTGCTGTCACCGGTGAAGTCGGCCAGCGGGGAGACGCACAGCTTGTGACGCAGCAACGACTTCGGCGACATCACGATCAGCGGCTTGCGGAAATCGCGGCGCAACTGACGGCGCAGGGCGTGGAAATAATTGGCCGGGGTGGTGATGTTGCAGACCTGCCAGTTATCTTCCGCCGAGTTCTGCAGGAAGCGTTCCAGACGGGCGGAGCTGTGTTCCGGACCCTGGCCTTCCATGCCGTGCGGCAGCAGCATGACCAGACCGGACATGCGCAGCCACTTCGATTCGGCCGAGCTGATGAACTGGTCGATGATGACCTGCGCCCCGTTCACAAAGTCACCGAACTGGGCTTCCCAGATGGTCAGCGCGTGCGGTTCGGCCAGCGAGAACCCATATTCGAAGCCCAGCACGGCGGCTTCGGACAGCGGGCTGTCATGCACCTCAAACGTCGCCTGCTTGCCCGGACGGATATGGTTCAGCGCGACATACTTCTCCTCGTTCACCTGATCGGTCAGCACGCAATGGCGCTGGGAGAAGGTGCCACGGCCGACATCCTGGCCCGACAGGCGAACCGGGTTGCCTTCCACGGCCAGCGTGCCGAAGGCCAGGGCTTCACCGGTGGCCCAGTCAATGCCTTCGCCGGTCTCAATCGCCTGCTGCTTGGCCTTCAACTGGCGGGCGACCTTGGAATTGGCGTTGAAGCCGTCCGGCGTGTGGGAAATGGCCAGCCCCACTTCCTTCAGCACATCCACCGGCACGGCGGTAGTGCCACGGCTATATTGGGCACCGGCAGCGCTCAGGCCCGACCACTTGCCTTCCAGCCAGTCGGCCTTGTTGGGCTTGAAGGAGGTGCTGGCCTGGAATTCCTGGTCCATATGGCCCATGAATTCATTGACCATGCCGTCGGATTCTTCCTGGCTGACCACGCCTTCGGCGACCAACTGCTTGGCATAGAGCTGGCGCGTCGTCTCCTGCTTGGCGATGGTCTTGTACATCAGCGGCTGGGTGAATGCCGGCTCGTCGCCTTCATTATGGCCCTGGCGGCGATAGCAGACCACGTCGACCACGACATCCTTCAGGAACTTCTGACGGAATTCGATGGCGATACGGCTGACATGGATGACGGCTTCCGGATCGTCACCATTGACATGGAAGATCGGCGCCTGGATCGACTTGGCCACTTCCGTCGGGTACGGGCCGGAACGGCTGTACTGCGGGGCGGTGGTGAAGCCGATCTGGTTGTTGATGATGAAATGGATGATACCGCCGGTGCGGTAGCCCTTCAGTTCGGACAGCAGCAGCGTCTCGGGCACCAGGCCCTGGCCGGCAAAGGCGGCATCGCCATGCAGCAGTACGCCCAGAACCTGGTTGCGGCTTTCGTCAGCCGGCGGCACCTGACCGGAAATCTGGCACTGCTTGGCGCGCACGCGGCCGCAGACAACCGGGTTCACCACTTCCAGATGCGACGGGTTGGGCGACAGCGACAGGTGGATGGTGTTGCCATCAAAGTCACGGTCGCTGGAAGTCCCCATATGGTACTTCACGTCGCCGGAACCCTGCACATCTTCCGGGTTGGCCGGGTTGCCCTGGAACTCGCTGAACACGGCCTTGAAGGGCTTGCCCAGCACGTTGGTCAGCACGTTCAGGCGACCGCGATGGGCCATGCCCAGCACGATTTCCTTCAGGCCCAACTGGCCACCGCGCTTCATCACCTGTTCGATGGCGGGCACCAGCACCTCGCCGCCTTCCAGGCCGAAACGCTTGGTGCCGGTATATTTGAGCTGCAGGAACTTCTCGAACCCTTCCGCTGCCGTCAGGCGCTGCAGAATGGCCTTCTTGCCCAGATTGGTGAAATCCGTCTGGTTGCGGATGCCTTCGATGCGTTCCTGAATCCAGGCCTTCTGCTCCGGATCCTGGATATGCATGAACTCCACGCCGATATGGCCGCAATAGGTGCTGTGCAGCGCATCCACGATCTGGCGCAGCGTCGCCGTTTCCATCCCCAACACGTTGTTGATGAAGATGGGGCGGTCCAGGTCGGCATCGGTGAAGCCGTGATGGCGATAATCCAGCTCCGCGTGCTCGGCCCGCTTGTCCATGCCCAGCGGGTCCAGCTTGGCCAGCAGATGGCCACGGACGCGGTAATTGCGGATCAGCATCAGGGCGCGGATGCTGTCCAACTGGGCCTGACGGACCTGGGCCAGGCTGACGCCGGCTGCAGCGGCAGGGGCCGGCGCGGCGGCGGCCTTGTCACCCTTGGCGTCGCCCTTGCCCGGCTTGGCAACGGGCGCATCCGGATCGGCGGCGCCGATCACCTTGGCGGTATTCTTCGCCCAGGAGGCACCGTTCAGCTCTGCCAGGATGGCCTGGCCTTCATCGCCCAGTTCGGCGAAGAAGCGCTGCCAACTGGCATCGACGCTGTTGGGGTCCTGCTGATACCGGGCGTACAGTTCCGCGATGAAGGTGCCGTTGGCGCCGAAGAGGAAGGAATAGCGCTCGCTCGGGGCTTGATCGTAGGGGGCCATTGGGAGTTCCGGTCGATGCGCCCGGCATTTTTCTCGAATGCCGGGCCGGGTGCAGTAGCGTAAAATTCCGCGATGGGTTTTACGTCAGGGTTGGCGTGGCTTCAATATGCAGCTCTGCGGTGTCTGCCTTCTGTCTGTAGCACGGTCAGCGCGACGACAATTTTCTTTAATCCTTGCTGCCAGCGTCACGCAGTACAGATAAGATCGTTTCCCAGAAGGTCCAGGATTTTCAGGAAAAAATCACATGAGCCGTCAGCCGCGTGCCGAACTTGCCCAGGTTGTACTGCATGAGGCAAGGCGGTTGGTCACCGACCAAGGTGTGGGTGCCCTGACGGCGCGGCAACTGGCACAGTCCGTCGGCTGTTCTGTGGGAACGCTCTATAATCTATACCCCAATCTGGACAATGTCCGGCTGCACCTGAACGCGGAGTTGCTGGACCGGCTGGCCCTGGCGGTGGGGGCGGCGGATGTGGCGGCCGGCGGCCCCCAGGCCAGTCCCGAACAGCGCCTGCTGGCCCAGGCGCGTGCCTATCTGGCCTTTGCCTCTACCCATTTGAACCTGTATCTGGCCCTGATTGATAACCGTCCCCCAACGACGGATGAGCCGGCCCCCGACTGGTTTTTGGAAAAAGTGGCCCGACTCCGGCGCGGGGTGGAGGCCGCCATCGCGCCGCTGATCCCCGATGGGGACGAGGCGCGGCTGGAACGGGCGGCCACCACCATCTGGGCCTCCGTGAATGGCCTGTGTGAGGGTATTGTGTCCGGCAACCTCGCCCGTGTCTCCGGCACCGATCCCAATTTGTTGATGGAAGAGCTGGTCGCCACGCTTGCCGCCGGGTTGCGGGCACGTGGATAGAGGCAGACAGGCCTTGCCCCTTTCAACGAAGGATACCGGTCATGCGGCACATGCTTACCCGTATTGCCCTGCTGCTGCCCCTGCTGGCAGCATTCCCCGCCATGGCGCAGACAAGCACGGTGCGGGAGGAAATCCAGGTTTCCGTGGCGGGGCGGGCGGAGACATGGCGACTGGTCTGGGACGGGCCGACCCGGCCCTTCTGCGGGCTGGATGATCTGGCAACAGCCGATACCGGGCCCTGCAACGGCTTTGCCTATGGCGAACAGGGGGCGCTGTTTCTGGAACAGCACGGGGCGGATGGCACCCTGCTGGACCGGCTGGACCTTGCCCCCGCCTTCCGGGACAGCGACCTTGCAGGGCTGGATATCGGCAATGCCGCCCTGCAGCGCTGGCCAGTGCAAGACCCGGATGGGGATATGGCAAAGGCCGGGGCGGCGGAAATCGCCGCCTTCACCGCCAGCGTCCAGGCCCGCCCGCCAATTCCCATCATGGCACTGGCCGATTATGACGGAGATGGCAAGGCACTGGAATTCCTGTTCCAGACGAATGTGATGCCCACCGCCAAACGTTACTACGCCGCCGCCGGTATCGACTCGGCAACCGGGCGACTGCACCTGCTGCACTCCACCGCCCGGCCTGACCGCGCCCTGGTGATGAGCAAGGCGGCATGGCAGGCCCTGGCCAAGGGCGGGTCGGCAATGGAAGTCCCCTTCTGGGCCTGCGACGATCACGGGTCGGACATCCGCCAGACCTATCGGCTGGCGGCACAGAAGGGACAGATTTCCGTGACGATACGCGACTATGATTGCGCCGGTTCGGCATTGCGGAAGGAAGAGGCATGGTGAGGTTCCGGCGGGGTTGGGCGCGTGGTCTGGCCTGTGGCATCAGCCTGGTGGCGGCTTTGCCCGTGATGGCGGCGGAACGGCCGGTGGATGCAGCCAAGCTGCTCTCCAACCGGCTGTGTGGTTCGCTGTCCATCGCCGTGGACAGCATCCCCGGCAAAGGCCCCGCCTTCCTGCGCAGTTATGATGCCGCCAGCGGCAGCGGCGCGCCGGCGGAGCCGGCCTTGAAAACCGCCGCCTTCACCTATGACAATGCCCTGGCCGTCATCGCGCTGACCGCCTGTGGTGAACGCGCCCAGGCCAAACGGATCGGGGAGGCGTTGCTGGCCGCCACGCTGGAGGATCGGGCCGGGCCGGTGGCGGGGCGGCTGCGCACCGCCTATCGCGCCGGGCCGCAGCAGGAACGGCCCATCCCACCCAATGGCTGGTGGCAGGAAAAGCCGGGCCGCTGGGCGGAAGACGCCTATCAGGTGGGCACCAGCACCGGCAATGTCGCCTGGGCCGGGCTGGCGCTGCTGACGCTGGCGGAATCGACGGGCGACAAACGCTTCCAGGACGGGGCCGTCAGGCTGGGCCGCTGGGTGCTGGATAATACCGCCGATACGCGCGGTCAGGGTGGCTTTACCGGCGGGCTGCATGGCTATGACGCCCAGCCGGTGAAGCTCGCCTGGAAATCGACCGAGCATAATACCGATCTGCTGGCCCTGTTCGGCTGGCTGCAACGTGCCGGCACCCCCGGCCCCTGGGCGGATGGCACCGCCAAGGCACGCGGTTTTCTCGATGCCATCTGGCGGGCGGACAAGGGCTGGTTTCCCACCGGCACGCTGGAGGATGGCGCCACGGTGAATGAGGGCAATTCCGGCCTGGATGCCCAGCTCTGGCCCCTGCTGCTGGCCGAGGCGCCGGCGGAATGGCGGCGCGCGCTTACCTATGCCGAACAGGCCCATGGGGTGGAAGGCGGGTTTGATTTCAACGCCGACCGCGATGGTGTGTGGGTGGAGGGCACGGCCCAGGCAGCACTCGCCTATCGCGCCACTGGTCAGGCGGAAAAGGCGGCCACCCTGCTGGAAAGCCTGACCGGTGATATCAGCCCCGGCGGCTATCTCTGGGCCACACGCGGGGCGAAGCTCAGCACCGGTTTTGCCATCGGGCCGGACAGCAAGGAGGCGGATTTCTTCTATTTCCGCCAGCCGCATCTGGGGGCCACCGCCTGGGCCGTGCTGGCGGCCAAGGGCTGGAACCCCTTTACCGGCAAGAAGCTGGAACCTTGAGGGAAACCGCCGCTTCTGGGACAGTGGGCAGCACAGCGATCCTGAAAGAAAGAATAAACAAAATGCGTCTTGCCCGTTGCTTGCCCTTGCTGGCCCTTGCCCTGACACTGGCGGCCCCCGCCCAGGCCGCCGAAACGCGCCACCCTACGCCCAAGGAGGTGCTGGACGCCTCCCCCCTGGCGGACTGGCGCGAACCGGTGCCGGAAAATACCTTATATATAGAGTTGCCAACGGGCCGGGTGGTGGTGGAACTGGCCCCCGGCTTCGCGCCGGCACATGTGGACAATATGCGCAAGCTGGCGCGCGAACATTGGTATGACGGCACCGCTGTGGTGCGGGTGCAGGATAATTACGTCACCCAATGGGGGATGCCGGAAGAAACCCCGCGCCCGATGAAGACGGCCAAGGATAAGCTGGCGCCGGAATTCACCGTACCGGGCGGCGTGGCCCGCCTGCCCTTCACCCCGCTGCCGGACCCGGATGCCTTTGCCCCGGAAGTGGGGATTTCCGACATTTTCCCCGCCGCCCGCGACCGGCAGACCGGCGAAGCCTGGATGACCCATTGCTATGGCAGTGTCGGTGTGGGCCGCGGCATGGCGGTGGATAGCGGCAGCGGGGCGGAGCTTTACACCGTCATCGGCCACAGCCCCCGCGCGCTGGACCGGGTGATCACCGTGGTCGGCCGGGTGCTCTGGGGCATGGAACATCTGACGGCATTGCCGCGCGGCACCGGCAATCTGGGTTTCTATGAAAAGCCCGAACAGCGCACGCCCATCAAATCGGTGACACTGGCTGCCGATGTGCCGGCGGCGGAGCGGGAGAAAATCCACGTCCTGTCCGGCCAGAGCCCCAGCTATGCCCAGTGGCTGGAGGCGCGGCGCCAGCGACAGGATGATTTCTTCATCCGGCCTGCCGGCCATATCGACCTGTGCAACGCCATGCCCCCCATCCGCCGAATTCCAGGCTGATCTGCGCGCGGACAGACAAATCTGGAGTCGGTGGCGTTTGGAGCGTGTTTCCGCTGACCGGAAACACGCTCTGACATTTCGTTTTCCTCAGCCAAATGACCTGTCAGCCTTCCTGTACCAATCCCGCACTGGCTGGGGGCAACTTGGTCAATAGTGGTTCCACTGTGAAGCTGTGGGGGCTGTCATCCCCGCGGAAGCGCCGGTAATCCATCCGTTCCCAGGCATCGCCGGCGAAATGCTGGAGATAAGCGGCGGCACGCGCCTGATCCATCGCCGCCAGCGTGACAACCTGCTGGATGCTGCCAACATGGGGATGACCGCTATCATAATGATCCCGCAGCAATCCCAGCGCCCAGGCGCCGACCAGGAAATGTCCACCGGCTGACAGGCTCATCCGGCCATCGACGAGTGCTTCCAAGGCCTCTGCCTGCCAGTTCGTTCCGACAACGAAAATATCTTTGCCCGGTTGTCTGCCCAGTTCGGTCGCGGCGTCCATGGCCCCCAGCGCGATATCATCATTGGCGCACCAGATGCCGGCGACCTGCGGTTGGCGGCGCAGCAGACCCATGGCGCGTTGATACGCCTCTTCCCGGCTCCAGTTGACGGAGATGTTATCCAGCAGATCGGCCCCGCCATCCTGACGCAGAACCCGCAGAAAGCCATCCAGCCGTAAGGAGGCCGCCGGGGTGGAGCGTGAACCGCCGATGGCAATCAATGGCAGGCGGTCCCTTCGGCCTGCCCGTGCCCCTCTGGCAGCGCGGATCAGGGCGCGCCCCGTCATCATGCCAGCACCCGGATTATCGGGCATGATGCCCCCCATCAGGTGCCGGATGCCCCCACCGCCATTGAGAATCGCTATATCTTCCAGCGTCAGGTCGCTGAAAGCCATCAATGATGATACCTGATTGCGCTGTGCAGCCTGGATGATTGGCACAGCGGAACGGTATTCATTGACCACCAGCATGTAATCAGGCTGGCCTTCGGCCAGTTCCACCCCCAGCGCCACGATACGGCGGCGATCGCGTTCACCCCACGCGACGGTCAGTTCGATATCCAGGTCACGGGCTGCGGCCTGCATGATGGAAACGGCCTGTCGCCAGAATTCGTCTGTTCGTCGTCCCGGACAGGCCATGGCGACGCGCGGTCGCCCATGGTTGCCCTTGGCAGGCCGGTACGGCATCAACATTGCTGCACCGGCCATACCCAACAAGGCGCGTCGGGAGGTAATGGATTGTGACAAAACAACCTTCTTTTATTTTTTGTTCAGCCTCATCTGAGTTTAGTTCGTAATAAAGATTCGAGAAGGGGCAGTATATCATCCAATAGGATAGGTTCTGCCGGTTTTCACATCAAAAACCGGGATCAGGGCATCGCTGACAGGAAAGCCGTCAGTACCTTGGCGGCATTGCTGGCCGCCAGCCCAAGGAAGGTATTGATCCGGTTGGTATCCGGGTCAGCCCCTGCCAGGTCGGAGACACTGCGGAAGGCGATAAAGGGCAGCCGGTTCTGTTCGGCCACCAGGGCCACCGCTGCCGTTTCCATATCGACCACGCGCGCTTGCATGGTGCGGGACAGGTATTCCCGCCAAGCCGCATTGTCCATGAAAGCGGGGCCGGAGACGGCATCGCCTCCCACCACCCCTTTGGGCGTGGTTTCCAGGCAAGTCCTGTTGGCGGCACAGCGGTCCAGCACCACGCTGGGGACCAGCTTTTCCGCCAAGGCCAACAAGCCGGGATCGACGGCGAACCAGAACTTACGTTCCGGCTCTGCCTTGCCGTCCCGCCTTACATAGGCGTTGGACGGCTGAAAAACGCCCATCGGCGGATAGGGCAGGCTGGCCCAGGGCACAGGGGCCAGACTGCCATCCGCCTTCTGCCGCACGATATGGGTTTCCAGATACTGGCCCCAGCGACCGGGCACCGCCACGTCACCGATATGCAGCCCCGCATCCACTCCACCCGCCACGCCACTGAACAGCAGGGCGCGCACGTCGAACCGGTCCACCAGCATCTGGGTTGTCATGGCGGCATTGACCATGCTGATGCCGGACAGGACCAGCACCACTTTCTTGCCGCCCAGCGTGCCGGTGGTGAAATCGATGCCATGTACGCTGTAGGTCTGTTTGTCCGTGGTTGCCGCCAGCAGCGCTACCAGCTCCGGGGCATAGGCTGACATCACGGCAATGCGCGGCGTGGTGTCCAAGGCTGGGGCCGCAAAGGAACTGGGGGGCAGAAAGAGGCCGACCAGCAGGGCCATAGCGGCAAACAGACGGGACATCCATCACCTCTCAAGATCTGTTCAGGATGTTATTATTCGTTTTCGGTGTGTTGTCAGCATTCCCTTTTCGTGCGGCTTTTGTCTGCTTCCATTGCCAGGGCCGCCGCCGCCGACGGCCCTGGCAATGGAAGCCCGATGATCACTTCCGATCATGGGGGGAGGATTGGCGATGGTTGCTGCCGTTGACGCGGCTTCCGGTCAGCCGAAAGCCGCGCCAATACCAGACAGCGACCCCATCATTGTCTGGTATTGGCGGCAGGGGGCTTGGCATTCATCCGGATGGCGGGCCCCTTCACCCCCAGCTTTCCCGATAAAGCGCCACCATCGTCGCCACATCCGGCACGCGGGGATTATTGGCGGGGCTGCCAGACGCCAGGGCCTGTGCGGCCATGGTTTCCAGCAACCCATTCCAGCGGGTGGGATCGATGCCATAGGTCTTCGGGCTGGGTACCTTCAGGTCGGTGTTCAGTGCCCGCAGTGCTGCCACCAGCTTTTCCCCCGCCACATCGTCACTGTCCGCCAGATCGGCGGCCCCGATGGCGCGGGCACAATCGGCATAGCGGGCCGGTGCCCCCGACAGTGACCAATGGGTGACGGCGGGCAGCAGCATGGCGTTGGACAACCCATGCGGCACATGGAAAAAGGCGCCGATGGGCCGGCTCATCCCATGCACCAGGGCAACCGATGCGTTGGAAAAGGCCATGCCGGCCAGCGTGGCGCCCAGCATCATGGATTCCCGCGCCACACGGTTGCCGGGTTCGGCCACGGCCGTGCGAATATGCGGGGCGATGCGGCCCATGGCGGCCAGGGCCATGCTGTCGGAAAACGGGTTGGCCTTGGCGCTGACATAGGCCTCAATCGCGTGGGTCAGCGCATCGATCCCGGTATCGGCGGTCAGGCGCGGCGGGCAGCTCAGCGTCAGTTCGTAATCGATGATGGCGGCACTGGGCACCAGCAGGGGGCTGGCAATCAGCATCTTCTCATCGGTGGTGGCATCGGTAATGACGGTGAAGCGCGTCACCTCCGATCCCGTGCCGGCGGTGGTGGGGATGGCCACCAGCGGTGGGCCGGCCAGCGGGATCGGGTTGGGCACCTTGTAATCGCGCATCACCCCGCCATTGGCGGCCAGCACGCCCATGGCCTTGGCCGTATCAATGGGCGATCCGCCGCCCAGTGCCAGCATCCCGTCATAATCGCCCTCGCGCAGAATGGCGGCGCCTTGTTCCACCACCGTAACGGTGGGGTCGGGTACGGTGTCGGCAAACAGGCCGGGCTGGAAGCCGGCATCGCGCAGCGGGGCCAGCAGCCTTTCCACCGTGCCGCTGTCCCGCATCCAGGGATCGGTGACGACCAGCGGCCGGTGGACGCCCAGCCGGTGCAGCACGGACGCCGCCCGCGCAATGGCACCCCCGCCCACTTCCATGATGGCGGGCGTCAGGATGGTGGCAATCATGGTTCCTCCCAAGTGCCGTGGCACTCTCCCAGGGATTTTCTTGCCAGTGTGGCGCAAGCGGGATGGGGCCGCCAGCCCCGACTTTGGGATTAAAGATGGTGATGCCAGGGGCTTGGCCCTATGCTGGGCAAAAATCCATCCACCAGCCATCCGACATGCCCATGATCGCCATCGCCGATGATCTGTTCCAGGCCGCCAGGGCCGCCCGCCTGAATGCCCATGCCCCCTATTCCGGGTTCAAGGTCGGGGCGGCCATCCGCTCTGAAAGCGGGCGCATCCATGCCGGCTGCAATGTGGAGAACGCGGCCTATCCGCAGGGCCAATGCGCCGAGGCGACGGCCATCGGCCTGATGATTGCCTCGGGCGACCGCACGATCATCGAACTGGTGGTGGTGGGCGGGGAGGCCGGGTCGGGCGTGATGTGCACGCCCTGCGGCGGCTGCCGCCAGCGCATCCGCGAATTCGCCGCCGGCCCTGACACGCCCATCCATGTCTTTGATGCCGGCGCTTTCCGCCAGAGCTTCACGCTGGGGCAGTTGCTGCCCTTCAGCTTCGGCCCCGACAATCTGGGTTTCTAAGCAAATGACGCATAATTTCGATAGCGGAATAGATTCCGCCGCCATTGCCCGCCGTTGCCTGCCGCTGCTGGACCTGACCAGCCTGAATGATACCGACGATGCCGACAGCACGGCGGTTCTCTGTGCCAAGGCGGTGACGTCGGTGGGCAATGTTGCCGCTGTCTGCCTGTGGCCGAGCTTTGTTTCGCAGGCGAAACAGATTCTGGCCGGCACGGGCGTGAAGGTGGCGACCGTGGTGAATTTCCCCGGCGGCAGTTTCGGTGCCGAAAAGGTGGCGGCCCAGATCGCCGGTGCCCTCGCCGACGGGGCCGATGAGATTGATGTGGTGATGAACTATGCCGATGTGATGATGGGCGACGGCCGCCGCGCCGCTGAGCATCTGGCGGCCTGCCGGACGGCTTGTGGCGACACCACGATGAAGGTGATCCTGGAAAGCGGGTCACTGGCCAAGCCGGTTTTCATTGAACGGGCCGCCGCCATTGCGGTGGCGGCGGGGGCGGATTTCCTGAAGACCTCCACCGGCAAGGTGCCGGCGGGGGCCACGCCCAGTGCCGCCCGCATCATGCTGGAAGCGGCCAAGGGGGCTGACCGCCGCGTCGGCTTCAAGGCGTCGGGCGGCATCCGCGATCTGGAAACGGCGGCCGAATATCTGGCCCTGGCGGACCAGATTTGCGGTCCCGGCTGGGTGGGGCCGGACACGTTCCGCTTTGGTGCCTCCGGCTTGCTGGACGCCATTCTGGGCGCGCTGGGCGTGGCCCCCGGCCCGCAAGTGGGCAGTGCCGGTTACTGATCCGGGGCGGGTGCGGGGGCGGCCATGCCGCCTTCCACCCGCAACCAGCCGACGGCCAGCCCGCGCAATTCTGCCGGATGGTGGGTGACATAAAGCATGGGCAGGCGCATTTGATCGTGCAGCCGGGCCAGATAGGGCAGCAGTTCGGCCTTGCGTGCCGCGTCCAAGGCGGCCAGCGGTTCATCCAGCAAGAT
>CALRQC020000018.1:0-104697 GCA_943370215.1 Azospirillum sp. RU38E
CCCGCGACCCGCCTGAAGCTTAAGCTTCAGGCGGGTGGTTATCACTTCGGCAGCAGCGTTTCCACCCAGGGCCCGTCGGGCAGTTGGGCGGCCAGACCGGTAATGTGCCGGTTCCACCAATGGCGCTGTTCCACCAGATCATCATAATCGAACTGGTCTTCCCGCCATTGCCGGTCGGCCTGATGGTAGGTCACCAGATCAATGGGATAGCCGACATCGGCGGAGCTGTAACGGCTGCTGTCAAACGACAGATAGGCCAGCTTCAGGGCGGCCGGCATACTGGTGTCGAATTTCAGCGCCCGGTCCAGGATCGGCTTGCCATAGGCGGTGGCGCCGATGGAGAGGTAGGGCGTGCGCTCATCCACCTCAATCCAGTTGCCCTCCGGATAGACCAGATACATGGTCGGTTCCCGGTCGCTGCCCAATTGACCGCCGATGATGGCGTGCAAGTTGAAGGTCAGCTTGGATGATTCCAGCGCTTCCTTATCTTCCTTGGCCACCACGCGCAGGCAGCGGGTGAAGCTGTTCACCGCTTCCAACATGCTGTCGAACGGCTTCGGTCCGGCCGCCTGCATGTCGCGGCGCAGATAGGCCAGCGTCTTGTCGCGCACGCTGCGCAGGCCCGAGGTCATGACGAAGAACTTGTCGCTGCCATTCGGCAACAACGTCACCTTGCGCGCCGCCGTCACCTGGGTGCCGGCGGTGATGCGTCCGTCGGACAGGGCGATCAGCCCTTCCTTGATCTTGATGCCGAGACAATAAGTCATGATGAAGCCGCTACCGTTCCATTTTTTGCTTCTGGGCGGCGCATCCTGTCATGATCTTTCGCGCCGGTCAAAGTGCGACCGCTTCAAGGCGGCTACCTCCTGAACTTGTATGAGTTGGGGCGCCGACACACGTGATAATCTTGTTGCACTGCACAAAAGGGGCTTGACGCCCTGCCAATCGTTCCGATATACATTGCCAATGCTGCGGTGCAGCAGACCCATGCCGTCTGCGGGAAGGTTTCCCGCTGGTGCGACCTGGATCAATGGCGGCTACCGGGGCCGGGGCTGCTTGATGCGGGCCGGCTCCACCAGCGCGCATAAGGAGAAGATGATGGTGACGCGCACGCCCAGAGGTGCAGCGGGACGGACCAGCCGGACACCGGCAGCCCCCGCGTCCAAGACGCCGGAACAGAAGGTGGTTGAGGAGACGGCGGCCGCCGTTGCCCCGCCGGCCGATCCGGTACCCGAAATCACGTCTGCTGAAGCAGCACCCGTGACCGACTCCGCGACCGTGGTGGAAGCCACGGCCGAGATCGTCGCCGACGCTGTGGAAGAGACGAAGCAGGCCGCGGTTGAGGCCGTGCCCGCACCCGTCATCACCAAGGCGGCCAAGCCTCTGGCCGCTGCTTTCGAACCCAAATCTGTTGAGCAGGCTGTTGCCTATACCAAGGAGCAGGTGGAAAAAATGAGCAAGCAAGTCTTCACCGCATTCGACGACGTCGCCGGCTTCCACAAGGAAAATGTGGATGCCTTCGTGGCTTCCTCCACCATCCTGGCCAAGGGCTTTGAGGCCCTGTCCAAGGAGCTGCTGGCCTTCACCCAGGGCCAGTATGAACAGTCGGTCAGCACCGCCAAGGCCCTGCTGGCCGTGAAGTCGGTGAAGGAACTGGTCGATCTGCAGACCGAATTCGCCAAGTCCAGCTTTGACGCCGCCCTGGCCGAAGCCACCAAGGTGTCGGAAGCCGGCCTGAAGGTCGCCAATCAGGCGGCCGAGCCGATCACCGCCCGCGTGAACGCCACGGTGGAAAAGCTGTCCAAGATCAAGGCCGCTGCCTGATCTTGTGAAGCATACCGGGCCGCTGTCCCCAACGGGGGCGCCGGCCCGGCAGAATGAAAGCCCCGCGCCCCCCTTGGCGCGGGGCTTTCTGTTGTCTGCTCAGACCCTGCTTGGAGATTCATTTTGTTTTCCAAAGACTTACCGTCTCACCGCCGTCATTCCCGCGCAGGCGGGAATCCAAAATCCGCGGCGGCGTATGGATTCCCGCCTGCGCGGGAATGACGGTTAAGTTATTGGAGAATAATAAGAAATTCTTTGGGGGATGCGGATGCTCAGCCCGCCTTGTCGGCGGGTACGACGAAGCTGTCCATCACCTTCTTGATGCCGGCGACGTCGAAGCTGATCTCCAGCTTGTCATTCTCCACCGCCTTGACGGTGCCATAGCCGAACTTGCTGTGGAAAACCCGGTCGCCCGGATTATAGGCCCGGTTGGGCCGCGATCGCGGGGTGACATCCAGGGCCGTGCCCTCGATCAGCCGGCCCCCGCGTGCCGGGGCCTGGGCCGCCTTCTGGCCCATGCGGTTGAAGCGATCACCAAAGCCGCCACCACCGCCACCCCAGCCGCCGCCATATCCACCGCCATAGCCGCCCTCGCCCCGCCCGCCGCCGAACCCGGCCCCGCCAATGCCGGGGTTATTCTCCGTCTCGATATGCTCTTCGGGCAGTTCCTCGACAAAGCGCGAGGGGATGGATGTCGCCCAGGTGCCATGGATGCGGCGGTTGGCGGCGTGGCTGATATAGACGCGCTGGCGGCCACGGGTGATGCCGACATAGGCCAGCCGCCGCTCCTCCTCCAGCCCGGCAATGCCGTTTTCATCCAGGGTGCGCTGACTGGGGAAAACACCTTCCTCCCAGCCAGGCAGGAAGACGACATCGAATTCCAGCCCCTTGGCCCCATGCAGTGTCATCAGAGAAATCTGTTCCACATCGGCCCCGGCGGCATTTTCCATCACCAGGGAGACATGTTCCAGGAAGCCGGTCAGATTCTCGAATTCCCCCATCGCGTTGATGAGTTCCTTCAGGTTTTCCAGCCGGCCCGGCGCTTCGGGCGTCTTATCCTCCTGCCACATACGGGTATAGCCCGATTCGTCCAGCACCATCTGGGCCAGTTCGGTATGGGGAATCCGGTCGATCAACCCACGCCAGCGGAAGAAATCCTGCATCAGCCCGGACAGGGTGCTGCGCATCTTAGGCTTCAGCTCGTCCGTCTGGGAGAGTTTCCAGGCGGCCTCCGTCACCGGCACATTCAAGGTGCGGGCCGCCACATAAAGCTGCTGGATGGTGGCGGCCCCAATACCGCGCTTTGGCACATTAACGATGCGCTCAAACGCCAGATCATCCTCCGGGCTGATCAGCACGCGCAGATAGGCCAGCGCATCGCGGATTTCCTGGCGTTCATAGAAGCGCGGGCCGCCGACCACGCGATAGGGCAGGCCCAGCGTGATGAAGCGCTCCTCGAACTCGCGGGTCTGGAAGCCGGCGCGCACCAGCACGGCCATCTGGCCCAGGCTGGCGCCCTTGCGCTGCAAGGCCTCCACCTCTTCGCCCACCCAGCGGGCTTCCTCCTCCGCGTCCCACAGGCCGCGGACCTTCACCTTTTCGCCGCCATCCGTCTCGGTCCAGAGCTGCTTGCCCAGCCGGCCCTGGTTATGGGCAATGATGCCATGGGCAGCGCCCAGGATATGGGCAGTGGAGCGGTAATTCTGTTCCAGGCGGATGATGGTGGCGCCGGGGAAATCATGCTCAAACCGCAGGATGTTCCCCACCTCGGCACCGCGCCAGCCATAGATCGACTGGTCATCATCGCCGACACAACAGATATTTCTGTGCGATTGGGCGAGAAGTCTTAGCCAAAGATACTGAGCGACGTTGGTATCCTGATACTCGTCCACCAGAATATAGCGGAAGCGGTTCTGATACTCGATCAGCACATCATTATGCTGCTGGAACAACGTGATGTTATGCAGCAGCAGGTCGCCGAAATCGCAGGCGTTCAGCGCCTTCAGCCGGTCCTGATATTGCCGGTAGAGTGTCAGGATGCGGCCATTGGCGGCGTCGCCCGCCTCCTCCGGCTTCAACTTGTCGGGCGTCAGTGCCCGATCCTTCCAGCGTTCAATAATGGACAGCAGCATCCGTGCCGGCCATTTCTTGGCATCGACATTTTCCGCCTCCATCAACTGCTTCAGCAGGCGGATCTGGTCGTCGGTGTCCAGAATCGTGAAGCTGGGCTTCAGGCCGATCAGTTCGGCATGGCGGCGCAGGATGCGGGCGGCCAGTGAATGGAAGGTGCCCATCCACCAGCCTTCCGACTGGCTGCCCAGCAGATTGTCCACCCGCTCCCGCATCTCCCGCGCGGCCTTGTTGGTGAAGGTCACCGTCAGCACATTCCACGGGCTGACACGGCGCGACAGCAGCAGATGCGCCAGCCGCGTCGTCAGCACGCGGGTCTTGCCCGTGCCGGCACCGGCCAGCACCAGCACCGGGCCGTCCAACGCCTCCACCGCTTCCCGCTGCACGGGGTTCAACCCGTCCAGATAGGGGCGGCGCTGCGGGGCCGGGGTGGGCGGCGGCGGGGGAGGGGAGAAGAGATCGCTCATGGTAGGGAGAACATATACAGAATAGGCCCATTGGGAAAGGGGGGCTGCGGCTGCGCCAATCCGCCGCTTCCCGCCCGGCACAGGCTTGCCATGCCCGATCAACGATGCCCGCCGCCGCCGCCCGGCGTTAAGCCTGTGAATGGTTCGCATAATGTAAGGATTGGGGTGATGCCGAATGCCGTGGCACGCCGGGGACGGCAATTATGGGTGGCGCCGCATATCTGGCGGCGCCGGCTGGTCTTCTGGGGCGGGGGGCTGTGCATCGGTGTGGTGGCGGTGCTGTTCGCCTGGGGGGCGGATGCGGCCTCCCACCTGTTCCAGCAGATTGTGCAGCGCTGGCCGCTGGCCCCGCTGCTGCTGACCCCTGCCGGGTTGGGCCTGTCGGCCTGGCTGACCAGCCGCTTTTTCCCCATGGCCGGTGGCAGCGGCATTCCCCAGGCGGTGGCCGCCCGCGCCACCAAGGTGCAGGAACTGCGCGACCGGCTGGTGGCGCTGCCCATTGCCGCCGGCAAGATGGGGCTGACATTGCTGGCGCTGGGCGTTGGTGCCTCCATCGGGCGGGAAGGGCCGACGGTGCAGGTGGGTGCTGCCATCATGAACAGCATTGGCCGTCGCCTGGGTGACCGGATGCCCGGCCTGCTGGTGGCGGGGGCCGCCGCCGGTGTGGCCGCCGCCTTCAACACGCCGCTGGCCGGGCTGGTCTTCGCCATTGAGGAGATGGGCCGTGCCTTCCAGGTCCGTTCAGCGCATCTGATCCTGTCTGCCGTGCTGCTGGCCGGTATCGCCTCGCTGGCCATGCAGGGCGATTACACCTATTTCGGCACCACGCGGGACGTGCTGCATGGCTGGCAGGATTGGTCGCTGGTGCTGGTCTGTGGGCTGCTGGGGGGTGCGCTGGGCGGGCTGTTCAGCCGGCTGGTGGTGGCCTTCGCCTATGGGCTGCCGGGGCAGGTGGGGCGCTGGTTCAAGCGCTATCCGGTGCTGTTCGCCGCCGGCTGTGGTCTGCTGGTGGCGCTGCTGGGGCTGGCGTCGGGTGGGGCCAGCTATGGCACCGGCTATGAACAGGCCAAGGCGATGCTGGATGGGCGGGGCGATGTCTCCCCGCTCTTCATGCTGACCAAGTTCGGGGCCACGCTGCTGTCCTGCATCACCGGGGTGCCGGGGGGATTTTTCAGCCCCTCACTGGCCATCGGCGCCGGCATGGGCACCAGCATTGCCGGCCTGCTGGACAGCCACGCCCTGGGCGCGGCCGCCTTGCTGGGCATGGCGGGCTATTTCGCCGGGGTGGTGCAGGCGCCGATCACCGCCTTTGTCATTGTGCTGGAAATGACCGGCAATCATGCCATGGCGGCCCCGGTGATGATGGCCAGCCTGATCGGCTTTTCCGTTTCGCGGATGACGGGGGCGCCCGCCGTCTATCATGCGCTGGCCCATCGCTATCTGCCCAAGGCGACAGAGGCGGAGAAGCGGGAACAGCAATCCTGAAACCAGTCACCGGCCCGGCGGGGTACGCCGGGCCGGTGGTGGGAAGATCAAATCAATCTCCCTTGATCGTGACCGATCCAGGGAGATTTTGCGTTCCCTCAGGCGCCGGGCGGGCGCATCCGCGCCCTTGGCTTACGCGCCCACTGGGGCGCGGGCCGGCGGTCGCCGGCCTCAACCCGCCAAGGGTCAAACCCTCGGCGGGTTGGTATCAAACCTTGGGTGCCACCCAGGATTCGGGATTGTGCAGGAACTTTTCCACCTCATTCAGGGTGAAGCTGTCGAAATAGTTCCCTTCGCGGGCCACGCGCAGCACGTCCCACCAATTGGCCAGCGAATGCAGCTTCACGCCCATATCGGCCATGGTCGCTTCCGACTGCGGGAAGATGCCGTAATGGAAGACCACCCAGATATGTTCGACAATGCTGCCGGCCTGGCGCAGCGCATTGACGAAATTGACCTTGGAGGTGCCTTCGCTGGCCAGATCCTCCACCAGCAACACGCGCTGGCCTTCGGGCAGGTTGCCCTCAATCTGGGCGTTGCGGCCGAAACCCTTGGGCTTCTTGCGGATATAGACCATCGGCAGGTCCAGCACGTCGGAAACAAAGGCGGCATAGGGAATGCCTGCCGTCTCCCCGCCGGCCACCACGTCAAACGCCTCAAACCCCGCCTCGCGGCAGAGCTGATCCTTGGCTGCCTGCATCAGGAAGCGGCGGGCGCGCGGGAAGCTGATCAGGCGGCGACAGTCGATATAGACCGGGCTGGCGCGGCCGGAGGTGAAGATGAAGGGCTTTTCGGCATTGAACAGGACCGACTTGGTCTCAATCAGGATACGGGCCGCCTGGGTGGCGGCGGTCTGTGCGTCGATCATGTCAAATGGCTCCAAGGATGGGCGGGTTGGGGGTGAAAATAGCAGAAAAGCGGGGGCGCTGTGGCGGCGGTTTTACACCAGCCGCCAATCCAGCCGCTCCCCCGACCGGAAGGGCAGCACGGCGATATTGCCGCCGACATCCAGCACATCGGGCACGATCAGGCCGGATTTTTCCAGGGTGATGAAGCTCTCATTCACCGGCAGGCCGTAGAAGGCGGGGCCGTTCAGGCTGGCAAAGGCTTCCAGCTTGTCCAGTGCCCCTTCCTCGTCAAACACCTGGGCGTACAGTTCCACTGCCGTGGCGGCGGTATAGATGCCGGCACAGCCACAGGCACTTTCCTTGGCCCCGATCGGGTGCGGCGCGCTGTCGGTGCCGAAGAAGAACCAGGGCTCCCCCGACGTGGCGGCGGCACGCAGGGCCAGCCGGTGCTTTTCCCGCTTGGCGATGGGCAGGCAATAAAGATGCGGGCGGATGCCGCCGACAAAAATGCTGGACCGGTTGATCATCAGATGATGTGCCGTGATGGTGGCGGCCAGTTTGCCGCCCGGCCCATATTTGCGCACCACGGCCACGCCCTCTTCCGTGGTGATATGTTCCAGCACGATTTTCAGGTCCGGGTGCCGGCCCATCAGCTTGGGCAGCACCGTGTCGATGAACACCGCCTCGCGGTCGAAAATATCGACGCTCTGGTCCGTCACCTCGCCATGCACCAGCAGCGGCATCCCGATCTTGGCCATCCGGTCCAGCACCGGGGCCACCTTGTCGAAATCGGTGACGCCATGGGCGGAATTGGTGGTGGCGTGGGCGGGATAGAGCTTCACCGCCGTGAACACGCCCTTGGCATGGCCGGCTTCAATATCATCGGCGTCGGTGCCATCGGTCAGGTACGCCGTCATCAGCGGGCGGAAGCTGCTGCCGGCGGGCAATGCTGCCAGGATTTCATCCCGGTAAATCTCCGCGCGTGCCGTATCCACCACCGGCGGGGCCAGGTTCGGCATCACGATGGCGCGGCCCAATTGGGCGGCACTGTGCGGCAGCACCGCCTTCAGCATGGCCCCGGTGCGCAGATGCAGGTGCCAGTCATCGGGGCGGCGCAGGGTGATACGCTGGGGCTGATCGGTCATGGCGGTGGCTGCATCATTGGTGGGCGGGCTGGCGATGTTTAGGGCGGATGGATCGCCGGCTCAAGCGCCGCCACGGAAGGACGGGTTTGCAGTGGCGGAACGGCGGGGGGGAGCAGGCCCGCGCCGGGGCAAAATTCCGGTCACCCTTGTTGACCCGCTATTTAACACATGCCTACGCTGCAACTGTTAAGACGCTTTTTGGGCAATCAGCGTCTGGATGACGGGGGGAAGATGCGCCTTCCTGTCCGGCGGGGCCGGGTTTGCATGGCGGTGGTGCTGATCTGTGCGGCCGCGCTGTTCAGCGCGCACGGTCGCCCTTCCATGGCCTCGTCCACCCTGCCCCAGGGGGGCGGGGTGGGGGATGTCATCCGGGTGGTCTGCGGTCCGCTGCCCTATGTGTCCGATGGGGAGCAATGTGACAGCGGCATCGGCGCGGAACTGGCGCGCCGCGCCTGCCAGGATGCCGGCCTTTCCTGCCAATTCGAACAATTCCCCTGGCCCCGCGCGCAAAAGGAAGTTGAGACCGGGCAGGCCGATATCCTGATCGGCCCCTATTCCACGCCGGATCGCGCACGCTGGATGGTGTTCTCCAGCGACTATTTCTATGTCGACCAGATCAGACTGTTCCGGCTGCAAAGGGCGGATGGCGGAGCACCCCCACCCTCCGGCAGAATCGGCGTTCCCTTGGGGTGGGCGGTGCTGGAAGGGTTGTCCAGCCTCACCGGGGCGCAGGTGGAACCGGTGCGCAATGTCGATATCGGCTTCAATCTGCTGATAAATGGCCGGCTGGACGGGGTGGTTGCCCATGCCAGGGCGGTGGCGCGGTTTCAGCAGTCTCACCCATCCCTGCGTTTTGAACCCTATGGCGCCACACTTTCCCAGCAACGTTCCTATATGGGCTATGGCATCGCCTTTGCCTCCACCCCGGCCCGGATGGCGTTCGAGGCGGCCTATGCAGCCCTGTTGGGCGGCCCCTTTTATGCCGACCTGCTGGCCCGTCACCGCCCCATGGATGGTATGGTGACGGAGGTGGCCGCCCGCGCCCATCAGTTTGCACCACCCATCCCCTAATACCCATTTCCCGGTAGGGGATGAAGCAACCCGTTACGCTGCGCTCTGCGGGTGATCCCACCACCAGGCATGGTCAGGATAAAAGCGTGTCGCCATGCGCCGCACATAGGGGATGAGGGGGCCATAGCCCTCCACCGCCGGGCGCAGGGGCGTGTCGAACAGGGGCGCCAGGGCGGCGGTCAGCACGGCGAAGGTGAAGGCATCCACGGCCGTTGCCTGTTGCCCCATGAGATAGGGCCGATCCCCCATCAGGGTGGCCAGGGCGGACAGGGAACGGTGGGCCAGCTCCAGCCGTTCCGCCGGACTGTGGCGACCAATGCCATTGTCAGCCATCTTGGTCGCCACACGCGCCCTGGCATCCTTGATGATATTGTCACGCAGGTGCGGCGGGGCATGTTGGAAGAACTGGGCGGGGCCACGCATGAAATTCGCCTCGTCCATCCAGCGATCATAGACCACAGCCCAGCACAGATGATCTTCCAGCATCCGTTCAATCGCCCAGGCCTCTGCCCGTTCCCGCAACGACAGGCCTGCATCCAGGTCGATGCCATGCGTGCGCTCAATATGGGTGCGGATGAAGGTGCTGTCGTCGATGATCTGCCCGTCATCCTCGATGATCGGTAATTTATGCTTGGGCGTCTTGTCCAGATCGCCCGCAACCTTCTCATAGGCCAAACCGGCCATGCGCAGATGCAGTTCCGTCTTCATGACATAGGGGCTGGGGTCTGGCAGCCCGAACAGGGGGCCGAAGGCGTGCAGCTTGATCATCCCGATCTCCATCAAGATTATGTTCGTGATGGGCCTTCGTTTACAGCCCCCCTGTTGCCAGCCTACTGTCAGCATCCTGACAAACGGGCGTATGGGGAGGGGAAATTGCGTCGCGCGGATCGCTTGTTTCAGATCATCCAGATCCTGCGCCGTGCCCGTGGCCCCATCACCGCCGAGGCAATGGCAGCGGAGCTGGAAACCTCCAGACGGTCGGTTTACCGCGATATCGCCACGCTGATCGGCCAGCGTGTGCCGATCCGGGGGGAGGCGGGTGTCGGTTATATGCTGGAGGGGGGATTCGACATGCCCCCGCTGATGCTGACGCCCGATGAGATTGAAGTGGTGGCCCTTGGCGCCCAATGGGTGGCGCGCCAGGGGGATGCCACCCTGGCGCGGGCGGCCGCCGATCTGTTGGCCAAGATCACCGCTTCGGTGCCGGAGGATATGCGCCCCGTCCTGCAACGGCCCGCCGGTGTGGCACCAGCCAAACTCAACCAACCCAGCGACAGCATCGACATGACGGCCCTGCGCGCGGCCATCCGCGCCGGGCACAAGGTTCGGCTGCTATACCGTGACGGCACCGGGCAGGAGACGGCGCGCATCATCTGGCCCATCCTGATCGCCTATTTCGATGCAGCCCGGAACATTGCCGCCTGGTGCGAGTTGCGCGGCGGCTTCCGGCATTTTCGCGCCGACCGGATCCTTCAGGCGGAGTTTCCCGGTGATCCTTATCCGGAACGCCCGGCCCGCCTGCGCGCCCGTTGGCGCGACAGCATGAATATTGACGATCTGCGCTGATCCGGCCCACTGGCCAGCCCGACCTTGACAGGGCCCAGGCAATTCTTCACTTTCCGAACCGTCCAAGGGGAACCCCGGCAAGGGGCTGAGATACCGCTATGGTGCCGTTCAACCGGCATTGGCGCGGGAACCCTTAGAACCTGATCCGGGTCGTACCGGCGTAGGGATGGGATTCATATAGGGGCCATATATATCTGCCCCGCCTATGAGAGCCGCCACGCGCGCTGCCCGGATCTCCATCATTCGACGGAGGTCCAGAAATGCCAGACAGTCTTTCCATTCCCCAGGATTTCAGCGTCACCACCGGGCCGTTGCCGGCCAGCCGCAAGGTGCATGTGCCGGGCACGCTGTTCCCCGATATCCGCGTTGCCATGCGGGAAATCGACCTGTCGCCCAGCGCCAATGAACCGCCGGTACGGGCCTATGATCCGTCCGGCCCCTATAGCGATCCGACCGTGAAGACCGATATCCGCAAGGGCTTGGCGGAACTGCGCCGCGCCTGGATCGAAGGGCGCGGCGATGTGGAAGCCTATGCGGGCCGGGAGGTGAAGCCGGAGGATAATGGCCTTCGCGAAGGCCAGGAAAGCCCCGTGCCCCTGTTCGACCGCGCCAGCCGCCAGCCGCTGCGTGCCAAGCCGGGCCGCAATGTCAGCCAGATGCATTATGCCAAGGCCGGCATCATCACGCCCGAAATGGAATATGTCGCCATCCGGGAAAATCTGGGCCGCGCCAAGCTGGCCCAGCAGGCCGCCCGTGATGGCGAGGATTTCGGGGCGTCGATCCCCGATTATGTGACGCCGGAATTCGTGCGGGATGAAATTGCGCGCGGCCGCGCCATCATCCCCAACAATATCAACCACCCGGAAACCGAACCGATGATCATCGGGCGGAATTTCCTGGTGAAGATCAACGCCAATATCGGCAATTCCGCCGTCACCTCCTCAGTCGCCGATGAGGTGGACAAGCTGGTCTGGGCCACCCGTTGGGGGGCCGATACGGTGATGGACCTGTCCACCGGCCGCAATATCCACACGATCCGCGAATGGATCATCCGCAATTCCCCCGTGCCCATCGGCACGGTGCCGATCTATCAGGCGCTGGAGAAGGTCAATGGCAAGGCCGAAGACCTGACCTGGGAGATTTTCCGCGACACGCTGATCGAACAGGCCGAACAGGGCGTGGATTATTTCACCATCCATGCCGGGGTGCGCCTGCCCTATATCCCGCTGACGGCCAAGCGCGTGACCGGCATTGTCAGCCGGGGCGGCTCCATCATGGCGAAATGGTGCCTCGCCCATCACAAGGAAAACTTCCTCTACACGCATTTTGAGGAAATCTGCGAGATCATGAAGGCGTATGATATCGCCTTCTCCCTGGGCGATGGCTTGCGCCCCGGCTCCATCGCTGATGCCAATGACCGCGCCCAGTTCGCGGAGCTGGAAACGCTGGGCGAGCTGACCCAGATCGCCTGGAAGCATGATGTGCAGGTGATGATCGAAGGGCCGGGCCATGTGCCCATGCACAAGATCAAGGCCAATATGGACAAGCAATTGGCCCATTGCGGGGAGGCCCCCTTCTACACGCTGGGACCGCTGACCACGGATATCGCGCCGGGCTATGACCATATCACCAGCGGTATTGGCGCGGCGATGATCGGCTGGTTCGGCACGGCCATGCTTTGCTATGTCACGCCCAAGGAACATTTGGGCCTGCCCGACCGCGATGATGTGAAGGTGGGGGTGATCACCTATAAGCTGGCCGCCCATGCCGCCGATCTGGCCAAGGGCCATCCGGGTGCACAGGAACGTGACGACGCCCTGTCACGCGCCCGGTTTGAGTTCCGCTGGCGCGACCAGTTCAACCTGTCGCTGGACCCGGAAACGGCGGAGAAGTACCACGACCAGACCCTGCCAGCGGAAGGGGCCAAGCTGGCGCATTTCTGCTCCATGTGCGGGCCGAAATTCTGCTCCATGAAGATCACGCAGGAAGTGCGTGATTATGCGGCGGCGCAGGAGGCCGAAGCCGGCATGGCGGAAATGTCGGTGGCTTTCAAGGAAAAGGGCGGGCAGGTCTATCTGTCCGACCGGCCGGTGCCCGACGATCATCACTGACGTTGGGGGCAAGAACGGGCGGCAGGGCAGCCTGCCGCCCGTTTGCTTTTACCCGACCCTATTGCTTCTTCTTCTGCTGCTGCTGTGCGCTCACCACATCGGCGATGGACCAGAGGAAATCGGCCTGCACCGTGCCTTTGAAAACCGGGTCATTGCGCGGAATGTAGAAATCGGTGGCATAAGGTGTGCCCTTACCCTGCAGGGCAACGGCTGCCAGAGCGTGGCAGGTCATGCAATTGGTCTGCACGCCAACCTTGCCAACCCATTCCTGACCGGTCTTCGGATCGACCACCGGTACACTCATCCCGAAGACTTTGGCACTGAAGCCCGACTCCAGGTAAGGATTATAGCCAACCACCGGCGTGCCAAGATTATTGCCGCCATCCACGGGCTGGTTGGGCGCGATCATCTGATAGGCAAAGCTGGCTGCATAATGGGCGGGCGCACCATTCAATTGGCCCAGCGGGCGGGCTGCCGCGATCACCTTGTCACTGGGGCTGGGCGGATTGACCGGATCGGGTGTCCAGAAGAAGGTCTGCCAGGTCCATTCGGTAATTTCGCGTGAGGTGACGTGCATCGCCACCAGGATCAGTGTGTCGCCGATAGCCACACTCTGATCGACCACCTGCATCTGTGAGAGATTGTCAGCAGTGACAGGAATATTTACGAAATCGCCCAGGCCATAGGTGCTGTCAGTTGTCGGATTTGAACAACTGGCATCTGTTCCTTTGGCGGTGGAAGAGCCGTTATTTTGAATGTCTACATAGACACAGCCAGCATTCCAGTTCTTCTCAGGAAAGCCGTTCTTGATAATATTAGGGGTTACTTCCGGTGTGCCGGGCCAGGCCGGCATGGCGTAATAGCGCCCATTGACGAGATTACCCCCGTTCTTGGCAATCACCTTGTAGACGGGCTTCAAGGAAATGGCCGTGTTCGGGAAGACTGGGATTTCCTGCTGCTTCTCGGCGTAGAGCTTCTTGAAGGTCGATAGCTTGAAAAGCCCGTTTTGCAGGATCCAGTTCGAGGCATCCGGGCTATAGGATACGGTTTCAAAAACCGCTGTGTCCGGGGTTGCCACTGTCGGGGCCGCTGCCTTTTCGGTGCCACCGGTTGGTGTAGCGACGGCTTTGTGTCCCGTGCTTCGGATACCAAATTTGAGCTGCTGGGTCACAGGTCCCAGTGAAAGCTGACGTTTGACCAGAGCCTTGTTTTCAAGGTTGGTGGCCACCTGCTTCTGGGTCAGCATCTCCAGTTCCTGCTTGGAGGCCCAGGTCAGATAGACGGGGGCATTGGGCAGGCCAAAGGCCGGTTCACCGCTGGGCATGTTCAGCGACGTCCAGAGCCCCCAGCCATGCAGATAGATATTGGATGATTGCGCGGGCTGGTTGTTCACCCAGCCCAGAATGGTCGGTTCCGGTTCCGGGAAGTTATAGCCGGGAATACTCGGATTTGGTAACGGAACCCCGAAGGATGGATCGGCGGCACCGACCGGCGAGGCAAACGCCATCATTACCGGCAGCAGGACGCTGCCCAGCGTGAGACGAGAGAAAGACATGGGAAACCTCTCTCCTGGAATGTTTTATTGTGTGGAGAGCATAGGCTTCAAAACTTTAAAGTGCAAATGAATTACACCAATAAGTAGTTTTCATCATAATTCCCACAAGGGGAGCGGCCTTGTGCCGCCCCCTCTGTCATCCGGATCACGCGGATCACCCCACCAGCCGCTGCAGGATCTGCACCGCGTTCAGTGCCGCCCCCTTCAGCAACTGGTCGCCGGCCAGCAGCAACGCCACGGAACGGCCGGACGGGTCGCCAATGTCGCGGCGGATGCGGCCCACCAGCACATCGCCCTGGCCCGATGCCTCGTTGGGCATGGGGAAATGGTTGGCGGCCCAGTCATCCACCAGCCGCACGCCGGGGGCATCGGCCAGCAGGGCCTTCACCGCCTCCGGCGACACCACCTCTTCAAACTCCACGCTGATGGCCATGGTGTGGGCGCGCAGCACCGGCACGCGCATACAGGTGATGGAAATCGCCAGATCGGGGCGGGCCAGGATCTTGCGCGTCTCCTCCACCACCTTTTCCTCTTCGCCATTATAGCCGGTATCAGGGTTGATGCCGGCATCATGGCTGAACAGGTTGAAGGCATAGGGGTGCTTCATCACCCGCGGCGGATAGGCTTCCCCGGCCAGATAGGCTGCCGTGGCGGCGCGCAATTCCTCCATCGCCGCCGCCCCGGCCCCGCTGGAGGCCTGATAGGTGGCGATGTTCAGCCGGCGGATGCGATGGCGGCGGTCCAGGGCCGCCAGCGGCACAGTGGCGATGATGGCCACGCAATTGGGGTTGGCAATCACGCCCGGCTTGGCCGGGATGGCCTGCGGGTTCACCTCCGGCACCACCAGGGGGATGGCCTCTTCCATGCGAAACGCGGATGAATTGTCGATCACCACCGCACCCGCTGCCACGGCTGCCGGCGCATATTGCTTGGAAATGCCGCTGCCGGCGGAGAACAGGGCGTAATCAATACCGTGGAAGCTGTTCTCATCCAGCGCCTGCACCACCAGTTCGCCCCCGGCGAACGGCACCTTCTGTCCGGCAGAACGGGGGGAGGCCAGCAGGCGGACTTCGCCCAGGTTCAGGCCGCTTTCTTCCAGGCACTGGCGGATTTCAACGCCCACGGCACCGGTAGCACCGACAACGGCGACATTCAGGGGGCGGGCGGAATGGGCGGGAATATTCATGATCAGGAACCCTTCAGTGTGGCTAGGGGTGCCGTCTGGTCGGGGTTCCGTTTCGCCTGGAAAGCGGCCCCGACCTTACCCGGCGGGACCGTTTGGCGTTATGTCACTGGCCTTATCCAGCCACGCGCACACCAACAGCACCGCCCCGAAGGGTGGTGGTTTTGGTGGTAGTGGTGGTGGGGCGCTTGGTGATCATGGGGCGGGACCATGCCGCGAAGCCCTTTTCCTGTAAAGCAGGGATTTACGCCACACCTGCCATGCCCCTGCTGCGCGGCACAGAGTCCGTTGCGTATTTCGCCACAGAATGGGACTATATGCTGTGCCCTTGGGCCCAACCATTGTGATGAAGCGATGTCTGTGGAGTTGAACGATCCCAAGACCCTGGAGGCGATTGGGATTCTGGCTGGCGTGCTGGATGATGTGACAGGCCCTGACCGGCTGGAATGCCTGATGGCGGCCAATGCGCTGCGCCAAGTGGTGGAAAGCCGCTCGGAAAACGCCCTGCTGTTCGCCCGTCAGGCTTTCGAATCGCTGGATGGCGATGTGCGCCGCCGGGTGGAAAATGATGCCACCGCCACGGCGGTGAAGGTGATGGAACAGGCGCAACGTCGCCCCAACCCGCGCATGGTGCGGGGGGCGGGCAAGAGCACGGGCAACGCCTTTCTGGATGCGCTGAATTCCGGTGGCCTGAAAACCGAGCGCAAATGGTAGTGATGGGCGGTCGGTACGGCTGTTGCCATACCGACCAGCCTTCATCCCTTAGGGCGTCACCGCGATGATCACCCGCTTGTAGCGGGTCAGCCATGGGCTGCCATTGTCGGTAACAGCCAGGATCACATGCAGGTCGCCCGTCCGCGCCACGCGCTTTGATGGCACCACCAGCACGGCCTGCGGCTTGTCAGCATTTTCAATGCTGCCCAGGCTGCCGGTACGGTCAGTGGCGGTGGTAAAGCTGCCCGCCTCCCCATAGATGAACCATTGATAGCTGAGGCTGTCGCCATCGGGGTCGCTGCTGGCGCTGGCATCCAGGGTCACACGGTCGCCTATCCGTGCTGTCAGTCGGGCCGGATGGTTCAGAACCGGTTTGGGTGGGTGGTTGGCCTGATCATAGGGCTTGACGGTCCAATCCATGCGGGCGGCGAAATCATTCTGATAGGCTTCGCGCCAGCGCCAGATGCTGGCCTTGTTGCTGGTGTGCCATTGGCCATCCGCCCCCAGCACCTCATCTTCTGCGTCGGTCCAGAAAGGGCGTTCTTCTGGTGCCAGGAACCATTTGCGCAGGCGCGGGGTATAGAATTCATAACGTCCACCCCAGCTTCCCCAATCAGGATGCTCGGCGTCACCTAGGCCATTCTGGATCAGATAGAGGAAGCTGGGCGTGTCCCCCTCCATGATATAGATCGGTTTGGGATAGATCGCCCCCAGCGGTCCCTTGGCCATGATGTTCTTTTCCAGCCATTCCAGGGATACCAGGGAAAAATCGCCCCCGGCGAACCGCCCCAGGAACCGGTCGCCACTGATGCCCACCCAGGTGGACATGTGATAGCCGCCGCCCGTATGCATACCGGGGCTGGCAATATAGAACAGGTTGGGGAAACTGCGTCGCAGCCAGGGGCCGGCATCATCCTGATCGGAAATGGCATAGACCCTTAGACGGGCGATGAAGCGGTCCAGCTCTGCCGGGCTGCGCTGCTGTTTCACCTCTGCCAGGGCCTGGGCCAGCGTGTTCGCCCCGCCCCAGACCAGCACCCAGAGGGGCCGGTCATCCGCCTTGTCCGCCGCCGCGATCAGTTGCCGGGCGCCGGGGGAAAGCGCTTGGCCTATCGCCTTCATGCCATAGACGGGCGGCCCCTGGCTGACCACGGCCAGCAATTGTTCGGCCGTGGGATATCCCGGTTCATGTCGCAGCAGATTGTCCCGCACCGTGCCATAGGTGGCAATGATCTGACGGATGCGGTCCGGCGCCACATGGTCGGGCAGATGAATGGAGGTGGTGGCGATCAGCCCTTCAATGTCCCATTGGTTGGCATAGGTCAGGAAGCGGATCAGCGACTGGGCATCATCCGGTTCATTCTCAATATCGGTCAGCACCAGCACGCGAGGGCGTGGGGTGACCTCCTGGGCCGGCGCAGGGCTGGCCGGGGCCAGGACCAGAAGCCCCGCCAGGGCCAGAAACAGACATCGCATCATGGGGCCTCCCGCCATTCTTGTTCTGGGTGCTGGGGGCAAGGTACGGGCAGACAATATGTCATACAATTGATTTTTGTCCCGCGCGGCAGGGCATCGGTGGCGCAAATCCGCCCTGCGGGGCTGGAAAGCGCTTGCCCGGTTGCCCAATTGTGCGCATTGAGGATTCCCGCTTCCCGACGCGACCCCAAGGATGAGCGCCCGCCATGGCCAGCTATGATTTCGATCTTTTCACCATCGGTGCCGGTTCCGGCGGGGTGCGCGCCGCGCGTATCGCCGCCCAGCGTGGCGCCCGCGTGGCGGTGGCGGAGGAACGCTATTATGGCGGCACCTGCGTGAATGTCGGCTGTGTGCCCAAGAAGCTGCTGGTCTATGCCGCCGAATATGCCTACGCGTTCGAGGATGCGGCCGGTTTCGGCTGGAGCGTGGACAAGCGGGTGCATGACTGGCCGGCCCTGATCGCCGCCAAGGATAAGGAGATCGGGCGGCTCAACGGCATCTATCGCCGTCTGCTGGAAGGGGCTGGCGTCACCCTGTTTGACGGCCGGGCCACCATCGTGGATGAGCATACGGTGGCAGTGAACGGCCAGCATATCACGGCTGAACGCATCCTGATCGCCACCGGCGGCTGGCCGGAACTGCCGGGCCAGCCGGGGGCCAAGGAATATGGCATCACGTCGAACGAGGTGTTCCATCTGCCCCGCTTCCCCCGCCGGGTGGTGGTGGCCGGCGGCGGCTATATCGCCCTGGAATTTGCCAGCCTGTTCAAGGGACTGGGGGCAGAGGTGACGCTGCTTTACCGGGGCCACCAGATTCTGCGCGGCTTTGACGGCGATGTCCGTACCTTTGTCACGGATGAACTGGTGAAGACCGGCATCGACCTGCGCCTGAACACGGTGGTGGAGCGGATCGAGAAGACCGATGAATGTCTGGTTGCCACCTTGAGCGATGGCACCCCGCTGCCCTGCGACGCGGTAATCTATGCCATCGGGCGCAAGCCGATGACGGCCAAGCTGGGGCTGGAAAATGTCGGCGTGGAACTGGATGGCAATGGCGCCATCAAGGTGAATGACCAGTACCAGACCAGCGTGCCCAGCATCTATGCCCTGGGGGATGTCACCAACCGCATCAACCTGACGCCGGTGGCCCTGGCGGAAGGCCATGTGCTGGCCGACTGGCTCTATGGCAACCGCCCGCGCGATGTGAATTACGACAATATCCCCACCGCCGTCTTCTCCATCCCGCCCGTGGCCACCATCGGCGTGACGGAAGAACAGGCCCGCGCCCGGCTGGGGCGGGAGGTGGATATTTACCGCAGCAGCTTCAAGCCGATGCGCCACCAGCTTTCCGGCCGCGACCAGCGCACCTTGATGAAGCTGGTGGTGGACCGGGCCACGCAGAAGGTGATCGGCTGCCACATGGTGGGATCGGACACGCCGGAGATGATCCAGGCCATCGCCGTGGCGATGAATATGGGCGCCACCAAGCAGGATTTCGACCGCACCATCGGCCTGCACCCGACAGCGGCGGAGGAATTCGTCACCATGCGCACCAAGGCGCCGGACCCGGAGTAATCCAAGAGCCATATTTCATGGCTCTTGGAGGCCAGCGACCGCTGGCCCGCAGGCACGTGCCTGCGCAAGCCCGAGCTGCCGGAGGCAGCGCCCGGCGTCCGAGGGAAAATGAACAGACCGAGAGCCATGTATCATGGCTCTCGGAATAATTTTTCTGTAACAGAGGTGATCCAGCCGGAATCTCCCCCCGTATCAATCGCATCTGACGGCGGCCAACCCGCCGCGACACGGATACGAGCGGAGGTTCCCTGTGGCCCATATCGACGATCCCGAAACCCAGCGTGCCAATGTCGCCTTCATCCGCCAGGCGATGAAACAACCGCTGTTGGAACGCGATCATGAGCTGGATCTGGCCCGGCGCTGGCGCGACAAGGGGGACCAGCGGGCGCTGCATGAACTGGTGCGCTCATACACGCGTCTGGTGATCGCCACCGCCACGCGCTTCCGCAATTACGGGTTGCCGATGGGCGATCTGGTGCAGGAAGGCAATGTCGGGCTGATGCAGGCGGCCAGCCGGTTTGAACCGGAACGCGATGTACGCTTTTCCACCTATGCCGCCTGGTGGATTCGCTCCGCCATCCAGGATTATGTGCTGCGCAACTGGTCCATCGTGCGCACCGGCACCACGGCGGCGCAGAAATCCCTGTTCTTCAACCTGCGCCGCCTGCGCGCCCGCATCGCCGGCAACCCCTCTGCCACGGGGTTGAGCGATGAGGACCGGGCGCAGATCGCCCAGACCCTGAATGTCGATGCCCGCGAGGTGGAGACGATGGAACAGCGGCTGGCCGCAGCCGACCAGTCGCTGAACAACCCGCTGAGCGAGGCCGGCGAGGGGGAGTGGCAGGACCTGCTGGCCGATAACCGCCCCTCACCGGAAGATGTGGTGATCGGGATGCGCGACGGGCGGATGCGCTCCCACTGGCTGGCAGAAGCGCTGGGCGAACTCAGCCCGCGCGAACGCCAGATCATCGCCGAACGCCGTCTACGTGATGAAGGTGCTACGCTGGAAGAACTGGGCCGCGTACTGGGGGTGAGCAAGGAACGCGTGCGCCAGCTTGAAACCCGCGCGCTGAACAAGCTGAAGGCCAGCATGATGAAGCGCGTGCGCGACCATGGGGAATTGCTGCTGGAGGCGTGAGCACCGCCATCATTTCCTTTTACGCCAAAGAAAAAGCCCCCGCCGGATCACTCCGGCGGGGGCTTTTCATTTCAGCGAAACCGGTAAGCCTTACACAGCTTCGGCCGCACGCTCGGCGCGCTTGCGGTCGTTCGGGTTCAGCATCTTCTTGCGCAGACGGATGGACTTCGGCGTCACTTCCACCAGCTCGTCATCCTGAATGTAGGACAGGGCTTTTTCCAGCGACATGCGGATCGGCGGCGTCAGCGTGACGGCTTCGTCCTTGCTGGTGGTGCGGATGTTGGTCAGCTTCTTGCCCTTCAGGACGTTCACTTCCAGGTCATTCTCGCGGGTATGCTCACCCACGATCATGCCTTCGTAAACCTTCCAGCCGGGTTCGATCATCATCGGGCCGCGATCTTCCAGGTTCCACAGGGCATAGGCCACGGCCTCGCCATCGGAATTGGAGATCAGCACGCCGTTGCGGCGGCCCGGGATGGCGCCCTTGTAGGGCATGTAGTCGGCGAACAGGCGGTTGATGACGCCGGTGCCCCGGGTGTCGGTCAGGAATTCGCCCTGATAGCCGATCAGGCCACGCGACGGCACATGGAATACCAGACGCAGCTTGCCGGCGCCCGAGGGCTTCATCTCCAGCATTTCGCCCTTGCGCTCGTTCAGCTTCTGAACGACCACACCGGAGAATTCCTCATCCACGTCGATGACGACTTCCTCGATCGGCTCCAGCTTCTGGCCGTTCTCGTCGGTCTGCATCACCACGCGCGGACGGCTGATCGACAGCTCGAAGCCTTCGCGACGCATGGTTTCGATCAGGATGCCCAACTGCAATTCACCACGGCCGGCCACTTCGTAGGCGTCGGCATTGGCGGTTTCGCGGATCTGCAGGGCGACATTGCCTTCCGCTTCGCGGAACAGGCGGTCACGGATCATGCGGCTGGTGACCTTGTCGCCTTCGCGACCGGCCAGCGGGCTGTCATTGACCGAGAAGGTCATGGCCAGCGTCGGCGGATCGATCGGCTGGGCGGCCAGCGGCTCATCCACGCTCATTTCCACGATGCTGTCGGCGACCGTGCTCTTCACCAGACCGGCAATGGCGACGATGTCACCAGCCTGCGCCTCGTCCACCGGCACGCGTTCCAGACCGCGGAAGGCCAGCACCTTGGAGGCGCGGCCCTGTTCGATCAGCTTGCCGTCACGGGTCAGTGCCTTGATGGCCATGTTGGTCTTGACGCGACCGGACTGGATGCGGCCGGTCAGGATGCGGCCCAGATAGGGGTTGGCTTCCAGGGTGGTCGCCAGCATCTTGAACGGCGCATCGGCGCTGTCCACCTTCGGCGCCGGCACATGGTTGACCACCAGCTCGAACAGCGGGGTCAGATCCTTGCGCTCGTCATCCAGGTTGTTCACGGCCCAGCCATTGCGGCCGGAAGCAAACAGGGTGGGGAAGTCGAGCTGTTCGTCGCTGGCGTCGAGCGAGGCGAACAGGTCGAAAATCTCGTTATGCACTTCGTCGGGGCGCGCGTCCTGACGGTCGATCTTGTTGACGATCACCATCGGGCGCATCCCGAGCTTCAGTGCCTTGCCCAGCACGAACTTGGTCTGCGGCAGCGGGCCTTCGGCGCTATCCACCAGCAGGCAGACGCCGTCCACCATGTTCAAGATACGCTCCACCTCGCCGCCGAAATCGGCGTGGCCGGGGGTATCGACGATGTTGATGCGCACGTTGTTCCAAACAACGGAGGTGCACTTGGCCAGGATGGTGATGCCGCGCTCACGCTCCAGGTCGTTGCTGTCCATGGCGCGTTCGGCGACCTGCTGGTTTTCGCGGAACGTGCCCGACTGCTTCAACAGCATGTCCACCAGGGTGGTCTTGCCATGGTCGACGTGGGCGATGATGGCGATATTGCGCAATTCCATGTGGGGCCCTGAATCTGTCCTGAGCGCGCCGCCCATTCCTGATCCGCCGGAAAGAGGTTCGCGCACGAAAAATGCCCGCCACTGGACCGGTGGCGTCAATGGCCACGGGTCAGGTGACGGGCGTGTCTGTCGCGGCGCAATATAATCAAGCGCCCGGTCACCGCATAGGGCGCATCCTGCCGGGCTGCCTTGCGCGCGGCGTGGGTGAAATTTCTGTGACGGCGGGAGTCTGGTGTTTCGAATATTGTGTTCACCGACCCTATAAACCTCTCCTGAGGTATGGGACGTACAGTTGGCTGACGAGTTTCAATGACGCCTGGTATCACCTAACCTTAAGTCGCATCCTGTCATTCCCTTATGCAACAAGATGTAGCTCCAAGGCGTTACGGGTTCCGTCTGGTGCCGACCGTCGTCACCTGCCACCATAGGCGCCAAGCCCGAAGCCATTGGGAAATGTGGAAGATGAGTAAACGGTTCCTGCTGTCGGCCCTGGCCGGTGTATCGCTGCTGGCGGTCGCGCCTGTTATGGCCCAGCAGACGCCCTATGAGGTGGAGATCAAGGGGGTTGATGACCGTCCGGCGCTGCGCGACCTGCTGAACGATGTCTCCCGCCTGGTCTCTTTGAAGGATGAGCCGCCGCCATCGCCCATCGGTCTGCGCCGGCGGGCCGATGCCGATCTGGACCGCATGGTCGCCGCCCTGCGCTCCACGGGCTATTACGATGCCATCCTGGACCTGGAAATCGATGTGGAGAACAGCCCCGCCAAGGTGGTGATCCACGTGGAACGGGGGGAGCGCTACAAGATCGCCAAGGTCACCCTGTCCGGTCCCACCGATGTGCCGCTGCCGGAACAGACGGTGACGGCGGCAGAACTGGGGTTGGCCGAGGGGGCACCGGCGGACGGGCCGCAAATCCTGGAGGCGGAGGGCCGTATCGTCCCTCGTTTCGCCGAAAAGGGCTATGCCTATGCCCGCACCCTGGATCGCAAGCTGGTGGTCGACCATGCCAGCCAGACGATGGAGGTGAATTTCAAGGTCGATCCCGGCCCCCGCGTCGCCTTCGGCCCGGTCAGCATCACCGGGCTGCAGGATGTGGAAAACCGCGCCGTGATGCGCCGTCTACCCTGGCGACAGGGGGATCAGTACAACCCCGCCACCATGGAGGAGGGGCGTCAGGCCCTGGCGGAACTGGGTGTCTTCTCCTCTGTCCGGATGCGGTTGGAGGATCAGCCCGACGCGCAGAACCAGGCCCCCGTGCTGGTGGATGTGCAGGAACGGGAAATGCGCTATGTCGGCTTCGGCTCAGCCTATTCCACCGAGGATGGCTTTGGCGCCAATGCCTATTGGGGCCATCGTAATCTGCTGGGCGGGGCGGAACAGTTCCGGGTGGGGGCGGAGATTGCCGGCGTCGGCCGGCGCGGCACCACCACCGACGTCAAGGAGTTGGATTACCGCCTGATCACCACCTACAAAGAGCCGGATTTCCTCTCCCGCCGCCAGTCACTCAACCTGACGGCCGAGGCGGTGTCGGAGCGGCCCGATGCCTATCGCCGTGACGCGCTGGTCTTCACCGCCGCCGTCAATCGGCGCTTTTCCAAGCAATTGACCGGCAGCCTGGGCGTCACCGCCGAACAATCCAAGGTCAAAGAGAGTTTGCAGACCACGACCAACACGCTGTTGGGATTTCCCCTGGTGCTGACCTGGGATCGCAGCAACAACCTGCTGGACCCGACAGCAGGCTTCCGTTTGTCCGGTACGGTCACCCCCTATTGGGCGGCGCTGGGGGACAGCAACAGCTTTGTCATCGGGCGGCTGAACGGTTCCGCCTATCATGATTTCTCCGGCAATGGCCGCTATGTCGGGGCGCTGCGCGGGGTCTATGGCGCGGTGCTGGGCGGCGGGCTGCTGGATGTGCCGGCCGACAAGCGTTTCTATGCCGGCGGTGGCGGGTCCATCCGCGGCTATGGTTATCAGAAGGTTGGCCCGCTGGACGCGGAGCGTAACCCCACCGGCGGCGTCTCGCTGCTGGAACTGGGGGCGGAGATGCGCGTCAAGGTGACGGAAAATATCGGCATCGTGCCCTTTGTCGAGGCCGGCAATGTCTACACCACCGAATATCCCGATTTCGGGGAGGGCTTGCGCTATGCCGCCGGTATCGGCGGGCGCTATTACACACCCATCGGCCCGATCCGGGTGGATGCCGCCGTGCCGCTGAACCGCCGGAAGGGCGATAATGCCTTCCAGCTTTATGTCAGCATCGGTCAGGCCTTTTAAGCAAAGGCGGGGAGGGAATGAACATGCGCTCACCGCTGGCCTGGATCGCCGCCGGTTTCGCCAGCCTGATCGGGCTGGCCGTGCTGGTTTTCACCGTCGCCATCATCTGGCTGGGTACCGGATCGGGCCGGGATTTCGTGTTGGCGCAGGCCCGCCAATCCGTGCCCGGGCTGGGGCTGGAAGGGGCCAGTGGCAACCTGTTTGACCTGCGCCTGACCCGGCTGACCATGGCGGATGCCCAGGGTGTCTGGCTGAATGTGGAAGGTGCCCGGCTGGCCTGGTCGCCCTGGGCACTGCTGTCCCGCCGGGTGTCGGTGGAGGCGCTGACGGCCGACAGGGTGGCGCTCGCCCGCCAGCCCGTGCCCGCCTCGTCGGCGCCGGAAGACCCCAAGGCCCCCCCGTTCCGCCTGCCGGTGGCGATCGATCTGCGGCAGTTGGCCGTGGGCAGGGCGGAATTGGGCCCCGATCTGCTGGGCGGATCGCCGGCTTTGCTGAAACTGGATGGCCGCGCCGATATCCCGGCGGGGGCACCGGGTGGGAATGTGCATCTGGACGTGGCCCGGATCGATGACCGGCCGGGCACCTTGACCCTGGATGCCTTCTACCAACCGGGAAGCCGGCTGAAGCTGGCCGCCGTAGCGGCGGAACCGGAAAATGGTCTGGTGGCGGAATTGCTGGATATTCCCGGCCGCCCCGCCTTCACCGTGACGCTGGAGGGCGATGGCCCGCTGACCGACTGGACGGGCAACCTGTCCGCCAAGGCGGGCGATGTGGTGAATGGCCGGGCCCAGGCCCGCATCCGCCCAGCGGCCGACAAGCTGACCTTCGGGCTGGAGGCCGATGGCAATATCCAGGCCCTGTTGCCGGCCCGTTGGCGCGCCCTGGTCGGGCCTGAACTGAAGCTGGGGGCCGGCGGGCTGATCCATCCCGGCAAGGAGATTGTGCTGGATGGTGTCTCCATCCAGATCGCCGCCGGTACGCTGGCCGGCGGCGGTGCTTACAATCTGACGACCAAGGCGGTCAATCTGGGCACCTTGATCCAGGTGCCGGCGGAATCGGCCCTGCACGCCTTTCTGGGCGAGACCCGCTATTTCGAGACGGCGCGGGGCACCGTCACCATGACCGGCACGCCGCAGGTGCCCAAGCTGGTGACGGATTTTACCGTGATGGCCCCGCGTTTTGCTGAATTCGGTGCCGACAGCGTGACCTTGAAAGGCACGGCGGCGGCCGAAGGCTCGCTTGATCGTATCGTGCTGGATCTGACCAGTGCGCTGGAAGGGATGCGCGGCGGCGGCATCACCAACCAACGTGGCACGCTGGCCCTGACCGGCGATATCCGGGTACCGCAGCAAAGCATCACGATTGCCAGCCTGTCCCTGGATGGCCCGCTGCTGAAGGCCAGCGGCAAGGGTGCCTTCACCCAATGGGGGACGGCAGGTCAGGCCGATCTGGTGTTGGAGAGCCCCAATCTTTCCACCCTGTCGCCCTTGGCCGGACGTGACCTGTCGGGGGCGCTGGCAGCGGATGTCACCCTGAAACAGGTGGGCGGGGAGTTGACGGCCAGCATCAAGGCGCGTGGCCGCGGCCTGAAAACCGCCACACCGGCCGCCGACGCGTTGCTGGGGGCGACCACCGATCTGTCGGTCACCCTGTCTGCCGGCAAGGAAATTCAGTTGCGCGATCTGGTGCTGACCAGCCCGCATCTGGACCTGCGCGGCGCGGTGGCGCTGGCGGGCCAGCGCCTGACCAGCGATCTGACGGCGAAGATTGATGATCTCTCCCCCCTGGGGCCTGCCCTGGGCATGGCCATGGCGGGCGGTGTGACCGCCAGCATCAAGGCGGAAGGACCGGAGGGGGCGACCCGGCTGGCCCTGCGGCTGGATGGCAGCAATCTGGTGCTGGATGGGTTGCAGGTGGGGGCGGCGCAGGTCACCTTCACCGGTCAGGGCGGGCCGAAATCAGCGCGTGGCACCCTGTCAGCGGAAACCAGCGTCATCGGCCAGCGCGTCGCCGCCAATGGCGATATCGCGCTGGAGGGTGACCGGCTGGCGCTGGACAATCTGTCCGCCGTGATCGGTATCAACCGCATCGATGGCGGCATCCATGCCAACCTGTCCACCGGCACGGCGGAAGGCAAGCTGACCGGGACGGTGCCGGACCTGGGCATCATCGGCTACATTGCCGGGGATGAGGTCTGGGGCAATGGCCGGTTCAGCCTGGATCTGGCCGTCCAACGGGGTCAGCAACAGGTTCTGTTCACCGCTGATTTTAAGGAAATCTGGCGCCGCTGGCATGGCCAGCGCATTGCCGCCGTGGCGGTGGACAGCAAGGTGGAGGATGCGCTGGCCAAGCCGGTGCTGGATGTCAGCCTACAAGCCAAGGGCATTGATCCCGGCAATGCCCATGTCGATACGCTGACCGCCACCGCCAAGGGTCCGCTGACCGGCACAGCGGTGACCCTGGACCTGTCCGGCAAGGCGTCCGCGCCGGTGAAGGTCTCCCTGGCCGGCACCTTCTCCACGCCGGAGAACAAGGAAGGTGGTGGGGTGATGCTGCGCCTGCTGCTGTCGCGCTTCACCGGTTCCTATGGCGATACCGGGTTCCAGACGGCGCAGCCGGCGGAACTGGCCTATGGCACGGGTGTGGTGCGGGTGAAGGATCTGGCCCTCGTCTCCGGTGACAGCCGGGTGGTGATGAATGCCGACCTGAACCGCCGCGCCCTCTCGGCGCGGGCGGAGATGGTGAAGGTGCCGCTGACCTGGGCCCGCATCATCGATCCTACCCTGACACTCTATGGGGAACTGAACGGCACGGCCAGCATCGGCGGCACGGTGGCGGCACCGGAAGGTACTTTGTCACTGAAGCTGGATCGCTTTTCCATCACCCCGCCGGTGGAAAAGGGGCCGGCGCCGCTGGGGGCCGAACTGGCCGCCACCTGGCGGCACGGCCGTGTGGCCCTGACCGCCAAGCTGGATAGCCAGGGCGGCGGTGTTGGGCTGACAGCGCGCGGGGAACTGCCCCTGGTGATGGATGGCAATGCCACGGCCATTTCCCTGCCCGACGATCAGCCGATCAGCGGCCGGCTGGAAGGGGATATGGCATTGAACCGTTTCAACGATTTCCTGGCCGGCAGCGGGGACCGGCTGGGCGGCCAGATGAAGGTGGATCTCTCGCTGGCCGGCACACTGGCCCACCGCCAGCTTTCCGGCACGGTGGAGCTGCAGGGGGCCTCTTATGAGAACCAGGAATGGGGCACGCGGATCACTGATATCACCGCGCTGATGCAGGGCGATCCGGAAGGGCTGGTGATCCGCAGCTTTGATGGCAAGACGCCCGGCGGCGGGCAGGTCAGCCTGGCCGGCTCCATCGGCTTCCGGCCGGAGCGGGGTGACCGGCAGATCGACCTGAAACTGACGGCGCGCAAGGCCAGGCTAGCCCAGATCGACATGGTGGAGGCGACGGCCGGGGCGGCCATCGCCGTCACCGGCACGCTGACCGACATATTGGTGGCCGGACGGGTGGATGTGGAGGAGGCGCATGTCCGCATCCCCGACAAGCTGCCGACCTCTGTGGCCGATCTGCCGGTGGTGGAGATCAACCATCCCCGCCGCATTGCCCCGCCGGCGGGCGCCAGTTCTGCGGTGGCACAGCCGGCGGGCGCCCCGCCCAAGGCGCTGGTGGTGCGGCTGGAAGTGGATGTGGAGGCGCCCAACCGCCTCTATGTCTCCGGCCGGGGGCTGGATGCGGAACTGAAAGCCTCCCTGAAGGTGCGGGGGACGCTGGATGATCCCAGCGTTTCCGGTCCCATCTCCCTGGTGAAGGGCGATCTGGCCTTGCTGGGCCAGACCTTCACCATTGCCCGGTCCAACATTACCTTTGATGGCAGCTTGGACCCGACCCTGGATGTGGAAGCCCGCACCCAGCGCGGTGAGTTGACGGCCATTGTCGCCATCGGCGGCCGCCCGTCCAAGCCCAGCGTCAAGCTCAGCTCCCAGCCGCCCTATCCGGAGGATGAAGTGCTGGCCCGGCTGCTGTTTAACCGGGGTGCCGGTCAATTGTCGGCCCTGGAGGCGCTGCAACTGGCCCAGAGTGCCGCGCAACTGACCGGCCTGTTCGGTGGCGGGCCGGGGTTGGTGGATAACGTCAAACGCTCGCTCGGCGTCGACCGGCTGGAATTCCGCGGATCGGAGGATGGCACCGGGGCCGGCACCGTCGCTGCCGGCCGCTATATCGGGGAGAATCTCTATGTCGGGGTGGAGCAGCAGTTGGGCACGGGCGAAAGCAAGGCCACGGTTGAATATGGCATCACCCAGCATATCAAGGCGCGTGGCGAACTGGGCACGGAAAGCAAGGTGGGCGTGCAGTTCGAATGGGATTACTGAACCGGCGCTGAGCCGGAAGGGGTAGGAGCGCCCCAAACGGCTGTACCGCCCCCGCTTTCTTGCTCCCCCGTCGCCGGTGCAGGAATAAAGGGCGAGCCCTTCACTTGCGCCTGCCCGGCGCCTTCTCAGGACGGGGAACCGCCATGAGTGACATTATCCGCAATTATCTGGATGAGCTGGAGTCCAAGGCCATACGCTGGCGGATTTTCTGCCGCGATTATGCCAGCGCCTATCATCTGGCCCATGACCAGTATAAGGCAACCTGGGCAGCGCAGGAGAAGAGCGACAAGGAAAAGGCGGAGATGATCGTGCTCGCCTTGTCGGTCGCGTCCAGCACGGTGCTGATGGCAGCCTTTGCCACCAACTCCCTGCGCGTGCTGGCCAGCCGGGCCGCCCTGAATGTCATTTGCAACAATAACCTCAACCGCACCTTCAACGCGCTGCATCTGGTCAGCAACAACAAGGCGGCAATGTTCGCCCTGGGGGCCGTGATGGATGCGGCCGATGCCAGGGCAAAGAAATATATCGAGGAAAAGGCCGGCACGCTGACCCGCTCAGCACCCACGCCTGCGGTCACCAATCCGGCCGTTCTGCAGAATGATCTGATCAATTATGTGGAGAGCAACCAGCTCTACGCCATGGAGATCGCCTTTGCCATCCGCGACGACAAATCCCTGTCGGAAGCGGATCGCGCCATCCTGGTGGGCAGCCTGAAGAAGGCGCCCTTGTTCAAGCCGCCGGTCAACGAGATCAAACGGGAACGGCTGACCGACCATATCGAACTGTCGCTGCATATGTCGGCCATGCTGGATTCCGATTTTCTGGTTGATATCCCGATGCGGGAAGCCAGCCTGGGCGGGGGCATTGCCGCTGCCCTGGGGACCCGCGAACGGCCGATCCAGCAATTGCCTTCCGCCCCGGATTATCCGCGCGGAACCCCCACCCGCAGCTTCCTGGGGGGTGTCCATGCGCAGCAGATGATCCGGGTCGCCCGGCCGGGCGATGTGGTGCAGTCCAAGATCGATGAACTGAACGGCCGCATCTTCAATGAGAAGTTTTTCTCCGCCAGCAGTTGGCAGGGTGGGCAGAATGGCCCAATGCCAGCGCTTGTGCGGGCGGAAACAACGCTCAACCGACTGGCCGAGGCGTCGCGTCCGCTGCAACTTGATGCGGCAAGGGTCTGACGATGCGGGGTCAGGAACTGTCAGTGTTGAAATGGTCCGGCCTGCTGCTGGTGCTGACAGCTTTGTTGTTGGCCGGCTGCTCCCGTTCAGGGGAAGCGGACAAGGCCGACGAAGCAATGATGCAGATGGAGCAGGTTGCATCGCTTTACCGTTCCATGCCGGACCTTGTGGACATTGCTGGCGGGGAGGTCCGCAAGGATTTCGGGGCCGGTGTTGATGCCGATATCGCCTTGTTGCGTCAGTCGGTGGTGAAAGCCTTCAATACGACGGATATGCTGGCGCGGGTGCGCCTGGAACTGAAGGCGGTCGCAGCCAGCGGCGCTGAGTTTCCCCCATTTCTTCCTGCTGCCAATCACTTCATCGAGGCCCAGGCAGCCGTTGAAGCGGAAAGCAGGATTGACCCCGGCAAGCTGCTGCAAGCCGCGACGGATGCCTATGAGGTTCGTGCGGATAAGGGGCGGATAGACGCATTGGCCGGTGCCATGGCAACAGCAGACCTTCAGGTGGAAGGCACCCTTTTAGGGCGGCGTCTGCAGGATGCCGCTGCATTGCGTTATCGGGAAAAGCCCTCTGTTTGGCAGGGGCTGGACGATGAGGGACGGGATCGTTACGCAAAGCAGTTCACCCATCGCACGCGTGATGAGGGCGATATGAACCAGTCCCCCCCGCGTGACGAAATCGCACGATTTCTAGCCCTGCAAAGGCTGATGATCGTTCTGCTGCGGCTGCCGGAGCCATCGTTGAAGGCGCTGGAGGATTTTTATACCAGTGATCTGGGCAAGGCCAAACGTAAGGCCCTGATCGCTGCCGTTGCCGTGCAAAGCGATGCGGATACCCGGAAAATGATGGTCGATTATCTGAAGCGGCTGCATTGAGCAAAGTCGACCACTGGGTAGCACCGGTGCCCGTGTCGGTTACAGCCTGAGGCTGGTATAGATAAGCCGGACCACCCCCGACGGGGCGGTCCGGCTTGACCCATCCTTACTTGGTCGCCTGTTCCAGATAGGCGATCAGGTCGGCGCGATCTTCCGGGTTGGGCACGCCGGGGAAGGCCATTTTGTTGCCGGGCAGGAAGGCCTGCGGCTTGGTCAGCCACTGGTCCAGCTTATCCTGACTCCAGACGAAATCCGCCTTCTTCAGCGCGTCGGAATAGGCGAAGCCTTCGATGCTGGCGGTGTGGCGGCCGAACAGGCCGTGCAGCGGCGGGCCAATCTTCTTGGGTGCATTGGCTTCCACCGCGTGGCAGACCTTGCAACGGGTAAAGACCTTTTCACCCTTGGCCGGGTCACCGGCGGCCTGGGCTGCGGAGATACCGGCGGTCAGCGCCAGTGCGGCGGCGAAGGCAGCGGTAATCATGCGGGCGGGGGTACGCATCGGGATTAGGCTCCATTCTTATTGAAGCGCTATTTTATCCCCTGTTCCCACCCGCCGGTCAATGCGACCAAGAGCGCGTATCGCATGATGACCCAAGTACTTAAACCGGATGGTCACAGAATGGTTCCGTGGCCATCCGGTAAATTCGGTGCTGTTCAGCGACCGGTATCAGACATTGAAGCGGAAATGGAAGATGTCACCATCCTGGACCAGGTATTCCTTGCCTTCCATGCGCATCTTGCCGGCTTCCTTACAGCCGACTTCGCCGCCCAGGGTGATATAGGAATTATAGTCGATGGTTTCGGCCTTGATGAAGCCGCGCTCGAAATCCGTGTGGATGACGCCGGCGGCCTCCGGGGCCTTGGCACCCTTGCGCACGGTCCAGGCGCGGGCTTCCTTCGGCCCGACGGTGAAGAAGGTCAGCAGGCCCAACAGGCTGTAACCGGCGCGGATCAGACGGTTCAGGCCCGGCTCTTCCAGCCCCAGCGATTGCAGATAATCCAGCTTGTCCGCCTCGGCCAACTGGGACAGTTCCGCCTCGATCGCGGCGGAGATCACCACGCTGCCGGCACCCTGACGGGCGGCCATTTCCGCCACCTTGGCGGAGAGGGAATTGCCGCTGCCGGCCGATTCCTCTTCGACATTGCAGACATAGAGCACGGGCTTGCCGGTCAGCAGCGCCATCTGCTTGAAGGCTTCGCGCTCCTCGTTGGAGACCTCCACCGTGCGGGCGGGCTTGCCCTCCCGCAGCACGGCCAGCACCCGCTCCATCAGGTCGGACAGGGCCTTGGCGTCCTTGTCGCCGCCCTTGGCCTTTTTCTGCAGCGGCGGCAGGCGCTTTTCCAGGCTTTCCATGTCGGACAGCATCAGCTCCGTCTCCACCGTCTCCGCATCGCGGACGGGGTCGATGGAACCTTCGACATGGGTGATGTCGCCATCTTCAAAGCAGCGCAGCACATGGACGATGGCGTCCACTTCGCGGATATTGGCCAGGAACTGGTTGCCCAGCCCTTCGCCCTTGGACGCACCGCGCACCAGACCGGCAATATCCACGAATTCCAGTTGGGTGGGCACGGTCTTCTGCGACTTGGCGATGACCACCAGCTTGTCCAGGCGCGGGTCGGGCACACCGACGCGGCCGACATTCGGCTCAATCGTGCAGAACGGGTAATTCGCGGCCTCGGCCGCGGCCGTGCTGGTCAGCGCGTTGAACAGGGTGGACTTGCCGACATTGGGCAGGCCGACGATGCCGCAATTAAATCCCATGGGAGGTACTTCGCTGCTTTGGGTGGTTCCAAGATTGCCAAGGGTTATGGGCGATTGCGGCGCCGAATGCAAATGACGGGGCTGCAAGGCGGGGCAGTGCGGGCGCGCCGTCAGCCCATCGCTGCCATGATCGTCCCCGGTGTCAATGCCAGCGACAGGATCACCAGCCCCAACGCTGGATAGGCCCAGACCCCCATGCCGCGCCAGGCCCGGACCCAGCCATTGGCGGGCACCGCCGGGCCTGCGCGGCCATTATGCAGACGCAGGCTGTAGATCATCACGCCCGTGACCGACAGGCTGGTCAGCGCCAGGCCAGCCAAGAACCAGATAATCTTGGTGGCAAAGCCGCCCAGCGTGCCGAAATGCAGTGGGTCGGCCATTTCGGAAATACGCTGATGGAGGGACAGTTCCTCCCCCTTCGTTACCAGACGCACCGCCCCGCTGCCCGGGTCCAACCAGACGGCGTTGGCCCGGTCGCGCACCAGCCAGGCATCGGCCTGCCCCATCAGCATCAGCCCCCGGTCACCCTTGGGTGCAGGAAAGCGGATTTCGCGGATATCCAGCCCCGGATAGGCCGTCAGCCCTGCCGCCACCAGCCGGTCAAGCGCGGCACCGTCCAGGGTGGGGGAGGGGGCGGTCAGCACCGGCGGGCGGGGTTGCTCCGGCGCATCTCCCCCCAGCGACTCCGCCATATACCAGAGGCCGGTGACGGCGATCAGGGCGGTGAACCACAGGCTCCACAGGCCTGCCAGCCGGTGCAGGTCACCGGCAAGCCGCCGCCCGTCGCCGCTACGCGGGCGCTTGAAGAAGCCGCGCCACCATTTCTTGTAGGTGACGATGCCGCTGACCAGGGAGGCCACCAACAACAGGGCCAGCGTACAGACGATGGGCACGCCGATCTTCACGGGCAGCATCAGATGACGGTGCGTTTCCCGCAGAAAGCGGTGGATATTGTACCAGGGGGCGGTGCCGGTGGCGGCCCCGGTATAGGGGTCCAGATACACCCGCACCAGACGCGGCCCGTCGGCATCCATCCAGGCTTCGGCGGCGAAGCCTGGATGGATCGGGGCATAAAGGCTGTTCAGCCGGCCGCCCGGCACGGCGTCGTGGGCACCATCGGCCAGCCGGCCCCAACTGGCGGGTGCCGCATCGCGCGGCATCACCCGCATCGATGGCGTCACCAGCCAGTCCAGTTCATTTGCAAAGACGGCCAGCGTGCCGGTGGCGAGAATGAAGCCCATGAACAGGCTGAGCTTCAATCCTGCCCAGGCATGGACAGACCACCAGAGGGATCGGCCCTTGCGCGCCATCAGAACTGCTTGCGCAGTTCGATGAACCAGGTGCGCGGCTCACCGGGGAAGTGGCCATTATGCACGGTGAAGCCAGAGGCGGCATATTCCTTGTCGAAGATATTCTTCACCCGGAACATGGCCTCGGCAAAGCCCAGATCGGTGATGATGGAGGCATCGAAGATCGTATAGGGCTTCACGGTCTGGCCCCCCAGGCTGACGCGCTGGGAGACATATTCCCCGCCAAAGGCAAAGGCGGTGTTGATTTCCTGCACCTGATACCGGGTCCAGAAGCCAACCTTGTTGCGCGGCGCATTGGCAAAGCGGTTGCCGACCGCGTTGGTCAGGCTCTGCCCTGGCACAGTGCCGGTGATCTTGGTGTCGTTATAGCCATAATTGGCGGTGAACACCCAATCCGGCGTGATGTCGGTGGACAGGTCCAGCTCAAAGCCCTTCGACGTCACCTCCCCAATGGGGGAGAGCGGGTTGACGCCATTGACCGGCGGCTTGGTGCTGTCGGTCTGCAGCATGTTTTCCCGCACGATGCGGTAGACGGCACCATTGGCCTGGATACGCCCACCGAACAGGGCCGTCTTCACACCGGCTTCCACCTGCTTGCCGGTGACCGGGTCGAACGGTCCGCCGGCACTGCCATCCTGGTTGGCCACGGACTGCGGTTCAAAGCTGGTGGACCAGCTTGCATAGACCGACACATCCTCCACCGGCTTGTAGATCAGGCCGGTGCGCCAGGAATAATCCCCATCGGCATAATCGGCACCATTGACCCGGTTGGTGTCGGTGAAATGGTCATAGCGCAGGCCGGCAATCACGTCCCACTGCTCGGTCAGGCTGATCTGGTCTTGCAGATAGATGCCTTCGCGCTCGGCCCTGGTTTCGGTACGGGCATAAGGACGGCTGGCGAAATAGGCGGCATAATTGGCGGCCGAGGTCAGGCCATAGACCCGGTTGGTCAGGCTGGCATCGGGTACCGGCCCCTTGGATGCCTGGGTGGGGGCGATGCGGCTCAGCAGCAGCGAATCCTCCCGGTACCAGTCGGCACCGAACAGGATCTTGTGCTGGATGCCGGCCGTTTCGGCATCGGCAATCAGGTTGGCGGCCAGGGCCAGGGCATCACCCTTCCGGCGCTGGTCGCGGAATTCGCGGCGCACCATGTCCGGCACGCCATCGCGGTTGCTGTCATAGGTGCCGCGCGGCTCATGATAATTCTGCTGTTCATTGGCTTTGAACCAGCGGATGCCGGCATCCAGACGGATATTGTCGGTGATCCGCGCATCCAGCTTGGCCTGCAACACGTTGGAGGTCAGTTTGGAATAGTCCGTCGGTTCATTATGGTTCCAACTGATCGGCCCCAGATAGACGCCGGCATCGGTGACCGGGATGCCGCGCAGCCGGTTGGCCGGCAGCGCCTGATCATAATGGATGGCCTGCAGGGTCAGCTTGATATCGTCCGTCACCTTGATGCCCAGGCTGGCATCCCCGATCTTGCTGTCGCTGCCGGCACCGATGCGGAAACTGTCCATCTTCTCGTAGAAGGCACCCACACGGTAGGTGAAGCGCCCGGCCGCGTCCGCTGGCCCCGACAATTGGGCCGATCCGCCGATCCGATCGTAATTGCCGGCGGTCAGGCGCACATCGCCCTGGAATTCCTCGGTCGGCCCCTTGGTGACATAATTGATGGTGCCGCCGGGCGCGGCGGGGCCATAGAGCATCCCGGCCGGGCCCTTCAGTACCTCCACCCGTTCAATATTGAACAGTTGCGGCACGGCGAAACCGATGAACGGGTCGCCGCGCATCCCATCATAATAATTCTGTTCCTGCCGGAAGCCCCGGAAGGTGACCCCGCCATAGGTGAAATAGCTGACGCCGGAGATGTTGCGGTAAAGATCGATGACGTTGCGCGCCCCCAGATCGCTGATCATCTCCTCGTTGATGACCTGCACGGCCTGGGGGATGTCCAGGATATTGGCTGGCATCTTGCCGATGCTGGTCTCTTCCACCCGGTACAGCCGTTGGGCGCGGCCGGTGACAATGATTTCTTCTACCGTACCGGCATCGGCGACCTGTTGCGCCTGGGCTGGGGCCAGAAGCGTCAATGCCGGTACCAGGGCGGCACCGGCCATCAGCAAGGCTGCTCGCATGTCACTGTTCCCACTGTCTTTTGCGCGAAAATATTTCGCCAGTGGTCTAGTCAGCGACAGGAATGCGAGTCAATATTAATTGCATACAAGCTTGGGAGCTATGCACAGGATGGGACTATGATGGTCAGGTTCCCGCCAGCCGCCGGGCAATGCCAGCGGCCCCCAAACCCAGCAGCCCACCCAGGGCCGCCGGCAGGGCGGCGACGGCGGCAGTGATCAGGCTGCGATCAATCTCCCGCAATTGGCTGCCAGGCGGCGGCCAGCCGGTCAGATTGGCCACCAGCACGCCGGTGGCCAGCCCCAGCACCACCATCCAGGTCCAGCGCGGTCCCAACATGGACAGGGCAAAGGCGGAGATGGTCAAGATTGCCAAAGTCCCGGCCAAAGTCCCGTCTGTCATGTCCCAAAGGCCTGCGCAGGCACCCAGCAGGGCGGCAAGGCCAGCAAGCAAAAGGGGTTTCGTATTGACCGACATGGCACAAACTCCGGTTCTGATATGAACCGTAATCTGGGCCCCGATTGCGGCAAAACCCGGTCAAGGACCGGGCCCTGGCTGGGCACGGCCAGGGTCTTGCCGTGACCGCCTGGGTCTATTCCGCCGCCACTACCCGCCGGGGCGGGGTGTAGAGGGTGACTTTCGTCGGCCGGACGGGGGGCGGCGGTGAATCCTCCCCCACACCGCGTAAGCTCTGCTGGCTCAACTCGGCATGTTCACGGACCAGATTGCGCAGCACGGCCCAATGACGCCGGATGGCATCTTCCACCTCCCGCAGGCGGGTGGATGCCGGTGGCTCGGCAGTTTGTGCCGAGAGAGCGGCAAGAATTTCCCCCAGCGCTACGTCGTGCCGGGCATCATCCAACAGGCGCAACCCGGCCGGAAGCCCATCCGAGGGACGGGCAGGCTGGTTTTGCGCAGGGCGCGGGGCCAAGGCGCCCGGTTTGGTGGGCACGGGGCGGGTAAGGCGGTCATACATGGCGGGCATCTCCCGTTGAAAGCCTACCGCTGTAGGTGCAAAGGGTATGCCGTGTCGTCTGGCAGCCGGGCGATGGCCACCTGATTGCCGCCGCGGCGCTTGGCATCGGCCAGGGCCTGGCCCGCCTGGGCCAGCAGCAGATCCAGTTTTCCATTCGCGCTGCTGGAAGCGATGCCGATGCTGATGGTGATACCGGCCCCGGTGATCGTATCGGCGCTGGCCGCTTCGGCCCGCACCTGATCCGCCAGCATCTCCGCCGCTGACAGGCTGGTACCGGGCAGCAGCATGGCGAATTCATCCCCGCCCATGCGGGCCAGCAGCGCCCCGCCTTGCAGATGGTTATAAAGCGCCTTGGCCAAGCTGTTCAGCCGTTCGTCGCCGGCCAGTTGGCCATAACGGTCATTGATCTGGTGGAACTGGTCGATATCGATCCGCAGCAGGCAGAGCGGTTGCTGCCGATCCCGGCTGGCCGCCAGGGCACCTGTGGCCTGATCCAGAAAACTGTGCCGGTTGGGCAGCCCCGTCAATCCGTCCAGGGCCATCAGCGCCTGGAAATGGCGTTCCAACGCCTGATGCGACTGGATTTCCCGTTGCAAGCGCAGTTGCATTACGGCCAGCCGCATCAGGGCGATAGCGCTGGTCATGCCCAGCAAGATGATGGTCACCATGCTGGCAGGCAACCAACCGCCATAGGTTTCGGCCGACAGGAAGCTGGTCGTCATCACGTCCGCCTTGGCCTGCCCCATCGGGGCCAGGCCAACCAGCAGTGCCACCATCACCCCAGCCACCAATGCTCGTGGCTTTGTGTGGCGTTGATATCTGCTGGATGAATGCGGGTGGCGCATCGCAAGCCTTGTTGTGTAAGAGCAACAAGTATTGCCAGATATGATTGCGGTTTAAAGGGTGGAAATCTGCTAAACGCGCTTTTCCTCGGTTTCGGCGGAATTTTCCATCAATCCGGCCGGTTCAGCCTTGTCATGATCGGGGCGGGCCATGATTTCCGTCCCCCAGTCGGCAATCAACAAGGCCCGGCGTTCCTCCAGTTCCTTGATCTTGGACTGGGCGCGCAGGCTGGCCACCGCCACCACGATCTGGGGGATGAAAAAATACATCACCCATCCAAGGGCGGCCGCACCGAACATCACCAACCAGATGTGGGGTGTGGATAGCATCCGCATGGCCAGGGCAATGGTATGCCCCTGTTGCCAGAGTTGGACGATAAAGGGCGCCACCCCGCAAAGATTCATGGCCCCCACGGTCAGGGCTGCCGATTTTTCTGTATCCCGATCGACGATGATGGCGACGATGGTGGGAATCAGCCCAGCCAGCAGCAACATGCTGGTCGGCAGGATAATCACGGCAGCGGGCAACAGCAGGATCAGCAGCGTCATCAGCCCGCGGCCGCCCCGGCGCTTGCGCCGCTGGTAGCTGTAGGTCATGCCACTTACCCTTTCAGCATGAGGATGGTGGTGGCGATCATGGTCAGGCCGGCAATCACCGAAGTGACGATGGCGGCCACCTGCTTGCCCGCATGGTCGGCCGCATCGGAACGGACATACGCACCGGATTTCAACTGTTCGATCTGCCGGGTCAGGTTTTCATATTGCCGCATGGCGGTCAGAAAACCCTTATCATCGGCACGAATCGCCTCGATATTGTCGACGATGCGGACCATGGCATCCAGTCCGCCATCGCGGGCGGCCTGGGTTACCTCTGCCTTCATCCGTTCCCGCGTTTCGCGATTCTTGAAGCGTTTGAATACCGGCTCCATCAAGCTGACCAGCCAGCCACAGAGATTGGGCAGACGGGTGGGGCCGAAACGATCCTGCACATCGGCCAGGATGCTGATGATGGCAATCATCCGCCGCGCCGGATCCTGCTGGCCTGCCAGTGGTGTCAACAGCCGGTCGTTCAGCTTCTTATGATGGGTGGTGATGAAACCGATGATATGGCGATCCACCGGGTCGCGCCCGCGCGTCGGCTTGGTGGCCAGATGGTCCAGCGCGCTCAGCAGCTCCGCTGGCGTCAGGGCATAATAATCACGGATGGAAGGTGACAGGCAGGGGCAGGACGGGCACAGCTCGTAAAGGATACGCTCCACCCCGAATCCCATACCGGCATGTTCCAGCAGGGCCCGGAACCCGTCGAAAGATTGGATCAGCGGCACATATTCGGGCCGGAAGTCGCTCTGGCAATTCACCCAGAACATGGGCAACTGCGACAGCACCAGTTCGGCATAGGGTTGCACGCTGGCATTTTGCCAGACAGCTTCTGCCAGGGCTGTCCCCAAACCATCCGGCATCACCGATATGCCGCGGTAACGGATGGGGGAGGCAGGGTCCAGCGCCGTGGTGACGCGGGCAACCAGCTTGTCCTCCTGCGTGGCACCGCGACCGCCGGCCCCGGCCGAGGTGATCGCCGTCTGCACCATATCCGCCCGCGTCTCGTCACCAACGGCGCGGCGTACCCATTTTTCCACATCCCCCCGTTCGATCAGCGGGGCACCGGCCGCGCTGTTGCGGGACAAGGCGCGGGCCAGGGAGCGGCAATGCATCAGTTGCTCCCCCTGGAATTCGAAGGCACGGGCACCCCGGCGTGGCACCTGCGGCTGTTTGGGGGACAGGCGGCGGCCTTGCAGCCACAGGTCCAGGTCGGACAGGGTCCAGCGCTGCTTTGGATCGTCCGTCATCAGGCCGCGCAACGGCTCCAACAGCCCTTGCGGCAGACGCAGATGGCCAGTCAGCGCCGGATAGGTGCCCTTGTCCATCTTCATGCGCAAGATGGCGTCGTCATCCATCTCAGGCAGGGGCGTGCGCCCCAGATGCAGCACCAGCAAGGTGACGCCCAGCGCATAGAGATCATCGCCGATCACACCCGGCCCGCGTCCGGATGGCTGGGCCAGCGACCGTTCGATCGTTTCCACCAGAGCCGGCTGACCATAGCCGGCGGGGGTGGAAAGGCAGTCGCCCAGCATGACCACGCTTGAATTGGGCTCTTTGTAGAAGAGGTTGGTTGGGCGGAGCGCGCCACAGGTCATGCCGCGGGCATTCATCTCCCGCAATGCAAAGAGCAGGGTGGGCATCAGGCCGCGCACGATCTGATCGTCGCTCAGCGGCTCGCGTATGTCCGACAGGTCGTTCATCACCCGCCGGCCGCCTGGCCGTTCATAGATCAGGACAAAACGTCGCCGCCCTTCCGGCGTCCATTCCACCGTTCCCCAATCCAGCAGGCGCAGCACCACCGGATTATCGATCGAACGGAAACTGCTCATCATGTCGATCCGCGCCGGCACAGGCCGATCGGTGACGATGGCAAAACATTCCGTCTTCCGGTCACGGTTGATGCGGCTGGCATAGGCGGACCCGCCCGGCGACTCCAGCCCTGACAGGGGGGATGCGGGCATGATCTCGCAACGCCCACCCAGATCAACTGGCGGGTGGGCATTTTCCGCGCGTCCCCCAGGGGGGGCACGCGGGGGAAGGTCTTCAATCTCGGCGCTGGCAGCCATTTTTGTCTGCGGGTTCCGGCAAGGGAACGGTGGAAATCCCTCGCCCCGCGCGGATCATGGCAAACCGTTCGCCTTTGCACAATGGCGGTGCTGTTCGCCGCAGCATCGCTTGCCGTCGAGGCCAGCCCCGGCCGCCTGCCGGATGGTCACTGCCGGTGCTGCAGGGCCAGGACCTGTTCCGCCGCCAGGGGGCGGTAATAGAAATAACCCTGGCAGTAATCACAGCCGGCATCGGCCAGTGCTACCAACTGATGGATATTCTCCACCCCTTCCACCACGGTGGACATGCCCAGCCGCTGGGCCAGTTGCACGATGAACCGGATGACCGCCATCTGGCGTTCATTGCCCAGAACGCCGACCACAAAGCTGCGATCGATCTTCAAGGTCCGGGCCGGGCTTTCCACCAGCAGTGAAAGGGCGGAATGGTCACGGCCGAAATCATCGATGGCAATGCCGAAACCCTCCCTGGCCACTGACTGGATAGCCTGCATGGCATGGGAATCGGTCAACATGCCCTCGGTGATTTCCACCTCGATCCGCTGCCGGTCCAGCCCCAGCCGGTCTGTCTCATCGCACAATATCTCCAGCAGCGGCTGGTTATGCGGGTCGCCTTCCAAGGGGGGCAGCAATTGCGGGGGGGACACATTAATGGCCATGGTCAGGTCCAGCCCCTGGTCCCGCCAGCGCCGTGCCTGCTGCAAAGCCTCCCGTGTCAGCCACTCGCCGATCAGGCCGATGGTGCGGGTGCGTTCCGCGATGGGGATGAACTCGCAGGGCGACAGGCGCCCCAGTTCGGGATGGTCCCAGCGCATCAGCGCTTCCACCCCTGTCAGATGTCCCTGTCCTATATGAATTTTGGGCTGATAGACGACGGACAGGCCAGCCCCGTCGCGGCAGCCCCACAACGCATCCTCTATGGCACGACGCCGTGCCAGCCGCTGGCGTAGATCTTGAGCGAAAAAGCCGATGGTGCGCCCGGCATCCACAGCTTCCTGGCGGGCGCTGCGGGCGGCGATCACCAGCATGTCCATATTGTCGGCCCCGTCCGGATAACCTGCCACGCCCAGCGTCGCATCCAGTCGCAGCGACAGGGTGCCGATCCTTACCGAGGCTTCCAGGGCGGCCATCAGGCCGACCGGGTCAGGATCGCGGTAATCCACCAGCACGGCAAAGCGCTCACTGTCAAAACGGGCCAGCAGTGCCTCGCTGCCGAACAGGGATTCCAGCCGTTCGCGCACGGCCTTCAGCAACTCAATCACTTGCGGATATTCCAGCCGGGAAACCAAACCGGCGTAATTCCGCAGTTCCATATAGATGACACGGGGATGTTCCCCGCGAGCCAACATGTCGGGCAGGCGTTTATTGCCCAGGGCTACGAAGCCGTGCTTGTTATGCATACCGGTCAAGGGGTCTCGCAGCAATGTTGGCGCGACCTGCGCTGCCCCACCCAAAGGATCTATATAGTTCTCTGCGTTGAACATGGCACGCTCCGTTGCATATCATTTATTATAAACGCAACGGAGCGGCAGCATCATGTGAACAAAAGGATATGTAATCCTTCAGTCGGTGGGAGCAGTCCCCCTTGGTTAAAAATTGATTACTCTGTCGTTACCCGCAGATTGACGCCTTCCACACTAACCACCTTGACCCGTGCCCCGGCGGGCACGTCGCCATCGCCCAGTACGGGCCAACTGCTGTCCCCCAGCCGGGCACGGCCGTGGCCGTTGCTCAGCGGGGTTTCCAGCACCAGCCATTGGCCGACATATTGTTCCCCCCGGCGGTTCAGCGTGCTGTTTCCATCGTCCGGTACATCAGGCTTGGCGAAGCGGCGGGAGGTCAGAAAGGCGACCACCGCCAGCGCACCGAACAGGATCAGTTGCGCGCTTTCCGTCAGACCGGGGGCAATAAGCACAGCCACGCCCGTAATGGCAGCGGCACCGCCGATCCAGAGGAAGGCGGCACCGGGCAGGAACATCTCCAAAGCGCCCAGCATCAGCGCCAGGGCCCACCAGTGCCAGAAATGCAGATAGGGTTGTTCCATGGCCATTCCCTTCCCGATCAGGTGCTGCTGCCGCCATTATTGTCGCCCCAGGGGGAAGGCGGCGGCGTGATGGGGCGGGCCGGACGGCTGGGTGGAGCCGGCGGCTTGGGGGTGGCGGGCGTGTCTTTGCTCCCGAACGCGTCCCGGGCCAGTTCCGACAGGCCGCCCAGGGTGCTGATGATGCCCGTTGCCTCCACCGGCATCATCAATATTTTCTGATTGGGGCTGTGGGCGAATTCCTTGAAGGTGGTCAGATATTGCTGGGCCACGAAGTAATTGATCGCCTGCACGTTCCCCGATGAGATGGCGTCGGAGACCATGCGGGTGGCTTCCGCCTCCGCCTGTGCCTCGCGCTCCCGCGCTTCGGCATCGCGGAAGGCGGCTTCGCGCCGGCCCTCGGCTTCCAGGATGGCGGCCTGCTTCTGACCCTCCGCCTTCAGGATGGCCGACTGACGGGCGCCCTCGGCTTCCAGGATCAGGGCGCGCCGCTCACGTTCGGCCTTCATCTGGCGGGCCATGCTGTCCACCAGATCGCGCGGCGGCTGGATGTCGCGGATTTCGATGCGCGTCACCTTCACGCCCCAGGGCTGGGTGGCCTCATCCACCACATGCAGCAATTGGCCATTGATGCGGTCGCGCTGGGACAGCAGCTCGTCCAGGTCCATGGACCCCATGACGGTACGGATATTGGTCATGGTCAGGTTCAGGATGGCCAGTTGCAACTGGTTCACCTCGTAAGAGGCGCGGGCCGCATCCAGCACCTGGAAGAAGACGACGCCATCGACCTTCACCATGGCATTGTCCTTGGTGATGATCTCCTGGCTGGGCACGTCCAGCACGGTTTCCATCATGTTCATCTTGGCGCCAATGCGATCGATGAAGGGCACGATGAAATGCAGGCCGGGGCGCAGCGTGTGGGTATAGCGGCCGAACCGCTCCACCGTGAATTCCTGGCCCTGGGGCACCGTTTTGATGCCGGCCCAAGCCACCAGAATGCCGAAGATGGCGACGATGGCAGCGAAGAAGATGGCGTCCATGTTCCCCCCATTTGATGAAACTTATCAACCAATATGGGGTATGGGGGGGAGGCGTGCCAGAGTTTCGCAACCGGGGACGGTCGATTTTCTATTAAGGTTTAACCTCATACCGTGTCTTGTGATCGAACCGATCAGCGGGTTGCCATCGTCAGCGCTGCCATGGTCCCATTCCGGTTGGGCGGCCCTTACCGGGTTGGGGTTTCGGGATCACGGGACATCCCGCCCAGCAATGCCCCCACGGTGCGCAGGGGCGGTGTGGCATCGCACAGGATTTTGGCGACGGCCAGGATCGGCACGGCCAGCAAGGCCCCGGCAATGCCCCACAGCCAGCCCCAGAACAGCACGGTGGCGAAGACGAAAATCGGATTCAGGGTCAGCCGGCGGCCGACAATCATCGGCGTCAGGAAATTACCCTCCACTGCGGTGACGGCGATGAAGCAGAGGGCGGGCAGTAACGATTGTGTCCAATTGTCGAAACTGACAACGCCCACGGCGAACAGAACCATCGTGGTGGCGGCCGGCCCCAGATAGGGGATGAAGTTGAACAGCCCCGCCATCGCCCCCCAGAGCAGCGGGCTGGGCACACCCAGCATCCACATGATGCCGGCCGTCACCAGGGCCAGCACGGCATTGATCAGGGTGATGGTGGCCAGATAGGCGGTGATATTGACCTGCATGGTTTCCACAATGTCGGACAGGTGCAGCCGGTCATCCCGCCGGGGCAGGGAGGCCAGCACCGCCTGCAGTGACTGCTTGCCGAAGGCCAGAAAGAAATAGGTCAGCGCCACCACACCCAGCCCCTGGGTCACGAAGCTCTGCGCCTTGCCCAGAATGATGTCGGCCAGCGCCGGCCCGCGCATCACCACTTCCCGCTGGTTGGGCTCCGCCCTGGTCATGCGCTGCAGCCGCTCCGTGGCTTGCCGGGCGGGCGCCAACGTGCGTTCAACCCCAGACATGCGCGCCTGCAATGTTCCCATCACCTGGGGCGCGCGTTCCACCCATCCCACGGCGGGATCGGCCACGCTGCCGGCACCGGCCCCCAGTGCCCCCAATGCCAGCAGCAGCACCAGGGCGGCGCCCAGCGGTTCCGGCAGCCGCAGCCGGCGCAGCAATCTTACCGGCGGCCGCAGCAGCAGGGCCAGCAGCACGGCCAGGAATACCGGCAGCAGGATGTCGCGGGCAAAATAGAGCGTATACACCAGCGCCAGGGCCAACAGTCCGCCCAGCAACCAGGTCTGCAACCGGCGCACCTGCTCCGACCCACGCGTGGCCGGTGCCGTGCGTGCCGCCAGGGCCCGTGTCATTCCCGCTCGATCCACCATACCCGTTCCTTCCCCCGTACCGATCCTGGGGGGACAACGCACCAGCGTCGGTCATGTTTCGCCGCTGGTTCCATCATTTCCCTGGAGAGTGGCATTGCCCTGGCGGGGGGCGGCAGCGTAGCCTGTGACCCGCGTCACCTTCCGCCGGCCCTGAGGTTTCCCCATCATGTCCATCCGCCCGCTGCTGTCCGCTGCCTGTCTGGCCCTGTCACTATCCTTTACCCTGCCGGCCATTGCGCAGGAGGATGTGGGGGAATTCAGCAATGACTGGACAGGCAATGGCTTGAAGGTGACAGCATTCGCTGATCCCGCCGTTCAGGGTGTCACTTGCCATATCGTGGATTTTGACCGGTCGCTGATCGACCGGCTGTCCAAGGGCAATTGGTTCGAGGATCCCTCCAACGCTTCCATCGCCTGCCGTCAGACCGGGCCGGTGACCGTGGGCGAGATCAATCTGTCCAAGCGGGGGGAGGAGGTGTTCTCCGAACGCAAGAGCTTGATCTTCAAATCCATTGCCGTGCGCCGTATCTATGACAAGTCGAACGACACACTGATTTATGTGGTCTATAGCCGCCAGGTGAAGGATGCCTCGGCCAAGATGTCCATCAGCACGGTGCCTTTGTTCGCCGCCAATGCCACCTGGACCAAAGGCCGGCCGAAATGATGCCGGTTTCCCTTCCTCTGTTCTGCCCCCATTCAGTTTGATTCAAAAATAGATGGTTTTTTATCCAACCTGTTCGATGGTATATATCTATTAGAGGGGTATAGGGGGACGGACCATGTGGCTGTCCAGTCTGATCGGCGTATCCGATAAGGCAGGGTTGGGGCGACGGCTGAATTTCGAGGTGCAGAGCTTCAAAGTCGATCACTGGGTGATCGAGGATGTCTTTGCCACCGAGGAGGAGGCGCGCGATCTCGTCAAACGTCTGACGGTCAACCGGGATGGGATGCGCATCGTGCGCGATTTTTCCGGCGCCCCCGGTATGCCCGCCACCCATACGATCATCTTTTCCGAACTGCGCGCGCCCAAGGCCAAGCCCATTACCGTACAGCCGGTGGAGGAAGCGCCGGTCTGCACGGAAAGCCGCGACTATCTTCAGCATGACAGCCGGCAGATCATTTCCCGGATGCTCCGCCAATATCTGGAGGAGAAGGCGCTGACCGCCTCGGAACTGCTCTACAATGCCGGGGAGATGAAGCGGGCCATCAATTTTGAGAATATGATCCCCGTGGCCGTAGGGCGCATTGCCACCATCCAGGGCAAGACCACGGGCCAGGATGCGCGCGAACGGCGCGACATGATCTATGGCAGCCTGACCGACCTGCGGATGAAGGCGGAGGAGGCGCAGAAACGCGCCACCTTCACCGTGAAGCAGGACGGCTTCCAAGGCGTCATGACCAAGGCGGAAATGCTGGCTGGCGGCGATGCCGATATGGCCGATTACCTGTCCAAGGTGGTGCTGTGCCGCGATCTGGTGCAGATTCGTAACCTGCTGGGCAAGGTGGAATGGCTGCTGGAAACGGCCGGTGATTCCGGCAGCCAGGCGCCGGCCCATATCCACATCATCGACACACTGGTGGCCGATGCGTTGAGCTTCCCCAGCGTTATCCAGGATATGTTGGGCCGCCAGCCCGATCTGGGCACGGCGCTGAACCGCATCCTGGATATGCTGGACGGTACGTTCGAGCCGCAGGAACGGGAAATGGCGCCCGCCATCACCCAGGTGCTCAGCCGCTGGATCGGTATTGGTCATGCGCCGCAATGCCGGCAGGTGGTGTTCGAGGGGTTGCTGCGCTCCATCAGGGGCACGCAACCTCTGGCGCGCGATCCGGAGCGCAACCGCGCCGCCTATGCCGCCCTGGTGGCGCGGGCAATGACCCCGCAGGGCTTGAACGGTGGCGACCGCATGGCAGAGGCGCTGACCACCGGTTATCTGCGTTTCCTGGAACAGGGCGGTGGGGAAGGGCGGCGGCTTTCCATTGATGGGGTGGCAGCCATGCTGCCTTCTGCCCGCGACCGGGCGATCTATCTGGCGGAACTGGCCGGCAGTGATCTGGGCCAGCGGGAAAAGGATACGGTCCTGGGCCGACTGCGCCCGCTACTGGGGCCGGGCCAGGATGTCAACCGGCTGGTCGGTGTGCAGGTGCCGCTGAAGCCGAAGATGCAGGCCATGGCCTCGCTCTACCGGTCCGTTTATGGGAGCGGCTTGCCGGATGCGGCGGAACTGGCCGACCGGGTGGATAGCATCGTGGCCGATTACATCGTCACGGCTCGGGTGATCGAAAAACTGGATGATCCCTCGGCCAATCTGCGCATTCGCGCCACCCGATTGATGCAGTTTGCCGCCAATGATGTGCTGTCCAGTCCCAAGGCGCGCAAGATGGTGCGCGACCAGATCATCGGCCATCTGCGCCAGCCCAATTTCGACGGCAAGTTCGTGGAGGGGCTGAACACGCAGCAGGAACAGGCCCAGGCGCTGCGGAATTTCTATGACCTGCTGCGCCGCGCGCAGTTCATGTAAGGGTTTTGGTCCCCGCCGTCGCTTCCCGTTTCTCCGCCCAGCGGCGCCAAAGGTGGAAGGCGGGCGGGGCCAGCAGCACGATCAGCATGATGCGCACGATATGATGGGTGGCGACGAAGGCCACGTCGGCGTGCAGCGACAGGGCCACTAGGCTCATTTCCGCCAGCCCGCCCGGCGCATAGGCCAGGATCAATCCCGGCAGGGGCAGCCCGGTCAGCAGATGCAGCAGCGTGGCCATCGCCACTGTCACCGATAGCAGCAGAATGGTCAGCCCGATGGCCACCAGCAGGGTGCGGGCGATCTGTACCAATGGGACACGGGCGAAACGGGCACCGATGCTGGCGCCGATCACCACCTGGGCCGTCGCCACCAGCAGGCCCGGCGGCTTGCCGGCCATGAAGCCGGCCAGATGCAGGCCTGCGCTCAACAACATCGGGCCGACCAGCATCCCCGCCGGCACCCGCAGGCGCTGGGCCAGCGGCGCGCCGGCGGCACAGAGCGCCATCATGGCGTAATCCTGCCAGGGCAGGTCCAGCAGGCCGGGGCCCAGGCCGCGCAGGCTCCAGTCCCGTCCGGCCGGGTCATAGCCGGGCAGGGCTTGGAAGGCGAAGGGGATGGTCAGCACCACCAGCATGACCCGCAGGCTGTGGCCCAACGCGATGGTGCGGTCATCGCCGCCCATCGCCCCACCCATCATCACCATTTCATTGAAACCGCCCGGCATGGCGGAGAAATAGGCGGTCACCCGGTCATAACCGGCGGCCTTTTTCAGATAGAACAGGCCGGCACTGGCGCAGATGATGATATAGAGCCCCAATCCCGCCAGACTGTACCCCCATTCCCCGATATGGGAGAGCAGGGAGGGATGGAAGGCGCTGCCCAGCATGATGCCCAGGATCACCACCATCCAACTGCGCAGCACGGGCGGAACCCCCACCGGCAGCCGGAACAGGGCCGCCAGGGTGGTGGCCAGCATGGCCCCCATCATGAAGGCCAGCGGCACATGCAGCCGGAAGAACAGATAGCCGCCCCCTGCCCCCAGGCACAGCGCGGTGAGAAAGGCGCGGCCCGAAACGCCGCGCCGGGGCGGCTTGGCAATGCTGTCGCTCATCTCTCGATCCGGCCCAGCCGCACGGCAGTATGGCCGATGGCGGGCAGGCGGCTGGGCATGATCAGCACGCAATCATCATGCGGGGTGGTGATGGCGCGGTCACCATCCTGTGCAATCAGGGTACCGGCGGCGGGGATGATCTCCATGCCCGTCATTTCCCTTACGAAACGAAACTGTTCGCTGCATACGGTAATGGTTTCCGTCACCCGGACAAGCCTTGGCGGCGGGAAGGGGCCGGATGGCAGCCATGGGGTCAACGCAGACTTATCCACCACGCCGTGCAGGTCCAGGAAACGGGCGGTAATGGCCCAGGCGGTGGCCACCGTGTCGCTGGCCCAATGCTGGCCGCATTCCGCCAGCAGCGCCACGGCCTCACCTTTCAGGAAATGCGGGTGATCGATCAGCCGGGTGCCGGTGGCGTGGCCTTGGTCCGCCACGATCCAGCCGGGCAGGCCCACCCTTCGCGCCAGCGCGGCGGCGGTGGCACTGCGCCCGGCCAGCATCAGGGGGATGGGATCATGCAGCATGGAATGCAGGTCCAGCACCCGGTCGGCCGTGGCCAATATCGGCCATAGGGTCTGGGCGCGGGCCTGTTCGTCGGTGCGGGCCGGGCCCGCCAGCCGTTCCGGCGCCCAGACCCGGTTCATATCCTCTTCCCCATAGCGGGACTGGGCGGGGTAGCGCGGATCGAATTGCCCAAAGGCCGCGACATTGGCGAAGATCAGGCTCAACCGGCCCCGGCAGGGACGAATGTTGCATCGCAGCAACTGGTCCAGCACAATGGCTCCAGCATATTCATTGCCATGTATCAGGGCCACCAGGGCGACATGCGGGCCTGGATGCAGGCTGTCGAACTGCCAGACATAGGGAATGCCCCGATTGCCCGCCTGATGGGGGGATATATCGGGCGGCGGCACGCAGACGGGTGGAAGGTTCTTCATCCGCAACTGCCTTTTGCATCATGGGTTTGCGGTCCGGTGCGCCGGTCTGGCATGACGGCTTGCCCCTCGACGGGGGGCGGTCTTGACTGTATAGGTTCCAAGACAGTTTGATGAAAGACGGATGGCAAGTTCCCCCGCCTTCCGTGTCCGTTAGGCGGAGCCTGCCCCTTGAGCCCGAGAGAGCGCCGATGAGTCTGGTAATCGACGATGTCGTCGTCCGGCATGATCCGGTCGGTGCGCCGATTCCGGTCCTCTTCGATTCGCCGCACAGTGGCACCCGCTACCCGGCCGATTTCAATTTTGTCTGCCCCCTGTCGCTGCTGCGTCAGGCAGAGGATACCCATGTGGACGAGCTGTTCAACATGGTGCCGGATTTCGGGGCGACCTATCTCTGCGCGCTCTTCCCGCGCTCCTATATCGATGTCAATCGGGCGCCCGATGACATTGATCCGGCCATGCTGGACGGGCAATGGCCGTTTCCGGTGAACCCGTCGGGCAAAAGTTTGGCCGGCATGGGTCTGGTGCGGCATCTCTGCCGCCCCGGAATGCCGATGTATGATGGCCGCCTGCCGGTATCGGTGGTGATGGACCGGCTGGAAAATTACTGGCGGCCTTATCATGATCTGCTGGCGGCATCCCTGGATGATCTGCACAGCCGGTTCGGCGCCGTTTACCATATCAACTGCCATTCCATGCCCAGCTTCGTCATCGGGCCGGAGCGGGAGACGCCGGATTTCGTGCTGGGCGACCGCGACGGTTCCACCTGCGAGGCGGGTTTTACCCGCATGGTGGCGGAAAGGCTGCGCGCCATGGGCTATAAGGTGCGCATCAACGATCCTTACAAGGGGGTCGAACTGGTGCGCCGTTATGGCCTGCCGACGCGGGGGCGCAATTCCCTGCAACTGGAAATCGACCGGCGCCTCTATATGAACGAGGAAACGCTGGAGATTCATGAGGGGTTTGAGGTGCTGCGCCGCGACCTCTCCCTGCTGGTGGCAGAAATCCGGGATTATGCGCAGCGCCGTGCCGCCGCGCGGGCGGCGGCAGAATAAGGGAAGGGCCAGGCGATGGCGGATTTTCATGTTTATGAACCCGCCGCCGGTCACGGTCTGGCGCATGACCCGCTGAATTCCATTGTCGGCCCCCGGCCCATTGGCTGGATTTCCAGCCGGGGCGCGGATGGGGTCAATAACCTTGCCCCTTACAGCTTTTTCAACCTGTTCAATTACCGCCCGCCGATCATCGGCTTTGCCAGCACCGGCTGGAAGGACAGTGTCGCCAATATCCAGGAAACCGGGGTTTTCGCCTGGAACTTGGTGACAGAGCCATTGGCCCGCCCGATGAATGAAACGGCGGCCATGGTTTCCCGTGAAACCGATGAATTCGCGCTGGCCGGGCTGACCCCGGCCGCTTGTGCGAAGATCGACGCCGCTTATGTGGCGGAAAGCCCTGTCAGTTTTGAATGCCGGCTGACCCAGTTGATCCGCCTGACCAACCATCAGAGGGCGGATATTGACACCTGGCTGGTGCTGGGGGAAGCGGTGCTGATCCGCATCCATCAGTCCCTGATTGAGGGCGGTGTCTATGACACGGTGAAATCGGCCCCCGTGCTGCGCGGTGGCGGCCCGGCGGATTATTTCACCATTTCAGAGGCGGCGAAATTCAAGATGGGCCGGCCGGGAACGTGAGGGGCTGGCTTATACCAGCGGCACGGGCCGCGCGGCGGCAGTCGCAGCATTACCATCGGTCAAGAATTTTGATCGATGGCATTAGAGTCCGTCTGAAAATTTTCTTTGCATTTCCAATATCTTAACCGTCATTCCCGCGAAGGCGGGAATCCATACGACAGCGTGGATTTTGGATTCCCGCCTGCGCGGGAATGACGGTTACGATGCGGGTAGAATAGCAGAAGCGCCCCGGCAGCTCCTATCCTTACTTCCAGATCGGCTTGCCGCTGCCGGGCAGGCCCAGCCGGCCCCACATCTCACTCACCTTATCCACCGTGCCCTGATCCATGAACAGTTTCTCCCCCCATTCACGATGGGTTTCCGGGGGCAGTTTGTTGGTGGCGTCCATGCCGACCTTGCCGCCCAGGCCGCTTTCCGGGCTGGCGAAATCCAGGTAATCGATGGGCGTGCCCTCGATCATGGTGATGTCGCGCACGGGGTCCATGCGGGTGCTGATCGCCCACATCACGTCCTTCCAGTCGCGTGCATTGATGTCGTCATCCACCACGATGACCCATTTGGTGTACATGAACTGGCGCAGGAAGGACCAGACGCCCATCATCACCCGCTTGGCGTGGCCCGGATAGGCCTTCTTCATCGACACCACGGCGATGCGATAGGAACAGCCCTCCGGCGGCAGCCAGAAATCCACGATCTCGGGGAATTGCTGCTGCAACAGGGGGATGAACACTTCGTTCAGCGCCTCGCCCAGCACGCTGGGTTCATCGGGCGGGCGACCGGTGAAGGTGGACAGGTAGATCGGGTCACGCCGCATGGTGATGGCGGTGACGGTGAAAACCGGGAACGGCTCCACCGAATTATAATAGCCGGTATGGTCGCCATAGGGCCCTTCCTCGGCATATTCATCCAGGCTGACATAGCCTTCCAGCACAATCTCCGCCGTGGCCGGCACCTTCAACGGCACCGTCTTGCATTCCACCAGATCGACCTTTTTGCCGCGCAGCAAGCCGGCGAACTGATATTCCGACAGAGTGTCCGGCACGGGCGTGACGGCGGCCAGGATGGTGCCGGGATCAGCCCCCAGCACCACGGCGGCGGGCAACGGCTCCCGCTTGCCCGCCTGTTTCCAGCGCTGGTGATGCTGGGCGCCGCCGCGATGTTTCAGCCAGCGCATGATGGTCTTGTTCTTCCCCAGCACCTGCATCCGATAGATGCCGAGGTTGAAATTATCCTCCCGCTTGCCGTCCTTGTCGTCATGGGTCGGGCCCTTGGTGACGACCAGCGGCCAGGTGATCAGCGGGGCCGGCTCCCCCGGCCAGCAGCTTTGCACCGGCAGGATCGACAGGTCGATATCATCGCCGGTCAGCACCACCTCCTGGCAGGGTGCCTTGGAGACGGAGCCGGGGCGCATGGCCATCACCTGTTTGGCCAGCGGCAGCATGGCGAAGGCTTCGCGCAGGCCCCGCGGCGGTTCCGGCTGTTTCAGGAAGGCCAGCGTCTCCCCCACCTCGCGCAACTGGTGCGGTTCGCGCTCCATGCCCCAGGCCACGCGCTCCACCGTGCCGAACAGGTTGATCAGCACCGGCATGGTGCTTTTGCTGCCATCGGCCTTGATGACATTTTCAAACAGAACCGCCGGCCCGCCTTCGGCCAGCAGACGGGTCTGGATTTCCGTCATTTCCAGCACGCTGGAAACCGGCTCCTTCACGCGGACCAGACGGCCGGTTTCTTCCAGCTTGGTGATGAAATCGCGCAAGGAGGCATAGGGCATGATGGGCGGCCTGCGGCAGAAACGATGGGTGCGTAACATCGGTGCCGGCGGCGGCAAGGTCAAGGCTCTGCGCCAAAACACCGCTCGATGGTCGCTCGGCGCTAGCCGGTTGTATAGGTACTTGGCCATGGCGTGAAGGCAGATATCCGCTAAATTCTCAAGCGAGCTGTTCTGATTGAGAATCTGGGAATTAAGGATATCTGAAAGTCACAGCCATGACTTTGGGATAAAGTAAAGAACAGGTAATAATTTGTTCTTCTTTTTCCCGCTTCTTTTCGTGTGGCCTCCCTCTTCTCCGTTCAGTGTAAAATGAACGATGTTCAATTTCTCATTCGTCCCCCAAGCTGGGGGATATGGCGGGGCATGTCATGCGGGACAATGGGCCGGTTACCAATCGTGAAATCGAGATGGCCGACGGCGAACTGCTGGTATCGAAAACCGATACGGCGGGGCGCATCACCTTTGTGAACGCGGCCTTTGTGGCGATCAGCGGCTTTGCGGAAGCGGAATTGCTGGGACAGCCACACAACATCATCCGCCATCCCGACATGCCCAAGGCAGCCTTCGCCGATCTGTGGGAAACAGTGAAGTCGGGACGTCCCTGGGAAGGGATCGTGAAAAATCGCTGCAAGAATGGCCATCATTACTGGGTGCGCGCCAATGTGACGCCGGCAATTGAGGATGGGCAGGTTACCGGCTACATCTCCATTCGCTCCAAGCCCTCACGCGGCGATATTGCGGCGGCAGAGGCCCTTTACGGGAACCTTCGCCGTGGTGCTTCCGCCGGGGTGGGCTTACGCGGGGGTCTGGTACAGACAACCGGCATCGTTGCGCGCGCGCGACGATGGATTGATTCCATCCGTGGCCGGTTGATGCTGGTCTTTGCGGTGATGCTTATGCTCCAACTGGTTATCGGTCTTGTCGGTAATCGGGGAATCAATAACGAACATGGCCGTCTGGCTGAACTGAATACCCAAGCTGTGCAGCATTTGCGCGGGCTGAAGATTATCTCCGATGCCTATGCCGTTTTCATTGTTGATGCCTCTCATAAAGTGCGTAACGGCAACTTCACCTGGGAGGAGGGCATCCATTCGATCGAAAGGGCGAAGACCGATATCGCCAAAGAATGGACGGCGTTTACCGGTGCGGCCATGGGGGCCGATGAGAAGGAGAATATTGCCAAACTCTCCCGCCTGATCGCGCCGGCCGATCAAACCGTCGCCGATCTGCTGGACGCCATGCGCGCGAAAGACAGGGCGAAGCTGGACGATCTGGTCAAAGGCCAGCTTTATCAAACCATTGATCCGGTGACGGAGGTCATCAGCAACCTGACGGATATCCAGATTGGCCATGGTCCCAGGTTCCTGGCCGAAAGTGCGGCGGAAATTCGTTTGATATTCTGGCTGCAGGTTGCGATCGGTTTGGTCGGCCTCATATTGACCCTGTGGTCTGGCTGGTGGCTGTCCGAGACGGTGCGCGCACCGCTCCGGGCCATGCGCGCCGCTTTCGATGCCATTGTTGCGCAGCGATATGAACAGCGGATCGAGATGACGCGCCTGCGGGAGTTTCAGGGCATCTTTGGTCAGTTGCGGGCGACGCGGGCGAAACTGGCCTTTAATGCGGAGGAACGCCAGACCCTGGACGCCAAGGCGAAGGCGGAGACCCGATCACGGCTGCTGGAAACCATCCAGGCGGTGGAGGCCGACATGGTCTCCACCTGGCAGGGGGTGGAACAGAGTTCCCAGCGGGTGGCAACCGGGATGAGACGGCTTGGCTCCGCCATGGGGCAGGTGCGTGACAATGCGGTCTCCCTGTCAGCGGTGGCCGTGCAGACCTCTGCCAATGCGCAGAATGTCGCCGCAGCGACAGAGGAATTGGGCGCATCGGGCGATGAGATCGCCCGGCAGGCAGCCTTATCCAGCCAGGTGGTGGTGCGCGCCGTCAGCAGCGCCCGCGAGGCCGAGAGGGCTGTGGAGCACATGGCCGAAGCGACCACGGAGATTCAGCAGGTGGTCGGTTTGATCGCCGACATTGCCGCACAAACCAACCTGCTGGCGTTGAATGCAACAATCGAGGCCGCCCGTGCGGGTGACGCCGGCAAAGGCTTCGCCGTTGTGGCGGGTGAAGTGAAAAGCCTGTCGACACAGACACGCAATGCCACCGATGACATCGCCCAGCGCATCACCGCCGTTCAGCAGGCGGTGACCGGCAGCGTGGAGGGAATCCGGGCGGTTATCCGGGTGGTGGAGGAAATCAATCAGGCTGCGGCGGTAACGGCAGAGGCGGTAAAGCAGCAATCCTCCGCCAGTGCGGAGATCGGGCGCAACGCCGATGAATCGGCCGCGGGGGCAACGCGCGTTTCAACCAGTGTCACCCGCATCAGCCAGGAGATTGATGACGCCTCATCGGTCGCCGATGAGGTTCAGGCCGGTGTTCAGGACAGTCAGCAGGCGTTCGGCGCGCTGCGGAACCGGATGCTGACCACCCTGCGCCAGTCGATCGCCGGTGATCGCCGCATCCTGGATCGCATCCCGACAGATTTGCCGGTGCAGGTGACGATGGGCGGCAAGGTACATGCCGTGCGCCTGCTGGATATCTCACATGACGGGGGGCTGCTGTCAAAAACCGACGATCTTGTTTTTGAACCCGGCCTGCTGATCATGGTTGATATTCCCGGTCTGGATGTTCTGAAAGGCAGGGTTGTCGGTGCCAGTGACCAGGGTATCCATCTGAATTTCGAAGGCACGCCAACCGTGATGGAGAAACTGGCTGCCTTCGTCCAAAAGCTGACCGACCAGGAAAACCGGTTCATCAAGGGCGCGCAGGAGGCGGCGGGTCGCATCGGGTCAATTCTGGAAAAGGCGGTCCGCGACGGTCAGATCAAGGAAGACGACCTGTTTTCCAATAACCTGACATTGGTGCCCGGCACGAACCCACATCAATATACGTCGCCGTTCAATGAATTGACGGATCGCCTGTTCCCGCCGGTGCAAGAGGAGATGCTGGCGATGGACCCCGCCGTGCAGTTCTGTGCGGCGGTCAACAGCGCCGGCTATCTGCCAACCCATAACAGGAAATATTCTGAACCCCATCGGATGGGCGAACGCGACTGGAACATGGCGCACAGCCGGCATCGGCGCCTGTTCGACGATAATGCCGGATTGGCAGCAGCCCGCAATCCCCGGCCCTTCCTGATCCAGTCCTATCTTCGGGATATGGGGGCAGGGCAGATGGTCAGGCTGATGGAGGTTGATGCACCGATCCAGGTGAATGGCCGGCAATGGGGCAATGTCCGGCTGGCGTACCGTAAATGATGGGGCCCGCCACCGCTTCGGCGGTGGCGGGGAAGATCAACCCAGCGCGCGGGCGCGCAGGAAATGATCGGCCAGCACGGTTGCCATCATGGCTTCCCCCACCGGCACGCCACGGATACCGACGCAAGGGTCGTGCCGGCCCTTGGTCAGAATCTCCGTCTCATTCCCATGCACATCCACGGTCAGGCGCGGGGTGAGGATGGAGCTGGTGGGCTTCACGGCGAAGCGCACCACGATATCCTGCCCGGTGGAAATGCCGCCCAGGATGCCGCCGGCATGGTTGGACAGGAAAACCGGCTTGCCGTCCGGCCCCATGCGCATTTCATCGGCATTGGTTTCGCCGGTCAGGGCGGCGGCATCGAACCCGTCACCGATCTCAACGCCCTTCACGGCGTTGATGGTCATCATGGCGCAGGCCAGATCGCTGTCCAGCTTGTCATAGATCGGTTCGCCCCAGCCGGCGGGCACGCCAGAGGCCACAACCTCGATCACCGCACCGACCGACGATCCGGCCTTGCGCACGCCTTCCAGATATTCTGCCCATTGGGCGGCCGCCACCGGATCGGGGCAGAAGAAGGGGTTCTGGTCGACCTGATCCCAGTCCCAGCGGCTGCGGTCAATCTTGTGCGGGCCCATCTGCACCATGGCGGCGCGGATACTGATGGGGCCGGCCAGTTCCAGCACGCGGCGGGCCACCGCACCGGCCGCCACGCGGCTGGCGGTTTCCCGCGCGCTGGACCGGCCACCGCCCCGGTAATCGCGGATGCCGTACTTCGCCATATAGGTGAAGTCGGCATGGCCGGGGCGGTACTTGTCCTTGATGTCACCATAATCCTTGGACCGCTGGTCCTCGTTCTCGATGAACAGCATGATCGGCGTGCCGGTGGTGACACCCTCGAACACGCCGGATTTAATCTGCACCCGGTCCGGCTCCTGCCGCTGGGTGACGTACTTGTTCTGGCCGGGCTTGCGCTTGTCCAGGAAGGACTGGATGAAAGTCTCATCCAGCGCCAGGCGCGACGGCACCCCATCCACGATGCAGCCGATGGCGGGGCCATGGCTTTCGCCGAAAGTGGTGAACCGGAACAGGGTGCCGAAGCTGTTGCCCGCCATGATGTGATCAGCCCTCGCCCATGCCGGCCAGCAACTTGCCGGTTTCAACGGCGGCATCCACCTGCACCATGCCCACCGTGTGGTAACCGGCATCGACATGCAGGTTTTCACCCGTCACGCCGGCGCCCAGGTCGGACAGCAGGTACAGGCCGCTATTGCCGACCTCGTTGATGGTCACGTTGCGGCGCAGCGGGGCGTTCAGCTCGTTCCATTTCAGGATATAGCGGAAATCGCCAATGCCGCTGGCGGCCAGCGTCTTGATCGGGCCGGCGGAGATGGCATTGACCCGGATGCCTTTGGGGCCCAGATCATTGGCCAGATACATCACGCTGGCTTCCAGGGCGGCCTTGGCCACGCCCATCACATTATAGTGCGGCATCACCTTTTCCGCCCCATAGTAGGAGAGCGTCAGCAGGCTGCCGCCTTCCTTCATCAGGGGCACGGCGCGCTGGGCGACGGCGGTGAAGGAATAGCAGCTAATGTCCATGGTGCGCAGGAAATTGGCGCGGCTGGTATTGAGATACAGCCCGTCCAGCTCGCTCTTGTCGGAAAAGGCGATGGCGTGAACGACGAAATCAATCTCGCCCCACTTCGCCTCGATCTCCTTGAAGGTGGCGTCGATGCTGGCCTCGTCCGTCACGTCGCAGGGCAGCAGGATTTCCGATCCCACCTGTTCGGCCAGCGGCTTCACCCGCTTCAGCAGGGCGTCGCCCTGATAGGTGAAGGCCAATTGTGCGCCCTGGGCGGCCACGGCCTGGGCGATGCCCCAGGCGATGGAACGGTCGTTGGCGACCCCCATGATCAGGCCGCGCTTGCCCTGCATCAGGGTGCCGACGGCCGGGGTCGTGACGGTTGCTGTATTGCTCATTCTCTTGCTCTCCAGCATGGCCTTTGCCGTGCCTGCGGGGGAGGTACGGCGTGACCATAATTGGCGCGCATCCTACACGAACGTTCATAAGGGTCAAACGTATGCGGGTGGAAGCCGGGTGGCGGAAATGGGGGCGCTGATGAAGGGGGTATGGCACCGGCTGGGCGGAAGGGAAGGTGGGCGGCCTTGGCGGTTGCTGACCGATGTGGGCGCCATTATCGCCCATACGGTGCGCCGGTTCAGCCGCGACGGTGGCTTTATCATGTCTGGTTCGCTGACTTATACGACGCTGCTGGCCCTGGTGCCGCTGCTCACGGTCACCTTTGCCATCTTCACGGCGTTTCCCGCCTATCGCCGGATGCGGGAACAGGCAGAAAGTCTGCTGTTCCAGACGCTGGTGCCGCAGGTCGGTGACCAGGTGCATACTTATGCATCAACATTTATGGCCAATGCCGGTGCCTTGACCGGCTTCGGGGCGATTGGCCTGTTCGTTACCTCGATTCTAATGTTTTTCTCGATCGAGACGGCGTTCAACCGCATCTGGCGGCAGGCCGAACCTCGCCCGTTCGTGACGCGGTTGCTCTCTTTTTGGGCAGTTTTGACGATGACGCCCCTGCTGATGGGGGCCAGCCTGTCGGTGGGTGCCGGCATTGTGGCGCAAGCACAGGCGGTGGGGGCGCCGGGCCTGACCTTGCTGTGGGCGCTCGTCACCTTTGGGGTGGAGGTGCTGGCATATAGTGTGATGTATCTGGCCATTCCCAACCGGGATGTGGCCCTGCGTGACGCGGTGGTGGGCGGGGGCGTGGCCGCTTTGCTGACAGAATTATCCAAGGCCGGTTTCGTTTTCTATGTCAGCCTGTTTCCCACCTATGCCTCCATCTACGGTGCCCTGTCGGTGGTGCCGATCTTCCTGTTCTGGCTCTACACGGTCTGGTCGGTGGTGCTGTTTGGGGCGGAATTGACGGCGACCCTACCGGAATGGCGGGCTGGGCGGATGACGGAGGGCGGTGCCGATGGGCTGCTTTCCGGGCACCGTCTGGTGGTGGCCCTGGCCGTATTGGCTGAACTGCATCGGGCGGCAAAGCTGGGGGTCGGGGTGCGGCGAGAGACGCTGGCGACACGCATCCCTGTTGGCACCATCATCATTTCTGACATGCTGGAGAGCCTGCGCGCCGCCCATTGGGTTGACCGTACCAGCCGCAATGCCTGGGTCGCCAGCCGCGACCTGCATCAGGCCACGCTGGATGATCTTCGCCGCTCCCTCAATCTGACGATTCGCGGGGATCTGCTGTCGGTTGGTCGCCTCAGTACCCCGTGGCAACCCGAGGTGGCCCGGCTGCTGGCGGATGCCGATGGACGTGACCGACAGGCGCTATCCGTTTCATTGGCGACGATTTTCGCAATGCAAGAAGATGCAAGAGAATGATTTTTGACAGCGGGCGCATTGTGTTGCTGATCTGTAACTCCTTGGTGACGTTGAATTGCCTGTCTTTAGAGCGCGTTGCGCAAATTTTGTTCAAAAACCTCTTCCAGCCGGTTCGGCCAGTGCAAAAGTGCAACGGTGTTGAGCAATGTTGAGTCACCCTAGTGAAACACCTATTGCAAGCGCGAGAGATTAGATTGTTATTTGCGGGCAGCAGCCATGCGGCCCACCCGATCCTGTGAAAGGGGAGGGGACGGGCCCCGGTGGAGCGGTTACGGCGCAACCGGGCCGAAGCCGGGAAAACCCAAAACGGCGCCCCAAAGGGCGTCAGGACAAGGGAAAGACATAGATGAAGCAGTCCGTATCTAAGCTGCGTAGCGCGCGCGGCGTTTTGCTTGCTGGTGCCGCCCTTGGGATGGCGATGCTGCCGGCAGCGACCGCGATGGCGCAGGACCAGATTGAAGAGATCGTGGTCACCGGCTCCCGCATCCGCACCAGCAATGTCACCAGCCCGGCACCCCTGACCGTTCTGGGCCAGGAAGAGTTGGCCCGGTCCGGCCAGACCAACTTTGCCGATATCCTGCGCAATCTGCCATCATATGCCGGCGCTTCCACCGGCCGCCAGACCAGCAATGGTTCGGTCGGTGTGGAATATGCCAACCTGCGTGGTCTCGGCTCCCAGCGTACGCTGGTCATGATCAACGGCCGCCGCGCCGTTGCCGGTGGTACCGGTGCGGACTCCTCCGTCGACTTGACCTCCATCCCGATGGCCGCCATCGAGCGCGTGGAAGTGCTGCGCGACGGCGCCTCCGCCGTGTATGGCTCTGACGCCGTTGCCGGCGTGATCAACATCATCACCAAGGAAGATTTCGAAGGTGTCGACCTGCAGGTTGAGCGCGGCATCGCCACGCCGGCTTGGGACGGCCAGACCTTCCATGCCCAGGGCCTGATCGGCGCGAATTTCGATCGCGGCAACGTCACCGGTTATTTCGATTACAATGACCGTCGCGGTATCCGCTCCGGTTCCGAAGGCCGCAGCTTCTCCAACTGCCAGTTCTCCGAGTTGGGTGGTGGCACCACCGGTGATCCGCTCCGCCGGTTCTGTGCCGGTTCTGCCACAAACGTGTTTCCGCGCGTTCAGATCCGCGGTGCGGGCGGTTCCTTCCCGCAGAGCTCCACCGTCGTCATGCGCCCGGGTGAGACGCCCCGCCTGTATGACGCGGCCCGCGATTCCTACAACTTCGCGCCGTCGACCTATCTGTCCACGCCCAGCGAAACCATGTCGTTCGGCGTGAACGGCCATTACGAAATCACCGACTGGCTGCGCGTCCGGGCTGAAGGTTCTTACAGCAACCGCCAGTCCGAACAGCAGTTGGCGCCGATGCCGGTGACCAATATCTCCATCGCCGCGGACAATCCGTTCAATCCGTTCGGCACCAGTGTGCGCGTGAACCGTCGCGTTGCCGAATTCGGCCCGCGTATCTATGAGCAGGACGTCGATACGTTCCGCTTCTCCGGTGGTTTCGAAGGCGACCTGCCGGATATGGGTTCCGTTTCCAACGTGAAGTGGGATCTGTTCTACACCTACGGCCGCAGCCAGTCCTCCACCGGCACCAAGAATGTGCTGAACCTGCAGCGCCTGAACACGGCCATCACGCCGACTCTGTGCGCCTCGGATGCTGCTTGCCCGAAGGGTGTCAACTTCTTCAGCACCGGCCCGCTGCCGCAGGCCTTCTTCGACTATGTCGGCTGGAACGTGCATGATCGCGGTGAGAACGTCGTCAAGACGATCAACGGCGATATCAACGGCGATCTGTTCCGCCTGCCGGCGGGTCCGGTTGGCTTCGCTGCCGGCTTCGAATATCGTGATCTGGCCGGTAACTTCAACCCGGACAGCCTGCGTCAGGCTGGCCTGTCGTCGGACACCAATGCCAAGGCGACCGCTGGTCGTTACTTTGCCAAGGAAGCCTACACCGAATTCCGCGTTCCGCTGGTGGCGGACGCCCCGTTCGTTGAAGAGCTGACCGCCAGCCTCGCCGGCCGTTATTCCGATTTCTCGAACTTTGGTTCCAAGGCCACCTACAAGTTGGGCCTGGACTACGCGCCGAACTCTGACATCCGCTTCCGTACGGTGTACGGCACCGGCTTCCGTGCCCCGAACCTGGGTGAGCTGTATGGTGGTGCTGCCGGCAACTTCCCGACCGGTGATGATCCCTGCGCCGGCTTGAAGAACCCGAACGCGCAGATCAATGCGGCTTGCCGTGCACTGGGCCTGGGGCCGAATTACAGCGGCACCGGTGGCCAGGTGGAGACGATCGACCTGTCCAACCCGAAGCTGAAGGCTGAAGAGTCCAAGAACCTGACCATTGGTACGGTCATCACCCCGTCCTTCCTGTCCAACTTCACGGCCACCGTGGATTACTGGCAGATCAAGGTCACCGACGCGATCGACTATGAAACCACCACCGGTATCCTGACCCGCTGCTTGCTGACCCCGACGGGCCCCGGCTGCTCTGGTGTCAGCCGTGACACCGATGGTTCGCTGCTGACCGTTACCCGTACCTATCAGAACCTGTCGGCTCTGAAGACCGCCGGTATCGATTTCGGCGTCAATTATCGCTTCGATCTGGGTGGTGAGCAGACCGTTGATCTGGGCACTGACTGGACCTACCTGCTGAAGTTCAACCGCCAGGTCGATCCGCTGTCGCCGATCCAGAAGCTGGCTGGTACGGTTTCGGTGGCTGAAGACGGCTTTGGCGGCAGCCACACCCGTTGGCGCGGTAATGTGCGCGGCACCTATCAGAATGATTGGTACAGCTTCACCTGGACCCAGCGTCTGATCGGTCCGGCCGATCAGTATGATCTGGGCTTGAACCGCAAGGTCACCTCTGCCGAAGCTACCTCCACCCATGTCGGCTGGTACACCTACAGCGACGTGCAGGCCTCTGCCCGTTACGAAGGCTACAGCCTGACCATCGGCGTCAACAACCTGTGGAACAAGAAGCCGCCTTACCTCTCGGCTGGTAACCAGGATTTGAATCTGGCGGGTGCGACCAGCGCTGCGTCGAACACCGACTACAATACCTACGACACGATGGGTCGTTATCTGTACGCCCGTATCGGCGCCCGCTTCTAATAAAGTGGGGAGTATGGGGGCATCAAAGCCCCCGCTCTGGGAAAGAAAATGTTGTGGAGTTTATCGACCCGCCGGTTTCCGGCGGGTCTTTTTTTACCTGACAGCAGGCGCGCTGTGGACAAAGAAAAGGGGCGCGACCCTTGGCAGGTCGCGCCCCCGTTCAGGCTGTCATCAAACCATCAGATCAGCGGGTGGGCTGATTTTCCGGGAAGATGATGACGGCGCGGCGGTTGGACGGCTCGCGCACACCATCGGCGGTCGGCACCAACAGGTCGGTTTCGCCCTTGGCTTCAACGCTGATCTGGGCGGAACCCAGGCCCTGGCTCAACAGATATTCGCGGACCGCTTCGGCGCGGCGCTGCGAGAGCTGCTGGTTGTACTGAGCAGAACCGGACGTGTCGGCATGGCCGCTGACGGTGATGTTCACGACCTTACCGGCCTTGGCATCACGGGCAACGTTTTGCAGCACACCCTGGGCATCGGACGACAGCGTGGCCTTATCGAAATCGAAGAAGACCGTGAAGTTGCGGGTGATAGCCGGAGCCGGTTCCGGCGGGGGGGGCGGCGGCGGGGGCGGGGGGGCAATCTGTGTGGTGGCAACCGGCTTGGCTTCCGGTTGACCAAATACATAGCGCACGCCGATCAGGGCAGTGTGGCTGCGGTAGTCGGCCTTGGCACGCTGGGTACCGGCCTTGAAGGTGCCCTTGTCGGTGTCCAGGTAACGATAGCCGACGGTCAGATCCATGTTGTCGGCCACGGCATAGGAGAAGCCCGCACCAACCTGCCAGGCGAAGGTGCTGTCCCAATCATCATAAAGCACGCCGGGGGCAGACAAGGAACCGACGCGGTTCATGTGCAGGCGGGCCAGACCGGCACCGGCACTCACATAGGGACGCAGGGCGGTACCGGTATGGAAGTCATAATTCACCACACCCATGATGGTGATGGCGGCCATGTTACCACCGCTGCCGTAACGGCCAACCGGGCCGCCGCTGATCGTATCGACCACATCCTTGGAATAGCCGACTTCCAGCGCCGGGCGCAGGCCGTTATCGAAGCGATAGCCGCCTTCCAGAATGCCCGTATAGCCTTCGCTGAAATCCATCTTGTTGAAGGCCGTACCGGCATTCACATTGGTGTCACGGGTCCAGTTGTAACCAGCCGAAAGGCCCAGATACGGACCGGAAGCGGTCTTGATCTCGCCATCCTGTGCCATTGCCAACGAGGGCAGCGCCACCATCAAGGCGGCCGCCGACACCATCGGCGCGAACAAGCTGTGCCACTTCTTCATTCTCATATTCCTCCTGAATAAGGACCGGCGACGCCGCCGGGTAACTCCCGTTTCGGATCAAACAACGCCACCTCTAACGGGTGGTTCCTTCGGGAACGCGGGTTGAATTGTTTGCGTGGAAGGGTGTGACCAAAATGCAACGAAGCTATTGTGCTTCGATATGATGATCCGCTTGAATGACCGTGATCCCAACGCAAACTCAACTTGCAGCAAACGTTGTCTGACATCGCTTTATCTGCTGGTGGATTGAGGCGAAACTGTGAAGCGCGCTTGTCATTATCACGATTGTCCCCCCGATAACTTGTCTATGTCTTACGATATAGACGTGTTGGACAGGTGTGTGGCGGCGCTTGCGCCGACACCGCCGCCGCTCTAGCCTCTGGCCCAATCCATACCGCCCAGAACGGGAGCCAAACCCTTGTCCGCCTCCATCTCCACGGCCGCCTATGGCGGTGATGAAAATCTCGCCCGTTTGTTGCAGGAATCCGGGGTGGCGCACAGCGTTGCCGAGATCCGTGACCTGATTGCCGGTGTCAATGCCGCCCCGGATGGGGAACTGCCGGATGCCTGGCTGGATCTGGTATCGCCGAAACGGTCGGATGGGGTGAGCGAACAACTCCTGGCCCTGCGGGCCGGCATTGCCCGCCCTGCCGATCCGGCCCACGGCGATCATGGGGCCCGGCTGGCGGCGCTGCGGGCGGAATTGCAGCGCCGGGGCCTGGATGGGTTCGTGGTGCCGCGTGCCGATGAGTATCAGGGTGAATATGTACCGCTGCGCGGCAGCCGTCTGGCCTGGATCAGCGGTTTCACCGCCTCTGCCGGGGCCGTTGTGGTGCTGATGGACAAGGCGGCCGTCTTCGCGGATGGTCGTTACACGATCCAGGTGCGTCAGGAAGTGTCGGCTGCGCATTTCAGCTATCATCACCTGGTGGAGGAATTCCACGGTGATTGGGCCGCCGCCAACCTGCCGGCGGGCGCCAAGCTGGGCTTTGATCCCTGGATGCATACGGCGGGCTGGGCCGACAAGATGCGGGCTTCCCTCTCCCCCGCCGGGATCGAACTGGTGCCGACGGACGGCAACCCGATTGATGCCGTCTGGACCGACCAGCCGCCGGCCCCGCTGGGTATCGTCAATATCCAGCCGCTATCCGCGACGGGGCGCGGTTCCGCCGACAAGCGGGCCGACATCGCCGCCTCGCTGGAACGGTTGCGCCTGGATGCCGCCGTGCTGACCCAGCCGGACAGCATCGCCTGGCTGCTGAATGTGCGCGGTTCGGACGTGCCCTGCACCCCGCTGCCGCTGTCCTTTGCCATCATCCACCGGGATGGTTTGGTTGACTGGTTTGTTGACGTGCGCAAGCTGGCGCCCGGCCTGGAGCAACATCTGGGCAATGGAGTCGCCATCCGCGCGCCGGGTGAACTATCGGCCGCCCTGGATGCGCTGGGCGCCAAGGAAGCACGGGTGCGGCTGGATGGGGCCACGGCCGCGCTCTGGGTGATCAACCGGCTGGAAAAGGCCGGTGCCGCCGTGGATCAGGGGGGCGACCCATGCGTGCTGCCCAAGGCGGCCAAGAATGCGGTGGAAATCGCCGGCTCCAAGGCGGCCCATCGCCGTGACGGCGCTGCCCTGGTCCGTTTCCTGCGCTGGTTCGATGAGGTGGCGCCAAAGGGCGGGCTGGACGAACTGACGGTGGTGGATACGCTGCTGGCCTACCGCCGGGGGGCCGCCGATTTCCGTGGCCCCAGCTTCGATACGATCAGCGGCGCCGGCCCCAATGGCGCCATCGTGCATTACCGCGCCAATGAGAAGACCAACCGTCCGGTGGAGAATAACAGCGTCTTCCTGTTGGATAGCGGCGGTCAATATCTGGACGGGACCACCGACATCACCCGCACCCTGGCCGTGGGCGATCCCGGTGCGCAGGCACGGCGCCATTTCACCCTGGTGCTGAAGGGCCATATCGCGCTGAACCGCGTCCGCTTCCCCATGGGCACGGCCGGCATCCAGTTGGACGTGCTGGCCCGCCAGTTCCTCTGGCAGGCGGGGCTGGATTATGATCATGGCACCGGGCACGGTGTCGGCTCCTTCCTGTCGGTGCATGAAGGGCCGCAGCGCATCGGCAAGACGGTGAACGGCGTCGTGCTGCTGCCGGGCATGATCCTGTCCAACGAGCCCGGTTACTATCTGGCTGGTTCCTATGGCATCCGGGTGGAGAATCTGGAACTGGTGGTGCCGGTGGAGATTGCTGGTGCCGAACGGTCGATGCTGGGGTTTGAGACGCTCACCCTTTGCCCCATCGACCTGCGGATGGTGGACGCCTCGCTGTTGACGGTGGAAGAGCGGGACTGGCTGAACGCCTATCACGCCCGTGTTCTGGTTGAACTCTCCCCGCTGGTGGAGGGGGCGGATCGTGCCTGGCTGGAACAGGCGACGCGGGCGATCTGATCGACGCTTTATCAAGGCCCGCCCTGCTTCAAACAGGGGGGGCCATTTTCAGGCGGCTTCCCCCGCCATCAGGCAGGCATAACATTCATCCCGTTCGGCACGGTAGCCGCCGGGGGTGATGCCGACATGGCGGCGGAACATGCCGGTGAAATGGCCCTGGCTGGAAAAGCCGGTGGCCACGGCGATTTCCGCCAGCGGCATTTCGCTTTCCAGCAGCATTTTCTTGGCGGCGTTGATCCGCCTTGCCAGCACATAGCCGTGCGGGGCCATGCCGGTGGAGGCCTTGAAACGCCTTGCGAAATGGCTGGGGCTGAGCCCTGTTTGCGCGGCCAGCAGGGGCAGGGCCAGCGGCCCGTCCAGATTATCCTCAATGAACAGAACCACCCGGCGTAGCTGGGCGGTCGTCAGGGCCGGGCAGACGGAGTCGCCCAGCGGCGGGCGGGCCAGGATGCTGTCGACTGTGACAGTCTCTTCGGCAAGGCAAGCCGCGATGATGGGGGTCGGTGCAAGCATCGGCTGTCCCTTCGGATCGGGGCCGCCGCCGACAAGGGAAGGGCGGAAGGCCGGGCATGGAGAATGATGCGATGGTCCGCCCCGGTGAAAGCCGGATTTGAACCTGCATCTATCTGGTGGAGAGGGTGCCCGCGTAAAGGGGCAGCACCGCCCATCATTGCCATGCCCGCTGACCGGGCGCTGTGCGCCCGGTCACGGCTGTTTATTTTATTCCGCTGTCAGCACGCGCGGCAGCTTGAAGACAACGTTTTCCGTCGCCGTCACCACCTCTTCCACCGTCACGGTGAAGCGGTCGCGCAGGGCTGCCAGCACCTCATCCACCAGAACTTCCGGGGCAGAGGCACCGGCGGTGATGCCCAGGGTACGGATTTTGTCCAGCCGGGGCCAGTCGATCTGGGCGGCCCGCTGCACCAGCATGGCGCGGGTACAGCCATGGCCGCGCGCCACCTCCACCAGCCGGACGGAGTTGGAGGAATTGGGGGCCCCCAGCACCAGCAACGCATCGGCCTTGGGTGCGATCTGCTTCACCGCCGCCTGCCGGTTGGTTGTGGCATAGCAGATATCCTCCCGCTTCGGCCCGGCGATGCTGGGGAAACGTTCACGCAGGGCGTCGACAATGGCACCTGTATCATCCACCGACAGGGTGGTCTGGGTGGCAAAGGCCAGGTTTTCCGGGTCAGCCACCGTCAGGGTCGCCACATCCTCCACCGTTTCCACCAGATGTACCGCACCTTCCGGCAACTGGCCGATGGTGCCCACCACTTCGGGATGGCCGGCATGGCCGATCAGCACGATGGCGCGGCCACTTTCATGATGGCGCTCCGCCTCCCGATGCACCTTGGACACCAGGGGGCAGGTGGCATCGACATAGATCATGTTGCGGCGCTGCGCCTCGGCGGGAACAGCCTTGGGCACGCCATGGGCGGAAAAGACGACGGGCCGGTCATCCGGCACCTCGTCCAACTCCTTCACGAAGACGGCCCCCTTGGCCTCCAGGCTTTCCACCACGAAGCGGTTATGCACGATTTCATGCCGCACATAGACGGGCGCGCCAAATTTCTGCAGCGCCACCTCCACGATCTGGATGGCCCGGTCCACCCCGGCGCAGAAACCGCGCGGGGCCGCCAGCAGCACATGCAGCGGCGGCAATTGGGGCTGGGCGGCGGCGGTTTCTGGCGCGGTGATCTCGGTCATGATGCTGGGAAATTCCTGACGCTGCGTGTAAGGCGGAATGGTTATCTTCGGTGATGCCATGAAATGGCCCTTCTTGGCGGGCTTGTGCCGTCGAAGGGGCCTCTATATTGTCGCGGTGCCGCGCCGCGGCGGGCTGTCGAAGGCTCGTATCCGGGATGCGCGGCATTTGTCCCGGATGGTGGAAGTGAACGGACGCTTGATGACCAGCCCCTGCACGATGACGACCCAGCCCGACCATAATATAGGTTCGCCGGCCAGGAAAGCCGCCCGCCCCTGGCGCATGGCCGCGTGTGCGGGACTGGCGATGCTTGCCCTGTCCGGTTGCGCGGAGAATGAAGGCTTCAAGGCCGGCTGCCCCAATGTGGGTATCCTGCGCGATGCCGGCACGCTGCGCACCGACCAGGGTGTCGCGGTGCTATCCGGCATCTTTGCCAACTGCGCCTATGACGATACCCACGTCAATATCGCCGCCAACCTGGATATTTCCGGCCGGGTGAATGAAGGTGGCAGCGCCACGTCGCTGCCCGTCACCTATTTCGTGGCGGTGGTGGACCCGAACCGGAACATCATCACCAAGAAGGATTTCAGCACCACCATACCGCTGAATGGCGGTACCGGCATGGTGCAGGAGACGCTGGAACAGACGATTCCCGTGCCCAAGACGGTGGATGCCCGCTGGTATGAGGTGCTGGTCGGCTTCCAGATCACCCCGGAACAGGCCGATGCCAACCGGGCGGCCAACGAAGGCCGGTAAATACCGCAGGGTGCCTTTGACCCACGCCGCCATTGACAGGCGGCGTGGGTTGTTTAGTTTGAGTGCTGCATAGCCGATTACCCTTTGCGGGAGAGATCAGGCACCCTGGTCACAGGGTGCTGGCGCCGAAGGAGCAACCGCCCCCGGAAACTCTCAGGCAAAAGGACCGCAAGGGTAGGCGCATCTGGAAAGCAGGCGGGCTCAGAAATACTTGAGCCGACAGCCCACCGACGGAGTAAGCCGACGTGTAAATCACGCGGCGAATCTCTCAGGGGCCAGGACAGAGGGGGGCAACCGCCACGGGGACGATCCCCGCGACGGCCGTAACCTGTCCTGAAGGGAGTGTCCCGTCTTGGGTGACACCAGCCTGTTGCGCACGCCGCTTTATGACCTGCATGTTGAACTGGGTGCCAAGATGGTGCCGTTCGCCGGCTATGACATGCCGGTGCAGTACCCGCTGGGTGTGCTGAAGGAACATCTGCATACCCGTGAGAAGGCGGGCCTGTTCGACGTTTCCCATATGGGCCAGGTGCGCCTGCGTGGGGCTGATATCGATTCTGTCATCAAGGCGCTGGAAGCGCTGGTGCCGGGCGATATCGCAGCCCTGGCACCGGGTCGCATCCGCTACACCATGTTCACCAATGATCAGGCCGGCATTCTGGACGACCTGATGGTGACGCGGTTCGAGGATCACCTCTATGTCGTCATCAATGCCGGCTGCAAGGCCGAGGATCTGGCCCATCTGAAGGCGGGTCTGCCGGCAGGTATTGAGATCGAGTATCTGGGCGATGATGCCGGCCTGTTGGCGCTGCAGGGCCCGGCGGCGGCTACGGTGATGGCCCGCCTGCTGCCCGAAGCAGCCACCATGGGTTTCATGAGCGCGCGGGCCGCGACCATCCAGGGCATACCCGTGCAGATCAGCCGGTCTGGCTATACTGGTGAAGATGGGTATGAGATCAGCGTCGGTGCCGCCGATGCCGAGAAACTGGCCCGCCTGCTGCTGGCCGAGCCGGAGGTGGAAGCCATCGGCCTGGGCGCGCGCGACTCGCTGCGCCTGGAAGCCGGCCTGTGCCTCTATGGCCATGATATCGACACCGGCACCAGCCCGGTGGAAGCGGCCCTGACCTGGACCATTTCCAAGCGCCGCCGCACGGAAGGCGGCTTCCCCGGTGCCGCCCTTGTACAGGCCCAGTTGGCGGAAGGCCCGGCGCGCAAGCGCGTGGGCATTCAGCCGGAAGGCAAGGCCCCGGCCCGCGAACATACCGAAATCCAGGATCTGGACGGCAACCGCATCGGGGAGATCACCAGCGGCGGCTTCGGCCCCACCGCCGGCGGTCCCGTCGCCATGGGCTATGTCACGGCGGGTTCGGCCGCTGTGGGTACCAAGGTGCAGTTGATCGTGCGTGGCAAGGCCATGCCCGCCACCGTCGCCGCCCTGCCGTTCGCACCGCATCGTTATTTCAAGGGGTGAGGGCCGAAAGGCCCGCTTCCCTGCCGCACAGATGACGCCGTTGCTGTGAAATGTTTGGGCGCTGATTTTTCCGTTCTATCTCTCCGCTTCCCACTCTCCACCGTCATTCCCGCGAAGGCGGGAATCCAGACAACAGTTCAATTGGGTGATGTTGAGAGAATGGCACCGTCGTTTGGATTCCCGCCTTCGCGGGAATGACGGTGGAGAGAGCGGACAAGATCGGTGCTTCCACTACCCCACAGCAACGGCAACCACCCGAATCCTTACTTATCCCCCAAGACCCGGAAGAACCGACCATGACCATCCGTTTCACCCAGGACCATGAGTGGATCAAGCTTGACGGCGATATCGCCACCGTCGGCATCACCGATTATGCCCAGCAGGCTTTGGGCGATGTGGTGTTCGTCGAGGTGCCGGAAGCCGGCCGCGACCTGACCAAGGGCAAGGATGCCGCCGTGGTCGAATCGGTGAAGGCCGCCTCTGAGGTCTATGCCCCGGTCGATGGCACCGTGGTGGAAGGCAATGCAGCCGTGACCGACGAGCCGTCGCTGGTGAACACCGATCCGGAAGGGGCCGGCTGGTTCTTCAAGATGAAGATCAAGGACATGGCCCAGTTTGAGGCCCTGCTGGACGAAGCCGCCTACAAGTCCTTCATCGCGGGGCTGTGATGCGTTACCTGCCGCTGACCGAAACCGACCGCAGCGCCATGCTGGCCACCATCGGGGTGGACAGCGTGGATGCCCTGTTCCGCGACGTGCCCGAACAGGCCCGTCTGAAGGGCCCCATTGCTGGCCTGTCCAACCATATGGGCGAGTTGGCGGTGGAACGCCATTTGTCCCGGCTGGCCGACAAGAACGTCACGGCGTCTGCCGTGCCGTTCTTCATCGGCGGCGGTGCCTATAAGCATCATGTCCCGGCCTCGGTGGACCAGACGCTGCTGCGCGGGGAATTCCTGACCAGCTATACGCCATACCAGCCGGAAGTCACCCAGGGCACGTTGCAGTACCTGTTTGAATTCCAGACCCAGGTGGCGCTGCTGACCGGCATGGATGTGGCCAACGCCTCCATGTATGACGGGGCGACCGGCACGGCGGAAGCCGTGCTGATGGCCGCCCGCATCAATAAGCGCAACAAGGTCATCCTGTCCGGCGGGCTGCACCCGCATTACCGCGAAGTGGTGGAAACCACCTGCGGCGTGATGGGCATGGATATCCGCGCCCAGGCCCCGGACTGGAAGAATGCTGAGGATCTGACGGCCCTGATCGACGGGGAGACCGCCTGCATCGTGGTGCAGACCCCCTCGCTGTTCGGCCATCTGCGCGACTTCACCGCCCTGTGTGACGCCGCTCATGCCAAGGGTGCGCTGGTCATCGTGGTGGTGACAGAGGTGGTGTCGCTGGGCCTGTTGACCCCGCCGGGTGAGATGGGTGCGGATATCGTCGTCTGCGAAGGCCAGTCCATCGGTAATGGGCTGAATTTCGGCGGCCCCTATGTCGGCCTGTTCGCCACCCGCGACAAATATGTGCGCCAGATGCCGGGCCGCCTCTGCGGCCAGACGGTGGATGCCGATGGCAAGCGCGGCTTCGTGCTGACGCTGTCCACCCGCGAGCAGCATATCCGCCGCGAGAAGGCCACGTCGAACATCTGCACCAATTCCGGTCTGTGCGCGCTGGCCTTCACCATCCACTTGTCGCTGCTGGGCGAACAGGGGCTGACCAAGCTGGCCCGCGTCAACCATGCCAATGCCGTGACCCTGGCCGACAAGCTGGAAGCGGTGAAAGGCGTGAAGATCGTCAATGACGGGTTCTTCAACGAATTCACCGTGAAGCTGCCCAAGAAGGCGGCCAAGGTGGTGTCCAAGCTGGCCGAACGCGGCATCCTGGCCGGCGTGCCGGTCAGCCGCTTCTACCCGGAGATGGACGGTCTGGAAGACCTGCTGCTGGTCGCCAGCACCGAGGTCAACAGCCTGGAAGACATGGACGCGCTGGTGCGCGGCCTGGAGGAGGTTCTCTGATGGCCATGAATAATCAGGGTCGCGACAGCACCCCCCACGCCGTTGCCGTTGCAGACGAGCTTGTCACCTTCACCGGCAACAAGGCGTTGCAGCAGGAAGAAGCGCTGATTTTCGAACTGGATAATCCAGGTGCTGTCGGCGTTGACCTGGAGGCACCGGTCACCACCAAGACCCGCCTGGGTGGGGTGAAGACCCGCGCCAGCGTCGGCCTGCCCTCCCTGGCTGAGCCGGACGTGGTGCGCCATTACACGCGCCTGTCCCAGAAGAACTTTGCCATCGACACGACCATGTATCCGTTGGGTTCGTGCACGATGAAGCATAACCCGCGCCTGAATGAAAAGATGGCGCGGCTGCCGGGCTTCAGCGACATTCACCCGCTCCAGCCGGTGGAAACCGTGCAGGGGGCGCTGGAACTGATCGACCAGTTGGCCCATTGGCTGAAGACGCTGACGGGGATGCCCGCCATCGCCATGTCGCCGGGCGCCGGTGCCCATGGGGAGCTGTGCGGCCTGATGTCGATTCATGCGGCCCTGGACGCACGCGGCGAAAGCCATCGCCGCCGCGTGCTGGTGCCGGAATCGGCCCATGGCACCAACCCGGCCACGGCGGCTTTCTGCGGCTTCACCGTGGATACGATCCCGGCTGAAGAAAATGGCCGCGTCAGTGTGGAGGCCGTGAAGGCCAAGCTGGGCGAGGATGTCGCCTGCATCATGCTGACCAACCCCAATACCTGCGGCCTGTTCGAACCGCAGATCCGGGAAATTGCCGATGCCGTTCATGCGGCGGGTGGCTATTTCTATTGCGACGGCGCCAATTACAACGCCATCGTCGGCCGGGTCCGCCCCGCCGATCTGGGCGTGGACGCCATGCATATCAACCTGCACAAGACCTTCTCCACCCCGCATGGCGGCGGCGGTCCGGGTTCCGGCCCGGTGGTCCTGTCCGACGCGCTGGCTCCCTTTGCCCCGCTGCCCTTCGTGGTGCATGGCAAGAACGGCTTCGATCTGGTGGAACAGGCGGCCGATGCCAAGGGCGCCAAGCCCTTTGGCCGCCTGAAGGGCTTCCATGGCCAGATGGGCATGTTCGTGCGCGCGCTGGCCTATATCCTGTCCCACGGGGCGGATGGGCTGCGGCAGGTGGCATCCGATGCGGTGCTGAATGCCAATTACGTGCTGGCCAGCCTGAAGGATGTCATGTCGGCATCGTTCGATGGCCCCTGTATGCATGAGGCTTTGTTCGATGATCGCTTCCTGAAGGGCACCGGCGTGACGCCGCTGGACTTCGCCAAGGCGATGATCGACGAGGGCTATCACCCCATGACCATGTATTTCCCGCTGGTCGTGCATGGGGCTTTGCTGATCGAGCCGACGGAAACCGAAAGCAAGCAGACGCTGGACCGTTTCATCGCCACCATGCGCCATCTGGCGGAAAAGGCGAAGGCGGGCGATCTGGCCCATTTCCAGGCCAGCCCGCGCCTGACCCCGCGCAAGCGCCTGGACGAAACCCAGGCCGCCCGCAAGCCGGTGCTGCGCTGGGTGAAGCCGGCCGCCCCCGCTTCTGTTCCGGCGGGCGTGGCGCAGGCGGCAGAGTAAGGCTGATCCCGCCTGGTGCGGGGCGCTGAGGCAGGGGGGCGGTGTCCAGACCGGATACCGTCCCCCTTCTTTTTACGGCCATGCCAATTCGATAAAATTTCCATAAAATTCAATAATTAATTTATTCTTACAGTTCGCTGCCGCACTTTCTCCCCCGCCCAAAAAGGCCTATTGCAGCGCCACAATCTTCTTTTTGGAACTGGTGGCGGGGGCGGCGAATGCACCTATCGCGGCTTGGCACTTTTGCTTTTGCCGGCAGCCGGGTTTCCTTTGGGATCGGCGCGCGGCTTGGTCTGGCCTTTGCGGCTATTCTGCTGGCGGTACTGGCCATCATTGCCCAGACCTGGCTGGCCTATGGCCGGGTTGAGGTGACCTTGAGCGGGGTGGTGGAGGAAACGCTGCCCCGTTTCAAGGCGCTGGACCGGCTGTCGCACGCGGCCGACGGGCTGGCGGCCGCAGCGATGCAGGCGGCGGTGGCCGGCAACCCGACAGAGGCGCAATCCGCCCGCCAGCGCCTGAGCGAGGCGGAAACTGCCCTGAACGGGGCCCTGCGCGCCGCCCCCGGCGATCTGGGTGATCTGCCGCAACTGGATGATTTACGGACCATCGCCGGCCGCTTCTCCTCCCAGCTTCAAATCCTCAACGGCACCGTGGATGGGCGCTGGCAGTTGCGGGAGAAGGCGGATCAGGTTCTCTCCTCCCTGGGGGAACGGCTGGCGGCCTATGAGACCGTGCCGGCCTTGTCCACCCTGCGTGCGGCGGTGGATGCCGCCACCGGGGCCCGCACAGCGGAAATCCTCACCCTGCTGAACACTCGCGCGGCTGACGCGCTGGCGCAGCTACCGGCCGATCAGGCTGATGCGCTGCGCCCCTTGCTGCTGGGGCGGAACGGCTTGTTCGGGCTTTATGGCCGCCTGCTGGCGGCGGATGAGCAACTGCGCCGTTCCGTGCGGCTGGCGGGGGAGAATGCCGCCAATGTGCGTTCCATCGTGGCCGACATTGCCAGCGGGGTACAGACCCAGGTGCGCGCCCAGGCGGATGATCTGGCCGGGCAGATCGGTTTTGCCCGGCAATTGCTGATCGGTTTCGGCCTGCTGGCGCTGGTGATCGCTGTAGCGGCCGGCGTCTATTATGCCGGCTTCCGGGTGGCCGGGCGGATTGCCCGGCTGTCGCGCCGGATGCTGGATCTGGCCGGTGGCAATCTGGATGTCGTCATCGATGCCTCTGGCCGGGATGAGATTGCTGAAATGGCCCGCGCCATGGGCACCTTCCGCGCCAATGCCCTGAAGGTGCGCGAACATGACGCCGCGCTGGAGGCGGAACGGCAGGCGACGGCAGAGGCGCGGCAAGCCGAAATCGAACGGCTGGCCGCCCGCTTCGAACAATCGGTGGGCGCCATTGTCTCCCGCTTTGCCGCTGCGGCGGGTGACATGAACGATCTGTCGCTGGGCATGGGGCAGGCAGCCGATGCCACGGCACAGCAGGCCGATGCGGTGGCCCGCTCCTCTGAAGCGGCGACCAGCAATGCCCAGACGGTGGCGGCGGCGACCGAGCAATTGTCGCTTTCCATTCAGGAGATCAGCAGCCAGCTCCAGCGTGCCATCGGCATTTCCCGGCAGGCCAATGGGGAGGCGGTGGGGGCGGCTGCCATTGTCGAACGGCTGACCGGTGCGGCGGAAAAGATCGGCGATGTGGTTCGCTTCATTGATGATATTGCCGCCCAGACCAGCCTGCTGGCCCTGAATGCCACCATCGAGGCGGCCCGCGCCGGCGATGCCGGCAAGGGCTTTGCCGTGGTGGCGGGCGAGGTGAAAAGCCTGGCCGGCCAGACGGCGCGGGCGACGGGCGATATCGCGGCGGAGATCGGGGCCATCCGCAAGGTGGTGGGTGATGTGGCCGGTGCCATCCGGCAGGTGGGCGGCACGATCGAGGAACTGGCTGTCGTCTCCGGCACCGTGGCGGCCGCCGTGGAACAGCAAAATGCCGCGACGGCGGAAATCAGCCGCTCCATCGGGGAGGCGGCGGTCGGTGTCGGTCAGGTCACCTCCACCATCGGGGAGGTGCGCAGTGCCGCCGTCAGCACCGGCCAGTCGGCCGGGCGGGTGCGCAATGCCGCCGATCAGCTTTCCGGTATGGTGGGGGCGCTGGATCAGGCGGTGGCGGATTTCCTGCTGCATGTCCGGGCCAGCCAGCAGGTGGCGTGATGGGGCAGCAAGCGACGCAAGGGAGAGGCGGGATCATGCGGCGATGGACCCTCGGCTTGTTGACGGTCCTGGTGCTGGGCGGGCCGGCGGCGGCCTTCCAGCCTTGCGTCGTCTACACCGAGGCCGGGAAGTTCGACAAGAGCTTCAATGAAATGGCCTATGCCGGCGTCAGCACTTTTCAGGAAGGCGGCGGGGCGACGGTGCGGGAGTTCGAGCCATCCAGCCCCGCCGATTATGTGCCCCGTCTGGAAGCGGCGGTGCAGGCCGGCTGCACCGATATTGTGGTGATCGGCTTCCGCTTTGCCGAGGATCTGGCGGCAGTGGCGCCCCGCCACCCGTCGGTGCATTTCTCCATCATTGACGGGGTGGTGGAAGGCACCAATGTGGCTTCCATCCTGTTTGCCGAGAATGAGGGGGCCTATCTGGCCGGGGTAGCGGCCGCACTGGCCAGCCAGACCGGGCATCTGGGCTTTATCGGCGGGATGCCGGTGCCGGTGATCCGCCGCTTCCAGGCGGGCTTCACCCAGGGCGCGCGGGATACGCGGCCCGATACGCGGGTGAGTGTGGCCATGCTGTCCGACAGCCCCAAGGGCTTTGCCGATCCCTTTGCCGGCAGCGAGGCGGCGCGCGACCTGCTGGCCACCGGGGTGGATGTGGTCTTCCCGGCGGCCGGCGCCTCTGGTCTGGGGGCCTTGGACGCGATGAGTGCGGCCGGCAAGCTGGGCATCGGCGTGGACAGCAACCAGGATTATCTCTATCCCGGCCATATCCTCACCTCCATGGTCAAGCGGCTGGACCGGGCGGTGACGACCATTTTCCAGACGGCAGCTTCCGGCGGCTTCCGGCCCGGCCTCACCCGGCTTGGTCTGCGCGAAGGTGGGGTGGATGTGACCATCACGCCTTATAACCGGTCGCTTTGGACGGCAGGGGTCGAGGCGGCGGTGAAGAAGGCGCGGGAGGATATCCTGGCCGGGCGGATCAAGGTGGGGGACGAAGGGGACATTCGTTCCTGAACCCGTCTGCGGATGGCTTTGACCCTGGGCTGGAATTGGGCATATGCTTCCCCTTTCCAGGATCAAAACCCGGACGGTATTTCCGCCTTGATAACGTGTCACCCTTTGCGGGCCAGCCTGTTTGTGCTGGTTGCCCTGCTCATGATCGTATCATTATGCCCGAGGTCCGTATCGGGGCAGGAAGGGGCGCCCCCTGACAAGGCGCGCACAATTATCATCGCTTCGGACCCCTGGTGTCCCTATGCCTGCGATCCGGTCACTGACGGGCGTGAGGGCTATATGGTGGAACTGGCCCGGGAGATATTCCAGGAGGCCGGCTATCAGGTTGAGTATCGCGTGGTAAATTTCGCCATGTTAAAGCGGATGCTGCATGATGGCAGCGCCACTGCGGTGCCGGGGGCTGCCACCGATCTGAATGGCGCCCTGCTGCTGCCAACCCTTGCCCAAGGCAATTCCGCGAATGCGGTGGCCCTGCATCGGGAAAAGGATTTTGCCTATACGAAGCCGGATGATTTCGGCCCGTTTCGTGTCGGCGTCATGAAGGATTATGATTATGGCGGCGACGTGCAGCGCTACCTTGATCAACATCATGCCAATCCTGACCGGGTACAGATATTGAGCGGCTTTGGCTATTCGCAACTGGTTCAGGGGCTACGGCAACTCCAGGCCGGGACACTGGATTTGGTGCTGGATGATTATAACGTGCTGCGTTGGCAGCTTCGCCGCCTGTCGTTGGATGGTCAGATGCGTGTCGTTTCATTGAACGATGATGCCGACCTTTTCGTTGGTCTTTCCCGCAGCGATGCGCGCGCGCCACTTCTTGCCCGTTTGCTGGAGGATGGAACCCGGCGGCTGCGTGGAAATGGCCGCTTCCATTTCCTGCTCGCTCGCTACGGGCTGGAAGAGATGCCTTCGCAAAAACCATAGGGAGCGCATGGGCACGCGGAGTAATCAGCCACAGCGCTGGACGAGTGGATGAATAACCTTCTGATCAAAAAATTGCTTCTAGGCATCTGGATCGGTGGTGGTATATAAAAAATTCAGCGACAAAGGAAGAATGGCATGTCTGACTTGAAGACGGTTTTACATGTTGGTTGCGGGGCTTACCAACCCGACAGACTGCCGCATTTTTTCTTTAAGCCTGGCGACTGGCAGGAAGTTCGCTTCGATATCGACCCGGCGGTTGAGCCTGACATTATCGGCTCCATAACGGACATGTCTGTTATTGAAAGCAACTCGGTCGACGCCATCTGGTCGTCGCATAATCTGGAGCATCTTTATCCGCACGAAGTGGCGACAGCCCTGGCGGAGTTTCGTCGCGTGATAAGGCCGGGCGGCTTTGCCGCCATGACGATGCCGGATATGGATCAGATCGCCCGTCGGATTCTGGCTGGTGGGTTGGATGAACCGGCCTATGTCTCGCCCGCCGGTCCGATCACCCCGCTCGATATGCTCTATGGTCTGCGTAGCGCGCTTGCCAAGGGCAACCATTATATGGCGCATCGCACGGGCTTTACTGAAAAGTCGCTGCGCCGGGCGCTGGAAGGGGCTGGTTTCCAGCAGATCAATGTGCAGCAGGATACGTCCTATGCACTATGGGCCGTCGCCATGAAGCTGACCGCCTGACCCGTTCTTTGAGTTCCAGGCATGAAAAACGGCAACGCGGTGCTCTCTGGCTACGGCACCACGATTTTCGAGGTGATGTCCCGGCTGGCTGATCAGCACCGCGCCGTGAATCTGGGCCAGGGCTTTCCCGATGGCAATGGCCCGCCTGATCTGGTGGTCGCCGCCGCAACCTATCTGGCGGAAGGCTGGAACCAATACCCCCCCATGCCGGGCCTGCCGGTGCTGCGCCAGGCGGTGGCGGCCCATAATCAACGTTTCTATGGGCTGGGGGTCGATTGGGCCAGCCAGACCCTGGTGACCAGTGGGGCAACGGAGGCGCTGGCCGCGTGCTTGTTCGGCCTGCTGGAGCCGGGGGACGAGGTGGTGCTGTTCCAGCCGCTTTATGACAGCTATGTCCCGATCATCCGCCGTGCCGGGGCCGTGCCCCGCTTTGTCAGCCTGCGGGCACCCGGCTGGGATGTTGATCCGGCGGAACTGCGCGCCGCCTTCGGGCCGCGCACCAAGCTGGTGCTGCTGAACAATCCGCAAAACCCCATCGGTAAGGTCTGGCAGGCCGAGGAACTGGCCCTGCTGGCCGAACTGGTGCAGGCGCACGATGCCATCGCGCTGTGTGACGAGGTTTATGAACATCTGGTGTTCGACGGTGCCCGGCACCTGCCCTTGATGGCGCTGCCCGGCATGGCGGAACGCACGCTGCGCATCGGTTCGGCGGGGAAGAGCTTTTCGCTCACCGGCTGGAAGGTTGGTTATATCACCGGGCCGGCGGCCCTGTTGCCGCCGGTGGTGAAGGCGCACCAGTTCCTGACCTTCACCACCCCGCCCAACCTGCAACATGCGGTGGCACTGGGGCTGGGTAAGGATGACACCTATTTTCAGGGACTGGCCAGCGACATGCAGGCAGGGCGTGACCGACTGGCATCTGGCCTGCGGGATGCCGGTTTTGCCGTGCTGCCCGCCGCCGGCACCTATTTCCTGACTGTCGATCTGCGGGCCAGCGGCTTTAAGGCGCTGGATACGGATTTCTGCCAGCGGTTGACACGGGAGGCGGGGGTTGCCGCCATCCCGATCAGCGCCTTTTACGAGGTGGATGCCCCGCGCCACCTGATCCGCTTCTGCTTCTGCAAGAAACCGGAAACCCTGGACGAGGCGGCGCGACGGCTGAAGGCGTGGCGCGATGTTGACAAGTAACGATTTGAATCAACTGCTTATCGAAGTTTTTTCATTCATCCTTACCTGACCGTTGCCCCTCCCGCCATGCCACCGCCGCCATGGTCACCACCATGGTGGCCAGCCAGATCATCCGGCTTTGATAGCGGTCATGCGGGTTGGACAGCGCGCCATTGATGAAGGCATTGCCCAGCAGGGCCAGGGCCACGAACAGGGCAAATGCTGCCAGATCATGCCGGTCCCGGCGCAGACCCCAGCCGATCACCAGCAGCAATCCGATCATCGACAGATAGCCCACCGGCACATGTACCCCGTTCAGGACGGTGAACAGGGCGGGGCTGATTTCCTTCTGCTGCTGGCGGGCGGCGTTGAATTCCAGATCCTGCTGGGTGGGCAGCATCCGGTCAAATACACGCCGCGTCATATCATGCCATTCCGTCAGCCCATCACCGCTGCGGATGGTCAGCAATTGCTCCCCGGTGGCGGTCAGCGCGGTGGTAAGGAAGGTGCCGGGATAGGCCAGGATGGTGGCCTTGACCAGGGCAGCCAGTTCCGGCTCCGCCCCTTTCCAGCCGCCAATATCGTTCAGCGGGCTATCCTCGTGCCAAAGGAAGTCATTGGCATTGTCGGGCAACCGGTTTTGCAGGGCGCAGAGCTTGTAAGGGGCGGGGCTGCCATCTTTGGGGCAATGGTCGGCCAGATAGCGCTGGGCCAGACCATCCTGCACCAGCCGGCCATAAAGGAAGAAGGGGCCGCCCGGCGTATAGCCAGCATGGCCCACCAGGGCCAGATGCGCCAGCGGCATCATGATCAGGCTGGCGGCAACGATGGCAAAGGGTGGCAGCACGCGCGGCTGGATCTTCCAGCCCAGCCACGGGGCCAAAAGCCGGGCCATGCCGGTGGCCGCCACCAGCCCGATGGCCAGCGCCATCCCGCTCATATGCGACAGCAGGGAGAATAGCGCGATCAGCGCCACGCCGGCCCGTTCGCGCACCGACAGTGTGTAGCCCTTGAAGCCCAGCAGCCAGAGGCAGAGCACCAGCAGCGGCATCCAGATATCCGGCATCAACTGGCTGCTGTACCAGGCGATCCCGGTCAGGGCCGACAGCAGCAGGGCCATGGCCCCGGCCCGTGCCTGCGGCGGCCAGCCGGCCGGGCCGATGGCATGGGCCCGCAGGCAGAGATGGATCAGCCATAAGGTGGCGACACATTGCACCAGCACCGGCCCCCAGAAGCTGAGCCAGCCCAGCGAGCTGGCATAAAGGAACAGGCCGTAAAAGACGGAACGCCCGGCTTCCAGGCTGCCATCCAGCACCCGGCGGATATAGCCGCCGGTATCGAAGAAGACGATGGCGAAGCCATTCCATACCGCCGGCCCGGCAAGAGCAATGATGCCCAGCCAGAGTGTCAGGCGGGGCAAGTCGATGCCAACCCGCCGCACCGGGCGGCTGTCATCGTCATCCAGCGTGGAAGCGGGGGGCGGTGTCATGGTCATCCGATATTTTTGGTTAATTATGGCCCATGCGGGTGATTAGGAACGTCAATGGCGGCAAGTTCAAGGCCGCATCGCAACGGTGTTGTTGCAAAGCGATGGAAAACAGCGTCCTGTTGGCCCTGGCCGTGCCATATTGCGGGCCTATGTGTTGCAACCCATCTGATTGCCTCCCCATTTCCACCCGCCGCCATAACAGCCCCCGCCCGATGATGCCGCGACTTCCCGCCGCCCTGCTGCTTGTCTCTGGTCTGGCCCTGGCCACCGCCGTCTCCGCACAGGAGGCCGCGCGCCCCCCGGCGGATGCACCGCCGCCGCCGGCCGCCCCCCCGCCGAAACCAGCCACTGTACCGGCGGCAGAACGGCCGTTCGAGCTGTCGGGCGTGGATGTGGCCTCTGAACGGGACAAGCCGCAGGTTTGTTTCAACTTCACCCGCTCCCTGCCCCGGCCGCGCAAGGGGCTGGATCTGGCGCGCTTCGTCACCGTGGCCCCGGCCGACCCGGTGACGGTGACGGCGCGCGACCGTGACCTCTGCCTGGAAGGGCTGAACCATGGCCAGCGCTATACCATCACTATCAAGGCCGACCTGCCCAGCGCCAATGGCAAGGAAAAGCTGGCCGGGGCGATCACGCGCGAAGTGCAGGTGGCCGACCGCAAGGCGGTGCTGGCCTTCCGGGGCCAGGGCTATCTGCTGCCCCGCGTGGGGGCGGAGGGGCTGCCGCTGCGCGGCGTGAATATCGACCGTGCCCGTGTCTCTGTGCTGCGCGTCAATGACCGCGCCCTGGTGGAGCAGATTTATTACGGCCGCATCAACCAGACCATGACCGATTTTGAGGTCGGCGACATTCTGGACCAGAAGGGTCAGGTGGTATGGAAGGGTGAAATGGCCATGGGCGGCCAGCGCAACCGCGCCGTCCAGACGCCATTCCCCATTGATGCCGTGCTGGGCAAGCTGGCGCCGGGTGTCTATGTGGCGGTGGCCGAAAATGCTGCCCTGCCCATGGTGGCCTGGGACCAGCGGGCCACCCAATGGTTCGTCGTCTCCGATGTCGGCCTGACCAGTTTCAAGGCGGCCAACGGGCTGTATGTCTTCGCCCGCTCCCTGGCCGGTGCCAAGCCGCTGGCGGGGGTGGAACTGCGGCTGGTGGCCCGCAACAAGCAGGAACTGGGGCGCGTCACCACCGGCCCCGACGGGCTGGCCCAGTTCAGCCCGCAACAGGTGGGCGGCAAGGATGATGCGGCCCCGCAGGCCCTGTTCGCCGCCAGCCCGGATGGCGGCTTCTCCCTGCTGGATTTCGGGACGCCCGCCGTGGAACTGGCCGGGCGCGGTGATGGTGGCCGGCTCAATCCCGGTGCCCTGGATGCCTATCTGGTCAGCGACCGGGGCGCCTATCGCCCTGGCGACGCGCTCTATCTGATCGGGCTGGTGCGCGACGCCGATGGCCGCGCGGCGGCCGGGCAGAAGCTGACCGTGAAGCTGTTCCGTCCCGATGGGCTGGAGGTGGAGCGCCGGGTTGCCGATGATCAAGGCGCCGGCGGGCATCTGCTGCGAATCGAATTGCCGGCCAATGCCCCGGCGGGCCGCTGGACGGCCACCGCCCATGCGGACGCCAATGGCCCCGCCATTGGCCGCATCCAGTTCAATGTCGGGGAGGTGGCGCCCGTCCGGCTGGAATTCGATCTGGCAGCCGACCGGCCCCGCATCGGTGCCGATGGCAAGCTGACCCTGTCGGTGGATGGCCGTTATCTGGCGGGTGGCCCCGCCGCACGCCTGCAGGGCGAACTGACGGTGCTGCTGCGCCCGGCCGACCGGCCTTATCCCGGGCTGGAGGGGTATCGGTTCGGCCTGGCGCAGAAGCCGCTGGCCCCGGAAAAGCGGACCCTGCCGGGCTTCACCACCGGCCCGGACGGGCAGGCCCGCGTGGCGGTGGATCTGGGCAAACTGCCGGAGACCACCCGCCCGCTGGAAGCCGTGCTCCGCGCCACGTTGCATGATGTCGGCGGCCGCCCTGTCGACCGCGACATGGTGCTGCCGGTTGATCATCAGGCCTTCGCCCTGGGGCTGAAGCCCAATTTCAGCGGTGATGCCGTGCCGGAAGGGGCGACGGTCGCCGTCAATGTCGTCGCCGTCGCCCCGGACGGACAAGCGCAGACTCGCAAGGGTCTGTCCTGGGAACTGTTCGAGGAAGAGTATGATTATGACTGGTACGCTGCCGATGGGCGCTGGGAATATCGCACCACGGTGCGTGACAAGCGCCTGACCGGCGGCACCGTCGATGTCGCCAGCGACAAGTCCGGCCTGATTGAAGAACAGGTGCGCGCCGGCCGCTATCGGCTGGAAGTGTTCGACCCGGCCACCGGCATTGCCAGCTCCCTGCGCTTCTCGGCCGGCTGGTGGGTCAGCGCCAAGGTGGGTGAGACGCCGGACGCGGTGGAAGTGGCGGTGATGCAGCCACTGCACAAGCCGGGGGAAACGGCCCGCGTCTTCGTGAAGCCGCCCTATGCCGGCACCGTCACCGTTGCCCTGGCGGATCGTGCCATACGGCAGGTGATGGTGAAGGAAATCAGCACCGAGGGTGCCTTCCTGGATATTCCGCTGCCGGCCGATGTGACGGCGGGGGCCTATGTGCTGGCCACCGCCTTTGCCCCCGCCGACCCGGCCAGCCGCACCCCGCCACGGCGGGCGCTGGGCATGGGCTGGGTGGCGGCCGATCCGGCCGACCGCACGCTGAAGGTGGAGATGGCGCCGCCCGCCGGCGTGCATCCGCGCGGGCCTGTCACCATTCCCGTCACCATCACCGGGGCGGAACCCGGTGCCACGGTGCGGCTGGCGGTGACGGCGGTGGATGAAGGGATTGCCCGGCTGGGCGACCGGCCGGCGCTGGACCCGGTGGGCTGGTTCTTTGGCAAGCGCCGCCTGTCGGTGGAACTGCGCGACGTCTATGGCAGGTTGGTCGGCCCGGCGGAAACACCGGTAACAGCCGCCCCGCCGGCGGCCCCGGTGGCCCCGGCCGATGCCGGCCGGACACCCGCCCGCCCGCCGGCAGCGCCCCCGGTGCCGCGCAACGGTCCGGTGACGGCGCTGCATTCCGGCATCGTGCAGGTGGGGGCCGACGGTAAGGCCAATGTCACCCTGACCCTGCCCGATACGCAGACGCGGCTGGCCCTGACGGCGCTCGCCTGGAGTGATGGCAAGGTCGGCACCGGCCATGCCGCGATGGATGTGCGCGACCCGGTGGTGGCCGATGCTGTGCTGCCGGCCTTCGTGGCGCCGGGTGACAAGGCGCAGGTCACCTTCAGCCTGGATAATCTCTCCGGTCCCAACGGCACCTACACGCTGACGCTGGGCACGGAAGGGCCGGTGAAGCTGGAAGGCAAGACCGAACAGGTCTTCAAGGGGCTGCGCAAGGGGGCCAAGGTGACGGCGACCCGCACCCTGCTGGCCGGCGACCCCGGCTATGGCGTGCTGGTGCTGACGGTGAAGGGGCCGGAAGGCTACAGCCTGACCCGCCGCCTGCCGGTGAATATCCGCCCCGCCCATCCGCTGACGGTGGTGGAAGCCCGGGGCCGCATCGCCCCCGGTGCCCTGGTGGCGCTGACCGCGCCCAAGACCGATGGCGCGGCGGCCGGCAATGCTACCCGTGTGGCGATGCTGGGCAGCCGGCCGCTGTTGGATGCGGCAGCCAGCCTGCTGGCGCTGGACAGCCAGCCCTTCGGCTCAGCCGACCAGTTGGCGGCCCGGCTGCTGCCCCTGGCCGGTTCCAATGAATGGGCCAAGGCCGCCGGCCTGCCGGCGGATGACAAGCTGAAGGCCAAGGCCGACGATCTGGTGGAACGGCTGGTCAGCCACCAGCGGGCCGATGGTGCCTTCTCGCTCTGGTCGCATGACGGGGTGGGCGATGTCTGGCTGACCGCCTTTGCCCTGGATGTGCTGACCCGCTCGCGCGAAGCCGGCTATGCCGTGCCCGACGATGCCTATCGCCGGGGCATGGATTATCTGGTCCGCTCCATCGGCAATAGCTGGATCGAGGATGCGGAACTGCCGGCGCGGGCCTATGCGCTCTATACGGCGGCGCGGGCCAAGGCGATTGATGCCAAGCCGCTGCGCTTCTTCCAGGAAACCTTCTATGCCCGCACGCCCACCCGGCTGGCGCGGGCGCAGGTGGCAGCCGCCTATGCGGCGCTGGGGGATGGGGAGCGCGCGGCCGGCATTTTCGCCCGGCTGGATGAGCCCTTGCCGGTGGCTGTCGGCATCCATGATTTCGGCAGCACCCTGCGCGACCGTGCCGCCGTGCTGTCCCTGTTGATCGGCGCCAATGCCGATGGCGGGCTGATCGATGCCGAACTGGCGGCCCTGGAACCGCTGCTGCGCGATGCCGCCCATACCTCCACCCAGGAACATGCCTGGCTGCTGCTGGCGGCCGAGGCGGTGGCCGGGCGCGGCGGGCCACTGAACCTGGTGATCAACGGGCAGGCGGTGACGGGTGACCGGCCGGTGATCCGCCCGCTGGCTGGCGGGGAAACCAAGCTGACCGTGCGCAATAATGGCGACCGCCCGGTCAACAGCCTGACCGCCACCGCCGCGATCCTGGCCAAGGCCGACAAGGAAGTGGCGGAAGGCCTGTCGCTGACCCGTCAGATCATGGACACCAAGGGCAAGCCGGCCAATCTCTCCCGCATCCGCAATGGCGATCTGCTGGTGGTGGTGTTGGAAGGCAAGGCCGAGCGGCCCATCACCACGCCGCTGCTGCTGACCGACCCGCTGCCCGGCGGGCTGGTGGTGGAGAATGTGCGGCTGGCCGGCAGCGCGCAGTTGGGGGACTTGTCCTGGCTGGGTGAACTGTCGGATGCGGCGCGGGTGGAGTTCCGCGATGACCGTTTCATCGCCGCCCTGGATGGGATGCCGGAAAGCGGTAGCTTCCGGCTGGTCTATCTGGCGCGCGCCTTGACGCCCGGCAGCTTCACCCTGCCGGCGGCCCGCCTGGATGATCTGGTGGATGGCAGCCGTTTTGCCCGTACCGCGTCGGGCAGCCTGACGGTGCTGGCCAAGTGATGATATCCGTCCCGATCTGATGTGATCGGGGCGGACCCGTCTATGCCCTGGCCAGCCGGTGGGAAGACACGATTGTGAAAAGGGTCTTGATTGTCGGATGTCCCGGTGCCGGCAAATCCACGCTGGCCAGACAATTGGCGCAAATCACCAGTTTGCCCCTTATCCATCTTGATCAGCATTACTGGCTGCCGGGCTGGCAGCGGCCCGATGACGCTGCGTGGCGGGGAACGGTCGAAGTGTTGCTCTCACAGCCCCGATGGATCATCGATGGCAACTATAGTGGCACTCTTCCACAAAGGCTGGCGCTGGCGGACACGCTGATTCATCTCGATTATCCGACGTGGCTTTGCCTGTGGCGCGTGATCTGCCGAACGGTTGGCGGTTTTGGCAAGAGCCGCCATGGCGAGCTGGCTCCCGGATGCCCGGAACGCATGGATTGGTCGTTCCTGTTGTTCGTTCTCAATTACCGGCGAAAACAGCGGCAGCGGGATCTGGCCCGGATGCAAGGTTTCACTGATCGCCTCTACCGTTTCACCTCGCCGACCGAGGCAATGGCTTTCATTGCCACATTGAAGCAAGGGGCTGACGAAAGCAGACCTTGATCATGCAGCCCCCAGGTGTGCATCACGCCGTCAGCAGGTTGCCGGAGGTGACCAGCACCTCCCGCCCGGCGATGGACAGCAGAATATCCCCCGGCCCGGCATAGCGGCATTGCCGGCGTGACCAGACGGGGCCGTCGGTGCCAGCATGGCAAAGGTGGCGCTCCCCTGTTGCCGGGTCCATCACCGTCGCCACATGCTGGCCGGCCGTGACCTGATCCCCCAGCGCCACATGATAAAGCGCCACCCCGCCCACCGGTGCGCGCACCCGGTCCACGGCGGCCAGCGGGGTGGCAAGGGTAAGGTCCGCCTTGATGGCGGGGACGGGCAGGGCCAGCACCCCGCGCCAGGCCAAATGGCCGATGATGGCGGCGGCATCCTGTGCGGCCAGCCCATCTTCCACATCGCTTTCACCGCGCAATTCCACCGTGGTGGCGTGGCAGCCGACAGGGATGGGCGTGTCCGGCGTGTCGAACAGGGCGCGCAGCCGGTCCCACGGGGTGGAACAGGCCTCATCAAACGGCTCCCCGCCGGAGCTTTCCGCCAGCAGGGCGGCCAGACAGCCCAGCCGGGTGGCCAGATCGGCAAAATCGGGCCAGCAGGCCGGCGTGGTGTAGAGATGCATGGCCGCTTCGCTGTCGCAATGCAGATCCAGCATCAGATCAGCATCTACGGCATTCAGCAGCAGCAGGCGGCGCAGCGCATCCGCCTCGGTACGCGGTGTCAGGGCCAGGGCGGCTTCCGCCAGGGCCTGCTGAATCAGGCGCCGGTTGGCATCGGCATCCGGTCCCAGCGGGCCGGCGCGGCCATCGCGCAGGGCCTGGGCAACCGGTTCCCACAGGTCGGCAAAGCTGCGGTTGAAGTTCACCCCCGCCGTCAGATCGAATCGGCCCAGATGCGTGCCTAGCAGCATCTGGTCCAGCCCGATCGGGTTGGCCATGGGGACCAGTACGATCTCCCCCGTCACGGCCCCGGCCGCGTCCAGGTCGGCCAGATGCCGCACCAGTTGCTGGGCCACCAGCATTCCCGGCAGTTCGCCAGCATGGAGGCCCGCCTGGATATAGGCCTTGGGCCGTGCGCCCGGCTGGCCGAAACGGTGGATGCGGACCGTGCGGCTGGTGCCGGGGCGACCATGCGGCAGGGTGATGGTGTCGATCGCGTGTGTCATGGCCGTGGATTTGGCCTCAAGCCCGGCTGATTGTCCATTCACCTTTGCAGCCGGATGCTGGCATGGCATGGTCGGGCATGGTTGCATGACGGATATGGATATCGGCTTGAAGGCGATCGGCGGATGGCGTGCGGGGGCGCTGGCGGCGGCCATCCTGATCTATGGCGCGTTCAGCGCCCCGGCCCCGCCCGGCCTGCGCCCGCAGGAAATGCTGATCTTCGCCGGGTTGATCCTGTTCATCGGCTGGCGCGGGCCTCTGCTGCTGTCCAGCGGGCTTTCCCTGTTCAGCCGTCTGCCCGCTCCCAGCCTGGCTTTCCGTACCGCATCACTGGTGCTGGTATTTCTGCTCTGGCTGGGGATTTTGCGGGGCCTGTGGAATGGTTGGGGCCTTACCGACATGGCGCGGGATATTCTGCCTTTTCTGTTTTTGTCGCTGCCCGTGCTGCTGGCGCCCGGCCTCTCCCGCCTGTCGCCGGTGCAGTTCACCCGGCTGGTGGATTGCGCCGGCTGGGCCGGCTGTGCCTTGGCTCTGCGTTGGTGGGTGGGGGCGGGGCTGGCCCTGTCGGCGCTGGGCAGCGCGCCCTTGGGTGAGGGTAAGGATTATCTGCTGAACAGCGCCCTGGTTACGTTCGCTGGCGTTTGGCTCTGCCTGCGGGCCGTATCCCGGCCGGATGGCGCGCTGCCGGGGTTGTGGCGTCTGGGCGTGCCGCTGCTCTATGGGGCGGGCGGGCTCGCCTGTCTGCTGGCGTTGGCGGCCACCATCCACCGGGCCGCCATTGGCCTGTCGCTGTTGGCCATCCTGCTGGGCCTCTGGCGGGCGTTGGCCCGCCGCCCGCTTTTCGCCCTGCTGCTGGGGGGCGGGCTGGTGATGCTGGTGGTTACGGCCGGGGTGCCGCTGGCCGGTGTTGCCGGGCTGGTGGCCGCGAAGACAGAATCGGTTGGCCTTAACAACCGGGTGGGTGAGGTATTGGCCGTACTGGATCAGGTCGGGCGCGATCCACTGGCCTTCCTGATCGGTGATGGCTGGGGGGCGCTGGTTGCCAATCCAGCCGTCGGTTATTGGCGTGTTTCCTATACCCATAGTGCGCTCAGCTATTTCCTGCTGAAGGTGGGTTTGCTGGGGCTGGTGGGGATGGCCCTCTATGCCGGGACCCTGGCGGGGCAGGTGATACGCCAGGCTGCATTGCAACCGATGCTGTTCCTGGCGGCGACACCATCTCTGCTGATCGGCTGCTTCTTGCATACAAGTTTTAAATATATCTGTTTCAGTATCATTGTCTCTTTGGTCGTGTCGGCCCCAGATTCACCCTTTACAAGGGAGAAAACGGGATACACTCTCCTGATATAGGTGATGAGAAGAGTAGTCAGACACCGTGCCGGACAGTATCGCCGCCCCGCTTGACTTTCCGGTCTCCGCCCCTGGGCTGATGCCTTTGCTGCTGGCCCTGTGTCGGGCGTGGCATTGGTTGGCTGCGGCGATGCTGGCGGGGACGGTGCTAATGTCGCTGGCGCTGCATGTTGTGCCTGCCCAATTCACCGCGACCATGGTGGTGGGCCCCACAGGGCGCAGCGGGCCGGCTTCGATGGGGCCGCGTGCACCCGCCCTGGCACCTGCCGCCGGCCGTACCATTGCCGAACAGGGCACAGCGGATGAACTGGTATCCGACTTTGCCCGTTACTTGGCGTTGCTCACCTCCGTCCCGGTGGCGGAAAAGCTGGTGGATGACCCGGAGATCATGCGGGAAATTTTCCGCACCTCCTGGGATGGGGCGGCGGGGCAGTGGCGTCCCCCCACGGGGCTGATATCAAGGGCGGGCCGGGCGCTGCGCTGGCTGGCCGGACATCAGACCTGGGCCCCGCCGGATGCCAGCGATCTCGCCCGTCATCTCAAACGTCAACTCTCGATCGAATCCGTTTCCGGCGGGCCGCTGCGCCGGCTTGTCTACCGACACGAGAAGCGGGACTTTGCCATGTTGTTATTGTCCCGGGTCCATGCGGCGACAGAGGCGCATCTGCGGGAGGAGGCAGTGCGCCGGGTAAAGGCGGAGATGGGCCATGTCGGTCGCCGTCTGGATGGCCTGTCCAATATGGAGAATTACCGAGCGCTTTCCGCCTTGCTGGGGGAACAGGAGCGGCTATTGCTGATGCTGGATGTGGGTCTGCCTTATGCGGCGGATGCGCTGGAGGCACCATCTTCCCTCAGCCTGGCTGATTGGCCCAACCCCATCCTGCTGCTGCCCGCCGGGGCGTTAGGCGGGCTGTTCCTGGCCCTGTTTGGCATTGGGGCCTATCAGGGCTGGCGACGGGGATAGCGGCATGTCAGCACATCTGATTCCGGTTTCCGTCGTGGTGATGACCCGCAATGAGGCGGTGAATGTCGCGGACTGCCTGCATTGCCTGGGCGCATTTGCCCAAGTGCTGGTGGTGGACAGCCACAGCAGTGACGATACCGCCATCATTGCGCAGGCCATGGGGGCAGAAATCGTGCCATTCCGCTGGAATGGCCGTTACCCCAAGAAAAAGCAATGGTCGCTGGAATGGCCGGGATTGGCCCATGATTGGGTGTTGTTCGTCGATGCCGATGAACGGTTGCCCGACGCCCTGGTGGCGGAAATTGCCGCCCTGATGGCGCAACCCCGTCCCGAAGCGGCGTTTTTCATCGACAGCCGGCCAGTCTGGCTGGGACGGGTGCTGCGTTACGGCAGCCCTTATCGCAAAATGGCGTTACTGCACCGCCGCCGGGCCCGCTTCCCTGTCTGTGACGATCTGCAGGTCGCCGTGATGTGGGAGGTGGAGGGACATTACCAACCGGAGGTGGATGGGCCGGTGGGGCAACTGGACGTCGCCATGGTGCATGTCGATGAGAAGCCACCCTTTGCCTGGTTCGACCGGCACAATCGCTATTCGGATTGGGAAGCGGCTTTGGAACAGGCCGGCACCAGTGAACGCTGCCGGCTGGCGGGGGAAAAGGGGAGACGCCGTTTGGCCAAATGGCTGGTCGCCCGCCTGCCGGGCCGCCCGCTTTGGGCGTTCCTGCACTCATACGTGCTGTATCTTGGATTTCTGGATGGGGCGCCAGGCCTGCATCATGCGGCGGCCCGGGCCTTCTATTATTGGTCCATCAGCTTGAAACGGGACTGGTTGCGGGCGCAGCGCTTGCCGCCGCCGCCCGCCCGTTTGCCGATGACTCAGGCGTCCTTGCTGGACTCGTTCGTATCGCCGGCCAGCGCCTTGACCAGTTCGAAGGTGCGGCGGCGCACCATCTCTTCCGGAATGCGGTAGTAGGCACGCACCAGTTCCAGCGTTTCGCGCCGGGCCATGGATTCAAATTCCTGCGTTTCGCTCTGCTCATCCAATGTCGTTTCGACATCCTGCACCGGCAGATCGTCGAAGAAGAAAGTCACCGGAACGCCCAGCACCTGGCTGAGATTGAACAGACGGCTGGCGCTGATACGGTTAGCGCCACGCTCATACTTCTGTAGCTGCTGAAAAGTAATGCCGACAGCTTCGCCAAGAGTTTCCTGGCTAAGACCAAGGAGGGTGCGGCGCAGTCGCAAACGCTGACCCACATGAATATCGATTGGGTTCGGACCCTCCCCACGCTTGGAGAGGGAATAGGGCTGCGCCAGCCCGTTCTTGGTCGCCAGCTTCTTCTCGAACATCACGCACTCCATACAGAAACCTATCCTTAGGTATATAGAAGTGCGCGCAGGGGTCAAATACGACAGGTTGCATAGTTCGAGCGTCTTCGTGTGCACAAGTTTGACTAAAATTGTTTACTTCTAATAGAGCGATCGTGTGGCCATACCCCCTAAGTCTATGTAAATGGCGAATTAACAGCCTTTTGGTTGGAACAATATATCGGGTTAATATTTGTGAAATCTCAGGAAGGCGTATGCCTTTGGTATGTATTGTCGCAGTGATGCTGCGACGTTTTGTAGCAGTTTGATGGCAAGGGAAAGGGGCGGGGACAGCTTTAACTGGTACATTCTGATCCGATGTTGTTCATCCCGACCGCGCTCCGCCTGCTGTCGGGATAGGCCGCCGGATGCGAAGCAGGCAATCAGCAGCGGAATCCGGCGAATGGTATCGGCGCGCACCAACGCCTGCAGGGTTACCGCATAGTCACCCGCAATATGATAGCCGCAATCGAAGGAGAGGCCCGCAAGAAGGGACCGACGATAGAGCATGGCGCAATGGTGGGCCGGCATTCCATAAAAGGCCCAGCGCCAATGGCGCGCCGGCTTGCGTCGCATCACGCCATCACCCGGATCCTCTGCCGCATCGCCATAGATCAGGTCGGCGGCATCATCGGCCTGTGTCAGGGCTTGCAAGGCCGACAATACCGCAGGATCGGCCAGCCGGTCCCCGGCATTGAGAAACAGGATGAAACGGCCCTTTGCCTGTAACAAGGCGCGATCCATGCCGCCGAAGGGGCCGCCATCGACCCGGCTGTCCAGCCAATGGGGGTGGGGACCGGGCCCTGACAGGGCGGCCAGCGTATCGTCGGTGGAGCCGCCATCGGCGACCAGCCATTCCACCTTGGCCGGTAGTTCCCCCAGGCTGGCGCGGGTGGCCGCCAGTCCGGCACGATCCTGGCGCACCACAGTGATGATGCTGAGATCGGGCGTGGTCATGCTAGTCGCTGATGCTGGCAATGGCGGCGGCACTGAAGGCGATCTGGCTCAAGATGGTGGTAATGCTCTGGGCCAGCGGCAGGATTTCCAGCGGTTCGGCATCGCGGGGTACCACCAGCATTGCCCCCGGCGTCACCGGTACCCGGCCATGGCGACCGCGTGGTTGGCTCAACGGCTCGGCGCTGCCATCGGGATGGATCAGGAAAATGCGGTCATCATCAGCAAAGCGGGTCAGGCCGCCCGCTTCCCGCAGGTAATCCTCTGCCTGCTTTTGCGGATCGAACAGCAGGCTTGCCGGGGCCAGCACTTCCCCGGCCACGGTGACGGTTGCCGGACGTTTGGGGATATAGAGCCGGTCGCCGGCCTGTAAGGTGATGTCCAACTCCGGCCGGCTGGCCAGGATTTCGGGGTCGATCTGCACGGTGATGCGGCCCAGGCCGCTGGTGCTGCGCAATTCATCCGCCAATTGCCGGGCGAGCGCCACGCGCTGCGGATCGGGCGGGTTCTTGCCGCCCAACATCTGCGCCAGTTCCCGATCCATTTCCCGCGCTGCCCGGCGCAATCCTTCCTCCTCCGCCACCCGGGCGCTTTCACGGGTGAAAATGGCGCCGGCGGGATAGGCATGGGGTGTCAGTCCCCCCGCCCGGGCCAACAGGCTGGACAGCTTCTCCCCCGGGGCTAGATCGAAGCCACCCGGCTCCATCACCTCCCCGGCCACCATGACGCTGCGTAGCTCTGTCGGGCGTCGTCGCAGGGTGACACGCACGGCCTCTCCGGGGCGGATAGGACGTTCGGCCCCAACGCCACCAGTCAGCAGGCTGGTCGGCGCCTCCGCGCTTTGGGGGGGCACCAGTTCAACCCGGTTTGGATCTGCTTCATCCCGCAAGCCCCCCGCCGCCCGCAACAGCGTCGCCAGCGGCAGGGGGCCGGCAACAGGATAGTCACCGGGCATCACCACACCGCCGCGCACACCAATGAGACGCTCGGTCAACAGGGATCGGATGTCCGGCGCCAGGGGCGTTGGTGCAGCCTCCTGCATTTTCCGTCGCTCAACCGGCTTTTGTTCCGGTATCGGAACAGCTTCTTGCTCCGGGGAGGGAAAAGCCAGCCGCACCTGATCGCGGGACAGGATGGTGATCCGGTCGCCATCCCGCAGGCGCAGATCGAAATGTCCGGCCACCACCTCCGCCGGGGTGAAAAGTATTTTGTGGCGGGCGATACTTGCGCTGTCGAAACGATCCAGAATGGCCACCAGCCCATAGGCGTCACTGCGCAAAGGCGCACCATTCCCCAGCAGGCTGCTCAGGCTTCCGGCCGTGGCAAGGGGGCGAAGCCCCGGCTGACGGACGGCCCCGGAAAGGGAGACACCGTCGCCACCAATATCCACCACCTCGCCCGGTTGCAGGCGGCGATCCACCCCCTCGATGGGGACGATGGTGCCCGCGATGGGTGCGATCAGGCTCAGCTTCGTGTCGGGCAATATTGGATAGGGGCCGGGGCGCAGAGCCCCTTGTCGCAGAAAGGCCGACTGGCTCAACAGAAAGGGCAACAGATCGGGCTTCTCCATGAACAGGGTGGGGCAGGGCAGGGCAGGCCCGGCCAGTTCCCGTGCCGCCAGCGCCAGGGGACCGGCGGCCAACGGGCCGGCGGGGTTGGCCGTCAGCGCTGCGGCCAGACTGCGCAGGCCGGGGCAGTTCTCCCCGGTTTCCGGCCCTGGTGCGAATTGGGACAGCACCGACCGGGACCGGAGAAAGGCAATGTCCGCATCCCCCAACAGAACCAGTTCATCACCATCCTGGCTTGGGATGTCGCTACGCCCGGCCAGCATTTCGCCCAGATCGACCGCCCGCATTTCGGCGGCTCCACCGGCCCGGTTGCGCCGTAGCAGCACGGCCAGCGGCCGATAAAGATCAGGTGGCAGGTCACGCTGCTTGATCAGATCAGCCAGCCTTTGGGTGAAGGGTCGCGCCCCCGGTGTTTCCACATGGCCGGAAAGGAAGAGGCTGTCTGCCCGCACGCCGCCATCGGGTGCGTGCAGCAACAGATCACCATCCTGCATTGCCACCATATCGGGGGCGGGCAGGGGCCTTGCCTCCTCCACCCCGTCGCGGCTATAGCGCAGCAACACCGTCCGGTCGCCTCCTGGCCGCACCGGACCGCCAGCCAGTGCGAGCGCCATCTCTGCGTCCAGGGGGCCATCGACGGGTATTTCGTAGATGCCGGGTCGCTTGACCGCGCCGGCGATCGCAATGGTGGGGCCCAGCGGCGGCACCACCAGCCGTGCCCCATCTCCCAGCACCCTGGTCGCCGGCCCGTCGCCCTGGTCCAGCAAGGCATAGAGGTCCAGCACCTGCGGCGCTTCACCCGGTCGCAGCAGCCGGATGGCGCGCAGGCTGCCCTGGGGGCCGATGCCACCGGCTGCCAGCAGGGCATCCAGCGGGGTGGCAAAGGCGTTCAACTGCTGGCGTCCTGGCCGCGCCACCTCCCCCAGCACCAGAACACCCACCTGACGGGTGCGCGCGATGGACAGATAGGCCTGCGTTTGCAGATGGGCGGCGGAAACCGCTTCTTCCACCTCCTGCCGCAAGTCGCCGAGGGTGCGGCCGGTGGCCTGAAGCGGTCGGAGATCCTCTATGGTCAGCAAGCCGTCCTGGCCGATGACATGCCGGCTGCTGCGGCTGACCTGTCCGCGCAGGTGCAGAACCAGTTCATCCCCGGTACCCAGCCGGTAATCGTCTGCGATGGCCCCCATCGGGGGTGGGCTGGCCGTATCCGTCCCAGCCCTGAACAGGTCGCGGCCATAGAGACGCAATTCCTGGCCGGCGCGGCGGCTGAACAGCAACTCCACCGCGCTTGGGGCTTCCGCCCCCCAGGCCGCGGCGCCGATAAGCGCGCACAGCGTGAGGGTGAGGAGGGAGATCCATAATTTCAGAGGTAAAACCACGGCAGAATACAGGTGATGAATGGTATGTGCTCCATCATACACAATTCATCACCTGCCACCATGCCAGTCATTTCGCCTTAAGGGCGTGGTATGCGACCGTCCGAACCAAGGATGGGCGCATAGAGGGCCGGCCGTCGGTCGCGGAAAATACCCCAACCATTGCGGGTGCGTGCCACCGCATCCAGATCGAAGGTGGCGGTCAACAGCGCCTCGCCCGTGCGTTCTGCCTCAGCAACCTTCTCTCCTTTCGGTCCCGCAATGAAGCTGGAGCCATAGAAGGTGATGCTGCCGGTCTCAAATATTTCGGTACCGATCCGGTTGCTGGCCACCAACGGTACCAGATTGGCACCGGCATGGCCCTGCATGACGCGTTGCCAATGGTCGCGGCTATCCAGGGTGGAATCCTGCGGCTCAGAACCGATGGCGGTGGGGTAGAACAGGATTTCCGCCCCCTGCAAGGCCATCACGCGGGCGGCTTCGGGGAACCATTGATCCCAGCAGATGCCGGTGCCGATGCGGGCATAGCGGGTCTGGTAGACCTGGAAGCCGCTATCGCCCGGCGTGAAATAGAATTTTTCCTGATAGCCCGGCCCGTCGGGAATATGGCTCTTGCGATAGATGCCGAGGATGCTGCCATCGGCATCAATGGTGGCCAGCGAATTGTAATGGGCGTTGTTGGCCTTCTCAAAAAAGCTGAGCGGCAGCACCACTGCCAATTCGCGGGCCAGATCGCACATGCGCGCCAGCAGCGGGTTCCCCTCCGCCGGGGCGGCCAGTTCGAAATATTCCGGCTTCTGGTCCTGACAGAAATAGGGGGTTTCGAACAGTTCCTGGATCAGGATGATCTGTGCGCCCTGGGCATGGGCGGCGCGAATCATCGCTTCCGCTTTGGCGATATTGGCCTCACGGTCCCAGCTACAGGCAAATTGCGTGGCGGCGACGGTCACTTGGCGCATGGGGGAGCTTCCCGGCTGAGGGTTGTTGCCCCCACCATAGCCAAGCCACCCCCCTGCTGCCCAGGGGGCTTGGGCATGTTCCTTTTGTGACGGGCGGTTTCGTCAGGCCAGATTCCGCCGGTGCCGCAGCACCAGGGCCAGAAAGAAGGGTGCCCCCAGCAGGGCCGTGACGACGCCCAGCTTCAGTTCCGGCCCTGGCCCGCCCAGCCGCACGGCAATGTCGGCGGCCAGCAGCAAGGCGGCCCCGCCCAGGGCCGACAGGGGCAGCAGGCGGGACGGTTGATATCCGGCCAGCGGGCGCAGCAGATGGGGCACGATCAGGCCGATAAAGCCGATGGCCCCGGCCACGGCCACGGCTGATCCAACGGCCAGTGCCGTGCCGCCAATGGTGAACAGGGCCAGCCGCCCGGTGGAAAAGCCCAGGGAACGGGCTGTGTCCTCCCCCAGCGACAGCGCATCGAGCCCGCGCCCGACCGAGAGCAGGGCCAGCGATCCCGCCAGCATGAACGGGGCCGACACATATATATGTGTCATGGACCGGTCGGCCAGCGAGCCCAGCATCCAGAACACGATCTCCGACAGGGCGAACGGGTTGGGTGACAGTGACAGGGCCAGCGAGGTGAGGGCACCGGCCAGGGAACTGATGGCAACGCCGGCCAGAATCAGCGTCAACATCCCCGCCTGCTTGCCCGCCAGCAGATAGAGCAGCGTGACCGCGATCAGGGCACCGGCGATCCCCCCCGCCGGCAGGGCCAGCGGGAACAGCAGGCTGGCCCCGCTGTAAAAGGTGATGACGGCCCCCAGCCCGGCGCTGGCCGAAACGCCGATCAACCCAGGTTCGGCCAGCGGGTTGCGCAGCAGCCCCTGCAGGGCCGCCCCGGCAAGGCCCAGCACAGCCCCGATCATCAGGGCCAGCAGGGCGCGCGGCAGACGGATATCGGCAAAGATGATGGCGGCGGTGCTGTCACCGCCATGCCACCAATCCGCCATGGCCAGCGGCAGGGAGATGGCGCTGGGCCCGATTGACAGGGACAGGATGAACAGGATCACCACCAGCAACAGCAGGGCAGGGAACAGCCAGCGCCGCATCATGGCTGCACCGTTGCTGCCAGTCGGTCGCGTGCCACGGCCAGCAGACGCACCGCCTCTGCCGTGAAGGGGCCGCCGCAGGTCCAGAGCCGGGCGGGAACGGTCGGGCGACGTGCAGCCGGTACGGCACGAACCAGGGCGGGATGGGCCAGCAACTGACCGTTCAGCGAGGGCGATCGCCCTTCTTCCCCATCGATCAGCAACAGGTCCGGCGGGTCTGCCGCAATGTTTTCCAGGGAAAGATAGCCGTAACCGGCCAGCCCCTTGGCGGCGGCGTAATTAGCCATCCCCGCTGCCTGCATGGCCGAATCGGACAGGGTGCCGCTGCCGGCGGTGAATGCTCCTGGTGCCAGGGCCAATACGCGCGGCCGTGCCTGACCAGGGGGTGGCCGTGCCTGATCCAGCATCCGGTCCATGGCGGCGATCACGGTCTCCCCCCGCTCAACCGTGCCCAGGGCAGCGGCGACATTGCGAATCTGTTGGCGGATCGCGACGAAATCATCCGTCAGCCCCACCTCCACCACCTTGATGCCGTGTGCCCGCAACAGGGCTACGGTGGGCCGGGCCGTATATTGCCCCGCCAGCACCAGATCGGGCCGCAGCGGCAAGACTTCCTCTGCCTGACCGCGCAGCAGCGGTAGCCCTGCCGTCTCTGCCGCCAGCGCCGAAAGACCGGGATCGGCGGCCAGAAAGGACAGGCCGACAATACGCTCCCGCGGGGCCAGGGTCAGCAGCAATTGATCTGTGCAGAGGTTCAACGAGACGATGCGGCGCGGTGTGGTGTCCGCTTTTGCCACGAATGGACCGAGAATCGCCATAAACAGGACAAAGAAGCCGGCAAAAAAGGGGTGGTGGCCCCGCCCCGGTTCAGGCTTTGCGCCGGCTGTTGGCGGTGGTCGCACGATCATCATCCCTTTCCCGGCGTCGGTGGTGCGCTTACCCGCCCCGCCACGCTTATAGGGTGGGGGCCGGGCAGGCTGCAACCGCGCAGGGGATGGCGCGGGGATACTGGGGGGGCGATGAGACAGGGACATATCGGCATCACCGGCAGTGCCGGCACCGGCAAGACGGCATTGGGCCAGGGCTTGGCGGCGCGGCTGGACTGGGGGTGGGTCGCTGAAGCGATGCGTGACCGGTTGATGGCCGGCTTCGATCTGCACCAACTGACACGGGAGGGGCACCGGGCCCTGCTGGCAGATGACGCGACCGCCCTGGCGCGACGGCTGGCTGTTGCTGATGCACCGCTGCTGACGGATCGCACGCCGTTGGACATGGCCGCCTTCTGGCTTGCCAACGGCTATGGTGTGGAAGCCCCGGCCGCCACGGAGGCACTGCTCGCCCGGGCCATTTGTGCCATGGCCGATTATGACCGGGTGATTCTGTTGCCCTGGGGGGCATTGCCGCTGGTCGATGATGGTATCCGCAGCACCAATCCCTGGCTGCAACTGCATTTCCAGACGATTCTGGAAGGTCTGTGCCGACGCTATGTGGCGCCCGAGCGGTTGGTGATGGTGCCGGAAACGGTGACGACCCCGGCTGATCGTCTGGGCTGGGTGTTCGAAAGGCTGGGGCCTTGAGAATCAGAGGAAATCATCCTCGTCATCTTCGGGATCCGGCAGGCTGGCGCCGGTGGTGATGGCACCCGTCAACTTGCTGCCACGCATATTGGCTTCCAGCAGGTTGGCCGATGTCAGATCCGCCCCGCTGAGATCGGCACCGGAGAGGTTGGCCCCCCGCAGCATGGCGCGTGTCAGGCTGGCCTGAATCAGAATGGTGTTGGACAGGTTGGCGGGCCATTTGCGCCCGGTGCCCCGGCCGTTTGGTCCCTTGATCTCCACCGAGCCGATCTTGGAGGCATCCAGCTTGGCCCCGGTCAGATTGCTGCCGCGCAGGTTGGCGCCATCCAGGGTCGCCCCCGTCAGATCGGCATATTGCAGGCTGGCGCCCGACAGATCCGCCATCACGAACATGCCGTCGCGCAGTTTGGCACCGGACAGATTGACCCCTTTCAGGTTGGACCCGCCCAGATTGGCGCCCATCAGATCGATATGGGAGAGATCCTGGCCTTCCAGATCGGCCCGCTCCCCCTTCTCGCCATTGCTGACGATCCATTGCTGATGGGCGGTCAGGATTCGCTGGATCGTGGCGGAAAAACTCTCTGCCGACCGGCTGAAATTCGCCCCCAGCATATCGACGCTGGACAGGTCGACCCCTTCCAGGTTGGCGCCCTGCAGATCGGCGTTGCGCAGATTGGCCCCGGTCAGCATGGCGCCGGCCAGATTGCAGTCCCGCAGCCGCGCGCCGGCCAGATTGGCCCCGGCCAGGTTGACACCGCGCAGGTCGCTGCCGGAAAAATTGGTGTTCTTCAGGGCCGAACGGGTCAGGTTGCAACCCGCCATCTGCGCCCCGGAACAATCGGCCCCCACCAGCGAACATTCCGAAAGATCGGCCCCGGCCAGATTGGCATTGGCCAGCGTGGCATCCTCCATCTCCGCGCCGCGCAGATCGGACGGTTCCATCTTCACCGAACCGGGATTGCGGCGGTCCAGCAGCGCGCCGCCGCGCAGATCCGCGCCGCGCAGGATGGCACATTTCATCCGCGCCCCGCGCAGATGAGCGCCGCGCAGATCGGCATTGGTCAGGTTACAGTTGATCATGATGGCGCGGTTCAGCCGCGCGGCGAACAGGTCGGCTGCCGTCAGATTGGCACCGGTGAAATCGCATTCGGTCAGGTTGGCGCCGGACATCTTGCAATTCTGCAGATTGGCACCGGAAAAATTATGCCCTTGCAGATCGGCCAACGCCAACATGGCACGCGCACCGCCCATTTGGCGTTTCAGCCAACGTTCGTGCTTGTCGATGATGGCGATCAACTCGTGCGGGGTCATGCGCCGACAATCCCGGGAACGGGGCACAATGCCCCAAGATGAACTTTCCTTGAACGTGCCACATCCAAAGTGAAATGTGTTAGAGAGTTCGACGAATTTTTCCGCATCGCCCGCCTGCCGGGCACCAGCTTCCGGAGTCTGTTCCAGTGGACGAGAAGATCAGCGTCGTTCCGACCCGCCACATCGTTACCGCCTATGACGAACAACTCAACAAGCTGCACGGCTTCATCCGGGAAATGGGGCAATTGGCCGGGGCACAGATTGTCGATGCCGTGGCGGCCCTGACAGATCGCGATGGTGCGCTGGCGACCCGGGTGATGGAGCGTGATCGCCGGCTGGACGAGCTGGAGCGTGAGGCGGAGGCCCAGACCATCCGGCTGCTGGCCCTACGCCAGCCGGTGGCCAATGATCTGCGCGTTGTGGTCGCGGCCCTGCGCATCTCCAGCAATCTGGAGCGGATTGGTGACTTCGCCAGCAATGTGGCCAAGCGTAGTCTGACGCTGGACGCACTGCCCGAAATCTCGCTGACCCACTCGATGATCCCGATCGGTCGCGCCGTCAGCGAGATGTTGAGCAATGTCATGCGCGCCTATGAGGAGGATGACCTCCAGACGGCCCTGACCGTGCGTCAGCGCGATGAAGAGGTCGATCGGGCCTATACCGCCCTGTTCCGCGAATTGTTGACCTATATGATGGAAAGCCCGCAGCGCATCACCGCTTGCACCCATCTGCTGTTCGCCGCCAAAAATCTGGAGCGGATCGGCGATCACGCCACCAACATTGCCGAAACCATCTGCTTCCGCATTCAGGGGGAGGCGCTGGCCGTTGAACGTGCCAAGGGCGACGATACCTCCACCGTCACGGTGATGCCGGGCTGATACGGGCTCCTGTGCTGGCATGGGGTTTGCTTTGCTTCCAGGGCAAACCAGAACCGGAACCGATCCCATGCCCCGCCACGCCGCCCATACATATTGCGTTCCTTCAAGGCCGGCCGGGCGTCATGGGCGCCTGGCCGGCCTTTTCTGTGCGGTAATGGCCTTGAGCCTGGGGCTATCCGGCTGTACGGCGAGACCGATGGCCGCCAGCATTCCGATGGCGCCACAACCGTTGCTGCAATCAGCCGGGCAGTGGCAGGTGGTGGCGGAGGATGTTGCCTCGGCAATTTCGGCCCATCTGGAGTTCCAGATGGGCAGGAAGGTACCGGTACAGCTCTATATGATGCGACGGGACGATACGCTGTTTGCCGACGCTTTCCTGAATGCGGTGACGACCCGACTGGTTCAGAAAGGCCACCCGGTGGCGGTTGATTCGCGCCCCGATGTCACAGCGGTGGGGATCGATGTGTTGACCGTGAAAAGCAACGCATCCCGCCTTGATTCGGCCCCGGTTCCTGGTCCCCTGACGATTCTGGCGGCGGGTGTAGGGGTGGCGTCGGCGCTATCCGGTGGCACCTTGTCGAAATTCCCCTGGGGAATCACCGCCGGCGTGGCGGCGGCTGGCATGGAAATGTGGAACAACAAGCCGCCGGAAACGGATACGGAGATGATTCTCACCATCTCCATCGCACGGGAGGGCTTCTATACCTTCCGTACCAGCGCGGTCTATTACGTGAATGAAGCCGATATCTGGCAATATATCGGCGCGGGCGGCGCAACAGGCGGCACCCGTGGCGTCAACCTCAACAGTGTGCCGCAAGGCGTGGTGCGCTATGACCTCGCCGGTAAGCCCTATATCATGAAAAATTGAGAGCCTGTCTGCCACAGGTGGGGCCACTGGTGCCGGTTGTCAGGATTGAACTGACGACCTACCGCTTACAAGGCGGTTGCTCTACCACTGAGCTAAACCGGCGGACCAGGGTTCGACCGGTTGCAGGAAAGCATCCTGCAACCGGGCCGGGACATTAGCGCCGTCGCGCGACCTCGTAAAGAGCTACGGCGGCTGCATTCGAAACATTCAGGCTGCCAATGGGGCCGCCGGTGGGCAAACGGACGATTTCATCGCACCGTTCCCCTGTCAGACGGCGAATACCCTCCCCTTCGGAGCCCATCACCAGGGCGCTGCGGCCCGTCAGATCGACTTCGTGCAGGTTGCGAGCACCTGATTCGGCCAGACCGACCGTCCAGAAGCCGGCACCCTTCAGATCGTCGATGGCGCGGGCCAAGTTGGTGACGCGCACCAGCGGCACAACTTCCACCGCACCCGATGCCGTCTTGGCCAGGGTGCCGGTGACCGGCGGCGCATGGCGATCCTGCACGATGACAGCCTTGGCGCCAAAGGCGGCGGCGGAGCGCAGCACGGCGCCGACATTGTGTGGATCGGTCACCTGATCCAGTACCACGACCGTGGCGGATGGATCATTGGCGGCGGCGATGCAGATATCCTCAATCTGCACTTCCGGCAGCGGGGCGCAGGAAAGTGCTACGCCCTGGTGCACGGCACCCGGCGGCAGCAGCTTGTCCAGGTGTTCCTTTTCCACCAATTGCGGCTCTGGCCGGTCCAGTTCGTCGCGGGATGCCTTGTCAAAGGCGCTGTCCAGCGCCTCCAGCCCGGCCTCAGTCACGAACAGGTCACGAATCTTACGTCCCGGGTTGGTCCAGGCGGCTGCCACAGCATGAATGCCATAGAGCAGATTATGCTTGTTCAGCGCCGGGCCGCTGCTGGCGCGCAGGGGAGCCGATTCCTCCAGGCCCAACTCCTCGGCGGCAGATATCGACCGGCCGGGATTGCTGCGGGCCGGCCGGCCCTCGCCACTGCGCGGCGGGCGCGAGGGGGCGCCGTCACGGCTAATGCGTGCCGGGCCGCCATCGCGGGTGGGGCGTCCACTGGGCCGGGCATCATCGCGGGTGGGACGCGTGCCGGGACGGGCATCATCGCGGCGGAGGCCGCGTTGGGGGCGGCGCTCATCCCCCTGCTGTTCGGCGCGATCACGCGTAACGCGGGGGCCACGTGCGGGCCGCTCGTCATCACGGGTGAAGCTCTTGGCCGCGCGGGGGCCCTTTGCGGGCGCGCCGGGCTTGCCGCGACCGGTATCGCGGCCGGTGTTGGTGGGGCCGCTTTTGCTGCGGCGGTCGGATTTGGAGGAGGGGGGTCGGTTTCTCATAGGTGCACTTTCGTTCAAACCTAGTAATTCCGCCAGCCACGAAAAAATCTTGAGGGGTGTGTAAGAAAGTCATTGACGGAAAAATCCGAGCCTTTATAAAGCGCCCCGTTCCGGCCGCTGGCCGAGAGCGGCACCGAGGAAGGGTGGCCGAGTGGTTAAAGGCAGCAGACTGTAAATCTGCCCGCATAGCGTACGCTGGTTCGAATCCAGCCCCTTCCACCAGTTCAGGCGCGCCTCAGATGATGGGGCGCGCCGTTCTGCTTGTGGTGCACTCTCTTAAGGTAGGCGACGGGACGTTCCCGTGCGGGTGTAGCTCAATGGTAGAGCAGAAGCCTTCCAAGCTTACGACGAGGGTTCGATTCCCTTCACCCGCTCCAACGTTTCAAGTTTTCCACGACCCGGCGTCTCAGGACGGATCAGGCAAGGGCACAGGATACCATGGCGAAGGCAAAGTTTGAGCGGACGAAGCCGCACTGCAACATCGGCACGATCGGCCACGTTGACCACGGCAAGACGTCGCTGACCGCGGCGATCACCAAGGTTCTGGCCGAGAAGGGCGGCGCGACCTTCACCGCCTATGACCAGAT
>CALRQC020000019.1:0-102653 GCA_943370215.1 Azospirillum sp. RU38E
TCCGTGCGGAAGATGTTGCCCTGCAGCCCATAGATCAGGAAGCTCTGCGGCCCCAGGGTCAGCGCATCAAAGAAGGAACCATCATAGGGGCTTTCCAGACGGTGCCAATTCGCCCCGCCATCGGCGGAAAAGAACAGCGTCCCCGCCTCCCCCACCAGCAGGCGGGTTTCGGGGGTCGGTGCCAGGATGGCGTTGAAATGGAAGTCATCCTCACTGATCTTGCGGGGGCTCCAGCTTTTGCCGCCATCGGCGGTTTCCAGGTAAAGCCCGTAGGCACCAACCGCAATACCGTGCAGGGCATCGGTGAACAGCACATCCAGCAAGGGTTGTTCCAGTTCCGGGTCTGCCTGCTGCAAGGTCCAGCTTTCACCGCCATCGGCCGTATGCAGGATCACCGCATCATGGCCCACGGCCCAGCCCTGCTTGGCGTCAATGAAGCTCACCCCGGTCAGGGCAGCATTCACCGGCACCGGCACCTGCCGCCAGTGGGCACCCTGATCATCGGATAGCAGGATGTGGCCCCGCTCCCCCACAGCGACCAACCGGTCGCCGGCACGCGCCGCGCCCAGCATCAGCGAATGGGCGGCGAGCGGGGCGATAACGGCCGGCTTCAGCCCGGCCGGCAGGGTTTCCGCCGCCACAGCCGACCCGGCAGGGGGAAACAGCAGCAGCGCGGCAAGGGCGACGGAGGAGATGAACCTCATGATTTCCTGTTCGGCAGCAGCAAGAACGGTAGGGAGAGGTCTGGGGTAGCAATCAACTGGATCATGAAAAGTTCAGATTGCTATCGAACCAATATAATTTCCAGGCGCCAGTGACACCAAAGCCGGCCGAGGGACACCCCCGGCCGGCCTTCGTCAGGAACGACCCTTAACGGACGCCGGCGCGACGCAGGCTGTCGGGCGAGAAGTCAGCATCGCTGAACTTCACATCAAACTTGTAGGGCGCTTCCTGGTTATCCAGACCGATCGCCGTGTAACGGCCGGACTGGAGGTCGTACAGCGCATCCAGCGTGGACCAGTAGGCCGGCACCGAATAATAGTTGATGCCGTGGCTTTCCGCCACACGCCACATCTGGCCGCGTGCATCCAGATGATCGGCGACAAGTATCTGCCAGCTATCTTCGTCAATATAGAAGCGACGCTTGGCATAGATATGGCTGGTGCCGGCCTTCAGCGTGGCTTCCACCACCCAGACGCGGTGCAGTTCATAGCGCGCCAGATCCTGGTTGATGTGGTTCGGCTTGACGATATCGTTGTACTTCACATCCTTGGAATGCAGCTTGTAGGAATTGTACGGCACGTACATTTCCTTACGCCCCACCAGCTTCCAGTCATAACGGTCGGGCGCGCCGGAGAAGATGTCGAAATTGTCGGTGGTGCGCAGACCGTCCGACGCCGTGCCGGGATTGTCATAGGCGACATTGGGGGCGCGGCGCACACGGCGCTGACCGGGATTATAGGTCCAGGCCGACCGCGGTTCCTTCACCTGATTGATGGTTTCATGCACCAGCAGGATTTCGCCGGCCAGACGGGCCGGGCTGGTCACTTCCTGCAGGAAGTAGAGCGAGTTGTTGCTGGTGGTGCCGCCGGGTGCGGAATAGAGATACTTCACCTGCTCATGCAGCATGATCAGGGTATAGGAACCGTCGGTCTGTGGGTTCACCTGCCCGACCATGCGTTCCGTCCCCTCCCCGCGATAGCGCAGCAGGTGGTTCCACACCGCCTCCACGCCTTCCTTCGGAATGGGGAAGGGAACGCCTTCCTTGGCCCCTTCCACACCATTGCCACCATCCACCAGCTTGGCGCGTTTGCCATTGGCAATGGTCTCATCATAGATACGCTTGGGGTAAGAAGCGCTGCGATGCGTCGGGTAGACGTTCATCTTGTAGGAAGGATACTGCTTCAGCAGGGCCTTCAGCCCTTCCGGCAGCTTATCCTCATACTGCGCCATGTTGGCGGCCGAGATGGTGAACTTCACCTTGTCATCGGCGTAAGGATCAATCTCGATCGTGCCGGGGGTCCAGCCGGCCGGCGGCTTGGTGATGCCGCCGGTCCATTCCGGGATGGAGCCATCGGCATTGGCCGCCTTGATGGCCCCCATCGGCGTCAGGGTCTTGCCCAGATCATCGGCGGACTGCGCCAGCGCTGGCATCGCCAGCGCCACAGCCATCACACCACCCAGAAGAGCTGTCTTGATAGAGAACATGCGTTTCCTCCTCGATCGCTTATGCCGTGGCCAGACGTCAGAACGAATATTTCACGCTGAAGGACACGAAATCGCGATCGTTGATCAGGTTAAAGGCCCCCGCCCCGAAATAGTTGGAATAGCTGAGATCAAACGTGATCTGCTCGCGCACCACGGCGCGCAGGCCCAGACTGACCGCCTTGCGGTCTTCCACAAAGTTGCTGAGCGGCGACGGGGTGGTGCCGTTCACATCATGCTGCCAGGAGATGCTGGGATAGAGGTTCACACCGGGGAACGCGTTCAGATAATCGAAACGCGCGGCGATGCGGTAACCCCAGGAGAAAGGATCAGCAAAGCCATCCGTTGCCACATCGGCCATGCCGCCAAGGCCCCGGAAAGCAGGGTTGCCACCGACAAAAGTGCCCGGCCCCTCATAGCGCAGCACGCTCTTGGATGGCATATCCTTGATCCAGGTGCCGCCCACTTCACCCACCAGTACCCACTGGTCGGCCCCAAAGGCCCGCTCGAAAGCCTTGGTGGCGGTCATCTGGGCCTGGACGACATCATGTTCCTTCCACCCCTGGATACGGCGGCCAAACCAGTTGGTCAGCAGGTCCTGGGTAATGGCTGCGGCATTGGCGCCTTTAATGCCCCCCAGATCCTTGACCACCTGATTGCTGTTGAACAGACCTGCCGCCCTCAACGCGCCGGTATTGGCACCCGCTGTCTGGAAGGCGGCGCGTGTCCCGCCCGGCGAACCGGCTGCACCGGCGATCCCCGCACTGATGGCGCCGGCCACCGTGGGGTTCACGGCCTGAATCTGCTCAAAGGTACGGCCGGTGAAGGGGGCCAGCGCCGGGTTTGAGGCAATGGCACGCGCCACTGCGGTATCGAAAGAAGCGCTGCCCGTCGCCTGCCCCTGACTGATCGAGCCGATGATGGTGGGGGCGGCCAGGGTGGCCTGCAACAGTTCCACATCATCCAGCGCCAGCGGCTGATCTTTGCGCAGGCTTACTTCGCCCTGAAGGGAAATGCCGAACAGGTTGGTGTTGAAGCTGCCGCCGAACAGCTTGATATCTTCGGGATATTCAGCGCGGTAACCGCTGAATTCGGTGAAGCGGCTGGTATTGCTGGCGAACTGGGTATAGGGCGCCACAAATCCGCTCAGCACCGGCAGGCGGCTGTGATAGTTGATGAAATAGGCGCCGAACTCAGTGTTGTTCAGCCCTTCGGAGAAGACACGCGCTGCCAAGCCATACTGGCCACTGTCGCTCGGCCTGTCGTCATCCAGGCGCGGCACCACGGTGCCGAACGGGGTCAGCGACTGTGCGGGCGGACTGCGGAAGCCGTTCAGCTTGGGATCAGGATACAGGTTGACGGGGAAGACATTGCCGCCAGCCACGGCGCCCTGGTTGCGGCTGTCCTTGAACAGGTAATTGCCGAAGCCGATGAACAGATGATCGCCACCCGGCGAGGCGAAATCATTGGTGGAGAAGAAGGAGCCGGCGGCTTCCGGCTCCGTCTTGTCCCACTTGAACTGGTAGAAGGCTTCCAGCGAGAAATTCTCATTGAAGGAGAAGTTCACGTCGGCGATCGGTACCGGCAGGAAACCTTCCTTCAACTCCGTCCCCGGCACGCGCAGGGCCGAAACATTGATCGGGTTGATGGTATTGATACCGTTCTGGATGAAGGTGCTTTCACCCCAGCTTAGCACCTGGTTGCCCAGGCGGATATCCAGGTTGCTGCTCTCTCCCACGGCGAAATTGCCATAGACGAAAGCATCCAGCAGATCGAAATCGCGGCCCACCCGCTCCTGCGCCTGGGAGGAGAGATCAAAACGGCCGGTGCGGCCGAAGCTGCTGCCGGACTTCTTGGCATTCACCACGTCATAGAAATAGGTGCCGCGCACAAAGGCACCCAGATTGCCGTAATTCAGCTTCAATTCATGGGTGACACGGCCGGCCAGTGACACCAGCCCCTTGCCGTAATTCAGATTGCCATTATCGCCATTGATGGAATGGGCACGCCCGCCATTGGCCACACCGATCAGATCGGGATCACGATCCTGGACACGGAACAGGGCACCCAGGGTCAAGGTGGTGTCGAAACTGCCGCTGAGATCGCCCCGGTTGAACGATACCGCGCCAGCGGTCCCCGCCATCAGCAGCGGGGCCAGGATGGCCGCAGCGCTGGCACCTGCCAACATGCGACGGTCAAGACGCGCCTTGGGCATGGATTTCCGTGCCATGATACCTCCTCCCACACATTTTTTCCCCGCCGCTCTGGGCAGGCTCGCCGACACTTCCGGTCGACTGGGGATTTCAGATTCGACTGTTATGGGTGGTATGTGGTGGCGTCAAGGCTTCTATGCAGGCTTTCAGCAACCCTAACGCGTTTGATCTGCACATTGACAAAAAGGACACAAATTTCCGGCCATTTCCAAGGGTTTGCGCAATGATTGAGCAGGAAATTCAAACGAATGTTTATTTTGCGAGAGCGAACAAAATGCGCCTGCTCCTACGCAGTCGCAGCATTGCTGTGCTGCAAATCATTGTGACGTCTTCGTCAAGATTTTACCTATAGGGAAACCTTCATCGCTGCCGATTCGCCCGAATCGGCAGCAGAGGTGATGCCAACTAAACAGCCGGCACCGGCTGGACGGCGGTGCGCAGGAAACGGGTTTCCAGATCGCCGGGCGGCAAGGGGCGGGAGAAGAAATAGCCCTGCATCTCGTCGCAATGGTGACGTCGCAGGAACTCCAACTGTTCTTCCGTCTCGATCCCCTCCGCCACCACCTTCAGGCCCAACTGACGCCCCATGGCGATGATGGTGGCGGCAATGGCGCCGGTATCAGCATTGGTGGGCGCTTCGTTCACAAAGGAACGATCGACCTTCAGGGTGGTGATCGGCAGACGGCGCAGATAGGAGAGGGAGGAATAACCGGTACCGAAATCATCAATGGCGATGCGAATGCCGCGGTCGCGCACCTCCGACAGCGTATCGGCGATATAGGCGAGGTTGGACATCATCGCCGTTTCGGTGATCTCAATCTCCAGCAATGTCGGCGGCACACCATATTCCTGGCAGAGTGCCATCACCCGTTCACCGAATTGCGGCGTGGCGATCTGGCGAACGGAAACATTGACCGCCACCGGGATAGGGGCAAAGCCCCGGCTCTGCCAGTCGCGGATCTGCGCCAGGGCGGCGCGCATCACCCAGTCGCCAATGGGCACGATCAGGCCGGTTTCCTCCGCCACGGGGATGAACTTGCCGGGCGGGATCATGCCGATTTCCGGGTGCTGCCAGCGCAACAGCGCCTCCACCCCCACGGCTTGCATGGTCAGCATATCGATCTTGGGCTGATAATGCAGGAAGAACTGGCCCTGGTCCAAAGCCTCGCGCAGGGAATGTTCCAGCGACAGACGGGCCACCGCCGCCTCGTTCATCTCCGGCGTGAAGAAGCGATAGCCATTGCCGCCCGCCGCCTTGGACGTGTGCATGGCGGTATCGGCATCCCGCATCAGGGCATGGAAATCCTGCCCGTCGCCGGGGAACAGGCTGATACCGATGGAGGTGGTGATGAAAAGCTGCTGGCCATCGATGCCGAACGGGCGCGACAGGCTGACCAGAATGGTTTCCGCCACCCGCGCCGCCATCTGCGGATCGGACAGATCCTCCGCTACCACCAGGAATTCGTCAGCGCCCAGGCGCCCCACCGTATCGGTGGCGCGCACGCAGGCGCTGAGCCGCTGGGCCAGGGCGCGCAACAGCTTGTCACCCGCCTGATGGCCCAGACTGTCATTGACCAGCTTGAACCGATCGATATCCAGCAACAGCACCGCCACCGTGGTGCCCTTGCGCCCGGCATGGGCCAGCGCGTGCTGCAGGCGGTCCTGCACCAGGGTACGGTTGGGCAAGCCGGTCAGCGGATCATGCGTGCTGACATACATAAGCTGTTCTTCGAACCGCTTACGGTCGCTCACGTCGGTCATGGTACCGGTGAAGCGCAGCGGCTTGCCGGCCTCGTCACGAATGGCCTGCCCCCGCGCCTCGATCCAGACCCAACTGCCATCACGGTGGCGCAGCCGGTACATGGACAGGTAATCGCCGACATCGCCGTTCAGATAGCGCTCGATATGGGCCTGGGCATTTTCCTTATCGTCGGGATGCAGCAGCCCGTCGAACAGCTTGTTCGCATAGAGCGCGTCCACCGCGTCATAGCCCAGCATTTCGATGAATTCGGGACTCCACCAGAAGGTGCCCTTGGCATAGTTATTATCGAACACGCCCGACCGTGTAGCGCGCACGGCAAGCTTCAGCCGTTCCTCGCTCTCCCGCAGGGCCTGTTCGGCGCGCTTGCGCTGGGTGATGTCCTGCACCACGCAGATGGCGGTGCGGCGGTCGCCCAGACGCATCTGGCTGACGCCGAAGGCCATGGCGAAAACCTCGCCCCCCTTGCGGCGCCCCTGGATTTCGGCCCGGTTATCGGGCCGCTGTTCCTCTTCCCCGCGCCGCAGACAGGCCACCAGGGCCACAGCCACCCGCGTCCAGTCCCGCTCCTCGATCAGGGTGACGAAGGGTTGGCCCAGCGCCTCCTTCTGGGCATAGCCGAACAGGGCCTGGGCCGCGGCGTTCATCGTCTCGATCCGCAGATCCTCATCCAGCGTGATGATGCCGTCGGCTACATTGTCCATGATGCCGGACAGGCGGGCTTCCCGCTCCTTCAACGCCTGCACGGCGCGGCCGCGTTCCACCAGCGACTGGTCGAACTGGCTCAACAACTCATTCGTCGTCTTGGCCAGCAGGCCCAGTTCGTCATCCTCATGCCGGGGCGGCACGGTCAGCAGGCGGCCGGCGGGGCGGGAGGGATCAATCGCCGCAATGGCCGATGACATGCGCAGGAAAGGCTTGGTGATGGTGGAATAGAACATCACCACCAGGATCAAGGCCAGGGTCACTGTCCAGATGATCCCCGTGCCCAGCACCACGCCGGAGCGACGGAAAAATTCCTGGGCGATCAGCAACCGGTCGATGCTGACCCGCAATTCACCGACATTCTGGTTATGCCGTTCAATCAGCAGCGGGATGGAGAAAGTCTTCTCCACCGGCAACAGCGCTTCCGCCAGCCATTTCAGGCCACCTTCAGCCTGCGGGCGCTCCATGGCGGCCAGTTGGTTGCCGAAATCCTCATAGATCACAGCACGATAGACGGGGCGATATTCAAACAGGCCGGTGACCACCCGGTCAGCCAGGGCCTGATCGAAGGAATAGGCGGCTTCCGCCGCCGGCTCCCGCATGGTGGACAGAACCTGCTGCACCAACTGGTCGGACTGTCTTTCCATGTCCAACAGGTCGATGCCGATCTGCACCGTGCTCAACACCATGCCCAGCACCAGGGTTAACAAGGCGGTGTTACGGGCTTGCTTATACGATAGTCGCTTGCGCAGGGGCACCCTGGCGGAAGCCGTCAAAGCGCTGCCAGCCGCATCCAGCGGCGCTCGGACGTCAGGCTTGCCAGGCGGTACAGTCGCGGTCATCCAGAACCTTGCTACTTCACCGCACACCCCGCCGCCCCAAAACCCGAAGGATCAGCGCCGGCATGGTCATGCGATAGCCCCATCACGCGAAAGCCGTTCCGGCCGCCCCGTGTTTGCATGGACGATAATCTGCCTTTGTCGACATAGGTATTACAATCCCTTTGAAAGCTTTGCTGCACCATTTGCGGCAGGAAAGCGTTAACAATGCGTCTGCCGAGGCCATATCAGGGGTAAGAAACCGGTGATGGCACACAGAATCAGGGAGTGATCGCCCCGTGGCAGACTGGCTGACAAGGATAGAAGAGGGCGGCGCCCGGATGGTGGATGGGGCCGCACAGATGGCGGCCCGGATGGCCGGTGGAACGCTGCGCCTGGGCGTTACCGGCCTGCGCCGGTCCGGCAAAACGGTCTTCATCACCTCCGCCTTGAATAATCTGCTGCTGGCCGGGCGGCTGCCCTTTCTGGATGTACTGGCCCAGGGCCGCTATATCGGCGCCCGGCTGCGCCCGCAGCCTGACGGCGCCGTTCCCCGCTTCGACTATGAAAGCCATCTGGCGGCCTTGACCGGCCCGGCCCCGACATGGCCGCAGGCCACCCGCGCCGTCTCCGAAATACGCATTGCCCTGCGCTATCGCCCCGGCGGGCTGGTGCGGCGCAGGCTGGGCGGGGTGGCAACGCTGAACCTGGACATCATCGATTATCCAGGGGAATGGCTGCTGGACCTGCCGATGCTGCGGCAGGATTTCGGCGCCTGGTCGGCCCAGACGCTGGAACTGGCCACCACCCGGCCACGGCACGATCTGGCCCGCCCCTGGCTGGAGGCGCTGGACGTGATCGACCCGGCGCTGGAGGCCGACGAATCAACCGCCCGCCGGCTGGCCGCCCTTTACACCCAGTTCCTGTTGCAATGCCGGGCCAGCCGCATCGGCCTGTCCCTGTTGCAGCCGGGCCGCTTTCTGGAACCGGGGGAGATGGCGGGCGCCCCCATCCTGACCTTCTGCCCCCTGCCCTCAGCCCCGGGCGGGCGCTGGCGCAGCGGCTCCCTGGGGGCGCTGATGCAGGATCGGTTCGAAGGTTATAAGGACAAGGTGATCCGCCGCTTCTTCCGCGATCATTTCGCCCGCATCGACCGGCAGATCGTGCTGGTCGACCTGCTATCCGCCATCAATGCCGGCGAACCGGGGATGGAGGATCTGCGCCGCTCGCTGTCAACCACGCTGGAAAGCTTCCGCCATGGCACAGGCGGCTGGCTGGACTGGCTGGGCGGGGCAAGGGTGGACCGGGTGCTGTTCGCCGCCACCAAGGCCGATCATGTGGCGGCCCCACAGCACGCCAGCCTGACAGGGCTGCTGGAAACGCTGATGGCCGACCGGCTGCGCCATATCCGCTTTGAAGGGGCGGCGGTGAAATCGCTCTCGCTTGCCTCCGTCAAATGCACCGACAATGTGCTGACGGAACATGAGGGGCGGCAATTGGCCTGCATCCAGGGTATCCCGCTGGGACGGACGGAACCGGTGGTGCTGTTCCCCGGTGAATTGCCCGACAGCCATCTGGGCCTGGGCGCGGCGGTGGCAGACCGGTTCCGTTTCACCGATTTCCAGCCACCGCCGGGCCTGGGCCGCGATGATCGCGGCCTACCCAATATCCGGCTGGATCAAGCCTTGGAATTCCTGATCGGGGACCGGCTGGCATGAACAGAACCGAGGATAAGGCCCCAGCCGCCTGGGTGCCGCCGATGGAATTCGACCCGGCGCACGCCCGCCCGCTGCCGGCGGAACTGGAAACCGACAGCCCGGCCGCCGTGACGGGCGATATTCTGCCCCCGCCCCGCCGGGGCAAGGGGGCCGCCCGGCTGCTGGTGCTGTCACTGGCTGCATTGCTGCTGGCCGCCTTGGGCTTCGACACGGCCGACCTGATCAGCCGCGCCTTGGCCTGGTCACCCTGGGCGGGGGCTGCCCTTGCCGGTCTGCTGGGGCTGGCGGTGGCCAGCCTGGGCTGGCTGACCGGGCGGGAGGCACTGGCCTGGCGGCGGCTGCGCCGGGTTGATGATCTGCGCCAGCGCGCCACAGCCCTGCTGGCCGGTGGGGCGACAGGTAAGGAAGCCACCCCTCTGCGCGACGCGGTGGCCGACCTTTATGCCGGCCGGCGCGATCTGGCCCCCGCCCGTCACGCCCTGGCCAGCGCGGTCACCGATGCGCATGACGGGCGGGAGATACTGGCCCTGACCGACCGTATCCTGTTGGCCCCGCTGGACAGTGCCGCCTATCGGCTGGTGCTGGCGGCGTCGCGTGATGTGGCGGTCGGCACGGCGCTCAGCCCCGCCGCCCTGCTGGATGTCGCCCTGGTGTTATGGCGCAACATGAAGCTGGTGCGGGAAATCGCCGCGCTTTACGCCGCCCGGCCCGGCCTGTTCGGCTCCGCCCGGCTGGTACGGCGCATGGCGGAGAATGTCGGCGTGGCGGGGATGGTGGAAGGTGGCGACGGGCTGTTGGTGGATGCGCTGGGCGGCACGCTGGCAGCCGCCATCTCCGCCCGGCTGGGCCAGGGGATGGTCAACGGCCTGCTGACGGCGCGCATCGGTCTGGCGGCCATGCATCTATGCCGTCCCCTGCCCTTTGCCGCCGACCGGCAGCCGGGCCTGAACGACATCCGCAAGGAATTGCTGCGGTTGCCACAGAAGATATTATGATCCCGGTGGCGGGTTTCGGAGGAAAGTGAATGCGTATCCTGTTCCTGGGGGCCGGTGGGGTCGGCGGTTATTTCGGTGGGCGGTTGATGGAGGCGGGGGCCAATGTCAGCTTCCTGGTCCGCCCGCGCCGGCAGGCCCAATTGATGGAAAACCTGCTGCGGGTGGACAGCCCGCACGGCAATATCCGCCTGCCGGCCCAGACCGTCACCAAGGCCCGCAAGCCCTATGATCTGGTGGTGCTGGCCTGTAAGGCGTTTGATCTGGACGGTGCGATGGAAACCATCCAGCCCGCCATCGGGCCGGAAACGCTGATCCTGCCGCTGCTGAACGGCTTGAACCATATTGACCGGCTGGACGCCACCTTTGGCGCAGAACGGGTGATGGGCGGGCTCTGCCATATCCCCATCACCCTGGAGCCGGACGGCACCATCCGCCATCTCTCCAATATCCACCGGCTGATCTTCGGCGCCCGCTCCCCCAACCAGCAGCCCATGGTGGACAAGCTGGCCACCGCCTTTGCCGGTACAATGGTGGAATGGAGCCAGAGCGACAGCATCATGCTGGATATGTGGGAGAAATTCTTCTTCCTGGCCACACTGGCCACCTCCACCTGCCTGATGCGCGGCAGCGTCGGCGATATTAACAGCCTGCCCGGCGGCACCGACGTCATGAATGCCATGCTGGACGAGGCCGCCGCCGTGGCCCAGGCCGCCGGCTATGCCCCGCGCGGGACTGTGATGGAGCGTTATCGTGCAGAACTGACCGATGCCACCAGCACGATGAATGCCTCCATGGCGCGCGACGTTGCCCGCGGCAACCGCACGGAGGCCGAGCATATTGTCGGCGACATCGTGCGCCGGGGGGAGGAACGGGGCGTTACCACCCCGCTGCTGGGCCTGGGGTTGCTGCATCTGCGGGTATATGAAAAACAACTGGCGGCCAAGACTGCCCGGCAAGCGTCCGCACAATAATTTTCTATTATTTTACAATCACGTAATCGTCATTCCCGCGCAGGCGGGAGTGACGGTGGAGAAAGAGCAGGGATCAGGCGATCTTCTGTAAAGCATCCCGCACGCTGAAAACACGCTGATTGGCGACCAGGGTGCTGTGGGCGATTTCATCCACGCTATGATGGATCTTTTCCACCGCCCCGGATGCACCAGACATGTTGGTGTTCATCAGCCGCGCCACGGCGCTCTGTTCCTCAACAGCGCTGCTGGTGCCCATGACATAGCCGCGCACCGCATCGATGGCGCCCCGGATCGCATCCAGCTTGTCGGCCACATCATCGGCCACACTTTGCAGGTTGGTGATTTCCGAACCAATGCGCTGGGTGGCGTCACTGGCCTGCCGGGCCAGGGTTTTCACTTCCGCCGCCACGACGGCGAAGCCGCGGCCCGCCTCCCCGGCGCGGGCGCTTTCAATCGAGGCATTCAGGGCCAGCATGTTGATCTGGCCAGCAATACCGCTGATCAGCTTGACGATATCCCCCATCGACTGGGTGGTGGATAACAGGCGGCGCGTTGCCTCATCCACCACGGCAGCCTCGGTGAAGGCCTTCTCCGTCGCATCCTTGGACCGGCTCATGCTCTGGGCGATTTCCCGAATGGAGGCATCCAGTTGCTGCGACCCAGCGGCCACCGCGGCCACATTGGCGGATGTCTGCTGCGATGCCGTGGCGGCGTTAACGGCCTGCTGGTTGGATCGTTCCACTGCTGTCACGATATCACCCAGATATTTCTGCACGGCATCCAGCGTCTCTTCCTTGCGCTGGCGCGCTTCGACCTGTTCAGTGATGTCGGTGGCGAATTTCACCACCTTCACGACCCGTCCGTCATCATCCAGCACCGGATTATACGTCGCCTGGATATGGACAGTGCGCCCACCCTTGGCCACACGGCGGAACTCCGCTTGTGCAAATTGGCCCATGCGCAACTGTTCCCAGAACTGCTTATAGGCAGGTGAGGATACCTCTTCCGCCGCCAAAAACATGCTGTGATGGCGACCCTTCACCTCCTCCAGCCGGTACCCCATGGCCTTCAGAAAATTCTCGTTGGCCTCCAGAATGGTCCCGTCGGGGGCAAAGGAGATTACCGCCTGGGAGCGGTGAAGGGCTGTCAACTGTCCCTCCTGATCCAGGGAACGGTTACGCACTTCCGTGACATCGGAAGCCACCTTGACCACGCGGGTCACCTTGCCATGGCGATCCAGGACGGGGTTATAGGAGCCGTGAATCCAGATTTCGCGTCCGCCCTTGGCGATCCGCTTGATCAGTTCGGCCTCCCGCTTCTGTCCCTTCGCCATTGCCTGCCAGAACGCGCGATAGGCCGCACTGCCACGCATCACCTCATCTACAAAGATGCTGTGATGCTTGCCCTTGATTTCAGGGAGTGTGTAGCCGACGGCTGCAAGGAATTTGGGGTTGGCGTTGAGAATGACGCCCTCCGGGGTGAATTCAATGATCCCCAGCGTTTCACCGACTGCCGTCAGCACCGCCGACGCATCATTACCCGCAGCAAAGAGCATTTTCGCCCCCGATAGATCAAACTGCCGGGACTGGTAAATGCGTAACTTCATCAAATTTTACAGTTATGCAAAAGGATATAAAATAGCTCTGCGCCAAATTTCCATTAAAGAAATTTTCGCCGCACGCATATTGCGATTAAGAAATGAAAAATTCCGCATCAGAAATGATTCTGACAATATATTGAAAATAAAGCTTATCTGAGATCCGCAGATAAAGACACAATGGGCCAGCCTTTGCAGGCCCTACTCTTGCAGGTACCATTTTCCCACAAGATCTTTCGGATAGGTCAGCTTGTCGGTGCGTGCGCCAACGGCCACCGAAAGTTCGATGGAACGGCTGATGGGAAGCACCCTTCAACGGCTACGCGCGCAAGATGAAGCCGCCAGGAGCAGCACTTTTTTGCTGAGATTTCCGGGAAGGGTGGCTGGGGGACTAGGATTCGAACCTAGACTGGCGGAGTCAGAGTCCGCTGTCCTACCGTTAGACGATCCCCCATCCGAGGGGCTGCATATCACAGCACCGGATGTATAACATCTTCCGTCGCAGGAAGATGGCTGGGGGACTAGGATTCGAACCTAGACTGGCGGAGTCAGAGTCCGCTGTCCTACCGTTAGACGATCCCCCATCCGAACAACGAACCATCATAAATGGCCGCCATCAGGGTGGGCGGGCTTATAGCACCTGCTGCCAAGCCTGGGAAGCCCCTTCGCGTCACAGGAACGCATAACAACGATGTTGGTTATGCATCTATTGTATGAACATATACCATCGGTGAGGATGCGGCGGATTTGTTGCAATGGCGGTTTGCGGCCGTAGCGTCATCGGTTACGATGAACCTGTGATTATCCGCCGCAATTGGACAGCGGTACGGTCATAACCGACCGAAAGACGATAAAATAAGGACCAAGGTGACAAGCGTGGAGGCGGGTTTAGCGAGCAGGCCTGCGCAGCAGCAGGCACCGACGCCGGCGTCGGGAACGGGGGGAGCAGCCCCCGCCCCGATCACGCCGGCTGCCGGTCATGCCCGCGCCGGCGACGCCGCCTTCACCTTTGAAACCGGGCTGGAAGGCCGTCCACCGGTTCTGGCCGCCCTGGACCTCGGCACCAATAATTGCCGCCTGCTGATCGCCCGCCCGGCGCGCGATGGTTTTCGCGTCATCGACGCCTTTTCCCGTATCGTGCGGCTGGGGGAGGGGCTGACCCGCAGTGACCGGCTGCGTGATGATGCCATGGCGCGGACCGTTCAGGCCCTGAAGGTCTGCCGTTCCAAGATGGAACGGCGCGGCGTCAGCCTGGTGCGCGCCGTGGGAACGGAGGCCTGCCGTCGCGCTGATAATTGTGAGGAATTTCTGGGCCAGGTGGCAGCAGAGACCGGCCTGCGCATTGAGATCATCAGCCCGAAGGAAGAGGCGCGGCTGGCCCTGGCCGGCTGCGCGCCGCTGCTGGACAGCACCCTGCCCCATGCGCTGGTTTTCGATATTGGTGGCGGCTCCACGGAGTTACTGTGGATCAGGTTGTCGCGTGGCCGCCCGGTGGTGCTGGACCAGATTTCCGTGCCGCTGGGCGTGGTGAACCTGACGGAAACCTATGGCGGTGACCGGGTATGCCCGCTTGATTACCGCCGCATGATGGACCGGGTGGGGGCAGCGCTGAGCGATTTCGACAGTCGCAACCATATCGCTGCCGCCGTGTCCGCCGGGCAGGTACAGATGCTGGGGGCATCGGGGACGGTCACGACGCTGGCCGGCATCCAGATGGGGCTGGCCCGTTATGACCGGTCACGCGTCGATGGTGCCTGGCTGGACCGGGACAAGGCGCGCAGCATCTCTGAAACCCTGCTGGGGCTGGATTATCTCGGCCGGTCCAGCCAGCCCTGTGTCGGCCGGGACCGGGCCGATCTGGTGGTGGCCGGCTGCGCCATCCTGGATGCGATCTGGCGGCAATGGCCGGTGCCGCAACTGCGCATCGCCGACCGGGGCGTGCGGGAAGGCATCCTGTTCGAACTGGCCGCCCATGCCCGCCGCCGCCGCTGATCCGGCTGCCGCCGCACCCTGCTAGGCTGGGTTGCGAAGCGCCCCCTTGCCTGTCGGCGCGATCCAGCCGATATGGAACGCTTGTTTTCCGACTGTCCGTTCCAGGTGTGCGCTGCCATGACCAAGTCCTCCGGCAATATCCCCACCGGCCGCAATCAGGCCGTGCGCGTGAAGACGGCCAAGCGGCGCAGTGTTTCTTCCGCCCGCTGGCTGGAACGGCAGTTGAACGACCCCTATGTGGTGGAGGCCAAGAAGCGCGGCTTCCGCAGCCGTGCCGCCTTCAAGCTGTTGCAGTTGGATGAGAAGTTCGGCCTGCTGAAGCGCGGCCAGCGCATTGTCGATCTGGGGGCCGCCCCCGGCGGCTGGACCCAGGTGGCGGTGGAGAAATCCAAGTCCGACAAGGGCGGCAGCGGTCAGGTGGTGGGGCTTGACCTGCTGGAGATGGAGCCGGTGCCCGGTGCCACCACCTTCCAGATGGATTTCACCAGCCATGAAGCACCGCTGCGCCTGAAGGCGCTGCTGCAGGGGCCGGCCGATGTGGTGATGTCGGACATGGCCGCCAACACCACAGGCCACACCCAGACCGACCATCTGCGCATCATGGGCCTGGCCGAAATGGCCTATCAGTTCGCCACCGAAGTGCTGGCACCGGGCGGGCATTTCGTCTGCAAGCTGTTCCAGGGCGGGGCGGAGCGGGAATTGCTGGCGCAGATGAAGAAGGATTTCACCACCGTCCGCCACGCCAAGCCGGCCGCCAGCCGCCAGGACAGCAGCGAGACCTATATTGTCGCCATGGGCTTCCGCAATGGGGCTACGGCAGCGGAGGAGGGCGGGGAATAACCCCGCCGCGCTCTTAAGGATAGATTAGCGAGATGCCGAACCGGAATGGTTGCGGACATCGCAGGGAATGCTACGCTTGTGGCATTCAACCATGATGCGGAAGGGGTTTTCCTGCGCTGGCAGGCGTGCCCTGCGCCGCCAACGGACCCCTGCCGATGCCGATGCACCTGAGTGGCGTCAGCCAGCCCCAATTATCCAGTGACCAGATGATCCAGGCGCGTGTCGTCATTGTCGATGACATGCAGCTTTCGGTCGATCTTCTCACCGCCATTCTGCGCAAGGCCGGCCTGACACAGATCCGCGCCAGCACGGACCCGCTGGAAGGGTTGGCCATGTGCTGCAGCAACCCGCCTGATCTGGTGTTGCTGGATTATTGTATGCCGGGCCTGGACGGGCCCGGCTTCATCGAAAAAATGCGGGATACACTGGGGGCGGAAACACCGCCCGTGCTGATCATCACGGCGGAGAATAACGAGGCGTTTCGCCGGCGGGCCTTGGAAACTGGCGCCATCGACTTCCTGCCCAAACCCTATACCAGTTGGGAATTGCTGGTGCGGGCGCGCAACCTGCTGGTCATGCACCTGCTTTACCGCAGCCAGCGTGATCAGGCGCGCGCACTGGAAGCCATGGTGCAGGAACGCACGGCGGAGCTGGAGCGCACGCGGGCGGAAATCATCCATCGCCTGTGCAGCGCCGGGGAGTTCCGGGACGAGGATACCGGCCATCATGTCGCCCGTATCGGGCGGATGGCCGGCGCGCTGGCCCGGCTGGCGGACCTGCCGCCCCGCCAGGTGGAGATGATCGCCGCCGCCGCCCCGCTGCATGATATCGGCAAGCTGGGCATTCCCGACCGCGTGCTGTTGAAACCGGGCCGGCTGGACAGTGATGAATGGGCGGTGATGCGCACCCATTGCCGCATCGGTGCCCAGATCCTGCAGGGCAGCGGCATGGAGCTGCTGGATCTCGCCTCGGAAATCGCCCTGACCCATCATGAAAAATGGGATGGCAGCGGCTATCCCCAGGGGTTGGCGGGGGAAGATATCCCCATTGCCGGGCGGATTGTCGCCATCTGCGACGTGTTCGACGCCCTGCTGTCCACCCGCCCCTATAAGGAGCCCTGGACGATGGAAAGGACGCTGGATTTCGTGGAACGGTCGGCCGGTACCCATCTGGACCCGGCCCTGGCCCATCTGTTCATCTCCCAGGCAGCCGAAATGCTGGCCATCCGGGAGGCAGGATAACCCCAAGGGGGCATGGCCCCTGCCCCCTTGGGGGGGGCTTGCGGGAAATGCAAAGACCAATCAGGAATTGGGGAAACCCAACGCGATCTCCATCCGCTCGAACGTCTGGTCCATCGCATAGGGGGCCAGCATCGGCAGGCCCAGATGGCCATATCGCACGGAAAGCTGGCCCTCCGCTGCTTCTTCCCCCTGCCCGGCCACGGCTGCCAGATAAAGGGCCGACGCCAACCCGGTCCGGTCGGAACCAGCCTGACAATGGATCAGCACCGGCTTGGGCACGGACCGTAGCAGGGCGATCAGTTGGGCGGCACGGGCATCATCCAGCGGCCGTTTTGCCGACATGGGAAAATCCACATGCTGGATACCCAGCCGCTGCGACTCCGCCCGCTCCGCGTCATACCAGCCCTGGCCGGGATGTTCCCCGCGCAGATTGACGATGCTGCGGATGCCATAGGCGGCGGCATAGGCGCCGATCTGCGCCGGGGAGGGCTGGGCAGACCGATAAAGCTCGTTGAGGATGACGGTGTGAAAATTACCCGTCAGGTGCAGCCCGCCCAGATAGAACCCCAGGCAAAGCAGCGAGGCCACCCCCAGCACGCCCATCCGGACCGGCCAGCCCCGCCGCTGCCAGAGCACCCGATGGCAAGCCTGTGCCCAGCGCATGATGCCGCCTCCGCCCCTGATGGGAACCGGGGCCACAATGGCCCTGCCCATAGAGATGACGTCACCCTTGCCCCCACACCAGACCTATCCAAAAGGATAGGATGGATGAAAAGTGACCATCAAGTCTGATCCTCCGGCTCTTCCCCCTGCTGGCGGGAAAACCGGATGGAGGCCACCTCGTCAAACATCTGGGTTTCGCGGTAACGCCGGGCCTGTTTGGCGGCCAGATCGCGCTGTTCCTGCACCTGCTCGAACTTCTTCAGTTCGCGGAAGGCGTCGGCCACCATCTCCTCCGCCTTGGCGATTTCCTGGCGCATCATCGCCTGCGCGTGCTGAAACTGCTCCCGCCGCTGCTTGGCATGGGTCAGGAAGGCGGGCAGCGCGCGGGCCAGGTTCAGGTCGGTGGCCGCCACCGCCCTTTCTTGTTCCACCTGCGCCTCAAACGCGGCGATATCGGCCAGCAGCCGTTCTTCCGCCCGCTGCAATTCGCCCAGATGGCGGCGGCGTTCATCGACGGAGCGCTGGTTCAGCCGGATGATCGGCTTCAGATCCTTCATCCGGCACCGCCCAGGATGGCTTCAAGCTCGGCATAGCCCTGGTCCAGGGTGCTCTGCTCCCCTTTGCTCTGGCGCAGGAAGGCTTCCAGGGCGGGGTTGAAATGGATCGCCTCATCCACCTGCGGGTCGCTGCCTTTACGATAGGCGCCCAGACGGATCATCTCCTCCATGTCGGAATAGACCGACATCAACCGGCGGGCCCGGCCCACCAGGGCATTCTGTTCGGGCGTGTTGCAGCCCGGCATGGTGCGGCTGACCGACCGCAGGATATTGATGGCCGGATAGCGCCCGCGCTCACCAATGCGGCGTTCCATGACGATATGGCCATCCAGAATACCGCGCACGGCGTCGGCAATGGGTTCTTCCATATCGCCACCTTCCACCAGCACGGTGAACAGGCCGCTGATCGTGCCATCGCCCGTACCGGGGCCGGCGCGTTCCAGCAGGCGGGGCAGTTCGGCGAACACGGTGGGCGGATAGCCCTTGGTGGTCGGCGGTTCCCCCGCCGACAGGCCGATTTCACGCTGGGCCATGGCAAAGCGGGTGACGCTGTCCATCAGGCAGAGCACATCCTGGCCCAGATCGCGGAAATATTCCGACACGGCGAAGGTCATATAGGCGGCCTGCCGGCGCATCAGCGGCGGCTCGTCACTGGTGGCGACGATGACGACGGAACGGGCCAGACCCTCCTCCCCCAGATCATGTTCCAGGAATTCCTGCACCTCGCGCCCGCGTTCGCCGATCAGGCCGATGACGCTGATATTGGCCTCGGTATATTTGGCCAGCATCGACATCAGCACCGACTTGCCGACACCGGAGCCGGCGAAGATGCCCATACGCTGCCCCCGGCAGCAGGACAGAAAGGTGTTGATCGCCTTCACACCCAGATCCATCTTGCCGCCCACGCGGCGGCGCGCATGGGCCGGCGGCGGGCTGGCCTTGATCATCACCGGCACATCGCCCTGCGGCAGCGGACCCTTGCCATCAATCGGCTGGCCCAGCGCATTGATCACCCGGCCCAGCCAAGCCGGCGTCGGATAGATCGCCGCCTGCCCCTCCGCCACCTCTGCCCTGCAGCCCAGGCCAATATCATCCAGCGTGCCATAGGGCATCAGCAGGGCGCGGCCATTGCGGAACCCCACCACCTCGCACGGCACGGCCCGCCCGCCCCGGCTGAACACGCGGCAGCGCCCACCAATGGACAGGCGCCGTTCCACGCCCCCCACCTCCACCATCATGCCCAGCACGGAGGTGACGCGCCCGAACATGCGGTAGGGCGGCAGGGCGTTGATCTCCTGCAGCATCTGGTCGGCATCGATCATCACGGGACGAATACCCTTTCATGCGGGGAAAGCAGGCAGAGGATACACCACATACTAATGCACCAGCATGGTTAAGGTCAGATTGCCGCCCGGCACGTAGCATATGCGCCGAAGCTCTGTTAACCTAACTCTTGTCGGTTGAAAGGCCCTGGTGGCGCCGCAGGCTGGTTGCATAAAAGAGTTCTCAGCACAACCGGTCACAGAAGGGGTAACCCTGAACCCATCGCCGAGGGAAGAAACATGCGAGTCCTGCTGGTTGAAGATGATCCCGCGATGCAGAAAAGCGTCAAGCTGATGCTGGCAGCGGATGGCGGCTATATTGTCGATGCCACCAGTCTGGGTGAAGACGGGCTGGAAATCGGCAAGCTGTATGATTACGACATCATCATCCTGGACCTGATGCTGCCCGATATTGATGGGTATGAGGTGTTGCGCCGTCTGCGCGCCGCCCGGGTGACCACCCCCATCCTGATCCTGTCCGGCCTGTCGGACCTGGATAATAAGATCAAGGGGCTGGGCTTCGGGGCCGATGATTACATCACCAAGCCGTTCGACAAGCGCGAACTGATCGCGCGCGTTCAGGCCATCATTCGCCGCAGCAAGGGCCATTCGGAAAGCGTCATTCGCACCGGCCGGCTGGCCGTGAACCTGGATGCCAAGACGGTGGCCGTGGATGGCCAGCCCCTGCATCTGACGGGGAAGGAATATGGCATCCTGGAGCTGCTGTCGCTGCGCAAGGGCACGACACTGACCAAGGAAATGTTCCTCAACCATCTCTATGGCGGGATGGATGAGCCGGAATTGAAGATCATCGACGTGTTTGTCTGCAAGCTGCGCAAGAAGCTGGTGACGGCCACCGATGGCGACAATTACATCGAAACGGTCTGGGGCCGCGGCTATGTGCTGCGCGACCCGCCAGAGGTTGAGGCAACGGCGGTGAAGGCTGTGGGTTGAGCCGTATCCTGCTGCTGGGCGGCGGGCACGCCCGGCCGCCCTTGCTGCACCGTCTGGCCCGGCTGAAACGGGCGGGCCATGATCTGGGCCTTGTTACCCCTGCGCCGCAATTCTGGGCAGAGGCCGTTCCCCCCATCCTGGCCGGGCGGGTTGACCCGGCGGCGGCAAGCCTGGATGCCGCCGCGATGGCCACGCGGCACGGCCTCTATTTCTTTGATGATGATATAACGCGCATCGATCCGGTGGCGGGGCAGGTGCATCGCCGCCAGGGGGAGCCGCTGGGTTTCGACCTGCTCTCCATCGCGCCGACGGCGCTGACCCGGCCCTTACCCGGTACCGGGGATCACCCCCGCTGTTTCAGCACCCGCCCCCTGCCCCGGCTGCTGGCCCTGCACAAGGCGCTGGTGGAACGGTTCCGCCAGCATCCCGGCCGGGCGGTGGCCCTGACCATTGCCGGTGGCGGCATCACGGCCTGTGGGCTGGCGCTTGCCATGATCGCGCTGGCCGCACGGGAGGGCGGGCATATCGCCATCACCATCCTGACCCGTGGCCGCCTGCTGATCCGCCTGCCGGAACCGGCCGGTGTGCGGTTGATTGAGGCGCTGGTGGCCCATGGCACCATCCTGCAGGAAATGGCCCCCGTTCAACGAGTGGAAGGGAATGAGGCGGTGCTGGACGATGGCAACCGCATCGCCTTTGACCTGTTCTTGAACGCCACCGGTGCCGCCGGCCCCGGCTGGCTGCGGGAAAGCGACCTGCCGGTTGATGCGGACGGCTTGCTGCGCACCGATGCGCATTTGCGGGTCGGCGACCAAGGCCGGATCGTCGCGGCGGGGGAGGCCGTGCGCCCCGTAGATGGGCAACATCCCGGCTGGGCCGCCCTGGCCGCCAATATCACCGCCCTGGCCGCCGGACAGCCCCCCTCTGCCGCCCCGTCGCGACCGCCCCCCTGGCTGATCGACCTTGGTGACGGTCAGGCACTGGCAAGCTGGGGGCCCTATTGGAACCTGGGCCGGCTGGCCCTGTGGGCCCTGCGCCGGGCAGAGGGACGCTGGCTGCTTTGAGGGCAAGAAGCGGAGCGCGGAACGGACAGCAGCAGGCCGCTCGATGTCATATGTTTTGGGGATATCTTGATGGCAATTTGCAACGAAGGCGACGTTGGACCGGGCCTTCCCGTGGTTTGAAGGCGCTCTCTGACGGGCTAACACAACTGATACCCTCAACAGCGGTGAATTGACCCAGTACCCTGTGACGGTCGCTGATGCTGACATGGGGGTGGGTAATGAAGGCTGCAAAGTCTCGGTCGATATTGCCTGGATTGGCAACGGTGCCGATTGCCCAAGTCAATGGATATCACTTCATCGGACGCCCCCATGCGACGCCGTTGAAGCGGCTTGCCTATTGCGATCCGGAACGACGCCGCTTTCTGCAGACCCTTCTTGGCATGTGGACGGAGTTACCCGCGCGGCTTCATGATTACCTTGTCCGCGCCGGTATTGAATCCATCCCGGCGATAGGGCCGGTGCCATCAACATGGCAACGGCCCTACCAGCCCGCTGAGCAGGTTATCCCGTTCCATGCGCCCAAGCTGTCAACGCCAATCAATATGCCGAAACTGATTGAAGATTGTGTGCGTTTGATGCGGGAAGGGCGACTGCTGGTTAGAAGCGCCAGCCTCAACCCGACCTTCCCCGCCTCGGTTCTGCCGCTGGATTGGGGAGACAGGAGGCAATCGGCAGCCGGAGAGGGTTTTCTTTACCGGCGGGAATCTTTGCCGGGCGTGAGTAACCGGCTGCATTGGCCGGGCGGACTCAGTGGCGTCACGCTGGGGTCGGGGTATGATATGAAGAGTCGCCCAAAAGATGAAATTGAGAATCATATGCTTCAACTAGGCCTCTCAACCAAAATATCTTCAGAAATTGCGGACGGCTCTTTCCTGGAAGGAGAAAAAGCACGGGCTTTTTGCGTGAAAAACAAAGATGTTGTTTATCTTTCGGCGGAACAAGAAATTCAGTTAATGAGAATGATTTTGCCGACTTATGAAAAAAGAATGAATGATGCTTTGTCCGTTTCGATAAAATCACTTCTATTTCAAAATGAAATAGATTCTTTAATTTCTTTCACATACAATCGCGGAAGTCTAGGAAAAACAAAATTAGCTAATTATATAAACTCTGGGCGATTAAATTTGGTTGACGATGGTTTCAACCAGTTCAGACCAGGAGGGGATATCAACAGAAGGCCCGCAGAAATCTCGCTCTTCACAGAGGGGAGATATATCTGATGCGTTACCTTAGCATGTTATTCCTTGTTGTGTTCATGTCGTGTATAGTGAATGCAAAGGAAATACAACCACTCCCAGCTTGGATGGTTGGAGAATGGACTGTCAAAGGTATTTATATAGAAGAAAATTCAGTTGATCTATTTTCCCCTAATTACATTCCATATGAGTACTATAAAGACACGAAATTTATCGCAGATAGTTATAAATTCAGATTAGCTGAAAGGGGGTGCTCAAAATTCAGTTTCAAAGAAAATTCCGTATACATTAAAAATTATCTAAAAAAATCTTCACGAGAAACAAATAATTTCGTTGATTCTGAAAATGGTCATTTGCCAAAAATTATAGTAGATTCAAAGACAATAGAAGCAAGAGTCATATGCAAAGAAAATTTAACCGGAAGAAAGAACGATCCAGAACTTACTGTGTCATCAGCAATAACATTTCCACTGGATTGGGAGTTTGTAAAGCTTGGAGACGATATCGGCATTAAAGACTACCCATGCGCTGACTGCTTTTTTATATTCCAGCGCGCGCCGAGCGAAAAAACCTCATAGCCAGGAGTACCCTTGGCGCGCGGGAAGCCGACCCGACGAATAGAGAGCGTTGTACAGTCCCCGTACCCAGACAGCGGTAAGCTGGCAAGGCTATCGTTGTACAGAAAGCCCTGCCCATGCACCGGCACCGGGCCGGCTGCCGCCATTGAGATAACCCAAGTCCCTTTGCCCGCCCTATCCCGCCACCCGCCGCCCCTCTGCCGCTGGCAGGTCCAGCGTGCGGGCGATGGGGAAGCGGATGGCGATGCTGGTGCCCTGGTCGCGTGCCGTCTGGATGACCAGGGTTCCGTCATGCAGCCGCACCAGGGCATTCACCAGCGACAGGCCCAAGCCGGAGCCGCCATGCCCTTTGGCCAGCCCGCCTTCCAACTGGGTGAAGGGTTCCAGCGCCTTGGGCACCGATTGCGGGTCCATGCCGATCCCCGTATCAGCGACGGTGACGCAAAGCCGGCGGTCGGGTTCCAGCATGGCACAAATCCTGACCCGCCCACCGGCAGGGGTGAATTTCACCGCATTGCCGACCAGATTGATCAAAATCTGCCGCACCGCCCGTTCATCGGCCAGCAGCGGGGGCAGGCCCTCCGGCAGCTCAATCCGCAAATCCAGCGAACTGCTTTCCGCCAGGGGCAGCATCAGCCGGTGGACGCCGTACAATACACGCCGCAAATCCAGCGGCTGTTCATTCAGTTGGAATTTCCCCGCCTCCAGCCGGGAGAAATCCAGCACATCATTGACCAGCGCCAGCAGATGCTTGCCGCCATCATTGATGTCGCGCGCATGTTCGACATAGCGCCCGTCAATCGGACCATAGGCCTGATCGGCGATCAGGTGGGAAAAGCCGATGACGGCATTCAGCGGCGTGCGCAGCTCATGGCTCATGGTGGCCAGGAACTGGGATTTGGCCAGGTTGGAATTCTCCGCCTCCACCTTGGCGCGGCCCAGCTCATCCAGCAGCAGTTCGTGGCGCTGAATCTCCGACGTCACCCGGTCGATCACCCGGTTATATTGCGCGGCGATCAGTTCCACATCCGATTGCGGCTCCACATGCACCGGCCGGTCGAACTTACCTTCCAGCCGGTGGCGCTCCATCTCGGCGGCCAGATCCATCATGGGCGAGGTGGCGCCATGTTCGGCGATGTTCAGGCCCAGCCGTTCCGATTCGGCATCGATGCGCAGCGGGAAAACCATGTCGATCAGCCGCAGCAGCCCATAGCTGCTGCCAAAGGCGAAGCCCGCGCAGGCCAGCGCTCCGATGGCCTGGGCCTGCAATTGCTGCCAGCGGTCCAGCCCGGTGCCGAACAGACTGACATCACCGAACAGGGCCACGCACAGGGTGCCCCAGACGCCGGCGAACAGATGCACCGGCACGGCCCCCACCGCATCATCGATGCGGAAATGGTCCAGCACCTTCTGCCCGATCAGCACCATCACCCCGCCGGTCGCCCCCACCAGCGCCGCCGACGCCGTGCCCAGCACCAGGGCGCCGGCCGTGACGGCCACCAGCCCGCCCAGAATACCATTCAGGAAATGTTCCACCGTGGCGCGGCGCAGCATGGCCAGGGCGATGAAATGCCCGGCCAGCCCGCCGGCACAGCCGGCCACCATGGTATTCAGCATCACGCCGGGTGCCTTGGAAACCTCGCCCAGCACACTGCCGCCATTGAAGCCCAACCAGCCGAACCACAGCACCAGCACCCCGGCGGCGGCCATGGTCAGGCTGTTGCCGCCCATGCCCCGCACGCCGGGATCAAACCGCCCGGCGCGCGGGCCGATCACCAGCACCGCCGCCAGCGCCGCCCAGCCGCCCACCGAATGCACCACGGTGGAGCCGGCAAAATCAATGAAGCCCAGCGCCGACAGCCAGCCCTGACTATCCGGCCCGACCATGCCGCCCCAGGCCCAATGGCCAAAGATCGGATAGATCACGGCCGATAGCAGGGCAGAGACAAGGATATAGGAGCCATAACCCATGCGTTCGGCCACCGCCCCCGACACGATGGTGGTGGCGGTGCCGCAGAACATCATCTGAAACAGCAGAAAGACCAGCATGTCCGGCCGGCCGGTATGTTCCGGCATCAGCGGCCCCAGCCCGATCAACCCGCCCAGACTGGGCCCGAACATCAGGGCATAGCCGAACAGCCAGAACAAGAAGCCGGAAATACAGAAATCCATCACATTCTTGATGGCGACATTGATGCTGTTCTTGGCCCGGACAAACCCGACCTCCAGCAGGCAGAACCCAAGCTGCATCATGAAGACCAGCCCGGCCGCCACCAAAATCCATACCTGTGCAATCGGGTCGCTGGTCATGCCCGTTTCCCGCCGGATATGTCCGGCCTTAACTTATTTAGTTACCCGTTTTGGTTGGGGACCATGCCAGCATGAAAAATATTGCAATGCAATGGGGCAATGATCAGCCGACCCTGTACGTTCAGACGGTATCTGCCATGCCGGGGCTGGGCAGCGGGCCGGGCAGCGCCTATCTTTGCCGGCATCACTCCCCCGCAACGGACTGGAAACCATGAAATATCTTCACACCATGGTCCGCGTGACCGATCTGGAACAGTCGCTGGATTTCTATTGCAACAAGCTGGGGCTGAAGGAAACCCGGCGGATGGAAAACCAGGCCGGGCGCTTCACCCTGGTCTATCTGGGCGCGGATGAGAACCCGCAGGCCGAGATTGAGCTGACCTATAACTGGGATCCGGAGGTCTATACCGGCGGGCGCAATTTCGGCCATCTGGCCTTCCAGGTGGAGGATATCTACGCCACCTGTCAGGCGCTGCTGGACAAGGGCGTCACCATCAACCGCCCGCCGCGCGACGGCTACATGGCCTTCATCCGCTCGCCGGACAATATCTCGATCGAGCTGCTGCAGAAGGGTGGGGCCCTGCCCAAGCAGGAACCTTGGGCCAGCATGGCGAACACAGGCGTGTGGTAATTGAGGGGGAATGGCCCCCAACGCCCGTCGAGGGGCGATGGGGGCCAAGCTTTCCCTCACCCATAGAGATTTTCCCGCAAGGCCCGCTGATAATCGGCGTCAATCATCTCCGCCGTCACCTCGGCAACATCCGACATCGCCTTCATCATGGTGCCGACGGAGGGCAGTTCAGGCTTCAACCATTTTTCCGGCTGCCAGATGTAGGAGCGGCGAAGGGCCTTGCCACAATGGAAATAGGCTTCCTGAACCGCCAGCAGGATGGCGAGTTTCGGCACCCGCCCCGCTTCCGTCATACTTTCCAGCAGGTCTGACCGGCGGGACAGCACGGCCCTGCCATTGATACGCAGGAACGTATCAGCATAGGGCACAACAAAAACCAGGCCACACCGCCCATCAGAGGACAGGATGTTGGTCATGCTTTCCAGCTTGTTATTACCGGGCCAATCTGGAATGGCGACATGATCTTGGTCCACCACACGCACAAAGCCGGGTGCCCCGCCCCGTGGTGAATTATCCAGCCCGTCCGGCCCCGCCGTGGCAATAAACACGAGCGGGCTGGCGGCAATGAAGCTGGTCATGAAGCTGTCAAGCCGGGGAAACTTCATCCGCAGGATACGCTCATGGGGCAGTTCGTACAGGGTGCGCAGTTGCTCCAGGCTTTCCACACGGTCATTTCCGGCATCCATGATGTTCCTCCATCTAGCAATCTAACACCGTTAGATTGACCTAACATTGTTAGAGTGGCAAGCGTAGACAAGGGGACGACTGTTGAGAATCACGCGGGAACAGGTGACAGAGGCAGCGCTGTCGCTGCTGGATACGATGGGGCTGGAAGGCTTGACGATGCGGCGGCTGGCGCAGGCCCTGAACATCCAGGCGCCATCGCTTTACTGGCATTTCAAGAATAAGGAGGCCTTGATCGACCATCTGGCCGATCGGCTGCTGGACCGGGTCTGTATCGATATCGACCCCGCCGCCCCCTGGCGGGCGCAGGTGGAACAGATCGCCCACCAGCTACGCCAGGGCCTGTTGTCCCGTCGCGACGGGGGGCGGCTTTATGCCGGCACCTATATCGTTACCCCCAACATCATGCGGGTGAATGACGGGGTGATGGGCGCGCTTCTCAGTGCCGGCTTTTCCAGCAAGGTCGCCGCCTGGGCCAACGGCTCCCTCTTCTATTACGTGATCGGCTTCACGATTGAGGAACAGGGGCTGGTGGACGTAGCGGGCGATTTGGTTGTCGACCTTGCGGCGTTGAAATCCCGCTTTGCGGAAGCGGCCGGCACCAGCCACCCAAGGCTGCTGGACCTGATGGAGCCGCTTTTCGATACCGATATGGAAGCACGATTCCAGTTCGGACTGGATATGTTACTGGATGGGCTGGCCTGCCAGATCGCGCGCGGATAACCGCGATCAAGCCACCGGCATATTGTCCAGCAAGCGTACCCCACCGATCCGGGCGGTGCAGATGATGCGGGCAGGCGCGCTGCCCAGCGTGGCCAGCGGTTCCAGCGTGGCGGCATCCACCATTGCCAGGTAATCCACCGCCGCAAACCCCGCCGCCAGCAGGGCCGCCGCCGCCTGCTGGCAGGCGGCCTCCACCGTATCCGGGCGGGCGCCCACGGCGGCGATGGTCTCCCGCAAAATCCGGTTCAACTGCCCCGCCACCTGCCGCTGTTCGGCCGACAGATAGGCGTTGCGGGAAGACAGCGCCAAACCGTCCGCTTCCCGCACCGTGGGCACGCCTTCGATCACCACCGGTAAATCCAGGTCGCGCACCAACTGGCGGATGACGGCCAGTTGCTGGAAATCCTTTTCGCCAAAGCAGGCAATGTCAGCTTGCGCCTGCGACAGCAGCTTGGTGACCACCGTGGCCACGCCCTGGAAATGGCCGGGGCGGAAGGCCCCTTCCCAGCGGGTGGCGATGGGGCCGACATCGATGCTGGTGGCAAAGCCGGTGGGATACATCACCTCCACCGTCGGCGCGAACAGCAGGTCACAGCCAGCACTGGCCAGCTTGGCGGCGTCGCCCGCCTCGTCCCGTGGATAGCGGGCGAAATCCTCATTCGGGCCGAACTGGGTGGGGTTGACGAAGACACTGGCCACCACGCGGTCAGCCAGTTCCCGACCCCGGCGCACCAGCGTCAGGTGCCCATCATGCAGGGCCCCCATGGTGGGCACCAGGGCCACGCGCAGCCCCTCACGGTGCCATTGCGCCACCTGGGCGCGCAGGTCGGCAACGGTACGGACGATGGCGATGCTCATGGCTGTTTTCCCCCGCGGCTGGGCCGGTATTTCCTGCGCCAGCGGGTTACGGCAGGAACCCGCTTCCCGCAAGCCCTAATCGGCCATGCGGGCCTTGATCTGGCGCAGCACCCAGCCCAGCACGGGCAGCCGCTCATAGAATTGTTCGGCGGCATCCCAATGGTCGATATGGGAGGTCACCTGCCCCGCCATGTCGAACTTCACCTCCGACATGCCCTCAATCGTGGTCGGCCGGGGGGTGCTGGGGGTGCGGAAGCTGAAACCCCAGCGCAGATAGGTCATCTGCTGGGAAATCGCATGGTCGCGGATGATGAAACGCGGCTGTTCCAGCTTGTGGAACATGCTGGTGAAAACCTGCTTCATCCGGTCGCGGGAGCGGAAATCATTGAACGGGTCTTTGAAATGCACGTCCGGCACGGCCAGCCGGTCCAGCCGCGACACGGTTTCCGGGCGCAGTTCCTGATAGAAGCGCAAATAGGCGTTAAGCGCCTGATCCACCGGAACCCTGCCATTCATGGCTGTTGCAACCCATCCCACCCTTGATCAGGCCCAACGCCCGTTTGATGGTGATCTTACCGCAAGGTGCGCCGGGCCAACAGGAAATACAGCGCATCGGGCAGCCGGCGCAACAGCAGCAGGCCCCAGGTGAAGCGCCGGGGAAAGGTGATCTGGAACCCGTCACCCTTCAGCGCCGCCACCAGCCGGGCCGCCGCCTTTTCCACCGGCATCAGGAAAGGCATGGGGAAATCATTCTTGTCGGTCAGGGGGGTTTTGATGAAGCCGGGGCAAACCAGTTGGGTTTTCAGCCCATAGCGTTCCACATCCATCTTCAGGCTTTCCGCCATATTGATCAGCGCCGCCTTGGTCGCCCCGTAGGAGAGCGAACGCGGCAAGCCGCGATAGCCCGCGACGGAGGAGACAATGACGATATGCCCCCTGCCCCGCCCGATCATGCCGGGCAGCAGGGCATCCAGGCAATTGACCGTGCCCATCAGGTTGATATCAACCGTGCGGGCAAAGTCCCCGGCATCCAGCCCCCTGGCCCCGTCGGGCTTGTAGGTGCCGGCATTCAGGATGGCCAGCGCCATCGGCCCATGGGTGGCCAAGGCCCCGGCCACCGCCGCCCGCACACCCTCCAGGTCGGTCACATCCAGCGGCAGCGGGATGATCCGCCCCGGCCCGCTAGCCCGGGCGGCGACATCCTGCAAGGCATCCACCCGCCGCGCCGACGCCAGCACCGTCCAGCCCTCCGCAGCCAACGCCAGCGCCACATATTCCCCGATCCCGCTGGAGGCACCGGTGACCCAGGCGAAACCATCGGCGGGCGTGGGGGTGTGCATCGGCTGGCTCCGCGTGTTGTGGGGGTGAGGGGAGATGTAGGGCAGGCGGGGCCGGGGGGAAGGGTGATGGGGGCAAGGTCACTTTGGGCGACCCTTGGCAACCTGTTTCATCCCCCCTTAATCGTCATTCCCGCGAAGGCGGGAATCCAAAACCCGCGCTGTCGTATGGATTCCCGCCTTCGCGGGAATGACGGATAAGGGGGGGCAGGAATGACAGTTATGTATATGGAGTAAAAAAGAAAATTCCCAAGCGGATGCTAAGGATGAAAGGCATCACCCCGCCGGATAAGCCGGCACCAACCCCGCGATAAACCGCGCCGCATCGCGCTGCACCGCCGCGCGCTTCTCCGCGCTCATCCGGTCCAAGCCCTTATACATCATCGCCATGCGGGGGTTGCCGCGTAAGGCCCCCTCATTCTCCGCGATGAAATTCCAATAGAGATAGTTGAAAGGGCAGGCATCCGGCCCTTCGGTCTGTTTCACATCATAACGGCAGTGGCGGCAATAGTCCGACATGCGGTCGATATATTTGCCGCTGGCCGCATAGGGCTTGCTGGCCAGATAGCCGCCATCGGCGAACATCACCATGCCATGCACATTGGGCAGTTCCACCCATTCATAGGCATCCAGATAGACCGCCAGATACCAGGCCTCAATCTCTGCCGGTTCCACCCCCAGCAGCAGGGCGAAATTGCCCGTCACCATCAGGCGCTGGATATGGTGGGCGTAAGCCATGCGCCGTGTCTGGCCGATCACTTGGGCCAGACAGTTCAAATCCGTCTCCCCCGTCCAGTAGAAATCCGGCAAAGGCCGGTGGGCGGAGAGCGCGTTGCCGTTGGCATATTCAGGCATGTTCAGCCAATAGATGCCACGCACATATTCCCGCCAACCCAAGATCTGGCGGATGAAGCCTTCCACCGCGTTCAAGGGGGCCTTGCCCTGGCGATAGGCTGCCTCTGCCGCCGCAACGGCGGCGCGCGGGTCCAGCAGGCCGGCATTCAGATAGGGCGACAGGATGGAATGGAACAAGGTGTCCTGCCCCATCGCCATGGCATCCTGATAATCCCCGAAATCCGCCAGACCATGGCGGATGAAATGGTCCAGCGCACGGGCGGCATCCGCCGCCGTGACGGCATAGGCAAACCCCTCCAGGCTGCCGAAATGCTGGCCGAAGCGGCGGGCGACCAGGGCCAGCACCTCTGCCGTGATGACATCCGGCTCCACCTGGAAGGGCGGGGGCGGTACCAGCCCCTTGGGCAGGCGCTTGCGGTTTTCCGCATCAAAATTCCACTGGCCGCCTTCCGGCTCCCCCTCCGGAGTCAGCAGCACGCCATGGTCGCGCCGCATCTCCCGGTAAAAGAACTCCATCCGCATCTGGCGGCGGCCCTTGGCATGGGCGCGGAACCGGGAAATGGAGCAGAAGAACCGGTCATCCTCCCGCACCTCCACCGGGATGGGCAGGGTGCGCTGCCATTCCCGCATCTGTTTCCACACCCGCCATTCACCGGGAAAGGTCAGTTCCACGCGCGCCGGCTGGTGCCTGTCGATGGCGCGGCGCAACTCCCCATCCAGGCTGCCGGTGTTGCCCGCATCCTCCAGCGTCCCATAATCCACCGCCACGCCAGTGGCGCGCAGTTCTTCGGCGAAATGGCGCATGGCGCTGAACAGGAAGGCGATTTTCTGTGGGTGATGGGGCACATAGGTCGCCTCCCCCATCACCTCGGCCAGCAGCACCACATCGCGGGTCCGGTCCACGCCGCGCAGGCTGGGCAGGTTGTGGGAAAGCTGGTCGCCCAGCACCAGCCGCAAGGTGCCGCCAGCGCTCAAGACCGGCCCCCGGTGCCGGTGGCTTCATCGGTGACCATGGGGACGGGGCTGGCACCACCGGGGCCATCCAGCACATAATGGATGTTCTGACCCTTGGCTTCGAATGCCAGCCCGACCCAGGCCCCGGTATCATCATACCAGAGGTCGATCTTGTCGGTGCTGCCGGGCTTGTTGGTCTGGATATTGATGCGGTGGTGGCGGGCGGATGGGGGGCTGCCGCCAGGGGGCGGCTCGGGCCCTAAATCCTCCATCGCCACATCCATGATCAGGCCGCGCTGGGTATCCAGCAATTGCGTGGCGCCGGTGATGGCACTGTTCCAGTAACTGGTGGGAATGATGGCGGCGGGGGCGATGACGCGGCCATGGGCGCTGCTGTCAATTTCCAGCCCCGCCTCCGTGGCGCGGCCGGTCACCGCATAGCGGTCGCCATCATCATTGGTTTCCGTGTCGATGGCGATCAGCCGGCCGTCGCGCCAGACTTCCCGGTTATGGTGCTGATAGCGATAGGCGTTGAAGAAGGCCAGCTTCACCTCCAGCAATATCTGCTTTTCCATGATCAGGTCGTCGCCCTGCCGGGAAAAGCGCAGCCGATGATGGCCCATGGGAATGTCACCCTGGCGGAAAACGCTGAAGGCAAGGCTGTCGCCGGCCGGAAGGGTGAAGGCAAACGCCCCCCGCCCGGCCAGCCCGGCACAGGCCATGCCCAGCAGCAGCGATCGGCGATGGATCATCGGCATGTCACGCCCTCCGTATCTCAACCCTTGGTGCGCAGGGCACCCCGCCCGCCATCAACACCCAGCACCTGCCCGGTGATCCATCCGGCCGCATCGGACAACAGAAAGGCAGCAGCGGCGGCCTGGTCGGCCGCCTCCCCCAGCCGGGGGATCGGGTGCATGGCGGCAATCCCCTGCGCCAGTTGCTCCGATGCCAGCAAGGGGGCGGCCAGCGGCGTGCGGGTCAGCGACGGGGCGATGACATTCACCCGCACATGCGGGGCCCATTCCGCCGCCAGCGACCGGCCAAGGGCCGCCACCGCCCCCTTGGCCGTGGCAATGGCGGTATGGTTGGGAAAGCCCTGTTCCACCGCCACGGTGGAAAACAGCACCACCGATCCCTTGGCCGCCTTCAACCCCTTCTCCGCCGCGCGCAGGGCGGTGACAGCCCCCAGCAGGTTCAGGTGAAAGGCGGCCAGGAAATCGTCATTCTTCAACGCCTTCAACGGCTTGATGGTGATGGAGCCGACGCAGTAGGCCAGGCCGGCAAGACCATCACCCTGATCTGCGGACGTCACGGCAGCGGCCAGCGCCGCTTCCTCCCGCACATCGGCGATGGCATGGCTGGCGCCCAGGGTGGCGGCCAGATCGGCGGTGCGCGCCGTATCCCGGCCGATCAGGTGCAAGGGGCGGCCCTGTTCGGCCAATTGCCGCGCCAGGGCTGCCCCCACCCCGCCGGTGGCGCCAATGATGATGATGGGTGCCGACATGCCTTCCCCGCTGCGTGATCAAGGGTGACTGATCTCCACGGAGCTAGAACGCACCCCCGGTTTGTCCAGCCGGGCACAGGGCCTTAAAGAAGGGGCGGCAGTCGGCGGTGGGGTCAAAAATAACCAAAATAATATTACAATATTTCAAAAACATATAAAAGAATAGGTTTCCAGTTTCGCTCTAATGGAAATAAACATATCCCTCCGCATAACTATAATTATTCCGAAAAAATGACATATTTTGACTACCAGAAACGTCATGAGATTTTCCTGGTTCTTCAATTTATGAAGATCAGGATGGATGCGGGGTTCACGAAATGCCCGAATTTGACTCATTCAGCATAGGCGGGTTTCTATGACCAGCAGGGTACCCACCAACACAACATCCAACGCCACCACGCCCTCTGGGGATAGCAGGAGAAGGCCGCTACCTGGTACGGAACGGCTGCGCTTATTCAACCGTGGATAATTGACTGAAATCTTTCGCAATATGCATATCCGTCTTATCCACTCAGCGGGCAGAAAGGGAAAAGGAAATTTTCCTCCAATAAAATTGTCAGTCCTTACGCAAGATAAGGCAATAAAAATCAAAAATTATTGTTTCAAAATGAAATATTATATCCATCATCATAAGTATTATTTCTTATTTGTTTTTCTCTTTTCACCTTACCCTTAAAGAAAACTAGCGCGCCGGTGGATGACACACGGCGCACCAATGGGGAGCCTCATGCGATACAAGTCTTCTAAACGCGCACGGTTTGGCCGTTCAGCGATTCTGGCGGCAGCCAGCATCGCCCTGGCGCATGGCGCCATGGCGCAATCTATGGATTATGGTTCGTTGCAGGATCTGTTCGGCGAACCGGTGACCACCTCGGCCACCGGCAAGCCACAGCGGGCCAGCGAAGTGCCGGCAGCGATGACCATCGTGACGGCCGACGAGATCACCAAATCCGGCGCCCGCAGTCTGCCCGACGTGTTGAACCGGGTGGTCGGCATCGATGTACTGCAATGGAGCAGCACTGGGGCGGATGTCGGCGTGCGCGGTTATAACCAAGGCGGTAATCCCAGGCTGCTGGTCTTGGTGAATGGCCGACAGGTCTATCAGGATTTTTACGGCATCACTTTGTGGTCCTCCATCCCCGTGCAAATGTCGGAAATCCGTCAGATTGAGGTGGTGAAGGGTCCGCAATCGGCCTTGTTCGGCTTCAACGCCGTCTCCGGTGTGATTAATATCGTCACTTTTAATCCGCTTTATGATAATGCCAGTGCCGCCGATGTCAGCTTTGGTACGCAAAATTTCCGCGAAATCAACGCCTTCAAGACGCTGAAATTTGGCAATTGGGGCGGCGTCCGCGTCTCAGCCGGCGGCTGGACCGCTGATCCCTTTGATAGCAGCCGAACCCCGCTGACAAATCGCTTCTACGATAAGGATGGCCAGAGACGCACCGCTTCCCTGGACGGCCTGTTCCAGGTCAATCCCGATACACAGGTCGGGTTTGAAACCACCTGGGCGCGACAGAGCGAATTCGCTCTTATCCCCTCAGGGGGGGTAGGAATGAGTTCCTACAAAACCTATTCATTCAAAGGCAATGTCAAGGCCAATACCGGGATCGGCTTGCTAGAAGGAACTGTCTATCACTCTAACCTTAAGACGAATGGTCACTACACGACTACTTCATCTCAGATAAGCACTGACACCACGATTGCACAGATCCAGGATCTGATAAAGTTGACAGATCGCCTTACCAGCCGCGTTGCCGGTGAATTCCGCGAAAACAAGATCGATAGCTGGCCCTTGAAGGGGATTACGACCGGTTACCGGAATTATGCTCTGTCAACCATGTTTGACTGGCAGGCCTCTGCAGATATCAGTTTGACCGCTGCCGTGCGCTGGGATCACACCGCCCTTCTGCACACAGGTCCACGCCCCTATCCCTTCAGCGAAGCGGATTACGACCGCAGCTTTGACAGTATTTCCTACAATGGCGGCATTGTCTGGCGGGTGACGCCACAGGACAGCCTGTTGTTCAGCACGGGCCGGGGTGTAGGCGCCCCCAATCTGATCGAATTGTCCAATTCGTCGGTATCCAAGCCGCCACCGGGCCAGTTCATCATTTCCGGCAATCCCAACATCAATCCCAGCATTACTACCAGTTATGAGGTCGGCTGGCGCCATGCCATTGATGGCATCAACGGGTTCGGCCGGCTCTCCGTCTCCCATCAGGAGACCAAGGATCTGCGGTTCATCAATCTTGCCAGTGCGAAACTGATCAACGGCTATCCCACCTTCCTGCTGGGTGACAATCTGGGTTCCTCCAAGGCCTGGAACCTGGAAGCAGAGCTGCAGGGACGGGTGGAGGCTTTCCGCTGGAACCTGTCCTGGATGTGGATGGATACCAATGACGATATCAAGATCGCCAATGTCTTGATTGGCCAAAATTATGAGAAAGCCAACGCCCGTAACACGGTGAAGGCCAATCTGGGCTGGGATTCCGGGCCGTGGAGCACTGACCTGTCGCTGCGCTGGCAGAGCACGACCTATCGTTATTTTGAAATGGATGAGAGAACGAAGCTGATCGAGGTCAAGCCTGGCCTGATGGCACAGGCCAGCGTGGGCTATCAGGTCACGCCGGACCTGCGCGTCTCCCTGTCGGGTGCCGATCTGCTGCGCAGTGAGACGCAGTTGACCTCCGCCCCCAAGGCAGAACGTCGCGTCTGGGCCACCGCTTCCTACAAGCTTTGATCGAAGGATAAGCCAATGAACAAGCAGAAGATCATGGCGTTCCTTGCGGTCGGGTTTCTGGCGGCGCTGCCCGCCAGCGGGGCCGAGATGGATGCCAAGCAGGTGACCATTGCCGCCAAGGCGCTCGGCTTTGTTACGCCCAAGGCACCGGCCGGCGCCAAGGTGGTGGTGACCGCCGGTGCCGCCCCGGTGGCCGCCGTGCAGTCGGCCCTGTCAGCCGCCAGCGTGGCAGCCGGTGATGCCGGCAGTGCCGCCGGTGCCTTTGCCGTCTTCGTGGCGTCGGCTGACGAAGCCAAGAAGGCCAATGGCAAGGGTACCGTCACGGTCGGCAATGATGTCGCCTGTGTGGATGCCGGCGCCTGCGTCATCGCCGTGGAAACGACGCCCAAGGTGACAATCTATGTCAGCAAGGCTGCCGCCAGTGCCGCTGGTGTCGATTTCGACCCCAACTTCAAAATGATGATCACTGAAAAATGACCCCAAGGGCGGGTGCCGGTCCCTGTCGGCACCCGCCTGATAATCGGGAAAGGAATGACGCGCCATGCGTTTCGATGACATTCCAATGGCTTTCAAGCTGTTCGCCGCGCCCGTGCTGGGTCTGCTGGCGCTGGTGGCCATGGCCGTCACCTCCCATCGCACGATGGGGGAGTTCATTGAGACCAGCCAGGAAGTCACCGAGGTGCGCTTTCAGACGGCTGCCGAATTGCTGGGCGCCTCCAGCGAGTTGAACGGGGCGGTGCAGGAAATCTATTACGCCCTGGCGGCCGCCATGGCTGGCGGCGATGCGCAGAAATCCGCCACCATGCTGGATGGCGTTACCGCCCGCATGGACAAGGCCAAGGCCGCCATCACCAAGGTGCAGCAGGGCCTGCCGGATGGGCCGGTCAAGACTGAACTGGCCGCCGTGGCCCAGGATATCGACAAGTTCGGTCAGCCGATCCAGTTCGTGAAGGAAATGCTGGCCATTGATGCCCAATCCGCCATCTCCTTCCTGGACCCGCTGCGCAGCAATCTGGGCACCGTGCTGGACCGGCTGGGCAAATTGTCGGTCAGCCAGCGTGATGCCGCCAACAGCGCCATGAAGCAGATGACCAGCAGCGCGGAAAGCACCCAGCGCAGTTCCGCCATCACGGTGGGGTTTGTGGTGTTGCTGGTTGCTGCGATCTCCTTCTTCATCGTCCGCGCCCTGCGTGGTTCCATTGAGCGCATCTCGTCAGCGACGGCGACACTGGCGGGCGGCAATACCACCGTCAATCTGGAGTCGCTGGCCCGCAAGGATGAGCTGGGCGCCATCGTCAAGGCGCTGAGCGTCTTCCGCACCAGCCTAATCGATCGCGACCGGCTGGCGATGGAACAGGCGGAATCGGAAAAGCGGGCGGAGGCGGAAAAGCGCGCCTCCTCCCAGCGCATCGCCGATGGACTGGAAAGCAGCGTCCATTCGCTGGTGGAAAAGCTGAACACGGCCGCCCGGCACCTGGAATCCAATGCCCGCGACCTATCGCGTCAGGCCCAACTGGGCCAGCAGCGCACCAGTGTGGTGGACCGGGCCGTAGGCGACGCCAATGGCAATGTTCAGGCCGTCGCCAGTGCAGCGGAAGAACTGTCCGCATCGTTCCAGGAAATCAGCACCCAGGTGAACCACGCCGCCAGCATGGCCAGCAATGCCCGCCAGCGGGTGGATGAAAGCACCCGCCAGATGGAACAATTGCAGGGTCAGGGCGACAAGATTGGTTCCATCGTGCGGTTGATCTCCGACATTGCCAGCCAGACCAACCTGCTGGCGCTGAACGCCACCATCGAGGCGGCGCGCGCCGGGGAAGCCGGCAAGGGCTTCACCGTGGTGGCGTCGGAGGTGAAGAGCCTGGCCAACCAAACGGCCAAAGCGACGGAGGAAATCAGCAGCCAGATCAATGGAATGCAGTCCGCCACCCGCGCCGCCGTGCAGGCCATCACCGCCATCCAGCAACTGGTGAGCGACATCACCGAAGTCTCCGCCGCCATCGCCGCCGCGGTGGAGGAACAGGATGCCGCGACCCGCGAAATCGCCCGCAATGTCCAGTTGGCCTCCCAGGGGACGGCTGTGGTGGCGGAAAATGTCGGTGGCCTGCAGGAAATCGCCAACACCACCCACCGGTCCAGCGACGAGGTGCTGACCTCTTCCCAGACGCTGGGGCAGGAAACCACGGCGCTGAGCGAGAGCGTGTCCCGCGCTATTGCCTCGCTGCGCGCCGCCTGACCGCCCTGTTCTGCCATCGCAATGCACCACTGCCGCCGGCCCCTCGGCCGGCGGCTTTTTTCATGGCTGCCCGGCCCCGGCTTGGCGAATGGCATCGGCTGGACTACCTTGCCGGTTAGCGATTAGCGGCACAGGGGCCTTCCGGCCATGGACCATCACCAGCACCACCATCATCACCCGGCAGACCATGACCATGACGGGCATCGCCATGACCATGGCACCTGCGTCAAAGATGCCATGGCAAGGGCGGAAGCGGTCTGCGCCAGCCGGGGCGCCCGGCTGACCGCCCAGCGTGCCCGCGTGCTGGAACTGGTCTGGTCCAGTCACAAGCCGCGCGGGGCCTATGCCATCCTGGAGGACCTGTCGCAGGACGGCAAGCGGGTGGCCCCGCTGACCGTCTATCGCGCGCTGGATTTCCTGCTGGAACAGGGGTTGATCCACCGGATTGAAAGCCAGAATGCCTTTGTCGGCTGTGCCGACCCCGGCACCCTGCATAGCGGCCAGTTCCTGGTCTGCCAGAAATGCGGGGAGGCCACGGAACTGGTGGACCCCCGCATCGCCCAGGCCATCAATGAAACAGCCCATGCCCAGGGTTTCCAGGTCACACGCCAGACGGTGGAAGTGACGGGGATCTGCCCTGCCTGCCGAACCGGTTGACGAAGCGGCCCCGGCCGCTCAAATGCAACCCCATGACCCTTGCCCGGCTTGCCGCCGGGAATATTCGCTGACTGAAGACGGGAAACACGCCCTTGTCCACCCAACCCACGCCCCCCGCCCCGCCCGTGCGCCTGCCGATTTCGGTGCTGACCGGCTTTCTTGGATCCGGCAAGACCACCTTGCTGTCGCGCCTGATCCGCGATCCGGGCATGGCCCGTACCGCCGTCATCATCAATGAATTCGGCGAAGTGGGGCTGGACCATCTGCTGGTCAGCAAGGCGGATGAAAATACGGTGCTGATGGATAGCGGCTGCCTGTGCTGCACCATCCGTTCCGACCTGTCGGACACGCTGCGCGACCTGTATCTGCGTCGCACCCGGGGTGAGGTACCGGAATTCGACCGGGTGGTGATTGAAACCACCGGTCTGGCTGACCCGGCCCCCATCCTGCACACGCTGATGACCGATCCGCTGATCGCCTCCCGTTTCCGCCTGGATGGGGTGGTGACCACCATCGACAGCGTGCATGGCATGGGCCAGTTGGATAACCACGAGGAAAGCCTGAAGCAGGCCGCCGTGGCCGACCGCGTGGTGCTGACCAAGACCGACATTGCCGAGAAGGCCAATGTGGAGGCGCTGCGCCGCCGCCTGCATGACCTGAACCCCGGTGCCGTGCATGTGGACGCCCAGACGGACGACGCCCTGCCCGTGCTGCTGTTCGATGCCGGCCTGTACAACCCGGCCACCAAGTCGCTGGACGTGCAGCGCTGGCTGAAGGCCGAATCCTATGAAGGTGGTCACGACCACCATCATGACCATGATCACGGCCATTGCGATCATGACCATGGCCATTGCCACCACGACCATGATCACGGGCACCACGGCCATGATCATGACCACGCGCATTGCGACCACGACCATGGCCATTGTGACCACGATCATGGGCATGATCACGACCATCATCACCATGATGTGAACCGTCACAATGACAAGATCACCAGCTTCGTCATCAAGGCGGACCAGCCGCTGCCCTGGGACAATCTGGTGAATTTCTTCGAAACGGTGGCCAAGGCCCAGGGTGAGAACATCCTGCGCGTCAAGGGTCTGCTGAATGTGGAAGAGGCCGACCGCCCCATTGTCATCCATGGCGTGCAGCACCTGTTCCACCCGCCGGTGCAACTGGATGCCTGGCCGACGGATGATCACAGCACCCGTATCGTCTTCATCGTCAAAGATCTGACCCGCCCGGTGGTGCAGACCCTGTTCGACGCCTGTATGCAGAAGGCGGGGAACTGATCACCCCCAATATGGTTATTTCTGCAAAGGCGCCGGGAAATATTTCCCGGCGCCTTTTTATTGGTAAATGAACAATAAACACAGCCGCTTTCAACGAATTTTCTGAACCATTTTATAATACAAAGCAGGTGCAAAAGATTAGGTATTCCAACGGACAGAACAGCAGATGCTGATCACCGGGTAGCCTTTGGGACATGGACAACCATAAATCCAGAGGAGACACCCCCATGCGCCGTTCCCTTCTCACCATCCTGACCGCCAGCGCCCTGTTATGGGGCAGTTCGTCCGCCCTGGCGGCGGAAGGCAATGCCACCCGCGATGAGGCTGTGGCCATGGTGCAGCGGGCAACCAAGCATCTGGGCAGCGCCGGTCAGGAGAAGGCCTTCACCGATTTCTCCACCAAGGGCGGCCCTTTCACCGACCGCGATCTCTATGTCGTCGTCTATGACCTGACCGGCAAATGCCTGGCCCATGGGGCCAATGAAAAGCTGATCGGCAAGGATCTGATCGATGCGGAGGATATAGACGGCAAACTCTATATCAAGGAACGCATGGAGATGGCCAAGGCCAACAAGAATTTTTGGCAGGAATACAAGTTCACCAACCCCACAACCAAGAAAGTGGAGCCGAAAGAAATGTACTGCCAGGTTGAAAGCAATCTGGCTGTGTGCGCCGGCATCTACAAGAAATGACCTGGCAGGTGGGGCACCATTTCATGGTCGCCCCCCTTTGATCATCCGCCCCCTGGCGGTGCCCGGTTCCATTGCGTGAGGTGAGCCATGTCGATCGCCCGAAAAATCGCCCTTTACTTCCTGTTTCTCGCCATTGCGATGGTCGGGCTCGGCACTGTCCAGATTGTGGCGGTCAGCGGCATCGATAACCGGGTCAGCAAGGTTTTCGGCGTTGTGCTGCAAGATGAAAGCGTCATGAATGGCTTTCTGGTCCGCCTGCCACAACAGCGCAAGGCGCTTTACAATCTGGTGGCATTGGTCGCGACAGATATGGGCGCGGAAAAGGTCAGTGCACAAAAACAGCAGGTTCTGACCCTGACCGATGCGCTGGAGCGTGAACTGCCGCGGCTGCGTGAGGTGATCGGCCATAACGGCCTGACAGACCTTGGCGATCCCTTCAGCGCCGCTGCCAAGAAATATGTCAGTAAAAGCCGTGACCTGACCGATGTGATCGACGGCGATGTCTCCACCACGCTGGCCTTCATGGGCGGGCTGGAACGGTCTGCCGCCACGTTGGAAGAGATCGTTGCCAAATTGCAGGCCGCCCAGGCCACACGGATCAGCAATGACGAGAAAGCCGTCAATCGTGCCATCCTGCTGACCTACAGCATGGTTGGCGGCACCATCCTGGCCCTGATCATCGCTGTGCTGGCCGTCAACCATTTCATCAACGGCCGCATCGCCCGGCCCCTGGTTCATCTGGCGAATATCACCCGCCGGTTGATCGCCGGGGAGACCGGATTGCAGGTGGATCACGGACTAAGCGCCCGGCCCGATGAAATCGGTCGGCTGTCTCAGGCCCTTTCCGTATTGGTGGGCAATGAACTGGAGCGGCATGACCTGCAATCGCGCCAGGAAGCCACTGCCAACGCGGAGCGTGAACGGGCCAGCCGGTTGGAGAAACTCTCCGTCCACTTCGATGCGGAAGCCACAGCCTCTCTACGGGAAACCCTGTCGGCTGTGCAGGAACTGCGGGCCACGGCAGGTGATATGGAGAAGGTCGCCGACGATACCCGCGCGGCCGTCACCAATATGGCCGATGCCATTGCCAATGCCAGCCGTCAGGTAAGCCATGTGGCCGGGGCAACCGATCAGCTTTCCGCCAGCATCCGGGAGATCGGGAACCGGGTGGATCATTCCGCCAGCATTGCCGAACAGGCGGTTCAGGAAGCGGGTCGTACCGACCATCTGGTACAGGGGCTGGCGGGGGCAGCGGAAAAGATCGGCACCGTGGTGCAGTTGATCAGTGAGATTGCCAGCCAGACCAACCTGCTGGCGCTGAACGCCACGATTGAGGCGGCCCGCGCTGGGGAGGCCGGCAAGGGCTTCGCCGTGGTGGCGGGTGAAGTGAAGGCTTTGGCCCGCCAAACCGCAGAGGCCACCGGGGAAATCGCAGCCCAGGTCGGTGATATCCAGCAGGTCACCAAGGATACAGTGGCGGCATTAAGCGCCATCACCGACCGGATCACAGATATTCGCGCCGCCGGCATGGCCATCGCGGGGGCGGTGAAACAGCAGGCCCAGATGACGCATGAGATCGTTGAAAGCGTGCAACATACCAGCGACAGTACCCGTCAGGTGTCTGAACGGGTGGATCATGTGCTGCAAGGCGCCAACGCCACCAAGGCGGCATCCCGCCGCGTGAACGAGGCTTCCGGTAGCCTTAACCAACGCTCCGACGCGCTGGATGGGCAAATCCGCGGCTTCCTGTCCCAGGTTCGCGCCTGATAGAACGATAGAAAAGGGGCCGACGGAAACGATCCGCCGGCCCTTCTTCTTACCCAACCTGTTGCAAACGGTCATTCAACAGATTGAATGACCAGTCGGCACGGGATAATGTCTGGATCAGGCCATCCGTCAGCACTGACGTGGGCCTTGCAGCAGCCTCGCGGGTGACGTCCCCCATCTCTTGCAGGTCAAGCAACTGGGCCTGCGTCTCCTCATGCAGGGGCGCCGCGTCGGCCTGCTGCACCGCGACCGGCGCCACCTGGGACACCGCCAGCTTCGACAGATCCAGCGGTGTGCCGGCCAGATTGTAGATATGATCCTGAAACTTGATCTTGAAGCTGGTCGTGGCAAAGCCGGAGGCAAGCATTTCCGAAGCCTTGCTCTCCGAATCCTCCAGCTTCGCCTTGATATAATCCCCAGCGCCCAAATGGGCGTGCGCCTTGGTGAAGGCTTCTGATTCCGCGCTGGCCTTTTCCTTTGCCTCGCCAGTCAATATCCGCGCGCCAGAAGGGGCAATGGTGTAATTGCTGTAAATACCTGCCCCACTCAGGGACGACGATCCGATAGTTGTCACGTGCAGCTCCTCCGCTTGCTTCCCCTGAAAGGAACATGCAAGGATCGGACCAAGAATCGGGCAGATTTTGCCTATATCATTAAAATATCAATCAGTTAGTGGGGTGGCAATGGCGGGAGGATTACGACACCCAGAGCATCGCTTCCCCAACAACCTTCCACTTCCCATCGGGTTGACGCTTTAGATAAGTAACATTCCCCCTACCCAGAAGCATACCGGCAGAAAAACTCTCCACCAATACGGCGGCGTTGCCATCCTTGCTGATAACTGGCAGGGAAATTCCCAATATCGCAGATTTAAATAGAGTCCCGTTCGATGAAGCACCTGAATTTACAGCATCTTCGCCATAACGGATGCCTTTGCTATCAAGAAGCTTACGCACATTGGTGCAGTACTTGATCGCGCTGGCACCGGCACTGGCCCGCAAGCTGGAAATTAATTCATCCGGTGGCCCCATGATCGGCTTAGGTTTTGGCTCCGCCTCCATGTCCTGCCATTCGAGGCGGCCATCCTCCCGCGGCGCGCCCTCATCCCTTTCAGAGAAAACGACGGGTCCACCATTTTGGACAACAGGAAAGGACAGCAGATAGCTCTCCGCCAAGGCGCAGCCGGGGGAAGGCTGCGCAGCCTGAACACCACCACCCGCCCCTGTACCGCAGGCCGACAACAGCAACGCGGACAGGGACAAAGCCAGCAAGCTGCGCAGCATCATCCTTACCCCGCCTTGCGACCACCCGGCAGATAGGAGACTTCCGCCCCGCGACCCGGATCGAAATCCGTCAGCGGGATCGGGTATTCGCCGGTGAAGCAGGCGTCGCAATATTGCGGCAGATCGCCATCGCGCTTGGCATGGTCCAGCGACTTGTACAGCCCGTCCAGGCTGATGAAGGCCAGGCTGTCCGCCTTGATGTAATCGCGCATTTCATCCACCGTCATCCGGTGGGCCAGCAGCTTTTCCTTCTCCGGCGTATCGATGCCGTAGAAGCAGCTATGGCTGGTCGGCGGGCTGGAAATGCGCATATGCACTTCCTTGGCGCCAGCGTCGCGCATCATTTCCACGATTTTCAGCGAGGTGGTGCCACGCACGATGCTGTCATCCACCAGCACGATGCGCTTGCCCTGGATGAAATGCCGGTTGGCATTATGCTTCAGCTTCACGCCCAGGCGGCGGATCTTGTCCGTCGGCTGGATGAAGGTGCGACCGACATAATGGTTGCGGATGATACCCAAATCGAACGGTATGCCGCTCTGTTCGGCATAACCCAGCGCTGCCGGCACGCCCGAATCTGGCACCGGGATGATCAGGTCGGCATCAACATGGCTTTCAATGGCCAGTTGCGCCCCGATCTTCTTGCGCACGCCGTACACGGAATGGCCTTCCATGTAGCTGTCGGGGCGGGCGAAATAGATATATTCGAAAATGCAGAACTTGGACGGCACCTGCTGGAAGGGACGCAGGCTCTGCACCCCGTCCTTGTCCAGCACCACCATTTCACCCGGATCAATGTCGCGGACATAATCGGCCCCGATAATGTCCAGCGCCACGGTTTCCGAGGCCAGCACATGCACATCGCCCAGGCGGCCCAGCACCAGCGGGCGCACGCCGTGCGGGTCGCGCACGCCGATCACAATATCCTTGGCCATGCAGACCAGCGAATAAGCACCTTCGATCTGGCGCAGCGCTTCCACCAGCCGATCGATGACATTGCCGCCACGGGCGGTCGCCATCAGATGGATGATGGTTTCCGTGTCAGACGTGGACTGGAACAGGCAGCCCCGGCGCACCAACTGGCGGCGCAACTGCATGGCATTGGTCAGGTTGCCATTATGGGCCAGCGCGAAGCCGCCAAACTCAAACTCCGCAAACAGCGGCTGCACATTGCGCAAGGACCGTTCGCCGGTGGTGGCATAGCGGACATGGCCGATGGCCTGCGAACCGGTCAGGTTGCGCATGACCGTTTCGCTGCCGAAAATATCGCCGACCTGGCCCAGCGCCCGATGATGCGGGAAATCCTGCCCGTCGAAGCTGACGATACCCGCCGCTTCCTGGCCGCGATGCTGCAACGCGTGCAGGCCCAGCGCCACCAGTGCCGCCGCATCCTGCGGACCGAACACACCGAAGACGCCGCATTCCTCACGCAGCTTGTCATCGTCGAAGGGATGGGTCGTAAGCATGGGCGGGTAGCCTTTCACGCTAAAGTCCGAAGATCGGTGGCATCAAAGTCGAAAGCGGCGGCGCATCCCTAACGGGATGTGCCACCGGGCGGTGGTTCCTGATCGGTATTCTTGATCAACTGGTCGAGACGTCCGAGCGCCTCACCGTTATAGCCGTTATCGCCGGCGGGCGCAGCCGCGTTCCCTGCAGAGGCGGGTAGCGGATTGGCAAGGCGTTCCAGGGTGCGCTTGGCCTCCGCCGCTTCCTGCACGCGCAGGCGCGCCCGTTCTGCCTCCCGCTGGGCCGGCGTCAGGTCGGCATTGGGCAGGAAATCGCGCAGCATATCGGCCCCCACGCCTAAGAACGGGCGGGATTTGGCATCGCGCAGCCAGGCCGGCTGATCCGGCCAGAGCCAGAGGGCGAACATATAGACAAGGCTGACCAGCACCGCCCCGCGCACCACACCAAAGGCAAAACCCAGCGAGCGGTCGATGGCCGACAGGCTGCTTTCCTGCACCCGGCCGGAAACGGCATGGGTGACCATGGAGAACAGGATGAGCGACAGGGTGAAGATGGCCAGGATGGTGACGCCATCGGCCAAATACTGGGTTTCAATACGCTGGCGGACAAAGGGCGTGAGGATGGGGAAGAAATAGATGGTGGCGAACGCCGCCCCCACCCAGGCCGCCACTGACAGCACCTCCCGCACGAAACCGCGTGCGAACGCCATCAGGGCGGAAATGCCCAGCACGGCGGCAACGGCGATATCGACGGGGTTCAACCCGCTGGCGTCCATCCACTTCCCCTAAAATCAATCCCGCCCGCGCGGCGGGCGCGGCGGCGCATCGGCCTGGAACAAGGGCATCAGGTCGGACAGGTGATCCAGTTCCACCCGGCGCAGCCCATCCGCCGCCGCTCCCGCACCGCCACGCGACCGGCGCGGCTGGGGCATGATGGCGCGGTTAAAACCCAGCTTGGTGGCCTCTTTCAGGCGCTGATCCGTCTGGCTGACGGCACGGATTTCGCCGGACAGACCGATTTCCCCGAACACCACGGCGTCAGCCGGCACCGGTTCGCCTGTCAGACTGCTGACCAGGGCCGCCGCCACCGCCAGATCGGCCGCCGGCTCGCTGATCTTCAGCCCGCCGGCGACACTGAGATAGACATCATTGGCACCGATGGCCACACCGCAACGCGCCTCCAGCACCGCCAGCACCATGGCCAGCCGGGAACTGTCCCAGCCCACCACGGCCCGGCGCGGCGTGCCCAGGGGGGATGGCGCCACCAGGGCCTGCACCTCCACCAGCACCGGCCGCGTGCCTTCCAGCCCCGCGAACACCGCTGTACCCGTTATATCGCGGCGGCGGTCAGCCAGAAACAACTCTGAAGGGTTGGGCACTTCGACCAGCCCATCCTCGCTCATTTCGAACACGCCGATCTCGTCGGTGGGGCCGAAGCGGTTCTTCACCGCACGCAGGATGCGGAACTGGTGCCCCCGTTCCCCTTCGAAATAGAGGACGGTATCGACCATATGTTCCAGCACACGGGGGCCGGCGATCTGGCCATCCTTGGTGACATGGCCGACGATCAGCAGGGTGATGCCCCGCTTCTTGGCCACGCGGATCAGTTCGGACGCGCAGGCGCGCACCTGGGCCACGGTGCCCGGCGCGCTGTCCAGCGTGTCAATATACATGGTCTGGATCGAATCGATCACCGCCACCTGGGGGCCATCGGCCGCCTCCAGGCTGGCCACGATATCGCGGACATTGTTGGCGGCGGCCAGCGCCACCGGGGCATTGACCAGACCCAGCCGGGCGGCGCGCATCCGCACCTGATCCACCGCCTCTTCGCCGGAAATATAGGCGCAGCGGGTTTCCTGGGCCAGGCAGCAGGTGACCTGCAGCAGCAGGGTGGATTTGCCGATACCGGGATCACCGCCGACCAGCAGGGCCGAGCCATTGACCAGCCCGCCGCCGCAGACCCGGTCAAATTCCTGGATCTGCGTCATGCGGCGCGGCGCATCCTTGGAAACGCCGGACAGGGCGACAAATTCGATCTTGCGCCCCTGGCCCTTGCCCAGCCCCTTGGGCACGGCTTCGCTGGCCTGTTCCTCGACAAGCGTGTTCCACTCACCACAGGCGTCGCACTTACCCGACCATTTCGGGTAGGCGGCCCCACAATTCTGGCAGACATATCGGCTGGTGGTGCGGGCCAAGGTTTTCTCGAAAGCTCCCCGGTGGAACGGCGCCCCGTATATAGCCGCTTCGCCTGCCCTTTCGCAGCCCCTCATAACACATTTGCAACATGCGCGGGGCGGGTACCCTTAGACGGCACCCGCCGCGATCATCAGCGCAGTCGGCCCCCCTTCCGGCCGCAGGGCCCTGCCTTCCGCGGCACCGCATTGCCGCCAATGCTGGAAACCGGATTCAAGATGACCGGCCCGAACCGCCGCATCCACGTCAGGGTTTGCCGCAAGATAGGCAATCTCATTGAATTCCACCGGCTCCACCTCCTGCTGAAGGTATAAACGCAGGAACATCCGCATCATGGCGCCTACCGCCTTGTCTGCGACATGAATGCAGTCGGCAGCGAAGGCCAGGTGACGGGGGGCCATGGAGATCATGTCGAATGTCGGGAAATAATCCACATCGCCATGGTTTCGCGCAAATACCTCTGCCGCCACCCGCAAAGTGGATTTTGACAGCATATTGGAAACCAGCACATCGCGCGGCTGGAAACTGCCCCCCAGCGGCACCGGGGATACGGTAACAATCATCTTCATGGCAGGATTGAGGGTCTGAAGAATGTCACGAATGCGCTCCAACGCGGCGACATTCTCCTCCACCCCGGTCACTTTCAGAAAATAGCGATCCGGATCGCGCCGGACGCTGAAATAGCTGGGCGCGGCATTCAAATAATAGCCGGTCTTTGTATCGAACCAAACTTCGTTCAAACCCAACGTCACCACCACCACGGTGGCGGAACGTAATCTGGAAAAATACTCTGAAGAAAGATAACGACGTCTTTCCTGAACCTCATCAAAGCCGGATGGCCTTATCTCTGAAACAAGCTGCAGGTCACGCCAATTTCCGGATGAACCCTCAAAAAAATCCTTACCAAAATCCATATCCTTTAAAATCCACTCCACCTCATTCAGCATGGATTCGGTGGTGAATTTATTCACTATGCCATTTATACGAAAAGACCACCCCTTTATCGAATTTATTATTTTCTTACTAAGAACATTCACGCCACAATACATAAGGTGTTCTTCAATGTTTCTGGCAAAACAAGATCCAATGCAAAAAAATCTATCCGCCAAGTTCAAGGAAAATTTTGGATTATGCTCTACCTTTGCGAAATGAGAGCCAAACCTCTCCAAATTTTTCGACCAGTCCGTGCAGGAAATCCTGGATATATTTTCCCAGGCTCGCAACCCCTGTATCTTGACCATAGAGATGTTCCAATAAAGGTAGAATAATCATGTTTAATTCCTGAAGATAATACCAATCCCCGAGCAAAGACAACAAAAATAAGATCAATAGGCTACCTCATCAGCCTTATAAATGGGTTTACTGTTGCCAGCCGACGGTGGATGCCGCCGCCAGATGGCGCAGCTTGTCCGGGTTGCGGATGATGTAGACAGCGGTGATGGCATTGCCATCCAGCAATACGGCAATGGTCTGCAAGGTGCCATCCGGGTGACGGCAAAGGAAACCCGGCAACCCGTCAATCAACCCGCGATACAGCACGGTCGGTTGGGCAAAGCTGTTCTTGGCGGCGATGCCGGCGAAGAAGCGGGCCACCTTGTCCCCACCCTGCACCGGGTTCAGGGCCGCCCGCGCCCGGCCGCCGCCATCGGTGTACAGCACGGCATCGGCAGCCAGCAGCCCGCGCAGGCCCGCCAGATCGCCCCCATGGGCGGCGGCCAGAAAGGCGTCGGCAATATCCCGCCCCTTGGCCGCCGCCACCGGAAAGCGCGGCTTGGCGGCGCGCACATGGGTGCGGGCGCGGGCGGCCAGTTGCCGGCAAGCGGCGGGGTCACGCTCCAGCACCTCCGCCACCGCGTCGAACGGCTGGCCGAACACGTCATGCAGCAGGAAGGCCGCCCGTTCCAGCGGCGACAGCCGTTCCAGCGCCAGCATCAGGGCCAGGGTCAATTGCTCCCCCTCCTCCAGCGCGTCCACGTGGTCGATGCTGGGCTCGGGCAGCCAGGGGCCGATATAGGTTTCCCGCCGGGTGCTGGCCGATTTCAACTGGTCCAGACAAAGCCGTGTCAGCAGCCGCACCAGATAGGCATCGTTATCGCGCACGGCCGCATGGTCGGCCCCGGCCCAGCGCAACCACGCCTCCTGCACCATGTCATCGGCCTCGGCCACGGAACCCAGCATCCGATAGGCGATGCGGGTCAGCCGTGGCCGCAGCCGGTTGAAGGTGGCCAGCACTTCCCCGCTCACATCCGCGCTTCCTTGGGATGCACCAGCCGGAAGCCGACGCCGAACCGGTTCCAGGCATTGATGGTGGCGATCAACAGGGTCAGGTTCACCTGTTCCTCCGGGCTGAACTGGGCCTGCAACAGGGCATAATCGCCATCGCCTGCCCCGCTATGGGCCAGATCGGTCAGCGCCTCCGTCCAGGCCAGGGCTGCCCGTTCGCGGTCGCTATAAAGCGGCGATTCCCGCCAGGCGTCCAGCAGGTAAAGCCGCGCCTCTGTCTCCCCCAGCGCGCGGGCGTCGCGGGTATGCATGTTGATGCAATAGGCGCAGCGGTTGATCTGGGAAGCGCGGGTTTTCACCAGTTCCACCAGGGTCGGGTCCAGCCCCAGATCGGCAATTTTGCCCTCCAGTTCATACATCGCCTTCATGGCGGCGGGGGCGGCTGCCTGGGGGTTGAGACGGGCTTTCATCGTGGCTCTCCGGTTCATGGCCCCGGCAACAGATGCCGGGGCCTTCACCGATCAGGACGAGATGGCCATCTCCCCTGTGACAGGTCGCGCAGAATTATTTTCAGCGTGGATCGGTGATCCGCATGGAAGGGCGCTGATCCACCGCCGCAAACCAGGTCGCCAGCACCGGGCAACCCGACCGCCAATCCAGATCGGCATGGCGGAAATCCAGATAATCCAGCGCACAGGCGAGTGAGATGGCGCCCAGATCGAACAAGTCGGGCGGCTCCATCGCCTCCAGAACCGGCAGGCTGCGCCCGATCGCCGCCTTCTGCCGTTCCACCCAGCCGGGGGAGCGTTCGCCCGCCGGGCGGCGGCCTTCGATCACCGCGGCAAAGGCGGCATCCATCAGCCCCTGCGCCAGCGCGCTGCGCCGCAGCGCCTGCCAGCGTTCCGGCCCGTCGGGCGCCAGCAGACGGGGGCCGGGCAGCACGCTGTCCAGATAATCGGCGATGGCCCAGCTTTCGCCCAAGGCCCAGCCCTCATCTGTCACCAGGGCCGGCACCTTGCCGGCGGGCACGGCCTGATGCAGGGCGGCCGGATCGGTCCACGGGTCGATCAGCACCAGTTCCACCCGTGCCCCTGCCCGCTTCTCCGCGATCAGCACCCGCACCTTGCGGGCATAGGGGGAGGTCTTGGCAGCATAGAGCTTCATCGTTCACACTCCTTCCGTTGCAACAAAACCAGCCCGGCCAGGGCCATGCCGCCGGCCAGCAGCAGGACAGCAGCCCCCAGGGCAAACAGGGGCAGATAGGCCCCGGTGGTGGCGAACAGGGCGGTCATCCCATAACCACCGACGGCCTGGAACAGGGCAAACAGCAGCGTCATCCGCCCCCACAGTGCCGTATGGCCCGCCGGCCCCGCCAGCAGCCCCGCCACGCCAGAGGCCAGCGCCACGCTGCCGGGCGTCAAGGCCCCTACCAGAAAGGCCGACAGGGCCAGGGCGGCAGGCGCCGTGCTCAGCAGCGGCAGGCCCACCGCCGCCGCCTTCACCAGCAGCGCGCCCGTCAGGGCCAGGGGAAAGCCGGTGGTTCGGGCCACCCGTGCCGCCAGCAGCGGCCCCAGCACGGCCCCCAGCCCCAGAATGGTCCAGTAGAAGCCGCCCGCTTTCAGCCCCCAGCCCAGCCCGCGCGCCACGAAATCCGACAGAAACAAAGTATGCGGCACAAAGCCCATGCCATCCGCCCCATAGGCGAGCGCGAACAGCAGCAAGGGCGCCATCCCCCTGCCCGTCGCTGCCCCCGTCACCGCATGGGGTGCGGCCAGCGGCGCCGGCTGCCACTGGCCCCAGGACAGTGCCGCCAGCCCCGCCCCCAGCAGCCCCAGCACGGCCCAGGCCAGCGCCACCCCACCGGCCGCCAGCAGTGGCAGAACCGAACCGGCCAGGATGATGCCGAACCCCATGCCGGAGAAAACCAGCCCGGCCAGCATCGGCCTTCTGTCCACCGGCACCCGCGCCATCAGCAAGGGGGCCGGCAGGATCATCAGCACGGCCCCCGTCACCCCCGCCAGAAAGCGCCAGCAGCCCAGCCAGACCATGCCACCATTCCAGGCACAGGCCCCCAGCGACAGGGTGACCAGCACCAGGGCGGTGCGCAGCACGGGGGCCGCGCCGAAGCGCCGTCCCAGCCCGGCCGCCACCAGCGCGCCCAGCAGATATCCCGCCAGATTGAACGCCCCCAGCAAGGCCGCCTGCGTGCCGCTGAGCCAGCCCTCCGCCACCATGGCCGGCAGCAGCGGCGTATAGGCGAAGCGGCCCAGCCCGACGCCCAGCAGCGTCGCTGTCAACCCGGCCCCCGCCAGCCGCCAGCCTTTCCCGTTTGATCCCACCATCCGGCCCTTCCTTCCAGAGCCCATCTTTCCCCAGACTTGACATCAGAAAAAATGAAATGTCAGGATAAATGAAATCGCTATTTTTGATGGATTAACGCCATGGACAGCACCGATCTGGCCTTCTTCGCGGCGGTGGTGGATGAGGGCGGGGTGACGGCCGCCGCGCGGCGGCTGAATTGCGTGCAATCCAACGTCACCGCCCGCATCCGCGCGCTGGAAGCCACGTTGGGCGTGCAACTGTTCCGCCGCAACGGGCGCGGCGTGGTGCCGACCCAGGCAGCAGAGGTTCTGCTGCCCCATGCCCGGCAGGTGGCCGATGCGCTGCGTGCCGCACGCGCCAGCCTGGATGATCTGCTGAATCCCGGCCAGCCGGCGGGCCGATTGCTGATCGGCAGCATGGAAACCGTGGCCGCCGTGCGCCTGCCGCCGGTGCTGGCCGCCTATCACCGGGATTTTCCGGCGGTGGAGCTGGGGTTACGCACCGGGGCCAGTCAGCCCTTGTTGATGGAATTGCTGGCTGGCCAGTTGGATGCCGCCCTGGTCGGCGGCCCGGTCGACCATCCCGCCCTGGTGGTGGCCGACCTTGGGGTTGAACGGATGATGGCGGTCACGGCGGCCGGTGCCGATTGGCAGACCCTGCTGGCCCGACCGCAGGCCGCGGTGCTGTGCTTTCGCAGCGGCTGCGCCTATCGGGAGCGGTTGGAGGGGCTGCTGGCCCATCTGGGGGCCACCCAGGTCAGGATGCAGGAATTCGGCACGCTGGAAGGCATTATCGGTGGCGTCTCCGCCGGAATCGGCCTGTCGCTGCTGCCGGAAGCAGCGGTGGAGCGGTCGCCCCTGCGCCCACTGCTGGCGCTGCATCCGGTGCCGGAGCCCTGGGCCACGGCACCGACGCAACTGGTCTACCGCCGCGATGCGCTGGTGACAGCGGCCCTGCGCCGCTTCATCGATTATGCCCGGTTAGGCTGGGCAACAATTGCCGGGCAATAATTACCAGACCATCTCTACCGGTGGACGGTAGAGCGCCTGTTCGAACAGGCCATTGACCACCCCTTGCAACTGCGCCTGTGCCGCCACCGGCTCCTCCGACGAGACCGACACGCGGGTCAGGGCCGCGACGTGAAAGCCGCCATTGCGCAGATTTTTCAAGGTGATACGGGCCTCGTCCGCCCGTGACGGATGAATGGCCGCCACGGTCGCCCTGCCTTGCGGCGGCCGGACAATGAATAAACCGAAATCCGGCACGGCCGGCACCCCCTATTGAACTTCCCCGCCCCCGGGAAAGCAAAAGGGGTGCCATCGATAAAATGATACCAATCCGCCAAGGGCTTGCCCCTTTGGCGGATTGGAGGTCGGCGACTGCCGGCCCGCGGGCACGTGCCCGAGTAAGCCAAGCTGCCGGAGGCAGCGCCCGGCGCATGAGGGAACGCAAAATCTCCCTTGATCGGTCACGATCAAGGGAGATTTGTATAAGTTCAAGCCAGCAACTGGCGGGCCTGGTCGCTATCCTGGGCGATCTGTGCCTTCAGCACGTCCAGCCCGGCGAATTTCTGTTCCGGGCGCAGGAAATGTAGCAGGCGGACGCGCAGATGCTTGCCATAAAGATCATCGGCGAAATCGAACAGATGCACTTCCAGCCGTTCATCCGTGCCGTTCACCGTCGGCCGGCTGCCCAGATTGGCCACACCCTTGTGCCAGACCGTCTCCGGCCCCTGATCCACACCCGCCTCTACGGCATAGACGCCGAAGCGCGGCCGCAGGATATCGCCCAGCAACAGGTTGGCGGTGGGAAAGCCGATGGTGCGGCCGCGCTTGTCGCCATGTTCCACCCGCCCCTCAATCTCCCAGGCATGGCCCAGAATGGCCTGGGCCGCCGCCACATCGCCGGCCTGCAGGTGCTGGCGCACGCGGGTGGAGGAATAGATCGTGCCATCGGCGGCAGAGACGGGGTGCACCTCCGTCACCTTGAAACCGTGCCAGCCGCCGGCTTCGCGCAGGAAGCCGATATCGCCGCCCCGATCATGGCCGAACACGAAATCATGCCCGGCCACCACATGGCGCACACCCAGCCCCTCCACCAGCACCTGCCGCACAAAGGTATCGGCAGAGAGTTGGGAAAAGGGCCGGTCGAAATGCAGGGCCAGCAGGAAATCCAGCCCCAGCGCCTCCACCAGCCGCGCCTTGATGCGCAGCGGCGTCAGCCGGAACGGGGGATCGTTGGGGCGGAACAGGCTGCGCGGGTGCGGCTCAAACGCCACCACCCCGGCCGGCACGCCCAGCGCACGCGCCGCCGCCTGGGCCTGTTCGATCACAGCACGATGGCCGCGATGCACCCCATCGAAGTTACCCAAGGCCACAGCACCACCGCGCAGGGCGGCGGGCAGATCGGCAGTATGGCGGAAAAGCTGCATTGGCCCGCGGATCCGGTTTCAGGTTCCATCAAGCATATAGTCGCGAACCGGCCCCCGGGTCCAGCCCCAGCCGTCGCGGGGCTGGACCGTTGCCGGGGCAGAACGGGACCTGTGCCACAAACAGGCGTCTACCGCTGCCCCGCCCAAGTGGTGATGTCAAAATAGACCTTCACCCGTTGCCCATCATTATTCACGAATTCTAAAACATCGAAAAATTTATTATCCATTGGTACAAATGATTGTACTAAAAACGTCCATCCAGGATAGAGAAAATAGATAGTCTTATATTCCAACGGAACACCCTGACCTGAACTCTTTATATTCCATTTAAGAACAAAGGCTGTATCAAAATACAATCCATCACCTGTACTTTCAGGAATATCTCCCCTTGCCCGATAATCATCCAACGTTTTGTTCCAGATCGAAATAAACATAGGATCGGCGCTGCGGGCCGCTATATTCAGCCAATAAGGAGCGTGTTGACGAAGATTGGGGTGAGATCCAATCAACGAAAATTTGCGCATCTCCCACGCTGCCCTGCCGTATCCCCGTTTGGCGAGGTCGATGAGCATATTAAAATCCGGGGGATCCTGCATACGGGCCAAGCTATACTGCGCCTCTGGACTACCCAGTTCTGCTGCCTTACGGTAGGCAGCCATTCGTTGCTCATAGTCTTTTGTCGTCTCAGCTTCCGCCAAGAAAGGCGCTGCGGCTTCGGGCTCAGGCAGTGGGGGAAGGCGGCCCTCCGGCAGATCAGCGATGAAATGCGGCTTTGGATCAATACCGGCCGGCAGGCCCGGTGCTGGCGGCGGCGGTGGCTCTCTGCCAGCACATCCCGCCAGAAGGACCAGCCCCGCCACCCCCAGAACCCGAATGAAAGCGGATTTCATTTCCCCACCCCATAAAGCGAAACTGGGGCAAGTTTCCCATCAAGATAATCCGCTTTCAACAGCCGGATATACCCCCAGCCGTTGGGCTTATCCCGGCCGGCCGGGCACCATCACCATCGCTTCGCCTTCGATCACCACATGATCGGCCACCGTGCAGATGGTGGACAGCAGGGCGCGGCGCTTTTCCGGCACCAGTTCCTGCACCGTCACCGTGGTGGTCACCGTCTCCCCGATGCGCACGGGGGCACGGAACCGCAATGTCTGGGACATATAGATACAGCCCGGCCCCGGCAGGCGGGTGCCCAGCACGGTGGTGATGAAACAGGCTGACAGCATCCCATGGGCGATGCGGCCGCCGAACGGGGTCTGCTTGGCATATTCCTCGTTCAGGTGCATCGGGTTGGTATCGCCGGAAATGCCGGCGAACATCACGATATCGGTTTCGGTGATGGTGCGGGCATAGACACCCTTCATCCCGACATAGAGATCTTCCAGATAAAAACCGGTCAGATCGGCCGGGTCCAGCCCGGTGCGCCGGTGCATCGCCACATCATCCATCGATCATCCCTCAATCTTGCAAGCCCTTGATGCCCCAACATTGCTGGCGCCAAACCATTTGGCGACATATCCTAATGGGCGAAGGGCGATGCTGCATCGCAGCTTTGACAGGTGGACGATACCCCGACACCATGGGGCGGTCAAATCACGCGCACAAGGAAGGGCCTTTATGACGCAGGCGGGCGGTTGGCAGCATGAGAAACGGATCCGGCCCGACGGCGCCTTTTTGCGCCTGTCGCGCTGGCAGGCCGCCAGCGCCGACGCTGCCCCCACCCTGCTGCTGCTGACCGGGCGCAGCGAATGTGTGGAGAAATATGCAGAAGTGGCGAGCGATATGGCGGCCCAGGGCTTCCGCGTCGTGGCCATGGACTGGCGCGGCCAGGGCGGTTCCGCCCGGCCGCTGGCCAACCCGCTGAAGGGCCATATCGACCGGTTCGACACCTATCTGGATGATCTGGACGCCAGCCTGCCCCATCTGCTGGGCGATACCGGCACGGGGCCGGTGCTGGCCCTGGCCCATTCCATGGGCGGGCATCTGCTGCTGCGCTATGTCGCCGAACGGGCGCATCCCTTCACCGCCGTGATGCTGAGCGCACCGATGCTGGGCATCCGCACCAGCCCCCTGCCCGCGCCGCTGGCCCGACTGCTTGCCAGCACCATGGTGACCTTGGGCCGGGGGGGCGATTACGCGCCGGGCCAGCGGGACTGGTATGCCGCCGACCCCGCCTTTGACGGCAATCCGCTCACCTCCGATCCGGTGCGGTTTCTGGTGGGCCATCGCTGCTATGCCGCCCAGCCCGATCTGGCGCTGGGTGGGGCCACTTGGGGTTGGCTGGATGCGGCGTTGCGGTCCATGGCGCATCTGCTGCGGCCGGAAAGACTGGGGCAGGTCAGGATACCGGTTCTGCTGCTCTCCGGTCTGGCTGACCGGATCGTGCGGCCGGACAACCATGTCCAGGCCGCACGGTTGCTGCCCCGCTGCAGCTTGCGGCAATATCCGACGGCGCGGCACGAGTTGCTGATGGAAAGCGATGCCATCCGCACGGGCGTGATGGCGGAAATCAGCAATTTTGCAAGGCAGATCGTTTTCCGCCCCTGATCAGCAGCAAACCATCCATTGCCGGGGCAACACCGCACCGTTAACGTGTCTTGTGTCTGTTTTCATGGATCAAACGAGGTGCCGGATTGAAAGGATGGCTACTGCTGCTCAGCCTGACCCTGGCATGGGCTCAACCGGGACCTGCCAGCGCGGACGCGGGTTCGGTGCGGCTGGCCACCTTGAACTGGCCCCCCTTCAGCGGCAACATACCCGAGGGAGGATCGGCTGGCGTGGTGATCGCCCAGGCGCTGGAGAGCCGGAATCTCACCCTGCAAAGCCAGACCATGCCCTGGAAGCGTGCCGTGTCGCAGGCGATGGAGGGGGACGGGCACGATGGCTTCTATCCTTCCTCCCCGGCGGAATGTGCGGGTGCCGGCGGGCAATTATCCAGGCTCCCCATCGGTCAATACCAGTTCGCCCTGGCACAGCCGGAAGCCGCGCCTGTCACATGGAACCAGCCTGAAGATCTGACCCGGCTGCGTATCGGCATTGTCGATGGTTACGACAATGGCCCGTTGATCGACAGGCTGCGGCAACAGGGGCGGCTGGTCACCGATACAGCCCAGAACGACATGCTGAATCTGCGCAAGCTGCAGGCTGGCCGCATTGATGCCGCCGTGGTGGAAATCTCCCAATTCGGCATCCTGGCACCCGTGTTGAACCGGACAACGTCGACCGGCATGTCGCAGATCAGCCTGAACCCCCGCCCGCTGGGCCCGCCAGACCTGATCCATGTCTGCTTCAACCACAGCCCCGCCGGCCAAGCGGCACGCGACGCGCTGGACCAGGGGTTGGCCACACTCGATGTGCCGGCCCTGCAAGCGGCCTATATGGCCCGCCACGCGCCGGAACTGAACCCGACCAATTAAAAGGGGGCGGCGGCGCGACCGCCGCCCCCCTTCAGCACCTCACAGTACCGTCAACATGCTGGCGACCAGCGGATGGCGCACAATGTCCATCTCTGCCAGCCGCACCACGGCGATACCCTCCACCGGTTCCAGCCGGCGGGCAATATCGCACAGACCGGACAGACCATCGAGCAGGTCCGACTGATCGGGGTCACCGGTCAGCACCATGGTGGAGTGCCAACCCAGACGGGTCAGCAGCATCTTGATCTGGGGATAGGTGCAGTTCTGCGCCTCATCGATGACGATGAAGGCATTGTTGAGCGTGCGGCCCCGCATATAACCAACCGGCGCGATTTCGATGGAACCATCGGCCATCATCGCCTTCAGCCGCTTGGCGCCCAGCCGATCGGACAGCGCATCATAGAGCGGGCGCAGGAAGGGGGCCATCTTCTCATTCAGGTCGCCCGGCAGATAGCCCAGGCTCTCCCCTGCCTCAATCGCCGGGCGGGACAGGATGATGCGATCGATCTGCCCCTTTTCCAGCGCGGCCACGGCAGACGAAATGGCCAGATAGGTCTTGCCCGTGCCCGCCGGCCCCAGCGCCAGGGTCAGGTTATTGTCGGCGATGGCCTGCATCAGCAGGGCCTGGCCAGGGCTCATCGGCTTGACGGTCCTGACGTAACTCTGTTCCCGCCTCTCCTCCCCTAACGGATCCCAGCCGGCGCGGCCAGGGTAGAGCGTATGGACCTTGGCATCATGGGTGCTGGAAGAGGACTTCGGCGGCGGGCGCTTGGCCATGGATGTCTCCTCACATTCGGCTAAGGAACCAGATGGTGGGATGAACTGCAACGGAACAGCACCGCCCCCGACAACAGGCAACAAAAAACCGCACCCTCGGTCGGAGGCGTGCGGTGCATGAAAGCCGGAGTCGGAAATGCCGGTGCCGATCGGTCACGCGGCGGGTCAACGGGGGTGGCGCATGATAATGCGCTGCAACAGGCAGATGCGGAATCGCGCATGGGAGCCAATAGACGGTTCCATCCCCCAGATTGAACCAACCATGTTAAGATACAATATAATCAGCCACACGTCACCAGCCGTTGCGGTTGTCACCCAAGTTTAACACCAGATATCGCTACCCCCTTCCGTACTACCCCCAGACTCCGAGTCGGGCTTGCTGCGGGCGCGAAAGGGGTGGGAGAGGAGCCGGAGCCGAAATGCCGTTCCCGACCAACCGTTCCAGGCCGACACCACCCCGCACCGGTGCCGCCATCGCCGCCACCGACGCTGAATCCGGAACGGAGGGGGCCGACCGCGCCGAAGATTTGCGCAAGTCCTTGTACGCCTTGAAGGTCATGCATGAACGCGGACTGCTGCCGACCGAGCAGTATGAGGCGGAGGTGGCACGCCTGAAGGGAGATGCCACCTGACCTTTCGGGGCATTCCTTGGGGATGTGCCAGCACCGACCAATAGATGTTGTGGAAGGGGTGGCGCTTGTCGCAAAATCTGCCGATGAAATGCTTGACGCCGTTTGCCAAACCGGCTTGAACGACGCGATTGACGGGGCCGAATCAGCGGCGATGGCGCACAGGATGTGGGCGGTCATGCGAGGCGGCCAAGGCTTGACCTGACAGGTGGGGTAAAAATCGGCAATGAGTACGCAGGTCGCCTATCGGGACGCGCCCTTCCAACTGCGCGGCAGCACCTTCACCATGATGGTGCTGAAGGTCAGCGATCCCCGTAATCCGAATTTCTTTCCCGTCCTGTCGGGCAAGATCGCCCAGGCGCCGAATTTCTTCCGCCACGCCCCCGTGGTGCTGGACCTGGATGATCTGCCGGCAGGCGTGCCGTTCGATTTCGAAAGCTTCATCAAGCTGTTGCGCAATCTGGGCCTGATCGCGGTCGGGTTGCAGGGCGGCACCAAGGAACAGCAGGACGCCGCCCTGGCCGTGGGGCTGGCCTTGTTGCAGGCGCCGCGCGGCAAGGTGGAAACCTTTGATCCGCTGGCCGGCACCGGCCGCAGCCCGGCGCAAGGGCTGGCCAATGTGCACGCACAGGCGACCCAACAACCGGCCGCCACCCCTGCCACCCCGGTGATGCCGGAACCGCCACCGCCGCCGCGTGCTTCCATGCTGGTGACGGAACCGATCCGGTCGGGGCGACAGATTTATGCCGCCGGTTGTGATCTTATCGTGGTCGGCCCGGTCAGCCCCGGTGCCGAACTGCTGGCCGATGGCAGCATCCATGTCTATGGCACGCTACGCGGCCGGGCCCTGGCCGGCGTATCGGGGGACCAGAATGCGCGCATCTTCTGCCAGAGCCTGGAGGCGGAGCTGGTCTCCATCGCCGGGCTCTATCGGGTGTCGGAGGATATGGACAAGGAGATCCGCCGCCGGCATGTGCAGATTTATCTGAACAATGGTTTCTTGCATATCGACCCGGTTTCCGCCTGAATTGGTCTTTACCGGTTCTTAATCTTACAGCAACCTCTGACCTTGGGAGACGCCTCTTGGCCAAGATCATTACGATGACCTCCGGCAAGGGCGGCGTAGGCAAGACGACGTCGAGCGCCGCCGTCGGCACCGGTCTTGCCCTTCGCGGTTTCAAAACCTGCATCATCGACTTCGATGTGGGCTTGCGCAATCTGGACCTGATCATGGGATGCGAACGCCGCGTGGTGTTCGATTTCATCAATGTGATCAATGGGGAAGCACGCCTGAGCCAGGCGCTGATCAAGGATAAGCGGGTGGAAAACCTGTATATCCTGCCCACCAGCCAGACCCGCGACAAGGATGCGCTGACCCTGGAAGGGGTGGGCAAGATCCTGGATGAGTTGAAGAAAGAATTCGACTACATCATCTGCGACAGCCCGGCCGGTATCGAGAAAGGCGCCCTGATGGCGCTCTATTGGGCCGACCATGCCATCATCGTCACCAACCCCGAAGTCTCCTCCGTGCGCGACAGCGACCGTATCCTGGGCGTGATCCAGGCCAAGTCGCGCCGTGCCGAACAGGGGCTGGAGCCGGTGCAGGAACATCTGCTGGTCACCCGCTATGATGTAGAGCGGGTGGAGAAAGGCGAGATGCTGAAGGTGGATGATGTGCTGGAAATCCTGGCCATCCCGCTGCTGGGCATCATCCCGGAAAGCCCGGCCGTGCTGAAGGCGTCGAATGTCGGTATGCCGGTGGTGCTGGATGACAAGTCCAACGCCGGCCAGGCCTATGCCGATGCCGTCGGCCGTTTTCTGGGCGAAAAGATCGAGCACCGCTTCATCAAGCCCGAGAAAAAGGGCCTGCTCGACCGGTTGCTGCGGAGGACGGCATGAACTTACTCGACATCTTCAAGCGTTCCAAGCCGCCCACGATCGCCGCCCAGGCCAAGGAACGCCTTCAGATCGTGCTGGCCCATGAACGTTCGGACCGCAACAGCCCGGACTTCCTGCCCGCCCTGCAGCAGGAACTGCTGGCTGTGATCAAGAAATATGTCAGCGTGGACGAGGACAAGGTAGCCGTGAAGCTGGAACGCGAAAGCGGCTGTTCCATGCTGGAGGTGAACGTCGAACTGCCCAGTCCGGCCGCCCGTGCGGCCGCAGCAGCGGCGGCGGCAGCCGCCTCAAAGGGCAAACCGGCCCCAGCCAATTGACCAGGACGGGGCCGGGGGGGCTGCATCGTGGCAACGATGTCAGCCATTTACCCTCACCCCGGACAGGACAGGGGCCAATGGTTCGCGTCGGGCAAGGAAGTGGCTGGGGTGTTGCAGCACTGCTGGCGTGGTTGAGTTTTTACCCGGCGTCGGCAGCCGACCGCCAAGAGCTTTCGATTGCGCTGTCGGCACAATCAACCCTGGATGATCCGCATCAAGCCCGCACGGGCGCGGATTTTCAGTATTTCGAGCATATATTCGACACGCTGGTGACGCGCAAAGGCTTCAGCGTCACCCCCCGGCTGGCCCTCTCCTGGAACAGTCAGGATAACCGGAACTGGTCATTTCGCATTCGGAATGATGCCCGGTTTTCCAACGGTCGTTCCGTTACCGCAACGGATGTAGCCTATTCTCTTTGCCGTTATGAAACCCTAGCCCAGGAGAGTGGTGGCGCCTATCTGGGGTTGTCATCGGTGGAGGTTACGGGCCCATACAGCCTGTCGCTGCACCTGGACAGTGCTTACCGTTTACTGCCGCCTGCCCTCAGCCTGGTTTTCATGGTCGCCGCCCCCGCCGATGGGCGCGGCGTGGGCGGGCCGATGGGATGTGATCCTGCCAAGGTGTTGGCAGGCCAGGGAACCCCCCAGATCGGCAGCGGCCCCTATATCGCGGCAGGCAGTCCGCAGGCCAATACCCGCCGGTTGGCAGCTTCGCCCTATTACGGGCCGGAACCGCCCCCCTGGCGCGCATTGAACCTGATCAGCGAGCCTGATCCGCGGGAGCGGCTGCGCCTGCTCCTGGCTGGCAATGTGGATATCATGGAAGATGTGCCCCCCTTCCAACTGCCCTATTTCCAACGCCAACCCAATGTGCATCTGACGGAACTGCCCACCGACCGGGTGATGTTGCTGACCTTCAACATGGCGCCCACCGACCGTGATGGGCACCCCAACCCGCTGGCTGACAGCCGGGTGCGCCGGGCCATCAATATGGCGATCGACCGCTGGACCCTGGTGGAAAGGGGATTGGCTGGGATCGGCGGTCCAGCTTGGCAACTGGCACAACCGGGGATGGAGGGGTGGTTGCCGGCACGGGCCACCGGCCCCGGCCTGGACACAACCGGCGCGCGTCGGCTGCTGGCTGAGGCCGGATATCCGGACGGCTTCACCCTGGATATCCTGATGCCGCGAACACGCGTCACCAATCAGCCGCGCGTGGTGGAATTGCTGGCGGGCATGTTGCGTGCCATCAATATCCAGGCCCAGGTGGAGCCGATTGATTTGGCACAGGCCGGGGAACGCATACGCCAGGGGGATTTCACCCTGGCGATGGGGGCCATCGGCCTGACAGCCGGATCGGCGATGGAAGGGCTGGAGGCAACGGCTGGCCCCCTGTTCCACAAGACCAGCACCAACCCCAGCGGGTACGAAGATCCGCGACTGTCCGCCCTGTTGGCACAGGCCCGTTCAGCACCACCCGCCGCCATTCCCGGCCTGTCGGCGCAGGCAGCCGATATTCTGGACCGGGATATGCCGATGATCCCGCTGCTGCATATGCGCGATCTGGTCGCCCACCGGGCGGATTTGACCATCGCGGCCAGCGACACGGCCCGTGCCTTCGGGCGCATCACCTGGCCGGCGACAGCCCAGTTGGACCCGGCACCCTGACGGCAAACCCAGTGGGGCGCGCGGATCAGCCCGGACGTTTCACGGGGAACACATGTTCGGGCCCCGGAAAGGCCCGTGCCTGCACATCGGCCGTATAGGCCGCCGCAGCCGCCTCGATCTGTTCGCCCAGTGTGGCATAGCGTTTGACAAATTTCGGGGTGAAGCCACCGAACAGGCCCAGCATGTCATCGCTGACCAGCACCTGCCCGTCACAGGCCGCACTGGCGCCGATGCCGATGGTGACGGCGGGAATGCTCCCGGTGATCTGGCGGGCCAGCGGTTCCACCACCCCTTCCACCACCACGGAGAAGGCGCCAGCCTCGGCAATGGCGCGGGCGTCGCCCATGATCTTGTGCTGCTCGGCATCCGACCGGCCCCGCGCACGATAGCCGCCCAGCGCGTTCACGGCCTGCGGGGTCAGTCCGACATGGCCCATCACCGGAATGCCCCGGCGAACCAGGAAATCCACCGTCTCGGCCATTTCCTCCCCGCCTTCCAGCTTCACCGCCTGGGCGCCGGTTTCGGCCAGCACGCGGGCAGCGTTGCGAAAGGCTTGCTGCGGGCTTTCCTGATAGGTTGCCCAGGGCAAATCCACCACCACGCAGGCACGCGCAGAACCACGCACCACGGCGGCGCCATGGGCGATCATCATCTCCAGCGTCACACCCAGCGTGCTGTCCAGCCCATAGACCACCATGCCCAGACTGTCGCCGACCAGCAGACAATCCACATGCGGATCCAGCAGCCGGGCCGTGGAAACGGTATAGGCTGTCAGGACCGAGATCGGCTGCTGGCCCTTGCGGGCGGCAATCTCCGGTACGCTGATGCGCTTGATCTGGGTGGTGGCGCTCATTTCCGGTCCCTCTCACTGCTTTTTGCGCTGCGGCAAGCCGCTTGTTGCGGCAACCCCTAGCATGATTTCCATGCCAGGGGCAAAGCGGGGACCATCTCCATCACCATCCACCTGTCACTGCATGGCGCGGAATTCGCCCCGCGCGCGTTTGGACGCCATGGGCGGCAGTGGCCCGGCCGGCAGTTCGGCACTGCTACGCACCCGGCGGGCCACCTTCTTATAGGCGCCGCTCTCGATCTGGCGGATACGTTCCTTGCTGACCCCATAATGCTGGGCCAGCGTTTCCAGGGTCACCGGGTTTTCCGCCAGATTGCGGGAGGCGAAAATATGCCGCTCCCGTTCGCCCAGAATGGTCAGCGCATCACGCATCATCGCCCGCCGGTCGTTCAGCTCGCTGCGTTCAGCCAGGCTTTCCTCCACCGACTCCCGGTCGTCAGCCAGCAGATCGATGGCTTCATGGTCGCCATCCTCCCCCACCGGCACATTCAGCGAGGTGACAGGCGTAGAGAAACGGTGCTCCATCTCCCGCACCTCCTCCACCGAGGTGCCCAGTGTCGTCGCCACGCGGACCACATCATCATCGTTCATCACCCGATCCTCGATCCCCAGCTTGCGCTGGGTCTGGCGCAGGTTGAAGAACAGGCGCTTCAAGGCGGCCGTATTGCCGCCCTTGATCAGTGACCAGTTATGCAACACGAAGCTCTGCACCTCCGCCCTGATCCACCACAGCGCATAGGTGGACAGGCGGAAGCCGCGCGACGGGTCGAAGCGCTGCACCGCCTTCACCAGACCGATATTCGCCTCGGAAATCAGGTCGGCGATGGGCAGGCCGGAACGGGCATATTTCGCGGCAATCTTCACCGCCAGCCGCATATGGCTTTTCACCAACTGATCGAAGGCGCGGCGATCCTGCCGCTCCGTCCAGGCATGGGCGAGTTGCTGCTCCTCATCGGGGGGCAGCATTGGGAAACGGTTGGCCTGCGACGTGAAACTGCGCAGCAGGTCGGCGGATTCGGTGTAGCTGGCCATGGCCTCTGTCCTCCTCTGGACGCGGCGCGATGCGGATAACCGGCCCGGCATTGGCACCGGCCACATCTCCCAATTTGGAACCGCTCCTTCTTGGAATGATTCTAAGATAGGGCGGCATGGGGTTATCCGCAAGACCCAGCGCGGCTATATACCGAACGTCATAGCGCAGACCGGGGCCGGCAATGAAAAAGGGCGACCGGAATGTACCGGCCACCCTTGATCAACAGAGTGGGGCCTGGAGAGTTCCCTTAGTGTTTGCTTGTTCCCTTACGCGCCGGGCGCCTGAGGGCGAGCGCATATGCCAAGAGCCATGTACTGCCGCGTGACCGAGTCTGGGATGATTTCTTCGATCAGCCGGGGATCAACCTTCCAGACCGTGACCAGCCGGCGGCGTAGATGCGTGAAGATTTCTGATGCTGCGCTACATGCTGAATACGGACACATGCATCCATGTGCTGCGGGAGTGTCCGGCATCAATGCGGGAGCGGTTCCGGGCCGCACGGACTCTAAGGGTTCGTGATATTTTATCAGCATATAGCTATAAATTTTCTTAATATTAGAAAACATCCCTCACTATAGAAGTAATTTTCCAAAAATTCTAGGAAGGATGGCAGAAAACCTCGATCATTGACCGAGATTTCCTGCCGATTCTTTGTTTTATTTTTCAACTCGCAAACAATATACGCCATGATTGGCGCATATTGGGTTAGTATTACTGGCCGTTCTCTTAGATAACGTTGTTGGCGGATGATAGAGGGTCCGCGCCACTGGACGTGAAATCACACAGAATTAGATGTGAAGTTGAAATTCAGTGTATCGACTGGCTTTGCGACTTGTACGCTGACATGACCATTTATATTACATTTGGATCCACCAAAGTTCTGCCAACCTGTCGTTGACGGCGGTGTGCGGGTGTTGTTGTCCAAGAAAACATTGTTGAAATTGATTTCTCCTCTCGGCAAAAGATCACAGTTTCCACCTAGGGCGCTTGTAAAGAAAAAATGCGCACTTGTAAGCAATGGAGAAAATCCGATCGACGTAGAGGTCTGATCAAAACCGTCGAAAACAGCTTTATATGTCGTTGATCCGTTTTCATTATTTTTTGCGATGGAGAAATTATAACTTTCTCCGGGCTTAACGGGAGAAGACAATTCCGACTGGCTTATGGTGTACTGACTGTTCATCCCTTGCGATTGGGCAAAACCAGTCTGCAAATACCAACTATTATTCTCTCCTATCCACACACAACTGACATATAGCGTATATTCTTGTATAGTGGCCAGATCAAGTCCCAATGCAATTATCAAATTATTATCAGAAGACGAAGGGATATTCGGAACAATCAACGTGCCGGTAACGCTGCTTATTGCAGGTGAAAAGCTAAATTTTGGCAAAAACTGGTAAAAAATACCAGAATTTACATTTACAAATGACGGGAGATCAAAAGAAGAAACCACATTTCCGGATGAAGTTTCGACTACATCGGCCCCACTCTCATTTACTACTAACTTCTGACTCGGCTTCAGTTTCAGCGATGGGGTGCTTTGGCGAAGCTTGATTGAAGTCGTCATTCTGGCCTCCATTGAGTTATCTGCAATCCTGATGAAGGGGAGCATACCCCGAGACCAGTCCAGCATTAATCATGCCAGAAGACCTGTTCATATTTTTCAATAGGTTACTTGGTATCTTCGATATGCCCACGTGTGAGTGCGGACATGTCGGACATGTCCGCACTCACCGCACATGGCTCTTGATATCACCCCTGGATCGGGACCATCGCCTCCAGCACCGTGCCTTCCGTCAACAACTGCGGCAGCACCAGCGGTTCCGCCGCACCGGGCAGATAGAGCAGGTAAAGCGGCACGCCGCTGCGGCCATGGCTTTCCAGGATGCGGGCGATCTTGGCATCGCGGTTGGTCCAGTCCCCCTTCAGATAGGTGATACCCTTCCGCTTCATCGCCGCCTTCACCGCCTCAGTCGACAGGGAGGTGCGTTCATTCACCAGACAGGTGACGCACCAGGCGGCGGTGAAATTCACGAAGACCGGCTTGTTCTGGCCACGCAATTCATCGAGCCGGGCCTCGCTGAACGGCTCGTAATTCTTTACCGCGGCGCTGCTGGCGGCCAGGGCGGCGGGGGCGGCATTCACCGCCGTGCGCCCGGCACCCAGCACAGAGGCCACCACCAGCGCCAGCGCCACCAGCCCGCCACCAACGCGCCAGCCGGTGCCAGACTGGCGGGTGACACCATAAAGCCAGCCGGCAAAGGCCACGGCCACCATGCCCGCCAGCACGGCGGCCACCGTATCCGGCTCCGCCTGCACCGACAGTACCCAGACCAGCCAGGCGGCCGAGGCGTAAAGCGGAAAGGCCAGCGCCTGTTTCACCCGGTCCATCCACAGGCCGGGGCGCGGCATCCGGCGCAGCAGCGCCGGGCTGAAGGTCAGCGCCAGGAACGGCAGGGCCATGCCCAGGCCCAGCGACAGGAAGACGGCCATGGCCGCATACCAGGGCTGGGTGATGGCATAGCCGAGTGCGGTCCCCATGAAGGGCGCCGTACAAGGCGTGGCCACCACGGTGGCCAGCACGCCGGTGAAGAAGCTGCCGGCCAACCCGCCCTTGGAGGCCAGCCCCTGCCCCACCCCCATGGCGCTGGTGCCGATATTGAACACGCCCGACAGCGACAGGCCCAGCAGCAGCATGACATAGGCCAGGATGGAGACCACCAGCGGGTCTTGCAGTTGGAAGCCCCAGCCGATGGCCGCCCCGCCCGCCCGCAGGGCCAGCAGCGCCCCGGCAATGGCCGCGAAACAGGCCAACACACCGGCGGTATAAGCCAGCCCATGCTGGCGGGCATGGCCCGGCCCGTGGCTGATCAGCGCCATCGCCTTCATCGACAGAACCGGGAAGACGCAGGGCATCAGGTTCAGGATCATGCCACCCAGCAGCGCCAGCAGGATGGCCCCGGCCAGGGAGGTGCCCGCCGTCTCCTTCGCTGCTGCATCCAGTACGGCACCAGCAGACGCAACAGGGGCGACAGCGGCCGCCCCGGTGTCAGCGCTGATGGCGAAGGCATGGCGCAGCGGCCTGCCGTCCAGTTCCTCCACAAAGGTCAGCACGCCTTTGGCCGGACCGGCGGGCAAGGCCCCGCCTGGGGTCAGCGCCAGGGTCAGCCCCTGCCCATCCAACTGCATCGGCTGGTCGGCGTTGGACGCAGCAGTCTTGAAATCGTCGGGGAAGAAGAAGGCATCGCGGATCTTGCCCTGCGCCAGCTCCGGCGCCTGGATCACCAGCTTATGCTGTTTTTCCCCCGGCACCAGCCGCACCGGATAGGGGCAGGGCACCGGCAGGCTGGCACGGGCCTCCGTAAACAAGGCCGCCGCCTCCGGCGCTGGTTTGGCCGGGCTGTCCAGCACCGGCACATCCAGGGTCAGCGTGGCCGACTCGGGAATACAAATGTCCTCACAGACCAGCCAATCCACCGCCGCCGTCAGGGTGACGGGGGCGCCTGGCTTGGAGTCGGCCGGCACCGTCAGTGGCACCAGCAGATGCACCGTGTTCTGATAACCGAAATTGACCAGCGGCCCGATGGGGAAGCGTTCCGGCGCCGGCCAATTGATATCGCCCGCCTGCCAGCCGGCCGGCAGGGTCCAGCCGATGGAGGTGGCAATGCCGCTATCCCCCGGATTGAGCCAATAAGTATGCCAGTGCGGCCGGATTTTCTGGGTCAGGGCCACCCAGACCTGCTGGCCGGGGGCGGCCCCCTCGGTCTCCAGCGTCAGGCGGCTTTCGACATTCTCCGTTGCCACGGCCGGACCGGCAACCAGGGCCGCCGGGGCGGCACTGCTGGCAAGAACGGTCAGGGCCAGGGCGGCCGGCAGGAACAGCTTGAACATGGGCGGGTGATCTCCTTCACGCCCTAGATTTAATGCTGTCCGGGGCAAACGACCACCCCCTATGCGATGGCCGCAGCAAGGCACCCCTGCACAGCGGTTGAACCAGGACAGCACTACGGCTAGGTTCGCTTGCCCGATGGCAGCCGGATGACCATCTGCGGCAAACCATACTATCGGCTTAAAGCCTTCGCGCTCAAGGAACCGCCCCCATGACCACGCATCGTTCCAAGGTTTTGATCATTGGCGCCGGCCCGGCCGGCTATACGGCGGCGATCTATGCCGCCCGCGCCAGCCTGGAACCCGTGCTGGTCCAGGGGATGACGCCGGGCGGCCAACTCACCATCACCAAGGATGTGGAAAACTACCCCGGCTTTGCCGAACCGGTAGAAGGCCCGCATCTGATGGAAGAGATGCGCGCTCAGGCGGAGCGCTATGGCACCAAGATGTTCTTCGACATCATCACCGATGTTGATTTCACCCAGCGCCCCTTCATCTGCAAGGCCGATAGCGGGGATGAGTTCGTGGCCGACGCGGTGATCATCGCCACCGGCGCCCAGGCCCGCTGGCTGGGCATTCCGGGCGAACAGCATTTCCAGGGTGCGGGCGTGTCGGCCTGCGCCACCTGCGATGGTTTCTTCTTCCGGGGCAAGGAAGTGGCCGTGGTCGGCGGCGGCAATACCGCGCTGGAAGAAGCACTCTACCTCACCCACCATGCGGCCAAGGTGACGCTGATCCATCGCCGCGACAGCTTCCGCGGTGAACGCATCCTGCAGGAACGCGTGGCCGCCCACCCGAAGATCGAGGTGGTGTGGGACAGCGTGGTGGAGGAAATCCTGGGTGTGGGCGGCGAGAGCTTCAGCGATCCCAAGCGCGTCACCGGCGTGCGCCTGCGCAATGTGAAGACCGATGCCGTGTCGGACCGCACGCTGGACGGCGTGTTCGTCGCCATCGGCCATGACCCGGCGACCAAGCTGTTCAAGGGCAAGCTGCGCATGGACGAAGAGGGCTATCTGATCACTGCCCCCGACAGCACCCGCACCGATATTGCCGGCGTCTATGCCGCCGGCGATGTGAAGGACAAGGTGTTCCGTCAGGCGGTCACCGCCGCCGGCATGGGCTGCATGGCAGCATTGGAAGTGGAAAGGTTCCTGGCCGGTCATTGATTCGGTAGCCGATGGTTCGGCAGCCGAATCAAACCGGTGCGGACGGGTATTTTCACCGGAGGATGGCCGGTGCGACCCGTCCGCACACCCCAGTGTGACCTGAAGGATATGTCCATCCGGGCATAAACTGTTGCAAGGACAATACGATACCTTGCGGTAATGACGGTTTTTAGCGACAAGCCCTAGCAATGGCGAAAAGCCCCGTATATCATCCATGCGTCGGCTGCATTCCCGCTGCCGATCAACAGACGGGGTGTCCACCGCAGGGCGCCACTTTCTAGGGACGGGTCCATGGATTGGGACAAGCTTCGCGTCTTTCACGCAGTGGCGGAGGCGGGCAGCTTCACACATGCGGGGGAAACCCTGAATCTCAGCCAGTCTGCCGTGAGTCGGCAGATCAGCGCGCTGGAGGAAAGCCTCCACGTGCCGCTGTTCCACCGCCATGCGCGGGGACTGATTCTGACTGAGCAGGGCGAACTGCTGTATCGCACCGCACGTGAGGTCTTTGCCAAGCTCTCGATGACGGAGGCTATGCTCTCCGAGTCGAAGGAGCATCCGAAGGGCCCGCTGAAGGTCACCACCACCATCGCGTTGGGGTCCACCTGGCTGACGCCGCGGGTGAAGGATTTCCTGACACTCTATCCGGATGTGCAGCTCACCCTGCTGCTGGACGATAACGAGCTGGACCTGTCGATGCGGGAGGCGGATATCGCCATCCGTCTGTCGGCCCCGCGTCAGCCCGATCTGATCCAGCGCCATCTGATGACGGTGCGTGTGCATCTCTATGCCCACAAATCCTACATCGAAAAGCGTGGGATGCCGCAATCGGTGGCGGAACTGGACCAGCACGACCTGATCGCCTATCCGAACGAGGCACGGGCGCCGGTCAGCAACATCAACTGGGCGCTGCATGTCGGCGATCCGCCGGGCGGCGAACGTCATACGGCGTTGCGTGTCAACAGCCTGTACGCCATGTTCCGCGCTGCGCAGAGCGGCCTGGGCATCGCTTCGCTGCCTGATTATGTGGTGGATGGCCAGTCGGATATGGTCCGGGTGCTGCCGGAAATCAGCGGTCCGCGCATCGACGCCTATTTCGTCTATGCGGAGGAATTGCGCCATTCCAAACGCATCGCGGTGTTCCGCGATTTCCTGGTGAAGAAGGTCGCAGAAACCTTCCCCGCGACCCATGCACAAAACGCATAACTCACGCTTCGCTTCACCCCTGGTGAAATGCGCAGGAATGCTTAAATCTTAGGCCACCTGCTGCTGCATTGCAGCGCGGGTGTTTCGCCCCGATTTACCCGGTCGGGGTTGGGTCCTTGACCCAGCGTCTCCCAGACGTGAAGCCTCCCTGTTCAACTCGGCCGGAAACCTTTTGGTTTTCCGGCCGTTTTTTTTGCTGTCTCCTCCTGGTCATTGCCCAGCCGACAGGCAGCACCTGCTTTCGCATCAGGCAGAATCGCAATCGCCCCATCTGCTTTCGCGCTATTGCGAATCGATAGTCTTCAGCCCATGATTCGCGCCATGTCCATCAACGGCGTCACCGGCAGCTATACCGCCCCCAGCCCGCCCCCACCGGAACCCGCACCGGGCCGGCGATCGGCGAATCCTGCGCCGGCCCCACCGCCGCCCAATCCGGCCCCCGCCTCCCGCCTGCCGGATCGCAACTTGCCGCCGGTGCCGCGGGTACAGCTTGGACCGGTTCAACTGACCCCCATGCCCCCACCGATGCCACCCACCCCGATGCCGGGCAGTCTGGTCAATATCCTGGTCTGATCGGAACAGGGCCCTTGGAGGCCGCCGTCAGGCGCTCTGCCGTTTATCAAGATTGAGCGCGGGGGGATCGGAGAGGTCACCTTGATGGGGCTTCACCTCAACAATCAGATAGCCCGCCTCTTCAGGGAAGCGCACCTGTGTCTTGCGCCGCGCCCGCGCCGCATCGGCGGCGAAGAAAAAGACATAGCGACCATCATCCCAGAGGGTGGTGACATTGGATGGTTCCAGGGGGGAAGCCACATCCGGCCGTCGGCGGACACAAATAATCCACCCCGTCTCTGACAGGCCACGCCGTTCATCCAGCACCAGCACCCGCCGGTCCTGCGCCTCCAGCTCCTGCAGGCGGCGCTGCAGCTCTCCCAACCTGTCACCCAGCGCCGTCGCCTCTATATCATCCTGCCCAGCCGTCAGGCGTTGGTTCAGGCTTTCACGTGCCAGGGATCGCACCTTCTGGCTTAGCGCCTGCTGGCGGCGGCGTAATTCCAGAATGGCACGTTTGGTCTCCCTGATTGTCTTGCGGCCACGCCGCACCGTGGGGCGAAGGGACAGCAGCACCAGCATTGCCCCAATGAAGAAAAGGGTGCTGCTGCTCATGCCGGCTCCATCGCTGCCGGCTCTTCCACCGCCGGGGTCGCCATCTCCGGCGCGGCATCGCTGGGGGCCGCCACACCTGTCAGGGGTTGGGCGAAAACCGCCTTGAAACCGGAAGCACGCGGGTAAACCCGCTCAAACTCCGCCTTCGCCTCCTCCGGCCCTGGTGCCCAGACATGCACAGGGCAAGGCTGGGCCCAACTGCTGTCATAGAAGGCGTGCCGCTCCCCCCGTTTCACCTGATGGGAGACGGATGTATTCACGACCAGTAACTCGTAAGGCTTGTTGGGGAACTGCTCCGCCCCCAGCGTGCGCACAAAGCGGTAAGGCGAATTCTCCAGTTCCCGGATGCGGGCGCGCACCGCCTTTTCACTGCGCTGGGCACCAAACAACTGGGTGGCAGCACCGGCCGCCCGGTTTTTGCGATCTTCCACCCGTGCAGACAAACCATTGGCCAACCGGGCATAACGGGCCAATCGCGCCCGAAGCTGCGCCTCCCTCGCCTGGGCACGCAACAGCCGTGTATAGAAATGGGACATGACGGCGACGAGCATGTTGGCCCCGATCCCCGCCAGGAAGGTTACCACCGCGAACTGAACGAAGCCGATCAGATGGGTCAGCACCAGGACGCCCCATATTACTACGTCCCGTTATATTGCAACAAAACACCAGAAGGTGAAAAGCGAAATGATCCATGTGAAACATGGACTTCTGGGTAGGGCTCATAAGGGATGGCAAAGTTGTGCTGCACACAACCGGCCGAATTACAATAGTTTGTGCCGGAATCGGCCTGGACCTCATAAATATTCGATGCTCGGCGCATAGCACGAGATGCGGGCCATGCGGACAAGGCTCCCTTGATGTTCCCCGTCCTGGGCACAAAACCGTCTCCCGGGTGTTCTAGAAGGGGAAAAGCCGGTACTGGCCGGCCCCTGCCACCCAAGCGGAGCACCTGATCATGGCCAAGACGCAGCCCACCATCGTTGCCTCTGACACGGACCGCACGCCGCCATCCACCGAATTGCTGCCGGTTCAGACTGGCATTGACCGTGACCAGCGCAAGGCGCTGGCCGAAGGTCTGGCCGGGGTTCTGGCCGACAGCTACACGCTGTTGGGCAAAACCCACGGCTTCCACTGGAACGTCACGGGCGACCGCTTCCATTCCCTGCACGCGATGTTCCAGACGCAATATGAGGATTTGACCAATGCCGTGGACGAGCTGGCCGAGCGCATCCGGGCGCTGGGCCATTTCGCACCCGGCAGCCTGTCGCAGTTCCTGAAACTGACCGGGATCGAGGATGAACATGGCGTGCCTGACGATCGGGCCATGCTGGAACAGTTGCTGCGTGACAATGAACAGATCACGCGGGCCTGCCGCGCCGTGGTGGAACTGGCCGATCAGGCCGGTGACACGGTGACCGAAGACCTGATGAACCAGCGGATGGCCTATCATGAAAAGGCCGCCTGGATGCTGCGGGCTTCCATCGGGAAATAATACCGCCGGTCATTGATGATGACGGTGGTGCGGCGGGCCCCTCCCGCCTTGGCGGCACTTGAGGGGCAGAAAAGTGTGACCATCGGTCAAGTTTTTCAGCCGTTGATGTAGTGAGCCCCCCACAAGGACAGCAAAGGGCCGCGCCGTCTGGTGCGGCCCTTACGTCACCGACACCACCATGCTTGCAGATTTGTTCGCGGGATGTTCCAATGGAACGGCTTTTCTCTCTCCGCGAAAGACACAACTGCAATGGAACAGCGCGTCACCCTGATCACCCTGCATGTCGCCGATCTGGCGCGCGCCCGTGCTTTCTATGAAGGGTTGGGCTGGGGTGTGACCGCAGAGGGAAGCGGGGAGGCATGTTTTTTTCAGATCGGCCCGCTGGGCCTTTGTCTGCTGGGGCGGGAAGCTTACCTGCGTGAGATGGCCGCGGATGCCGACCATGTGGCGCCCGGCCCGTCCATGCTGGCCCATAATGTCTTTCACAAGGCCGATGTCGACACGCTGTTGTCCTTTGCCCTGACCCAGGGCGGCCGGCTGGTGCGCCCGGCGACAGAGCAGTTCTGGGGTGGCTATAGCGGCATGTTCGCCGACCCGGACGGCCATTATTGGGAAATCGCCTATAATCCCTATTGGCCGCTGGCCGCCGATGGCAGCGTCACCGTTGCCTGATCCGGCATGAGCGACGCACGCATTCCCCTGAATGGCACCATTTTGCTGCCGGATATCAGCGGTGCCTTGTTCTGGCCGGAACAGGGCTGGCTGCTGGTGGCGGACCTGCATCTGGAGAAAGGGTCCGCCTATGCGCGGTTCGGCCAGTTGCTGCCGCCCTATGACACGGCGGTCACGCTGGCCCGGCTGGAACAGGCCTGCCAGCGTTGGCAGCCGCAGCGGGTGATCTGCCTGGGTGACAGTTTCCATGATGCCGACGCCGCCAGCCGCATCAGCGGCGACGATGGGCGGCGGATCGCGGCGCTGACCAGCCGCCATGACTGGGTCTGGATCAGTGGCAACCATGACCCCGCCCCGCCCCCCGGCTGGGGCGGGTCCGTGACGGACAGTCTCCACCACGGCCCCCTGCTATTGCGCCACGCAGCAGAGGGGGCCGATCCGGCTGGGGAGATTTCCGGCCATTACCATCCCAAGGCCGTAACCCAGATACGGGGCCGCCGCCTGTCCGCCCGTTGTTTTGTCAGCGATGGGCAACGGCTGATCCTGCCGGCCTTCGGTGCCTATACGGGTGGGCTGAATGTGCTGGACCGGGCCATCCGCACCCTGTTCAGGGCTGATATCGTCACCTGGGTGCTGGGCACGGAGCGGCTGCACCGGCTGCCCCAGGCACGCCTGACGGCCGATGCCGCCACGCGACGGGAATTGCAACGGGCAAGCGGATAGGGTGTGGGAGAGCCTGAAATAGTGACGGCCCGGAGCGGGGGGATGCGTCCGGGCCGTCGGGTACCCGGCGGCGGAACGGGGGGGGAAGTCCGGGCCAGGGGAGGGCCGCTATCCGCCGTCAATGCCGGGCATATTGGTTAGATAGGGTTCGATCCCGCCAAATCAATAATCAGCGTGCATGACTTTAGTATTAATCATCCTTAGACAATCGGCCATAATTTAAGATTGACGGTCCGGCGGCGACCGCCGCCTGTCGGAGAAGGTGCGGCGACACCCGCCACACACCTGAAAGGCCGGAAAATCATCATGCTGACCGAAACCATGCCCCTTCATCACTGTCCTTCACGGAAAGGACGGTTAAGAGGCTGGAACAATAGGGTAGTTTATGGCCGATCTCTTGGCGCGGATTGCCGGAAGATGGAATCATCTTTGGGCATGAATCCACTCACGGGCAGGCTCTGCTAGAATCGGTTGTGCGTCTGACAAAACACAGACGACCCTGGACCTATACCAAGGATCATGTTCCATCATCACTGGTATCATGAGATCGACACAAGCGGCTGATCCAATGCGGTGCCGGTACCGTATAAGCCGTTGATGAAAAAGATCACCGGAACCCCTGGCCTTCGATGACGACACACCCGAACGCCCCGATCATTGTCTGGTTCCGCCAGGATTTGCGACTGGCCGACAACCCGGCGCTACACCATGCCGCCCAGACCGGGCGGCCGGTGCTGCCGGTCTATGTGCTGGATGATGTGACGCCCGGCCCCTGGCGGGCCGGCGGGGCAAGCCGCTGGTGGCTGCATCACAGCCTGACCGCCCTGGCCGCCGATCTGGCGGCACGCGGCAGCCGCCTGGTTCTGCTGCGCGGGCCGGGTGGTGCGGTGATCCGCGATCTGGCCCGGCAGACGGGTGCCGCAGAGGTGGTGTGGAACCGCTGCTATGAGCCGTTCGCGGTGGAACGCGATAGCCGGCTGAAGGCGGCCCTGTCCGATGATGGCATCACCGCGCGCAGCTTCAACGGTTCCCTGCTGAAGGAACCGTGGGAGGTGATGACGGGGGCCGGCACGGCTTTCAAGGTCTTCACCCCCTATTGGCGGGCCTGTCTGGCGGCCATGAACCCGGACCCTGCCCTGCCCGCCCCGGCGCGACTGCCCCCGCCCCTCACCTGGCCGGCCGGCGATGCATTGGCCGATTGGGCGCTGCTGCCGACCAAGCCTGACTGGGCCGGCGGGATGCGCGCCTTCTGGCGGGCGGACGGCATCGGGGAGGCGGCGGCCATGGCCCGGCTGGAACATTTCCTGTCCGGGCCGGCGGCGCAGTACAAGCAGGATCGGGACATGCCGGGGCTGGACGGCACATCGCGCCTGTCCCCACACCTGCATTTCGGCGAAATCTCCCCCCGGCAGATCTGGCACCAGGCCAAGGCGCGGGCGGCCGCCCTTCCCGATGCCGCAACGATCCAGATTGACGGGTTCCTGCGGGAAATCGGCTGGCGGGAATTCTGCTATTCCCTGCTGTACAATTTCCCCACCCTGCCGGAACGGCCGCTGAATCCGGCCTTTGATGCTTTCCCCTGGGCCGACGATCCCGCCCTGCTGGCCGCGTGGCAGCAGGGCCGCACCGGTTATCCCATTGTCGATGCCGGGCTGCGCCAGCTCTGGGCCACGGGCTGGATGCATAACCGCGTGCGGATGATCGTCGGCTCCCTGCTGGTCAAACATCTGCTGCTGCCCTGGCAGGCGGGGCAGGATTGGTTCTGGGATACGCTGGTGGATGCCGATCTGGCCAATAATGCCGCCGGCTGGCAATGGATCGGGGGTTGCGGGGCCGATGCCGCACCCTATTTCCGCGTCTTCAACCCGGTCCTTCAGGGCCAGAAATTCGATGCTGAGGGGCATTATGTCCGGCACTGGGTACCAGAACTGAAACAATTGCCGGCCAAATATATCCACGCGCCCTGGGAGGTACCAGCCATAGTGCTGCGGGACGCCGGGATCGTGTTGGGGCATCATTACCCCCGGCCGGTCATCGACCATGCGATGGGACGCCAGCGCGCCCTTGACGCCTTTCAGGCGATCAAGGGCGGTGCAGGGCCGACAGCGGATTAAGGAAGGGTTCAGCTTATGAAGATCGCTGTCATTGGTGCCGGGATTTCCGGCCTCAGCGCGGCCTGGCTGCTGCGGCGCCACGGCTACGACGTCACCGTCTATGAACAGAATGACTATCTGGGCGGCCATTCCAATACGGTGGACGCCCCCGGCGCCCATGGCCGCACCGTGCCGGTGGATACCGGCTTCATCGTCTTTAACGAAGCGACATATCCCAACCTTCTGGCCCTGTTCGACCATCTGGGCGTGCCATCAACGCCCTGCACCATGAGCTTTGCCGTCAGCCTGGATCGGGGCCGGCTGGAATATTCCGGCAGCAATCTGGCCGGCATGTTCGCGCAGAAGCGCAACCTGCTGTCGCCCACATATCACCTGATGCTGCGCGACATCATGCGCTTCTACAAGGAAGCGCCCAAGCTGCTGCGCGACCCGCGCGCCATCGATCTGACGCTGGGTGAATATCTGGATGCCGGCCGCTATGGCCATCGCTTCATCTATGACCATCTGCTGCCGATGGGGGCCGCCATCTGGTCTTCCACCATCTCCGAGATGCTGTCCTTCCCGGCACAGAGCTTTGTGCGGTTTTTCCAGAATCACGGGCTGCTGAAGGTGAAGAACCGGCCGCAATGGTTCACCGTGACGGGGGGCAGTCGCACCTATGTGCGGGTGCTGGCCGATACGCTGGGCGACCGCTGCCTGATCAATTGCGCCATCACCAGCCTGCACCGCACCCCCAGCGGGGTGGAAATCCAGGATGCCACCGGCCGGACCAGCCATTATGACCATGTGGTGATCGGCGCCCATGCCGATCAAGCGCTCGCCATGCTGACCGATGCCACGCCGGACGAACAGCAGGTGCTGGGGGCCTTCCGCTATCAGTTGAACCGTGCCTGCCTGCATAGCGACCCGGCCCTGATGCCGGTGCGGCCCAAGGCCTGGTCGGCCTGGAACTATCTGGCCAATGGCACGCGCGAACGCCGGGCCAAGGTCTCCGTCACCTATTGGATGAATGAGCTGCAGGGGATTGAGGCATCCACCCCGCTATTTGTCACCCTGAACCCGATCCGGGAGCCAAGGCCGGAATATCGCATCAAGGAATTCATCTACGATCACCCGATGTTCGATGCGGCCGCCCTGCAGGCACAAAGCCGCATCGCCGATATTCAGGGCGTGCGCCGTACCTGGTTCTGTGGCGCCTATATGGGCTATGGCTTCCACGAGGATGGCCTGTCGGCCGGGTTGGCGGTGGCCGAAGCCCTGGGCGCCCGGCGGCCCTGGACCGTCACCGACGCCTCGCCCGCCGGGCGCAATGCCCGCCCGCGCGGCGGCAAGGCCCAGGTGGCGGCGGCGTGACCGGCATGGCGGCGGCGGCGGAACCGGACCACGCACTTTATCTCTGCCGGGTGTTCCACGCCAGGCACCGGCCGTTCCGCCATGCCTTCAGCTATCGCCTCTACACGTTGCTGCTGGATATTGACCGGCTGGACCATCTGCCCTGGCCGCTGGTCCATGAACGGCCGGGCCTGCTGTCCATCCGGGCGCGCGACCATGGGCGGCGTGACGGTTCCCCCTTGCGCCCTTGGGTAGAGGAGATGCTGGCGGAAAAGGGCGTGGTGCTGGAGGGGGGGCGTATCCTGATGCTGGCCATGCCCCGGGTGCTGGGCTACGCCTTCAACCCGCTGACTGTCTATTACTGCCATGGGCCGGATGGGGGCTTGCGGGCCCTGTTGTACGAGGTGAAGAACACTTTCGGCGACCAGCATTGCTATACCGTGCCCACGCCCGGCGGCTGGGATGCACGCCAGGGGGCCAGACACGCCCAGGGCAAGGAATTCCACGTCTCCCCCTTTTTCGATATTGCGGGGGATTATCACTTCCGCACCGGCCGGCCGGGTGACAAGCTGGCTTTGGATATCAGGCTGGTGGATGGGGAGGGTGAATTGCTGGTGGCGACCCAGACCGGCCGGCGCCTGCCCCTGACCAGCGCCAGCCTGTGGCGGGCGCTGGCCCTTCACCCGCTGGTGACATTGAAGGCCATCACCGCCATCCATTGGCAGGCCTGGCACCTGTGGCGCAAGGGGGCCAAATTCCATCGTCGCCCCGATCCGCCCGTGCGGCGTGAAGCCAAGCCAACGGATGTTGGCGCCAGTGCCTGAGGCTGGCGATCGGTTCCGATCACCAGGACGTGGAACAAGCCTGAAAACACGGCTTGCCGAACGACAAAACTGAACAACTTCAATAACCGCCAAGCCTATGGTGGAGCCATGACCGAACAGACCGAATCCCGTTATCTCGGCCTTGCCGATGCCGCAGATTACCGCCCGTCCCGGCTGATGGGGGTGCTGCTGGCCATGGCCCCCAACATCCGCGTCGGTGCCCTGACCATCGTGCTGCCCAACGGGACCAGCCACCGGTTCGATGGCACGGAGCCGGGGCCGCATGGCGTGCTGTATGTGCGCAACGACCGGATGGCCGCCCGCATGTTGAGCGGCGGCAAGCTGGGCTTCTGCGAAAGCTATCTGGAGGGGGACTGGTCCAGCCCGGACACGCTGGCGCTGTTCGAAATGGCCTTGCGGAACGAAGCGGAGCTGGACCGCGCCATGAACGGGCGCACCTGGGTGAAGCTGCTGCAATTCCTGATGCACGCCGCCCGGCCCAACAGCAAGCGCGGCAGCCGGCGCAACATCGCCTATCATTATGATCTGGGGAATAATTTTTACGAAGGCTGGCTGGACCCCAGCATGACCTATTCCGCCGCACTCTATGCCGACCTGGAAAAGCCGGAGTCGCTGACGGCGGCGCAGACCCGCAAATATGCCGCCATCGCCCAGCGCATGGATCTGGCCCCTGGCCAGCATGTGCTGGAGGTGGGTTGCGGCTGGGGTGGCTTTGCCGAATATGCGGCCAAGCATGTCGGCGCCCGCGTCACCGGCATCACCATCAGCCAGGCGCAATATGATTATGCCTGCGCCCGCATCCAGCGCGAAGGGCTGGGGGAGAAGGTGGACATCCGCCTGCAGGATTACCGCGACACCAAGGGCCAGTTCGACCGTATCGCCAGCATCGAAATGTTCGAGGCGGTGGGCGAACGGTATTGGCCCACCTTCTTCTCCTCCCTGCATGACCGGCTGAAGCCGGGCGGGCGCGGTGCTTTACAGATCATCACCATCGGGGAAGAGCATTTTGAGGGCTATCGCCGGGGTGCCGATTACATCCAGCGCTATATTTTCCCCGGCGGCATGTTGCCCAGCCCCACCCGCCTGCGGGCGGAAATCGAAGGGGCGGGGCTGGTCTGGCGCGGGGGGGAGGGCTATGGCCTGCACTATGCCCGCACCCTGCTGGAATGGCAGGAGCGTTTCCAGGCCGCCTGGCCCGATCTGGCCCGCCAGGGCTTTGACGAGCGGTTCAAGCGCATGTGGGAACAATATCTCTGGTACTGCGCCGCTGGCTTCCGCGTCGGCACCATTGATGTGATGCATGTCGGCATTGGCCGGGATTGATGCGGGGGCGAACCATCGCCCCCCCTCCTGCCCCCCGGACCGGCATCGCCGATCCGGGGGTTTTCACATCAAAGCCGTTCCAGCTCGTCGATGAAGCTTTCCAGCAGGCCCAGGCCCTTGTTCCAGAAAGACGGGTCTTTCAGGTCCAGCCCGAACGGGGCCAGCAGGTCACCATGGTGCAGGGTGCCGGCGGCGGAGAGCATTTTGATGTATTTCTCCGCAAAATCCGCCCCCTGCCCCTGGGCGGCGGCCTCCTGGTAGGCCGCATAAAGGCTGTTCACCAGGCAATCGCCAAAGGCATAGGCGTAGACATAGAAGGGCGAATGCACGAAATGCCCGATATAGGTCCAGTAAGGACGGTAGCTGTCATCCCAGCGGAAGGCCGGACCTAAGCTTTCCGTCTGCACCTCCATCCAGATATCGGCGATACGCTCGGCGGGCAGTTCGCCTTCCCGGCGTTCGGTGTGCAGCTTGCGCTCGAACTGATAGAAGGCGATCTGGCGGACCACCGTGTTGATCATATCCTCCACCTTGCCGGCCAGCAGGCGCTTGCGGGCAGCGGGGTCGCTGGTGCTGTCCAGCAGGGAGCGGAAGGTCAGCATCTCCCCGAAGACCGAGGCGGTTTCGGCCAGGGTCAGCGGCGTGGAGGCCTGCAAATGCCCCTGGGCGCGGCACAGATACTGATGCACGCCATGGCCCAGTTCATGCGCCAGCGTCATCACATCGCGCGTGCGGCCCATATAGTTCAGCAGCAGGTAAGGATGGGCGGACGGCACCACCGGATGGGCGAAGGCACCGGGATTCTTGCCGGGGCGCGGCGGCACGTCGATCCAGGGATTATCAAAGAATTTCTGCCCGATGGCCGCCATTTCGGGGGAGAAGCGGGTATAGGCCTTGGCAACGATCTCCTTCGCCGCTTCCCAACTGATCTTGGCATCATCATCGCCGGGCAACGGCGCGTTGCGATCCCAGTAATCCAGCTTGTCCTGGCCGAACCATTTGGCCTTCAGCGCATAATAACGGTGGGAGAGGCGAGGATATGCCTCGCGCACCGACGACAGCAGCGCATCCACCACCGCATCTTCGACATGGTTGCCCATGTTGCGCGCCGACCAGGGCTGGGCGTAGGAGCGCCAGCGATCCTCGATCTCCTTATCCTTGATCAGCGTGTTGGTGATATGGGCGAAGATGCGCTGGTTCTTCCCCAGCACCTCGCCCAGCGCCTGCGCCGCCTCCCGCCGCAGGGCCGGATCGGTGGAGGAGAGCAGGTTGAGCGCTTCGGCCGAGGTCAGTTCCTTGTCCCGCACGGGAAAGCGCAGATCGGCCAGATGTTCATCGAACAGCCGCGTCCAGGAGGCCCGGCCGACCACATGCTTTTCATGCAGCAGCTTTTCCACCTCGTCCGACAATTGGTGCGGGCGGAAAACGCGGGTATCGCGCAGGAAGGGACCATAGGCGGCCAGTGCCTGGTCGCGCAGCTTGGCCTGGATCTCATGATCCTCCAGCCGGTTGATCTCCAGCGTGAAGAACAGCAGATGCACGGAAATGGCCGTCACCCGCTCGCTCATGCCCTGGTAGAAGCGGCCGATGGTGGGGTCGGCCATGTTGCCGGCATAGAGCAGGCCGGCATAGGACATGATCTTGGACAGCACCTCGTCCAGCCGCTCATAAGCGGCAATGGCCTTGGCCAGATCGGCGCCGGAGAGCTTGGCCAGCTTGCCTTCATACTGTTTGGCAAAGGCAATACCGTCCTTCTCCGCCTGATCCAGATCGGCCTTCAGCGCCGGGCTGTCGGGCCCGGCATAAAGATCGGACAAGTCCCAGGCCGGCATCGGGCCCAGATCGGCGGCATTCAGGCTGTCGGGCATCGCCCCCTCCGGTTGTGCAATGGTTGCCCCCCGATATGGCACGCCACAGCCCCGGTTTCAAAGGGGGGATGGTTACCCGATCACCACCAGCCGATCCCCCGGCCGGGCCAGCCGCAGCAGCGACAGCATGTCCGACAGGGTCACCGCCACACAGCCGGCCGTGCCCTCATAGCCGGGGCGGGCCAGATGCAGGAAGACGGCACTGCCCAGGCCCGGCACCGGCGGATCATCATTGTGCCCCAGCACCACCACGATGTCGTAGACAGGCTCCGCCAGCCACATTTTCTCATGCGAGGCAGCGAAGGGCAGGGTCACCGGGCGGTTATAATCCGGGTGGGCGGGATCATCGCACCAGCCATCCTCCGGCCGGATGGCGGCGATGGGCAGGCCCGTCTGTGGCAGGGGCAGCCGGTCGGCCCGGTAGAAGACCTGACGCAGGGCAAAGGCCCCGACCGGCGTGGCCCCGTCCCCTTCCCGCTTGTCGGCGCGGATGCCATTGCGCCCCACGGCACAGCGCGCCCGCCCACCCGGCCAGAATAGCTGATAGCTGCCGTCAGGAGCCTGATCGACCAGCAGGTCCATGGTTGCCCCCGATCAGGAAGACGGCGTGGGCTGGAAGCTGGTGGGGGCGGGATCGACCAGATTGGACCCAGTGCGCGTCACCTCCATCACCGCCAGCCCGCGTTCGGAGACACCAGCCGGCAGCAGACGGAAAATCCCTTCCACACCGGCAAAGCCGTTGGGATTGGTCAGGGCCGCCTGATCAAAGCCATCCCGCCCGCCGGCCTTGGCCAGCACGGCCGCCAGGGCCGTGGCATCATAGGCCAGCGTGGCCAGGCGGTGCGGCTTGTAGCCATAGAGTCCCTGGAAACGCTGCTCGAAGGCCTGACGGCCTTCCGACGGCGGGGCGGCGTACCAGCCGCCGATCAGCGCCGGCTCCCGGCCCAGCCCGCCTTCATCCCACAGGCCAGTGCCCAACAGGCGGGCCGGCGCGGGATCAATATCGAAGAAAGGGAACAGAGAGGCGATTTCGCGCAGCTTGGTCCCGCCTTCGGCGATCAGCACGGCATCGAACGGCATTTCCCCGAACGTGTCGGCATTGGAAAGGCGGCGCAGGGTTGTCTGCGACTCCGTATCCCCCGACCCGTGCAGGCGCGACCGTTCGGAAGCCAGCGCCGCCTTGCGCCCATCATAATTGGACAGGCGGCGCACCACGCTGGTCATGTCCGGGGTGCCGGGGGCATAGCGTTCCACCCGCGTCACCTGCCCGCCCACGGCGGCGGCGGCCTCCGTCAGCGCCTTCAGCGTGGCATCGCCATAGGGGGTGGAAGGGGCCAGCAAGCCAAAGCGCAGGGCCCCCCGGGTTGCCGCCATGCTGACGACGCGGCGCACCTGTTCCTGCGGCTGGAAGCCCAGCACCCAGAGGCCGCCACCGGCGACATTCCAGTCAGAGGAGAAGCTGACCACCGGCACCGGCCGGCCGGCCTGGGCCAGTACCGGCTTCACCGCACTGGCCTGTGGCGCGAACAGGGGCCCCAGAATCAGGCTGGCCCCTTCATCGATGGCGCCCTTGGCGGCGGCGGCAGCGGCGGCGGGCTCCCCCTTGCTGTCGCGCGGCATCAGCACGAATTTGTCATCACCCAGATCGAACAGGGCCATCTGGGCGGCATCCAACATGCTCTGCCCGATGGCAGCGCTGGCGCCGGACAGCGGCAGCAACAGCGCCACCCGCACCTTGTCATCCTGGGGCAAGGGGGCCGCGGTGGCCACCGGCGCAGGTGGGGGCGCCACCACGGGGGGCGGGGCTGCGATGACCGGGGCTTGCGGTGGCGGGGGTGGGGCCGTTACCGTGCTTGGACTGGCGCATCCCGCCAGTATGCCGGCGGTCAGGGCCAGCGCCGCCAGCGTCTTTGCCATGCGGTGCCGTTTCTGCGCTGCCATCCCGAACCCCTTCCTGCTTGAAAACCACGCCATGGACGATGTCCCCGATACCGAACCGAACGACCTTGACGATACCGACGGGGAGGAATTCCCCGTGCCGGGCGAAGGTAGCGGGACCGGCCCGATCCGTAAACCGGCACCGGGCCTTTACATCGTCGCCACCCCTATCGGCAATGCCGGCGACATAACGCTGCGCGCACTGGCACTGTTGCGCGGCGTCGATGCCATCGCCTGCGAAGATACCCGCGTCACCGGAAAGCTGATGCGCCGATATGGCATTGCCACCCGGCTTGTTCCTTATCACGACCATAATGCGGCAAAGATGCGGCCGCAGTTGCTGGCACGCGTGGCCGAGGGGCAGGCCATCGCCCTGGTGTCGGATGCCGGCACGCCCCTGGTCAGCGATCCTGGTTTCAAGCTGGTGCGTGATGCCCGCGACCAGGGGCTGCCCGTCACCCATCTGCCCGGTGCCAATGCGGCCCTGACGGCGCTGGTACTGTCGGGCCTGCCCAGCGACCGTTTCCTGTTCGCCGGGTTCCCGCCGCCCAAATCCGCCGCCCGGCGGACCATGCTGGAGGAGTTCCGCACCCTGCAGGCGACGCTGATTTTCTACGAATCGGCGCAGCGTCTGGCGGAGATGCTGGGGGATGTCGCCGCCACCCTGGGCAGCCGTGAGGTGGCCGTGGCGCGGGAACTGACCAAGATGTTTGAGGAGGTGCGGCGTGGCCCGGTGGCCGAACTGGCCGCCCATTACACCGAAAACGGCCCGCCCAAGGGGGAGGTTGTCGTCGTTGTCGGCCCGCCCGCCGCCGATGCCGCCGCCACCGATGCCGCCGACCTGGACAGCCTGCTGACCCAGGCCCTGGCCGGCGGGATGAGCGTGCGCGACGCCGCCGCCCATGTCGCCACCATCACCGGCCAGGCGAAAAAATCCGTCTATGCGCGGGCGCTCGAACTGGGGACGGGAGGCCGTGGGAAAAACCCGTAACCGCATCGACCGCCGCCGGGCGGAACGGCTGGGCCGGCTGGCGGAACTGGCCTGCCGGCTGGTGCTGTGGCTGAAAGGCTATCGCATCCTGGCCACCCGCCTGCGCCTGCCGGTGGGGGAGATCGACATCATCGCCGCAAAGGGCCGGGTGCTGGCGGTGGTGGAAGTGAAGGCCAGGACCAGCCTGCCCCAGGCACTGGCGGCCCTGCCGCAGACAAGCTGGCGCCGCCGCCATGCCGCCATCAGCCATTTCGTGGCACGGCGGCCGCATCTGGGCCATCACGCCATCCGCTTTGACCTGATGGTGGTGCTGCCCCGCCGCCTGCCCCGCCACATCAAGGATGTCTGGCGGCTGGAAAATTAACGGGCCATGACCCAAAGCGCCTGGGATTACCCCGCCGCGCGAACCGGGATCGGTGCCCCTGCCTCTCCCCCGGCGCAACGGGGGAAGGTCAGGATGAAGCGCGTGCCCTGGCCCGATTCGGATTGCATCCGGATGGTGCCGCGCAAGGATTGCGTCACCAGATTATAGACAATGTGCAGTCCAAGCCCGCTGCCACCATGCGCGCGGTTGGTGGTGAAGAACGGATCGAACAGTCGATCCTGATGTTCCGGCAACACGCCCTTGCCATCATCGGCAAAGACCAGTTCCACCTGATCGTCGCCCAGAATGCGCACATGGATGCTGATATTGCCGGCACGGCCATCCGGGAAAGCGTGGACCACGGAATTGATCAGCAGGTTGGTGAGGATCTGCGACAACGCCCCCGGATAACTGTCCATCATCAGGCCCGGGGGGCAGCCGACGCTGATCTGGTGCGGTTCCTGGCGCAGACGTGGTGCCAGGCTCAGCAGCAACTCTTCGATATAGGCTCCCAGCTCGAATGGCCGGCGCTCATCACTGGCCTGATCCACCGCCACCTGTTTGAAGCTCTGCACCAGCCCGGCCGCACGGGCAACATTGGAAAGGATCAAGGTGGCCGTGTCGCGCAGGGTCTGCTGGTAATCGGCCAACTGGCTGCGGGTCAGCCGATTGCCGGCAACCACCTGATCCAGCCCATCCACACAATCACGCAGATGGGTGCCGGCGGTAACGGCAATGCCCATCGGCGTGTTCAACTCGTGCGCCACGCCGGCCACCAGACCGCCCAGGCTGGCCATCTTTTCGGCCTGGACCAGACTGTCCTTGGTCTCGATCAACTGGCGTTGCGCCTCCTCCAACTCCTCCACCTTGGTAGCCAGTTGGTCGCGTTGCAGGGCAATGATGGTTTCCCGGTGCAACAGTTCCACATTGGCTTCCTCCAGCCGCCGCCGCTCCGCCTCCAACTGGCGGCGGCGGTGAAATTCCGACCGGCGCAAGGTGGCCAACTGATAGGCGGTGACAGCACCGAAGATATTGGCCAGGGTCTGCATCACCGTGGCCGTTTCGATCTGTGAGGTCGTGGCCCCGCTATAAGGCATCACCAGCCAGAGATAGAGGGCACTGGCCGCCGCCCCCCACATGACCATCCAAACCCAGCGCGTGGGCAGGAACAGGTAATTCATCAGGACCACGATCATGACGAAGAAACTGACCGTGAAACCGACATCATGCCGATCCACCCACAGCGCGACCATGGCGGTCATCGCCCAGATATAAGAGAGCAGGAACAGGGTGGCGCCATGGCGCAGGCCATAGGTGGCCGTGCGCGCAGGGATCAGCATCACCGCCAGAATCGTGACATAGACACCCAGACGCAGCGGCAGGAACAGGCTGAAAATGATGTCTCGCGGCAGATAGACGAAATCCAACGCCAGCGGCATGAGGTAGAAAAACATCAGGGCGACAAGGTTCATGCGCAGGGTCCGCACCTCCTGCACCATAATCGACTGGCGGAAGTCACGCTCCAAGGCGTGGTCCGCGAACCTTCCCCATTTATGCATCGCCCCCGGAACCTCGCCTCGGTTGGGAACCGGGGTCTCCCGGCTGCTTGCCCTGGCCACAGCATGGCCGTGCCCAATTTAAACGCAGTGGGTGGCGGCGGCAATAGAGGCTCAACCTACACCAGCGGCAGGGTATATCCTATCAACCGATGACAGATCAGACCGATACCGTCTCCTCTGTCGCCCTCGCCACACCGCGCGGCATGATCAAGGTGAAGTAGGTGCCCTCCCCCACGGTGGAGCGGACGCGGATGCTGCCACCCAGCGTCTGCGTCACCAGATTATAGACGATATGCAATCCCAACCCGCTGCCGCCCTGCGCCCGGTTGGTGGTGAAGAACGGATCAAACAGCCGATCCAGATGGTTGGGCGGCACGCCCTTGCCATTATCGGCAAAGACAAGCTCCACCTGATCCCCGGGGAGCGGCCGGGCCTGGATGCTGATCAGGCCCGGCCGCCCCGCCGGAAAGGCATGGACCAGCGCATTCAGCAGCAGATTTGTCAGCACCTGCGACAAGGCGCCCGGATAGCTGTCCATCACCAGCGTCGGGTCACAATCCACGACCAGTTCATGGGGCTCATTACGCAAGCGCGGGGCCAGGCTGTGCAGCACTTCCTCGATATAGGGGCCGAGCGGGAAAAGCCGCCGCTCGGCACTGGCCTGATCCACGGCCACCTGTTTGAAGCTCTGCACCAGACTGGCGGCACGGCGGATATTGGACAAGATCAGGTCCGCACTGTCGCGCAGGGTCTCCTGATACTCAGCCAGCCGGCTGCGGGTCAGCCTGCCATCAGCCACCGTCTGATCCAGGCCTTTCAGGTTGTCGCACAGATGGGTGCCGGCGGTCAGGGCGATGCCCATGGGGGTGTTCAACTCATGCGCCACCCCAGCCACCAGCCCGCCCAGGCTGGCCATCTTCTCCGCCTGGACCAGACTGTCCTTGGTTTCGATCAGTTGGCGATGGGCCTCCCCCAGTTCCACCACCTGGGCGGCCAACTGATCGCGTTGATCGGCAATGATCGTCTCCCGCCGGCGCAGTTCCTCATTCGCCTCCTCCAACTGGCGTTGGCGCAGAAACTCTGCCCGGCGGATGGTGGCCAACTGATGGGCGGTGAAGGCGCCGAAAATATTGGCCAGTATATGCATGACAACAGCCGTCTGAATCTGGAACGGCGTCGCCCCGGATTGCGGCATGATCAGCGCAACATAAATAAAACTGGCCGACACTCCCCAGGCCAGCATCCAGGTCCAGCGCGTGGGCAGGAACAGATAGTTCATCAGCACCACGACGGAGATGAAGAAGCCGACGGTGACGCCAACCCCCATCACATCCACCCATAAAGGCGGCGTGGCCGTCAGCAGCCAGACATAGGAGAGCACCACCATGATGCAGACATGCCGCACCGTATAGGTGGAAGGCCGCACCGGCAGCAGCAGGATCAAGATCAGAAAGGGGAACAGGGCCAGACGCAGCGGCAGATAGACGCCAAGCACCATGCCCTGCGGCATGTAGTAGAAATCCAGCGTCATCGGCAACAGACGCAGCACCATCAGCGCAATCAGATTGATGCGCAGGCTCCGCACCTCGCGGGCCATGACGGAGAGGCGGAAATCCCGCTCCATCACAGGATCGATGAAGCGCCCCCATCGCTGCGTCGACACCGGCGCCCACCCCTCCCGAGTTCAGTTGCCTATACTCTATGCAAAAATGACGGGTACGGCAACGGCATCGCAACCATTACCCGCACCCGCCAACATCAAAACAACCGAAATTAATAGGCGTAGGCGTCATAGAGGGGATCGACGGATCGCGCCCATTCCGTCTCGTACCGCTCCAGCAGTTCCGTCGCCAGGGTGCGGCCGGTTTCGGCGATGGCGACCAGCGGTTCGATGAAATGGCTTTCATCATCGCCCATGCCGGCGGTGCGGGCCCGGTTGCGCAGGCCTTCCCGCGCGATCTCCACCACCTGCCGGGCGATGGGCTGCAGCGTACCGCCCTGGAAGGGGGTGTCCAGGCCCAGGCGCGGCACGTCGCGGCGCAAACCCGCACGGTCTTCGCTGCTCCACCCCTTCACCAGATCCCAGGCGGCATCCAGTGCTGTGCTGTCATACAGCAAGCCCACCCACAGGGCCGGCAGGGCACAGAGCCGGCCCCAGGGGCCGGCATCGGCACCGCGCATTTCCAGATATTTCTTCAACCGCACTTCCGGGAACATGGTGGTCATATGGTCCGACCAGTCCGTCATCAGCGGCAATTCGCCCGGCAGGATGGACAGGCGGCCATCGAGAAAATCGCGGAAGGACAGGCCGGACGCATCCAGATACTGCCCATCGCGGTAGGCGAAATACATCGGCACATCCAGCGCATAATCCACATAGCGCTCGAACCCGAATCCATCCTCGAACACGAAAGGCAGGTCGCCGGTGCGGTCGGGGTCGGTATCGGTCCAGATATGGGAACGGAAGGACTGGAAGCCGTTGGGCTTGCCCTCCGTGAAGGGGCTGGCGGCGAACAGGGCGGTGGCGACGGGCTGCAGGGCCAGCGACACCCGGAACTTCTTCACCATGTCCGCTTCGGAGGCGAAATCCAGGTTCACCTGCACGGTGCAGGTGCGGGTCATCATGTCCAGGCCCAGGCCGCCGCGCTTGGGCATATAGTCGCCCATGATCTTGTAGCGGCCCTTGGGCATCCAGGGGATATCGGCCCGCTGCCATTTCGGGTTGAAGCCCAGCCCCAGCATCCCGAAGCCCAGGTCGCGCCCGATGGCGCGCACCTCGGCCAGATGCTGGCCCACCTCCGCACAGGTTTCATGGATGGTGTTCAGCGGGGCGCCCGACAGTTCGAACTGGCCACCCGGTTCCAGGCTGATATTGGCCATGCCCTTGGTCAGCGCGATGGTATTCTCCCCCTCGCGCACCGGCTCCCAGCCGAATCGGCGTTCAAACTCGCCCAGGATGGCGCCGATGCCGCCCGGCCCCGCATAGGGAACCGGGGCCTTGTCGGCCAGACGGAAGACGAACTTCTCATGCTCCGTACCGATGCGCCAATCGGCCACCGGTTTACAGCCACTTTCCAGATATTCGACCAGTTGCCGGCGGTCGGTGATCGGTGCGCCGCGAGAGGACGGGGGTGCGGACATGAACGAATATCCTTAAAAACAAAGAGACAATACAGAAACAACACAGATGAGGGGCGGGGAAGCCCCACAGGAGAGGTCGGCCAGAGATCAGCCGCGGTTGGGCGGACGGGCATCCTGTCCACCCTGCTGCCAGTCGCCCGCCACCGCCTGCCAGGTGGCAAGCACGGCAAAGGCAGCCGTATCGGCACGCAGAATACGCGGACCCAGGCCGATCGGCACCACAAAAGCCATGCGGTACAACAGCGCCAGTTCCGGTGGATCGAAGCCCCCCTCCGGTCCGACCAGGAATGCGGCGGGTGCGGTGGCGTGCGCTGTGATGGCGGTCACCAGCGGTTGCGCCACCCCGCTTTCCGCCGCCAGATACAGGCGCCGGTCGTCATCCCAGCCGGACAGCAGCTTGGCCAGTTCAACCGGCTCCACCACCTCGGGCACATCTAGCCGCTCGCATTGTTCGGCGGCTTCCACCGCATTGGCGCGCAACCGTTCCAGGTTGACGCGCCCCACATCGCCCCGGCGGGTGAAGACGGGGATCAACCGGGACACACCCAGTTCCACCGCCTTTTCCACCACATATTCGGTGCGCCCGCCCTTCAGCGGCGCAAAGGCCAGCCAGGGGCCGGCGGCGGGATCTGCCGGTGCCGGCCGGGTCTGGCGTTCCACCGTCAGCGTACCGGCGGATTTGCCCAGCGTGTCGATCCGGGCCAGAAATTCCCCGTCCCGCCCGTTGAAGGCCAGCACCCCATCCCCCGGCCCCTGGCGCAGCACCGCGCGCAGATAATGCGCCCGCCCGCCATCCAGCGGGGCCGATGCGCCGGCCGACAGCGGCGCATCGATGAACAGGCGGGTACGGGGCAGCGGCTGATCCTGGGTCATGGGCACCGGGCGGGTGTGGAAATGTGGCTGACAGAGATAGACGAGCCACCCCCGCTGCACCAGTACCGGCGGCAAATGCCACCAATACGCTTGGCGCCGTATCCGGCAAACGGTTGCACCTTTGCCTATGGGGCGCATCGGGGGTAGGATGCGCGCCATCATGACCGATATTCCGCGTCAGGCCGGTGGCCATACCGATATTCGCAGGGGGGACTGGATCGACCGGCTGTTGCCGGCCGGCTGGCGCCCCTATGCGCGGCTGGCCCGGCTGGACCGGCCGATCGGCACCTGGCTGCTGCTGCTGCCCTGCTGGTGGTCCATCGCCCTGGCCGCCCCCGCGGGTTCCTGGCCGGATTTCTGGCTGATGGCCCTGTTCGGGATCGGTGCCGTGGTGATGCGCGGGGCCGGCTGCACCATCAATGATATCATCGACCATAAGCTGGATGCCCAGGTGGAGCGCACCCGCGTGCGCCCCATCCCCAGCGGGCAGGTCAGCCTGTTGCAGGCCTTCCTGTTCTTGGGCGCGCAATGCCTGGTCGGGCTGCTGATCCTGGTGCAACTAAACCTGTTCTCCATCCTGCTGGGGGCGGCCTCGCTGATCCTGGTCGGCCTCTACCCATTGATGAAGCGGGTGACATGGTGGCCGCAGGCGTTTCTGGGCCTGACCTTCAACTGGGGCGCCCTGCTGGGCTGGGCCGCCGTGCGGGGCAGCATCGATTGGCCGGCCCTGCTGCTCTATGCCGGGGGCATCCTCTGGACGCTGGGCTATGACACGGTTTATGCCCACCAGGACCGGCGGGATGATGAACAGGTCGGCATCAAATCCACCGCCCGCCTGTTCGCCGCCGATTCGCGGCGCTGGGTGGGCGGTTTCTATGCCGGGGCCTTTTGCCTGTGGGTGCTGGCGCTGACGCCGTTGACCATGGGCTGGACCGTGCTGGTGCCACTGGCCGCCACGGCCGGGCTGATGCTGGTGCAGGTGCGCGGCTGGGAGATGGATGACCCGGCGGACAGCCTGTCCACCTTCCGCGCCGCCCGTTTCACCGGCTGGACCCTGCTGATCGCCATCATGGCCGGTATCGCCGCCATGCCGCCCGGCAGCCATGGCGGTGGCGGCAGTGGCGGGATACAGTTCAACAGCCTGCCCAAGCCCCAGATGCAGCACCAGATGCTGAGATTGGCCGATTTTGCGCCCGATAACCGCCGCTGAGCGTACTGATTTCATCCGTTCCCATACGGCCCTGGCCCCTGTCGGCCCCCTGCTCCCCGATATCAGCCTGTATCAGGCAACCGAGATCACCCCCATCTGGCAGGCCACGGAAGATTGGCTGGAACGCCAGGGCGTGCCCCCGCCCTTCTGGGCCTTTCCCTGGGCCGGCGGGCAGGCGGTGGCGCGGTTGATCCTGGATCAGCCCGATCTCGTGGCCGGTCGCCGCGTGCTGGATTTCGCCGCCGGCAGCGGCCTGATCGCGATTGCCGCCCTGCAGGCGGGTGCCGCCGCCGTCCGCGCGGTGGAGATCGACCCGTTTGCCGTGGAGGCGACATATCTGAATGCTGCGGCCAATGGCGTGACGGTGACGGCGGATGTCGCCAACATTATCGGCCAGGATCTGCCCGGCATCGATATCGTGCTGGCCGGCGATATCTGTTACGAGCGGCCCTTTGCCGAGGCCGCACTCGGCTGGCTGCGCCGGCTGGCCGCCGGTGGCACCCTGGTGCTGCTGGGCGATCCGGGCCGCGCCTATCTGCCCGCCCAGGGGCTGGAAAAGATGGCCAGCTACGCCGTGCCGACGACGCGGGAGTTGGAGGACCGGGAGGTCCGTGTCACCGATGTCTGGCGGGTGCCGGGCTGACAGGGATTGCGGCAGGCAAGGCCGGGGCGGTAAAAGCCAGAGAAAATCACTCCCAAACGGACCTGCCGCCGATGTCCTTCCTGACCCAAGCCCAGATCGATGCCTATCACCGCGATGGTTTCCTGCTGCTGGAAGGTTTTGCCGATCCGGCGGACTGTCGGGCGCTGATGGATCAGGCGGGGCGGCTGGTGGAGGGGTTCGACGCGGCGGCCCATGCCTCGGTCTTCTCCACCGTCAACCAGCAGAAGACCAGCGACGATTATTTCCTGTCGTCCGGCGATCAGATCCGCTTCTTCTTTGAGGAGGAGGCGTTTGACGAAGCCGGGCATCTGCGCCAGGAAAAATCCCTGTCGATCAACAAGATCGGCCATGCCCTGCATGACCGCGACCCGGTGTTCAGCCAATTTTCCCGCGATGCGCGTCTGGCTTCCATTACGGCAGATATCGGCATGGCAAGGCCGCTGTTGATGCAGTCCATGTATATTTTCAAGCAACCCCATATCGGTGGGGAGGTGGTGTGCCACCAGGACAGCACCTTCCTTTATACTGAACCGATGAGCGTGGTGGGCCTGTGGTTCGCGGTGCAGGATGCCACGCTGGAAAATGGCTGCATGTGGGCGCTGCCCGGCGGGCACCGCGACGGGCTGAAGAAGCGTTTCTCCCGCGATGGCCAGGGTGGCGTGCGCATGGATGTGCTGGATGCCAGCCCCTGGCCCGACTGCACGCCGGATAATGGCTATGTGCCGCTGCCAGCCAAACAGGGCACGCTGATCCTGCTGCATGGGTTGCTGCCGCACCTGTCCGGCCCCAACCGCTCCCCCCAGTCCCGCCATGCCTATACGATCCATGTCGTGGATGGGGCCTGCGACTACCCGGCCAGCAACTGGCTGCAGCGGTCGGCGGATGATCCGGCGCGGGGCTTTGCTGGCTGATTTACCGGTTGAATTACCTCTTTGGTGCAGGGATCAACCGGCTTGCCAGCGGGGGGACGGTGCGCCAGAGTGGCACGTTTCCTGACCGGATAAGCCGCCATGCCACTGATTTTCCTGCTGTCCACCGCCATTGCCATTTTCTTTGCCGTGCATGTGGTGCGCACCGGGCGGGAGATGTACTGGCTGTTCATCCTGCTGGTTTTCCCCTTCCTGGGCAGCGTGGTTTACGCGCTGGCGATCTATCTGCCCTCCCTGCGCAACAGTTCCCAGGCCCACAAGGTGAAGGAAAACCTGATCCGCGCGGTGGACCCCGGCCGTGACGTGCGGGAAGCCCGTGAACGGCTGATGGATGTGCCCAGTGTGCAGAACCGGCTGAAACTGGCGCAAACCCTGCTGGCGGCGGGTGACCATGCCGAAGCGGAGGAACATTTCACGGCGATGCTGACCGGCCTGCACGCCGACGATCCGGATATCCTGCTGGGTCTGGCGGAAGCCCAGTTGGGCAATGGCAAACCGGCGGCCGCCCTGGACAGCCTGACCCGGCTGCGGGCCGCCCATCCCGATTACCAGTCTGCCGAGGGTCACCTGACCTATGCCCGCGCCCTGGACGAGCTGGATCGGGGGCCGGAGGCGGAGCGCGAATACCGGGCGCTGGCCGATTATTATCCAGGCGTGGAGCCGCTGTGCCGGCTGGCCCTGCTGCTGGGGCGCATGGGCCGGCCAGCGGAGGCACAGGAACTGTTCAAGGATGTGCAGCAGCGCCTGTCCCGCGCGCCCAGCCATGTCCGCGCCCGGCAGAAGGAATGGCTGGATCTGGCCCGGCAGAATCTGGCGCGGGGTGGCGCCGCCTAACCCTCCACCAGCGGCTGGAACATCACCAGCGCATCAACATAGCCCAGGCGGGGATGCTGGAAGACCAGCGGCAGGCGCCCGACGATGGTAAAGCCCAGCGCCTGCCACAGGGCCACCGCGCGGGTGTTGCTGCTGACCACGAAATTGAACTGCATCCCGCGATAACCGCGCTGTCTGGCATGGTCCAGGGAATGCAGACACATGGCCCTGGCCACCCCGCACCCGGTGGCCGCCGCAGCGGTCATGTAGCCGCAATTGCAGATATGGCGCCCGCTGCCGGCCTGGTTGGGACGGATGAAATAGGTGCCCACCACCTGCCCATCCGGCGCCACGGCAACAAACGTTTCCTTATCCGGCCCCAGCCAATAGGCCAGCGCCTCGCCCTCCCCCATATCCTGGTCCAGCGTATAGGTTTCGCCAGCCCGTATGGTCGGGCCGATAATGTGCCAGATGGCAGGGGCGTCGGCGGTGGTGGCGGGGCGGATGGTCAGGTCGGTCATCAATTTCCGTTCCCATAATGGCCAAAAGAAAAGCCCGCCGGGTTCCCCCGGCGGGCCTCTATGCATCAGGCTGGAAACCGCTGGATCATCAATCCACCAGTTCCTCCACCTTATCCTCCTGCTTGCCGCCCTTAGGCTCGGCATAGTCGAAGGACAGGCCCTTGCCTTCCTTGTTCAGCACCACCCGCACGGCCCCGCCCTTGGACAGGCGGCCGAACAGCAGTTCCTCCGCCAGCGGTTTCTTCACATGTTCCTGGATGGTGCGGGCCAGCGGCCGGGCCCCCATCACCGGATCGTAACCTTCCTTGGCCAGCCATTCGCGGGCATCGTCCGACAGGTCGATGGTCACGCCACGGTCGGAAAGCTGGGCCTCCAGCTCCATGATGAACTTGTCCACCACCCGGGTCACCGTCTCCGGCCCCAGATTGCTGAAGGGGATGATCGCATCCAGGCGGTTGCGGAATTCCGGCGAGAACGCCTTGTTGATCGCTTCCTTATCCTCACCCACCCGCGCCTCCCGGCCGAAACCGATAGCGGGTTTGGCCATGTCGGCAGCGCCGGCATTGGTGGTCATGATCAGGATGACATTGCGGAAATCGACGATCTTGCCGTTATGGTCCGTCAGCTTGCCATGATCCATGACCTGCAGAAGGATATTGTACAGATCGGGATGCGCCTTCTCGATCTCATCCAGCAGCAGCACGCAGTGCGGATGCTGGTCGATGGCGTCCGTCAGCAGGCCGCCCTGATCGAAACCGACATAGCCCGGCGGGGCGCCGATCAGTCGGCTGATCGTGTGGCGCTCCATATATTCGGACATGTCGAAGCGGACCAGCTCAATCCCCAGCGTGCGGGAAAGCTGCTTGGCCACCTCCGTCTTGCCGACGCCGGTAGGGCCGGAGAACAGGTAATTGCCAATCGGCTTTTCCGCTTCGCGCAAGCCGGCACGGGCCAGCTTGATGGCCGACACCAGCGCCTCGATCGCCGGATTCTGCCCGAAAACCATGGTCTTCAGGTCGCGTTCCAGGTTCAGCAGCGTCTCCTTATCGTCGCGGCTGATGGATTTGGGCGGGATGCGGGCGATCTTGGCCACCACCGCTTCCACATCCTTCTGGGTGATGGTCTTCTTGCGCCGGCTTTCCGGGATCAGCGCCTGGGCGGCCCCCACCTCATCGATCACATCGATGGCTTTGTCGGGCAGCTTGCGGTCGCCAATATATTTGGCCGACAGTTCCACTGCCGAACGGATGGCATCCTTGGTGTAGCGGATCTTGTGGTACGACTCGTAATAGGTCTTGATCCCTTCCAGGATCTTGATCGCATCCTCGATCGACGGTTCATTGACGTCGATCTTCTGGAAGCGCCGCACCAGGGCGCGGTCCTTCTCAAAATAGGAGCGATATTCCTTGTAGGTGGTGCTGCCGATGCAGCGCAGCGCGCCGGAGGACAAAGCCGGCTTCAGCAGGTTGCTGGCATCCATCGCCCCGCCGCTGGTGGCACCAGCCCCGATGACGGTGTGGATTTCATCGATGAACAGGATGGAGCCTTCCAGCGCCTCCAGCTCCGAGACCACAGCCTTCAACCGTTCCTCGAAATCACCACGATAGCGGGTGCCGGCCAGCAGGGAGCCCATATCCAGCCCGAAGATGACGGCATTTTTCAGCACGTCGGGCACTTCACCATGGACGATGCGGCGGGCCAGCCCTTCGGCGATGGCCGTCTTGCCAACGCCGGGATCGCCGACATAGAGCGGGTTGTTCTTGGAGCGGCGGCAGAGGATCTGGATCGTCCGCTCCACCTCCTGCTCCCGGCCGATCAGCGGATCGATCTTGCCGCCGGCGGCCTTCTTGTTGAGGTTGACGCAATAGGCTTCAAGCGCTTCGGTGCCTTTCTTCACGACCTTCTCCGCCTGGGCGTCATCGTCGGCGCCGGAAACGCGCTTTGTCTCTGCGCGTCCAGGGGCTTTGGCGATGCCGTGAGAGATGTAATTGACCGCGTCGAAGCGCGTCATTTCCTGCTCCTGCAGGAAATAGACGGCGTGGCTCTCCCGTTCGGAGAACAGGGCGACCAGCACATTGGCGCCTGTCACCTCCTCCCGGCCGGAGCTTTGTACATGGATGGCGGCGCGTTGCAGCACGCGCTGGAAACCGGCGGTGGGCTTGGCATCCTCCGACCGGCTGGTGACAAGGTTGGACAACTCGCTGTCGAGATATTCGATCAGTTCGGCGCGCAGCTTGGTGATATCCACCCCGCAGGCCCGAAGGACGGCCAGCGCGTCCTGATCCTCGGTCAGCGCCAGAAGAAGATGCTCCAGGGTTGCGTACTCGTGACGCCGCTGGTTGGCGTTGCCGAGAGCCCGGTGCAGCGTCTGTTCGAGATTACGCGACAGCATGAGGCGCTAATCCTTCTCCAGTGTACATTGCAGAGGATGCTGGTGCTGGCGGGCGAAATCCATGACTTGCGTCACCTTGGTTTCCGCCACCTCATAGGTGAACACACCACAGACGCCGACGCCACGGCGATGCACCTGCAACATGACCCGCGTCGCCTCGTCCCGGTTCTTGTTGAAGAACCGTTCCAGCACTTCGACCACAAACTCCATGGGAGTGTAGTCGTCGTTCAACATCAACACCTTGTACATCGAGGGTTTTTTCGTCTTGGGCTTGGCCTTTACGACCACGCCCGTCACGGTCCCCTCATTCCCGTGCTTGTCATGATCAGCCATGATGCTCAACAATCACTTAAAATCCCCGGGTATCCAGAAGGATCATATGAAATGAACAGGCCCGGTTGGAAGGGCTGAATCGCAGCACAGACACTCCTTTCACCGATTCTTTTTCCCCTTGAAATGATGGCCGGAGACACCAGTGCCGGATAAACACCCGGCAAAGCCATTTGGCCCCCGTTATTGAGGCAAAAAAAGGGCCCGGCGACGGGGTGTCGCCGGACCTTTCCCATAATGCGGGAGTAACTACCCTTCGATTATTTTTCCGCTTCCAGCGGCAAGGCCAGGAACTGCTGTTCGCCCTTGCGGTCCAGCAGCAGCAGCACGGCCTTCTGGCCGGCCTTGCGGGCGGCATCCACCTTGGCCTGCACATCGGCCGGCGTTGCCACCGCCTGCTGGCTGACCTCCAGCACCAGATCGCCCGGCCGTAACTGGCGGGCCTGGGAGGCGCTGCCGGGGGCAACCTTGGTGATGACCACGCCCTTGGCATCCTCCGCCAGTTCATACTGACGGCGCAGGGCCGGCGTCACCGGCGACAGGGTCAGGCCCAGCGCTTCCACCTGGGTCTGCTGGGCCTTGGCGTCGGGCTTGGCCTGTTCCTCTTCCTCCGCCGCCTCCGGGTCGACCACGCTGGCCGGCAGTTCGGCCAGGGTGACGGTGACATTCTGCTTCACCCCCTTGCGGGAGATGGCGACCGTCACCTTCTTGCCCACCGGGGTTTCGGCCACCATGCGCGGCAGGGCGCGGTTATTGGCCACATCCTTGCCATCAAAGCTGAGGATCACGTCGCCCGGCTTCAGGCCGGCGGCCGCGGCGGGGCTGCCATCGGTGACGGTGCCGACCAGGGCGCCCTTGTCATTGGGCAGGCCCATGCTTTCGGCGATGGCGGGCGTCACGCTCTGAATCTGCACGCCCAGCCAGCCGCGCCGCACCTTGCCGCCCTTGCGCAATTCCTCAATCACGGTGCGGGCCATGTTGGCGGGGATGGCAAAGCCGATGCCCACACTGTCGCCGGTGCGGCTGAAAATGGCGGTATTGATGCCGACAATCTCACCCTGCACATTCACCAGCGGGCCACCGGAATTGCCCTGGTTGATGGCGGCGTCGGTCTGCAGAAAATCATCGAAGCGGCCGGCGCCGATATCACGGGCGCGGGCGGAAATGATGCCGGCGGTGACCGTACCGCCCAGGCCGAACGGGTTGCCGATGGCCACCACCCAGTCGCCCACCTTCAATTCATCGCTGTTGCCCCATTTCAGGGCGGTCAGCTTCTGCTTGGATTCGACCTTCAGCAGGGCCAGATCGGTCTCCTTGTCGGTGCCGATCAGCTTGGCCTTCAACTCCGTATGGTCGGCATCCTGGAAGACGACGGTGATCTCGTCGGCACCCTCAATCACATGGTTGTTGGTGACGATATAGCCGCTGGCATCAATGATGAAGCCGGAGCCCAGCGACTGGGCACGGCGCGGCTTGCCCTGGTTCTGCTGCTGGCGTTCATAGAAATCCTTGAAGAATTCCTCGAACGGGGAACCGGGCGGGAATTCCGGCATCGGGATGGGGGAGCGCCCGCCCGGCTTGGCCTGGATCGTCTGCGAGGTGGAGATGTTCACCACCGCCGGCAGACTTTTTTCCGCCAGCGGCGCAAAGCTTTCCGGCGCGCCGCGTTGGGCCAGCGCCACGGAGACATCACCAAAAATCAGGGCCGCCGCCATGAAGGGCAGGGCCACAGCCCGCCGGAACGACAGGCGGCCGAGGGACGGGGAAAAATGCGTCACGTCAATCTCCATGGGCATGTATCCAGCGCCCCGGCCGGTGGAATAACCGGCCCTGTCAGGGACACCCCGGCAGCCCCGCCCTGACAACCGGGCCACCGATGCGCAGGAATATAGGCTGCAAAGGCCCAACAGGCGAAGAAATCCTTGTGAGGTAGGCGAACTGGCCCCAAGGCCGGGTTCCAGGGTGGCGCCCCCGGCCCTTTCACGCTATATCCTGATAGACATAACGGACCCCCATCGCCAGGATGCTGCCCGCCATGTCGCTTCTCCGCCGCCCCGTGATTGCCGGCCTGCTGGCCGGTCTGCTGCTGATGTTGTCGCCTGTTCATGCCCCGGCGCAGGAACGGCCCGTCACCATTTTCGCCGCTGCCAGCCTGAAGACAGCGCTGGACAATGCACTGGCCGATTACAAGGCCAAGGGCGGGGCGGCCGCCACCGTCTCCTATGCCGCCTCCTCCGCCCTGGCCAAGCAGATTGCGGCAGGGGCACCGGCGGATATGTTCATTTCCGCCGATCAGGACTGGATGGACCATCTGGCCAAGCAGAACCTGATCCGCCCGGAAAGCCGGGTGACGCTGCTGGGCAATCAGTTGGTGCTGGTGGCCAAGGCGGGGGCCAAGCCCGGCACCATTGCCGACCTGCCCGCCCTGCTGGGTGTCGATGGCAAGCTGGCCATGGCCGATACCGCCGGCGTACCCGCCGGCAAATATGGCAAGGCGGCGCTGACCAAGCTGGGCCTGTGGGACAAGGTGCAGGGCCGCATCGCCCAGGCGGAAAATGTCCGCGCCGCCTTGGCCCTGGTGGCGCGGGGGGAGGCACCGGCGGGCATCGTCTATCTCAGTGATGCGCGGGCGGAACCGGGCGTATCCATCGTCGCCACCTTCCCGGCGGGCAGCCACGCCCCCATCGAATATCCGGCCGCCCTGCTGGCCAGCGGCCAGGGCGGGGCAGCCAAGCTGCTGGAATTCCTTTCCAGCCCCGCCGCGCGACGGCATTTTGAGGAACAAGGCTTTACGGTTCTGGTGAAGTAAAGCCACGGCGGCGGGCGCCGCCGCTCGGCGGTTGAGGGAGATTAGGATAAGCCTTGGCGGACTGGTTCACAGCAGAGGAATGGACAGCGATTGCGCTGTCGCTGAAGGTGGCCGCCTGGGCCACCCTGGTCAGCCTGCCGCCCGGCATTGCCGTGGCCTGGCTGCTGGCGCGGCGGCCCTTTCCGGGGCGTATCCTGCTGGATGGGCTGGTACACCTGCCGCTGGTGCTGCCGCCGGTCGTCACCGGCTATATCCTGTTGATTCTGTTCGGGCGGCAGGGGCCTTTGGGCCGGCTGCTGGCAGAAATCGGCATCGTGCTGGCCTTTAACTGGACCGGGGCGGTGCTGGCCTGTGCCGTCATGGCCTTTCCGCTGCTGGTGCGGGCCATCCGCCTGTCGCTGGAGGCGGTGGATACAAGGCTGGAACAGGCCGCCGGCACGCTGGGCGCCCCACCCTGGGCCGTGTTCGCCACCGTCACCCTGCCGCTGGCCCTGCCCGGCGTGGTGGCCGGCGCCATCCTGTGCTTTGCCAAGGCATTGGGGGAATTCGGGGCCACCATCACCTTTGTGTCCAACATTCCCGGCGTCACCCAGACGCTGCCATCGGCCATTTACAGCCATTTGCAGGTGCCGGGCGGCGATGGGCCGGCGCTGCGGCTGACCCTGGTATCGGCGGCGATTGCCATCATCGCCCTGGTGGCCAGTGAGCTGCTGGCCCGCCGGGTACGCCGGCGGGTGGAGGGGACGGATGCTTGATCTGGACCTGACCTATCGGCGCGGCGATTTCACGCTCGCCGCGCGTTTTGCCGCCGGGCCGGGCCTGACCGCCATCACCGGCCCATCCGGGGCCGGCAAGACCACCCTGTTGAACCTGATCGCCGGGCTGCTGCGCCCGGCAACCGGGCATATCCGGCTGGACGGGGTGGCGTTGACGGATCTGCCGCCGCATCGCCGCCGCATCGGCTATGTGTTTCAGGAAGCGCGGCTTTTCCCGCATCTCAGTGTGCGGCAGAACCTGCGCTATGGAAGGCTGTTCGCCCGCCACCAGGCCCCGGCCACGCTGGCCGACATCACCGACCTGCTGGATATCGGCCCGCTGCTGGATCGCCGCCCGCGTGACCTGTCGGGCGGGGAGAAGCAGCGGGTCGCCATCGGCCGCGCCCTGCTGGCCGCCCCGCGCCTGA
>CALRQC020000020.1:0-101788 GCA_943370215.1 Azospirillum sp. RU38E
CTGGCCGGTATCCTGCTGGATTGGCTTGGCTATCGCTGGATGCTGACGGGCCTTGCTGCCGGCCTGGGCGTGGCTGTTCTGCTGGCCTGTTTCAGCCGTGATCGGATTTTTATTTACCCCCGCGCCAGCGGAGAGATCGGGTCTTGAACGGTTGTCTTATCGCCGCATGACAATTGACTGGTATTATACGCTGGCTCATTTCACCCACGCCTTCCCCCCCATTCATGCCGGTTTCAATCCAACCGCAGGTCACTTGCTGCCTGTCTCTGTCTGGACGAGCCATCTCGGCCAGCCCAATGTGGCGCCGACATCCACTTGGGTGCGTCTTGCCCAACGCATCCCGTCCGCATTCATATCGATCATCCCCCCCTGGCTTGGAACTGGCAGTAGGGAAGACAGCCAGTGTCGAGATCATCTCCGCTGATGTTAAAATGAACTCGAATAAGCGGTCGTGAGCCGGGTCGCATCGGCGGGAATGGCGCCGGCGGAGCTGCCACCAGACATGGTACCCTGGGCTGCTCTATTTCGGTGCAAGCTGGTGTGGCCCGTGCCTTTTGCCTGATCTGAAAGAGGCCTATGCCGATTTCCAGGCCCAAGGCGTGGCAGTCGAGATTGTCTTCGTCAGCGAGGATGGGCGCTGTCCGTCATGGCCTCTGACGATATCTTTCCCCCACAGGTTTGGTGACTTCAGTCACCGACGCAAAAGATGAACGGGTTCAGCTTGTCGCTACGTTCATTCTTGCGACAGGAGAAGCTGCCATGACCCCGAATGTCTGTGGCATCGACCGCGTGCTGCGGGTTGTGCTGGGCCTAGTATTGGCTTTGGCCTTGATCCTCGGCTTCATCCCGGCCGGTACGGCCATGATTGCTGGCATTGTCGTTGCCTTGATCATGTTGGGGACTGGCCTGTTCGGCTTTTGCCCAGCCTACCGGCTGCTGGGGCTGAAGTCCTGTCGCTCCGCATGACATCCGGCCCGATTAGAGAGGGACAAGTCGATGACCTCACCCTACGCATTGAACGCCATCGTGAAGCCTGAGGTGACCGGCTTCTTCGATCCGGCGACCAACACGATCTCCTATGTCGTCAAGGATCCCGGTTCCGCCGCCTGTGCCATCGTCGACAGTGTGATGGATATCGACTATGCCGCCGGTCGCATCAGCTATACCCATGCCGACGAGATCATTGCATTCGTCAGGAAGCGCCAGCTCTCCGTTGAATGGCTGATCGAGACGCATGTCCATGCCGATCATCTGTCCGCCGCGCCCTATATCCAGGGCATCCTGGGCGGCAGGCTGGGAATCGGTCGCAACATCACCATCGTGCAGGAGACCTTCGGCAAGATCTTCAACGAGGGTACGGAGTTTCAGCGCGATGGGTCGCAGTTCGACCGCCTGTTTGACGATGGCGATACCTATCATGTCGGGAACTTGGCGTGCGTGGCCATCCACACGCCCGGCCACACGCCGGCCTGCATGACCCATGTGATGGGGGACGCCGCCTTTGTCGGTGATACGCTGTTCATGCCCGATGCGGGTTCGGCGCGGGCGGATTTTCCCGGCGGTGATGCCGGTGTGCTTTATGACTCCATCCAGAAGGTGCTGGCGCTGCCGGATGCGACGCGGCTGTTCATGTGCCACGATTACGCGCCCGATGGCCGCGATATTCGCTGGGAAACCAGCGTGGCGGCGGAGAAGGCGCATAATATCCATGTCGGTGCCGGCAAGAGCAGGGAACAGTTCATCGCCTTTCGTACCGCACGGGACGCCACCCTGGATATGCCGCGGCTGATCTTGCCCTCCTTGCAGGTGAACATGCGGGCAGGCCATTTGCCGCCGCCCGACGCATCGGGCACGTGCTTCCTGAAAGTGCCGCTGAATGTCCTGTGACCGGTCCGCCGGTTCCCGGACGGGGAAAACCCATGCATGACACACTGCATTATCTGCTTGGCGGCTTTTCGGGCGGTCTGGTCGGGTTGACGCTGGGGCTGGTCGGGGGTGGCGGCTCCATCCTGGCCGTACCGCTGATGGTCTATCTGGTCGGCGTCGCCAACCCGCATGTGGCCATCGGCACCAGCGCGCTGGCCGTGGCGGTGAACGCCGCCGCCAGTCTTGGTCACCATGCCCGCGCCCACACGGTGAAATGGCGCTGCGGCGCGATTTATGCCCTGGCGGGCATCATCGGTGCGGCGGCGGGATCGACGCTGGGTAAGGCCATCGACGGCCACAAGCTGCTGTTCCTGTTCGCGCTGGTCATGCTGGTCGTAGGCGTCCTGATGCTGCGTAACCGTCATGCCACGGGCGAGCCGGGCGCCCAGTGCAGCCGTGACAATGCCGGCAAGGTCGTCAGTTTCGGTCTGGCGACCGGCACCTTCTCCGGCTTTTTCGGGATCGGCGGCGGTTTCCTGATCGTGCCGGGGCTGCTCGCTTCCACCCGCATGCCGATGATCAATGCCGTCGGCACCAGCCTTGTCGCCGTCACCGCCTTCGGCCTGACCACGGCTGTGAACTATGCCTTTTCCGGCTTGGTCGATTGGGGACTGGCGGTCGCCTTCATCCTGGGGGGGATCGCCGGTGGCATGGCGGGGACGGTGCTGGCCCGGCGATTATCGGGCAAGGGTGCCTTGACCAGCGTCTTCGCCGGGCTGATCTTTGTCGTGGCGGCCTATATGCTCTGGCAAAGCTGGCCGGAATTTTGACATCGCGAAGGCTTCGGGATGGATTGGAACGAACGGTTCTCAACGAACGAATATGTGTTCGGGACCCAACCGGCCCAGGCGCTGCTGCGTCATGGCCGGCATTTTTCTCCGGGTGATCGGGTTCTTTGCATTGCCGATGGCGAGGGACGCAACTCCGTCTGGTTGGCGGAACAAGGATGTGCGGTGACGGCGTGGGACGGTTCCCTGAACGCCATCGACAAGGCACGGTGTCTGGCAGAGGCGCGTGGCGTCGATGCCATCTTCCATCAGGCCGATGCCGCGACCTATGACTGGCCAGCGGGCGCTTTCGACGCCGTGGTCGGCATCTTCTTCCAGTTCGCACCGCCGGCCCTGCGTGACAGCATCTTCGCGGGCATGCAGCGCTGCGTGCGGCCGGGCGGGCTGATCCTGGTTCATGGCTATACCCATAAACAACTCAACCATGGCACCGGTGGGCCAAAGGTCGCGGATCAGCTTTATTCGCATTCTCTGCTTGAAACTGCCTTCGCCGGGTGTGACATCATTGTTCTGGAAGAATATGAAACCGAGCTTTGCGAAGGCACAGGCCATAATGGTCGATCCGCCGTGATCGACCTGGTGGCTCGGCGACGATGAATGGATGGACATGACAGACAGGCCCGAGGATTGGACGGCGCGTTTCCAGGGTCTTTCCCGATTGTCACAGGATACAAGGCAGGATCTGCTGCGCCGCGCCCGCATCGCCGCGCTGCCGGAAGGGACGCGGATTTTTGGGCCGGGGCAGGCACCCACGGCCCTGCTGCTGCTGCTGGACGGCATCGTCCGGGTGCAGCAGACATCCGACACCGGTCGGGAAATCCTGCTGTACCGGGTGCAGGGTGGCGAAAGCTGTGTGCTGACCACCGCCTGTCTGCTGGCTTATGAGGATTATACGGCCGAAGGTCTGGCGGAGACGGCAATCCGCGCAGCGTTGATTTCCCGCGAGGATTTCGAGGATCTGGTGGCGCGGTCGGCGGAATTCCGCCGTTTCGTCTTCACCGCTTATTCAAAACGCATCACCGACCTGTTCACCGTGATCGAGGAGGTGGCCTTCCGCCGCATGGATGTGCGGCTGGCGGCGCATCTCGCCGCGCGCGCCGTGGATGGTAAGGTGGCTGGCACCCACCAGTCATTGGCAAGCGAATTGGGGACCGCGCGCGAGGTGGTGACGCGGACCCTGCAGGAATTCGCCCGTCGCGGCTGGATCGCCCAGGAACGTGGTAACATCACCCTGATGCGGCCCGACGAATTGGGACGGTTGGCCCGTGACTGAACGGGCCAACCGATATTTCAATCCGGTACCAGCAATGTTCCGCGCATAAGGCCGGCTACAGTCCGCACCGCCACCAGAGACAGCAGGCCCGTGGCCAGGACCAGCACAAAACCTGCGGAGATCGCACCGCCCGGCATCATCCCCAGTTCCGCCTGCCGTAAACAGACCAAGGAGAGGGCAGCACTGGGAAACGTGTATCCCCACCAGGCCATTGAAAAGGGGGCGGCGGCCATTTGCCTGGCGCGGCTGATCAAGATCAGCGCCATGAACAGGGCCGGCGCGAACAACAATTGCGAAACGATATCCGTCTGTCCGCCCGCCAGGGCTTGCCAGGACAGGTAGCCAACAGCCGGTGGCGCCACCAGAATGGCCAGGGTCGGCCAGAGCTTGGGTGGCATGCGGGCATGGAACAGGATGCGGTTCAACAGGACCGGCAATAGGCCAAGCCAAAAGAACAGCCCGATGGCGAACATGAACCAGGACAGGGTGTTGTAGCCGAACGCGACACCGCCAATCGGGGCCAGGATATTGCCCACCACAGGCAAGAACCAAGCCGGATTGGCGGCACCGATCGGCTGTTCCTGCGTGATCCAGCGGCCAATGATCCACAAAGCGCCCAGCAACTGCATCAGGGCACCGGCCGCCCAAACGACCTCCGCCCAATAGCTATAGGGGGCAAGGCCGCTGCCCAGAATCATCATGGCAATGAAGGCAGCCGAGATGAAATTGACCTTCACGGGATGATGAAGATCGGCTTTCACCATGGCGGGGTGACGGATGGCCTTGAACAGATAGGTGCCGGCAATCACCACGAACAGCCCTGCGGCCAGCAGCAGCAGGGTCTCGCCCACCATGGAAGGCGCGCCCAGGGTCCCATGGGCCTTACGCCATGCCAGACTCAGCCCCCCGATACCCATGACGATGGTGAACAGCGACGGCGGGGCATGGGCAAGGGGCGACGAAGCGTCGGAAGGGGCGTCAGAAGCTGAGATAGCGGACATCGGGCCGGTCCATATGCTCGCCGATCACGGGCGGCGTCACGGGGGCAACGCCATCGATGAGGTCGGTTGTCGTGCGACCATCGCTGTTGGGCAGGTAGAGCGCGCACAGTTCGGCAGTGGCTCCCGCCTGGATCAGACCCTGGAGCATCTGCTGCGCTGTCTTGCCGGACGGTTTCAGGGCAGGACCCTGATAGTCCTTGCGCGCCAGATCACCGCCGTGACCGCACAGCAGGATGCGAACCGGCGTCTGGCGCTGCAGGGCCTGCTGCGACAGGACCAAGGCCATGGCCTGGGTCTGCGGATCCGCACTGGTCAGGGTGACGAACAGGCTGTCCTTGGCCGCAACGGGTGACGCCAGCAGAAGCAGGCCGGCCAGTAGGGCGAGGGTTCGCGTCGGCGTCATTGCATCTCTTCCTTTTTGCCCAGATAAGCTTTGGCCGGATCGATCCTGTATCCCCAGGGCAGGCCGGAATTACGCCAGCCCCCAATCAGCCGGACGCCCTTGTTGGGACCGTCCTTCGCCGGTTCCCCCTCGAACCCGTCCACCATGCTGTAGACTGCCGCATAGCCCTGCTCATGCAGCAGGTTGGCGACGGGGGCGCTGCGCGTGCTGCCCGACCGGCACATGATGATCAGTGGTGTGGATTTGTCCGCCTTCAGTGCCGCCAGCCGGCTTTCCAGCTCCGGTACGAAACGCGGGTTTGGGACCATCTTGTAGGTGCCCTTTTCGGCATTGAACGCGGTTGGGTCGGCCGTCATCCAGGGCAGTTGGATATCGGCCATGGCGGTGCTGCCGGTGAACATCGCCTCAATCGGGTCGCGCACATCGACCAGGATGTGGCGCTTCTGGCCGCCCACCATCAGGGAATGGGCTTCGGTTGCGGTGACGTAAAGTTCGTACTTCGTCTGCTGGGTCGGGGCCGCCGGCCGGTCAGCGGCGGCGGCTGGCAGGGCCAGGGCCAACAGCATCAGGGGGGCAACAAGCGTGGCGCGCATCTTTCCTCCGTCTTCCAGTCAGGCAATCTGTCGGCAGTCGATCATGCGGAGGCCGCCTGCGCCTTGACAAAGCGCAAGCGGCTCCCGATGACCGGGCTCAGAGCGACTTCTTGGAGAAGTACCAGTCCGTCGTCTCATAGCCCTGGCTGGCGCGCGCCTCGGCATCGGCGGCCGTCTTGGGTGGCGGGACGATCACCTTGTCGCCGGGACACCAGGCTTCCGGCGTCGCCACGCCATGGGTGTCGCTGGTCTGCAAGGCCGTGACCAGACGCAGCACCTCCTCGATGGAGCGGCCATTGCTCATCGGGTAATAGATCATGGCGCGCAGGCGGCTTTCGGGGTCGATGATGAAGGTGGCGCGCACGGCCTGGGTGTCGGCGGCACCGGGGTGCACCATGCCATAGGCGTTGGCGACGGCCATCGAGATGTCCTCGATGATGGGGAACGGAATCTCGACGCCGAACTTCTCCTTGATATTGCGCACCCAGGCCAGATGCGCGAAGACGCTGTCGATGGACAGGCCCAGCAGGTCGCAGTTCAGCGCCTGGAACCGGTCATAGGCACGGGCAAAGGCCGTGAACTCCGTCGTGCAAACGGGCGTGAAATCGGCCGGATGCGCGAACAGCACCAGCCAGCGGCCCTTGTAATCGGACAGCGAGCGGTTGCCATGGGTGGTGCGCGCCTCGAAATGCGGCGCGGGCTCGTTCAGGCGGGGAAAACCGGGGGTGGTGGTCATGACGGCGCTTCCTTGAGTTTGGGGGACACCGATGAGCGCCATTGGGGATGGCGTGCATCACGGATCAAGAATGGCCGGGCCCAAGCCACGCCGCTTTGACATTTGATAAATTCTAATTCGCAATTTTCTGCTGAGTTGCGGTGATACTCCTTTTGAAAGCCGAACGCCTCCGCCCCTGAGTGTCGGGGCGGAGGCGTTGCAGTTCATCTCAGGGCGCACGCCGCGGGTACGGCGATTGGGAATGCGTGTTCTCAGATCGTGCGCATGTCCGCGCGCTTTTGCTTGGCGTCTTCCCGCATTTCAAACCACATGGCGTTCAAGACGGTGAAGGCGGCAGCCAGCGGCATGCCGAGGGTCCAGGCGAAGTACCACATGCTGCATCTCCTTGAATAAGCTTGTTTCCATTACTCAGCGATGCTGCGGAAACAAGTCCAGTTTTGGTTGTCAAAATTCCAGGGTTGAACGAAACCGCTGCAACCGATCACACGTAAATAATGATGACCATTGCCCTGGCGGATGGCCTCGACATCAACCTTGCCCCAGAGGATGCGATAGACCCAGGCCGTGTAGGCCAGCACGATGGGCAGGAAGATCACGGTCACGGCCAGCATGATGAACAGGGTCTGATGCGACGATGAGCTATCCCACACGGTCAGGCTGCTGACGGGGGCGATGGAGCCGGGCAGGATGATCGGGAACATTGAGACGCCGACCGTGGCGATAATCCCAAAAATCGACAAGCCGGACATGATCAGTGTCAGCCCCTCCCGATGCGCCTTCAGTCCAGCCCAGACCAGAAGCGGGCCGACCAGTCCCAGCACTGGGGCCACCAGCAGGAAGGGGTAGCTGTGGTAATTGGTGAACCATAATGCCGGCGCTGACGCGACGGTTTTCAGCAGCGGGTTCGAGGGAGCATCGCTCACCGCTTCGCTGGCGAGGTGATAACCGTCAACCCAAAGGAACAGCGCCAATCCGGCCAGTGCGAACAAGGCGGGGGTTAACAAGGCGGTGATCAACCCCACCGAACGCGCCCATGCGGCCACGGCACCATCCGTCTTCAAGGCCAGCCATGCGGCACCGTGGGTGGCCAGCATGGTGACCGACAACAGCCCGCACAGCAGCGCGAATGGATTCAACAGGCCAAAATCGGCCCCTCATAGAAGGCCCGCAGATCCTCATTGAGGCGGAAAGGGACGCCTTGCAGCACATTGCCGACGGCCACGCCAAAGATCAGGGAAGGGACGAAGCCACCGACGAAAAGCGCCCAGTCCCAGGTCGTGCGCCAGCGCGGATCGGGGCGCTTGGAGCGGTATTTGAACGCCACCGGTCGCAGGATCAGCGCCGCCAGGACTACGAACATGGCCAGATAGAAGCTGGAGAAGGACACGGCATAGAGGGGGGCCAGGCGGCGAAGATGGCCCCGCCCCCCAGAATGAAACAAACTTGGTTGCCTTCCCAAACCGGGCCGACGCTGTTGATGATGGTGCGCCGTTCGACATCATCCCGGTCGATCACCGGCAGGAGCATGGCGGCCCCCAAGTCAAACCCGTCAGTTGCCGCAAAGCCGATGAGCAGCACGCCCAGCAACACCCACCAGATCAGCCGCAGCGTCCCATAATCGAGAATTTCGTGCAGGATCATGATTGTCATTCCGCGGGCTGAAGGGTGCCGGACCGGGGCAGGGCAATCGGGTCATCGTCCGGTTCCGGACCTTTCCGGATGGCGCGCAGCATCAATGCCATTTCCACCACAAACAACACGCTGTAGAACAGGGTGCATTCCGGGTCAGTTCCGCGTGGAAATCAACAGCTTGGGTCTGTTCGGTCGGATTCTAGTGCTGCTGGCAGGGTTGGTCACTGCCGGCCTGTGCATCACAGGCTTATGGCTGTGGTGGCGGCGACGTTAGGCGTTCTTCGCGTCGCCCCTGTGGTTCAAGAAGAGCTGACATTGATGAAGCGTCGACCAACGATTCTGAACCGGCGTCCTCGATCTGAATCGAGCACTTGAAGGCCAGCAGCCTGCTTTGCAATGAAGCCGGACACCTTCTCTGCCGCATTCCTGGCCGGATCAAGTGCCAGATGGGCATACCGGGCGGTGGTCTGCACCTGCGTATGGCCGAGCAGCTTCCCGATCATCGGCAACCCTTCGCCCAGGAACAGCGCGCCGCTGGCAAACGAATGGCGCAAATCGTGAATGCGTACATCGTCCAGTCCTGCCCGTCGCCGAATACGCCGCCATGGTGGTTGCAGGTCTGTCAGTCTGGCTCCCTCCTTTGTGCCCGTGATAACCCACGGATTATCCGGTAGCTTTGGAATGGCGCGAAGGACGGCAGCGACAGCCTCTCCGAACAGAACGACTTTGGCCCCCGTTTTGGAATCCGGCAGCCTGAACGCCTTGGCCTGCCAGTCGATATAGGCCCATTTCAAGGTCATGATTTCGCCAAGCCGACAACCCGTTAGCATCAGCAACCGGATGGCAGCGATGACGGAAACCGGCTCCGATTTCGCTGCTTCCAACTCGGCCAGTGTCCGCCCGAGTGCTGCATATTCGTCCGCGCTGAGGAAGCGCTCCCGCTTTTCCTCCGGGAACTTCTTCACAAGCAGACAGGGATTGCTGCCGTCATGTCGAAGGCCCCAGACTTCAGCCAGATTGAACATCTTGGATAACACGCCAAGGGTTCTGTTGGCTTGGTAGGGGATGTGCCGCAGCGAATGGTGGAGTTCCGCAATATCCCGGCGTTGGATATCCGTGACCCGGCGGGTGCCGATCTTGGGGCTAATAAACAACTCGACCGACCGCCGATATTCATACTGGGTCGAAGGCTTGCAGCGTACAGCGACATGCTCCTCCAGAAACCGCTCTCCCAGCGCCTTCATGGTCGGGGCCTTCCGCGCCTGATCGAGCTCATGTGCCGGATCGCGCCCATTTTTCGCTTCCGAAAGGATTTCATAGGCCCGCGCCCACGCATGGTCGGCAGTCACCGGGCCATGTTGGCCAATCGTGATGAACCGCTGTTGCCCGTTGATCCGGCACTTCACGATATAGACCTTGCGACCCGTGGGATGGATGCGAACGCCGAACCCCCGCAACTCGTCATCCCAGACCATCTTCAGGGTCGGACCGGCAGCCGCGGCATCCACGGAACGTTTGGAGAGCTTTGCCATCATCCATCTCCAGAAACACCGGAAGCGCCATCCTGGTGCTTGGTATCAGCTACCATATAGCTACCAGATGAGATAAAATCGGAACGCTGATGATGGTATCTGGTCGTACATAAAAGTCAAAATATCAAAAGTATTATCAGGTATTTAGGTGATTCTGACGTATCCAAGAGTACGTAATCGTATGAATAATTTTCAAACTCATAACCTGAAGGTCACAGGTTCAAATCCTGTCCCCGCATCCAATAAAAGCCAGCAATCCCAATGGGTTGCTGGCTTTTGCCGTTTCAGGGACACACAAGCAGGCCAGGGCGTGGAAGTGACCTGCTCACCCAGAAGGGCGCAGAAGCAACATGCCGAAGCCAAAAGCGCGGTGCCGCCCGATGCCGCGTGCCAAACTTTCACGCAAATATTGGCTATTTATTACCCGGAACCGTCCAGCATAAAGCGCATCCGGTTTGCGGAAGCTCTTCAATGGGCGCCTGTCATCCATGGAGAGGGCAGCCGTGCGGCGGGAAAGGCTGACCTGGCGTAGCCCCTCCAGCCGCAGGTCCAACAACTCCACCCCCAGCAGGCGGCTGCTCAACCAATGTTGGTAGACTGTTTCACGAACGGGTTCTGGCGTTTCCATTCCGCCTTTGGCCTTCCATTGGTCCAGCGCGGCCAGAAAGGCATCCAGTTCTGCACCTGGTTCTTTTTCTGAGGCCCCCCGTGCCAGACGCACGGTTGGACAGATGCGAACCTGAAAACCCAGTATAATCCCTTCCGGAAGGTGCGCTGGCATGGGCTTGTCAGCGGCGCCGCTCCAATCCACTGCTGCATGGGCCAGCGGGTGGGCCGTCAGGTCCGCTTGTCCCCGCAGGGTGGCCAGTGGAACGGGGCTGTAAGCCAGCAGATCAACCGCACCCGGCATGTGCGGTCGCGGTTGAAGTACAAATGGCTTTGGCGCATTGGGGCCGAACAGCGCCGCTAGCAGAGCATGGGCGACATAGCCGCCATCCCCGTCGCTGATATCGTTCCCCAGCCCATGGGCCAGTGCGAAGGCCGCTATCCGTCGTCCATCCAGCGGCAGTTGCAGCATATGCAGGGCCTGTCCCGTCATGCTGCCCCCTGTACACCGATATGCCCACGATATACCAGCCGCTCACCGCCATGGATCTGGTTGCGCCAGTCGCGCCGATCCACCAGCCTTGCTTCCTCCTGGTGGAAAGGCTGACCACCGGCCTCATCTGCCGGCCATTCGGCCCAGACACCGGTCACCGGGGCGGGAGGTGCTTTCTGATGTGGTTGGGCGGGCAGGCCCCTGGCCAGCAGGGTCTGTGCCGCCTGGAACAGATCGGGGGCCGTCATTACCTCCACACCGATGAACCCCGCCGGCAGGCAGTGCTTGCGCCCGATGAACAGGGGGCGGGCTGGTTGGCGCAGGGCGGCCAGCAGGTCGGACACTGTTGGTGTCTCGCCGGCGTCGGTCAGGTGCAGCAACACCATCATCGCCGTTTCCACCCGGTAATCCCGCAGGCGGATATGGGTGCCGCGGGTGGCGCTTCCGCTGCCCTTATCCTCTCGCCGGCCGCGCGTCGTCCAGCCGGTACCGTTCATAAAGATTTGGCCCAGGTCCACCGTTTGGTAATCGGTCAGCATTTCGCTATCCGTATCCGTCGGTATCTCCAGGCAGAGCGGTCGCAACCGCGCCTGCAACCGGTCCAGCGCAGCCGCATCGCCATGTGACAGGCCCAGCGCATTCCCCAGCAGGCCGGTCAACAGAGACAGGCCGGGAAACCGTTCCGTCGGCCCGATCTCATCAATCACCGGTGCGCCAAAGGACATCATCGGCGCCTGCAGGTGCATGACCAGAATATCGATCATGACGGCGTGCCACCCAAGGCTGTCACCACCTGTGCGGTCAGGTTCGCCAGTTCGGCTATGGGCTTTGCCGGCAGGGCGGGCACATCATCCAGGCTGGCGATCAGACGCTGTTCGCCCGGCCCATACATGCCATCGAACCGCGTGAGGTATCCCGCCAACTGTTCATTGGCCTGAGCCGCCAGATCGTTACCGGCGGCAACCCGCACCGGCTTCAAGAACGCATTGGCCAGGGTGCGGGGCTGCCGGTCGCCCAGTTCCACCAGCACCGTATGGGCATAGGCATAGGGTGCGGTGGAGCCCAATTTGGCACCAGGGGAGACGGATGCGATCAGCCGGATCAGCCGTTCCACCACACCGGTGGCCAGCGTGCGGTCAGCCTTTTCCCAATCCGCAACGGCACAGCCCTCCAGGTTGGAGACCAGCAGCGGCAGATCGATGACGACATAGCTATAGAACAGACCGCTGGTCAGTTCGCTGTCGCCCATCATGCCGCTGCCCAGTTCCCCCGCCGCCTTTTCCAGATCATCAACGGCGGTGAAGAATTCAGGCTCACTTTCCTCCCCATGCACGGTGAAGCTGTGGGCGACATGCACGGCGGCATCGCCGCGCGCCAGAATATCCGACGTCACCATGCGCCCGAACAGGGCGGCATCCAGCCCGCTGGCCAGCCGCAACGCCTTCAGGTTGGCCAGCGTCTCCTTATCCTTGAACAGGGCCTCCACCGCCTTGCGGGCATCCTTGGCCGTCGTGGCGGCCGTCAGCAGGGTGCGGGCCTGGGACAGGATGAACTCCACCTCCGGTCGGCCCAGCACCAGCACCTGACCGGTTTTCAAATCCGCCAGCGGATCGCGTTCATTCTCCGCGTCCTTGTCCTTGCCCTTGGCCTTTTCTGCCTTGGCCTTGGCGCTTTCGCCCAGCAGCACGGCCTGGAACGCCTCCACCACCGCCAGGATGGCCTCTTCGGCAAAGCCCTCTTCCCGCAGCGGCTGGGCCACCTGCTGCACGAAGGTCTGGCGGGAGCGGACGGACATTGGTGCGCCCAGCCCTTCCAGCGACCATTCCCCCACCGCCGTGCGCCAATGCCGCTTCAAACATTGCGAGGATACGCGGGTGCGGTTGACCCCGCCAAAGGGCAGGCGCTTGGCCCGGCCCACATCATCCCGGTTCAACAGGGCGGCGGCATAGGGCGTCAGGGTGTGGATTTGCAGGAAACGGGGAAGCGTCATGCTTCTTCTCCACTCGCAACAGGGGTATCGGCGCCGGGCTTCTTGCCGGCGGCGGTGAAATAGGAACGGGCAAGGCGGATGGCCTGCCGCTCAGCCCAATCGGGGTTGCGGCTGGCCCGCGCCAGCACCAGATCGGCCAGATCGGCCCAATCAAAGGCCAGTGCCTTGGAGGCCGACCAGCGGGCCAGGGTGCGGATTTCCGTCGCCAGCCCTTCACCGTCTGCCCGCAGCAGGCGAATGAAGCGGCCTTCGGGATAGCCCGCATCGGCCAGCACCTGACCAGGGCGCAGCTTGGGCCGGTGCCCGTCCGGCGCCATCATGGCCATGGCCTGGATGATGACGGCCCAGGCCTGTTCGCGCGCTTGGGGAAGCGGGTCGGTCCCGAATTCATCCGCCAGCAATTTCCAGAAAACCGGTGGCGGTATTCCCAGCGGGTCCATGCGGCGCAACTGCGCCATGCCGCCGGTGCCCTGCCGTTCCTTGGTCATGTGCCGGGCCAGAGCGGCGACCGTCTGCGCGGTGGTCCGCACCTGGGTGGTGTCGGTTTCGGCCAGAATCATGCCGCTTCCTCCGTCTCGGGCGCTGCGCGCCTCGGCAAGGGCAGGTGTTTGTAAAGGCTGGCGCGATAGAGGCTTTCGGCCAGCACAAGGCTGCGTTCCCGCCGTGCCGACGGGGCCGGCAGCCGGTTACAGCCGCGCCGGAAAGCCGTTGCCGACAGATCATGCAGGCATTGCCGCCAGCCAATATCCGCCGCAAGGCGGGCCTCGTCAGTGTCTGCCCCCAGTATCCGCCAGAGATGGCCAAAGAAGACCTTGTCGATCTCCTGATCCAGGGCCGTCAGTGTCGCCTGGGCGCGTTTATCCTCGAAGTTGATCTTCTCCGGCGCCCCCTGCACCAGACAGAGCAGGCCGCCCTTCACGGCCTTGATGCAGGTCTTGGCCTCCTCCACCATGCGTTTGGCCAGTTCATGCGCCTTCTCGCGCTCATCCTCCTGGGCGATCCGCTGCATGATGCGCGGGTTCACCGGCAGGGCCCGGTCATGCAGCCCCTCTGTCTTGCCCTGGCCACGGACCAGGGCGGACAGATGTACCCACATATCTTCCGGGTCGCCCCGAAGGGGCGTCAGCGCCAGGGGCAGGTCGAACTTGGTCTTGTCGAACAGCAGGTCGGCCACCCGGTCATACCGGAAGCCTTCGCCGGAGACAGTATAGGCACCGCCGGTGCCGCGGTTCACGGGTATCCAGGGATCACCCACCAGCCCCTTGCGTTCCTTGGCATCCACGCGCGTCCCTTCGCTGGGCCGCCCCAGGGCCGACACGGTACCAGCCGCATCGGCGCACAGGCGCACGCGGCGGCAGATCTCTATAAAGCACGGGTCCAGGGAGGGCACGGGCAGGCCGTCATCCCGGTCCCATGGCAGAAGCCAGAGCAGGCGATGGGCCTCAGGACCGAAGCCGTAATCATCCGGTTGACGGGTCCGCAGCAGGTGGCGCTGCCGCAAGGCCACCGCGACGCCACGCCGGAACCGCGTGCCCCAGCGCATGGACGGCACCAGTTCCACCAGCGGGCGGCTGCCGAAGCCACCATTCATCCGGGCAATGCCAAAATTGCCCCGTCCGAGAAACCCCTGGCTGGTCTGCAGGCTGATCAGCGCATAAAGCCAGTGATGCGGCTGGGCGGCCCCGATGCGGGCCTGCTTCACATCATGGTTCTTGGCGGTGATCAGCACGTCGATGGCATCGGGTGTGGCCCCCAATGGCTGCATCCGTGCCCAGGCCGCTGCGTCCCGGACGGGTGGTTGCAGCAAAGCCGGCTGCCGATGGTCCGCCACCAGCAGTGACCAGGCCGTTTCCTCCGCCCCCGGCGTCAGGGCCAGCAGCAGGCGGCGCCAGTCATCGGCATCGATCGTGGCAGGCAATTCCGTCTGTTCATCCGCCGCCAGGGCCAGGGCGGCCAGTTGCACCAGGAACAGGAACCAGGGCTGACGCTGATGCGCCAGCAACCCGTCAAACCCCTCCACCCCGTCCGCTGTCAGCAGGGCCAGCAGGTCGGGGAGGGGAAAATGTTTGGAGCATAAATCAATCTGGGTAGGTATAATTGCAGTGTGTATGATGTTGTTCATCGGCAACATCCGTGATTCTTAGTGTAAGAAGATAATTCTTAAAAGTTGTTTATGTGTCCAGTAAAATAACCGAAATGGAGGATTTTTGGGGTATTGGGCGTAGGCCGGTGCGATCGTATAGAAATTCAACCTCTCCCACCTGTACCACCAGTCCCTCCGCCACCGCCTTCACCACCGGCACTGCCTCTGCCTGCACGCCGCGCAACAGGTGGGCGGGGATGGTCAGGGCGGTGATGGGGTGGCCGAAGGCACCGACCGTACCGGCTTCCAGCTCCACCCGCCGGTCGCGGTCGCCCAGCCGGGTGGCGACTTCCGCCATGGCCTCCCCGTCCTGAACCAGCGTTTCGGCATCCCATTTCAGCCAATCCAGCGCAACATGGTGGACCACTTGCCGTTCTGCCGCGTTCTTGCCCAGGATATGGTTGAAATGCTGGTTCCACAGGCCGACCGTATCCCCATCCAGCCGTTTTGCCAGGGCCAGCAGCGCATCGGGGTGGGTGATGTTTTCCACCAGCGTCCGGTTCATCGCCGGTATCTGCCAGACCGGGTTTTCCGCCAGTGCCTCTGCCGTGGCGGCCAGGGCCAGCAGGTTGCGATAGACGGTGCCAACCCCGCTGCCTGCCCCCGGTTTCGGCTTGCCATCGCGCCGCAACCCATCCACCAGGGCGGCAGCGCCCGGTGACAGGACTAGGGCGCGCGGGTGGGTGAAACCGTCGGGCCGGCTTTTGCGCCAGCGGTGGCGGTGCAGCCGGCCCAGCCGCTGCAGCAACACATCCGCCGGGCAGAGGTCGGTCACCAGCAGATCGGCATCAATATCCAGGCTTTGCTCTGCCGTCTGGGTGGTGACGGCGATGCAGCCCTTCTCGCTGCGTTCTCCCCCAAATGCCTTTTCCAGCGCCTGATCCAGCAGCCTTCTGTCCTCCGCCGCAAAACGGGCATGGTGTGGGGCCGGGCGACCCGCGACCTGGAACAGCAAATCCCGGTCGGGGCACAGGCTTTCCAGCAGCACCTGGGTTTCCACCGCATCGCGCACCGTGTTGCGCATCACCAGCACATGCGCGCCGGCCTCTGCGGCACGGATGGCCTGGCGCAACAATGCGTCCAGCGCTGCCGGATCATGCCGTTCCAGGGCGATATCCCGTACCGCCATCGTTCCATCCGGGGGCAGCGGGGCCGTGCCCGCCCCCAGCAGACAGGGATAGGGGACATCCATGGCGGTGGCCAGATCGGGCCGTGTGGTCTTGGCCAGGGCCGCCCGCGCCACGGCACCCAATGTGGCCGACATCAACAGGGTGATGCCACCAGCGGCCCGGTGTTGATCCAGCACATGGGCCAGCAGTGCGGTCATATAGGGATCGCTGGCATGAACTTCGTCCACCACCAGCAATTGCCGCAGCATGGCGGCAGAGCGCAGGGGGGCATGGCGCACCTGCAACCCGCCCAGCAGCAATTGATCGATGGTGCCCACCATCACCGGCCCGGCCAGATAACGGCTGCTATGGGCGGCTGCCCAGCGCCGGTCGTCCAGCCGATCCCCATCGCCATCCGGCCAGGCGATCCGGTGGCCGGGCAGGCGTACCCCTTCATCCCCATCCACCTTCAGATATCCGGGGACGGCCAGCCCCACCGGCGGGGCGGCATCCCCCAACGCTTGCTTCAGCAGATTATGAATGCGCCCCTGAATCTGTACCGCAGAGGCGCGGGTGGGCAGGGCGAAATACATCCCGTCCACCTTTCCGGCGCGCAGCAGGGACAGGAACAGGGCGACAGCGGCCTCTGTCTTGCCGCTGCCGGTTTCCGCCTCTGCCACCAGGGTGGCGCCGGGGCGCAGGGCGGTCGCATCCAGCGCCAGCATGGCCGCTTGCAAGGGGCGGGGCTGCCAGGATGCCGCTGCGGCAACCGGAAACAGCCCGGCAAAGTGCCAGGGCAAAGCGGCGGCCCCGGTCTGGCGCCGGGCGGCATCCAGATGGCGCGCGCGCAGCATCTCCCTTGCCTGCGCCTGCGACCAGGCAAACCGGTCATCGCCCCAGCCGGTCAGTTCCGCCGGCCCCATCAGGGGAAAGACGGCGGTGTCGGAACCCAGCCAATCCGCCCACACCATCAACCCGGCAAGGGCATAGGTGAACCGTGCGGTGATGGGCAGCGCTTCCCCCGCATCTGCCACGAAGGCCAGCGGGAACCAGCGGCGCACCCGGTCCGACAGGTCCGCCAGGGCGACCAGTGGGTCATAGCCGCCGGTGGCCGACCAGTCGCGCGCTTCCGGATTTCCCGGCGTTTTCAGCGCACCATGGTGGGCCAGGATCGCGCTCAGCACCATGGTTGGCGGGTGTTCGTCGAAACTGTCCGGGTCTGGTTGGAACCATTGTTCCAGAATGCTGGTGTACAGCGCCCGCAGCACCCGGGTCTGCCGTTCCTTCTCGTCGATTTTCAGCGGGCGTGACGACATCAGCATCGACCAGAGCGGGGCGATATGCCCGCCGGCGGCGGCCCTGTCGCCCCGGATGCGGCGCTGAAACCGCGCCGTCACCTTGCCGGCATCATGCAGGGCGGCCAGTACGGAAAGCCGGTCGCATTCCTGCTCCGTCAGGTCGTCCCGCCCGGTCAGCCGCGCCAGCCGCCCCCGCACGCCGACCAGCCGCAGCAAGGCGCGGAAACTGGCGGCCACATCGGCGCAATGGTCGGCCAGCGTCAGGGCCAGCGGCCCCTTGTCCCCCGACAGGTCCGATTTGGCCAGGGCCAGGGCTGGCGGCACATCCTGCAACGGGGCGGGAAGAGGGCCCGACGCCATATCCATCATTCCCCCACGGTCCCCGCCATTGCCGGGGCAGCACCGGCCCGCAGCCGGGCCAGATACAGCCCCTCATAATCCACCAGCGCGCGTGCCGGCGTGCCCAGAAACGCCATCCCCAGCCCGCCAGGGGCCGTGCGATCCTGCCAGACCAGCACGATGCTGCCTTCCCCCAGCTCCCCATGCCATTCCACCATCACCCGCCAGATGCGGCCGCGCACGCCGGCGGTCAGCGCCGGGGCCACATAAAGGCCGGGGGCCAGTTCCAGCATGACCGATGCCAGGAAGCCCCGGAACCTGTCCGGTACATCACGCGTCACCAGCATGGTCATGGGCATGGGGGCAACCTTTCCCGTCAGGCGGCATCGAACAGGGATTTGATCCTGTCGATCATGCCGGGGATCAGCCCCTGATCACGGAAGGCCCGGCCGGCAATACGGCGTACCTGCCGTTCCAGCGGTACGGTTGGGTCTTTTTCCGCCGCTTTCACCGCCTGGAAGGCGATAGGCAGGGTCATCTGGTCGCGGTACAGGTCGGCAATATCCAGGATGAAAGCGTTGGCGGAATCCTCGTGGATGAAGCCCAGTTGCGGCACAGCGGCTGTGGCCGCCACGGCAATGGCGGCCGCCGCCTCCACCGCCGTGGCAGCATGGTTGATGGCTTGGTTGGGCGCATCGGCAGCATTGGGGTTGGCGCGGTCATAGCGCCTGCCATCCCACTGTATGCCGTGGCGTTTGGCCAGCAGCCGGTAGGTTTCCTTCATCCGCGCCCCCTCAATCCCGCGCAGCACGGTGATATCCTGGTGCGGCAGCACCTCCCCCAGGCGCCAGGCATAAAGCCGGCGGGCGATGGACAGGCGCGCGCCTTCCGCATCGGCCCAGACGCGGGCCTGCCGCCGTGCGATCTGGCTGTTATCGGCGCCCAGGGGCGGGGCGGTATAGGCCCGCACCCCATCATCCCCCACGGCGGCCAGCCCGGTGCCATGGCGCGCCAGCAGGCGCAGCACATCATGGCTGACCGTGCTGCCCGGCCCCAGCAGGATCAGGCTGATGCTCTGAAAGGGAATATCATAAAGCCCGGCCGGCATATCCGGCCCGCCGGCAGCGGCGAAGCGCAGACAGCCATTTTCCACCGTCAAGCCCCCCCGCGAAAGCCAGATCAAGCCATGGCGGTCAGCGTGCGGCACCCGCGCCGTCTCCAGCCCCAACCGCCCTTTCAGCATGAATTTCCCTCTCGCAATAGGGGATATGATCAGATAATATTCTGGACGAAAATCTTGGACAAGTGAATTTTCTCAGGTATATAGAGGCCAGAGGCTCCCCCACAGACGTGGGGATGGACCCGCCTCATTGATCTTCTGCGACATCCAATCCAAGGCTCCCCCACAGACGTGGGGATGGACCTGAGGCCGCTGCGCAACGGTCGGCAGGCGCAAGGGCTCCCCCACAGACGTGGGGATGGACCCTGGTCAGCCCATCGGCCAGCTCGGCGCCGTTTGGCTCCCCCACAGACGTGGGGATGGACCTCACTGGTGCCGTCCACCACCTCCGCCGCCGTCGGCTCCCCCACAGACGTGGGGATGGACCTGATCATGCTGACGGTGTCGATGTAATCCGGCAGGCTCCCCCACAGACGTGGGGATGGACCCACTTGCAGGGCACTGCCAGGAAGACGAGCCCCGGCTCCCCCACAGACGTGGGGATGGACCTAAAGGCGATCTTTCACCCGCTGATCTAGAGGAGGCTCCCCCACAGACGTGGGGATGGACCTGATACCGGTCGTGATGTTCCCGCCGTCGTGGAGGCTCCCCCACAGACGTGGGGATGGACCCGGTGTCACCGACGGCCAGACCGTGATTTCTTCGGCTCCCCCACAGACGTGGGGATGGACCCCGATGATGATCAGCCATAGCGACCAAAGCCATGGCTCCCCCACAGACGTGGGGATGGACCCCTCGCGCTGTCCGGCGACCGCAAGTCTGGGGTGGCTCCCCCACAGACGTGGGGATGGACCCAACGCATCCGCCGCCTCAAGCCGGGGCTGCAAGGCTCCCCCACAGACGTGGGGATGGACCTGACCGGCGCTATGCATATTTTCACCGGCCTTCGGCTCCCCCACAGACGTGGGGATGGACCTCCTGCGTCACAGCCCTGACCTTGGCCAGCGCGGGCTCCCCCACAGACGTGGGGATGGACCCATCATCAACTGGCGTGAGCAGTCGTTCGGCAAGGCTCCCCCACAGACGTGGGGATGGACCCGCATCGAGCGCACCGGATATCCGCGCAGCCCGGGCTCCCCCACAGACGTGGGGATGGACCCGACGGCGGCGACCCGGAAGGGCAGGCCGACAGGGCTCCCCCACAGACGTGGGGATGGACCTCACCTATTTGTATCCAGCGGAAATGCGATACTGGCTCCCCCACAGACGTGGGGATGGACCCCACGCTGGTGGCAGTCCCTGTCCCCCGCTGATGGCTCCCCCACAGACGTGGGGATGGACCCCGCGCGTCACCGGCTGGCTCTGCGTCCACCTCGGCTCCCCCACAGACGTGGGGATGGACCTCTTCCGCAAGCCGCCGGCGCTGACCATGCCAGGGCTCCCCCACAGACGTGGGGATGGACCGGAGCTTTACATCGGCTCGCTGGCGGCCTGGAAGGCTCCCCCACAGACGTGGGGATGGACCCTTGGGGGGCGAGACTATGACGATGCGGAAAGCGGCTCCCCCACAGACGTGGGGATGGACCTTGGTCGATCCGGCCTACCCCGATCCCCGAGCTGGCTCCCCCACAGACGTGGGGATGGACCCCGATGCTCGCCGTTGCAGCGTCGCAATCTGTCGGCTCCCCCACAGACGTGGGGATGGACCTGCTACAAGAAGACGCGCAGGCAACATCGTGTTGGCTCCCCCACAGACGTGGGGATGGACCTTTCACGCGGCAGCCGCTCCACCCACGGCGTCAGGCTCCCCCACAGACGTGGGGATGGACCATGGCGGGCCTCGTCCCATGTCATGCCGCTTGCGGCTCCCCCACAGACGTGGGGATGGACCTATGCCGATTAACACTTCCCGTCAACTTCCTGAGGCTCCCCCACAGACGTGGGGATGGACCCCGCATCCATTCTCGGGATGCGGTTGGGGGGCTGGCTCCCCCACAGACGTGGGGATGGACCTGCTCCGCCATATCCTCTTGGCGCTTGCCAATGGGCTCCCCCACAGACGTGGGGATGGACCGTCGTTGTCGTCGATGGGGTCGGCCTGGAAAAGGGCTCCCCCACAGACGTGGGGATAGTCCCCGCAGGGGGCGCGACTGCCCCCGTTCCCGCGTGGTCAATGTTTCAGAACAGGGTTATCCCAGGACCAGATCGTCGCGGTGGATGATTTCGTCGCGTCCGCGATACCCCAGCACCGCTTCAATCTCCGCACTGCGACGGCCGGCGATGGCGCGGGCATCGTCGGCCCCATAGGCGCAGAGCCCGCGCCCCACGGTACGCCCATCCGGCCCCTGTACCAGCACCAGATCGCCGCGTTCGAAATCCCCCGTCACGTCACGCACCCCGGCCGGGAGCAGCGATCCACCCTTCAGCAGCGCGCTGACGGCGCCATCATCCACCATCAGTGTGCCCAGCGGCTTCAGCGAGCCGGCAATCCAGCGCTTGCGGGCGGTACGCGGCTCGGCCCCCGGCACGAACCATGTGGCCAGCGCGCCCCCTTGCTCCACCGGTTTCAACAGGGCTGCCAGCGGGTTCATCCGCTTGCCCATGGCAATGGCCATGCGACAGCCGGCAGACAGGGCGATTCGCCCGGCGACAATCTTGGTCACCATGCCGCCACTGCTGTAACCCGGCGGTGGCTCTCCGGCCATGCCGACGATTTCCGGCGTGATCTCCCGGACCAGGGGGATGTGCCGGGCATTGGGGTCCTTGCGTGGATCGTCCGTGTAGAGCCCGTCAATGTCCGACAGCAATACCAGCGTATCGGCGCTGATCATCTGGGCCACGCGGGCGGCCAGCCGGTCATTGTCGCCAAAGCGGATTTCCGCCGTCGCCACCGTGTCATTCTCATTGATGACGGGCACCGCCCCCAGCTTCAGCAGGGTTTCAATCGTGGCGCGACCATTCAGGTGGCGGCGGCGGTCTTCCGTATCATCCAGTGTTAGCAGCACCTGGGCCACGGTAATCCCGTGGCGGGCCAGCGTTTCCTGATAGGCGTGGGCCAGCCGGATCTGCCCGGTGGCGGCGGCGGCCTGCTTTTCCTCCAGCCGCAGGGGGCGGCCCACCAGCCCCAGATGTTCGCGTCCGCAGGCGACGGCACCAGAGGTGACCACCACCACCTCCACCCCCTGTGCGCGCAGGGCAGCCAGATCATCGGCCACCGAGTCCAGCCATTCACGGCGGATACGGTGCGTGACCGCATCGACCATCAAAGCCGAGCCGATCTTGACGATCAGTCGCCGAGCCGAGCCCAAATCCTGCGAAGCCGCACCCGCGTCACCCATATCATTCCATCCTGACAGCATATCCTTGCCTTATGCTTTTCAGAAAGCCGACTGGTCAATGCACGAAGCAATATTGCGGCCATGCCGATAGGGCGGGCCGGCCGGCATGGCGGAAAGCAGCACAGCCGGCACCGCCCAGCCCCCATCGCCTCTCAGGAGGGTGGGGATAATGGCAGGACGATCAAGCGATTCAACACTCCCCCAGCAATGAGCCATCTTGTGTGCCCTTGCCCGATAAGGGGGAGGAAATTTATATATGAGCTACTTCAACGTGAATGTGACTTGACTTGGCTGCCCCGTCTGCGAGAGGCTTTCGCCAAATTTTCGGCTCTTGGGTGCTTCATGTCCCGCTGGGACAATAGGCAAATGAAGATGCTGAAATTATTCGTGCTTTATTTCTCAGTTCACCTCATCAACGACAATATCGGAGCTATCCAAATGGCTGTTTCGCTGTCTAAGGGGGGGAATGTCTCCCTGAGTAAGGAGGCCCCGGGTCTGACGGCCATCATTGTTGGCCTGGGTTGGGACGCCCGCGTCACGGACGGCTCCGGCTTTGATCTGGATGCCTCGGCCTTCCTGCTGAATGATGGCGGCAAGGTCCGCGGCGATGCCGATTTCATCTTCTATAACAACAAGACCTCTGCCGATGGTTCCGTGGTCCACCAGGGCGACAACCAGTCCGGTGTTGGTGAGGGGGATGATGAGACCCTGACGATCGATCTGTCCAAGGTGCCCGCTGATGTCCAGAAGGTCGCCTTTTCGGTCACCATCCATGAGGCGGAGGCTCGCCGGCAGAATTTCGGTCAGGTTTCCAACGCCTATATCCGCGTCCTGAACAAGGCCGACAACAAGGAGATCGCCCGCTACGACCTCTCCGAAGATTACTCCACGGAGACGGCGATGATCTTTGGCGAGATCTACCGGAGTGGTGCCGAGTGGAAGTTCAAGGCTGTCGGCCAGGGCTTCGCGGGCGGCCTTGGGCCGCTGGCAAAGAATTTCGGGGTCAATATCGGCTAAAAGGGAATCGGGATGACTGTCTCTCTCTCAAAAGGCCAGAAGGTCAGCCTGTCCAAGGACGGCGCCTCTTTAACCCGCATTTTCATGGGGCTTGGCTGGGATGTGGCCAAGAAGGGGGGCCTGCTGGGCGGGCTGTTCGGTGGTGCGCCCGAGAATATCGACCTCGACGCCTCCTGCCTTGTCTTCGACGAATCCGGCAAGCTGGTGGATGAAATCTGGTTCCGTCAACTCAAGGGGATGAACGGCGCCATTCTTCATACGGGTGACAACCTCACCGGTGCCGGCGACGGCGATGACGAGACCATCAAGGTTGATTTGTCGAAGTTGCCCACCAGCGTCAGGGCGCTGGTCTTTACCGTCAACTCCTTCTGCGGACAGACCTTCGACAAGGTGGCCAACGCCTATTGCCGCGTGGTTGACGAGGTGTCGGGCAAGGAACTGGCCAAATTCTCCCTTGGTGAATCGGGCGGTCATACCGGTTTGGTGATGGCGAAGATCTATCGCCACAATGGGGAGTGGAAGATCCATGCGATCGGCGAGAAGACGATTGGCCGCACCTTCCACGACATGATGCCTGCGATCCAGTCGGCCCTGTGATGCCAGGCCGCGATGGGAGGGACTCATCGCGGCCTGCATAGGCTGTGCGTGATGATCGATGTGAAGGGTGCCCTGGCGCGCGTGAAGGGGATGTGGAATGAGTTTGGTTGTCCTGACGCCGGGCGCAAATACGGCCGTCCCCCTGTCCAGCCGCATTATCGTTGCGGTTGGATGGAGCCCGCAATCCATCGCCGGCATGGAGGTTGACGCATCGGCCTTCATGGTCAAAGCGGATGGAAAGGTGCCGGACGACGCACATTTCGTCTTCTATGGTTCTCAATCCTCACCGGATGGTTCTGTCCGCTTTCAGCCCTCCCCCCAAACGGGTTCCCCGGCCGATATGCAGGCATTTGAGGTCGCGTTGACCCAGGTGCCTGCGGTTGTGGACTCCATTGATATCTGCGTCACCATTCATGAGGGACAGGCGCGGGGGCAGAGTTTCGGCAGCCTGAACGGCATGTTCGCCCGTCTGTTGGACCCTTCCTCTGGCCAGGAAGTGGCCCGCTTCGACCTGCCTGTCGCGGGGATGAGGGAGACGGCGATCACCCTTGCCAAGGTCTATCGCCGGAATGGTCAGTGGAAAATCCGTGCTGTCGGACAGGGTTTCAGCGGTGGGCTGGCACCGTTGGCCCGTCAGTATGGCGTCGATATTGCAGATGAGCCGCCGGCACCATCGCCTGTTCCCGTGCAGGCAAAACCACCTGCACCGCCGCCCCCACCTCCGCCACCTCCGCCGCCGGTGGTCAAGCCGATCAGCTTGACCAAGGTGACGCTGGAGAAGCGGGGGCAGTCCGTCTCGCTGGAGAAGAAGCCGGGCGAAAGCTTTGGTGAAATCATCTTCAATCTGAACTGGAATCAACGGTCGGAGAAAAAGGGCGGTCTGTTCGGCGGGTTGTTAGGATCCAGCAAGGGAATCGATCTGGATCTCGGCTGTCTCTGGGAACTGGAGGACGGCTACAAAGGTGTGGTCCAGGCACTTGGCAATGCCTGGGGGAATTATCAAAACGAACCCTTCATCAAGCACGCTGGCGATGATCGTACCGGGGCCATGGCTCAGGGGGAGAATATCCGCATCAATGGCGACAAGCTGGCGAAGATAAAACGCATACTTGTATTCGCCTTCATTTATGACGGCGTGCCGAACTGGGCTGCCGCCGATGGTGTCGCCACTGTGAAGGTACCGGGCCAGCCCGATATCGAGGTCCGGCTCGACAATCCGACCTCTGGCCAGGGGATGTGTGCCATTGCCCTGATCGAGAGTGACGGGGGCAAACTGAAAGTCACCAAGGAAGAGCGTTACTTCCGTGGGCATCAACCCATGGATAAGGCCTATCACTGGGGTCTCCGCTGGGCAGCCGGCAGCAAGGATTGAAAGGGAAGAGCAATGTCGTTCACGGATTGGCTGAAGAAGAACGTCACCGAAGCCCGCGAGGCTCTCAACACCGAAATCACCAAGTTCAAATCGAAGGATTTGCTGGAGGCGGTTGTCGCGGGAAGTGCGCTGGTTGCTTATGCCGACGGCAGCATCACGTCTGAAGAAAAGCAGAAGATGATGGGGTTCCTGCGCACGTCCGACCAGTTGAAGGTCTTCGATTCCGGGGACGTCATCAAGATTTTCCAGAAATATGTGGAGAAGTTCGAGTTCGACGCAACAATCGGTGTTGGCGAGGTGATGCAGGCCGTCGGCAAGTTCCGCGGCAAACCACAGGCCCAACTGGTTGTCCGTGTCTGCTGCGCCATTGGCGCTGCTGACGGCAATTTCGATGAGAAGGAGAAGGCGGCCGTCCGTCGCATGTGCTCCGAACTCGGCCTCTCCCCTTCCGACTTCAACCTCTGAGCGGAGGGCTTCGGAGGTCAGCCTGGGCGCCCGGCCGTGCGATGCCCTCTTTGGGCGCATCATCGCACGGCCACCCGCCGGGCCGCATTCCTGCTTGTACATAAATATTGAGGAAGACCATGACCATTTCCTTGAGCAAAGGCGGTAATGTCAGCCTGTCCAAAAGCGAACCCGGTCTGAAGCGGATATTGATCGGCCTGGGCTGGGACGCCCGTTCTACCGATGGTGCCGATTTCGATCTGGATGCTTCGGCCTTCCTGCTCGCTGCCAATCACAAGGTGCCGAACGAAAAGGCCTTCATCTTCTACAATAATCTGAAGTCTGTTGACGGTTCGGTTGAACATACCGGCGACAATAAGACCGGTGCCGGTGAAGGTGATGACGAGGCGATCAAGGTCAATCTCGGCCTTGTTCCGGCAGATATTCAGACCATTGCCATTATCGTGACCATCCACGATGCCGAAGCTCGTCGGCAGAATTTCGGACAAGTTCGGAATGCCTTCATCCGTATCGTCAATGACGAAACGGATAAGGAAATCGCCCGCTATGACCTGTCGGAAGATTATTCAACCGAGACGGCGATGACCTTTGGGGAAATCTACCGTCATAACGGGGAATGGAAGTTCCGGGCCGTCGGCCAGGGCTATGCGGGCGGCCTCGCCGCCATGTGCGGCCAGTATGGAATCAACGTGGGCTGACCAGAATAAAATAACAGGAGAAAAGCCAATGCGTCGTCTTCCCGTCTATCTGGTTCTTGATGTCTCCGGCTCCATGCATGGCGAGCCCATCGAAGCTGTCCGCAATGGAATGCAGATGCTGGTCAGCACCCTGCGGACCGATCCCTATGCCCTTGAAACGGCCTATCTTTCGGTGATCGTGTTTGACAGCAAGGCCCGCCAGGTTGTGCCGCTGACCGAACTGATGGCGTTCCAGCCTCCGACCTTCGATGCGGGCTCCACCACCTCTTTGGGCGATGCCTTGAAGGTGACGAAGGAGTGTATCGAGCGGGAAGTCAAGAAGACGACGCCTGACGAAAAGGGCGACTGGAAGCCGCTTGTCTTCATCATGACCGATGGCCAGCCGACCGATGACTGGGAAAAGGGCCTGATCGAGTTCAAGAAGGTGAAGACTGGTATGGTCATCGCCTGCGCCGCCGGTCCGCAGGCTGATACCACGGTGTTGAAGAAGATCACCGAGGTGGTGGTGTCGCTGGATACGGCTGATAGCAGCACCATCGGGGCTTTCTTCAAGTGGGTGTCGGCCTCCATCTCCACCTCCTCCAAGAAGGTTGATCTCACCAAGTCCGACTCCACCGAGATCAGCGAGCTTCCGCCGCCGCCGCCCCAGATCACCCTGGTCTGAGCAAAGCCGCCTGAGGAAGAGGGGAGGGACGCGTGCGAAGGCTTCCTGTTTATCTGCTGCTCGACACGTCCGGCTCGATGCGAGGTGAGCCGATTGAAGCCGTCAATACGGGTATCCGGGTCATGGTCAGCGCTTTGCGCCAGGATCCGCACGCCCTGGAGACGGTGCATGTCAGCATCATCACTTTCGATGCGGACGCCAAGGTGCAGGTGCCGCTGACGGCCCTGGATGAGCTGCAGGTGCCCGTGATTACCACCCCTCAATCCGGCCCCACCCATCTGGGGCTGGCCTTGGAAACCCTGGGAGCGCGCATTCGCCAGGAGATCAGGCATACCACGGTGGACGCGAAGGGGGACTGGGCTCCCTATCTGTTCGTGATGACCGACGGCAAGCCGTCGGACATCCAGGTTTTCGAAGAACAGTGCCCCCGTATTCGGTCCATCGGGTTTGCCAGCATCATCGGCTGTGTGGCTGGCCCGAAAGCACGCAAGGAGGATATCCAGCCCCTTTGCGATCATGTCGTGTCGCTGGACACGATGGACAGCGCCGGCTTCACCAGCTTCTTCAAATGGGTGACGGCTGCAATTTCGGGGGGGAACAGATCGATGGGGGCGGCCGGCACCGTTGCCTTGCCGCCACCGCCGCCCGAAATCCAGGTTGTCCTATAAGGGGAGGGGCCGGAGATGCGCCGCTTGCCGATCTTTTTCCTTGTTGATGTTTCAGAATCGATGGTCGGGGAGAACCTCTACAAGCTTGAGGAGGGGATCGGGGCTGTTGTCTCCACTCTCCGCAAGGATCCCTATGCGCTGGAGATGGCATTCCTGTCGGTGATCGCGTTCGCCGGGAAGGCGAAGACGGTAACCCAGCTCACGGAACTCTTCGCCTTCCATCCGCCGGAACTGCCGGTCGGTGGCGGTACGGCCCTGGGGGCGGCCCTGTCGCACCTGATGGATGAAATCGACCGCACCGTCGTGACCACGACGCCTGACCGCAAGGGGGATTGGCGGCCCATCATCTTCCTGCTGACCGACGGGCACCCGACGGACAATGTGACGCCCGCCCTTGAGCGCTGGAACCGCTCATACCGGCACCGGGTGGGTTTGGTCGCCGTATCCATCGGCGGTGGGGCTGATCACACGCTGCTGAAGCGGCTGACCGATGATGTGGTCGTTTTCAACGACAGCGCGCCGGACGCGTTCGCCCGTTTCATCCGCTGGATATCCATGTCGATCCAAAGCCAGAGCCGGAGCGTCAGCGCAGGGCAGGATGGCAAGGTCAGCCTGGCCAAAGCCGAACCGGGTCTGCTGGCACCGGTGGAGTCTGCGGCGGGCTTGGCCCCGTTTGCTGGGGTGGATGATCGCTACGCGGTGTTCGTCGGCAAATGCGCCAAAAAGAAGCTGCCCTATGTGGTGAAGTATGAACGGCATATGGGGCGGATGGAGACGTCGGACCCGGTTCTGGCCAATCTGCTCAGGACCCGCCGCTATGTCCTGGATGCGGCTGTTCCGGTGAAGAACAGCTATTTCGACCTGTCGGATACGGTTGGCAGCGGCCAGTCCGTCAATTCCGAGGATTTGATCGGCCAACCCAACTGCCCGCATTGCGGTGCGCGCTTTGCCATGGCGGTCTGTAGCTGCGGGAAAATTCACTGTGTGGAAGGGGAGGGCGAACAGTCCTGTCCCTGGTGCGGCAAGATCGGGACGTATCTCACGGCAGAGGCCGGTGATGGCTTCGATATCGGACGGGGGCGAGGATGACCGACGATTTCAAAATGACGGGAATACTCCTCGCCGCGGTCGAGAATCTTTCCAAGGTGACGACTCAGGAGGGCGTCCCCGATCCGGGGGAGGGGTATCGCGGCTTTGTCGGCTGGCCGTCAGATTTGCGCCGCGTCCTTTATGTACTCAATCGCGTCGCCGCCCACGCGTCCCATCTGCGCCAGGAAGGGCAGACCGACGCGGTAGTGATGGAAGAGGCTGCCATCCGGCAAGAGCCGCCCGCCCTATCCACGTCTCCCGCCGCATCAGTTCCCCCCGCCGGGCCTGATATCGTGAAATTTGTACCCACTGAAGAATTCGAGGCCCCCTCCCGCTCCGAGACGATTCGAATGACCATGAAAGCGCCTTCGCCGAATCCAGCCGTTGGGGCAAGCAACGCCACCGTGGAACCTTCCCAAGCTGTGGCAGCGCCTCCCGTCCAGCCCCCCGTTACCCCGACTCAGCAGTCCGTCCCCGCCATGCATTCCCCCCAGACGGGTGGGACTTTTGGTGTGGCGGCCCGCCCGGCCCTCTCGGCCAAGCCGGCCATGCCGCCCATCGAGACGGTCAAAAAGACGGTCTATCTGAAAAATGCCAGGGCCAATGAGGTCTATGAGGGGGCGGTCGAGATTGAGGGGCTCAAGGATGTGAGATTGGAGAATGCCGGCGGCTCCGGCCTGATCCTGGATCCGTCCTCCGGGCTTTTGAAGGGGACGCCGGTGACCAGTGGTGATTTCGTCCTCCGCCTGCAGGGGCTTCTCCATGGCAAGCGCTGCGAGGTCACGGCCAATCTCGCAGTCATCGCTGATCCCAAGTCGCTGTGGATTTCCAAGGACAGTGACCGGAACGATCCATTTTGGAAGCCTGACGAAGCCTTCCGCCGGATTGAAGGCGACCTTCTGTGTGTGGCCGCCAGCAAGCGGGGACGGTCCCACGCCAAGGATGGCGGCTTCCGTGACGATGATTTCGGTCTTCTGGCCCAGGGGACGGGAGGTTGGCATATCGCGGCGGTGGCCGATGGTGCAGGCAGCGCCAAATATTCCCGCCGCGGTTCCAAGGTTGCGGTCGATAGCGTACTCAAGGAACTGCCGGGTCTGCTGGCTGAACATGTCACACCGCATCTGGCCAAGCTGGTCGCCGCTCACCAGCAGGGCAGTCCCCATGCGGCCGGGCAGATAAAGAGCCAGCTTTACCAGTCCTTGGCCACTGCCGCCTTCAATGCCGCTAAGGCGATTGAAGAAGAGGCGGCTTCACACGACACGAAGGCATCTGCATTCTCAACCACGCTTATCGTGGTGGCGGCCCGCCAGATACCAGAAGGTTGGTTCATTGCCGGCTTCTCCGTCGGTGACGGCGGGGCGGCAGTATTCGATATCCGCGACGGCTCCCTGACGCCGCTGACACTTCCCGACAGCGGTGAATTCGCCGGCCAGACCCGCTTCTTGCAGAAATCCGAGTTTTCTGCCGGTTTCGAAGAGGTGACGAAGCGGATATTCTTCGACATCCGTAAGGAGTTCACGGCCATCGCCCTGATGACCGACGGCATCTCCGACCCGAAATTCCCCACCGATTCCGTTTTTGCCGACCCGAGCAGATGGGCGGCATTCTGGAATGATGATCTGGCGAAGGCGGTCGATTTCTCCCGCACGAATAATGCGATGGAAACCCAATTCCTGGAATGGCTGGACTTCTGGTCCCCTGGGAATCACGACGACCGGACCCTGGCGATCCTGATGCCTTGAAGGAGCATCGCATGACCATTGTTAAGCTCACCACCCTTGATGGGCAGCAGGTTGAATATAACGATGTCATCATCGGCCAGGGCGGCATGAAGGATGTCTATTTCAGCCCTGATCGCTCCTATGTTGTCGCCTTCTTCCGTGATCCGCTCGATTTTCAGGGTCGTGAGCGGCTGAAGTCCATCGTCGGCACTTACCGCGAGGGGATATTTTCCAAAGAAGGTGGGGATTACTGGCGGGATTTATATTGCTGGCCGACCAACATTGTCGAGAAGGACGGTCGGATGGGCATCGTTGTGCCCGTGTACAAGTCGCATTTCTTCTTCGCCCATGGTTCCGTCAACAATGACATGTTGGGTATCAAGGGTAAGGAGAAGGAGGGAAAGTGGTTTGCCAGCGCGTCCAATCGCGCCAAGTTTCTGGCGGCGGAGGAGAAAGGGTCATGGCTGACCCATCTCCGGATTTGTCTGATGATCAGCCGGGCGGTCCGCCGTCTCCACGCGGCGGGGCTCGCCCATTCCGATCTCAGTTACAAGAACGTGCTGATCGATCCGACGACAGGCAATGCCTGTGTGATTGATATTGATGGTCTGGTCGTACCCGGTCGGTTTCCGCCGGATGTGGTGGGCACGCCGGACTTCATCGCCCCGGAGGTGATCGCCACCCAGCATTTGGACAAAACCGATCCGGGTCGCAAGCTGCCATCGGTCTTGACCGACAGGCACGCCCTGGCCGTCCTGATCTATATGTATCTGTTCTACCGCCACCCTTTGCGGGGCGGGAAGGTGCATGACATGGATGCGACCAAGGATGAAGAACTGGCGATGGGTACCAAGGCCCTGTTTGTCGAGCATCCCACCGATGCCAGCAACCGGGTGAAAGCCAGCCAGCTCTCCAAGGCCCAGTTGCCCTGGGGCGATCCCTCCAAGATGCCCTATACCATCGCCGGGCCGCTGCTGGCTGACCTGTTTCGCAAGGCGTTTGTCACCGGGCTGCATGATCCGCAGACCCGTCCGACCGCCTCGGAATGGGAAAATGCCCTGGTGCGGACCATCGACATGATCCAGCCTTGCTCCGCCAAATGCGAAATGGGCTGGTACGTGTTCGACAATAGCACCAAGCCGAAATGTCCCTGCTGTGGCACGGCCTATCAGGGAAAACTGCCGGTCTTGAATCTCTATTCCAGCCGTCACAGCGGCACCTACCAATCCGACAATCACCGGGTCATGGTCTGGGACGGGCAGTCCCTGTTTCCCTGGCACGTCAACCGCAAGATTTTCCCCAATGAACATCTGGTGGCCGACCAGAAGAAGAGGGTGGGCTATTTCCAGCGCCATCAGGGTGACTGGTTCCTTGTGAACGAGGGTATGCCCCAGATGCACGACGTAGCCGCCAAGAAGGATGTGCCGATTGGCGGGCACGTGAAATTGACCGATGGCGGCCAGTTCCTGCTCTCCCGTGCCGACGGCGGCAGGCTGATCCAGGTGCAGTTGGTGAATGGATAGACCCATCCGGGGCCAAGGGAACAAGAGATAATGAAACGTCTGCTATCTGACAAACGGGCGTACTTTGCCGCCTTTGGGGCGGTCGGTGGTCTTTTGAGCGCCCTTCTCTACCATATGATTGATCCAATCTCTGCCCTCTCCACCTGGATCGTGGGGGTCGGTGCCAATGGTATGCTGACGGCGGCCTTGCTGGCCTTTGGCCAGGGGCGTTACGCGGGCAAGGGTTTCAACCTTTCCGACCTGAAGAAGGCGGTGATTGTGGGCGGCGTCGGTGGCCTCATTGGCAGTGTTGCGGCCTATAATCTGGGTTTCCCGATCGCTAAAATGTTGGGGGTCAGCAGCGATGTAGGCCGTTTCATCGGCTGGGGCCTGTCCGGTGTGGCCGTGGGCATTGCCGTTTCAATGGTGGTGCCGAACCTCAAGCTCAAGACTGCCAGCATTGCCGGCGGTCTGGGAGCGATTGCCGGTTGCGCATCAATGTATCTGATCGATGCCGTGATTTCCGGTCCGGGGCTCAGCGTCGGGTTGACGACCACGAGCGCTATTATCGGTCTTGCTATCGCCTATGCAGAAGCCGCATTCCGACAGGCTTGGCTGGAGGTGACGATCAAACCGAAGGGCCTGACCCTGGAGAAGGAGCGGACCCTGACCGTCACCCTTGGGGACAAGCCGGTACTGTTCGGGTGTGCGGGCGACGCCGATGTGAAACTGGCGGAGATGGCGGGGGCCAAGGCCCACTTCGCCAAAGTCTCCTTCTCAAACGGCAGGGTAACCCTGTACGACATGACCACGGAAAAAACACGCGATCTTGCGGTGGACCAGGGATTCGACATATCGAACGCCCATGTGGTCGTCCGCAGCAAATGATGACAACCAGCCAGCGACGAGTGTTTCTCAGCGCTGGCTGGTCTTCCCCTTACCCCGCATAGACATTAGCCTGCCGCAGCCGCAGGCCCACCAACTGGCCGGGGACCGGGGCGGCCAGGGTGGTATCGCGGTCCAGCACCGCTTCCACTACCTGACCGTTGAAATCCAGATCCAGGCGCAATTGCGGGCCGACCGGCTGCACCAGTCGGACTTTGGCCTGAAGGATATCCGGGCCGACATCGGCCAGTTCAATATCATGGGCGCGGATATAGGCGATGGCCTTGCCGTTGGCGGGCAGATGGTTGACGATCGGCACACGGGCGTTGCCGATCAGGGCAGCCCCACCCTCCACCACGCAGTCCAGCTTCGTCCCACCCCCCAGGAAGTCGCAGACGAAGGCTGAGGCAGGGCGGTCATAGACCTCTGCCGGGGTGCCGACCTGTTCGATCCTTCCCTTGTTGAGGATGGCCACGCGGTCGGCCAGTTCCAGCGCTTCTTCCTGGTCATGGGTGACGAAAACAGTCGTCACCCCCATGCCCTTATGGATGTCGCGCAGCCAGCGGCGCAGTTCCTTGCGTACCTTGGCGTCCAGCGCGCCAAACGGCTCGTCCAGCAGCAGCACGCGCGGTTCGGTGGCCAGTGCACGGGCCAATGCCACGCGCTGGCGCTGGCCGCCGGAAAGCTGGTTGGGATAGCGCCCGGCCAATGGGGCCAGTTGCACCAGTTCCAGCAGGTCCATCACCTTCTGCTTGATGGCGGCTTCGGCCAGTTTGGGCTTGCGCCGGGCCACCCGCAGGCCGAAGGCCACATTCTCGAACACGGTCATGTGCCGGAACAGGGCATAATGCTGGAAGACAAAGCCGACACGCCGCGCGTGCGGCGCCGTCACCGTGGCTTCTTCGCCTTCGATCAGCAGGGTGCCTTCATCGGCGAAATCCAGCCCGCCGATCATGCGCAACAAGGTGGTCTTGCCCGACCCGCTGGGGCCCAGCAGCGCCATCAGTTCCCCATTGCCGATATCCAGATCGATGCCGTCCACGGCGGCAAAACCACCGAAACGCTTGGTCAGGCTCTTGATTGAAATGCTCATGATGCGTTTCCGGTCAATGGCGGCGGGTGGTGGCGGCCAGCTCGGCGCCATGGCGCCATTCCAGCAGCGACTTGGCGAGCAAAGTCACCAGTGCCAGGATGGCCAGCATCGAGGCCACGGCGAAGGCGGCCACGAAATTATACTCGTTATAGAGAATCTCCACATGCAGGGGCATGGTGTTGGTCTCCCCCCTGATATGGCCGGAAACCACGCTGACGGCTCCGAATTCCCCCATGGCGCGGGCGTTGCACAGCAACACGCCATACAGCAGACCCCAGCGGATATTGGGCAGGGTGACGCGGCGGAAGGTCTGCCAGCCGGAAGCCCCCAGGGTGATGGCCGCCTCTTCCTCATCATTGCCCTGCGCCTGCATCAGCGGGATCAGTTCGCGGGCCACAAAGGGGAAGGTGACGAACATGGTGGCCAGCACCAGTCCCGGTACGGCAAAGACGATCTGGATACCATGGTCGCGCAGCCAGGGTCCGGTCAGACCATGCGCACCGAACAGCAGCACATAGACCAGACCGGAAATCACCGGGCTGACGGAAAAGGGCAAGTCGATCAAGGTCAATAGCAGCGACTTGCCGGGGAATTTATGCTTGGTGATGGCCCAGGCCGCAGCGATGCCGAACACCATATTGGCCGGCACGGCAATGATTGCCACCAGCAATGTCAGCTTGATGGCGGCAAAGGCATCGGGTTCAACCAAAGCCTCCCAATAGGTGGAAAGGCCACGGCGCAGCGCCTCCGTAAACACGCCCGCCAGCGGCAACAGGATGAAGAAGCCCAGGAAACCCAGGGCCAGCAGCATCACCAATGCCTTCACCCAGAAGGGTTCGGCCAGGGCGGGGCGGGCCGCCCGGTTTTGTTTCACGGCGCCACTCATCTTATATCCCCGCCCAACGACGGCTCCAGCGCTGGAGCAGGTTGATCACAAGCAGCATGAGGAAGGAAATCACCAGCATGGCGACGCCGATGGCGGCGGCCCCGGCATAATCAAACTGTTCCAGCTTGATCACGATCAGCAGCGGTGCGATTTCCGATACCATCGGCATATTGCCGGCAATGAAGATGACCGAGCCATATTCGCCCACGGCCCGCGCCAGGGCCATGGCAAAGCCGGTCATCAGCGCCGGCAGGATCACGGGGAAGATGACGCGGATGAAAGTCTCCAGCCGTGTGGCCCCCAGGCAGGCGGCAGCCTCTTCCAGCTCCGTATCCAGTTCCTCCAGCACCGGCTGCACCGTGCGGACCACGAAGGGCAGGCCGATAAAGGTCAGCGCCACCACGATGCCCAGGGGGGTGAAGGCCACCTTCAGGCCCAGCGGCTCCAGATATTGGCCGATCCAGCCATTGGGGGCATAGAGCGAGGTCAGCGCGATGCCGGCCACGGCGGTGGGTAGGGCAAAGGGCAGATCGACAATGGCATCCACCACCCGCTTGCCTGGAAATTCATAGCGCACCAGCATCCAGGCCACAGCCAACCCGAACACGGCGTTGATGCTGGCGGCAAAGAAGGCGGTGGTGAAGCTGAGTTTCAGCGCCGCCAGCACGCGCGGCTGCGTCACCGCTGCAAAGAAGCCGGAAAAGCCCAGATCCATCGGCCGCAGGGCCAGGGCAGCCAGCGGGATCAGCACGATGATGGTGAGATAGAAAAGGGTGATACCCAGCGTCAGCCCGAAACCGGGAATGATCGACCGGTCCCGCCGGGGAAAGACGGAGAAGAAGGAACGTCCCGTCACTGGCCAAACCTTTCAAACGTCACGCTGGCACTTCCCTGTTCGTTGGGCCCAACTTTGTGGCTTTCGGCCCTGGTTGTAAAGGCGACACAGAAACGCCCGCCCCCGGTTGTCTGCCGGGGACGGGTTATTTGTTGCGGATCGCGGCTGCTTGATGGGGGCTGTTACTGGCCAGGCTTATAAATCTCGTCGAAGACGCCGCCATCGGCAAAATGGGTCTTCTGGGCCTGCTGCCAGCCGCCAAACTTGGTGATGTCGAACAGGGTCAGCTTGGGGAAGCGGTCGGCATATTTCTGGGCCAATTGCGGCAGGCGCGGGCGGTAATAATGCTTGGCCGCCAGTTCCTGGCCTTCCGGGGTGTAGAGATAGGTCAGGTAGGCTTCGGCCACCTTGCGGGTGCCCTTGCGGTCGACATTCTTGTCCACCACGGCCACCGGCGGTTCCGCCAGGATGGAGACGGAGGGAACGACGATTTCCAGCTTGTCCGGCCCCAGTTCATTGATGGCCAGGAAGGCCTCGTTCTCCCAGGCCAGCAGCACGTCACCAATGCCGCGCTGCACGAAGGTGGTGGTGGCGCCGCGCGCACCGGTATCCAGCACCGGCACATTCTTATAGAGCTTGGAGACGAAATCCTTGGCGGCATCCTGGCTGCCGCCGGCCTTGCCCTCGGCATAGCCCCAGGCTGCCAGATAGTTCCAGCGCGCCCCGCCCGACGTCTTCGGATTGGGGGTGATGACCTGGATACCCGGCTTGATCAGATCATCCCAATCCTTGATACCCTTGGGGTTGCCCTTGCGCACCAGGAACACGATGGTCGAGGTGTAGGGAGAGGAATTATAGGGCAGCTTGGTCTGCCATTCCTTGGACAGCAGATTGCCGTTTTCCACCAACGCATCAATGTCATAGGCCAGCGCCAGGGTCACCACATCGGCATCCAGCCCATCAATGACCGAGCGCGCCTGCTTGCCCGACCCGCCATGGGAAGCCTTGATCTCTACCGCCTCGCCCGTCTGATCCTTCCAGTGCTTGGCGAATGCATCGTTGAATTCCTTATAGAATTCACGTGTCGGGTCATAAGAGACGTTCAACAACTGGCTGTTGCCCCAGACAGGGCTGACGGCCAGCGTGGCCAGGGCGGCAGTGGTGATGGCGACGCGCTTGAACCATTTCATGGCGGCCGGTTCCTTCGATTCCTTGGCCGGGGGTACCGGCGGGTGGCGGGCCCACGAAGGTTATTCGTGGCGCTTTAGCGTTTGGTGCGCGGCGCAAGCTGCCCGATCAAATTGCCGCGTCTGACAGGTATTTCCTATCAGTGATATGGAGATTGATCTGTGCAGATTTTGCTGTCAATAAAAAATTTAAACATATTTAATGTGTTAAATCATGAAGGCGGCATTTCCCAGCATATGGGCGGTGGCCGATGCCATTGCCATCTGCCGGCCGCCGTCGACCATTCTGCCACATTCACCATGATGGTGGCACGAACCACGATATATCGGGTGTGAAATATTGCCGCGAAGGGCAGATCAGCCGCCGCGCTGCCAGACCTTGCTGATCAGGAAATTCTTGGCCAGGAACTGATAGGTGCGCTTCAACCGGTTTTCGGTTTCAGTATCGCGTTCCGCGTCGTTGCCGTCCCACATCTCAATCATCTCGTCCCACACCATCAACAGGGTGTGCAGATCGTCGCGCATATGGCGAATGAAGGTGACCTGGGCATCGAAGGTGCTGAGCATGGCCATCACCTCGGCAGTCTGGCTATCCACCTGATTGAACAGGTTATCGAAATGCCCCAGCGGTTGTTTGGCCAAGGCCACCATGCGGGCAATGTCGTTGGCAAGCTGCTGGTCGCTGCGGAATATCCGCTTTGCCTGGGCCAGCTTGACCATCATTTTCTGGATATGGCCGTACCGTTCGCGCAATGCCTCGATATAGGACATTTCACGGGCCAGATTATCCACCTTGTCGACGATTTCCTGCTTGCGGTCTTCCGGCAGGCCAAACTGCTTGGCCAGTTTGCTGAAGGCCTCCTGCACGCGCACCTTGGTTTGCGGATCCTCGACGATCTTTTCCAACTCGTAGGGGTCGTTGACCATCTCCTCCTTGCCGCTGATCCAGGAGACGAGCTGCAGGGTCAGCCGGCCACGGGCGATGGTGAGATGGCGTTCCTCGACCCGCCAGGAGGCGGTGCCATCCAGCAATTCACGGGGAATGCTGTCGCCTGGCCGGATCTCCTTGACGTATTTCAGGCCCTTCTCGACAACCCCCAGCAGGCGGGCATCTTCGCTGCGATCATCGATATAAAAAGATTCGCGCAGGGTTCGGAACGGAATCTTCCCCCAGACATCCCCCAGATGGACGGCGAAAACCGGCTCGGTATGTTCATGCAGGGTGAAATAGCCGCCTGGAAGGGAGAAGACCTTGCTTTGAAACAGGAAATGGGTGCTGGTACTGGGTTCTTCCCCAGCTTCGCCCGTTGCCTTTCCAGAGGCGGCCAATTCCCGTTCAGACACTGAGCATTGCCGGATTTCCCCGGTCCCTACTGCTTGGCAATAAAAGCACCATAGCAGAAGCCGGGCCGGGTTCGCAGTAGTCCTTTATGTCCTTAAGGATGAAGGATGGTGCGTTCAATCAGGGGGTTTTCCCAGGGCAACGCCAGGATGATGCGATGCCTATGTATGTTGATTGTCTGTCGGCCATGTGCAACCTGACACTGCCGATCAGTCGTTCATCATCTTGGCGCTTTTGATCGCATCGCGGATCAGCACGCCCTTGCGCAGGATATTATCGACGATACGCCCTTGTACCAGATCGATGCCCGCTTTCTCTGCGAACATCAGGCCCGAAACGCTGCCACAACGTGCCAGAATGAAGCGGCAATTGCTCTGCGCTCTGATCTTGTCGGCAAACACCTCATATTCATGGTCCGACATCGCTTCCATCTCGTCGGTCCAGAAAATTTTGGCATAGTCGCAGGCCATATATTCCAGGTCCATATGGGTGACCCAGAAATCATTCAGCCCGTCGATACAGATCTGGTAACCCTTGGCGGTGGCGAAATCCACCACCTCCTTATAGGTGTCGATATTTTCCACCAGATCGGCCTTGTTGATTTCCAGCACGACATTGCCGCGCAGGTCTGCCGTCAGCTTTTCATCGAACTTCACGAACGGCGCTGACATAATGGTGGAAAGATTGAGGTTGAGGCCGATACGCCGGCCGCGCAGAAAATCGACCCCATAATTCAATGCCTTCAGGACCGAATTGTCCAGATTGGCCGTGAAATAGCTGAACAGCCATTTATTGGCAGTGATGTCATATTGCGGCGACAGCCGCTCTTCCAATGCCTTGATGGCGATATAAAGCTCAAAATATTCGTAATGATTGGTATCCGGCGCCTGGATATTCACCACCGGCTGGTTCAGCATGAAGGGCGAAAGGTCGAACATCTGCACGGTGCGTTCGATCTTGCCCAGTTCCTCCAGCGTGATGGGGGGCTTGGTTTCCGTCTGCGATATGGCGGGATCATTCTCCCGCGCCAGACCCTCGATGAAGCGGATCACATTCACGAAGTTCAGCGACAACTCCATGATGGAGTAGAGGCTGTCTTCCCCATAGGGGTTGCGCTTCATCATGCTGGTGCGTGACAGCATCAGCTTTTCGATTTTCGAACAAACATCGGAGATCAGGGAAAACTTGATCCCCTTGTAGAGCACGATCACATCGTCGTTCGACAGGCTGAACACCTGCAAATAGGCGGACTGGTCCGCCGTATCCTGCATCGCCCGCTTGATGGAGATGATGTCGAGCTGGCTCTTGTCCTTCAGCAGTGACATATGCAGATGGATCAGGCGCAGCCCCTGCACCTCCCGCTTGGCCGATTGCAGCAGGGTCAGCAGCTTCTGGTCGTCATATTCGGGTTTGTCCGGCATCGCGTTCGCAGACGAACGCTCGCCAGGTTTTACCCTGACCCAGTCGCGCTTCGGTGCATTCGGCTGCCGATTCATAAACCCGCCTTACGCTCTTTCAAGGCTGCCCGCGCCGGTCACCATGACCGGCACTTTCACATCGCCCCGGCACAGGCCGCTGCCTGCGGTTAACTTGCCGTTAGCAGTCAACTATACAAAATTTTAGCTTTATCCAATACAACGAAATTCGAACTGCAATACGATCATCGCAGATCGACACCTGCGTGCAACCGATCTTCCGTATGGTTTTTTTGTGGTCTTATTTCTGGCCATCGAACGGCAGAGAGGGATGGCTGGGGCGCCAGGATTCGAACCTGGGAATGGCGGTACCAAAAACCGCTGCCTTACCGCTTGGCGACGCCCCAGCATCAGGGCCCGTTACCGGGCGGCGCGCACCATAGTCAAATTCATCCGCCGGTGCAACGGTATAGAAACAGATTTTTTTAAGCCCTGTTCGGCAGGGTGCCGTTTCGGGGCGGGGCCTTGCCAAACTAGCAGGTTACGCCTTGATGACTATATGCTACCCAGCGCACCCTCGAACGGTTCGACGGTGGTTAACCCGGCGCCGGGGTCCGATCCCCCCGCCGGGAAGAAGAGGTTTTTGAAAGATGAGCAGGAAACGTGAAGGCGGCAGCGCCGCCAAGGGCCCCACACAGCGCCAGTTGCGGGTGGGTGAGGAACTGCGCCATGTGCTGGCCGACATTCTGCGCCGGGCGGATTTCCGCGATCCCGCCCTGCTTGATATCAATGTCACGGTCACCGAGGTGCGGATCAGCCCTGACCTGAAGAACGCCACCGCCTTTGTGATCCCGCTGGGCGGCGGCCATCCGGATCTGATTCCGGCGCTGAACCGGGCCGCCCTGTTCCTGCGCGGCCAGATCGCCAGCGAAGTGCGCTTGCAGCATGTGCCGCGCCTGTCCTTCCAGGCCGACAGTTCCTTTGAATATGCCAGCAAGATCGACCGTCTGCTGCATGACCCGCATGTGGCTCAGGATATCGTCCGCCACCTGGATGGCGAGGGCGTGCCGATGGATGAGGCGGTGGAGGAACTGCTGGACGAAGAAGAGGGCGATGCGGACGCAGGCGAGCACGCCGACGCCAAGGATGTGACCGGGCAGAAAAGCCATGGCGCGTAAGCGCAAGGGCGTTCCCCGCCATGGCTGGCTGGTGCTGGACAAGCCCGGCACCATGACCTCCACTCAGGCCATGGCCAAGGTGCGCTGGCTGTTGAAGGCGGAGAAGGCAGGCCATGGCGGCACGCTGGACCCCATCGCCACCGGCATCCTGCCCATCGCCTTCGGGGAGGCGACGAAGACCGTTCAATATGCCATGGACGGGCACAAGACCTACCGATTCGTGATGAAATTCGGGGAGGCGACGGACACGGACGACCGTGCCGGCACGGTGATCGCCACCGCCCCCGGCCGCCCCACCGATGCGGCGATCGAAGCGGTGCTGCCCCGCTTCACCGGGCTGATCGCCCAGGTGCCCCCGCAATATTCCGCCATCAAGGTGGATGGCGAGCGCGCCTATGATCTGGCGCGCGAGGGGGAGGTGGTGGAACTGGCGTCGCGCACCGTGCGGGTCGACCGGTACCAGTTGATCGGCCGCCCGTCCGAGGATGAGGTGGAATTTGAGGTGGCCTGCGGCAAGGGCACCTATATGCGCAGCCTGGCGCGTGACCTGGCGGTGGCGCTGGGCACCGTCGGCCATATCACCGTGCTGCGCCGCCTGTCGGTGGGGCGTTTCACCCTGGAAAATGCGGTGACGCTGGAGGAGCTGGAGCAGATCGTGGCCGCCGGGGAACGCGACCCGGACGATTTGCTGCTGCCCATCGAAACCGCACTGGACCAGATCCCCGCCATCGACCTGTCCGCCACGGAGGCGCAGCGCCTGCGTCATGGCCAGGGCGTGCTGCTGCTGCGTCGGGGCGATCTGGAGCGGCTGGAAAGCCTGCGGGACGGCGCCGGCGACGGGGCGGCCCTGGCCACCGAAGCCGGTCGCCCGGTGGCCCTGGTCCGCCTGGACGGGGCGGAACTGAAGCCGGTGCGGGTGCTGCACGTTTAAGGGACGCTTCCCTTCAACGAAAGAACACCCCGGTGGCGGCGGCCACCGGGGTGAAGATTTTCCAGGTTGAGAGAGGCAAGAGATCGTCCAAGGCCCGGGATTGGGCCCTGGATAATAGACGGACCGGGTGGGGCTGGGGGCTTCAGGTTCCACCCCCACCCGGTCCCGCGTCACCCCCGCGACGCGCCGGCCTTGGCCGGTCCCTTTGCCGTGGCACTGGCGATCAGGGCGCGTGCCTGTGCCACGGCGTCACTGCTGGCCGTCTTGCCGTCTTTCACGGCGTCGGCCAATTCCATCAAAGCCTTTCCGGTGGCAGAGCCATTTTCGGCTTCCTGCACCAGATGAATGCCGCCCTGGGCCGCCATCACCTCTTCCCAGCTCTTGCGCACGGCCGCCCAATAGGTGGCGGTTTTGGCCATATAGCTGTCGGCGGCGGCGATATCGAAATCGGTGGAGGGGCGGTAGCTGTTCAGCACCACCTCATGCACGACGGTGGCCGGTTTGCCATCACGGTTGCCGACCTTGGCATTGTCCTGTTCATGCACCCAGCCGGCGGGCGTCAGGGCATGGCGGTTGATGCCGATATAATGGTCATAGGGCGGCTTGCGCACGGCATCGCGGCGGGCCAGCGGGCGGGCCGTTTCATCGCTGACCCAGCGGGTTTCCCCCCGGTCATAGGCCCAGCGGCCCACCCCGCCATAACGCGGCGAATCGTCGGTTTGCCAGACGGTCTGCGACCAGGCGCCATTCCGGCTGGCGGCATCGACCGGCTTCACCACCCATTGGTCGGGCCCGCCATAGACCAGCACCGTTTCCGGCTCATAGGTCCAGTCCTGGCGCCAATGCTTGACGATATAGGGCCTGTCCTCATCATCCTTGACCACCAGCAGGTGCTGCAGGCGGATGGTGCGGCCGGTATCCTCAATCACCCGCACCGCCTCGAACCCGCCGGAGCGCTTGGCCTCCAGCGGTTCATAGCCGGGGACGAAGGCGGCGGTTTCCTGGAAATTGAAGGTGACGCGATAGGTGCCGGCCATGGCCAGAATGGCGGCGCGGTCACGGTTGAACTGGGTGCAATCCGGCTTGCCACAGGCGGTGCTGTCCTGCGCCAGGGCGGTGCCGGACGCCAGAGCCAGCATGGTACCGGTGGCAAGCGTGGCGGCGAACAGGGTACGGCGGTTCAGCATTTTCTGTCCTTCCCCGCTCACAGCTTCACGGTCAGCGAGACGCTGGCATTGCGGCCCGGCTGGGTGAAGCTGTCCAGCACGGTGGAGTTGGCGGCGACACCGCGCACATCGCTCCACCACCAGTATTTCTTGTCGAACAGGTTGAAGATGCCGGCCCGCAGCGTGACGTCTTCGCTGACATTCCAATGGGCCATCAGATCCAGAATGACGAAGCTGTCCGGCGCGTAAAGGCTGGCATCGCTGATGCGGCCCCGGGATTTCTTGGCGCTGTAGGTGGCCGACAACTCACCGCCGAACCGGGCGTCGCTATCCTGCCAGGTCAAGCCGGCCACCAGTTTCACCGGGTCGACGCTGTCCAGCGGGGTCTTCACGCCGGCTTCCTTCTCATCCCCCTTGGTGTAGGAGGCCGCCGCGATCAGGCCGAATTCGTCGGTGAGCGCCATCTGGCCCTTGGCTTCCAGCCCTTTGATCTCCACCCGCGCCAGATTGACATATTGGTATGTTGCCGGGCGCGCGGCGGTGAAATTGCCGGACACCATCGCCTGTTCAATGAAATTCTTGTACCAGCCGGAGAAGCCGGTGACGCTGCCGCTCCAGCCATCACCCCGGAAGCGGAAGCCGGCTTCCACTGTCCGGCTGGTTTCCGGCTTCAGGTCGGGGTTGGAGATGGACCGGTAATTCTGTACCGGGTTGGAAAAGCCGTTATTCACCTGCGACGGGGCCGGGGCCTTGAAGCCCTCGGCATAATTGGCATAGAGGCCGACGGCGGGTGCGAACCAGTAGAGCGCGCTGATCTTCGGCGACAGCCGATCATCGCTCTGCCCTGATGCCGTGCTGGGGAACAGCCGGTCCTGCTTCGGCTCCAGCTTGTAATAATCATAGCGCAGGGCCGGGAACAGGGAGAGGGCACCATCCAGCATGGTGACCTCATCCTGCACAAACAGGCCGGCCAGTTGGTAATCGGTGGTGGGGAAGGCGCGGGTGGGGAAGCTTTCCCCCGCCGGCGGCACGGTGCCGGTGCGCGTGCCCACCTGCTTGGTGAAGGAATAATCGCCGCCATAGACCAGGAGATGGTCGATCCCATCGCCCTTCAGCCGGGTGCGGGCATCGATATTCAGGCCGCTGACCTTATTGTCGAAATAATTGTCGCGGATACGGTCGGCCAGCACGGTGCGGTCCTCGCCCGAGAACTGGCGGGTCTTGCTGTTCTGGTGATAGGCGGTCCAGTGCAGCGCCTCCAGCAACGCCAGATCAGCCTGATATTGATGGTCAAGGCTGACGCGGTTGCGCTTGGTCTTGTCCTCGACCAGCAGGCCGCTGACCGCGCTGGACCGGGCGGTCAGCACATCGGCGGTCATGTCGCGGTCGTCATATTCATAGGTCAGGCGCAGCTTGTGCGCGTCATTGGGCTGAAAGACGATCTTGCCCATGGCGGCATCGCTGCCAATATCCTGCGGGTTGGGCTTGGTGCGGTTGGCCGTGGCACTGGCATTGCTGCCCTGGTTCTCCGTCTCCTTGGCGTCGCGGCGGTTATAGGCCGCCATCACCGACCAGGCGCCGCTGCTGGCAGCCACCACCATGCCCTTGGCCCAGCTTTCATCAGCACTGGTATAGCCGGCCTTGATCTGACCGCCGAACCAGTGGCCCTGTTTGATGAAATCGGACGGGTCTTTGGTGACAAAGCTGACCGCACCGGCCACGCCGTCGCTGCCATAAAGCGCAGAGGCGGGGCCGCGCAGGATTTCGACCGATTTCAGCAAATCCAGATCGACATAATCGCCCCGGCCCACCGACTGGCCGCCAAAGGCAAAGGCATCGGGCAGGCGGATGCCATCCACCTGGATCAGCACCCGGTTGCCTTCCAGGCCACGGATGTTGAAGCCGCTATTGCCATCGCGCCCGGTATTGGACCCGGCTGCGGTGAAACGGGCAGGAGCGGTCCGGACGGAGACGCCGGGTTCGTAGCGGATCAGATCCTTGATATTGTTGACCATCTGGTCATCGATGCGCTTGGAATCGATCACGCTCACCGTGGCGGGGGCTTCCACCGTTGTCTTCGGTGTACGGGTGGCGATCACCGTCAACTCGCTGACCTGCGTTTCCGCCACCTGTTGTTCCGCCACCGGCACACCCTGGGCCATGGCCGTTCCGGCCATCGCCAGCATCACCAGGGGAAGCGCCGTCATACTCCGCCGCATCAGGGCCACCTTCTCGACATCTCAATTGCAAACCGTTCTCAATTGGATAATGCGAGTGTGGGTGAGAATCAATATCATTTTCAGGGGTGGGGTGATTTTTGTTGGGGGGGGCAATTTGTTCCGGTGCGGCGGCAGTCGCTGCCGTACCAACGGTCACGAATTATGACCGTTGAGATTAGAGTCCGTCCAAGAAATTTCATTTCCTTTCCAGTCTATTAACCGTCATTCCCGCCTGCGCGGGAATGACGGTGGAGAAAGGGTAAGGTTTCGAAGGATGGGATAACTTTCTGGACTTGTACTTAAATACTCAAGCGCCCGAACTGGAGATGCCGGTGCTGTTTCACTTCTGCCGAAAATATATATAATAAAATTTCATTCGCGCATTGAATTTAACTGTTCTGTTCTCTTTTTTGTCTCACTCGTCATGCATGAATATTGTAGTGTCGGATACATGCTTCCGCCTTCAACCGCCGACGCTTCTGATTCACAATGACTGTCACGATATTTAATCCAGGCCCGCTGCGCCTTTTTCAAGGCCGTCTGTCTGTTCGGGTCCAGCTTAGCCATGACCTGCTTATATGTCTGGTTCAGCAGTTCATCGGCTTCGTCATACATGTCGAATGCACATTGGTTAATTTGTGCCTGGGTGACGAGATCACCGCAATCAACGGCATAGGCCGGGCTGCTAACCCACACCAAAGCAAGCAGGGGAAGGGTAAACAGGCGCATCGGTTGATCCCATCTTTCCCACGTAACGAGGTGATGCAACTTACCAAGCTATGCCGCAAAATGGCAAAGCTGGAATAATTTCAACCGGTCGAAGGTTTGAGCTTTAACCGATTGGAGGCAGCCGACCGGCGGTCAGCACCACCGGGCGGCGGTCCCCCCCCCCCTCGCAAACCCCAAAACAAAAACCCCGCCGTGAGGCGGGGTTCTGTTTCAGCCGGTCTTGCGTGCAAGCCGGAAAGATGGGATTGCCAGCCGGCAATCACTTCATCTTCGATTCCTTGAAAGCCACGTGCTTGCGGGCCACCGGATCGTACTTGTTGAATTCCAGCTTCTCGGTGGTCTTACGGGGGTTCTTCTTCTTCACATAGAAGTAGCCCGTGTCAGCGGTGCTCACCAGCTTGATCAGCACGGTATTCTGCTTAGCCATGATAAATCCTACCTGCGTCAGACTTGCGGCCACCGCAAGGACGCGCGGCCGATCCAATATCTTCCCACCCGCGTCGGGCGAACCAGCGCGGTACGGCAGCGGAATCTACGCATCCGCCCCCGTCTGTCAAGCGTAAAGACCCTATCGTTCCGCAACGTTGGTCTGACGGGATGCCAGGGCTTGGCGGTAAAAGGCCCCGTCGCGCAGAAGATTGCGCGCCACGGCCATGCCAAGGGCCGATTCCGGCCCTGTGGCGCTTGCTGCCGGGCATTCCTGGCGCAGGCTGGCGCGCATCGATTCATCCTCTGTGGCGGCCATGCGCAGGCGTACCAGTTGGGTCTGGGCGCCACGATCCACCCGTCCGGCTTCCCCCAGCAGCGACTCCATGGTTACGCCGCTGCGGGAGAGGCAGAGATTCGGCTGAATGCCCTGACCATCGAAGCTGTAGCCGCTGGGGGCATAGATGCGTGACCAGGTGATGAACAGTTCCCCGCCATTGGGCAACTGGGTCACATGCTGCACACTGCCCTTGCCGAAGCTGGAACTGCCCACCAGCAGGGCGCGGCCGGCATCCTGCAGCGCGGCGGCGACAATTTCGGCCGAAGAGGCCGTATTGCCATCGATCAGCACCACCAGCGGCAGGTCGGGGAAGACCGTCATCGGCTTTTGCGCCTCGAACCATTGCACCGAATTGGGGTGGCGGCCGCGCGTGGTGATGATTCGGCCCTGTGGCACGAACAGGTTCACCACCCCCACCGCCTGCACCATCACCCCGCCGGGATTGCCGCGCAGATCCATCACGACGCCCTTCAGGGGCCCTGATTTTTCCTGTGCGCGCAGCACGGCCTGGCGCACATGTTCCTGGGTGGCGTTGTTGAACCGCTCGATCTTCAGCACCAGCACGCCATCCGCCAAGCTGGCCTTCACCATATTAGGCACCAGATGCCGCCGCCGCACGGTCAGCGTGCGGGCCTGGGCCTCATTCGGGCCGATGCGCAGTTCGACAGAAGATCCCTCCGGCCCCTGGATCATGGATGACAGCGTGTCATACCCCATGGAAACGGTGCGCAAGCCGGCGACGGTGAGAATCCGGTCCCCGACCTTGATGCCGGCCTGATCGGCGGGGCCGTCGGGCACCACGTCCGACACCTCGAACCCGCCGCCTTCGACATCGCGGATGGAAATGCCGATCCCGTCATAGCCTTCGCGCTGGGATCGCTCCTTCTGTGCCTTGTTGGGTTCGGCATAGCGGGAATATTGGTCCAGATCGGCCATCATGCCGTCGAACATGTCGCGGTAGACCGCCTCCGCCGGGCGGGCCGCCAGGGTGGGGGAGGCAGTGCGCATGGCGCGCAGCATCTCCGACGTCAGGGCGGCCCAGCGCTCCGGGATGGTATCGCTGGGCTGGGGCAGGCGGGCCTGTTCCTTGCCATCGCGCAGCAGCAGGAACTGGCCGTCATGCTGCACCACCCACAGCGCCCCATCGGCTGTGGCCACCCGGCGCAGCCCGTCCGTCACCAGTTGCGGCATGGCAACGGGCTTCAGCCAGTTATCGGCGATGGGACGAAAGGCGACGGTGAATAATTGCTCGGCGGTGACACTGCCGGTCTGGGCGGATTGCTGCAGCTCTGCATGGTTGGCGGCACAACCGCCGATCAGACTGAACAGAAGCAGGACAGGCGCCAGCCGTCGTCTCACCATGCACATTTCCCCCGCACGGGTGCCGGCTTCATTGGCGGCACCTCTGTAACAACAGAGAGTGCCGCAGCCGTGCGGGGGCGTAAAGCCGCCTGTTACACGCAAAGGGTCAGGCGCACAGGCTTTTTCAGCGCCGCCGGCGCGGCGGGCGGGGGGCGTCGATGGAGGGGGCCGGCGCCTCCTCCCCCCGCTTGCCGCGGCCGCGATGGTTGGCCCCGGTGCCACTGCCGCGCCCGGCCGGCATCTCCGACCCGTCATCATGCAGCAGGCGGAACACCATGGACCCGGTGATGGCGTCGGCCTCCAGCAGCCGCACCTTCACCCGCTCACCCAGTTTGAACACGCGGCGGTGCCGCCGCCCGATCAGGGCATGATGGATTTCATCATGGTCATAGAAATCATCGGGCAGGGTGGAAATGGGCACAATGCCTTCCGCCCCGGTTTCATCCAGCGTGACGAACAGGCCGAAATGGGTGACGCCGCTGGTCTTGCCGCTGAACGTCGCCCCCACCCGATCGGCCAGATAGGCGGCAATATAGCGGTCCAGCGCGTCACGCTCCGCCTCGGCGGCGCGGCGTTCGGTGCCGGAAATCTGTTCGCCCATCTTGTCGAACCGGCCCATTTCCTCATCCGTCAGGCCGCCATCGCCCAGCCCATAGGCACGCACCAGGGCGCGATGGACAACCAAGTCGGCATAACGGCGGATGGGGCTGGTGAAATGGGCATAACGGGCCAGGGCCAGCCCGAAATGGCCGATATTATCGGGCTGATAAACCGCCTGCGCCTGGGAGCGCAGGATGACGGTGGAGATGATTTCAGACTCCGGCGTCTCGCGCGCCTTGTCCAGAATATTGGTGAAGGTGGCCGGGCGCATCACCTGCCCCTTGGCCAGATTATAGCCCAGGCTTTTCAGGAATTCGCGCAGCGGCTCCAGCTTGTCCAGCGCCGGCTCGGCATGGACACGGTACATGCAGGGGCTGGATTTCGCTTCCAAGGCCTCCGCCGCCGCCACATTGGCGGCGATCATGAATTCTTCCACCAGCCGGTGGCTGTCCAGCCGGGCGCGCACGCCGATGCTGGCGACCTTGCCATCCTCCCCGATCGCCACCTTGCGTTCGGGCAGGTCCAGTTCCAGCGTGCCGCGCCGGGACCGCGCATGGGCCAGCACCGCATAGGCCTGATAGAGCGGGCGGATCACCGGGTCCAGCAGCGGGCCGGTCAGATCATCCGGCGCCCCATCCTGGGCCGCCTGCACCTGTTCATAGATCAGCCGCGCGGCCGACCGCATCAACCCGCGCACGAACTTGTGCCGCTTGATCTGGCCGGACGCGTCGATCCAGATATGCACGGCCAGACAGGCGCGATTGACGCCCGGTTTCAGGCTGCACAGCTCATTCGACAGCGCCTCCGGCAGCATCGGCACCACCCGGTCGGGGAAATAGCAGCTATTCCCCCGCTCATAGGCGGACCGGTCCAGCGCGCTGCCGGGTCGGACATAGAAGCTGACATCGGCGATGGCGACCAACAGATGGAAGCCGCCCTTATTGTTGGGGTCCGTGTCCGGTTCGGCGAAGACGGCATCGTCGAAATCGCGCGCATCTGCCCCGTCGATGGTCACCAGCGGGTAATCACGCAGGTCGGTGCGCCCGGCTAGCGTCGGCTCCTCCGCCGCGGCCGCCTCTTCCAGGGCGGCGGTGGGGAAAACAGTCGGGATGCCATGCTGGTGGATGGCGATCAGGCTGATGGCGCGTGGCTCATCAATGCCGCCCAGCACCTCCACCACGCGGGCCTGCTTCAGGCCCAGGCGGGAGGAGGGCAGCAGTTCGGCGACCACCAGATCGCCGGGTTTCGCGTCGCCGGCATTCTGCGGCAGGATGACGAATTCCGACTTGGCGCGGCGGTCGGCCGGGCGCAGCCGCCCGCCCTCACGCCCCAACTCATAGACGCCCACCATCTGCGCCTGTTGGTTGCCATCCAGCTTACGGATCGTTTTGCCTTCGTAATAATCATCGCGCAGCCGGTTCAGCCGGGCCAGCACCCGATCACCGATGGCGAAACCCGCCTGACCGCGTCGTTCCGGCATCATAACGATGCGCGGCGGATCATTTTCCGGGTCGGCCCAGTTCATCGGGCGGGCGATCACCTCCCCATCGGCATCAATATCACTGATGATCAGCACGCCCACGGGCGGCAGGCTGGCGGGCGGGGCCAGCCGGCGGCGGCCCCCCTTTTCAATGGCGCCATCGCCTTCCAGATCGCGCAGCAGGTCTTTCAGCAGGATGCGGTTATCGCCGGTGATATGGAAGGCCCGCGCAATTTCCCGCTTCCCCACCGGCACCGGGCTTTCCCGGATAAATTCCAGAACCTGTTCCTTGGTGGGAAAGGGGGCTTCTTTCTTCGGGTTCTTCACGGGCGCGCAAATCCAGGCAGGGGACGATAAAGGGTTCATGTGGCGCGCACCATGCCACAATTCCACCCGCCCGGCCCCGCCTTTCCCGCATAGGGCTTTCGCGGAGAGGCCAGGGTTTATCCCAGATGCCTGCGGATGATGGGGACCACATCTGCGGCGCGGGTGCGGAACGGCGACTCTGTCCAGGGCAGGTCCATCACCTCGATATTGGGGGCGATGCCACGGGCGCGGGCGGTGATGGGGGAAAGCCCTTCCTGGAGATTGAGGACCAGGATCGGCTGCTTCAACTGGCGAAAATTGGCCGGGAAGTCGTAATTGAATGAGGCTTCATGGCCCCAGCCCACATGCAGCGGATCGCGGTTCATTTCCCAGAAAAGCTGCCAGGCCAGATCGTCGCCCAGCTCGGCGCGCACCTTGTCGAAACGCTTCCACAGATCGGGCAGCCGGTTGGCGGCGGCTTCCAGGTTGGCCGGTACGCCGCCGACCTGTTTTGCCCGGTAATCCGCAATATCCTGGGCTGTGAACATCAAGGCGGAATGCAATATGATGCGACGTACCGCGTTCGGCCGCTGGCGGGCCAGTTCCACCGCAGTGGCCGAACCGGTATGACTGCCGATCAAATCCACCTGTTCAATGCCAAGCGCATCCAGCAGGTCGCCCATCGCCCCGGCAAAATCGGCGATGGTGGAAGGATTGGGTGGCCTGTCCGACAGACCATAGCCGGGATTGTCAGCGGCAACGGCCAGCCGGTCAGTCCCCATCAGCGGCAGCAGCTTGGCATAGTTGGTGCTGGAACCGGGGGAGGCGTGCAGGCAGAGCAACGGGGTTTTGCCGCTGGCGGCAGCCGGCTTGACATAGCGATAATGGATCGACCCGAACCGGCAGGGGGCCATGCTGTGCAGCAGGGTGCCGGCGGGGCCGGCCAGCCCGGCGGGCGTTGCGGGCCCTTTGGCGGGCGTGGCCGCCTGTGCCCCGGCCAGGGGCAGCCCGGCGCTGGCCAGCCCGAAAAACATGGTCTGGCGGCGGTTGATCTGTGCGCGTGTCATGCTTGGCCCTGGTCAGCGTGGCGGCGGATCAGGACCGGCGCCGGTTGTTCAGGCCTTTGCCTTTACGCGTTGGGTTGCGGTGCCGCCATCCTGCCACCCTGTCCTATCCGCCTTGTGGTGAGGGTTGCAGGGAAAGCCGCCATGCCTCATCTTATGATATCAAGATGGGGCATTTTATGGGGCACTGGTGATGGCTGTTGCATCGATCCTGGCCGACATGATCCAGCCTGATGGCATTGTCGCCACCGACAGGCTGGCGGATCATCTGCATCTGACCAAGACGGAACTGGCGCAGGCGGCGGGCCTGTCGCGCGATGCCGTCTCCAAAACCGCGCGTCTGCGCAGTCGCAACACCCAGGCCCGCCTGCGCGATCTGGTGGAGATCATTAACCGCGTGCAGCCCTGGGCGGGGTCGGTGCAGCAGGCCTTTGCCTGGTATCGGTCGCAACCGCTGCCCTCCTTCGGGGATCAGACGGCGGAAGATTTGGTGCGGGAGGGGCGGGCCGACGCCGTGAAGCGTCACCTGTCCCGGCTGGCGCTGGGCGGCTTCGCGTGAAACAGCCCTGGCGGGGCGTGGTGTATCGCGCCCATCATCCCCGCTGGGCCTTCGCGCCCGATAGCGGGGAGGGGGCGGCCCGGTTCGGTGGCCGCTTCAACCCGGCGGGCACACCTGCGCTTTACACGGCCCTGCGCCTGCAAGGGGCCTGGACGGAGGCGCAGCAGGCCTTCCCCTTCAAGGCCCAGCCCATGACCATGGTGGCCTATCAGGTGGATTGCGCGGATATGGTGGACCTGACCGATCCGGCGATTCTGACCGCTTGGGGGATCGCCGGGGCCGATCTGGCCTGCGCCTGGGAGGATATGGCCGACCGGGGCATTGAACCGCCGAGCTGGGCGCTGGCAAAGCGGCTGCTGGCGGCGGGCTGTGCCGGCATCCTGGCACCCAGCTTTGCGGCGGGGGCGCAAACGGGCGACGTCAACGCCATCTTCTGGCACTGGTCGCCTGATCCGCCGCATCAGGTGCGGGTGGTGGATGATCTGGGAAGGCTGCCGCGCGATGATGCGTCCTGGCGTTAGCGCTGTTTGTGGTTGACCGCAAACAGCGCCGGCGGCGACTGCCGCCGCGCCGCACGTGCGGCGTAGCCAAGGTGCGGATGCAGCGCCGGCGATTGAGGAATACGATCTAGCTCGCCAGCGCCCCCGCCCCCAGCACAATTGCCCCCAGCACGCCGGACAGGCTGTCCAGCCCCGGCGGCACGATCATCTTTGCATCGCCTTCCAGGGCCGGGCTGCGCACGTAACCGGCCAGATGGCGGCGCATCGCCGCTTCGGCGCTGGCGCGCACCTGCGGGCGCTGGCCCACGCCACCGCCCAGGATGATGCGGCGCGGCGATGTCACCAGCAGCAGGGAGGCGCAGAGCTGGCCGATATAGTCCCCCACCAGTTCCCAGACCGGGTGATCTTCGCCCAAGGTTTCCGCCGGTTGGCCAAGGCGGGCGGCGATGGCCGGGCCGCTGGCCAGCCCTTCCAGGCAATCGCCATGGAAGGGGCAATGGCCTTTGAACGGGTCGCGCTGGGCATCGCGGCGGACCAGCAGATGCCCGGCCTCCGGATGCAGCAGCCCATGCACCGGCGCGCCATTCACCACCAGCCCGACGCCGATGCCGGTGCCGACGGTGATATAGGCGTAATCGCGCAACCCCTTGGCCGCCCCCCAGCGCCCCTCACCCAGGGCCGCACCGTTCACATCCGTATCCAGCACCACCGGCACGCCGAACCGTTCGGCCAGCGGGGCCACCAGGGGTGTATCCGTCCAGCCGGGTTTGGGCGTGTTGGTGATGCGCAACCCGCCCGGATCGGTCGGATCCAGGCAGAGCGGGCCGAAGCTGGCCACGCCGATGGCGTCGAACGGCCCCAGCCCGGCCAGCGCGTCGATCACCGCCGCCATGGTGCTGGCCGGATCACGGGTGGGGATGCGGATGCCCGACGTTAGATCATCCGGCCCGCTGCCCGCCGCCACCACGATCTTCGTGCCGCCCAACTCAATACCCGCGATGCGCATTTTTTTGCCTCCCTGCTTTATAGCCGTTCCATCATGCCACAGAAGGCACCAGCCAGCGCAGGCCCCACGGGTCCAGTGTCACGCCATCCACCGAGACGGCATCCCCGCTCAACAGGTCGACCCAGCCGCTGGCACCCGCCCAGGCGGACAGGTCTGCCGCGAGAGTCTGGCCGCTGAAATTGCCCAGGCAGATCAGCCGGTCGCCGCCCTGATCCGCCCGTTCGAACGCCAACAGGGCGGGGTTGGGCAGCTCCAGCGGGCGGGCGGGGTTGCCGCCATGCATGGCTTTGCGGCCTTGGCGCAGGGTGGCGAACTGGGACAGGGCGGCATGGATCGGGCCATTCGGGCGCTGCCAATCCATCTGCGGCCGGTGCAGCCAGCGCCCATCCAGCGCCTGATTGGGCACGTTGGCATAATCGGCATCGTTGGTCAGCGCCCGTTCATCGCCCATATAGATGGCGGGAATGCCGTCCAGCGCGAAGGTGACGCCATAGGCCAGCCGCAGCCGGGCCAGCGCCGAAGCATCATCCGCCCCGCCATCGCGGAGGCCCGCCAGCGAGACCGCCATGCCGTTGGTGGAGCGCACGGCACCCGGTTCCCCCTGGAACGCTCGCCCATCGGGCTGGAAGGGGCCGGCGGCCTGACCGGCATAGAAATCGGAAATCCAGGCCAGCTTGTCGTCCGGGATCACGCCCTTCAAGGCGGCCCAGATGATATCATCATGGCAGCGCACATAGGTCAGCCAGCCGGCCCCCGCCGGGCGGGCCAGCGCGTCGGTCAGGCAGCGGCGCAGCGGGCCGGTATCACCGGTGGCCAGCCCGGCCCACAGCGCCGTCATGGCGGTATTATTATAGGCCAGATGGCATTCCGGCTTCTCCGGCGTGCCCAGGAAGGGCAGCACCTCCGCCAGCCCGACAATCGCCTCTGCCTTCAAGGCCACGGCGGGGCAGGCAATGGCCAGCAGGGCCCGCCAGGCCCGCACCACCAGATGGGTTTCCGGCAGGCCCCGGCAATCGGTGCCGATGCGTTTCCACAGGAAGGGCGCACTGTCCAGGCGGAACACTTCCGCCCCCTGGTTGGCCAGGAACAGCAGCACATCCAGCATTTCGATGAAGACAGCCGGGTTGGCGTAGTTCAAATCCCACTGAAACGGATAAAAGGTGGTCCAGACATAGCCACCCATCTCCGGCACATGGGTGAAATTGCCGGGGGCCGTCTGCGGGAACACCTGCCCCAGGTGGGATTCATAGGCATCCACCAAGGTCTTGTCTTCCAGCACATGATAGAACTGGCGGAAATGCGGGTCGCCGGCCAGGGCTGCCAGCGCCCAGGGATGTTCGGCCGCCGTATGGTTGCAGACAATATCCAGGCACAGGCTGATCTGGCGGGCGCGCAAGGCCGCTGCCAGATCGCGCAGATCATCCAGGCTGCCCAGCTTGGGATCGACATCGCGGAAATCGGCCACGGCAAAGCCGCCATCGCTGTCGCCTTTGCGCGGCTTCAACAGCGGCAGCGGGTGGAAATAGCGCACGCCCAGGCGCGACAGCGCGTCCAGCTTTTCTTTCGTGCCGGCCAGCGTACCGCCGAACCGGTCGATATAGGTGCAGTACCCCACCATGTCCGGCTGCTGGAACCAGTCCGGCGTTTCCTGTCGCGCCACGTCCAGGGCCAGCAGGTCGGGGGGGCGGGCCGCGGCACTGCCCAGCAGGCGGGCTGCCAGTTTCTGTTCCCACAAGGCCAGATCGGCGTGACCGGCATAAAGCGTGCGGAAGGCGGCCAGGGCGGCCGGCCAGTGACGGGCGATCCGCGCCGTCAGGCGCTGGGCCAGATCGGCATCGGCAAGGGTGACCGGCAGGGGAAAGCTGCTCATGGCAAAGGGCTTTCTTGAAAACGGTATCAAGCAATCAACAAAAAGACCCGGCCAGGGGCAGAGGTTGGAGGGGAATAGGCCCCCGGCCGGGAACCCGTTCTGATCCAGGCCGGCCGGGTTACGGGACCGGGCCGGCCTGGATGGGTGTCATACCAAGGTCAGGATTTCCTGACCTTGGTATCCGCGCCGACTGGCGCAGCGGCGGCCCGTGCCGCCGAAGTCAGTAAATGCTGACCAGTCAGAATTTACTGACACGCGTATCAGAACGTGTATTTCAGCGTGGCGGTGCTGGTGCGCCCGTTGATGGAACGGGCGCGGATGATGTTGGTCTGGCCTTGGGTGATGGAACCTTCTTCCGATTCCGTCAGGCCCTTGGCATTGAACAGGTTGTTGACATTGACCGACAGCACCAGCCCTTGCGCGATGACGTAATCGGCGAACAGGTTGACCTGGGTGTATCCTGGCATCACCAGTTCATTGCTGTCCTGGGCATAGGATTTGGTGGTGCCGATGATGTTGGCGCCCAGCGTGAAGGCGTCATAGGAATAAGACGGCGTCAGTTGATAGATGAAATCGGCCTGACGGCGGGGGGTATTGCCCTTCAGCGCCGGGGTCAGCGCGTCCTTGGAAATTTCCGCATCCGTCCAGGTGCCGCCGGCGGTCACCATGAAGCCTTCGTAACGATAGCTGGCCTCCAACTCGATGCCCTTGGCCTCATAGGTGCGGTCGAAGAAGCGCTGGCTGGTCGCCTCGAAATTCTGCTCCTGCGTCTTGGCGAAGAAGCCGGTGGCAAACAGGCTGATGCCGTCGCCGCGCCACTTCACCCCGCCTTCATACTGGTTGACCATATCCACCGCGTCTTCGGTGGCGACGGAGCCATCGGCCCGCACGCGCCCGAACAGCAGGCGGTCAGCATTGGCGCGCCCGCCCCGGCTGATACGGGCAAAGACCGAGAGATCGGGATCGATCATGTAGTTGGCACCAACCGACCAGGACCAGTAACCCCAATCATAATTGATCGGCTGCGGGTTGGCCGTATCGATGATGGAGACGCTGCGTTCCGGAACGGAGATGCTGCCGTCGCGGTTCACATCCACCTGTGCCTGCCGGGAGGCGGTATAGGAACCGCGCGCCTTGCCCTCGTCACGGCGCAGGCTGGCATCGACATTCAACTGGCCCATTTCAAGGGCGGCCGAGACATAGGGCGCATCGATATCGTACTGGGCATCATAGCGCCGGGTGCAGCAATTGCCCCAGTAGGGCACGCCGTAACCCAGCAGGCCGCCACTGGTCTGCAAGGTGCCATTGGCGGCCACCACATCCAGCAGCCGGGCATTATCGCCCTTCACTTCCATGACATAGGTGTTCCACAGCCAGTCCATCTCGATATTCTGGCGGGCCTTGTAGTAACCGGCGGTCAGGTCGATGGTGCTGTCACCGGCCACGATGGCGCGGGTCAGCTTGAAGTCATTGGCGAAGTTGCTGAAATCATTGATATCCACATCGAACAGCGCCACGCGGGTGGCCAGACCATTGCCGTTCAGCGCCGACGGGTTGGTGATGCGGGTGCCGTCGGTATAGCGCAGGCTGGCGCCGGCCCCGCCAATTTCCGTGGCCAGCGCCTGGGCGCCCGTCACCTGCTGCGGGAAGATGGAGACGAAGCCGCCATCGGTCTGGGCCATGCGCACCTTGTTGAAGATGCTCCAGCCCTCGGCCAGATCGAACTTGAACTCCGCCCCCACGGCGGTGGAGACGGGATGCATCCCGTCCTTCAGGCTGTTGGTGCGCAGGTTGTTGTTGCCGTCCAGGCCGGTATTGGTCAGGAACAGGGCGCTGTGCAGCGTCTGGTCACGCATATCCAGGCCGGGGACGGAACGGATATCCGGATCGCTGTTGCTGCCGCTGACCAGCATGGGCTGCGGCAGGAAGGAGATGGCGCGGTCATTCAGATATTTGAAATAGATGCGCGCATAGCCCTTCTCGAACTCCCGCGTCAGGTTGGCCTTCACCTGACCGCCGGATTCGGCCGTGTAGTTGGCGTTGCGCGGGCCTTCGCCTTCCCGGTAGAAGCCGCCAATATGGAAGCGCCAATTCTCATCAATATGGCCGCCGAAATCGAAATCGCCGCGCGTGGTGTCGTAATCCAGGCCGCGGGTGATGGCCAGCGAGCCGCCATCCTTCTCCCCGGTCTTGGAGATGAAGTTGATCACGCCGCCCGGCGAATTGCTGGCCAGCGTGGAGGCGGAACCACCACGGATGGCCTCCACCCGCGCCACATTGGCGTCGGCGCGCAGGAAGATGTCAGCATTACCAAAGGAGATGTCGCCGAATTCCAGCACCGGCAAGCCATCTTCGTGCAGTTGCAGGAACTTCGCCCCGCCCGAGGCGACCGGCAGGCCGCGCACGGCGATATTGGCATTGCCTTCGCCACCGCTGGCTTCCGAGCGGATGCCGGGGATATTGCGGAAAATCTCCGCCGTATTCCGCGGGGCGACCTGCAACAGGTCGTCGGCCGACAGCGCACTGACGGAGACGGAGGAGCGCATTTTGGAGGTCTGGCTGACGACGGCGGTGACGACGATTTCGTCCATCAGCAGCCCGTCTTCCTGCGGCGGGGTGGTGCCGGCCGCCGGGGCGGCATCTTGGGCAAAGACGGCGGTGAAGGCGAACGCGCTGAGGGCGGCGCCCATCGCGGACGCGCGCAGCAAGGACTTCTTCATATTATTCCTCCCATAAGGATCACCTGCGGGGTCTTGGGTCTTACGTGCCGTCCCCTCGGTCACCTACGATGATAGAAATCTCGCAATCGTTTGCAAGATACTAAATTCAAAATTTGCTAATCTTAGGGATAGGGTAGGGCGAAACTATCTTCGCAGTTGCAGCAGCCTATGGCGAAATCACCACATACCGCGCCTTTTGCGCACAGAATTTTGCATCGGCAGGTAAGCAATCGATTGCAAGATTGTTGGGCTGGCGTTACCGTCCGCACAAGGTCAAAAAGCAACAATCGATATCGGGAGGAGCAGGATGCTGCAGGGTCACGTCACCCTGGCGGGGCTGGACGCCGCCATCATCGGTCTTTATCTGCTGGCTGTCGTTGCCCTGGGGCTGTTCGCCTCCCGCAAGGCGACGACGGCCACCGACTATTTCCTGGCGGCGCGCAGTTCCACCTGGCCCACCATCGGGCTGGCGCTGCTGGCTTCCAACATCTCCTCCACCACGCTGATCGGTCTGGCGGGGGCGGCCTATGCGGCGGGGATTGCCGTCTATAATTATGAATGGATGGCCAGCGTTGTGCTGGTCTTTTTCTGCCTCTTCCTGCTGCCGGTGATCCTGCGCAGTCAGGTCTATACGATGCCGGAGTTCCTGGAACGCCGCTATGACGGCTCCATCCGGCTCTATTTCTCCGGCCTGACCATCTTTTTGAACATCGTGGTGGATACGGCGGGCACGCTGTTCGGCGGTGCCTTGATGTTCAAGCTGATCCTGCCCGATGTGCCGCTGTGGCAGATTGCCGGCCTGCTGGCCCTGGCGGCCGGTGCCTACACCGTGGCCGGCGGCCTGAAGGCCGTGCTGGTGACGGAGGTGGTGCAGGCGGTCATTCTGGGCGGCGCCTCCATCTTCGTGGCCATCTTCGCCTTTGACAAGGCGGGCGGCTGGGATGCGGTGATGGCCGCCGTGCCGGCCGACAAGATGAGCCTGATTCGCCCCGCCGATGACAGCAACCTGCCCTGGACGGGGTTAATTTCCGGGGTGCCGCTGATCGGGCTGTATTTCTGGTGTACCAACCAGTTCATGGTGCAGCGGGTGCTGTCGGCCAAGAATCTGGATCATGGCCGCTGGGGCAGCCTGTTTGCCGGTTTGCTGAAACTGCCGGTGCTGTTCTTGATGGTGCTGCCGGGCAGTGCCGCCATCCTGATCTATCCGCATCTGGACCGGCCGGATCTGGTCTATCCGACGCTGATTTTCGACCTGCTGCCGGTGGGCGTGATCGGGCTGGTGGTGGCGGGCTTCCTGGCGGCCATCATGTCGTCCATCGCCAGCACCTTCAATTCCGCCTCCACCCTGGTGACGATGGATTTCGTGCGGCGCTTCAACCCCGATGTCTCCCAGGCGTCGCTGGTGCGAATCGGGCGGATCACCACCGTCACCTTCATGGTGCTGGCGGTGGCCTGGGTGCCGGTGGTGGAAAACCTGACCGATACGCTGTGGCAATATCTTCAGGCTGTGCTGGCCTATGCGGTGCCGCCGGTGGTGGCCCTGTTCCTGGCCGGCATCTTCTGGCGCCGCGCCAATGTGGCCGGTGCCCGGGCCGGCGTGCTGGTGGGGCTGCTGGCCGGTGGCTGGCTGTTCCATGGGGTGCAGATCGCCCACAGCATTCAGTTGCATTTCCTGCTGGCGGCCACGCTGCTGTTCTTCATCTCCCTGGCTGCCGTCATCGTGGCCAGTCTGCTGACGGCCCCGCCGCCGGCGGAGAAGACCGCAACCCTGATGTGGACGCGGGCTGATTATGATGCCGAGTCGACCGCGCTGGCCGGCCGGCCGCTCTGGCAGAATTACCGGGTGCAGGCGGTGGCCCTGCTGGCGATGACGGCGGTGATCGTCTGGCTGTTCCGGTAAGGGTTTTTGGGGGGCGGGTGGTGGTGCCCGCCCCTCTTTTTTGCGACCGGTCAGGGGTGGATTGGGAATTTCCAAGACGTTCATGCTCACATCACCGTCACCCCGGCCTTCGCCGGGGTGACGGTGATGATAAAGGGAGGCGCATTTAACCTTTTGAAAGGAAATGCCGCTTTCCCGACAAACCCTCAGAACTTATACCCTGCCGTCAGGCTCCAGGTCCGGGGTTCGGCCACGGCGATGGCGGCGTTGGTGGGGGCGGTGGTGAAATAGGTCTTGTTGGACAGGTTCTTGCCGGCAAAGGTGATGTTCCAGCCCTCTTCCCCATCCAGCAGCGCGATGGAGGCGTTGATCAGGCCCGGCATCTTCGATTCCAGCAGGTTGGCCACGGTGGAATAATAATCCCCCTGGTGCTGATAGCTGGATGACAGGCGCAGCTTCACCCGGTCCTGCCAGAAACGCGGCGTGTCATAGGTGAAACCCGTCTGCACCGTCCAGGGGGAAACCAGCGGCAGATGCTTGGCACCGGCCACCGCCGCATCGGAGAGCGGGTCGAGATGGGTGTATTTATCATCCATCAGGCCCAGATTGGCGAACAGGTTCAGCCCTTCGACGGGCATGAAGGTGACCTCCAGCTCCGCCCCATAGAGCCGCGAATCGCCGATATTGGCCACGGCATAGGAACCGGGGCCGATCTGGATGGTCTGCTGCAGGTCGGACAGATCGTTGCGATAGACCGACAGGTTGGTGCGCAGCCTTCCGTCCAGCATGGTGGCCTTCAAGCCAGCCTCATAGGCCCAGACGGTCTGCGGGCCATAGACGGTGCCGAAGACGGCCGGGTTGGCCACGGCCAGCCCGTTGAAACCGCCGGCCTTGAAGCCGCGGGAGACGGAGAGATAGCTGAACACATCGTCAGCAATCTTGAAATCCAGCCCCGCTTTGGGCGTCCAGGACTCGAATGACGGATCGCGGTAGAGCGAAACCAGCGCCACCGCCGGGCCGGGGCTGAGCGGCAGGCGGTTCTGGATGGTGCCCTTCAATTCCTTCTCATCGCGCGTATAGCGCAGGCCGCCGGTGACCGACAGCCGTTCGGTCAACTGATAGCTGGCCTGGGCGAAGGCGGCATAGGAATTGGTGGTGCTGTCGATGGTCTGCGGCAGCACGGGCAGGGAGAAGCCGGGGCCCAGCACCAGCACATCCTTGAAAGTCTGCTTATTCTCTTCCCGGAAATAATACAGCCCGGTGATCCAGGTCAGGTCGCCGCCGAACCCGTCGCCCTGCAATTGCAGTTCCTGGCTATATTGGTTGGTGTCGCTGTTGGCATCACGCACCAGACCATTGGCGCGATAGCTGCCATCGGCATTGCGGATGCCGCCCGACATGTCGAACAGGAAACCATCGTCCGTGCGCACAAAGGCGGTGATCGACCGCAGGGTCATGTCGCCCAGCTCGGCGCTGACATCCAGCGACACGGCCGTCTGGTCGGTATAGCCATCCGGCATCACCGGGGAGAGGGTGGTATAGGCGTCACCGGCCAGCGGCCGCGCATCATCGGTGGTGACATGCTTTGCCGCCAGGGTGGGATAGGGGCGCGTCCAGCCGACCGGGATCAGGTTGGCCGGGCCGTCATTATCATCCTGGGTGCGGCTGACGGTCAGCGTTGCCTTCAACCAGTCACTGCCATGGAAATGCAGCTTGCCGCGCAGGGCCAGATTGCGCTGGCCGAAGACATCACGGTCCAGCGCCTGGTTATGCACATAGCCGTCCTGGTCATTATACAGCACGGAGAGCGAGGCCCCCAGGGTGCCTTCCACCACATCGCCGCCGATGGACGCGCTGGCCTTGCGCTGGTCATAGGAACCCACACCGACCGCCGCCTCGGCCCAGCGCTTTTCCCCCGGCGTGCGGGTGACGATCTTCACTGCGCCGGAAAAGGCGTTGCGGCCATAAAGCGTACCCTGCGGGCCGCGCAGCACCTCGATCCGCTCAATATCCGCCAGTTCCAGGTTCGATCCGGCCAGCCGCCCGCGATAAACATCATCGGCATAAAAGGCGACCGCCGATTCGGAGGTGACCAGCCCGCCCGACTGTTCCGACCCGCCGCGCAGACCCACCTGCAAGGTGGAGCGGCTGGCCGTCACCGGCATCAGCACCAGATTGGGCACCACGCTGGTCAGGTCTTCGGCACTGCCGATCTGCTGGTCGGCCAGCGCATCCGCCGTCAGGGCGGAAATGGCGATTGGGGTGGTCTGCAAGGCGGTTTCGCGCCGCTGGGCGGTGACGATGATCTCCTCCAGCATCGGTCCGGCATTCTGGGCCAGGGCGGGCATGGCAAGGCTGGATAAGGCGGTCGCCAGCAGCAGCGACCGCGACAGGGGACGCGGGAAGGCCATGACAGAAGGTTCCTTGAACGCAAGAAGGGGAGCGCAAAGGCGCTGAGCAGTCGGCCGGTTGCCATTTCAGTGGGGTTCCGCTTGCCGGCGAGGGAGGGCAAGGGTGTCAGGGGCGGGTGCTGCGGTCACCCGGTCGGCGCGTAAAACCGCATGGTGCTATCTCCATAAAGGATGGCGACAGCCCAACGGGCGCCATGCCCGTTCGGATGACAAAATTGTTACCCAAATAGCGTGGGATTATCAGGATTGATGCGGTCTTTATCCACACAGTGGACATAATGCGCCCAGACAACGCTTGCTCAATCAAAACGCTGCGTTTTGGGGCAATTCATCGGGCAATTTGCCTGAATTCAGATCATTCACCGGAAAAACTATAAGTATTATCAGTGTGTGTTCGGAGAGTTTTGTATTGTTTCAATACGTTGTGCGTTTTGACTTTCCTTATCCCCGTCACCCCGGCGCAGGCCGGGGTCCAGGTTCGTAGAGCGAAGCGCCTGGGGCCCCTGGACCCCGGCCTGCGCCGGGGTGACGGGGAGGATTTGGTAATATATTGATAATAAATAGAAACCTTTCAGACGGTTTCTCAGGCTCATTGGCAGATCGACTGTCCAGGGATGCAGCAGCAAGCCGCGCGTCACCGGCGCATCCGAAACCAGCGCATGAAAAACGGGCGGTCCCAACCGGGCCGCCCGTTCATCCCTGATCCAGCTCCGCCCCCCAATATTGGGCGCTGGTCATACTGCTGGGGAAGCCATGTCCGTTTTCCTCCTCCACCAGTTCCGCCTGCAGATCAGCCGGTTCGGTTTCCTGGCCATAGATCAGGAAATCGCGCCAACTGGAATGCAGGAAGGTGGGCGGGAAGTGCCGGCCATTTTCCTGCAATTCATAGACGGTGGGGGCAAAGGGGGCCTGTCGCGGATGCATCCCGCATTGGTGCGGCAACCGGCTGCCCTTGGCCAGATTGCAGGCTGAACAGGAGGTGACGACATTATCCCAGCTTGTACGCCCGCCCCGGCAACGCGGGATCACATGGTCAAATGTCAGCTCATGCGTGGGGAAAGGCTTGCCGCAATATTGGCAGGTGAAGCGATCCCGCAGGAAGACGTTAAAGCGCGTGAAGGCCGGCCGTCGGTTGGATGGCACATATTCCTTCAGGCTGATCACACTGGGCAGCCGCATGGTGAGCTGCTGCGAACGCACCGTCCGGTCATAGTGGGAGATAATGTTCACCCGGTCCAGGAACACAGCTTTCACCGCCTCCTGCCACGACCAAAGTGACAAGGGAAAGTAGCTCAGCGGACGGAAATCCGCATTCAGCACCAAAGCCGGACAACCATCAAAAGGTGGTGACAATTTCCACCCCCTCTGCCGTTCCGAAAATGTGCCAGCCGCCCCCTTGGCCCCCGTTCCGCGCCGCCCGCCTGCCAAAGGCAAAACGGGGCGCCGCATTCGGGGTCGAAGGCCGGCTGGAACGTGCCGATTACATATAACGGGCCGAGCCCTTCTGACAACCCGCCCCGCACAGCCCCTTCGCAATTGTCATGGGTCTGCAACGAAAATGCCACTCAACCCCTTGTGTTCCTGGGGGTGGCATACCGCCATCTCTTGCGTTCTACCAATTCCGGACAGGGGGTGGTGCTGCACCTTGCCACGCCGGGCGGTTGGGTGTAGCGACGGAATAATCTTATGCTGCGCCCGCCGACCGATTCCATGCCCACCCCCGTTACCCGTTTCGCCCCCAGCCCGACCGGCTATCTGCATCTGGGACACGCCCATTCTGCCCTGTTTGCCTGGAACGCGGCGCGGGTGGCGGGCGGGCGTTTTCTGTTGCGGGTGGAGGATATTGATCCCAACCGCTGTCGCCCGGAATATGAACAGGCACTGCTGGAGGATCTGGCCTGGCTGGGCCTGTCCTGGCCGCAGCCGGTGCGCCGCCAGTCCGACCATATGAATGATTATGCCGCCGCCCTGGCCCGGCTGGCGGCGCTGGGCGTCACATATCCTTGCTTCTGTTCGCGCAAGGACATTGCCGAGGAGATCGCGCGGGCCGGAGCCGCCCCGCATCTGCTGGCGGCCGGGCCGGACGGGCCGCTTTACCCCGGTCTGTGCCGCCGGCTGGACCCAGGACAAGCCGCCGACCGCGTTGCCGCCGGGGAGCCGCACGCCATCCGCCTGGATGTGGCCAAGGCACTGGCGCTGACGGGGCCGTTATTCTGGCATGATCGGGGCTGCGGCCAAGTGACGGCCGATCCGGCCCTGTTGGGGGATGTGGTGCTGGCGCGGCGTGACGTGCGCACCGCCTATCACCTGGCCGTGACGGTGGATGATGCCCTGCAAGGGGTTACCCTGGTAACGCGTGGCGAAGACCTTTTTCACGCCACACATATCCATAGGCTGATACAGGCGCTGCTAGACCTGCCGACGCCGGACTATCATCATCATGGTCTGCTGGTTAACCAACAAGGCCAGCGGCTGTCGAAGCGGGATGGGGCCAAGGCCTTGCGCGCTTTGCGGGCAGAGGGGTTGGAACCTACGGCGGTGTGGCGGCTGGCCGGCATAGCGGAGGAAAAGCAGCCATGCTGAAACAATGGTAATCTATGCGAATTAGATGCAATTTTAGCGATGCTGACACAGAACAATATGGTATGGGTTACGTGCCATGCAAGATGCCGCCATGCTCGATCAATATCGCCTTCTCGTCCGCAACACGACCATTGATGACAGAACTCTGTTATCGACGGATTATTTTAATCATTTCAATGAAGTAATCATGTTGCTGTCCATGGTCGGCGATATGCCGGACATGCTGGATGAGATCGTGGCCTGGGCTCCCCGCACCTATAAGCAGCATTTTGAAGCTTCCGGTCTGGCTTTCGCCCCTCTGGCCATTGAGGCCTATGATCATGTGCCGCCGGAATATCGTGAGCCCTTCGATGAGGTGGTGAACGAGATGAACAGCCTGATTGTTGAGGCGGTTGCCACCCTCTCGCCCATGCGGGACGATCCGGACATGCTGGGCTTTACGGCGGCTGATTATTGGCAGCGCCTGCAGGCGCTGGTGGATCGGGGGAGCGCCATCGTCCATGCCTCCATCGCCGACAGCAACCCGGAAGCCACCATGGACCAGAGCGAGATCGACGATCTCTTCTGAACCATGTCTGCGTGTGTGATGAAAACCCCGGCGCCACCAGGACGCCGGGGTTTTTTATTTTTATATTACGCGGGTATGCTGGCCGGGGGCAGGATTGCGGGGGATGGCTCCTCCCGGCCCAGACCTTCATCAATCATGCCGCGGGCGGTTTCCCGTTCGCCCATCACCACATGGGTGGCACCGTTTTGTTGCAGATGCTCAACTTCTGCATCGGCATGGGCGCGGGCAATGATGCGTAAATCCGCATTGGCGGTGCGGGCCTGGCGGATGATCTGCCCGGCTTCGAACGCATTGGGGATGGCCACGAACATCAGCCGGGCACCGGCGACATTGGCGGCGGCCAGCACATCGGCCAGCACCGCATTGCCGATGATCACCTCCACCCCTTCCTTGCGCAGGGTATCCACCCGGCCGGCATTATCCTCCACCGTCAGGTAGGGGATGCCGTCCTGGGCCAGCCGCTGGCCGATCAGGCTGCCCACCCTGCCATAGCCGATAATGATGGCATGGTCGGTCAGGCTGGTGGGGGTGGGTAGCTCCCGGGTGACAGCCTGCGGCTCGCGGGCCTTCTCCCCTTCCGATCCGGCAGGGTCCAGACGGTGGCCATACTTGTCGATCAGCGTGAACAGCAGCGGGTTCATCAGGATGGAAAGGATGGCGCCAACCAGCACCAGATCCTGGCCCTCCGGCGGCAACATCCCCAGCGAAACGCCCAGGGCCGCCAGAATGAAGGAAAATTCGCCGATCTGCGCCAGCGAGGCGGCGATGGTCAGCGCCGTGCGGCGCGGATGGCCAAAGGCCAGTACGATCAGATAGGCCACCACGGATTTGCCGACCAGAATGATCAGCAGCGTGGCCAGCACCTGCAGGGGCTGCTTCACTAGGATGGCCGGGTCGAACATCATGCCGACGGAGACGAAGAACAGCACGGCGAAGGCATCACGCAGCGGCAGCGATTCCTCTGCCGCCCGGTGGCTGAGCGGGGAACCGGACAGCACCATGCCGGCGAAGAAGGCACCCAATGCGAAGGAGACGCCGAACAGTTCCGCCGCACCAAAGGCCACGCCCAGGGCGATGGCCAGCACGGCCAGCCGGAACAGTTCCCGCGAGCCACTATGCGCCACCTCATGCAGGATCCAGGGGATGACGCGGCGGCCAACCACCAGCATCAAGGCCACGAAGGCCGCCACCTTGGCCAGGGTGATCAGGATGACCATGCCCAGGCTCTGCCCGCCGGCCTGTGCCGCTGCGGTGGCCGGGTCGGTGTTGCTGCCATCACCCAGCAGCCCTGCCAGTGCCGGCAGCAGCACCAGCGCCAGCACCATGGCCAAATCTTCAACGATCAGCCAGCCCACGGCGATGCGGCCGCGATGGGTTTCCACCAGCCGCCGTTCCTGCAATGCGCGCAGCAGCACCACCGTGCTGGCCACCGACAAGGCCAGACCGAAGACCAGACCGGCGCCAATGGTCCAGCCCAGTACCCAGGCCAGCGCCATGCCCATCAGGGTGGCCACGCCGATCTGCGCCACCGCCCCCGGTATGGCGATGGTCTTTACCGACATCAGGTCTTTCAGGGAAAAATGCAGGCCGACGCCGAACATCAGCAGAATGACGCCGATTTCCGCCAATTGGGGTGCCAATGCCGTATCGGCGACAAAGCCGGGCGTGCCCGGGCCGATCAGCACACCCGCCACCAGATAGCCCACCAGGGGGGAGATTTTCAGCCGCTGGGCCAACATGCCGAAAATGAAGGCCAGCGCCAGGCCAGCCACGATCATTGTAATAAGTGGTGCGTGATGCATTACCAAACCCTGCCTTTCCGTGGGTCATGTTGGCCCTGACGGCGCCCTTGACCTCTCAACCATTTAAGCCATATTCACCCAATATGGTTGGAAAACGCTTGGGTTCAACCGTCCATCGCCTGTCAGATCAGGGTTTTTTGCTTATGCCGACGGAAATTTGCCCCGCCCAGTGCCGCGCCGCCCGGGGCTTGCTGGACTGGAGCCAGGAAGAACTGGCCCAGGCGGCCGGCCTGTCCCGCAGCACGGTGCGTGATTTCGAGGCCGGCCGTCACGAGCTGCAGCGCGCCAGCGCCACCTTGCTGGTGCAGACCCTGGCGGGGGCTGGTGTGCTGCTGCTGGGGCCGACGGAGGCCGGGCTGGGGCAGGGGGTGCGGCTGGTCCGACCCGCAGAATAGGGCGTGCGCTTCGAGAATCCTCTTGCCGGAGAATTGCACAAAAATTAATCACGAGCGGAGGGGCTCAAGCATTGCGCGGGCGAATCAGTGCACGTTCACAGACTTATCCACAGATTCTGGGGATTTCGCTTACCGCTCGGGGGATTTTCCATGCCGGGAGCGGCTGGGACAAACAGATGCGATCCGCTTCGCCGTATCCCCCTTGCCTTGAAGGGCGCCGCGCAATACCCATGTAAGCAGAACTGAGGGGGCGTGGTGCCGGTGCGGGCCACGCCCCCCAGGGCTCCCGCGCCGGAAGGCGGCCGCTTCAGGCCGGTCCGGTGCGTGACAACTCGCTCTTGTTGAGGAGACAATGCCGTGACGACCCGCCTTTCCCTGTTCAACAGCCCTTTCCTGCTGGGCTTCGACCAGTTTGAGCGCACGCTCGACCGGATCGCCAAGAACGCCAATGAAGGCTATCCTCCCTATAATATCGAACAGACGTCGGAAGATGGTCTGCGCATCACCCTGGCCGTGGCGGGTTTCACCGCTGAGGATCTGCAGGTGCAGATGGAGGATAACCAGTTGGTCATCCGCGGCAAGCAGACCGACGACAAATCCCGCCTCTACCTGCATCGCGGTATTGCCGCCCGGCAGTTCCAGCGCAGCTTCGTGCTGGCCGAGGGAATAGAGGTGGTGGGCTGTGACCTGGATAATGGCCTGCTGAATGTTGACCTGCGCCGCCCCATCCCGGAGCCTAAGGTCCGTACCATCAAGATCGGCACCCCGGCGGAGGGAACACCCGGTGGGCGCACCATCGATGTTTCACCCGAACGCAACGATTGAACGGGTGGGCCCCGTCATCGCTTTTTTGTAAACCGGATATTCAGGATTTCCATGTCCTGATGGGCTGGTGGGGACGGAAGGTCCGTTTCCGCCGGCTATGGCCAGGAGTATGGCACCATGAACCAGACCAGCCAGTTTCTGCGCGCCATGACGGTGAAGGATTTTGCCGTGCTGGGCGTCAACGCAATCGCCTATGTCAAGCCGGTGCTGGCGGAGGGCCAACCAGCCTTCTCCATCCATGCCGCTGACGGCACCGCCCTGGCCCTGGTGCCGCGCCACGATCTGGCGCTGGCCACTGTGCGCCAGCATGATATGGAACCGCTGAACGTGCATTGACCGCCGCTCCCCCCTTTAAGGGGGAGATGGACACGCAGACGGCGCCCGGTTCTCCGGGCGCCGTTTTGCATTTTGGGGATTGGCGTAAAGGCATAGATGGAGATTTGTCAGCCAGACAATTTGGCGTTAGTAAATAGTTATGGTCAGTGTAAGTTAAGCGCCTGATCATCTTTGCCAGAAGACAGGACAATGTCTGTTGCTTGTATTGCAGATTTATTGCCCCTGCGATATTGCAGTGCAAAATGGGTATTGCCGGTTCCGGCTGCCTTACCATTTCGCCCTATGCGACGGTTGTTCGCAACTTACTATATTGTCATGGGTTTTTGGCTGATCTTCCATTGTGGAAGTGGTGCCTTTGCGCAGACCGTCTTTTCGTTTCCCCTGTCTGCCCGGCGGGGCCGCCGGTCGGCGGTGCCTTTCCTGGCCTTGCTGGGTTTGATGGGGCTGGTGCTGGCTGCCAATGCGCCGGCGGCGCTGGCGGTCAGTTGGGAGGGGCCTTCCATGGCCCCGCTACCGCAATATCACACCTATTGCCAGACCTATGGCGACCGCGATCCCGGCTGTGCCCCTACGCTGGGGGGGCGATCAGCCACCCCGTTGGGGATAGACAGGCTGACGGGCAAACAATATTCGCTGGCCATGGCGCTGCATATCCATCGTCAGGTGGTGACCGATCTGATTTATGTGAAGGAAGCCAAGGATGTCTGGCAGGTACTGGGCACCATTGGCACCGGCATGTCCGGGGATTGCGATGATGTGGTGATGACCACCATTTCCCGGCTGTTGCGCCGGGGCTATCCGCGCGCCGCCCTGCGCGCCACCATTGTGGAATTGCCCGATGGCGGCGGACATCACCTGATTCTGGGGGTGCGGTTGGCACAGGGAGAGGTGTTCCTGGATGATCGCCATCGCTGGCAACGGACAGCCGCAGAATTACAGGCGGCCGGCTATCGCTTCGTCGCGCAGGAGGTGCCCGGGCAACCCTTCTGGCGTCGCCCGGTGCCGGAGATGCTGAAGCCACCCGCAGGGGAGAATATTGCGTCTGTCCCGCAGACAGCATCTCCTGGTGTTTAAGGGTATCTGCACGGCATAATCTGCCTTTGCTTCAACCAAGGTCGATATTGTATTCCTTTGAAAGCTGTGGATTTGGCAATTTTTTTGCCACTGGCGGGTGCCATTACACGGCACTTCGCAGAAAATGTCGGAAATCCTGCATGAATTCTATGCGCTTGTCGCGAATTCAGGCGTCCTGCCCGCAGAATGGGCAGTAAGGCAGATCGCACTTGGGCGTGACCCTTGGCAATGGCTGGCGGGAGCAGCTGGCACGCTTATTGCTTGACTTGATCTTTGTCAATAGGTGCGCCCGTGCTTGGGATGAGGCGATTCAAACGATTTCTCGCCATTCCGGTACGCCCCCTGGTGATGCGCTGTCCCATGTGGACGCTTTTGAACGACGAAGGGTGACATGGCCAAACATGCTGTAAGGGTCGCCGTCAGAAATGTCGTCAAGGTGGTTACAGTTCCCGCGCGCGCGTCGTCGGTACGGCCGTCGGCCCCCTTGGGGATGGTGCCGGCCGCGGCCGGCCGGCCCGAACTGTTGGCCGGGGTTTCCTGGGATGACGGTCGCAAGGTCTGGCTGGTGCATCCGCCGGGGCGGGGGCCGGGCAATGGCTAGGCGGACCTGGACGGCGAAACGATAAATTCAAACAGGAGGTTGGATGTTGAAGCGTTATCGTGGCCTGATCGGGCTTTCAATGCTGGTGGCGGCGGTGGGAACCGCCCAGGCCGACGGGATCAAGCGCACCGATGTGCCGAATTTCCCCATCGCTTCCTCCGTCCTGGTGCCGGGCGGTTCGGACCTGATCTTCCTCAGCGGCACCACCCCGCCAGTGGTGAACAAGGAAGCGCCCAAGGGCAGCACCGCTGTTTTTGGTGATACCGAAACCCAGGCTTTCAATGTTTTCACCCGCATCCAGGAAACCCTGAAGGCCCAGGGCCTGACCATGGGGGATGTGGTTTTGATGCATGTTTATCTGGTGGGTGACCCGGCCAAGGGCGGGGCGATGGATTTCGAAGGCATGATGAAGGCCTATACGAAATTCTTCGGCACCGCCGAACAGCCCAACAAGCCGGCCCGCTCCACGGTGCAGATTGCAGCGCTGGTGGCACCGGGCATGTTGGTGGAGATCGAGGTTGTGGCCGCCAAGGCCAAATGACCCGATAGGGGCGGGAAGGCGAGGGGTCGCCCTCCCGCCCCTCTTGCGTTTGAAAACATCCACCGGCCGCACGGGTAATGCGGGCGGGGATGAAGTGGGGTCTGACGGGGGTTCAGTCCGAAAAATCGGCGCTCCCCCTGAAGCCCCCCGATCAGCCCGGCAAACGGGCGTCACGGGGATGGAAATCGCAACCGAGGAGGAATGAGACCAAAACCGAGTTGAACAGGGGACTTAATAAGATGCGGGTAAAGAACAGCAAACCGGCTCAGCATCCGGCACTGCGCAAGATCGCCCTTGGCATTCTGTGCTCCTCCAGCCTCCTCCCGCTCCTCGCCACGGCCCCGGCCGTGGCGCAGGAGGTGGATGAAATCATTGTGACCGGTACCCGCGTGGCTAACCGCACGGCGACCGAAAGCCTGGCGCCGATCGATGTGTTCAGCCCGGCCGATATGGAAAAGCAGGCCTTCAGCGACACCAATGACATTCTGCGCACCCTGGTACCGTCCTTCAATGTTAGCCGGAACGCCATTTCCGACGGCTCCACCTTCGTGCGTCCGCCGACGCTGCGCGGCCTGCCGCCCGACCAGACCCTGGTGCTGGTGAATGGCAAGCGCCGCCACCGTTCCGCCCTGGTGCAACTGGGCGGTGGTGCGCTGGCCGCCGGCGCCCAGGCGCCCGATCTGGCACAGATCCCGGCCATTGCCATCAAACAGGTGGAAGTGCTGCGTGATGGCGCCTCGGCCCAGTACGGGTCGGATGCCATCGCGGGTGTGATGAATTTCCAGCTTAAGGACGCCTCGGAGGGGGGCACGGCGGAAATCCAGTATGGTTCCACCTATGAAGGCGATGGCGACAATGTGAAGACGGCCGCCAATGTCGGCCTGGCGCTGGGGCCCAACGGCTTCTTCAACCTGTCTGCCGAATATAGCCAGAATGACGCGACCAATCGCGGGGTGCAGGATCCGCGTGCGCCGGCCACGAAAAAGGATCTGGCGATGAATTGGGGCTCGCCTGACGCCGAGGCCCTGCGCATCTTCGTCAATAGCGGCATCGATCTGACCGAGAATAAGAGCATCTACCTGTTCGGCAATTATGGCCGCAGCAAAAGCAATGGCAGCTTCTTCTATCGCCCGCCCTCGACCGATCATGCAGTGAATGGGCCGGTGCTGCCGGTGGCAGGCAATCCCAACGGCTTTACCTTCCGCGAATGGTTCCCGGAGGGTTTCACGCCCCGCTTCTATGGCGATCTGCGCGATGCCTCCCTGGTGGGCGGTTTCAAGCATGAACTGGATACTGGCCTTGTCTATAATATCAGCGGCTCCTATGGTCGCAGCCAGTTGGATTACGATCTGAAGAACACGGTCAACCCCTCCCTGGGGCCGGCAAGCCCGCGTGAATTCTATGTTGGTCGGCTGGTGCAGGAAGAAACCAGCGCCAATGTCGATCTGGCCTATCCGGTGGAAATCGGGCTGGCCAGCCCGATGAATCTGGCCGTGGGGACGGAATTCCACCGCGAGGTTTATGAGATCAGCCCCGGCGACACGGCCTCCTATACGGTCGGCCCCTATGCCTCCTACCGCGATCCGGTGACGGGTGCGCTCGTCGGGATGCCGATCGGTTCCAACGGCTATCCGGGCTTCCGCCCGGAAGATAGCGGCCAGTTTGCCCGCAACAACATCGCCTTCTATATCGATACCGAAACCGATATCACGGAGGCTTTCACCCTGGGTGTCGCCGGCCGGTACGAGGATTTTGATTATTTCGGCTCCACCTTCAACTGGAAGGTCAGCGGCCGTTACGAGCTGACCGATGATTTCGCCCTGCGTGGCTCGGTGAATACCGGCTTCCGGGCGCCCACGCCCGGCCAATCGCAGACCTCTTCCGTGCAGACCTATTTCCCGGCTGGCAGTTCCAGCCCGGTGGCGCGCGGCACCTATCCCGCCGCCAGCACCGTGGCGCGGTATTTTGGTGCCCAGCCGCTGAAGGAAGAGGAAAGCACGAATTTCGCCGGCGGTTTCGTTGCCAAGGTGGCCGATATCTCCCTGACGGTCGATTACTATAATATCAAGGTGAAGGACCGTATTGCGCTCTCCGGCGACTTCAACCCCACGGCGGCCGACCGCACTGCCCTGGCGGCGCTGGGCGTACCGGGTGCCAATACGCTGGGTGCCGTCAATTACTTCACCAACGCCTTCAACACCCGCACCCAGGGCGTGGATGTGGTGGCCAATACCAGCGTGGAGGTTGGTGACGGCAAGCTCGATCTGACGGCAGCGGCGAATTACAACAAGACCAAGGTGATCAAGCGCAACGCTTCGGTGATCGGTGACAACCGCGTCGCCGATCTGGAAAAGCAGTTGCCCAAGGTGCGCGGCAATTTCAGCGCCATCTATTCGATTGGCGAATTCTCCCTGCTGGGCCGCGCCAGCTATTACGGCAAGTTCACCGATACCGACAATTACGCCAAGACCTTCGGGTCGGAATGGCTGTTTGATGCCGAGGTCAGCTACACCCTCTATGAACAGGTCACCCTGTCGGTGGGTGCGCAGAACCTGTTCGACAATTACCCGGACAAGCTGAACAAGGCGGCCAATGGCACCTATTCGGTGGGGCAGGTTTATCCCGATACCTCCCCCATCGGCTATGATGGCGGCACCTATTATGTGCGCATGAAGGTGGCCTTCTGATCATCCAGCATGGCGGTGGTGCGCTGGCTGCCACCGCCTCCTCATTTCCCGAAGCAAGGGGGCGGGCGGGATGGCCGGAAGGGCTGTCCCGCCGTCTCTTCCGAGGCGAAGAATGGCTGTAGAGACAATATCCATGCCGGCGGGCCGGATGACGCGCCGCCAATTGCTGTCGATGATCGGCACCGCCGCCGGCAGTTCTGTCATGTATCAGGCGGCAACCTCGCTCGGCTTCGCGGCTGAGAGCGAGTTCAAGGGTCCGCCCAACCTGTCCGGCGCACCCAAGGGCACGTCGGTACTGATCTTAGGCGCCGGCTGGGCCGGGCTGGTTGCCGCCTATGAACTGGGCAAGGCCGGTTACAAGGTGCAGGTGCTGGAATACCGGGAAAAGGCCGGTGGCCGCGCCTGGACCCTGCGCGGTGGCGACACCTATACCGAGCTGGGCGGCTTCACCCAGAAGGTGGGGTTTGAAAAGGGGAACTACCTGAATCCCGGCCCCTGGCGGGTGCCGTATCACCATCGCGGCGTGATGCATTACTATCACGAGCTGGGCGTGAAGCTGGAGCCGTTCTTCCAGATCAATTACAACGCCTATGTCCATTCCAAATCGGCCTTTGGCGGCAAGCCGCAGCGCTATCGCCATGTGCTGGCCGATTTCAACGGTCATGTCGCCGAACTGCTGGCCAAACTGGGCCATAAGGGCGGGCTGGATGGGTACGTCACCAAGGAGGATCAGGAAAAGCTGCTGGCCGCCATGCAGGATTGGGGCGCGCTGGATGAGAACTATGCCTATACCGCCAATGCCGAAACCTCCAACCGGCGTGGCTTTGAAAAAGACCCTGGCGGCGGCCTGTCGGGGGAACCGATCCCGTCCAAGCCGATTGAATTCTCCCAGTTGCTGCAATCGGGCTTGTGGCGGGCGATTGGCACCGGTTCGGGCTATGAGTTCCAGACGGCCCTGTTCCAGCCCGAAGGCGGCATGGATGCCGGCCCGCTGGCCCTGGCGGAAAAGGTGAAGGACAAGATCACCTTCAATGCCAAGGTGACGGAAATCCATCAGGATAATGCCGGTGTCACCGTCACTTATGTCGATGCCAAGGCGGGTGGGGCGGTGAAGACGGCCAAGGCCGACTGGTGCCTGTGCACTATTCCGGCTTCCATCCTCTCGCAGATCAAGAAGAACGTCTCACCTGCCATGGGGGCTGCCATCGATGCGCTGCCCTATGAGGCGGCGTTCAAGGTGGGGCTGGAGTTCAAGCGCCGCTTCTGGGAACAGGACGAGGAGATTTACGGCGGCATCACCTATACCGACCTGCCGATCTCCGTCATCTCCTACCCCAACAGCCATTATGGTTCCAAGGGCAAGGGCGTGCTGCTGGGTGCCTATCCCTGGGGGCCATTCGCCTATGAATTCGCCGCCATGGCGCCGGAGGAACGGGTGAAAAAATGCGTCGAATTCGGCGCGCAGATCCACCCGCAATATCTAAAGGAATTCGATAATGGCGTGGCGGTGGCCTGGCACCGCGTGCCCTGGACCCTGGGCTGTTTTGGTGCCTGGACGGAAGAAAAGCGCAAGCAGCATTACAAGGATATCTGTCAGATCGACGGGCGCCTGCTGTTGGCGGGCGAACATGTCTCCTACCTGCCGGCCTGGCAGGAAGGGGCTGTGCAATCCTCGCTCGATGCCATCACGCGCCTGCATCAGCGCATCATTGCCAAGTGACGGAAGGGAGAGACGCGATGAAGAACAGCCTGCTTTCCCTGGGTCTGGCCTTGTTGGCGCTGGGCGCTGCCCTGCCGGCCAGCGCCCAGCGCACCGATGCCCAGACCAGTGACTTTGCCGATGCCCGTCGCTTCCCTTACCAGGATGGGGAGCATCTCTATCGCTCCATCTGCCAGGGCTGCCATATGCCCGATGGCAAGGGCGCCACGGGGGCCGGCACCTATCCGGCCCTGGCCAGCAATGCCAATCTGGAGGCGGCCGGTTATCCGGTCCACATGGTGGTCAATGGCCAGCGGGCCATGCCTTCCTTCGGATATCTCAGTGACGATCAGGTGTCCGCCGTGGTGAACTATGTCCGTAGCCATTTCGGCAATCATTACAGCGATGCCGTGACGGCCCAGGATGTGAAGGACAGCCGGCCTGCACCATGAGCGACACTGTGACGGAGAGAGTTGAGACCGATCGGCCCACGCTGCGGCTGGCCCGGCCGGATGACCGGGCCAGCCTGGAAGCGCTGGTGGAACGCTCGGTGCGCGATCTGGGTCGGGGTTATTACACCCCGGCCCAGATCGAGAGTTCGTTGAAATATATCTTCGGCATCGACGGCAGGCTGATCGCCGACGGCACCTATTTCGTGGTGGAGGTGGCGGGCCAGCCCGCCGGGTGCGGCGGCTGGAGCTATCGCCGCACCCTGTTCGGCGGTGACCAGTTCAGCGACCGTTCCCCCGCGCCGCTGGACCCGGCGGTGGATGCCGCCAAAATCCGTGCCTTCTTCGTCGATCCCGCCTTTGCCCGCCGGGGCATCGGGCGGATGCTGATGCAGGCCTCCGAACAGGCGGCGCGGGCGGCCGGCTTCCGGGTGCTGGAACTGATGGCGACATTGCCGGGGGTGCCGCTTTATCAGGCACTGGGCTTCACCGCGACCGGTGCGCTGGATCAGCCGGTGCCCGATGGCACCGTCGTGCCCTTCGTACCGATGCGCAAGGCGCTGATGTAAATCGCTTCCCGCGTTTACTCGATAGATTTCCGTTTATTATCAATAAGCGATGTTCTTTGCTCCGTCACCCCGGCGAAGGCCGGGGGCCAGTTCACGGATCAAAGCGCTCGTCATTCTGGACCCCGGCCTGCGCCGGGGTGACGGGATACTGAAAATTAAAATCTGAAGTGCATTGAGATCACAAAAGTTTTCTGGATTGATGTTTAAACCGAACTTTCGGCCGGGCTCGGCCATTCTGGATAGATAGACCTGCCGGCTGGTCAGACGGGGACGAAATGGGCAAGGTTCGCCATGGTCTGGCATGGCGATCCTGCCTTTCGTTGCCTCTGGTGCCGCCGTTGAGACGTCCGCTTGTCCTGCTGCTCCTGGCGGCGATCCTGCTTCCCGGCACCACCGTGGGCCTGATCTCCTGGCGTGCCTATGAACATACGCTGGAAAGTGCGCGTGATGATCGCCACCAGCAGGCCCGCGCCCTGCGCGAACATATGATGCGGGTGTTCGAGGCGCAGTCACTGGCCATCGAACTGATCGATACAGAGCTGGGTGATACACCCTGGCCCCAGGTGGCAAAATTGCCCCGGCTGGATGCCGTCATCCGCCGGGTGGTGGAACGGTCGCCCCATATTGAAAGCCTGTGGCTGATCGATCCGGATGGCAGGGTGGTGGCAGGCGGCGGCCCGGCGGAAGGCAATAATGGTGCGCTGGAAATCGGGGATGATGTCAGCCGGCGCAGCTATTTCCAGGCACTGCGCAAGGGGGCTGACACATATCTGACGGTGGATGCGGCCGAGCGCTCAGGCCCGGCCATCAGTTTCAGCCTGGCCCGCCGGCGCGGGGAGGAGCCACGGCCTGCGGCTTTTGACGGGGCCATCCTGGTTACCATCCAGCTTTCCTATTTTGAGCAGTTCTGGCGCGATTACCGCCTGTCGGATCAGGGCGTGGTGACGCTGCTGCGTGGTGATGGGGAATTGCTGGCCCGCTATCCGGTGCCGACGGATCGGCGGCTGTTGCGGCTGCCCGCCAATTCCAGCTTCTTCCTGGCGCGGGCCAAGAATAATGAAGAGGGGGATTACCGCTTCAATTCCCTCATCGATGGGGTGGATCGCATCTACTCCTATGTGCGCATTCCGGAGATGGACAGCTATATCGTTGTCGGCACAGACCGTTCCGTCATTCTGGTGAACTGGTGGCAGGATACGCTGACCCTCTCCATCATCGCCCTGCTGCTGACGATGGCGCTGGTGGCGGCCGCCTTGCAGGCGATGCGGCGGGGCAGTGCCCTGGCCCATGCCAACCACCGCCTGACCGCCTTGACCGACGATCTGGCGGCGGAGGTGACGCGCCGGCGGGCGGCGGAAAGCACCCTGGTGGCGCGGGAAGAGCATGAGGCGGCCCTGCATCGCGCCAACGAAGCGCTGGGGGCGGGGGAGGAGCGGTTCCGCCTGCTGTTCGAAACCCTGACCCAGGGTGTGGTGATCCATGATGCCGCCGGCCGTATCCTGTCAGCCAATGCGGCGGCAGAGCAGATATTGGGCCGTACCCTGGCGGAAATGTCCGACCTTTCCGGCGAGGCAGTGGATTGGGGGGCGGTGGATGCGGAAGGCCAGCGTGTGGAGCAGGCCGATTTTCCGGTGATGGGGGCGCTGACCACGGGCCGGGTTGTGCATGGCATTTCCCTGGGCATCTACAACCCCCGCCGGTCGGAACGGCGCTGGCTGGTGATCGATGCTGTGCCCATTCTGCGCTCGGGCGACAGCGCGCCTTCGGGTGCTTATGCCGTGTTCAGCGATGTCACCGAACGCCGGCGCGGCGAACAGGCCCAACGCCTGCTGATCCGCGAGGTGGACCACCGCGCCAAGAACGCGCTGGCCGTGGTGCAGGCGGTGATCCGGCTGACCAAGGCGGAAACGCCCCAGCGCTTTGTCGAGGTGGTGGAAGGACGGGTGGCCGCACTCGCCCATGCCCATACCATCCTGGCGATGAACCGGTGGGAAGGCGCCCTGCTGCGCCGGCTGGTGCAGGTGGAACTGGAAGCCTATGACGGACAGGATGGCGGCAGGGTGGAGATCAGCGGCCCCGACATCACCGTGCGGCCGGAGGCGGCCCAGCCGCTTTCCATGGTGCTGCATGAATTGACCACCAATGCCGCCAAACATGGCGCGCTGGCCCAACCGGATGGCAGGCTTTACGTGCGCTGGGCGGTGATTGATGGCGGCGATGCCATCCAGCTTGATTGGCAGGAAACGGGCGGCCCTGCCCTGGGTGACGGCCCCGCCCGGCGCGGCTTCGGCTCCACCATGATCGAAGCCAGTATGCGCCAGCAGTTGCAGGGCGGCATCACCTATGACTGGACCTATGACGGGCTGCACGCCACCATCCGTTTCCCCGCCGACCAATTGGCCCCGCTGGACACGCTGGCCCGCGGTGTACCGCCCGAGGTGGCGGTGGATGAGGGTGATCTGCCGGTGGAACCGGCGGGCCAGACCGGCCCGCGCATCTTGTTGGTGGAAGATAATATCCCCTTGGGACAATTGTTCCGGGAGATGCTGGAGGCGCTGGATTACGCCGTCATCGGCCCCTACACCAATGTGCCCGCCGCCCTGGCGGCGGCACATGGAAAGCAGATCGACGCCGCCATGCTGGATATCGAAATGAATGGCGCCCAGGTCTTCCCCGTGGCCGAAGCCCTACGCCATCGCGGCATCCCCATGCTGTTCTGCACTGGTTACAGTGATGTGTGGGAACCGGAATGGGCCGATGTGCCCATTCTGCGCAAACCCGTCACCCTGCCGGCCCTGCGCGACCGACTGGCGGCCCTGCTGCCAGGCGCGTGATTTTTTCGGCAAGGTTGCCCTGCGCCCCGCCATTCTGGACAGCGTGCCCGCGCATCGTTACATGACATGTGCCCCCGTGTGCATCCGGTGCCGGGGCCTGTCCAATGCGTGGGTGCGCCATGACCAACCAAGATTCCAGTTTCCGCCCCTATCCCGCCGCCGAACCCAACCCGGATTTCCCCCGGATTGAGGAAGAGGTGCAGCGGATTTGGAAGGAAAACGGGGTCTTCCAGCAGTCGGTGGATTTCCGCCCGCTGGAACAGGATGGCAAGCACAATGAATTCGTCTTCTATGACGGCCCGCCGTTCGCCAACGGCCTGCCGCATTATGGCCATCTGGTCACCGGCTATGTGAAGGATCTGGTGCCGCGCTACCAGACCATGAAGGGCCGCAAGGTCGAACGCCGTTTCGGCTGGGACTGCCACGGCCTGCCGGCGGAGCTGCAGTCCGAAAAGGAACTGGGCGTTTCCGGGCGTCATGACATCCTGAAATACGGCATCGACAAGTTCAACGCCCACTGCCAGGTGTCGGTGCTGCGCTTTACCCAGGAATGGGAATATTACGTCACGCGCCAGGGCCGTTGGGTCGATTTCCAGAATGATTACAAGACCATGGACATCACGTTCATGGAAAGCGTGATGTGGGCCTTCAAGCAGCTCTGGGATAAGGGGCTGGTCTATGAAGGCTATCGCGTCGTGCCCTATAGCTGGGCCGTGGAATCGCCGCTCTCCAACTTTGAAACCCGGTTGGATAATTCCTACCGCGAACGGCAAGACCCGGCGCTGACGGTGCGGTTCCGCCTGGATGCGCGTGACGGCGATGCCGGCCCGCTCGATATCCTGGCCTGGACGACCACGCCCTGGACCCTGCCGTCCAACCTTGCTTTGGCTGTCGGGCCAGAGATCGAATACGCGGTCATGCGCAAGGGCGATGACCGGCTGATCCTGGCCAGCAGCGCCATTGGCAAATATGCCAAGGAACTGGAAGGCTATGAGCAGGAATCGACGCTGACGGCGGAAGACCTGCGCGGTCGCACCTACGAGCCGATCTTCCCCTATTTCAAGGGGTTGGAGAAGGCGCACCAGATTCTGGTGGCGGATTTCGTCACCACCGGTGACGGCGTGGGCATCGTGCATCTGGCCCCGGGCTTTGGTGAGGATGACTTGGCCGTCTGTAAGGCCAACGGCCTGCCGGTGAAGGTGCCGGTGGATGTGGCCGGCAACTTCACCGCCGAAGTGTCCGATTATGTCGGCCTGAATGTGATCGAGGCCAACAAGCCGATCATCCAGGATTTGAAGGCGCGGGGCGTCGTGCTGCGGCACGAAACCTACCTGCACAATTATCCGCATTGCTGGCGCACCGATCAGCCGCTGATCTACAAGGCGGTGAATAGCTGGTACGTCGAGGTTTCCAAGTTCAAGGACCGGATGGTCGAGCTGAACCAGCAGCAGATCAACTGGATTCCCGGCCATGTGAAGGATGGTTCCTTTGGCAATTGGCTGGCCAATGCGCGTGACTGGAACATCTCCCGCAACCGGTTCTGGGGTTCGCCCATCCCGGTCTGGCGCAGCGATGACCCCCGATATCCGCGCATCGACGTGTACGGTTCCATCGCCGAACTGGAACGCGATTTCGGCGTGAAGGTCACTGACCTGCATCGCCCGGCCATCGACCATCTGACCCGCCCCAACCCGGACGATCCGACCGGCCAGTCGATGATGCGCCGCGTTGAAGACGTTCTGGATTGCTGGTTCGAAAGCGGCTCCATGCCGTTCGCCCAGCAGCATTACCCGTTTGAGAATAAGGAACGGTTCGAGCGCAACTTCCCCGCTGACTTCATCGTTGAATATGTGGCCCAGACACGCGGCTGGTTCTACACGCTGATGGTGCTGTCCACGGCCCTGTTCGACTGTGCGCCGTTCAAGAACGTCATCTGCCATGGGGTGGTGCTGGACGAGGATAAGCAGAAGCTGTCCAAGCGTCTGCGTAACTATCCCGACCCGGTGGAGGTGTTGAACAACCAGGGTGCCGACGCGCTGCGCTGGTATCTGGTGTCCAGCCCCCTGATGGTGGGCGGCGATCTGGCCATGCCCAAGGATGCGCGCGGCATTGCCCAGGCCCTGCGCCAGGGCGTGCTGCCGTTGTGGAACGCCTATAGCTTCTACACGCTCTACGCCAATATTGATCAGGTCAACGGCACCATCCGTGCCGACCAGAAGGGCCTGCTGGATCGCTATATCCTGGCCAAGACGCGGGAGCTGGTGGAAGGCATTGAAGGCCGGCTGGACAGCTACGACTTGCCCGGTGCCTATGCGCTGGTCGCCGGCTATTACGACGCGCTGAACAACTGGTATATCCGCCGTTCGCGCTCCCGCTTCTGGCGGGAAGTGGGCGAGGGGGAGGCCCAGGATAAGCGCGATGCTTATGACACGCTGTACACCTGTCTGGTGACGGTGACCAAGGCGCTGGCCCCGATGCTGCCGCATGTGACGGAGCGGATTTATACCGCTTTGACGGGCGAAGCCTCGGTGCATCTGGCCGATTGGCCGGATGTGTCGCACTTGCCGTCTGATCATGAGCTGACCAGCCAGATCGACCTTGTGCGGGAAATCTGTGCCGCCACCATGTCGCTGCGCGAGGCCAAGAAGCTGCGCATCCGCCTGCCGCTGCGCACGCTGACCATCGTTCACCCGGATGCCGACCGGCTGAAGGGCCAGTTCGACGCCGTGCTGGGGGCGCTGGTGGCGGATGAGGTGAACGTCAAGAACGTGCTGGTCTCCGCCGACATCAGCCTCGTCGGCACCCGCCAACTGGCGGTGAATGCTGCCGTCGTCGGCCCGAAGGTCGGCCCGAAGATGAAGGAGGTGATGGCGGCATCCAAGCAGGGCAAATGGACCGACAAGGGTGACGGTACGGTTGAACTGGCTGGTGTCGTGCTGGAAGCCGGTGATTTCGACATCCGCATCCAGGCCAAGGAAGGCACCCACGCCGCCCGCTTTGCCGGCGGCAAGGGCGTGGTGGTGCTGGATGTGACCGTGGATGCGGAGCTGGAGGCGGAAGGCTGGGCACGCGACTTCGTGCGCGCCGTGCAGTCCACCCGCAAGGATTCAGGCTTCCAGGTCACCGACCGCATCACCATCACCACTCAGGTGCCCGATGCGGTGGCCGGTGCCTTGGCGACCCATGCGGAAACCATCAAGCGCGAAACCCTGGCGCTGGATCTGGTGGTGAACCCGGCCCAGTTGCCCGAGGGGGCGATCTCCGTCGATCTGTCCGGTGCCAGCATCGAACTGGCGCTGGCCAAGGCCAACTGAGATGGCTGAAGAGCTGGCGTCGGTATTGGCGGAACTGCGGGCGCTGCTGCTGGATGGGGAGGGGCTGGTCAGGGCCACAGCCTCTGGCCGGCAGCGCAATACCAGCCCGCCCTGGCGCCGGCTGGAACTGCGGCCCGTGGCGCTGAAGGCGGGCCAACGCCTTCAGCGCGTCGCCTATGATGAACGGCAGGCGCACACGGCCAACGCCGCCTATGGCGATGAGGCTGAAACCATGGTGGATGAGGCCCTGTCCCAGGGTTTCGCCAACTGGCATGTGGAAAGCACCGCCGGCACCGTGCAGCTTCGCATCACCAAGAAGGGTGAGCCGATGGTCAGCCGAGCCAAGCCGGCCGCCCCGGTGGAACGCGAGCTGTCCCACAACCGGGCCAAGGCGCGGCTGCTGGACCCGGCGGACCCGTTCTGGCAGGCGATTGGCATTGCCGATGCCGATGGCCGCATCAAGCCGACCAAACAGGACAAGTTCCGCCAGGTAGAGGAATTCCTGCGCGCCCTGGATGCGGTTTTAAAGCCGGAACAATTGCCGGGCGACCGCCCGCTGCGCGTGGTCGATCTCGGCTGCGGCAACGCCTATCTCACCTTCGCCGCCTATCGCTTCCTGGCCCATGTGCGTGGGTTGGAGGTGGATATGGTGGGCGTGGATGTGAAGCGGCAGGCCCGCGAACGCAACAGCGCCCTGTCGGCGCAACTGGGCTGGGATGGCTTGCGCTTCCTGGAAGGCACCATCGCCGACGCCCCGCTGGACGGGGCCGATGTGGTGCTGGCCCTGCACGCCTGCGACACCGCCACCGATGATGCGCTGGCCCGCGCCGTGGCCTGGAAGGCGCGCTTTGTGCTGGCGGCCCCCTGCTGCCACCATGATTTGCAAAAGCAACTCCGCGCCGCCGAACCGCCGGCCCCCTATGGCTTGGTGACGCGCCATGGCATCCTGCGGGAACGGCTGGCCGATGCGCTGACCGACGCGCTGCGCGCGGCCCTGATGCGGCTGTCCGGTTATCGGGCGGAGATTGTGGAATTCATCGGCAGCGAACATACCCCGCGCAACACCCTGTTGCGCGCCACCTTCACCGGTGGGGCAGGGGATAAGGATGTGCTGGCCGATTACCGCGCCCTGATCAACGAATGGAAGGTGCGCCCGCGTCTGGCCCAGTTGCTGGGGCTGGAAGGGTCGGGGCTGGAACTGCCCAAGGCTGGGGATGTGGAGTTTTAAAAAGAGCGCGGCCTTTCCATCTCTTTCCACCATCACCCCGGTCTGCGCCGGGGTGATGGTGGAAAGAGCCTCACCTGAATGATCCTCACTTCGGCGCCGGGCGCGATGCCAGGCGCCATTGCTTGGCCTGGGAGAAGTTGCGGGCCAGGAACTGATAGGTCTTTTTCAGTACCGCTTCGAACGGCCCACCTTTTTCGGTGGCCACCATTTCCCAATCCTCGAAAATTTCTTCCCAGGGCAGCAGGGTCTGATGCAGATCGTCCCGCATCTCCCTGATGTAGCGGATATTCAACTCATATTTGCCCAGCATGGAGAGGACTTCGCCGGTCTGCGCATCCACCTGGGCGAAGCGGTTTTCAATATCCGTCATCGGCGGCAGGCTCAGCGTCTGCATCCGGATGATCTCTTCGCGCAGGTTGCGCTCGTTCTTATAGACGCGGTGGGCGACATCCAGCCCGTTGCGCACGTCGCGTAATTTGCTGCCCCGCTCCCGCAGTGCCTCGATATAGGAAAGCTCCTTGGCCAGTCCTTCGATGCGGCTTTCCACCACCTCGTCCGGGTCGCCGGTCAGGGCAAGCTTGTTGGCGATGACCTTGAACGCCTCCTTCACACGGGCTTTGGTGGAAGGGTCGCCGACCAATTGTTCCAATTCCGCCGGCGAGGAAATCACCGATTCGCCACCGGTTAGCCATGTCACCATCTGCACGGTCAGGCGGGCCTTGGCGATGTTGTAATGTCGGTCATCCACCCGCCAACTGGCGGTGCCGTCGATCAGCTCGTTGGGGATTGTATCGCCGGGGCGGATTTCCCGCACATATTTCAACCCCTTGACCACCATGTCCAGCAACTGGCCGTCAAAGGATTTCGGATCGATCTTGAATTCGTTGCCCAGCTTGTCGATGGCGACCTCAGCCTCCACCTTGCCAAGCTTGAAGCGCATCACCGCTTCCTCGGTCGATTTCGAGAGCACGAACCGGCAGCCTTCCAGGGTGAAGACCTTATGGTCGAACAGGAAATGGGTGCTCCGGTTCGGGTTGGGGTCCATGGTGCCAAGCTCTATCAATTAAAGAAAACAGGGAATCACACTGCTTTATCACGGATGAAAGCAGCACGAACGAACAATAGCCGCTGATGCGCCCATGTGACGCCGACATGGGCGATTGCACGCGCGTTGTTTTCCCCTCTTTCGCGGGTGCGGTCGGGCGGGTTAGCTTGGAGATCAAACCTTCATGAAGAGTTAACGGAACCCGATGAACCTTTCTGCCGCCGCTGCCAAATCCGTGCCCGCCGTCCAGGTGGAAGGGCTGCATAAGCGTTTCGGGGAAAATGAGGTGCTGAAGGGCGTCTCGCTTTCCGCCGCGCAAGGCGAAGTGGTGGCGCTGATCGGTTCGTCGGGCTCCGGCAAAAGCACGCTGCTGCGCTGCATCAACCTGCTGGAAACCCCCGATGACGGGCGGGTGCTGATCCAGGGCGAGGAAATCGCCATGAAGAAGGATCGCGCCGGCCGGGCCCAGCCGGCCGACAGCCGCCAGGTGGACCGTATCCGCCAGCGCTGCGGCATGGTGTTTCAGAGCTTCAATCTCTGGACCCATATGACGGTGCTGGAGAACATCATCGAAGCCCCCGTGCATGTGCTGGGCCGCAACCGGGATGAGGCGGTGGCGCGGGCGGAGGGCCTGCTGGCCAAGGTGGGCCTGTCGGCCAAGCGCGATGCCTATCCCTCCCAGATGTCGGGCGGGCAGCAGCAGCGGGCGGCGATCGCCCGCATGTTGGCCATGGACCCGCAGGTGATGCTGTTCGACGAACCCACCTCGGCCCTTGACCCCGAACTGGTGGGGGAGGTGCTGAAGGTGATGCGCGATCTGGCCGATGAAGGGGCCACCATGTTGCTGGTGACCCACGAAATGGCCTTCGCGCGGGAGGTTTCCCACAAGGTTGTCTTCCTGCACCAGGGTCGGATTGAGGAGCAGGGCACGCCGGATGAGCTGTTCGGCAACCCGCAGAGCGAGCGTTGCCGCCAGTTCCTGACGCGCGAAGGCGGGCGCTGAGCCCGCTGACAGGCTTGACGCCGGGGGATCGGCCCCGGAAAACTGTTTTATGATAATCAAACCAATATCAAGCAATCCAAAAGGGGCCAATGCCCCGGGGTGTCGGAGGGTGTGGGGATGAAGAGTTGGATCGCGGCGCTGGGGCTGGCCTGTGTCACCCTGCTGGGCGGATGCGGCAAGGAAGAGGCGGCCAAACAGGCGGCCCCGGCGGCGGCCGACAGCGTGCCCAACCCGCTGCGGGTCGCCACCGAAGGCGCCTATCCCCCCTATAATATGGTGGATGCCAGCGGCAATCTGGTTGGTTTCGAAATCGATATGATGAAGGATATCTGCCGTCGCATGAAGGTGGAATGTCAGTTCGTCGCCACCGCCTGGGACGGGATGATCCCGGCCCTGCAGGCCGGTCGTTTCGATGTCGTGGTCGCCGGCATGTCGATCACGGAGGAGCGGCTGCAGGCCGTCGATTTCTCCGACGGCTATACCACCACCCCGGCCTATCTGGTGTCGGCCAACAGCAACCCGCTCCAGAAGGAGGATTACGGGGTGCCGAAGGTGGACCTGTCCAGCATGAGCCCGGAGTCGCAGGCGGCGCTGGACAAGCTGCGCGGGCTGTTGAAGGGCAAGGTGATGGGCGTGCAGACGGCCACCATCCACGCCAATTTCGCCGAGAAATATCTGGGCGATGTGGTGGATCTGCGCCGTTATGACACCCAGGAACAGTTGGCGCTGGATATGCAAAGCGGCCGGATCGAGGTGGGGCTGGCCGATGCCGTCACCTGGAACGCCTTCCTGCAGCGCCCGGAGGGCAAGGATTACAGCTTCTTCGGCCCCGGTTTCGATGGCGGCCTGTTCGGCCGTGGCCAGGGGGTTGCCCTGGTGAAGGGCCGCACGGCGCTGAAGACGGCGCTGAACAGCGCCATCAAGGAAATGAAGGCCGACGGCACCATGAAGACCATGTCGGTGCAATGGTTCGGCTTTGACACCTCCATGCCCTGACATGCTGTGCTTTCTGACATCCCAACTGGATGAGCCATGCTTGATCTGTTGAGTTACGGCGCCACCGGTTGGGGCGATGAGCTGTTGCAGGGTGCCGGCATGACCCTGCTGGTGGCGGTGCTGGCCTATCTGATCGGGCTGGGGGCCGGCTGCCTGACGGCGGCGGCCAAGCTGTCCGGGCCGCTGCCGCTGCGCTGGCTGGCCGCGACCTACACCACCGTGGTGCGCGGCGTGCCGGCCTTGCTGGTGATCTGGCTGCTATTCTATGGCGGTTCCGGCCTGATCGGCTGGATGGCGCTTCTGTTCGGCTATGGCGGGCGGGTGGAATTGTCGGCCTTTGCCGTCGGTGTTGCCTCGGTCGGGCTGGTCTCGGGCGCCTATGCGGCAGAGGTGATCCGGGGGGCGGTGCAGGCCGTGCCGAAGGGCCAGTTGGAGGCGGCGCGGGCGCTGGGGATGCACCGGCTGCTGATCCTGCGCCGCATCCTGGCCCCGCAGGCCCTGCGCTATGCCCTGCCGGGCCTGGGCAATGTCTGGCAGATGACCCTGAAGGATACCACGCTGGTGTCGGTCGTTTCGTTGGCGGAATTGATGCGGCAGGCCTATGTCGCCAGCGGTTCCACCCGCCAGCCCTTCTTCTTCTATCTGGTGGCGGCCCTGATCTATCTGGTCATGACCACCCTGTCGGAAACGGGATTCCGGGCCCTGTCGCGCCGGGCCGATCGCGGCGTCCGCCGCGCTGCGGCATAAGGGGAGGGGCCCAACATGGATATGATCCTGTCTTCCCTGCCGTCGCTGGCTTCCGGTGCCTGGTTGACCTTGCAACTGGTGGTGCTGTCGCTGGCGCTGGGGCTGCTTTTGTCGGTGGGTGTGGCGCTGGCGCGGCTGTCGGCCAATGGCATTTTGCGGGCGCCGGCCATCGCCTTCATCTTCCTGTTCCGCTCCACCCCGCTGCTGGTGCAAATTTTCCTGATCTTCTATGGTGCCAGCCAGTTCGCGGCCGTGCGGGAGAGTTTCCTCTGGCCGGTGCTGCGGGAACCTTACTGGTGCGCCATCATCGCGCTGACCCTGAATAATGCGGCCTATACGGGGGAAATCCTGCGCGGTGGCATCCAGTCCGTGCCGTTCGGCCAGATCGAGGCGGCGCGTGCCTTGGGGATGCACCGGCTGCTGCTGTTCCGCCGCATCGTGCTGCCCCAGGCCTTCCGCCAGATTTTGCCGGCCTATGGTAATGAGATGATCCAGATGGTGCAGGCCACCTCGCTGGCCAGCACCATCACCCTGGTGGAACTGACCGGTGCCGCCCGCACCATCGCCTCGCGCAGTTTCCAGCCGTTGGAAATTTTTGTGATTGCCGGCCTGTTCTATCTGGCGATGAATTTTGTTATCGCTCAGGCCGTGCGCTGGGGCGAAAAGCGGCTGGCGCACGCAGGCTGAGGGGGGCTTCAAGCCCTATCGATGCACCACCAGCGTCACCTTGTCGTTCATCACGTCCAGCAGCTTGGTGGATTTGGTGGGCAGCGGGATGCGCTGGTTGATGCAGAACATGATCAGGGCGGCGGTCAGCGGCTGGTTATCCACCCAGGCCACCTGGCGGGAATTGTCATCACGGGCGAAATGCACGGCACAGCGCACGGGATCCTGCATCACCTCAATGCGGATGACGCTGCCAGGGGGCAGAGGGCTGCCGGCGCTGCGGTGATATTCCACCACCGCGCGGATAACCTCTTCCTGTGAAAACAGAATATGGCGAATCTCAATCGGCATGATGTATCCCCGGTTCGGCGGGGAAAATACCCAGTCGGGGATCAGGATGCCATCGTCTATATCGATTTGATATAAAATTGATGTTGCAACGTCATGCCTAAGGCGCTTGCCGGCAACAGCATCAAAATGGTCAGATTTTTGATTTATGGGGGGGGGGATGGTGGAGCCGAGGAGGATCGAACTCCCGACCTACGCATTGCGAACGCGTCGCTCTCCCAGCTGAGCTACGGCCCCACATTATCCCTAAGGCTTCGCTGCCGTGGCTGGCGAAGCGGCGCGGATAATGCGCATCCGCCCCGGGCCTGTCAAGCATCTGATTTCAGGTTTTTCGATCAGGGAAAGCGCCTTGTGTCGCAACTTCCGGGCTCGGGCCCCTGGACAGGGGCGGGGGGCGGCATTACGTTCCAGAACGGGTGCGGCCGATGCCGCCAACAGCGCCGGGAAGACCATGGAGCCGCTTTTTCACACCATCTTCCAGATCCTGTACGTGGTGCTGGACCTGTATGTCTGGGTGCTGATCATTTCCGCTGTGCTTAGCTGGCTGATCGCCTTCAATGTCATCAATACCCATAACCGGTTCATCTATACGGTCAGCGACATGCTGTACCGGCTGACCGAACCGGTGCTGCGGCCCATCCGCAATGTGCTGCCCAATCTGGGCGGATTGGACCTGTCGCCCATCGTGCTGATTCTGGCCATCATGTTTGCCCAGCGTCTGCTGGTGAATTACGGGATGATCTGACCCATGGCCCGTCCGGCCCTGGAACCGGCGGCTGGTGGGGTGCGGCTGTTCGTGCGGGCCGCCCCGCGCGCCAGCCGCAATGCTGTGCAGGGCCAGGCGCTGGGGGCGGATGACCGGATGCAGGTGAAGGTTTCCGTCACCGCCGTGCCGGAGGATGGCAAGGCCAATGCCGCCATCATCCAGCTTCTGGCCAAAGCATGGCGGATTCCGAAATCCAGCATCGACGTCGTGGCGGGTGGCACCGATCGGTCGAAAGTATTATTCGTGGCCGGCGATACGGCACAGTTGCAGGCGCAACTGACGGCATGGCTGGCCGCCCTCTGACGGCGGTCTTTTTGGTACCAGCGGATTTGGGGGATTTGGGGAATGGCCGAGGCACGCATCATCGACGGCAAGGGCTTCGCGGCTGGCTTGCGCGCACGCATCGCCACGGCGGTGGAAGAATTGCGCACAGGTTACGCGCTGGTGCCCGGTCTGGCCGTGGTGCTGGTGGGTGAAGACCCGGCCAGCCAGATCTATGTCCGCAACAAGGGCGAACAGACGCGGGAGGCGGGGATGCATTCCGTCACCCACCGCCTGACCCCGGAAACCAGCCAGGAAGAATTGCTGCGGCTGGTCAACCAGTTGAACAATGATCCTTCCATCCACGGCATTCTGGTGCAATTGCCGCTGCCCGCCCATATCGATACCCAGGCGGTGCTGGGCGCCATCGATCCGGCCAAGGATGTGGACGGGTTCCATGTGGTGAATACCGGGCGCCTGTCGGTCGGGCTGCCGGCCCTGGTGCCCTGCACGCCGCTGGGCTGCATGTTGCTGCTGAAGGATACGGTGCCTGATCTGCGCGGCATGAATGCCGTGGTGGTCGGCCGGTCCAATATTGTCGGCAAGCCGATGGCCCAGTTGCTGCTGGCGGCCGACTGCACGGTCACCATCGCCCATTCCCGCACCCGCGATCTGCCGGCCGTCTGCCGGGCGGCCGATATTCTGGTGGCCGCCGTGGGGCGGCCGGAAATGGTGAAGGGGGACTGGATCAAGCCGGGCGCCATCGTCATCGATGTCGGCATCAACCGGGTGCCGGCGCGTGACCCGGCGGCGGCCGCCGCCGGCAAGACGCGAGTCGTCGGCGATGTCGCCTATGCGGAGGCGGCTGCCGTGGCCGGTGCCATCACCCCGGTGCCGGGTGGGGTGGGGCCGATGACCATCGCCTGTCTGCTGGCCAATACCGTCACCGCCGCCTGCCGCAGCGCCAGCGTGCCGGTGCCGGCCGGGGTCGGGCTTTGATTACCGCCTACCTGCGCGATGGTGATCGTCTGCGGGGCCAGAGCCTGGCCCCCGATGAACCGCTGCCGCCGGGAACCATCTGGCTGGACCTGCTCCGCCCGGAAGAGGCCGAGCGGCAGTTGATCTCCGCCCATCTGGGCGTGGACCTGCCGACCAAGGAAGATATGAGCGAGATTGAGGCCTCTTCCCGACTCTATGTCGAGGGCGAGGCCTCCTTCCTCACCACCCCCGTCATTGCGCGGGGGGAGACGGGGCGGCTTGATCTGGGGCTGCTGACCTTCATCATCACGCCCACGGTGCTGATCACCGTGCGCCATACCGAACCGCTGTGGTTCGCCATCTTCGCCGCCCGCGCCATGCGCCATGCCGGCGTGGCCACCACCGCCATGGAGGCCTTTCTGGGCCTGCTGGAAGCGGTGGTGGATCGGGCGGCCGACGTGCTGGAGCGGGTGGCCGGTGATCTGGACCAATTGTCGCAGCGTGTCTTCGCCGATGCCACGGAGGTGGAGACCGGCTTGCTGGACGGTACCGGCAAGGGCATGGCCCGCCGCCGCACCGTGCGCAAGGAGGCCGCCCGCCGCCGCAAGGCCAAGAATGACGGCATGACGGAGGTGATTACCGCCATCGGCCGTGCCGGCGACCTGACGCAGAAGGTACGGGACAGCCTGGCCGGGCTGGAACGGCTCTGTGCCTTTGCGGTCACCGTGGCGGGGCCGCGCCTGGGCAAGGATCAGCGGGTGCGGCTGAAAACCATCAGCCGCGACGTGCATTCCCTGGTGGAACATGCCGGTTTCCAGGCGATGCAGACCAATTTCCTGCTGGATGCCACGCTGGGCGTGATCAATATCCAGCAGACCAACATCATCAAGATTTTCTCGGTCGCCTCGGTTGCCTTCCTGCCGCCGACGCTGGTGGCCAGCATGTATGGCATGAATTTCAGCCTGATGCCGGAGCTGAACTGGGAATGGGGCTATCCCTTTGCCCTGGTGCTGATGCTGCTGTCGGCCATCGGCCCGCTCTGGTATTTCCGCCGGCGCGGCTGGCTGTAGCAGCTTGGCGGCCGATCAGGCTGCCTGGCCCTCGCGGTCCAGATATTGGCGTAACGCGTCGCTGACCAATGTGTTGAGATTGATGCCGCGACGCTTGGCATAGAGCATGGCCCGGCGATGCAGATCGCGGCCGGGCCGGACATTGAAGCTGCCTTTCAAGGGGATTTCCGGCTGGCGGCCTTCGGCGGCGCAAAGTTCCAGGTAATCATCCACAGCCTCTTGGAAGGCTGCCTTCAGGCTTTTGGCGTCCGTTCCCTCATAGGTCACCAGATCGCGGATGAATTCCAGGCGGCCATGCAGGATCTCGTCCGCATCGCTATACTCGACCGAACCGAGATATCCTTTATATTCCAGCATATCGCTCATATCAGGCCCTCCGCGGTCAGCACCTGCAGCACTTCTTCGATCACATACATCTTGATGATGTTGCCTGGGTGCGGCTTGTGCAAGGCGATGATGGGGGCGGTGGCATGGACAAACCGTCGCCGGGAACCACCCGTCTTGCCGGTTGCCGCTTCACGATAACCCAACCCTTCAAGCAGCCTGACCAACTCGTCCCACGTGAAGTCCTTCGGTCTGCTCTTGAGCCGGGCAATCAGCTTGTCGCGCCGTCCCATGCCGCCACACCGTTCTTATCATCTGCTTCGTAAGAGTATGGGGAGCATTTAGTTGCGCTGCAACCATATGCAGTCGCATGTCCGTTCGTGCAGGCTTTTCAGCCTGAAGGCAAGCGTCCCCGGCCCCTCAAGGCCCCGCTGCTGCTTCGGGTTCGATATAGCGGAAGCCGATATTCTTGGCCTGCCCACCTTCGCGTTCCGGGACCCGCGACTCGAACTTGGTGGTCTGGTTGGGGAACAGGCGGCGCACCGGCGGCACGATGCGCCAGGCGAACAGCTCCTTGCCATCCTCCCCATAGGCGACGGCCTGGATGTCCGGCACGCTGCGCTGGGTATCGGATTTGTTGGAAATCTCGCCGGCAACGAACAGCAGGTTGACGCCTTCGACGTCGCGCACCTCCACCTTGGTGCGTTTGGGATCGCCCGGTTCAGACAGGCCGCTGCCGATCACCTCCGCCAGCCCCACCAGCTCATACAGCCGGAACGATGCGGGCCAAGCCTGCATCACCATGTCGCGCTGAAGCACGGCACCGCCGGCGATACCCACCACCAGGGTGGTCACCCCGATCCAGGCGGCCAGTTCCTTGATCCGGCTTTTCCCCTTCTGTCCCGGCATGGCCGGCAGGTTGGACCCCTTGGGCAGGGGGCGGGGCCGCATGGGCCGGGTCAGCGGTGGCGGGGCGTCATCATCCGCCACGGCGAAATCGGGCTTGTCGAAGTCGCTGAAGCCACCGCCATCGGCGGGCAAAGCGGGTGGGTCGTCGAACAGCGAGGCGGCGGGCGGCTCCGGCGGCGGGGCCGCCGGTTTGTTGAAGGTCGGCGGGGCAGCATTGCGCGCCGGTGGCCGTTCCCGCCCGGCCGGTTTGGCGGGCTTGGCCGGGGCCGGGGCCGCCCCGTCGGCGGAGGGTTCGGCGAACCAGACATACCCACATTGCCCGCATTTCACCCGCCGGCCCCGGCCAAGCAGACCCGCATCGAGCAGGAAACGTTTCGTGCAGGACGGGCAGGTCAGGATCATATGGGCGCTCGGGAGCCTCGGGGAATGTGACGGGCGTGATCGTGCCGTGTTGCACGGCATCACCCCTTATATGAAGCGCCGATGGGTAACGCAAGGTCGCCACCTGTCATGCCCGGCCTTTACGAGCCCGCATCGGCCGTGCCATTCCTAGGGGCGGTCGGGTGTTTGCCGGCCGCAACCGCTTGAGCCTCCGCGAACGGAAACGATGAGCCGCAGCGCCCATTTCGACATACCGCTGAAACAGGATGCCACCGGCCGCTTCCTGCCCTGGATCATTGCCTTGATGGTCTATCTGGCGGTGCTTGCCCTGGCGGCCTCCCTGGTGCTGTCCGGTCTGGCGCAGCGCTGGGGCAATGACCTGTCCGGCAATCTGACCGTCCAGGTCAGCCCCGGCGGCAGTGACAGCCGCATGGTGCTGGATGAACGGGTCCGCCGGGTGATGGATACCCTGTCGGGCAGCGCCTTTGTGGCCGATGCGCAGAAGCTGGACGATGCCGCCGCCCGCGCCCTGGTGGAACCCTGGCTGGGCGATGGCGCCTTGCTGGCGGAATTGCCGGTGCCGGTGCTGATTGATGTCCGGTTGGCACCGGGGGCGGCACCAGATCAACTGGCCGACCAGATCCGCGCCCTTGGCCCTGGCATTACGGTGGAAGATCCGGCCCGCTGGCTGGGTGAACTGCGCCGAATCGCCCGCACGGTGCAGGGCCTGTCCGTTGCCATCATCCTGTTGATCGGCGGGGCGGCTGTTGCCTCCATCATCTTTGCTGCCAGCGCCGGATTCGCCGTACATCGCGGTGAAGTGGAATTGCTGCATGTGATGGGCGCGTCAGACAGCTATGTCGCCAGCCAGTTCCAGCGCCATATCCTGCGCCAGGCTATTTTCGGCGGCGGTATCGGCTTTACCCTGTCTTTGCTGACCCTGCTGGGCTTGCAGCAGGCGGGCCGGGGGCTGGATGTCGCCCTGCTGCCCAGCATGGCGCTTGTCCTGCGGGATTGGCTCTGGCTGCCGCTGGTCCCGTTGGCCGCCTGTTTCCTGGCGGCACTGACGGCGCGGCTCACCGTGATTCGCGCCCTGGAGCGGCTGCCGTGACGTTGCGGCTGTCGCTGCATCGTGCTGTCCGCGCCTGTCTGTTGACCTTGGCGGGCCTTGCCGGCCTGTGGGCGGTGGGTTTGTTCGCCTTCGCCGCTTCCCTGCCGCGCCATCCGCCGGCCGATGATATCGTGACCGACGGCATTGTCGTGCTGACCGGCGGCAGCGAGCGGCTGGAGGTGGGGTTCGACCTGCTGCGCGCCGGCAAGGCCCGGCGCCTGTTCATCAGTGGCGTCTATCGCGGGGTGGAGGTGCGGGAACTGCTGGCCCTGGCCCGGCGCGAGGATGCGCACGAGCTGGAATGCTGCGTCGAACTGGGCTATGAGGCCGACGATACGGAAGGCAATGCGGTGGAAACGGCGCGTTGGGTGGCAGCCCAGGGCCTGCGCTCCATCCGGGTGGTAACGGCCAACTACCATATGCCGCGCAGCCTGGTGGAGTTTCGCCGCGCCTTGCCGGGGGTGGAACTGGTGGCCCATCCGGTAGCCCCGGCCAAGGTGCGGCTGGATGGCTGGTGGGGCTGGCCGGGCACGGCTGAACTGATCATCATGGAATATAATAAATATGTGCTGGCGGTGCTGCGCGCCGTCCTGACCACGCCCACCGCCCCCCTCGCGACATCGCCTTGACATGCCCGCCCGCTGGACAAGGGGCGGGGGGATGGTTATTGCTGCGACCCGATATTCCCTCTTGGGTGTGGGCCCCATGCTGTTCATCCGGTCGCTGCTGTTCAACATCGTCTTTTATCTGTTGACGACGCTCTGGTGCTTCGGCCTGCTCTGGACCCTGGTGGTGCCGCGCTGGGGCGTGGTGGGTGGCGTGCGCGCCTATATGCGCTCACTGGCCTTTTTCGAGCGGCTGATCATTGGCCTGCGTTATGAGGTCAAGGGGCTGGAAAACCTGCCCAAGGATCAGCCCGTGTTGATCGGTGCCAAGCACCAATCCATGTGGGAGACGATGAAACTGCATCTGATCTTCCATGATCCGGCCATCGTGCTGAAACATGAATTGCTCTATGTGCCGATCTGGGGCTGGTACGCCGCCAAATCCAAGATGATCCCGGTGAAGCGCGGCAAGCGTGGTGCCGCCATCAAGTCCCTGGTGCAAGGGGCCAAGCAGATGAAGGCCATGGGGCGGGAGATCGTGATTTTCCCCCAGGGCACCCGCGTGGCCCCCGGCGTCTATACCTCCTACAAGGTGGGCATTGCCATGCTGTATGAGGCGCTGGAGGTGCCGCTGGTGCCGATGGCGCTGAATTCCGGCGTCTTCTGGGGGCGCCACAGCTTCATCAAGCGGCCGGGTACCATCACCATCGAATTCCTGCCGCCGATTCCCCCCGGCCTGTCCAAGGAAACAGCCCTGTTCGAGCTGGAGGCGGTGCTGGAGGAGGCTAGTGACCGGCTGGTCACGGCCGTGGGTGGCCCCGCCACCTTGAATCCGGTGGCAGCCGGGCATCAACGGAACTGACCCTTTCTCTGCCTTTCCCCCAAGGGAATAGGGGGCCGTGGCCAATGGACGCAGCGGCCCTTTCAAGGTCCGACAAAACTGTGTATCTCCCGCCCTCGGGGGCGACGTGGTTTTGTCTTCAAGGAAATTCAGAGATGAAGAGAATGCTTGCCGGTCTCGCCATGGCGATGACCGCTTTTACCGCTGTCGGCGTGGCCAATGCCGCTGACCGTATTTTGCCGGATAATGTCTATGTCGCGGCCTCTGTCGGCCTCCATGCCGGTAACGATATGGACCGCTCCAGCATCATTTCCCGCGTGCGCAATTGGGAGCGCAACAAGGGCTATAATGGCAGCCTGGCGGTGGGTTATCGCTGGGATGATTTCCGGTTCGAACTGGAAGGTTCCTATGGCCAGTTGGCCGAGGTGAAGGGGACGGTACCCGCCGCCATCACCGTGGCGCCGGGTTACCGGCTGCCGGGCAAGGTCACCATGATGACGGCCATGGCCGGGGCCTATTACGACATGCAGGTCACCGATATCTACCAGCCCTATGTCGGTCTGGGCCTAGGTGCCGCGCATGTGCGCAACAAATCCTCCGCCCTTCTGGTGGATACCGGCACCAGCCCGGCCGGCTTCCTGGAGGCCGGTCTGAACATGCGTCTGGCCGAGGGGGTGAGTGTTGCGCCAGCCTATCGGTACCTGCGTGTGCGCGGCGACGACCATGCTGATCTGGCCACCCACATCATCAAGGTTGGCCTGCGCGTCAGCTTCTGATCCCGTCACGGGGGGCCGCCATGCGTGCCCCCCGTGGATGTTTAGGCTTCCCTCCGGCACGGAACCGGTCTATATATCGGTCATCTTAATCCCATACGGACACCAGCCGGCGGGCACCGCCAGCGGGTTGGTCTGCTTTGCGGGTGGGCCTTTGGCCCGCCTTTTTGTTTATCTGGACCTCTTTTCTCTGCTCGGCCATGTGGCCCTGGTGAAAAGGGTGGGTTTGACGGCGAGTTGGAAGAATCATGGACGTGCTGGCGCGCATTACGGAAATCATCGGCCCTTCGATTGAAGATATGGGCTATGAGATTGTGCGTCTGCAGCTTTCCGGCGGGCAGCGCCCGACCCTGCAGATCATGGCCGATCGCGCCGATGGCGGTGCCATGACGGTGGATGATTGTGCCGACATCTCCAACGCCGCTTCCGCCCTGCTGGACGTGGAAGACCCTATCAGCAGCGCCTATAATCTGGAGGTCAGCAGCCCCGGCATCGACCGGCCGCTGACCCGGCTGAAGGATTTTGAGCGGTTCAAGGGCTTGGAAGCCCGGATCGAAACGGAAATCCCGCTGGATGGGCGCAAGCGCTTCCGTGGGGTTCTTTATGGCGTGGAGGGCGAGGCGGTGCTGATCGCGCTCGACGCCAAGACGGCCCAGGCACCCAAGCGCAAGCCGGGTGCCAAGGTTTCCGCCAAGGCCAAGGCCGAGGCGGAAGTCGCTGCTGCGGCAGCGGCCGGAATGATCGAAGTGGCGGAAATCCCCTTCGAGCATATTGCCCGCGCCAAGCTGGAGATGACGGACGAACTGCTGGCCGCTGTGGCGGCGGAGCAGGGTCTGGCGGCCGGCGTGGAAGGCGGGGCCATGGATGTGGACGACGATGCCCGCACCGTGAAGCGTCCCAAGGGCCCGAAAGGGCCGGGCCGTTTCTCCGGCAAGGCGGGCGCCGCCGCAGAGGACAGCGCAACCACCGAGGTTCAATCCCCCGCCAAGCCGGCGCAGGATTGAGCGGACGTTTCAGGAATAGAAGGCAGGGTTCGCCAGGATGGAACTGCTTCAGGTAGCCGACGCGGTCGCCCGCGAGAAGAATATCGACAAGGAGCATGTGCTCGAAGCCATGGAGGAGGCCATCAAGAAGGCTGGCCGCTCCAAATACGGGCACGAGCATGACATCCGCGCCCGCATCGACCGTCGCACGGGCGATATCCAACTGACCCGCCACATGGAAGTGGTGGACGTGGTTGAGAACGAGGCGACGCAGATCGATCTGGCCAAGGCCCGCCGTAAAAAGGCGAATGCAGCGCTGGGTGATTTCGTTGTCGACCCGCTGCCGCCCATCGATTTCGGCCGCATCGCCGCGCAGACCGCCAAACAGGTGATCGTGCAGAAGGTGCGCGAGGCCGAGCGTGATCGTCAGTATAATGAATATATCGACCGCAAGGGCGAGATCGTGAACGGTCTGGTCAAGCGCGTCGAATATGGCAATGTCACTGTGGATATGGGCCGCGCTGAAGCGATCCTGCGCCGCGATGAATGCCTGCCGCGTGAGCATTTCAAGACCGGCGACCGTGTCCGTGCCTACATCTATGATGTGCGCAAGGAACAGCGCGGCCCGCAGATCTTCCTGTCGCGTACCCATCCGATGTTCATGGCCGGCCTGTTCAAGGCTGAAGTGCCGGAAATCTATGATGGCATCATCGAGATCAAGGCCGTGGCCCGCGATCCGGGTTCCCGCGCCAAGATCGCCGTGATCTCCAAGGACAGCTCCATCGACCCGGTGGGCGCCTGCGTCGGTATGCGCGGTTCCCGCGTACAGGCCGTGGTGGGTGAGCTACAGGGCGAGAAGATCGACATCATTCCCTGGAAGCCCGATCCGGCCACCTTCGTCGTCAATGCATTGGCCCCGGCAGAAGTCGCCAAGGTCGTGCTGGACGAAGAGAATGGCAAGATCGAGGTGGTGGTTCCCGACGACCAGCTTTCGCTGGCCATCGGCCGCCGTGGTCAGAATGTGCGTCTGGCCAGCCAGTTGACCGGCTGGACCATCGACATCATGACCGAGGCGGAAGAACGCGAACGCCGCCAGGCCGAATTCAGCAGCCGCAGCGCCCTGTTCATGGAGGCGCTGGACGTGGACGACATGATCGCCCATCTGCTGGTGAATGAAGGCTTCGCCTCGGTGGAGGAGATCGCCTTTGTCGACCTGAACGAGCTGACCGGCATCGAAGCGTTCGACGAGGATGTCGCCGCCGAGCTGCAGGAACGCGCCCAGAACTATCTGGCTCAGCAGAACGAGATCCTGGACGGCAAGCGCCGTGAGATGGGTGTCGCTGACGATGTCGCCGCCATTGAGGCGCTGACACCGGCCATGCTGGTGAAGCTGGGTGAGAAGGGCGTGAAGACGCTGGACGATCTGGCCGATCTGGCCGGTGACGAGCTGATCGATATTGTCGGCAAGGATACGATGACGCTGGACGAGGCCAATGAGGTGATCATGGCCGCCCGCGCGCATTGGTTCGCCGATGAGGAAGGCTCCGAGGCCTGATCCGTTCCGGATCAGGCCGACGGGCAGGGGAGTTTCGGGTAATGGATGCCGCTGACAACATGACCGACCAGGCCGGTGACGGCACGGTGCCGGTGATAGCGGCCCCAGCGCCCGCCTATCCGCCAGAGCTGGATGCCGAGGCGCAGGCGGACGAACCGGAAACGGTGGCGGGGCGTAAAAGCCCGCTGCGGCGTTGCGTGGCCACGGGCCGTGTGGGGGACAAGGCGGGCATGGTCCGTTTTGTTGTCTCCCCGGATGGTGTACTGGTCCCCGACGTGGACGAAACCCTGCCCGGTCGTGGGCTGTGGTTGACGGCGGATGCCAAGCTGGTTGAAAAGGCCCTGTCAAAGGGCCTGTTCGCCAAGGCGGCCCGCCGGGCGGTCAAACCGGTTCCCGATCTGCCGGCACTGTTGTGCCGGCTGGTCCGGCGCCGGGCGCTCGGTCTGGTCGGTCTTGCCCGCAAGGGCGGGGGCGCCCTGGCGGGGTTTGAAAAGGTACAGGCTGCATTGCGCTCCGGTTGTATCGGCCGGTCGGGCGGTGCGGGCCAAAAGAGTGTAGGATTGTGGTTTGAGGCATCTGACGGGTCCGATGATGGTCGGACCAAGTTATATGCCTTGGCGCAGGCGCTGGGGGTGCCGCTGGTCGATCTGTTCGACCGGTCGGAACTGGGGGCGGCTCTGGGCCGGGACGAGGCGGTGCATGTGGTGCTGGCGGCAGGACCGTTGGCAGGGCAGATCCGTCGTGAGGTGGAACGGCTCTCCGCACTCGGCGGAGCAGGCTCCTGAAGGTTTGGGGCCTGATTAGGGATCAACGGCTTACTGTCGGATTAGGGATGAGCGATACCAACGACCAAAACCGCGACAAGAAAGTACTCAGCCTGTCCGGTCGCGGCACGCTTGGGCTGGGTGGGGGCAACAAGCCGAAGGCGGCGAACAATGCCCCCGCCGCACAACAGCCCGCTGGCGGTGCTGCAGGCACCGTGCGCCAGAGCTTTTCGCACGGACGAGGCAAGGAAGTAGCGGTCGAGGTCAAGCGAAAGAAGACCTTCGAGAAGGGCGCCGTTCCCGGCGTGGCCGATGGCGGCGCTGCTGCCCGTCGTGCCGCTGAGGGTGCTGGCGGCGGTCGTGGACCGGCCGCCCGTAGCAATGGCCCGCGCGTCCTGAGCGATGCTGAACGTGAAGCCCGTATGCGTGCTCTGCGCGTCGCGGCGGTAGAGGCGGAAAACGCCGCTGCCGAAGCGGCCGCCCGCGCCATTGCCGAGGCTGAAGCCAAGGTCGCCGCCGAGAAGGCTGCCGCCGAAGCCGCTGCCCGTGCAGCGGAAGAGGAAGCGACCCGGGCCCGCGAGCCGCTGGACGAGGAAACCGTCCGCCGCCGCGAGCTGGAAGAGCTGCGCGCCATTCAGGCGGCTGAGAAGGCCGCTGTTGACGAAGCCGAGCGGAAGCGCAAGGAAGCTGAGGACGCCCGCAAGGCGGAAGAGGCCCGTAAGGCCGAATCCCGCCCGCGTCCGGCTGCTGCTGCCGGTGATGATGACCGTGCCCGTCCCGCCCAGGCCCGTCCGGCCGGTGGTGATACGGCGCGTCCGGCCGTCGGTGCCCGTCCGGGTGTTGCCCCGGCTCCGGCTGATTTCGAGGATGAAGATAGCCCCCGCCGCAAGGTGGCCGGCCCCGGCAAGGCGGCTCCCGCCAAGGTGCCGGCAGCCCCCACCAAGGCCAAGGGTGATGACAAGCGGCGCGGTGGCAAGATGACCATCTCGCAGGCCTTGTCTGATGATGATGGTAGCCGCCGTGGTCGTTCCATGGCTGCCGCCAAGCGGGCACGTGAACGCGAACGTATGCGGCTGTTCGGCCGTCAGGAGACGCAGAAGGTGACCCGCGACGTGACGATCCCGGAGGTCATCACGGTCGGCGACCTTGCCAACCGTATGGCCGAACGTGGCGCCGACGTGGTGAAGGCCCTGATGCGGATGGGCGTGATGGCCACCATCACCCAGACCATTGATGCTGACACGGCCGAGCTGGTGGTGCAGGAACTGGGTCACCGCCCGTTCCGCGTCTCCGAAAGCGACGTGGAAATCGGTGTGAAGGGCGAACAGGACCGGTTGGAAGACCTGCGGTCCCGTGCGCCGGTCGTCACCGTCATGGGTCACGTCGATCATGGCAAGACCTCGTTGCTGGACGCGCTGCGCCGTACCGACGTGGCAGCCCGCGAGGCCGGTGGTATCACCCAGCATATCGGCGCCTATCAGGTGGTGCTGAAGTCGGGTGCGAAGATCACCTTCATCGATACGCCGGGTCACGCCGCCTTTACGGAAATGCGTGCCCGTGGCGCCAATGTCACCGACGTGGTGGTGCTGGTGGTG
>CALRQC020000021.1:0-101565 GCA_943370215.1 Azospirillum sp. RU38E
AGCTTCAGCCGCGCCTATGGCTATGATGGTGCCGATGCGCTGGTGGCGATTGAGGATGCCAAGCGCGGGGTGCGGCGCTATCGCTATGATGCCTGCGACCGGCTGTTGGCCGTGGAAGGCACCAACCCGGAAAGTTTCGTTCCCGATCCCGCCGGCAATATCCTGGCCTCGGGTGCCGATGCCGGTTTCTGGGGTGGGGAGGCCAAGGGCGACCGGCTGCTGGTGCATGGCGATGCCAAGTTCCAGTATGATGCCTGGGGCAACCGGGTGCGGGAACGGCGGGCCGCTGGCGGGGCGGTATCGCTGACCTACCGATACGATGCCAGCAACCGGCTGGTGGCGGTGGAACGGCAGGACCGGCGGGGCCGGACGCGGGCCCGCTATGGCTATGATGCTTTCGGGCGGCGTCTGTGGAAGCAGACCGCCCACCCGCCCCCCGCCAGCGCCAATGATGACGCTCCCTCCCCCGACGGCCACGCACCGGGCCTGGCTTGGCAGCGCACAGGTTTCCTCTGGGATAACGGCGTGCTGCTAGCGGAAAGAGCCCCACATGACCCGAAACCCCCTCCCTCCTGATCCTTATGCCGCCACTGCCTTCTCCTCCACCGGGGCAAGCTCCAGCACGGCACTGCGGATCAGGCCCAGCAGGCTGTGGATCGGGGCGGTGCCACCGGCCCGGCCAGCCAGGGTCATGGAGACATCGGGCAAGGCCGGCAACCCTTCTTCCAGCACCGGTGACATAGTGCCGAACAAGACGGTCCGGCAGGTGATGCCCAACCCCGCCCGCACCGCCGCGCGCAGGGTGGACAGGTTGGGCGTCTCCAGCACCACACGATAGGGACGCCCCGCCGCATCCAGGGCAGCGATCGCCGCCTCCCGGAAACGGCAGGGCTTTTCCAGCACGGCCAGCGGCAAGACCGGTTCAGCCAGCAGTTCCGCATCCCCCAGCCAGCACATCGGCTCCGTCCGCACCATGCTGGGATCGCCGGCGGGGCCGAAACCGGCCACAATATCCAGCCGGTCGCCCTCCAGCATTTCCAGCAATTCCAGGGTGCCGGCCACGCGCGCCTGTAACTGTGCCCTTGGGTGCAGCTTGGCAAATTGCGCCAGCACGCCGGTCAGCAGAGTTTCAGAGACATCCTGCACCATGCCCACCCGCACCGGCCCGGCGAAATCATCCCCGGCCAGGGCCGCCACCGCCTCGTCATTCAGGCTCAACATCCGCCTTGCATAGCCCAGCAGGGTGATGCCGGCCGGCGTCAGCGCCAGCCGCCGCCCGTCGCGCACGAACAGGGGCGTCTGCACCAGATCCTCCAACCGCTTCATCTGCAGGCTCAGCGCCGACTGGGTGAGATAGATGCGTTCCGTCGCTTTCTGCAGGGTGCCAGCATCCACGATCACGGCAAAACTGCGCAACAGATCGGTGGGCAGATTGGGGGGCATCATCCTGGCTCCATCATGCTTGAGCGACATTTAAGGGCGGCTTGAGCGAATTTCCATTTACCCTATGGATTTTGTATGGATATCATACATCATCGAATGTGTGACTATCTTTTTTATACACAAATTCCTGTGTGGTGAAGCCAATGACCAGCATCGTCTCCTCCGACAGCGTCGCGCGTGGCAGCATTGGTAACCCGATGCGCAGCCTCCGTCGGGTCGCCTCCAAACTCTGGAATCCCCGCGCCACCTCTCCGCTGCTGCTGTTGCTGTTGTGGGAGATCGGGGCCCGCACCGGGGTGATCCCGCCGCGTGTGCTGGCCGCCCCGTCGGCGGTGGTCGGCACCTTCATGGACATGACCCTGTCGGGGGAACTGCCCTGGCATCTGGGCGTCTCGCTGCTGCGGGTGCTGGCCGGGCTGGCCATCGGGGTGGCGGTGGGCGCCGCCCTGGCGCTGGGCGCCGGCCTGACCCGCCGGGGCGAAGTGCTGGTCGATCCGCCGTTGCAGATGCTGCGCACCCTGCCGCTGCTGGCGCTGGTGCCACTGTTCATCGTCTGGTTCGGCATTGGCGAAACGCCCAAGATCGGGCTGATCGCGCTCGGTGCCCTGTTTCCCGTTTATTTGAACCTTTTCAATGGTATCCGCTCTGTCGACGCCAAGCTGGTAGAGGCGGCGCGGGTCTTTGGACTGTCGCGGCAGGAACTGATCCGCCATGTCGTGCTGCCGGGTGCGGCACCGGGTTTCCTGCTGGGCCTGCGCTATGCGCTGGGGGTCGCCTGGCTCTGCCTGGTGGTGGCCGAACAGATCAACGCCGCCTCCGGCCTGGGGGCCCTGGTCAACAGCGCCCGTGATTTCCTGCGCACCGATGTGATCGTGCTCTGCCTGCTGGTCTATGCCGGCATCGGGCTGGCTGCCGATTCCCTGGTGCGGGCGCTGGAACGGCGCGCACTGGCCTGGCGTCCCTCTTTCCTGGAGAATTGAACCATGTCGGTCGCCAACCCCCGCCTGCGCCTGGTGAATGACAGCGAAGCCGCTGTGGAACCCGTTGTCCGCCTGCGCCAGTTGAACCGTCATTTCGGCAAGAACCACATTCTCCGTGATCTGGACCTGGATATCGGCAAGAGCGAATTCATCGCCCTGCTGGGTCGCTCCGGTTCCGGCAAGACGACGCTGCTGAAGCTGCTGGCCGGGATTGATCAGGCCGATGGGGGGGAATTCACCGCCCCGGCCAACCGCACCGTCGTGTTCCAGGAACCGCGCCTGCTGCCCTGGAAGAAGGTGTGGGAGAATGTCGCCCTGGGGCTGCCGGGCAGCGAAGGCCGCACCCGCGCCCTGCAGGCGCTGGAAGAGGTGGGGCTGGCCCATCGGGTGGATGCCTGGCCCGGCACCCTGTCGGGCGGGGAGGCGCAGCGGGCGGCCCTGGCCCGCGCCCTGGTGCGCGAACCGGAATTGCTGCTGCTGGACGAGCCGTTTGCCTCCCTGGACGCGCTGACCCGCATCCGGATGCATGGGCTGGTGGATGCGCTGTGGCGGGCGCACCGGCCCGCCGTGCTGATCGTCACCCATGATGTGGACGAGGCGCTGTTGCTGGCCGACCGCGTGCTGATGCTGGACCAGGGGCGCATCACCCTGGATGAACCGGTGGCCGCCGCCCGCCCCCGCGCCCTGGCCGACCCGCAGATTCAGGCCCAGCGTACCCGCCTGCTGGCGCGGCTGGGCGTCACCCCCAAGGGAGAGGACCGGCCATGACCGGCGCCACCATCACCCGTTTCCCGCGCGAAAGCGCCACCAGCCCGGTGGATGACGCCATCCTGGCCGAGCTGACTCAGCGCTTCGCCGCCACCGCCGGCCAGCATGACCGCGACGCCACCTTCCCCATCCAGAATATCGCCCTGCTGCACCAGCACCGGCTGCTGGCCCTGACCGCCCCGCGGGAATGGGGCGGGCGGGAAGCCGATCTGGCCACCGCCTTGAAAGTGGTGCAGGCCGTAGCCAAGGGCGAGCCGGCCACAGCCCTGGTGCTGGTGATGCAGTATCTGCACCATGCCCGCATCAAGGATGCCGGCTTTCCGGAACATCTGGCCCGCCATGTTGTCGGCGATGCCGTGCAGCGCGGGGCGCTGATCAATTCCCTGCGGGTGGAGCCGGACCTGGGCACGCCGGCGCGGGGCGGTTTGCCCGCCACCGTCGCCCGCCGGGTTTCCGATGGCTGGCGCATCAGCGGGCGCAAACTCTACTCCACCGGCAGCACGGTGCTGGATTGGTTTGTCGTCTGGGCCCGCAGCGATGATGACACGCCGCTGGTCGGTGGCTGGTTGGTGCCGGCCAAGGCCCCCGGCATCCGGATCGAGGAAACCTGGGACCATCACGGCCTGCGCGCCAGCGTCAGCCATGATGTGGTGCTGGAAGATGTCTGGGTGCCGGCCGACCATGCGCTGTCGCCCCAGCCGGTGGGCGGCCCGCCCGCCTTCGATCCGGGCTTCCTGCGCTGGGCCAATGTGCTGACGGCCGGCATCTATGATGCCGTGGCCCAGGCGGCGCGGGACTGGTTCATCGGCTGGGCCAAGTCCCGCGTGCCGGCCAATCTGGGCGCGCCCCTGTCCAGCCTGCCGCGCTATCAGGAAACGCTGGGCACCATTGACGGGCTGCTGCTGACCAACCGCCTGCTGCTGCAATCGGCGGCCACCCAGGATCTGGCCACGGTGGAAGCCAACCTGATCAAGCATCTGGTGACGGAAAACGCCATCGCGGCGGTGGAAAAGGCGATTGCCATCGGCGGCAACCCGGCGCTGACCCGCGCCAATCCGCTGGAACGCCATTACCGCGACGTGCTGTGTGGCCGCATCCACATGCCCCAGGCCGATGTCGTGCTGACTGCCGCCGGTCGCAAAGCATTTGGGTAACATGCGCCCCTCAAACGCCGGGCACCGCCATCCGGCGGCTTGGCTTACGGCACCATGGGGTGCCGGGCTGGCCGTCGCCAGCCTCCAAGCTGCCAAGGGTCAAACCCTTGACAGCTTGGCTTTACCCGTCCGCCGCCCTTTTCCCAAGGTTGATGCCCATGTCCGGTCTGGTTGTTGCCAGCCAGTTGAACGACCAGTTCAACGCCCTGCTGGCCCAGCGCCTCCCTGATGCCACCATTCAGTCGCTGGCCCCCGGCGTGCCGGACGATGTGCCGGAAACGGCGCGCGTGCTGGTGGCCCTGCCCTTCCGCAAGGCGGGTCAGCCCTTTCCGCCCCGCCCCGCCGGCTGGCCCTTTAATCTGAAACTGGTGCAACTGGCCTCCAGCGGGATTGATTTCTATCCCGACTGGCTGTTCGAGGGGACGGCCGTGGCCTCTGCGCGCGGCACCTCTGCCAATGCGCTGGCGGAATTCGCCCTGGCCGGCATCTTCGCCGCCGCCAAGCGGCTGCCGGATATCTGGATCGACCATCCCGACCGCTGGGCGCACCAGCCGCTGGCCACGGTGCGCGGGTCGGTGCTGGGGATTGTCGGGCTGGGGGCGGCGGGATCGGCGCTGGCCCGGCTGGCCCTGGCGTTGGGAATGCGGGTGCTGGCCGTGCGCCGGTCCGACCGGCCGTCGCCGGTGGCCGGGGTGGAACTGGCCGCCGACCTGCCCAGCCTGTTCGCCCAGGCCGACCATCTGGTGCTGGCCGCCCCGCTGACGCCGGAAACCCACCATCTGGTCAATGATGCGCTGCTGCGCCATGCCAAGCCCGGCCTGCACCTGATCAACATCGCCCGTGGTGCCCTGGTGGATGATGCGGCACTGCTATCCGCCCTGGAAGATGGCCGCCTGTCGCGCGCCACGCTGGATGTCACCCATCCGGAACCGCTGCCGGCTGGCCATCCCTTCTATCACCATCCGCGCGTCCACCTGTCGCCGCACACCTCTGTGCTGACGCCGGACCAGCGCGACAATCTGGCCGCCAAGGTGGTCGATAATCTGATCCGTTTCACGAACAACCAGCCGCTGGCCGATCTTGTCGACCGCCAACGCGGCTATTGATGGAGCCCCCCGCCATGAGCCTTCGCCTCGCCGCCCGGCGCAACAATCCGGCTGACACCAGCCCAGAGGCCCCCTTCATCCTGCCGCGCCCGGTGGAGCTGACCAATCTGGACTGGCGCAGCGCCGTACCGCGCTACCCGGATATCGAACAGGAACGGCTTTACCGCAAGCAGCGGCTGGCCGCCTCCTTCCGCCTGTTCGCCCGCTATGGTTTTGACATGGGCGGAGCCGGGCATATCACCGCGCGCGACCCGGAACATCCCGACCATTTCTGGGTCAATCCGGCGGGCGTCTTCTTCGGCCATGTCCGGGTGCGCGACCTGCTGCTGGTCAACCATCATGGGGAGATCGTGCAGGGCAAGGGCCTGTTGAACCGCGCCGCGTTTGCCATCCATTCCGAATTGCACAAGGCCCGGCCCGATGTCATTGCCGCCGCGCACAGCCACGGCATCTATGGCAAGGCCTGGTCCAGCCTGGGCCGGTTGCTGGACCCGCTGACGCAGGATAGCTGCGCCTTCTATCAGGACCATGTGATCTTCCGCGATTTCAGCGGCGTGGTGCTGGATAGCAGCGAAGGGGAGCGCATTGCCGCGGCCCTGGGCGACAAATCCGCCGCCATCTTGCAGAATCATGGCTTCCTGACCGTGGGGAACAGCGTGGATGGCGCCGTCTGGCGCTATATCGCCTTTGAAAATGCCGCCCATGCCCAGTTGCTGGCCGAAGCCGCCGGCAAGCCGCAGGTGCTGTCGCATGAGGTGGCCAGCCACACCAATGGGCAGATCGGCAAGGATACCGGCGCCTGGTTCTCCTTCCAGCCGCTGTTCGACCTGATTGCCCGCGAAGAACCGGACCTGTTCGAATGACGGCATCCTTCATTCTCCCCCGCCGGTCGGTGCTGATGGGTGGCCTGTCGCTGCTGGCGCTGGCCGGCTGCGGCAAGGAGTCACCGCAGAATGAGAAGACAGCCGGCGGTGGTGCCGACGCGGCTGCTTCGACCCTGCGCATCGGCACCTATCGCGGCCAGTATCAGGAATTCTTCAAGGAGGCCGGGGTTGACCAGTTCCCCTATGGCGTCAGCTATTCCTATTTCGCCAGCGGCAACCTGATTGCGGAGGCAATCAATGGTGGCTCCATCGATATTGGCAGCATGAGTGAGATACCGCCGATTTTCATCGCATCGGCCAACGCGCCGATGCGGCTGGTCGCCACCATCAAGGGGGAGGTGACGTCCCAGGTGGTGCTGGTGCCGGAGAATTCCGCCATCCGCACGGTGGCCGACCTGAAGGGCAAGCGTATCGGTTATGTCCGCGCCACCACCTCCCATTACATCCTGCTGCGGCTGTTGCAGGAAGCCGGCATCGGCTGGGGCGATATCACGCCCGTGGCCCTGTCACCGCAGGATGGGCTGGCCGCCTTCGGGCGGGGCGATCTGGATGCCTGGATTGTCTATGGCGTGCAGGGCAGCCAGGCCCGCCTGACCTACAAGGCGCGGGTGCTGACAGACGGGCGGGGCCGCCTGTCGGGCAATTACGTCTTTGCCGCCTCCACCACCGCGCTCGCGGATGAAGGCAAGCGCAAGGCCATTGCCGATTTCCTGCACCGTGTCACCCGCGCCTATCAGTGGGCCGACCAGAACCCGGATGCCTGGGCCGCCCGCCTGTCCAAGGAAACCGGGGTGGCGGCGGAGATTTTCCTGCTGCAGCACCGGGAACGGGATCGGCCCTATGAATTGGCCAAGGTTGAACCGGAAGCCATCCAGTCGCAACAGCAGGTGGCCGACGCCTTCGCCGATGCCGGCTTGATCCCGGCCAAAATCGACGTGGCCAAGCTGTGGGATGACCGGTTGAACGGGTTGCTGGCGGGGTGAGGGGGGGCTGCTTGTTTTCCACCACCTCTCCCGTCACCCCGGCGAAGGCCGGGGTCCAGTATCGTAGAGCGAAGCGCCTGTGACCCTGGACCCCGGCCGCAGCATGGGTGACGATTGAGAGTGACGGTTGAGAGTAGTGAACCATAAAACACAGTATGCGCAAAAAAATTAAAACAAACAAAACCCATTAATCCCCCCAAACAAACACTAAAATCTTATTCGATTTTAATCGTCAACCCCATGCCCCACACTCTCACCATCATCATTTCCTGTTGAGGCTTCTATGTCTTCCGCTTATCCCGCCACCCGCCCCATTGCCCGTGTTTCCGGGGCCTTTATTCTCTGCGCCTCTGCCTCTCTGCTTTCCCTGTCCTGTGCCCAGGCGCAGGACGCACCGGTGCAGACGGCGGATGCGGCAGGCGGGGTGGAGGAAATCATCGTCACCGCCGAACGACGGGCGGCGGATTTGCAGAAGACGGCCATTGCCATTTCCGCCTTCAGCGCCACGCGGCTGGAGGAACGGGACACACGGTCCATCCGCGATCTGGCCGGCCAGATCCCCAATTTCAACGTCGCCCGCGTCACCATCGGTTACACCACGCAGACCTTCTCCCTGCGCGGCATCGGGGAGGCCGATCCGATTTCGGAGCCCGCCGTCTCCGTCTATGTCGATGATGTCTATATCCCGCGTCAGATCGGGTCGATGACCGATTTCAACGATGTGGAGCGGGTGGAGGTGCTGCGCGGGCCGCAGGGCACGCTGTATGGCCGCAACAGTTCCGCCGGGGCCCTGCGCGTCATCACCCGCCAGCCGGACAATGACGCCCATGTCGCTGCCGAATTGTCGGCCGGCAATTACGGCGCGGTACAGGGCCGCGCCACGGTCAGCGGCCCGCTGGTACAGGACAAGATCTATGCCAGCCTGTCCTACCTGCATAATTCCCGCGACGGCGTCACCTACAACGCCACCCTGGGCAAGGACGTCAACAATATCGATGTCAACGCCGTGCGCTTGAAGCTGCGGGCCACGCCGACGGAAAAGCTGGATATCGATCTGACGCTGGATTACCTGCGCGACCGCAGCGATACGCGGGGATATGTGCCGGTGAACCAGCCCGGCGGCTTCAACCCCTATCGCACCTATTCCGAGGTGGAGCCCTATAACAAGCTGGACCAGGGCGGCGGGTCGCTGCGCGCAACCTATGCCCTGTCGGATGAATTGTCGCTGAAATCCATCACCGCCTATCGCGGCTTCAACCAGCCGGTGGATTACGAGAATGACGGCACCGCCGCCCTGATTCAGAAGAACCTGATCACCTATAACGACCAGTACGCCACCCAGGAATTCCAACTGAATGGCGATTACGAGAAGTTCAGCTTCACCACCGGCGCCTTTTATCTTTATGAGCGCTTTGATGTGGAGCGGGACGGGTTCACCCGCCAGGGACCGCTTGCCACCTCCAGCATCCGCCGCGAAGGGGCGTACAATATCACCAAGACCAACAGTGCGGCCTTGTTCGGGCAGGCGACATGGCACGCCACCGACCGGCTGAACCTGACCGCCGGCCTGCGCTATACGCGGGAAAAGAAGAATTTCAACTTTGATAACAAGCTGATCGATGCTGACCGCCGCATCATCGGCCAATCCATCGCCGGCGATGCCACGCGGCGCTGGAATTCACTGACCCCGAAGCTGACGGTGGAATATCAGGCCACCGACCATGCGCTGGTCTATGCGACCTATGCCCAGGGCTTCAAGGCCGGCGGTTTCGACAACCGCGCCACCCTGGTCGTGGATGCCGAACGTGGCTTTGACCCGGAAAAGGTGAAGAATTACGAGGCCGGCATCAAGGCCGACTGGCTGGACAAGCGGCTGCGCACCAACCTTGCCGCCTTCTACAATGATTATACCGACCTGCAGGTCACCGCCTATGATGCGGATGTGTTCCGGTCGCGGCGGGGCAACGCCGCCTCTGCCGAAACCTATGGCGTGGAGCTGGAGCTGGAAGCGCGGCTGCTGGAAAGCCTGTCCTGGCAGGCATCGGCTGGCTGGCTGCACGCCAAATACCAGGATTACAAGGGAGCCGGCGGCAATGGCGTGAATGCTGATGGCAATGATCTGCCCAGCGCCCCGCGCCTTTCCCTGTCCAGCAGCGTGACCTGGACCATCAGCGAGGATCTGTCGGGCGGCACGCTGACCGGCAATCTGAATGGTCAGTATCAGACGAAAAACTATGCCTCCGCCTTGAACCGGCTGCAGGAGAAGATTCCCAACCAGGCCTATCTCAATGCCGGCATCAACTGGGCACAGAATGATGGCCCCTGGTCGCTGGGGGCGACGGTCAAGAACCTGACGGATGAAGATCATGTGGTCGGCGTCGGCTACACCCCGTCCGTTGGCATCAATTATGTCAACATCGCCGATCCGCGGACCTGGCTGGTCACGCTGCGCTATCGGCTGTGAGCGGGGAGAGACCCTATGAGCCAACAGCCCCCCATCCCCAAGCGCCTGGCCCGTTTCGTCACCGAACTGACCCGGCTGCTGGAAACAAACCGGCCGGAGGCGGCCTTGCTGGATGCCGCCGCCCCGCTGCTGGGCGATCTGGTGGCCCAGGATGACTGGTTGCCCGAGGCCTATACCGTGCCGGACCCCGAACGGTATCGGCAATTCCTGCTCTACCGCGACCCGCAGGCGCGGTTCTCCGTGGTCAGCTTCGTCTGGGGGCCGAACCAGGGCACGCCGGTGCATGACCATACGGTCTGGGGGCTGGTCGGTGTGCTGCGCGGGTCGGAAATCTCCCAGGGCTTCACTGTCGGCCCGGCCGGGCCGCTGGTGACCAAGGGGCTGCCGCACCGGCTGAAGCCCGGTGATGTGGAAAAACTCTCCCCCCTGGAAGGCGATATCCACCGCGTCATCAATGCAGAGGCCGACCGCACCTCCATCAGCATCCATGTCTATGGCGCGGATATCGGGGCGGTGCGGCGCTGGACCTATCCGGGCGACGGGCAGCCGCGCAAGCCCTTCATCTCCGGCTATTCCAACAATGATCTGACACCGCCCTTCACCCTCTCCTCCCATCGCCCGCTGGAGCTTGCCCGATGACCGCCCCCCGCACCGCCCTGCCCGCCGATATCAGGCTGGCCCTGCTGGCCCGGCAGGAAATCGCCCTGATCGATCTGCGGGAAGAGGATGCCTTTGCCCAGGCGCACCCGCTATTTGCCGCCAATTTCCCGCTGTCACGGCTGGAACTGGAAGCCTGGGACCGCATCCCCCGCCGGGACACCCCCATCGTCGTTTATGACGATGATGGCAGCCTGACCGGGCGCGGCGTGGATGTGCTGGAACGGCTGGGCTATCTGGATGTGCGGGTGCTGAAAGGCGGGCTGGATGGTTGGCGTGCGGCCGGCGGGGAGATTTTCCGCGACGTGAATGTCCCGTCCAAGGCGTTCGGCGAACTGGTGGAATCCCGCGTCCACACCCCTTCCCTGCCCGCACCGGAGGTAAAGGCTTTGCTGGATAGCGGGGCCGATGTGGTGGTGCTGGATGCCCGCCGGTTTGAGGAATACCGCACCATGAGCATCCCCACCGGCATCAGCGTGCCGGGGGCGGAACTGGTGCTGCGCGCCCCGCTGCTGGCACCCGATCCGGCCACCACCATCATCGTCAATTGCGCCGGCCGTACCCGCAGCCTGATCGGCACGCAGTCGCTGCGCAATGCCGGCCTGCCCAACCCGGTCTATGCCCTGCGCAACGGCACCATCGGCTGGACCCTGGCCGGGCAGACCCTGGAGCATGGCCAGGAACGCAGCTTCCCGGAAGCTGATGGGGAAGCGGTTGCCCAGGCCAAGGCACGGGCACGCGATGTCGCCTATCGCGCCGGGGTGCGCTGGATCAGCCCGGCGGAACTGGCCGTGCTGGCCGCTGACCGCACCCGCACCACCTACCGGCTGGATGTGCGCACGCCGCAGGAATATGCCGATGGCCACCTGCCAGGCTTCCGCAATGCGCCGGGCGGCCAGTTGGTGCAGGAAACCGACCATTCCGCCCCGGTACGCGGTGCCCGGATCGTGCTGTTCGACACGCTGTCCAGCCGGGCCGACATGTCGGCTTCCTGGCTGGCGCAGTTGGGGTGGGATGTGCTGGTGCTGGAAAATGTGCCGGCAGACGCGCTGAACGAGGTCGGCCCCAACCGTATCCACCACCCCGATCCCGGCCACGTCACCCAGATCAGCCCGGATCATCTGGCCCGCCTGCTGGCCGAGGGGCCGGTGATGCTGCTGGATTTCGCGCCCAGCCCGGCCTATCGCCGGGGCCATATTGACGGCGCCCGCTTCATCATCCGCGCCCGGCTGGAACAAGATCTCTCCCCCGCCGATGTGCGCGGTGCCCTGGTGCTGACCTCCCCCGACGGGCTGCTGGCCCGGTTCGCAGCGGCAGAGGTGGCAAGCCTGACCGGCAAACCCCCGCTGGTGCTGGAAGGCGGCACCCAGGCCTGGGCCGCCGCCGGCAAGCCGCTGACCAGTGGCACCGGCGCGCCGCTTTCCGCCTTCGACGATGTCTATCGCCGTCCCTATGAGGGCACGGACAACCCGGTCAGCGCCATGCAGGCCTATCTGGATTGGGAATTCGGCCTGGTGGAGCAGCTCCGCCGCGATGGCACCCACGGTTTCTACGTCATTTGATCTGTGATTGGGGATCAACCATGTCACTGCGTCTCTATTATGCCCCCGGTGCCTGTTCGCTCGCCCCGCATATTGCGCTGGCTGAGGCTGGGGCTGATTTTGATCTGGTCCGGGTGGTGCTGTCCGAAGGGGAGCAGCACAAGCCCGATTACCGCGCCATCAACCCACGCGGCCGCGTCCCCACCCTGCTGGTGGATGGCAAGCCGCTGACAGAGGTGCCGGCGATCCTGGCCTATCTGGCCCAGCGCTTCCCGCAAGCGGGGCTGCTGCCGGCCGATCCCTTCGCCGCCGCCAAGGGGCTGGAGCTGGCAAGCTGGATCGCCAGCACCGTGCATCCCAGCTTCGCGCAGATTTTCCGCGGCGATCGCTTCACCGATGATGCCGCCGCCAAGGAAGCGCTGAAGACCGACGGAGCCATCCGCTTCCAGCGCCATCTGGCGGAGATTGAGGCCCTGTTCGCCGATGGCCGCCCCTGGATTTTGGGCGATACCTTCAGCGTCCTCGATGCCTATGCGCTGGTCGTCTATCGCTGGGCCCCCCGGCTTGCCATCGACCAGCAGAGTTTCCCCGGCTGGACCGCCCAGGTCCGCCGTCTCTACGCCCGCCCCTCCGTCCTGACCGCACTCGCCCAGGAAGGCCAGGCTCCCGAGCCCGCCTTCCAAGCCGCTGCTTAAGCGGTTCCCTCAATCGCCGGGCGGCGGCATCCGCCGCCTTGGCTTACGCGCACATGGGTGCGCGGGCGCTCAACGCGCCAACCTGTTCTGGCCGAGCCCTGGCTCATCCAGAACAGGTATTGGAGATAAGGATACCCAGCCATGAGCGTTGAATTTATCGGTTTCGTGAATACCCGTGAAGCATCCGAAATCCACCCGCCCCAGGGCGACCTGATCCAGTTGGATTATGTGCGCAAGGTGGCCAAGGCGCATGAAGATGGCGGCTTTGACCGGGTGTTGATCGCCTACCATTCCCGCTCCCCCGACAGTCTGGTGATCGCCCATCAGGTGGCGGCGCAGACCAGCCGGCTGGGCCTGATGGTGGCGCACCGTCCGGGCTTCATCAACCCCACCGTCGCCGCCCGCCAGTTCGCCACGCTGGATCATTTCAGCGGTGGCCGCGCCGCCGTGCATATCATTACTGGCGGCAGTGACGAGGAACTGCGCCAGGATGGTGACTTCACCACCAAGGATGAACGCTACGCCCGCACGTCGGAATATCTGGATATCGTCCGCCAGGAATGGACCAGCGACCGTCCCTTCGATTACCAGGGCAAGTTCTACAAGGTGGAACAGGCGTTCGGTGATGTGAAGCCGGTGCAGAAGCCGCATATCCCGATCTATTTCGGCGGCTCCTCCCCCGCCGCCATCGAGGTGGCCGGCAAACATGCCGACATTTTCGCCCTGTGGGGGGAAACGCTGGAACAGGTGGGGGAAACCATCCGCGCCGTCCGCGCCTCCGCCGCCAAGCATGGCCGTACCATCCGTTTCAGCCTGTCGCTGCGCCCCATTCTGGCCGACACGGAAGAGGCGGCCTGGGCACGTGCGGAATCCATCCGCCAGCGCACCATCGAACTGCGCCAGAAGGCTGGCTTGCCCATCAGCGGTCACGCCCCGGCCAATGCCGGTTCCCAGCGCCTGCTGCAGACCGCAGCGCAAGGCGACCGGGTGGACAAGCGCCTGTGGACCGGCGTTGCCGCCGTGACCGGCGCGCAGGGCAATTCCACCTCCCTGGTCGGCACGCCCGAGCAGGTGGCCGAAGCCCTGCTGGATTATTACGATCTGGGGGTTTCCACCTTCCTGATCCGTGGTTTCGATCCTTATGAGGACGCGCTGCATTATGGCCGCGACCTGATCCCCGCCTTCCGCCGCCTGGTGGCGGAACGCCGCAGTCCGCCGCTTGCCGTGGCGAACTGAGGCATCCAGGCCCCGGGGCAAGGGTGGCGCCCCGGGGTTTTCCCTGAAGCAGACTGACGGCCCGCCGGCTTGCCGGTGGGCCGCTTTTTGTGGGGTAAAAGGAGTGTAGCACCTGCCGCTACCGTCACCCCGGCGAAGGCCGGGGTCCAGTTTCGTAAAGCGAAGCGCTGGCTGCCCTGGATCCCGGCCTTCGCCGGGATGACGGTAATGACAGTGAAATATATAATAATCAGATAAAACCCTACAGCCCTCGCAAACATAACCTTTTACCTTATGAAATATACTTATCCGTCCCACCCCATAAACTGCACGCAATCGAATTCAATTTCCGGTCAAAGACATGCGCTCCCGAATTTCCCTTTATACCGCCGGCCTGCTGGCCAGTTCCACCCTGTTCACCGCCCCGGCGCTGGCGCAACAGGTGCAGGTGGCGGAAACCTCCATACAGGATGCCATCATCGTCACCGGCGTGCGTGGCGGCAAGCCGCGGACCGTGGCGGACAGCCCCGCCCCCATCGATGTTCTGTCGGCTGAAGGGTTCCAGCGCGCCGGCCGGGCGGAACTGGGGGAGGCGCTGGCGGCCCAGCTTCCCTCCTTCAATTTCGGCACCAACGTCGCGGGCATCAATTCCATCGTCCGCCCGGTGTCCAACCGGGGCATGGGGCCGGCCTATACGCTGGTGCTGGTCAATGGCAAGCGCCGCCATAATGGCGCACTGCTGACCAATGGCGGCGGCGATACCAGCGGCGTCAACCCCGTCGATCTGGACCTGATCCCCCTGTCGGCGGTGGATAGTTTTGAGGTGCTGAAGGACAGCGCCGCCGCACAATATGGCTCCGACGCCGTGGCCGGCGTGGTGAATGTGAAGCTGAAATCCCGGCGCGAGGGCGGCCATATCGGCCTGACCTGGGGTAGCCTTTATGATGGCGAAGGCGACCTGCAGACCAAGAAGCTGGAGGCCGATTTCGCCCTGCCCCTGGGCGAGGAAGGCTTCATCCATGTCAGCGGCGATGCGCGCAAGCGCGGTCTGGCCTGGTGGAACTTCCCGGCCACCAATATCGTAGCCTATTCCCCCGCCAACAATCCGAAGAACGCCACCTGGAACCGTGACGGCGCCCATAATGGCGACCCGGAAGTCAAAGCCTATAACCTGTCCTATAATGCCGAACTGCCCTTGCAGAACGGCGTGACACTCTATTCCTTCACCACCGGCGGGCTGCGGGAAACCGTGATCGGGAATAATTTCCGCCGACCCAATTCGGCGGCCACTATTGCCAGCCTGTTCCCCGATGGCTATTTCCCGCTGAACAATACGAGCGAAAACGACCTGCAATCCGTCTGGGGTGCCAAGGGTGAATGGGCCGGATGGGACTGGGATCTCTCCGCCTCCTATGGCCGCAACCGCAACCAGCAATATAGCGATTTCACCATCAACCCCTCGCTGGGGCCGTCCACCCCCACCCGCTTCGACAGTCTGGCGACCTATCAGTTTGAACAGAGTGTCGCGAACCTGGATGTGACGCGCGGGTTCGCGGTGGGGCTGCCGGAACCGCTGCAATTCTCCTGGGGGGCCGAGGGCAGGATCGACCGGTTTGCGACATATGCCGGCGACCCGCGCGCATCGGTCAATGGCGGCTATATTTTCAAACCCGGTGACCAGGAAGGAAACCCCAATGTCGGCAAGCCCGCCTCCGTGGGCGCGCAGGCCGGCGTCACCCTGTCCAAGGCGGACGAGGCGCGGCTGGTCCGCCGGTCGGTCGCCGGTTATGCCGATCTGGGCCTCTATCCGGTGAAGGACTGGTTTGTCGATGTCGCCGTGCGGGTGGAGAATTATGATGACAGTTCGGGCACCACGGCCGGCGGCAAGATCAATTCCCGCTATGATTTCAATGATATCGTTGCGGTGCGCGGGACGGTGGGCACCGGGTTCCGCGCACCGTCGCTGACCCAGCTTGGCTACGCCCAGACCGATAACCGCACCAATATCGATGCCGCCGGCAATGTCGTGCCCAGCCTGTCCAAACTGGCCCGCACCGGCAGTGCCCTGGCCGAGGCGCTGGGCGGCAAGGATCTGGACCCTGAAAAATCGGTGAATTTCGGCCTGGGCTTTGTGCTGCGCCCGCTGGATCAGGTGAACCTGACGGTGGATGGCTATCAGGTGAAGGTGACAGACCGCATCGTCCGCACCGGCTATCTTTATGGCCCCGCCCTGAACCGCTTGCTGCTGGCCAATGGGCTGTCGGGCACGGAATGGGTGCAATATTTCGCCAATGCCGTGGATACGCGCACGCGCGGCCTGGATGTGGTGGCCGATACCAAACTGGATCTGGATGCATTCGGCGATCTGAAGCTGGAAGCCGCCTTCAATTACAACAAGACCAAGATCACCCATATTGCCAATACGCCATCCCAATTGCTGGGTCTGGGCAGCAATCCCGGTGGCAACCTGATCTTCTTCGGTCGCACCGCCCAGGGCGACCTGACCGTCGCCAACCCGGAAACCAAGCTGATCCTGAGCGGCACCTGGACCTGGGATCGGTTCACCGTGGGGGGACGCGTCACCCGCTATGGTTCCTATATCTGGCAACGGACGGAGAATGTGGCCCAGGATGTGAAGTTCGGCGCCAAATGGCTGACCGATCTGGATGTTGGTGTGGAACTGACCGACGGGCTGCGCGTCAATGTCGGCGCCAACAACATCTTCGATGTGCGGCCGGACAAGAACGGGCCGGGCGATCCGGTCAGCGGCGGTTCCCCCTTCTATTACGGTTCACCCCCCTTCGCCCCCAGCGGCGGCACCTATTACGCCAGGATCAGCTATGACTTCTAAACCCGTTTCCCTGGTCAGCCGCCGCGCCATCCTGGCCGGCGGCACCGGTCTGGCCCTTGCCACGGCGCTGGCCGGTTGCGGGCAAGATGGGGATGATGGCGCGCTGGTGCTGGGCGATCAGGCCGGGCTGGTGCAGGCCAAGCTGAAAGCAGCCGGCCTGCTGGATAATCTGCCCTTCCGCCATAGCTGGGCCAATTTCAGCGGTGCCGCCCCCTTGTTCGAGGCGATTGCCGCCGGCGCGGTGGATACCGGCCCCGCCGGTGACACGCCCACCATCATGGCGGCCAGCCAGCAGGTGCCCATCCGCATCATCGCCGCCGCCCGATCCGGCGGCGGCAATCTGGCCCTGCTGGTGCCGGCCAATTCCCCCATTCAGACTGTGCAGGAATTGCGCGGCCGCACCGTCATCGTTTCCAGCGCGCGCGGCAGCATCGCCCATCACCTGCTGCTGGCGGCCCTGCGCGAAGTAGGCGTAGCGCCGGCCGAGGTGAAGATGGGCTTCATGCTGCCCAACGATGCCGCTGCCGCGTTTGAAGGCGGCAATGTCGAAGCCTGGGCCACCTTCGGCATTTACCAGGCGGTGGCGGAGGTGCGGGGGGCCCGCGTGCTGCGCAATGGCGTCGGCATCAGTTCCGGTATCGGCCTGATCACCGCATCGGTGAAAACCCTGGCCAGCCCGGCCAAGCGGGCATCCTTGACGGTTTTTCTGGAAAGGCTGTCCACCGCCAACCGATGGACATTGGCCAATCTGGATGCCTATGCCGCCATCTATGCGCAGAAAACCGGCGTGCCGCTGGAAGTGGCGCAACTGGTGACCCGCCGCGAAGACCCGCGCCTGCAGGCTGCCGATGCCGGCATCGCGGCCGATCTGCAAAAGGTGGCGGATGATTTCGCCGCCGAAGGGGTGCTGCCCGCCCCTGTGAATATTGCCGCCCTGATCGAACCGGGCCTCTTCAAGGGCTGACCCCAAGAAAGCCGGGTGGCACACATCGCCCCCCGGCTTTCATGATTGTCAAACCACTGACGTCACAAAATCCGCCGGGGCGCGGCGCACCTTTTTCAGATTGGCCGCCCAGTCCCCCGCCTCATCGCGGTAGCCCAGCGGCATGATCAGCACCGACCGCAGGCCGCGTTCCCGCAGGCCCAGAATGGCGTCCACCTTATCCGGCTCAAACCCTTCCATCGGCGTGGCATCCACTCCTTCGAAGGCGGCCGCCGTCACGCCGATGCCCAGCCCGATATAGGCTTGCCGGGCCGCGTGCTGAAAATTCGCCTCCGCATCGCGGGCGCCATAGGTTTTCAGCAGTTGGGCGCGGTATTTCTCCCACCCTTCATTGGTGAAGCCGCGTTCGCTGTTCACCAGATCGAACATCTGGTTGATGCGGGCCGGCGTGTAATCATCCCAAACGGCGAAAACCAGCAGGTGCGACCCTTCGGTGATCTGCGGCTGGTTATAGCCGACAGCGCGGATTTGTTCCTTCAGCGCCGGATTGCTGACCACGATGATGTCAAACGGCTGCAGGCCGCTGGATGTCGGGGCCAGGCGGATCGCCTCCACAATCCGGTCCACCGCATCGGCCGGCACCGGGCGGGCAGGGTCCAGTTTCTTGGCGGCATAGCGCCAGTTCAGCTTCTCCAGCAACAAAATAACTCTCCCCACGGGAACATGCGACAAGGTATGGATAAAATAGGCCGCCCCATCAGGCGGAACCATAAAGTTATTTTAAATAATAACTTTAGCGGAAAACATCAGGGAAACTTCACCCGCCAAGCCATCAACTTTCCCCAAATGAAAGCTTGAGACTTCTGAATTTGTTAACGCTTATCCGCCCGCATACCATCACACCCAACCCAAGCTTCCCCCAAAATTTCCCTTCGTGATGGAGAGACCCCATGACTTCCCCCCGCCAGCTTCATCTGGGCGCTATTCTGGCCGGTGTCGGCACCAGCCATGATGATTGGCGCGACCCGGCCCTTCCCGGTGATGCCAGCATCAATATCGACTGGTATATCGAGGCCGCGCGACAGGCAGAGGCGGCCAAGTTCGATCTGGTCTTCATCGTCGACAGCCCCTACATCACCAAGGAAAGCGCCCCGCATTTCCTGAACCGGCTGGAACCGCTGACGCTGCTGTCGGCCCTGGCCGTTTCCACCAGCCGGATCGGGCTGGTCGGCACCCTGACCACCTCCTATTGGGAGCCCTATAATGTGGCCCGCCAGTTCGGCTCGCTGGACAATATCAGCGGCGGGCGGGCCGGCTGGAATGTCGTCACCACCGGGCTGGAAGGGGCGGCGCGCAATTACAGCCGCGAGGAACATTTCGATCACGGCGAACGCTATCAGCGGGCGCGCGAATTTGTCGATGTCGTGCAGGGTCTGTGGGACAGCTACGAGGACGATGCCTTCCCGCGGGACAAGCAGGCCGGCATCTTCCTGGATAAGGACAAGCAGCACGCGCTGAACCACAAGGGCCGCTTCTTCTCCGTCGCCGGCCCGCTGGCCCTGACCCGGTCGCCGCAGGGCCAGCCGGTGATCTTCCAGGCTGGCGATTCCGATGCCGGGCGCACGCTGGGCGCCCTGATCGCCGATGCCACCTTTACCACCGCCGATAATTTCGAGGCGGCACAGGCCTATTACGCCGATCTGAAATCCCGCGCCGCCGCGCTGGGCCGCAACCCGGATGAGATTTTCGTGCTGCCCGGCCTGTCGGTCACCATTGCCGACAGCCAGGAAGAGGCGGAAAAACTGCGCGCCGCCCAGGATGCCGATCTCAGCCTGGATAAGCTGCTGGTGCAGTTGGGCCGCCCGTTCAATTACCATGATTTCACGCAATATGATCTGGATGCCCCCTTCCCCGACCTGTCTCATGTCAGCCTGAACGGCTACAAGGGCCATGCCGAGCGCATCATTCGGGAGGCCAAGGCCGACAAGCTGAGCTTGCGCGAAGCCGCCTGGCGCTTTGGGCGCTGGCGGTCGGATTTCGTCGGCACGGCGGAACATATCGCCGATCAGATTGAGCGCTGGTTCACCGGCCGTGCCGCCGACGGGTTCAATGTGCAGGTCACCAGGCCCCGCGATTTCGCCCTGTTCACCCAGAAGGTGGTGCCGATCCTGCAACAGCGCGGCCTGTTCCGCACCGACTATACCACCCGCACCCTGCGCGGCCATCTGGGCCTGCCGGTACCGGAAAACCGCCATACCCTGGCCCGGCTGGCCCAGGCGGCGGAATAAGCGGAAAATCATGTGTCGGGCGGTACTTCGCCCGACACATGATGCATCGCAACAAAGGCTTGCCATGCAGTTATTTTTCAGGTCATTCTATCGACACGAAGGCCAAATAAAGGCCGCAGCCCCGATACCGGCGATACCTGCAAGGTGTTGTCAAGGATAACGGGGATCTCGGGGTCGGATCAGTCATAGTCACCGGCGTTTCCAACGCCTGAATTCTATCACGCAGAAAATAATTTCTGCGAATGACTGTTCGCGCCCATTTCCGGCTGCTTTTACCACATTTTCATCAGCCGGAATGAACGAACAATAATCCGATTTCTGTACAGAAGGGGTAAGAGATGACGTTCCATACCCGCCGGCTTCTGCCGGCGCTGTTGCTGGGGACTGTTGCCACCATCCCGGCCCTGGCCGATGACAGCGTGGCCCTGGAAGAAATTATCGTCACCGGCCGCCGCGTTTCCCAATCAGATGAGGCGATCGGCCTGGACAAGACCACCAGCACGGTGGCGGTAACGCGGGAGGCGCTGTTATCGGCGCCATCGGGTATTTCCGGCCTGAAGATGCTGGAAAACCTGCCAGGCTTCAATGTGCAGACCGATGGCGCGCTGGGGCTGTATGAATTCGGCAATTCCGTGCAGACCCGCGCCTTCAATTTGGACCAGATCGGCTTTGTGGTGGATGGCATTCCCACCGGGCGTAGCGATGCCTTTGGCGGTTCCCCCGTCTTCCGCTATGTCGATAATGAAAATCTGGGCGTGGTGGAGGCGTCGGCCGGGGCGGGTGATGTCAGCCTGCCCAGCTATTCCAGCCTGGGACCGCTGGTGCAGTACCGTTCCATCACACCGCAGGAAGAAGCCGGGGTCTTTATCTCCCAAACCTTTGGGGAGGATAGCACACGGCGCACCTTCATCCGTGCTTCGACCGGGCAGATCGGCCCGGTAAAGGCCTATGTCAGCCGCACCAAACTGGATAGCGACCTGTGGCGCGGGGCCGGCACCATCGACCGCGAACATTGGGAAGCCCAGGCCCATGTCAGCTTGGGTGAAGAAAGCTGGGCCCGGTTGAAATTCGTTTCCAATGACTTCTTCGACTATGATTCCCCCACCCTCAGCCGGGCGCAATATCACAGCGGCAGCGATGTTGGCGGGAAAAGCGGGCGGGATCGCGGCTATATCCGGCTGGTGCCCAACAGCACGCCGGGCTTCACGCCGACCGTGGCCGGGGTGCCCTATTCCAACCCCAACTACACCTATGATTACGCACTGGCCGTCAATATCCGCAATGACAAGCTGTATGGCGCCACCACGCATTTCGGCCTGTGGGAGGATGCCTGGCTGGAAAGCACCGCCTATTGGGAAGATAAGGACGGGTACGGGGTTTCCCCCGACGGCTATGCCAACAGCCTGTCACGCTATACCCCACAGGCCGCCGTCGGCCTGCCGGTAACCGCGCCGCGCGGGGTGCAATATGGGCTGTCGGGCGTGGGGGGCGATCGCTATGGCCTGACCAACAAGCTGCAGGCCAAGCTGGATAACCACACGCTGGAGGCCGGTTTCTGGGTGGAGCATGACAAGTATCACCGTACCCAGGCCCGCTATAATACGGTGGATGGCTCACCGGAGGCCGCACCCAACCTGAACGAACTGGTCTATCTGCGCCGCAACTATCGCTCCGAACGCGATACGATCCAGATTTTCCTGAAGGATTCCATCGCCCTGCTGGATGATGACCTGACGCTGGATATCGGCGCCAAGGGCCTGTTCCTGGATTATGATTTCAACGGCTACCGCGATTTTGCCGATTATTACCGCATCGTCGGTGGCCGGCCAGTGGCGGGCTATGGCCCGCAGCGCAACAGCGCCTCTTACAATGACGGGTTCCTGCCACAGGTCGGGCTGGTCTATCGGCTGGACGGGCGAACGCAGCTTTTCGCCTCCTATTCCGAAAACATGGCCCTGCCCAAGGGCATGGATGATATTTTCGCCACCGCCCTGGCCAGCAGCAATGCCGCCGTACCCGCGCCTGCACCGGAACGGGCCAAGAATGTGGAAATCGGCATCCGCACCAATCAGGCGCAATTCTATGCTGCCCTGTCGGGCTATTACACGCGCTTTGCCAACCGCATCCAACCCATCACCACCCTGCTGCCGGGCACGGTGGCGACGACGGAAACCTTCTATGCCAATGTCGGCCGGGTGGAGGCCTATGGCGCGGAATTTACCGGCACCTTCAAACCGGATTTCCTGAATAATTACGCCTATGCCAATTTCAGCGTCACCTATAACCATGCCACCTTCCTGGATGATATCCCGACCAGCCCGGTCACGCCGACATCCGGCCGCTTCATCCCCGACAGCGCGAAATGGATCATCGGCGGCGGCATCACGGTGGAGCCGACCGATTGGCTGGTGGCCAATTTCAGCGGGCGTTATGTCGGCAAACGCTGGTCCACCTTCACCAACACGCCCGGTTCCAGCCTGCCCGGCTATACGGTGTTCAGCGCCTATGTCGATGTCGGTGAAGGCTGGGATTATGGGCCGCTAAAGAACATCAAGGCCCGCGTCAATATCGACAATATCTTCGACAAGGATACGCTGTCCTTCATCTCCCCCGCCGTCAGCGGTGACGGCAATTTCCGCCCGCTCTCCCCGCGTACCATCCAGGTGACCATCTCCGGGGAGTTTTAAGCCATGCGCCGCCCGCTGAAACCCCTGCTGCTGCCGCTGCTGTTCACCTGTCTGCTGGCCCCGCCCGTGGTCCAGGCGGCGGACCCGCCGCCTGTGTCCGCCGCCGCACGGCAGTTGCATGAAAAGCTGCTGACCCTGGACGGGCATATGGATACGCCCGCCTCACTGGATCTGCCGGACTGGTCGATCCTGGATGAACATCATGTGCATGATGATTACACCCAGGTCGATCTGCCCCGGTTGAAAGAGGGCGGGCTGGATGGCGGCCTCTGGGCCATCTACACCCCACAGGGGCCATTGACGCCGGAAGGATATCGCGCAGCACGGGATTTCGCCGTGCTGCGCGGCCTGTCCATCCGGGAAATGGTGGCCGCCTCGCCGGCGGATTTCACCCTGGCGACAAAGCCCGGCGATGCCGCCCCCATCGCCGCCGCCGGCCGGCGTGTGGTGTTCATCTCCATGGAGAACGCCTATCCGCTGGGCGAGGATATCAGCCTCGTCAATCTGTTCCACAAGATCGGGGTGCGGGTGATCGGCTTTGCCCATTTCGCCCATAACCAGTTTGCCGACAGTTCCACCGACCCGTCCGGCCAGCCGAAATGGGGGGGTCTGAGCCCGCTGGGCAAGCAGTTGCTGGCGGAACTGAACCGGCTGGGCATCGTGCCCGATGCCAGCCACAGTTCTGACGCCGTGCTGGATGATCTGCTGGCCCTGTCAAAAGGGCCGGTACTGCTGACCCATTCCGGCTGCAAGGCGGTTTATGACCATCCGCGCAATATCGATGATGCCAGAATGCGCACCCTGGCCGCCAAGGGCGGACTGATCATGATGAATGCTTATGGTGCCTATCTGCGTGCCGCCAAGCCCAACCCGGAACGGGAAAAGGCCCAGCGCGCCCTTTATACCAGTTACCGCGAAGGGGTCCGGGATGCCGCCGCCCGCACGGCGTTCCTGGAAAAAAGGCGGGAGATCGACCGGCTCTATCCGGATACCGATCCGCCAAGCTTCGATGATTTCATGGCCCATCTGCTGCACGCCTTGAAGGTGGTGGGGCCGGACCATGTGGGCATCGGGCTGGATTGGGATGGCGGCGGCGGCACACAGGGGATGGAAGATGTCGCCGCCATCCCCCGCATCACCGCCGCCCTGCTGGCCGCCGGCTATAAGGAGGCAGACCTGGCCAAGATCTGGTCCGGCAATCTGTTACGGTTGATGGCCGCCAATCAGGCCTTGGCCCAATGACAGACGATTTTTCTTCCAAACCATATCGGTGAGAAATAGGATGGATTTGAAATAAGGCATGGCCATTTCCCCTGGGATCAAGGGGGCGCAAAGCCCCGGCCAGCCAAAACAAACGCTGGACGGGAGTACGGGTATGGAACTGCTTGCGGGAGCACCTCCCGACGGAGGATCAGTGCGCCGGCTGTTAGCGCAGCCGGCGCATGAATTATTTCGTTTCACTGAAACCGATCAGGTGAGAAAGGCCGTCGGCCAGGTCTTCAAGCCGCACGATCTGCGCCCCAGTCAGGGCGGTACCAGCCTTGACGCCGGCATGTATCATCTCGCCCGTGGCCAGCTTTCCTTAAGCTTGCTGGAATATGGCGGCGATGTGGAAATTGATCCCGGTCGGCTGGAACAGTTCTACCTGATCCAGATCCCCCTGCAGGGGGAGGCCACCATCCAATGCGGGGGACACCAGTTCGTCTCCCATGCCGGGCTGGCCTCCTTCGTCTCCCCCAACATGCCCTTGCGGATGCGCTGGCAGGCCGGCAGCCCCCAGGTGATCCTGCGGATCGAAGCGCAGGATATGCTGAACCATTGTCGCCAGTTGCTGGGCTGCGAGCCGGCTTCCATGCCGGAATTTGCCCCGGAGCTGGATTTCAACGCCGGCGGCGGGGTCGGTGTACGGCAAATGATCGGGCTGCTGATCCAGGCCCTGGCCGATGAAAAGCACCCGCTGCATCACCCGATGGCACTGCGTTCTTTCAAATCCGCCCTGTTCAACAGCCTGCTGTTCGGGGTGCCCAGCACCCTCAGCAGCGCCTTGGCGGGTGGGGCGGCGGCCCCTGTCTCCCCCTATTATGTGCGCCGGGCGGAGGAATTCATCCGCGCCAATCTGGCCCAGCCGCTTTGCCTTGAAACCATCGCCGAACAGGCGGGGATCTCTGTGCGCACGTTACATGCCGGCTTTCAGACCTATCGCAACACCACGCCCCTGAATTACCTGCGCGATCTGCGGCTGGCCCGCGCGCGGGAGGATCTGTTGCAGGGCAAGGATGCGGTGACAGAGGTGGCCTTACGCTGGGGCTTCAGCCATCTGGGCCGCTTCGCCCAGGATTACAAGCGCCGCTTCGGGGAATCCCCCTCCACCACGCGGGAACGGGTATCCCCCATCTCCTCCCCCTCGCGGCGGCGCAGCGCGGTTTCAGAGGGCAATTCGCCAAACGCCTCCTTATAGCCATTGGCGAAACGGCCGAAATGGTTGAACCCCCAGGCCAACGCAATGGAGGCCACGGTGCGGCCGCTGCGCGGGCTGTCCAAAATCATCTGCCGCGCCGCCTCCAGCCGGCGGCGCTTCAGATAGGCCAGCGGCGTACAGCCGCGCCAGGTGTGGAACGCATCATACAGCTTCTGGCGGGAGACACCGGCCACCACCTCGATATCGGCCAGATCGATATCATCCTGTAAATGCTGGTTGAGATAGCGTTCCACCCGCCAGACGAAATCCGGGCAATCAGAGGCCAAGGCCGGATCCAGGACGGGGGACAGGTTGTTGGGCTGGGCCAGCAACAGCCCCTTGATCAACATCATTTCCAGATCGGCCGCCATGGCCGGCATCTGGCACAGGGCCGCCAGATGGCCCCAGCCTTCCAGCGTCTGGCGCACCATCTGCCACCAGGCCGTCACTGCGGGCCGGGCAAGATCCATCATCGGATCAAAACGGATCGGCTGTGTCACCGGGCGGCTCAACAGGTTTTCCGCCACGCGATGCAGCGCCTTGCGCGGGATGATCACCTGTAATTTCCGGCAGCCTTCAGCCATGTCCAGATTCTGGTCGCTGTCGGGGCCGACAATCAGCCCCCGGCGCACATCCGACAGATGGTGTTCGCCGGCACAATGCAGCGACTGCCGCCCGACCAGCGGCAGGCTGAAGCTGAAGGATTCAAAATGTTCCCCCCGCCGCACGCCGATGGTCACATCCGTCCCGTACCGGATACGGCCGATCACCGTGCCCAGATCGGGAAAGCGCACCGCCTCGTGCCGGAATTCCAGCAACCCGCCTTGGCGGGTGGAAAGATCATGCGGGCCGCAAATCCGGCTCATCCATTGCCGGGCTGGTTCGATCTGGTGATGGGCGATGGCCAGTTCCGTCGTCTTCATGGGCGTCACTCCACACCAGGGAATAGTGATACCGAGTATGCCGCACCTGTCGGGCCCGGCTATCCAGATTGCGCAATTATGACAGCTTCTGCCTGCGCAATCCGGACAGGCGGAAAAAGCGGCCAGCATTTCGGGAAAAGCGGCTAGAGCGGCGGGGCCGGATACGGCGTCATTGGGCATCGCTTTTCAGGAAGGAAGGCCCGATGAACCCCCGCAGCGTGCCGCAATGGCAGGACTATATCACCGGCTGCCTCGATTTCCGTCCGCAGGACGGCATCTATCGGGTGGCGCGTGACATCTTCACCGAACCCGACCTGTTCGATCTCGAAATGGAACTGATCTTCGAGAAGAACTGGATTTACGCCTGTCACGAGAGCGAAATCGCCAACCCGCATGATTTCATCACCATGCGGGCCGGCCGCCAGCCGATGATCATCTCCCGCGGTGCCGACGGGGCCCTGCACGCCCTGGTCAATGCCTGCCAGCATCGTGGCACCACGCTGACGCGGGTCTGCAAGGGCAAGCAATCCACCTTCGCCTGCCCCTTCCATGCCTGGACCTACCGGTCCGATGGGCGGTTGGTGAAGGTGAAGGCGCCGGGCGAATATCCCGAGGATTTCGACAAGAATGCGCGCAGCCTGAAAAAGGCGCGCATCGCCAGCTATCGCGGTTTCGTCTTCATCAGCCTGGACACGACGGCCACCGACACGCTGGAAGAATATCTGGGCGATGCCCGCATCTTCCTGGACATGATGGTGGCGCAATCCCCCACCGGTGAACTGGAAGTGCTGCCGGGCCGTTCCACCTACAGCTATGACGGCAACTGGAAATTACAGTGTGAGAACGGGCTGGACGGCTATCATGTCAGCACTGTGCATTATAATTACGTTGCCACGGTGCAGCACCGCCATCAGGTGAATGCCGCCAGCGGCGCTGTCACCGAAACGCTGGATTACAGCAAGCTGGGGGCCGGCGATGCCGCCACCGATGATGGCTGGTTCTCCTTCCATAATGGCCATTCGCTGCTGTTCAGCGACATGCCCAACCCCAGCGTCCGCCCCGGCTATGCCACGGTGATGCCGCGCCTGCTGGCCGACCATGGGCAGGCGCGGGCGGAATGGATGATGCACCGGCTGCGCAATCTGAACCTCTATCCCAGCCTGTTCTTCATGGATCAGATCAGTTCCCAGCTCCGCATCATCCGCCCGGTGGCCTGGAACAAGACGGAAATCATCAGCCAGTGTATCGGCGTCAAGGGCGAAAGCCCCAGCGACCGGGAAAACCGCATCCGCCAGTTTGAAGATTTCTTCAACGTCTCCGGCATGGGCACGCCCGACGATCTGGTGGAGTTCCGCGAGGCGCAGCGCGGCTTCCAGGCCCGGCTGGAGCGCTGGAGCGATATTTCCCGTGGTGCCGGCCGCTGGGTCGAAGGCCCCAGCCGGCACAGCGAAACGCTGGGCATCCGCCCCACGCTGACGGGGCAGGAATTCACCCATGAAGGGCTTTATGTCAACCAGCACGCCAACTGGCAGCGCTTCATGCTGAACGGTCTGGCCAAGAAGCAGGAGCAGCCGGCATGACCCCCGAACTGCAATATCGGATCGAACAGTTCCTGTACCGTAAATCCGCCCTGTGTGATGCCCAGGATTGGGACGCCTATCTGGCGCTGTTCGACCCGGCGGCGGAATTCCATCTGCCGCAATGGGACAGCGAGCATGACTATACCCGCGACCCGCGCACGGGCATGTCGCTGATCTATTACAGCAGCCGGGCCGGGCTGGAAGACCGGGTTTTCCGCATCCGCACCGGCAAATCCGCCGCCTGCACGCCCATGCCGCGCACCCTGCACCAGATCAGCAATGTGCGCATCGCCCCGCTGGAAGATGACCGGCTGGAGGTCAAGGCGAACTGGCACACGCTGTATCACCGGCTGGGCAACAGCGAGCAGTTCTATGGCCATGCAACCTATCATCTGCGGGCCGAGGGTGATGACTGGCGTATCTTGCGCAAGCATGTGCTGCTGCTGAACGACACCATCAATTCCGTCCTTGATTTCTACCATCTGTGATGGGGGGCAGCATGACACACAGGCTCGCCATCAATTTTGCCGACGGCAAGACCGTGTTCGCCAGCGCCCGGCCCGGGGAATTGCTGCTGGACGCCGCCATGCGACACGGCATTTCCCTGCCGGTGGATTGCCGGGAAGGCGTATGCGGCACCTGCCGGGGCCGCTGCGACAGTGGCAGTTATGCCATGGATTATGTGGATGAGGAGACGTTGAGCGAAAGCGATCTGGCGGCCCGCGCCGTGCTGGCCTGCCAGACGCGGGTGACGTCCGACGCGGCCTTCAGCTTCGACATCCCTTCCCGCCTCTGCCAGGTCGCCGCCGAAGCCCCGCGCCGGGCCGTGGTGACCGGGGTGGAACGGGTATCGGCGGAAACCGTCATCCTGTCGGTGCAGGTGGCCGGGCCGCAACTGGACTTTCTGCCCGGCCAATATGCCCGCCTCTCAGCACCGGGCTGGACGCAGACGCGGGCCTATTCCTTCGCCAACCGGCCCAATGCGGAAAACCGGCTGCAATTCCTGATCCGGCTGCTGCCGGGCGGGCTGATGGGGCGGTTCCTGACCGATGAATGCCGGCCGGGCGTGGAACTGTCCCTGGAAGCGCCCTTCGGCAGCTTCTTCCTGCGTCAGGTGGAACGTCCCCTGGTGCTGGCCGCCGGCGGGACGGGGCTGGCCGCTTTCCTGGGAATGCTGGAGGAGATGGCGGAAAGCACCCAGCCGCTGCCGCCTATTCGCCTTTATTACGGGGTCAACCGGGTGGAGGATCTCTGCGCCCGCGATCAGTTGGAAGCACTGAGGGAAAAGCTGGCTGATTTCGATTTCGTAACAGTCATCACCCAGCCGCCGGAAAGTTATGCGGGGCTGAGCGGCTATGTCGCCGATCATTTCGATCCCGGTTTCTTCGCCGACCGCCCCGCCGATATCTATGTCTGCGGTCCGCCGCCGATGGTGGATAGCGTGCGGGGCTGGCTGGACCGCCACGCCCACCCCGACCATAAACTGTATTTCGAGAAATTCCTGGCCAGCGGGGTGGGCTGAACAAAAACTGCATTTCCCTGCGCTGCGCGGATAAAGGCTGCGCTGGGCGGATAGCCCGACAAGGCAGCTTCCCGCAAGCTGGACAAAACAAATTCAACAGGAGCAGGTCATGGGTACGGGTCAATTCGTGGAAATTACCGGGGCGGATGGCACATTCGCCGCCTATCTGGCCACCTCAGCCGATGGGCGCGGCCCCGGCATCGTGCTGTGTCAGGAGATTTTTGGCGTCAATGCCGCCATGCGCACCCTGGCAGACCAGTTGGCCGAGGAAGGCTATACCGTGCTGGTGCCCGATCTTTACTGGCGCCAGCAGCCGGGCGTGGATCTGGCCTATACGCCGGCTGATTTCGACCGGGCCTTCACGCTCTATCAGGCCTTCGATGAACAGGCGGCCCTGCGCGATATCGCCGATACCGCAGCCCATCTGCGCGGGCTGCCCGGCTGGTCCGGCGATGGGCTGGGGGTGATCGGTTACTGCCTGGGGGGCAAGCTGGCCTATCTGGCCGCCTGCGACGTGCCGGGCGTGGATATCGCCATCGGCTATTACGGCGTCGGGATTGAAAAGGCGCTGGACCGGCTGGCCGGGCTGAAGGGCCGGCTGGTGCTGCATATCGCCGGCGAGGATGCCTATTGCCCCGCCCCGGCACGCGCGGCCATCCAGGCCGCCGCCGCCGGCAATCCCAAGGTGGAGATCTTCGTCTATCCCGGCGTGGATCATGCCTTTGCCCGCCCCGCCGGCGACCATTACAACCGGGCCGCGGCCCTGCTGGCGCATGAACGCAGCATCACCGCCCTGCGCCCCATCATCGGCCCGCATTACAACCTGTCCGCCCTGTGGGACGAACATGTGCGGCATGAGTTCGACACACGCAACGTGCCCGACACCATGGCGACCATGGTGGCCGAACCCTATGTCAACCACATCCCCACCATGACGGGCGGCGTGGGCTACAAGCAGTTAAGCCGCTTCTACCGCCACCATTTCATCCATAACAATCCCGCCGACATGCGGCTGGAACCGATTTCCCGCACGGTCGGTGCCTCGCAAGTGGTGGATGAATTCATCCTCTGCTTCACCCATGACCGGGAGATCGATTGGCTGCTGCCCGGCGTGGCGCCGACCGGCAAATATGTCGAAATCCCCATGCTGGGGGTGGTGAAGTTCCGCGGCTCCAAGCTCTATCACGAACATATCTACTGGGATCAGGCCAGCGTGCTGGTGCAGATCGGCCTGCTGAACCCCGCCGGCCTGCCCGTGGCCGGCGCCGAGACAGCGCACAAGCTGCGCGATGAGAGCCTTCCTTCCAACACGCTGATGCCAAGCTGGCCCACCAGCGAAGGCAAGCCGGTTGATTGATCGGGGGAGGATCAGAGCATGGAACTTACCTTCAAGGGCAAGACCGCCATTGTCAGCGGTGGTGCCACCCTGATCGGGGCCGCTGTCGTCAAGGCCCTGGCCGATGCCGGCGCCCAGGTCGCCATTTTTGATATCAACCCGGCGGGGGAAAACATCGCCCGCGATATCGGCCCCGGCGTGCTGTTCGTGCCGGTTGATCTGACCCAGGATGCCGCCATCGCCCAGGCGGTGGCCGCCGTGCGGGACCGGTTTGGCGGCGTCGATCTGCTGGTCAATCTCGCCTGTTCCTACCTGGATAACGGCTTTGCCTCCCCGCGGGCGGAATGGCTGACGGCGCTGGATATCAACCTCGTCTCCCTGGTGGCGCTGACCCAGGCCGTCTATCCCGATCTGAAGGCGCGCAAGGGGGCGGTGGTGAATTTCACCTCCATCTCCTCCGGCGTGGCGCAGACGGGGCGCTGGCTCTATCCCGTCTCCAAGGCGGCGATCCTGCAATTGACCCGCAGCATGGCGATGGATTTCGCCCCCGACGGGGTGCGGGTCAATTCCGTCTCCCCCGGCTGGACATGGTCGCGGGTGATTTCGGAAGTTTCCGGCGGCGACCGGGCCAAGGCTGACCGCGTGGCCGCCGATTTCCACCTGCTGGGGCGGCTGGGCGACCCGGCAGAGGTGGCCAATGTCGTGCTGTTCCTGCTGTCACCCGCCGCCAGCTTCGTGACCGGGGCGGATTACGCCGTCGATGGCGGTTATGCCGCCATGGGGCCGGAGGGCAACAAGCCCGCCATTCCGCGTCTGGCGGAATAACACGCTTTTCCTGACTGACTTGGCTTCAGGCGGCCCGCAATGCGGGCCGTCAACCCCCTCCCCTTGCCTTCTGCATCTGCCTTCATCAAGGAGTTACCCCCATGCGCCGTATCGCCATTGTCGGGGCCGGACAGGCCGGTCTGTTGATCGCCGCCGGGCTGTTGGCCCGCAATTACGACGTCACCCTGGTCACCAACCGCGCCGCCGAAGATATCCGCGCCGGGAATGTCACCTCCAGCCAGTGCATGTTCGATGCCTCGCTGGAGATCGAGCGTGAGCTGGGCCTGAATTTCTGGGAAAATACCTGTCCGCCGGTGGAAGGGATCGGCCTGAACGCCGTCAATCCGGAAGCGTTCGGCGAAACCCTGTTCGCCTGGGCGGCCCGGCTGGACAAGAAGGCACAGTCGGTCGACCAGCGCCTGAAAATGCCCGTCTGGATTGATGAGATCGTGCGCCGGGGGGCGGAACTGCGCATCCAGGATGTCGGCATCGCCGAACTGGAAGTGCTCGCCGCCGAACATGATCTGGTGCTGCTGGCCGCCGGCAAGGGCGAGGTGGTGCGCCAGTTCAAGCGTGACGCTGCGCGCAGCAGCTTCGACCAGCCGATGCGCGCCCTGGCGCTGACCTATGTGACCGGCATGACGCCGATGCCGGAATTTTCGCGGGTGAATTTCAACCTGATCCCCGGCGTTGGTGAATATTTCGTCTTCCCGGCCCTGACCCTGTCCGGCCCCTGTGAAATCATGGTGTTTGAGGGTATTCCCGGCGGCCCGATGGATTGCTGGCAGGGCATCACGTCCCCCGAACAGCATCTGGAAACCAGCCTGGGCATTCTGGAGAAATATATCCCCTGGGAGGCGGAGCGCTGCCGCAACATCGCCCTGACCGACGCCAAGGGTATCCTGTCCGGCCGCTTCCCGCCCACGGTGCGCGAACCGGTGCTGACCCTGCCGTCCGGCCGGCTGGTCTTCGGCGTGGGTGACGCGGTGGTGGTGAATGACCCGATCACCGGACAGGGCGCCAATAACGCCGCCAAGGCTGGCAAGGTCTATCTGGATGCCATTCTGGCGCGTGGGGCCAAGCCCTTCAATGCCGCCTGGATGAATGCCACGTTCGAGAATTTCTGGGCCTATGCCCAGCATGTGGTGAGCTGGACGAACAGCCTGCTGACCCCGCCGCCGCCGCATGTGCTGAAGCTGCTGGCCAGCGCCACCGGCGCGCCGGAACTGGCATCCCTGATCACCAATGGCTTTGATGATCCGCGCCGCTTCCATCCCTGGTGGTTCGACCCTGCCGCCAGCGAAGCCCTGCTGGGCCGCACCCTGCCGCGCGCCGCCTGATCGGGGGAGAGGAGCAATGTCCGCCAACCACTTGCAACCCGTGCCCGCCGATGACCGGCGGGCCCTGCGTTCCCTGCTGGGCCAGTTCGCCACCGGGGTCACCATCGTCACCACCCGCGCCGCCGACGGGCGCAAGGTTGGGCTGACGGCCAATTCCTTCACCTCTGTCTCGCTCGACCCGCCGCTGGTGCTCTGGTGCCTGGGCAACAACGCCCCCAGTATGCGGGACTTTCTGACGGCCGAGCATTTCGCCATCCATGTGCTGGCGGAGGAACAGAATGGCCTGTCACAACATTTCGCCACCCCATCCGCCGACAAGTTCGCCGGTGTGGCGCATGGGGAGACGGCGGAAGGCGTGCCGGTGCTGCACGGCACCCTGGCCACCCTGCTTTGCCGCCAGCATGACAGGGTGGAAGCCGGTGACCATGTGATCTTCATCGGCCGGATTGAACGGTTCGATCTGGCCGGCGGGGCGCCTCTGCTGTTCCATGCCGGCCAGTATCGCAGCAGCGCCCCGCACCCGGCCCGCGCGGCCTGACCCATCCCCTGCATCACCATCGATACCGCCCCGCACCCGCCCAGGGTGCGGGAACGGTCCCCTGCATCCCAACGGCCCCGCAGAAGGGCCACCCACCTTCCCCCCCAAAAAGAAGGAAGCCAACATCATGGAACAGAGAGAGATTTCGCGTTTTGTCCCCAGCATCCGCCGCCTGCTGTGCGGTGGCAGCCTGCTGGCATTGTCGCTGGCCGGTCCTGCCATGGCCGGCGAAGGTGGTGGCAGCCATGACCCGACCGGGGCGGAGAGCTTTTTCGCCGGCTTCACCCCGCCGCAGGGCGGTGGCTATCTGGTCAGCCATCTGAACTGGTACAGCGCCAACCGCCTGAATGACGGCAATGGCGACCGCAATCGTGCGGTGAAGAAATTCGATCTGGATGCCACGGCCTATATCGCGCGCTTTGGCTATATCTTCAATGATGTCAAAGTCCTGGGGGGCAATCTGGGCACCCAGGCCATCGTGCCGCTGGTGAACCTGAGCGTGTCCGTCAACGGGATGAAGGACAGCGATTTCGGCTTCGGCGACATCATGCTGGACCCGGTCTATCTCACCTGGCACCTGGGGGCGCTGAACATGGTACTGGCCCCGGAACTGACGGTGCCCACCGGTTCTTACAAGCGCACCGCGCTGGCCAATGTCGGCCGCAACTATACCAGCCTCAGCGGCGTCTTCTCCGTCACCTATCTGGCGGGACCGGTCGATCTGTCGATCAAGGCCCGCTATAATCACAATTACACCAACAAGGATGGCGCCTTCAGTGGCATCAACCCGACCGGGGCGGATTACCGTTCGGGGGACGAAATCGCTGCCGATTTCGCCATCGGCTATAATATCAGCCAGTCCTTTGAAATCGGCGCCCAGGGTTATTGGGTGAAGCAGATCGAGGATGACGAGATCAAGGGCAACGCCGCCGCCAATGCCATCCTGCAAACCGCCCTGGACGGCAATCGTGGACAGTTGTTCGCCTTTGGCCCCGGCGTGCGCTATGCCTGGAACGGTATCCAGTTCATCGGCGCCTGGCAGCATGAATTCGTGGCGGAAAACATGCCCCAGGGTGACCGCTTCTGGCTGAAGGCGGCCTTCTCCTTCTGACACCATGTACGTGTGGATATATTCACTAATCGAACCTTCCACATAATTCTTGAAGGGGGGGGCCGGTCGGCACATCGCCACCGGCCCCTTTGCCTTCACGGACAAGCGGGGACAAGGATGGGCAGCCACCGTCTCTTCACACGCAGCGGCAGGTTCCAGGCGCGTCTCGCCGAATTCCTGCTGGCCAACTTCCCTGACAGTATTTTTGTGGTGGAAGACGGGCGCATCGTTGATTGCAACCCCGCCACCCTGAAGATCCTGCGCTGCACGCGCGAGCAGATTTTGGGGATGCCGCCGCAAAACCTGTCGCCCCCGCAACAGCCTTGCGGCCGATCCTCGGCGGAAAAAGGCGGGGAGATGATCGCCCGCGCCATCGAAAAGGGCAGTAACAGCTTTGAATGGCAGCATCGTCGCCTGGATGGCGCGCCCTTCATGGCCCAGGTCACCTTGATGATGGCCTCCATCGGTGGGCGTAAGGTGATGATCTGCTTCCTGCGCGACATTGCCGATCTGGTTGAAGCGCGCGAGGCGGAAGCAAGGCTGCGCCAGCAGCAGGAACAGGACCGCCGCGATCTGGCGCAATCCTTCATGGCTGAGGTCGATGCCATCGGTGCTGACGTCTCAGAAGCTGCCGCGCGCGTGCATGGCGATTTCGAGCGCCTGTCCCGGCTGCTGGCCAGTGCCATGAAACAGACGGTTGGTGGACAACAGGCATCCGGTCGTGCCGCCGACAGCGTGGAAGGCACCGCCACGGCGGCCTCGCAGCTTGCCGCCTCGGTGGGGGAAATTGCCCAGCAGTCCGGGCTGGCCCTGGACCGCACGCGGATATCGGTGGAACAGGCCGACGCCGCCCGCCGCATCATGGAAGATCTGGGCCAGGGCGTCGGCCGGATCAGCGGCGTGGTCAATCTGATCAATGCCATTGCCAGCCAGACCAACCTGCTGGCCCTGAATGCGACCATCGAGGCGGCAAGGGCGGGAGAGGCAGGCAAGGGCTTCGCCGTCGTCGCCAGCGAGGTGAAAACCCTGGCCACCCAGACCGCGAAGGCGACGGATGAGATCAGGGACGAAATCCAGCGCATCCGGGCCATTTCCAGCCAGGCAATCGAGGCCACCGACAAAATCCATGCGATGATCGGTGAACTGGATACGGCGCTGGGCACCATCGCCACCACCACCCGGCAGCAACAGGCTGTCACCAACGACATTGCCAGCGGCGTCCGGGAAACGGCCCGACAGGCCAGCGCCAGCCATGCCGGCCTGTCGCAAGTAACCGATGCCATGGCACAGGCCGATAATGTCGCCAGCACCCTGACCGGTGACACACGACTGCTGGTCGGCAAGGTGGAGGATTTGCGCAGCCATTCCAATCGCTTCGTCACCCGCCTGACGGGCACGGCGGGACGAGCGGCACGATAGAAAAAAGGGGGGCACCGGCCAAACCGATGCCCCCCTTTTCATTCTGCAAGAATACGCGTCAGCCCAGAAAATCCAGCAACGCTGCCGTAAAGCCCGCCGGCTGTTCAACGTTCGACAGATGGGCGGCCGCCAGCTCCACCAACCGGCCCCGGGGCAGATGGTCCGCCAGAAAGCGGGCATCCAGCATCGGGGTGGCCGGATCGTGGCTCCCGCCAATGACGAGAGCAGGCACATCGATCAAAGGAAGCAGGCGGCGCTGGTCCAGATCGCGGATGGCTGCACAGCAACCGGCATAGCCCACCGGATCATTGGCCAGCAGCATGGAGCGGATCGCCGCCAGCGCCGGCGATCCGGCCGCAATAAAATCCGGGGTGAACCAGCGGGCCAGCGATGCCTCTGCCAGCGGCCCCATCCCGTCACGCAGCACGCCATCAATGCGTTTCTGCCAGTTCGCCGGCGGCCCCATAAAGGCCGCCGTATTGGCCAGCACCAGCCGGCGCAACCGGTCGGGCGCGCGCCAGCCCAGCCACTGGCCAACCATGCCACCCTTGGACAGGCCGCAAAAATCCACCTTGCCCAGGCCCAGCGCGCCCAGCGCGCCCAGCAGTTCCAGCACGTCGCAACCCAGCCGGTCCATGGAATAGGCCCCTGGCGGTGCGGCAGAGGCACCATGGCCACGGCTGTCATAACGCAGCACCCGGAAGCGCTGGCACAGGGCCGGCATCTGCGCATCCCACATGCCAAGGTCGGTGCCCAGCGAATTGGACAGTAGCAGCACCGGCGCATCCGCCGGCCCATCAAAACGATAGGCCAGCCGGCAGCCATCCCCCAGGATCAGGAAGGAACGGTCCTGCATCACAGACGCTCCACCGCCAGGGACAGGCCCTGGCCCACCCCGACACACAGGGTCGCCAAGCCGTAACGGCCGCCCTCGACCTCCAGCCGGTGCACCAGCGTCTGCACCAGCCGGGCGCCGGACATGCCCAGCGGATGGCCCAGCGCGATGGCCCCGCCCATGGCGTTGACCTGCGGCGCATCATCCGGCAGACCCAGCCCGCGCAGCACCGCCAGCGACTGGGACGCAAAGGCTTCATTCAGTTCGATCGCATCAAACCGGTCGATGGACAGGCCCAGCCGGGCCAGCAGCTTCTGTGTGGCCGGCACCGGGCCGATGCCCATCACGCGCGGCGGCACGCCGGCACTGGCCATGCCCAGGATGCGGGCGCGCGGGCGCAGCCCATGGGTCTTCACCGCCGCCTCCCCCGCGATCAGCAGGGCAGCCGCCCCATCATTGACGCCCGAGGCATTGCCCGCCGTCACCGTACCATCCGGCCGCACCACGGGTTTCAGCTTCGCCAGGGCGGCGGTATCGGTTTCCGGCCGTGGATGTTCATCCCGGTCGATCACCACATCCCCCTTGCGACCGGCGATGGTGACAGGGGTGATCTCCGCCGCGAAGAAGCCGGACGCCTGGGCGGCGGCCGCCCGCTGCTGGCTGCGCAGCGCGAAGGCATCCTGATCCGCGCGGGAAATGGCGTGCTCCTGCGCCACATTCTCCCCCGTCTCCGGCATCGTGTCGACGCCGTGGCTGGCCGCCATGGCGGGGTTGATGAAGCGCCAGCCGATGGTGGTGTCCTGAATGCTGGTATTGCGGCTGAAGGCCGTTTCCGCCTTGGGCAGCACGAAGGGCGCCCGGCTCATGCTTTCCACCCCGCCGGCCACAATCAGGTCAGCATCGCCCGACCGGATGGCGCGGGCGGCATCGCCCACCGCCTGCAGGCCCGAGGCGCAGAGCCGGTTGACCGTGGTGCCGCCCACCGATACCGGCCAGCCCGCCAGCAGCGCCGCCATGCGGGCGACATTGCGGTTATCCTCGCCGGCCTGATTGGCGCAGCCCAGGATGACATCATCGATGGCGGCCGGATCGATCCCGGCCCGCGCCAGCAGTGCGCGCAACGGAATGGCCGCCAGATCATCGGCCCGCACACCGGAAAGCGCGCCGGCATAACGGCCGATGGGGGTGCGCACGGCGTCGCAGATGAAGGCCTCACTCATGCTGTCAGCCTTTCAGTGAAGGACGCGGCCGTCCTGGCCCGTACCTCGTCCAGTGTCACACCGGGGGCCAGTTCCAGCAGGGTCAGGCCGCCCTTTTCCTTGTCACAGGCAAAGACGCACAGGTCGGTGATGATCAGGTCCACCACCCCGGCGCCGGTCAGCGGCAGGGTGCAGTGTTCCAGCACCTTGGGTTCGTTGTTCTTGCTGACATGCTCCAGCACAGCCACCACGCGGCGCACGCCGGACACCAGATCCATGGCCCCGCCCATGCCTTTCAGCATCTTGCCGGGAATGGTCCAGTTGGCGATATCGCCATTGGCCGAAACTTCCATGGCGCCCAGCACGGTCAGATCGACATGGCCGCCCCGGATCATGGCGAAACTGTCGGCGCTGCTGAAAAAGCTGGATGTCGGCAATTGGGTGATGGTCTGCTTGCCGGCATTGATCAGGTCGGGATCGACCTGATCGGGATAGGGGAACGGCCCCATGCCCAACATGCCATTTTCCGATTGCAGCACGACATCGATGCCGGGCGGGATATGGTTGGCCACCAGGGTCGGGATGCCGATCCCCAGATTGACGTAAAACCCATCCTGCAATTCACGGGCGGCACGGGCCGCCATCTCGTCACGGGTCCAGGGCATCAGGCTTCCTCCGGCCGCGGGCGGGTGGTCAGCTTTTCAATCCGCTTTTCATTGATGGTGGACAGCACGACCCGGTCGACATAGATGCCGGGCGTGTGCACATGGTCGGGATCGATGGCGCCCGCCGGCACAATCTCCTCCACCTCCGCCACCGTCACCTTGCCTGCCGTGGCCATGACGGGATTGAAATTGCGCGCTGTCTTGCGGAAGACCAGATTGCCCTCCGGATCGGCCTTCCAGGCCTTGACGATGGCAAGATCGGCGCGCAGCCAGGTTTCCCGCACATAACGCCGCCCCTCGAAAACCTCCACCGGTTTGCCCTCGGCCACCACGGTGCCGACGCCGGTGGGCGTGTAGAAGGCGGGAATGCCGGCCCCGCCGGCCCGGATACGCTCGGCCAGCGTGCCCTGCGGGTTCAGTTCCAATTGCAGTTCGCCCGACATATAGAGCTGCTCGAACAGCTTGTTCTCCCCCACATAGGAGGAGATCATCTTGGCGATCTGGCCATTATTCAGCAATTGCCAGAGGCCGAAACCATCCGCCCCGCAATTGTTGGAAATCACCGTCAGGTCGCGCACGCCGGCTTCAAGGATGACAGGGATCAGGCTTTCCGGATTGCCGGACAGGCCGAACCCGCCCGACATGATGGTCATGCCGTCAAACAGCAACCCGTCCAGCGCGGCGGCTGGTGAGGCATGGATCTTGCGGGACATTCCGCTCTCCTTCCCCGGCAGCCGGGGGGCTGCCGGGGCTGTGGCTATGGATCAGGCGGCCTGGACACGGGCGCGGCTGGAAGCCGCGGCTTCCGTCGTGTCGCGGGCCGGCTGCAACACGAAATCGAAGGCGATTTCGGCAAAGGCACCCCGGATGCCATAGGCGTCGGCCCCGGCATCACGCCGCGTGACGGACGGGATCAGTTCGTCACGGGTGGCATAGGCGAAATCGTCGTGCAGATAGGGATCGCCATCAATATTGATCTGCGTGGTCAGATGGCGCTGCCCCTCTGCCGAGACGAAGAAATGGATATGGGCGGGGCGGCAGCCATGGCGGCCAATCCCCTGCAGGATCGCCTCCGTCGACCCGCCCGGCGGGCAGGCATAGCCCGACGGCACGATGGAGCTGAAGGCATAGCGCCCATCCGGCCCGGTCACAATGGTGCGCCGCAGGTTGAAGTCGCTCTGGCTTTTGTCAAAGAAGGAATAGTTGCCCAGCCGGTTGGCGTGCCAGACTTCCACCTTAGCCCCTTCGACGGGCTTTCCCGCCGTATCACGGACAATGCCATGCATCAGCAGGGTTTCGCCCTGTTCGCTGCCATCATCCAGCCGGGCAAAGCCGGTGGAAACCGGCGCACCGGCGACATAAAGCGGGCCTTCAATGGTGCGCGGCGTGCCACCGGCAATGCCGGCCGCCGCATCCTTGGCATCAGCCCGCATATCCAGAAAACGCTCAATGCCCAGCCCGGCGGCCCAGAGGCCGAATTCCCGCGAACCGGCAATGGCGAAATTCATCGCCGCCCAGAATTCATCGTCGCTGATGTCGAACTCATCAATGGTGGCGAACAGGTCGCCGACGATGCGACGGATGATCGCCTTTAGCCTTGCATCGCCCTGGGGCTGATCCTGGCCGCTCAACTTGTCCAGCAATGCCTGCACATCGGCCTGGTCCACGAAACGCTGGGTCATCTTTCCTCTCCCTGGCGCGCTTGGGCGCTCTGCTTGATTGTGACGGAAACGGTATCAACGCTCATCGGCATGGATGGAGGACGGGTGCCGGCACAGTGCCGTCACCGTGATTTCCATGAAGGGGAAGAGCGGCAGCGTGCTTAAGATGTCGTGCAATTCCTGGGCGTCGGCCACGTCGAAGATGCTGACATTGGCATAGTGCCCGGCGATCCGCCAAAGGTGGCGCCACTTGCCCTGCCGCTGAAGCTCCTGCGCGCGGGCGCGCTCCACCTGTTTCAATTCATCGGCGCGTTCGGGCGCCAGATCGTGCGGCAGGCGCACATCCATACGGACATGGAAAAGCATAAGGCCACCCCTGATCAGGAAAGGATGTGGTGCCGCGGCCGTTCGGCGTCGCGGCGATGGAAGGACAGCTTGTCCTCATCCAGGCGGATACCCAGGCCGGGGCCGGTCGGCACCGTCAGGGCGAAATCAGCATAGGTCAGCGGCTCGGCCAGAATATCCTCCACCAGCAGCAGGGGGCCGAACAGTTCCGTCTGATAGGAGAGCTGCGGGAAGCAGGCGAACAGGTGCGCAGATGCCGCCGTCGCCACCCCGCCTTCCAGCATGGTGCCGCCATAGAGCCCGATCCCCGCCGCATCGGCGATGGCCCCGACGCGCGCCGCGCCGTAAAGCCCACCCGATTGCTGGATTTTCACCGAAAACACATCCGCCGCCGCCTCGGCCGCATGGGCAAAGGCGCTGGCGGGCCCGGTCAACCCTTCATCGGCCATCACGGGCAGGGTGAAACGCTGCGACAGGCGCGCCATGGCGCCCCGCAAATGCCCCGCCACCGGCTGTTCCACCAGATCGCAACCGGCCTGTTCCAGCAGGGCCATGCCGCGGGCTGCGGTCGGTTCGTCCCAGGCCTGGTTGACATCCACCCGCACGCTGGCCCGGTCGCCCAGGGCGGCCTTGATGGCGGCGACATGGGCGGCATCAGCCGCCACGGCACGCTTGCCGATCTTCAGCTTGAAGATGTTGTGGCGGCGGGCGGCCAGCATCCGCTCCGCCTCCTCAATATCCTTGCCCGTATCGCCGCTGGCCAGGGTCCAGGCCACCGGCAGGCTGTCGCGCCGCCGCCCGCCCAGCAGGTCCGACAGCGGCAGGCCGGCCCGGCGGGCGGCGGCATCCAGCAGGGCCGTTTCCACCGCGCATTTGGCGAAATGGTTACCGACCACCAGCTTGCCCACCAGATCCATCAGCAGCGCCGGCCGGGAAGCATCATGCCCCAGCAGCAGCGGCGCGATATAATGGTCAAGCGTCAGCTTGATGCCTTCCGGGCTTTCCGGACCATAGGACAGGCCACCGATGGTGGTCGCCTCCCCGATCCCTTCAACCCCATCCTGGGTGCGGATACGCACGATCACCAGGGTTTGCACCTGCATCGTCGCCATGGCCAGCACATGCGGGCGGATAGTGGGCAGGTCAACCAGACAGGTATCGATGGAGACGATCTTGGACATGGCGCTTCCAGGGTTATTCCCGTTTCTTTCTTTCAAGACGGTAACGGTTGCCAGCCGCGCCTTGAAAGACTATCTCGGTCCCTGATAATACCTACAGGGTATGGAAATGATCGATCTCCGGCACCTGCGCTATTTTCTGGCCGTTGCAGCAGAACGCAATTTCACCCGTGCCGCCGACCGGCTGCATATGGCGCAGCCACCGTTGAGCCGGCAGATCCAGCAATTGGAGGCGGAACTGGGCATGGCCATGTTCGACCGCGACAGCCGGCCCCTGGCACTGACCCCGGCCGGGCAGATTTTCCACGAACAGGCCCAACTGGTGACACAGCGGATGGATGATCTGCGGCTGATGATGCGCCGGTTGCGGTCGAGCGAGAAGGTGCGCTTCACCGTCGGCTTTGTGCCGTCGGTGATCTATGGCCGGCTGCCCTCCGTCCTGCGCGATTTCCGCACCGCCCTGCCCAATATCGACCTGCGGCTGGTGGAGATGATGAGTGTGGAGCAGATCAGCGCGTTGAAGAATGGGGAGATCGATATCGGCGTCGGCCGCATCCGCTTCGATGAACCGGCCCTGCGGCGTGAAGTGCTGCTGGAGGAACCGCTGGTCGCCGCCTTGCCGCAGGGCCATCCGGCGCTGGCACAGGACGGCCCGCTGGATCTGGCCGATCTGGCGCGCGACCCGGTGATCATCTATCCGCGCGAACTGCGCCCGTCCTACGCCGATCAGGTGCTGGCCCTGTTCCATGACCATGCGCTTTATCCCGGCTCCCACGCAGTGCGGGAGTTGCAGACGGCCATCGGCCTGGTGGCGGCGGAGGCCGGCATCTGCATTGTGCCGCAATCGGTGCAGCGGCTGGAAAGAAGGGATGTCGCCTATCGGCCGCTGCGCCAGAAGGCGACATCCCCCATCATCATCAATTACCGCAAGGATGAAGCCTCACCCCTGGTGCAAACCTTCCGCAAGGTGATGCAGGCCAATTACCAAACGTGACCGGGTGCCAATCGGCGTTGGAAGTCCGGGTTCAGCCCGCCTCCGTAACGGGCTTCATCCCCACCGCCGGTGTGCGGATCGCATCAGCCACAATGCCACCCCCAGCAGGCTGAGATCGGTTAGAAGCACCGGTGCCTGGGCGGCCCCGACCCAAGGTAACAACCAATGCCGCCCCACGATCAACAGCAGATAGGCCACCGCTATTCCCCAGATCAGCAACGGATGGCACAACCATCCGGCCCAGCGCGTCAAATTGACTGTTACGACGGCCAGGGTGACAAGGCCCAGCATGTTCCAGGGCGTGTGACCGGCAAACAGGTTGCCGCCCAGCAGCACCAAGGGTAAAGCCACATAAAGCTGATTGTTCGCCCGGTAGAGACGGTGGGACAGGCTGTCGGCCCCGCCCACGTTGCTGCGCAACCACAGCAATTTCATTCCGCTGTCGATGACCCACAGACATAGCAGGCTCAGCAGGATATAGGCGAACAGCACACCAGCACCGCCGAAGCGAGCGTAATGGATGGGGCGCAACGCACTTTCCATTACGCCCCATGCACCACCGGCCGGGCTCGTCTGGACCAGACGGGCCGGACCGCCGGCAAGATCGCACACGGCCCGGACACTGCCCCCGCCTTCACCCCACCATTCCAGGCTGCGCAGGCGCTGAAGCCGCACCTCCACCCGCTCCCCTGTGCGACTGATCCCGGCAAAACGCGTATCCGGTGCAGCGACCAGGGCCTGGGCGACGCAGGCGTCCAGCCATGTCGGCGGCAAGGCTGCCCCATTGACGGGTTTTTCCAGCTTTTCCCTGACGCCCCCCAGAAATTGGGCAATCGGGGGCGTGACGATCTTCAAACCAAGTATGGCCCCGGTCAGCGCCATCAGCAGCAGGAAAGGCGTCAGCCACAGGCCAATGCGCTTGTGGCTTTCGCTGAGGTCCAGCAACGGCGAACTCTGCCGCCAGCGCCAGGCATCGCGGAGCTGTTTGCCATGGATGAACAGGCCCGTCGCCACCAGGATACTGATCAGCGCCCCTGCCAGCCCCATGGCCAGCCGTCCCCAGGGTTTGGGCAATAACAGGTCGGTATGGATGCGCCGGAACAAACCGTCGGCAGCCAGATTGTTCCAGGGCTGCCGCAGGCCCGTTGCAGAATTGACCATCAATACCTGCGGCGGCTCACCGTCGGCAACGGGGCCGGCATAGACATGAAAGGGTCTCAGGGGGGTAGGCGCCACCAGATTCCAGTTATCCCCGGCCGGGCGGCCCTGCAGGGCGAAATCCAGCACCGCCGACGGGGCGGCGGCCGACAGGGTGAAGGCCGTCGCCACATCAGCCCGCAGCCAGGGCCGCGCCATATCAGCATAGAGTGAAAGGATGCCGGTCCAGACTGACCAGGAAATCAACAGCAGGAAGATCAGGCTGACGGCGCTATGGATGACCAGCAGCCGCTTGGCAATTTCCTTCCGGGTCATTGATCTTTTTCCTTCGCCGTTTGCCACAGCGCGACGAACAGCAGCACGATCCAGCCCAGGTTCCCGCTGAACAACACAGCGAAGCCCAACATATCCCCCTGCAGCCCCATTGCCCGCAGCAGCAGTACCGCCAGCGCAATGCAAACGGGCAGGCCCACCACCAGGGTGAGCAGGGTGACGATCAGCGTGCGCATCAGGGGCGTTTCCCGCGATGGAACCAACTGAGCATCGGGCCACCGATACCCACCAGGAACAAGGCCATGATGATGCCGGGTCCAACGCCCAGTTGCGCAATGGCACCGACGCCGGCCACCAGCACGAACAGCGCCAGCAGACACCAGGCGCGCTGTGGATCGCGTGCAATCATGCCTTAAAACTCCGCAGCCAGACCGGCAAACACCGTGCGTGGCGCCCCCACGGAGATGCGGTAAGTGCCGCCGGAGGCGGTGTAATAGCGCTCGTCCCACAGGTTCTTGACGCCGCCGGTCAGGCGTATCTGCCGCCCCGGGCCCAGCGGCAGATAATACCAGGCGGTCGCATCGGCCACGATATAGTCGCCAATGGAGAAACTATGTTGAATATCGCCATAGCGCTTGGACACATAGACAGCCCCCAGCCCAAGGCCGAGACCGCGCAGAGGGCTATCCTCGTCCTTGACCTCATAGCTGACATAGGCGTTGGCGTTGTAGCGCGGCACGTTGGTCGGCAACATGCCATTGGTTGCGGCATCACGGCTGACGACTTCCGCGTCGGCATGGCCGAAGCCGGCGCGCACGTTCAACCCGCGCATCGGGGAGCCGATAACCGCCAGTTCCATACCGCGTGATGTCTGTCCGCCCGACAGGTAGGCGATGCCGTTGGCGACCTCCACCATATTGCTCTGCCGAATGTCGAAATAGGCGGCCGTGAGCAGCAGCCGATTGCCGAACAGGGACTTCTTCGCCCCCGCCTCATACATGCGGCCTTCCTGCGCCGGGAAAAGCTGGGTGCTGTTCTCGTAGAAATTCTGCGGCTGGAACGTGTCTGAATAGTTGGCGTAAAGCGTCCAGCTTTCCTCCGGCTTATAGGTCAGCGCCCCGGATTTGGTGAATTTGTAACTGGTGGGATAGGAGAAGGCCGAACGCCCGCCGCTGCCGACAATGGCCTGGTTGGCGAAGTTGCCCTTATAAGCCTCCCGCCGTGCGCCCCGGGGTCAGGGTCAGGGGGGCGGCCAGTTGGATATCGGCCTGAACGTAAGGCCCCCAATCTTCCTGTTTCACGGATCGTCGCGTGCGCTGCACCGGCATCGCACCGTTATTCACCAATTTGTCCGACTGCGGATCAAAGGCGGTGCCAAAGCTCTGGTTGGCACCGACATAATTGATCCAGCTTTCCGACTGACGACGATATTCCACACCGAATACCAGCTTGTAGGGCAGCACCAGCTCTCCCTGTCCGCGCATCTGCAGCCGCCCGAACCGCGTTTCCAGATCACGATCGTCATTGCCTTCCACCCGTCGCACCAACCTTCCGTTGGTGGCGACAGAGCGCACCTCGGTATGGATCTCGTCGGTTTTTTCGGTGTTGGAGAGCAGCTTGACCTCCATCTGCCAGTCCGGCGTCACCGGTATCGCCAGATCGGCGGAGGCCAGATCATAGCGGGAATCGCGTCTGGCAAAGGCGGGATCAAGACGGGTGGAGCGGGCCAGGGCCGGCACTTGGCGCAAGGTGCTGCTGCCATCTACGGGCAGGGTAATGAAACCACGGTCCAGCGGCCTGTCATCATTCCCATGTTCATAGGTGATGTTGGCGGTGGCGCCGCTTTCGCCAAACCAGCTAAGGCTGCCATTGGCGAAGCTGCGTTTGGTCTTGGAATCGTTGCGGAACGTGTGGCCATTCTCGTAGCTGCCGGTCAGACGGTAGGCAAAGCGATCATCGGCGAAGCCGCCGGTGATATCGGCGTAGGCCTGCCGCTCCCCCTGGTTTCCGGTATTCAGTTCGATATGGCGGTATTCCTGCAATTGCGGTTTCTTGGTGATGATATTGACCAGCCCGCCCGGCGTCATCTGACCGATATCGGCGGTCGGACCTTTCAGGAACTCCACACTGGCAACGGTGCTGGGATCGACGATGCTGTTGGTCTTCAGGCGCACACCGTCGCGGTAGACATCATCACGGCGGCGGAAGCCCCGGATGATATAGTCCTCCCGCGTGCCGCCATAGCCATCATTGTTCACCACATTGGCGGAGTACCGGTAAATCTCGCTCAATTCCCGGATATGCTGGTCTCGCAGCACCTGCTCCGGGATCGCATCCACCGAACGGGGCGTATCCAGAATATCCTTTTCAATACGGCTGCCGGCCTGGGGCTTACGGCTGACATAGCGTGATTCCGGTGTGCCGATCACCACGATCTCAATATCGCCCTCCGGGGCTACACTGGCAGCAGCGGCCTGCCCGGTAATGATGAAGCCACCGGCTCCGTCGGCTCTGGCTTGCCGTTCACTGCCCGCCAGCAGCCGGTTGAGCGCATCCGCCACGCTGTAGCGACCCTTCAGACCTTCGGTATGGTCGTTGCGAACCAGATCGGGATCAACCGTCACCATCACGCCGGCCTGACGTCCCAGCCGGGCAATCGCCGCCCCCAGGGAGCCGGCGGGAATATCAAACTCCGCCGCCGGCCCGGCCACCGCCCCATCGGCCCCGGCGGCGGACGGCACGGTGGCGACCAGGGGCATCAGGGCGACAGCCCCAAGCAGGGCGGCTTTACAAAAACTGGTCATCAGCATCGTCCTTGAAATGATCCCTTCCAACAGGGGGGACGGACGAGCCGGAAAAACAGCTCAGTTTTTTTTCATGCCCAAGCCCGGCTGGACGGTGATGGTTCCGTCCGGATCCTGGTCGACATGCAGGCGGACGGTGCGCACAAGCCCCTGCAAGGCCTGATCAATATCGTTCAACGGAAAACTGCCCGTTACCCGCAGGCCGTGCAGGGCCACCGGATCAAAGCGTATGGGTTTGTCGCGGTACCGGCTCAACTCCCTCAACACGTCAGCAACCTCCCGGTCATCCACCTCCAGCCAGCCGGTGGTCCACAGGGTGGCGCTGGCCGTACTGGCGGGGTGGGGTGCGGTTACCGCCTGAACGGTGAGCTGCACGCTTTCCCCAGGCCCGATCTTCCGGCAAGCCGTGCTATGGGCCGACGGTTTGGCGGCGCAGACCTGGACATGGGATTCCACGACCGTTACCACGGTCACCCCCGCCTCCCGCCGGACCACAAAGGCGGTGCCCAACGCGGTGGCGGTGCCCTCCGGCGTTTCCACGATGAAGGGCCGGTTGGGGGCAGCAGCGACTTCGGCCAGAATCTGCCCATGCAGCAGACGAACCAACCGGCGTTCATCCTCCAGCTTCACATCCAGCGCCCCATTCGTATCAATGGTCAGGCGGCTGCCATCTGCCAGATCGACCCGCCGCTGTTCGCCGGGGGCGGTGCGATAGTCGGGAAAAAAGGACCGTAATGGCAGTGCCTGCAATCCCGTCCAACCGGCGGCAATCACCAAAATCACCGCTGCCGTTCCAGAAAGGACGGACCGGCGGGACCGTTTATGCAGCAGGCGACGCAACGCGGCCTGTTCTAATGGTGCAGCCGCAGTGACGCGGCCGGTGAAACCCAGCATACGATCCAGCGTCGCCTGATGCAGCGGATCCGCCGCACACCAGGCCCGGCATGCCGCCATCTCGGCCGCCGTCATATCATCGGCATCAATCATGGCGGCCCAGCGTGCGGCCTGATTGATCACCTCGGCTGACGGGCTGCCCGTGCCTGACATGTCAGCTTCCGTCCATGATCGACAGGCAACTCGCATAAGAAAGGGCGATGTAGCGTTTCACTGTTGCCAGGGAAACGCCCAGGGCCGTTGCCACTTCCTGCTGGCTCAACCCTTCAACGCGGCGGAGCAGGAAGGCGATGCGTGCCGGTTCAGGCAGGGTCTCCAGCAGGCGGGCAACCATGTCCAGGAACTGCGTCGCTTCCGCTATACGCTCCGGCGTCAACAGATCGGCCTCACCCGCCTGCAGAGCGCAGGCATCGGCGATCGCCCGGTCAATGTCCCGCCGCCGAATATCGTCGATCAGCAGGCGGCGGGCAATTGTGGCCAGATACCCGCGTGGGCTTGCCAACGGTGGCAGGCGGGGCTGTTCCAGCAGACGGCAGAAAGTATCCTGTGTCAGATCGGCCGCGCGGCTGGCACATCGGGTGCGCAACCGCAGCCAGTTCTGCAGCCAGTGAGCATGGGTGGTATAGAGTTGGCCGATTACCGTCGCCGCATGTGGGGTACCGATTAGATTGATACCGGGATAGGGCGGGATATTTTGGGATTTGGGGGGATGAAAATGGCGGTTTGCCAATAGGTTGGCGCGATTTCAGGCCCGTCGGGCGCGATGGGGCGGTTTGATACCGAATGATCGCGTTTGATCGGCGATGGGCCGGAAATTGCGCGCAGATTGATACCGGTTGAGAGAATGCGGCTGCTGCCCGGTGGGTGATGGCCGCATTGTCGTTTGCGGGCGGGGCAGAATCGGGGATTTTGGCGCTGTCACAAGGGGTTGTGGCGCAGATGGTGGTGATGAAGGGCGTGAGGAAAGGGATGGGTGCGTCATTGGCCGCGCGCAGGCAGCGGCCGGAAAGCGCCTGGCGGGCGTAGAGCGCGATGAGCGCGATGGGATAGAGTGAATACGCTTGCATGTGGGTAGGGGCCTCAGCACACTGACCCTCGCCGGCGCTGGCCGCGAGGATAACCATCAATTTCGGTGCGTGAAGAGGTCCACTGATAAACCTCGCCGCCGTGGCTCCAAACCACGGCGGGTCCTCCGTTTGGACCGGAGGGACGGCGACTATACCAAAGCAGTAAGCGGTGTCAAAACCATATAAGAGAATTTACGGACGCTTATAACTGCATACGATGGCAATCAATTAACATATTAACGCCCAACGTGCTTTTTCTGCTGATTGCCGCCCATCATTGTATGTATTTCTTCTTCTGACAAAGATGCCATTTCCACGAACATACTTGTGACCATGTTAGCCCGCTGTTTCAGGGGTATATTCACCCGCTGTTCCTTTGCCATTTGATCGACGGCGAGCATACAGCCCGCCAGAAGGTTTTTGGCCCCGGCTATCCATTGGTCGTTTTTATTACGCTGATCGGCTAACTCTTTTTCCAAGTCAGCAATCCGTGCTTCCAGTTCGGCCATCCGGCTTGGGTCGGCCTGTACCTGTGCGGGCTCAACCTCCCTGGGTGCCGGGGGCTCACCAGCCATCATCTGACCTTGGCCGGTTAGGAGCCAGTTCAGGTTAACCCCGAGTTTTGCTAGTGCCGCCAGCGCTTCACCCGTTGGGGGTTCTCCCTTCTCGTACCTAAGCATGGTGGACCTTGATACCCCGAGCCGCTCCGCCATCACCCCTTGGGTTATGTTCCAAAAATGACGCAGCTCCAGGAACCGATTTCCTTCACTCATAATGCACACCTAATCAAATCCGAAGCTGTGCACTTTCGGAACTTCCGCGCAGGCACGCACCGGTTTCTTAAGTTATTGATAGTAATAACTTTTCTATCGGGCGAGGGATTCTTACGCCAAAAACGAACATGTGCATCAAAAACGGACTTGCATAATGTCCATTTTTGGCACATGTCTAAGTACAGATGGCTAATCGACATCGGCACGGTAATGACCCTCCAAACCCCACCCATCAATCCCAAGCACATCCCCCGCGACCCGTATGAGCGGGCGCAGTGGGTGATCGGGCAACTGAAGCAGCGCGGGACAAGCTGTCGGAAGCTGTCCCTCGACGCCGGTTACAACGCAAGCTACGCGGTCCAGTGCCTGTACGTGGCGTTGCAGCCAGCCGAGCACCTGATCGCCACCGCCCTGGGCACCACCGAAGCGGTGTTGTTCCCGGAGCGGCACGACGAAAACGGCATCCGCCTTCGCCGTCGTAACCCTAGGCATAAGTCTAATCATTCGACACAGGGCCGCAATGGCCAAACACGGGGAGCCGCATAGACATGAGCGATAAAACCGCCATTCCCAATGGCTGGGGCGCACAGCGCAAGGGTGCTTTCACCCTCGCCGCCGATACGGACGCCACCAAGCTGCGCATCATTCAGGCGCTGGTCACTGTGTCGCTGAAATCCGGACTGAGCTTTGGTCAGTTCGCGGAGGCTGTGGCCGCCGCTGGCATCACGTTCCCGGTCGATGGTGGGCGTGATTGCACCGACATTGAAGCGGATATCCGGGCTTTGCTGGGCATCACGCTGGTGGATGAGGCCGCAAATGCGTGTCGGGAAGCGCGGATACTGGAAATCATGACGCAGGTGCTGGAAATCCTGCGGCGTGTGGACGCCCGCGCAGCACAGGCACCCACACGCCCCTTCGTGGCCTAATTACTCACCGTCAGCTTCCGCAAAGCGGCCTCCCATTCAGCCGAACGATCGGCCTCACGCTCCTTTTGGAGGGCGTCAAGCATGGCCTCGAATTCCCTGGTCATCTCTTCATTAGGTTCTGCGGCATCAATCGACGCGCGGGCGATCCGCAGTGTCGCGTTTGCCAGCATTTCCAGCAGCAATTCATGCCGACGGAGCATCCGACCGTGGGCGGCGACGATTTCCGCCAGCGACTCAAGCACAAGCGACATGGGTTCCCTCCTGGGTGTTGTGGCGACCCTGATGGTAGGGAAAGGCAGGGGGGCTGTCACCCGTTATGCGTGCATACGGGTGCGGTCTCCCCGCCTGAACGGAGGTATATCAACGCGCCCGGCGAATGCCCTTGAAGGGCGGGGGGCGGTCGAATGGCCAAAGGTCGTCGCCAAATTCCTGGATTTGGCTTCCGGCGACACCCGCATCAGCAGCCATATCGCGGTTCGATGCGCCGACACGTATCCGATCTTCAACCAACTGCAAGACCGCCTCTGCCAGCAGGCAATGCTGGTAGGCGGCAAAGACCAACAGAAGGGGCTGAGATGCTTTCCGCAGAAGATCATCGCGCTTTTTTGGAGCAGCGGCGACTACGGCAGTTACAGAGGATATGTGCTGATCGCGCCATGCGCTCCACTCTCCGGGGTCGAATTCGCCGAGCCGTGCATCAAGCTCTGTTTCGCGGTCATCGAGCATGTCAGCGAATTCGTTGGCGATGGCTCTGGTGGCTCTGACGTAACTATCAAGACTCACGGCACACCCCGTATTCCCGCAGCGGTAATGACGATCCTATGTGATCTGTCCGCCGCCGTCACCCGCAGAGGTGCGGCATGAGCCGGCATCGCTGTCCTTCCACCCCCAGCCTGTTGGACTGGGTGCCGCCGCAGCCGATGGTGCGGTTTGATGATCCGGCCATTACGCTGGCGGCCACACGGCACGGGCAATATAGCCGCGCCATGTCTGCCGTGCTGACGGATGTGCGGGAGGCCCAGGGGCTGTCCCGGCAGGATGTGGCCGACCGGATGAAGGCATTCACCGGTGAGGAATACACGCTGGCCCGGCTGAACGCCGATACGGCGGAGAGCAAGACCACCCACATCATGAACCCGATCCGGCTGGAAGCGTTCTGCCATGCCACCAATGATGACCGCATCTGGTCCATCTTCCTGGCATCGCGCGGCAAGGTGGTGATCGACGCCAAATATGTGCCGTGCATTGAAGCCGCCATTCTGGCCGAGCAGATCAAGGACGCCAATGACCGTATGCGGTCGCTGAGCGCCCTGGTGCGGGGGGCTGCGCGATGACAATGAGCCCAACCGATGACGGCATTATCGATGTCGAAGCGGTCCCAGTTGTTGAGTATTGGGAAATTGCGGCTGCGCTGGGGATCGATAGAACAACTGTACTCCGGCGTGCCAATAAAGGGGGCTGGCGTGCTGTAAATCGGACCACGCAAGGCGGTCAAAAGGCATTCTTCGCCATCACCGACCTGCCCGCCGATGTGCAGCGCGCCCTGGCCCGCCACCGTGCCAAATCGGCGGCCCCGGTGCCTGCCCCCGTGGTGGCCCCGGCCCAGAATGACATGTCCGACTACCAGCGCCGTATCGATACGGCCCGGCGGGCTGTGCTGGCGGCCATCGACAAGATGGCGCTGGAAACCGGCCTGAACAAGGCGGTGGAAGCGGTGTGTGAACTGGCTGCCAAGGGCGCACTGCACCCGGACCTGCAAGCCATGATCCCCACGGCCAATGCCCGGCCGGGGGAGAATGGCCGCACCTTGACCCGCCCCACCATCATGCGGTGGCGGGCACAGTTGCGGGACCATGGGCATTGCGCGCCACGGCACCAGCCGGCGGGCAGCGTGGCCCCGGAATGGGCGGGGGCGTTGCGGCGGGTTTATAATCTGCCATCAAACCCGACGATCCGGGCCGCCGTGGCCGCGATGGAACTGCCCGCCGGGGTGACGCGGCCCAGCGAACATCAGGTGCGCCGCTGGCTGGCCAGCCTGCCCGCCATTGAGCGGGAACGCGGGCGGCGCAGCCCGCAGGCCATGCGTGCCCTGAAGGGCTATGTGAAGCGCAGTTTCGACCACCTGGAACCGATGGATGTGTGCGTCTGCGACGGGTACACGGCCAAATGGGACGTGCAGCACCCGGTGCATGGCCAGCGGTTCCGGCCAGAGATTACCCGTGTGCTGGATGTGGCGACCCGCCGCACGGTGGGATGGTCCATCGGCTTGGCGGAAAGTACCTGGACGGTGCTGGACGCCTGGGCGCACGCCATCCGGCACAATGGCTTGATCGCCATCCCCTATACCGACAATGGCGCGGGTGAGGTGGGCGAGATCATGACCCACGAAATCACCGGCTTCTTTGGCCGGTTGAACGTGGTTCATGAAACCGGCAGGCCGGGCAATCCGCAGGGGCGCGGCGTGATTGAACGGGCATGGTCCCGCACGTTCAAGGATGCGGCCAAGCGGATGGTGACGTTCGCCGGGCCGGATATGGACAATGACGCCCGTAAGCTGGTGGTGAAGCGGATTGACCGTGACCTGAAGGTGCATGGCCATTCCAAGCACCTGCCCAGCTGGGAGGAACATAAGGCCTGGGTGGCGGAATGCATCGAACGGGACAATAACACCCCGCACCGGGCGTTGCCGACGCTGATGGACCCGATCACGGGCAAGCGCCGTCATATGACCCCGAATGAATGCTGGAAAGAGTTCCAGGAACGGGGCTGGCAGCCTGCCATGCCCTCGCCGCAGCAGCTTACCGAACTGTTCCGCCCGCATCGGCTGGGCAATGTCAGCCGGGAAGTCATCCGGTTCAACAAGGTGGATTATCATTCCACCTTGTTGGCCGATTATCACGGCCAACAGGTGCAGGTGGGCTTCGATATCCACGATGGCAGCCGCATCTGGGTGCGGGATTTCAAGGGGCGCTTCATCTGCGAAGCCTTCGCGGATGGCCATGCCCGGCCCTACTTCGACAAGATCAAGCTGGACCGGGCCAAGGGCCGCCGGAACCGCCTGCTGGATAAGCTGGCGGTGGTGGATGCGGAATTGGGCTTCCAGGATGTGGAAACCGCATCCGTTGCCCCCATGCCGCCCGATGAACTGGCGGCGGCGGAAGCCGAATTTGCCCGGCTGGAAGCGCCCCCGCTGGCGCTGGTGGCCCCGCAGGCCCCGGCAACGGGGGAGCGCCCGCGATTTGATGATGATGAATCCTGGGGCCGCTGGGTTGTGGCCCATCCCCAGCAGGCCACTGGCATGGATAAGCGGCGGCTTTCCAACATGATCCGCAGCAACCCGTCATTCCGGCTGCTGCTTGACGACATCAGCGACGAAGCCCTTGAGGCCGCGTGCGCCTGAGCGCGCGCGAACGGAGGCAGCATATGCGTACAAGTGAATTTGTGCAGACCAGTTCGGCCAAGGCATTTCTGGCGGCTGTATCGAAGGCGCAGCAACGCGGCGCGCGCGAGGCCAGTTGGATCGCCGTTCGGGGGGAACGGGGCCTGGGTAAAACGCGCACCTTGAAATGGTGGGCGGTAAGGCAAAGCGCCGTCTATCTGCGTTTCAAGACGGAGTGGACGGGGCGCTGGATGCTGGAAGAGCTGGCGCGCGAGCTGGGGTTGTCTGCGGATGGGCGCAAGCAGGACTTATTCCTGCGTGTCGTGGAAGCTGTTCGCCAGGGGCAAATCATCATCGTTCTGGATGAAGTCGAACTTGCCAAAGTGCGCAGTAAAATCAAGCTGCTGGAATTGCTCCGCGATATTTCTGACTTGACGGAAATGGAAGTAATATTGGGCGGGGATGAGGCCGGCATCAATCATGTGATGCGGTATGATCAATTTTCCAGCCGTGTGGCCGCCCGCGCCCAGTTTACGCCGGCCACCCCGTCCGATATCCGGTTGATGTGCGACAAGCTCGCCGAGGTCGCTATTGCGGACGATCTGGCGGCGGAAATCCTGCGCCAATCCGGCGGGTATCTGCGGGAAGCCAAGAACGCCATTGCCGAGGTGGAGCGATGGGCCGCCGCCAATGACGCAAAGCAGGTGGGTGCGGGCGATCTGGCCGGGCGGGCGCTGTGCGCCGGCCGCCTTGTCAAGCGGGGTGCATGATGGCTGCCCCCTCCCTTGCCCTGCTGCGGATCATGGCGGCGCGTGCTGGCCATCCTTGGACGTTGATGGAATTGCAGGCAGCGGCGGCCGATCTGGACGCGCAGGCACTGACAGAGGTGCTGCAATGGCTGCGGCTGCAAAGGCTGATCCGCCGTTCCAACACACAGTTCTATACGCTGACCCCGGCGGGGGCTTCCCTGGCTGCGGCACCCGCCGTTACTGCACCGAAGATCGTAACGTCTGACCTGCGCTCCCTGGTCTGGCGGGCGCTGAGAATGCAGGGCAAGGCCAGCGCCAGCGAATTGCTGGATGTGATCGGGAAAGCGGCCACCCGCAGCGCCAAGCAGTCAGTCCGCACATACCTGAACGATTTGGCGGCTGTGGGTGTCGTGGCCGTCAGCCGGTTCAAAACGGCCACGGGTGAACGGCTGTACCAGCTGCGGCGCGACCTTGGCCCCGCTGCCCCCGCATTGCAGCAGGGTGGCGGCCTGATCGACATGAACAACGGCCAGCCGTTGGTGCCGGCGGAGGTGCCAGATGCAGCAGCCTGACCCCGGCCCCGATTGGATCGCCGCCTTGCGGGCTGCGGTGCAGCGCATGGGCAGTATCCAGGCCGCCGCCGATACCATCGGGTACAGCCGTACCGCCGTGTCGCTGGTGCTGGCCGGGAAATATGACCGCGACACCAGCCGGCTGGCCGAGGCCGTGCGGACGCGGCTGGGGCAGATCGAATGCCCATTCCTGGCGGAGCCAATCAGCGGCCAGGCCTGCGCCGATCACCAGCAGCGGCCGGAGCCCGGCCCGGACGATCCCGAATATTGGCACTGGCGGGCCTGTGCGGCCTGCCGCGTGGGCCTTGGCAAGAAAGGGAAAGCAGCATGAACAGCAACCTGTTTCGCGGTGACCAGTCCATCGGCTGGATTTCCAGCGAAGGCACCCATGCGGGCCGCCTGCTGACGTGGCGGGGGCCATCGACTGAGGGTGTCTACACGATGACGGTGCGGGAAGCCGGCACCAACGCGCTGGTGACGCTGTACAGCCCCGGCCCGGATGCGCGGGCCGCCCAGAACCGGGAGGCGCAGCGGCACGTCTGAGCCGCCCGCCCCGAACCATCACCCAAAACCTGGAAGGTAGATATGACTGCGTATGAAGCACACCCGGATGCCATTGACGTTGGCGGCACCCTGTATCTTCGCAACGCCAAAAGCGACCTAAAGCCGCTGGATACCATCCCGCCGGTGGATCTGCTGATGGATGAGATGGTGCGCAAGTGCTGCACCTATGCGGCGGATTTGTCGGCGGAACTGGCCCGGTTCCAGGCCCATACCTATGCCGATATCGCGGCCTTTGATGCCCTGCTGGCACAGGAATATGGCGTCACCCAAAGCGGGGAGACGAAGGGCAACCGCACCTTCACGAGCTTCAACGGTTGCTTGCAGATCAAGGTGCAGGTGGCCGACCGCATCCAGTTGGGGCCGGAACTGCAGATTGCCAAGCGGCTGCTGGATGAAATGATCCTGGCCCGCGCCGCGAAGGAGGGAGCGGACAGCTTCCTGGTGGCCCTGGTTTCCCAAGCCTTCAAGGTGGATCAGGAAGGCAAGGTGGATGTGGGTGCCATCCTGGCCCTGCGCCGGATGCAGGTGGACGATCCCGTCTGGGCTGAGGTGACGCGCGCCATTGACGATGCGGTCCGTGTCATCGGCACCAAGCGCTATGTCCGCTTCTATCGCCGTGATCGGCCCGATGGCGAATGGGCCATGGTGCCGTTGGATATCGCCAAGACGATCCCCGCCCCGGCGGACATGAACCGCCGCAGCCTGCGCCGCTCAGTTGAGGAGGGGCGGGCGGCGGCTGAACTGGCAGCAATCTACATGCTGGACGGTGCCCCCATCAGCGCGCTGCGGTGCCTCAATGATGCCCTGCGCGCCTTGGGTGGCGAGGGGATCAGCGACGCGGAAATGAAGGCTTGGCAGGAGCGGTTTGCACCGCGTCCCACCCCCGCCACGGCGGTTTGATCAGAAAGGAAACCCGAAAATGAACGACACCGTAACCAAGAGGCGCGGACGCCCCAGTACATTCAAGGCCACGGGAAAAGCTCACCCCGTGGATGTGCATGTCGGCAGCCGTATCCGCCTGCGCCGCACCCTGCTGGGGATGAACCAGCAGAAGCTGGGGGCTGCCATCGGCCTGACGTTCCAGCAGGTGCAGAAGTACGAGAACGGTGCCAATCGTGTCAGCGCCAGCCGGCTGTTCGACCTGTCCCGCGTGCTGGATGTGCCGGTGTCGTTCTTCTATGACGGGATGGACGAACAGGCCGCCCCCACGCCGGCACCGATGCCGGAAGCGGGCGAACCCGACCCGATGCACAAGCGGGAAACGCTGGAACTGGTGCGGGCCTATTACCGGATCAGTGACCCCGTGGTGCGCAAGAGCATCTTCGATCTGGCCAAGGCTGTAGCGGCGGGGGGATGCGATGCAGACGCCTGACAAAGCAGCCATCAGCGACGTGGTTGATTTGATCGCCACTAAGCTGAGTGGGAGGGCATGACATGGAAAGCGCGCTGTCGCTCCCCGCCGCACCGCCCGCTGATATCCATGTCTATGCAGCCGGGACGCACGCCGGTTTCTGGCATGATCCGCTGCCCCACCAGCCCACCGTTGATTGCCGGGTGCTGATCCGGGCCGGCGATGGAACCGCCGTGGCTTGTTGGCTTTCCACTGCCGCCGATGGCCAGCCCCGCCTGCATTTCGAGGCATGGTCTGAGTTGATGCATCTGGCCGCCGCCCTGCGCCTGCGGGGCCGGGGTGCCGTGCTGACCTTTCTGGCCGCTGGGGGTGGTGATGACCAGCCGGTGGACTGACGAAGAGGTCGCCACGCTGTTGCAGATGGCGGCGCGGCGCCAGCCGGTGGAGAAAATCGCCGCTGCCCTGGGACGCTCCCCAGAAGCTGTCAGGGCAAAGCGGGACTACGCCCGGCCCACCGGCCCCACCCGGAAGCGGGAACGGCCCTGCATGACCTGCAAAACCAGCTTCAAATCCGAAGGCCCGCACAACCGCATGTGCGGGCGGTGCCGAAACAGCCAATCCATAACCCGGTTTGAGGTGTGATCATGCAACGCATCACCGAGCTGTCAGCACCGCCCGTCCCCGGCACGTTCTACCTTGTGCCGACAGTACGGTACACGTGGCATAAGCTGGACGGGGACTGGCCCGTTATGGGGCCAAAGCACACCGATGCGGAGGTGCTGAATTTTCCCTGGCCGCATTATCATGTCGATCTGCGGTTCATCCCCCATGATCTGGCCATCCGGCTTAGCACGCATTTGCGGGCGGGCGTGGTGGGCCTGACCCTTACGCCGCTGTGCCGCAACCCCGATGGCCGGCGGGATATAACCGTGCCGCACCCTGACCCTATATGGCGTCGTCGCCTATGTCGGCGGGCGGCTGCGCCCACGCCGCGTGAATTCTATGAATTTGTCAGGGGCCATCGCGCGCTGATGCCGGCATTGGAAGCTGCATATCAAGACGCCAAGCTGATATCCGGGCCGAAGGGCTTTGTTTGTCCGCACAGGCACGCGCCGCTTGGGAGCGTGCCGCCCGACTGTGACGGCAATGTCGTATGCCCCTTGCATGGCTTGCGTTGGAACCTCGCCACCGGTCGCATTGTGCCGGTGGTCGAAAACACAACACATGCCGAGGAGGGCTGACCCATGCCGCCCCGCCCCACTACTGACCTGAACCTTGGCCGTGTGCTGACCCTGCTGTCCCGTCCGCTTTCGGCGCGGGAGCGGGAAGAGTGCCGGGGGATCATTGCGCGGCATGTGCGGGCACCCACCGGCCCGGCAGCGATGACGGTTGACCAGGCGCGGGCCGCCCTGCTGGCAGCGGCGGCTGATCTGGCTGCGCATGGGTGGGGTGAGGCGGATATTCGGGACGTATTGGACGATGAAAGCGCCTGCCTGGACCGGGCGGGGCGTCGGAGGGACCGCAAATGACCGCTATGACACAGAGTGTAAAAGACCCGGCCAAGGCCGCTACCAAGGCCATTCAAACCCGCCGTCGGCAGGTGCCGGATTTGCTGGATGAAGAGAGTTGGCGGGATTTTCTGGAGGCCACCACCGGCAAGAATAGTCTGAGGGCGATGGATGCGCGCGATCATGACCGGGTGCTGGATACGCTGATGAAGCGCGGGGCCAAAAAAGGGCCGGGACGGCAGAAGCTGGCCAGTGATCCGCAAACGCGCAAGATGCGGGCGCTGTGGATAAACCTGCACCAAGCCGGGGCCGTGAAAAATGGCACAGAAAAGGCCCTGGCCGCGTGGTGCGGCCGGCAGTTGGGCCATCAAGTGGATGATTTGCGCTGGGTATCGACCGGCGAGAAATGGCACCTGATCGAAGCTCTGAAAGGCTGGTGCCTGCGGGTTGGCGTGGCGGTGACGCCATGACCTACCGGGCGGATGGGCATGAACTGCGTGATCCGGCAGGCCGGCTGCTGTTGGGCGGCCCGGTGCCGGAGATTGCTGCCTTTGCGGCCTGGCTGTCCGCCCATCCGCCAGTTGGTGAGGCTGCCCTGCGGGCGGCGCTGATGGGCTTGATCGCCTGCACCACGGATTGCTGTTTTGCGCCCTTCGTGCCCCTGACGAACGAGGATGCCGCCGACATGGAAGAGGCGCGGGCAGAAATCACCGCCCGCCGCCGGGAAGAAGAGGCGCGCCTTGCGCAGATGGATTTGTTTGGGGGCGCGGTATGAACAAGTCCATTCAGTCCATGAAATATTACGCACCCAACTGCTGGCTAATGATCTTCAGCAGCTTTACCTGTTCTTCTTGTAGGCGCAGATGCTTGGCCAATGATTCAAACAATATTGCTGCGATCATGATGCTGCCCGCGATGCTGATCAATGATCCGCCGATGGCAAGAGAGCCTAATACCAGGGCCAGAAATCCGGCCAGGAAGAGCAGTGCCGCCAGAAACTTAAGAAATATATACATATCAAACTCCCAACCAGAAAATGACCAACGCTTTGATAGCGCAAAATCTACATTGCGCCGAATTTATAAGTATCAACCATATCAACTGAACAACCGCAACGCACTGAATTTCGCATCCGATTTGACACCGAATTTGACAACGCATGAAGATCCGGCCCGTGCCCTGGCTGGTGCATCCGCCGGCCCTGGCCAGGGGGTGCAGCCATGAACGCTCCTGATACCCGCCGCCAACAAGAAATCGCCGAACTAACCAAGGAAGAACAGGAACGGATTCGGCGGCGGGATAGCTTGCCCATCCTGCCCGAAACGCTTGCCCAGGCCGCCGCCATCGTGGGCACCCGCTGGGCGGTGCTGTTGGCGCGAAAATTCGGGGGCGAGCGGGTACGGTTCAGCGCCCATCCGCGCGCTGGCAACGAACTGCTGGCGCTGTTGGGCGAGCGGCGTTACGCGCTGTTGCGTGACCGGGTGTTCGGCACGGACAAGATTGAGGTGCCCCTGGCGCGGGGGTATCTGGCGATGCTGGATGCGCGTGCCCTGCGGCAGCGGGGCCGGTCTTATCGGGAGATTGCCAACGCGTTGCGCATCACCACCAGCATGGTGCAGCGTTACTGCGAAGGGGTAGAGCCTGGGGTGGCTACCACTGGCATCCGGCCTGCCGGACGGCGGATGCCGGCGGGCAGTGCGCCACCCCTGCCATTGATGGAGCGGGTTGGAGTGGCAGCGCCGCCGGCACCACGCCCCATCAAGCGGTAGCTTGCCAGGGGCGCAGGCCGGCGGCCAGGGCGGCACAAGCCAGGGCGACAGTCAGCGGGATGGTGACGGTTGTGCCATCATCCTTGCGCACCCCGCGATCATATTGCTCAATGGTGGAGGTACCCAAGCCCAAGGCTTCCGCTGCCTGTTTTTGCGTATAGCCCATGGTTTTGCGCCATGCCTTGAAATCCGCAGCCCGCATGATAATCTCCCTGGCCAGGAGGTGACGTAACAGTCGTTTCCGGGGTGGCGGGGATGGTTTCCCATCCCCGCCGTGGCCTTACTTAGTCCTTCTTACCACCGATTTTGAGCCTGACCGCGAAGCTGAGCTCAAATTCGGCACCAAGGGACTTCAGCCACCCCAGGAACCGCTGCAATTACGTCACCTCCTTTCTGGTTTGTGCCCGGCACCAGCGCCGTTCACACCTATTTTATACCGCACGTCGTGCGGATTTCGCAAGACCTAAATTCGTACAATGTGCGGATTTCTTCCCCCTTTTCCATGGGAAGGGGGTGCGGCCGGGCCACCTCATATCGGCGTATCGATCAGGATAGGGTTGGGGATCACCTTTCCTGCCTGTGTGGTCCCATGATCCGCTCCATTGCCTATCTGCGCCGCGCCATTGTCGAACCGACATTGGCCGAGATTGCCGATGCCGCCCGGCTGCCACAGTTCGCTGCGCCTGCTGCTATTGATCTGGTGATGGGGACCGCCGCCGTTGAAAGCGGATTTTCCGCTATTCACCAGATCGGGGGCGGGCCAGCGCTGGGATATTGGCAGATTGAACCCGCCACGGCGGGGGATGTGCGGGACAATTACCTGCGCTTCCGGGGCGGCCTGGATGATGCGGTCACCCGCTTCCTGCATATCGGATCGCCTGATCGGCAGTTGGCCAGCAATCTGGCCTATGCCGCCATCATGTGCCGGCTGATCTATCTGCGCGCGCCGAAACCGCTGCCCCGACAGGGCGATGTGGCCGGTTATGCAGATTACTGGAAAGATCACTACAACACCGCGCGCGGCAAAGGCAGCCCGGCCAAGTTCATGGCCGCCTGGTCTGGCCTGATCGCCCCCAGCATCAAGGAAAATCTGTAAATGTTCACCGCCATCATTTTGCTGGCGCTGGCCATCCGCGCCATCGTCCATTCCATCACCCCCGGCTTCGCCGAACATGCCGGGGTGCGGCTGGCCGGGGCGGGTATCGCCGCCCTTGGCCTGTTCTGTGGTGCCTTCCTGCTGTTCACCGGGCAGGCCGTGGCAGCCGAGACGGTGACCGCTGATTTGCGCCCGATCTGGGGTTATGGCGTGGAAATCATCGGCGGGGCGTTGACTGCCCTGGGCGGTTTCGGTGTCCGCAGCCTGACACGCTTTCTGCGCTTGAAAGAGGATGGCCTGATCCGGAGCTATCTGGACGATGCTTTGCACCGTGCCCTGGCATGGGCGGTGGAAAGTGCCGTGCGCAAGGGTGACGATCTGGCACGGGTGGAAGTCCGGTCCCGGTTGGTGGCCGAAGCCGCAGGTTATGCGGCAGAGGCGGTGCCGGACGCCTTGAAGCGGTTTGGCGTCAGTGAAAATGGCCTGCGCCAGCGGCTGGAAGCAAGGCTGGGCGAATGGGCACCGCACCCGGATCAACCCGCTGTGTTTGGCCGGGTGAGCGATGCCGGCTGATATCGTTGATACGGCGCAGGCGGCCCAACTGGCAGAACAGGATTCCCTGTTGGTGCGCGCACGGCAGGGCAGCGCGTTGCCCTGCCGTACAGATTGCCAGGATTGCGGCGAGCCCATTGAGCCGGCCCGGCTGGTGGTGCAGCCGCACGCGCAACGATGCCTTTACTGCCAGGGCCAGATTGAGGAGCGCTTGCGTCGATGAATATTCCGAGCTGGATCATCGCCATTCTGGCCGCCGTCAGCGCCGTGAATACGATCTTCGTTGCCTGGGTTGTCTGGTCGATCAAAAAGATTGCCAAAGACAAGGCCGAGGAAACGGTTGCCCCCGTGTCGGCGGCCATTGAGGCCGTTGATCACCGGTTGACCGGTATCGAAGCGGCCGTCAAGGCGATGCAGCCGGCCATCACGTCCATCAGCGGCCTGGAACAACGGCAAACCCGCATTGAGGCGGCCATAGAGCACCTGCCGGACCAGGAACAATGGATCGAAACGGTCGCGGGGATGCGCGAGCTGCGCGCCGAAATGAAGGTATTCGGTGCCAAGCTGGAGGGTGCCGACAAGCTGGTTGACCGGCTGCAACAGCAGGTCACGGTGATGGACGATTTTCTGCGACGGGTGAAGACAGCATGACCAAGAGCTACGCTGAACACAAAATTGAGAACACGCGTCTGTCGATCCTGCGCGTGCTGATCGAAGATGAAGGGCATCAATGTTCCGATGCCCTGCTGTACCGCATCGTGCCGCAGTTCGTGCCATCGTGCTCCCGCGACATGATCCGCACGCAGTTGGATTGGCTGGAACGCCAGGGATATCTGCGGCTTGAACAGCCGTCACCGGAATTGTGCATGGCCTATCTGGAACCCCATGCGGAGGACGTGGCGCGCGGTCGTATCACGGTCCCCGGCATTGCCCGCCCCAGCCGCACGAGCTGATGATGACGGATGCGGTCAGCGGCCTGAATGATCTGAAGGAACGCATCTGGGGGGCGGCCAATGGGTTGCTGCGCGCCGGTTTTGGCATTGATGGCGTTGCCCGGATGCTGGAAGGGCTGGCATCGTCCAAGCCCGCGCCGACAGACCCGGATGGGCGGTTGATCTGGCCGGAGGTGGTGCGGCTGCTGTCCACCGGCCGGCACACGGCATCGGCGATCCTGTCGCATCTGCGCGCCCTGGGGGCCAGCGGCGATCCCAAGCGCCTGGCTGAACTGCCCGCCGCCATCCGGGAGGAAATGGACCGCCTGGTGCGTGATGGGGCCACCATCGACAGCATCGTGGCGCATCTGCGCGCCATGGGGGCGCCTGTGTCCCGCAGCGCCGTGGGCCGTTACAAACAGAAGGCCGAAAGGCAGCTTAAGCGTTACCGGGAGGCGCAGGAAGTCGCCGGCGTTTGGGTGGCCAAGCTGGGCGAGAACCCCAAGGGTGATGTCGGCCGCCTGGTGCAGGAAATGCTGAAGACCGCCGCATTCCAGACCCTGGACAGCATGATGCCCGACGAAGAGGGTGAGGAAGGGGCTGTTGCGGGGTTGGACCCGAAAGACCTAGCCTTGCTGTCCCGCACCATCAAGGACGTGGCCAGTGCCGAAAAGATGTCGGCGGAACTGGAACTGCGTGTCCGGAAGGAACTGCAGGTCAAGGTGGATGCCGCCTTGAAGAAAGCCGAGGCGGAAGCCGCCGGTGGCACCAGTGCCGCCGCGCCGTCTATGGCCGAGGCGCTGCGCCGCATCCGCCAGGATGTCTATGGGCTGTTTGAATGAGCAGCGCTGCCGTTCCCCTGCACCGCTACCAGCGGCAATGGATGCTGGATGAAAGCCGGTTCAAGATCGGCATGTTCGCCCGGCAGACGGGCAAGACCTTCACCACGACCCTGGAAGTGGTGGACGATTGCTTTGCGGCCATCGCGGAAGGCCGGCGGGCGCGTTGGGTCATCCTGTCGCGCGGTGAACGCCAAGCAAAAGAAGCCATGGATGAAGGTGTCAAGCGCCACGCCAAGGCCTACGAAATCGGCGTTGATGAACAGGAAGTGGAATGGAAGGGCGGCAGCGGGGCCAGCTACAAGGCGCTGGAGGTGACGTTACCGGGCGGCAGCCGGATAACGGCGCTGCCGGCGAATCCCGACACCGCGCGCGGTTTCAGTGCCAATGTGTTCCTGGACGAATTCGCCTTCCATGCCAACAGCAAGGCCATATGGGGGGCGCTTTTCCCGGTGATTTCGGCCGGGCACAAGCTGCGCGTTACATCCACCCCCAACGGCAAGAATAACAAGTTCTATGAGCTGATGACGGCCAAGGACAGCACCTGGTCGCGCCACCATGTGGACATTTACCGGGCCGTGGCGGATGGGCTGCCCCGCGACATCGAGGAGTTGAAGGCGGGTCTGAATGACGAGGATCTGTGGAGCCAGGAATACGAGCTGGATTGGCTGGATGATGCCAGCGCCTGGCTGCCCTACGAGCTGATTTCCACCTGCGAGGATGAGACGGCCGGCTTCCCCGAAGCCTATGGCGGCGGGACCATCTTCATTGGCAACGATATCGCCCGGCGCCGGCATCTGTGGGTGGTGTGGGTGCTGGAACTGGTGGGGGATGTGTTTGTGACACGCGAGATCGTGGAACGGCGGAACATCACTTTCCGGGAGCAGGACGATACGCTGGATGAGATCGTCGCGCGCTATGGCCTGGCCAATATCGGCCGGATCGCCATGGATCAGACCGGCATGGGTGAGAAGCCTGTGGAAGACGCCAAGACCCGCTATGGCGACTTGCGGGTTGAGGGGGTGCTGTTGAACGGTGCCCGGCCCTTTAATCTGGCTACCATCGTCAAGGACAAGTTCGAAGACCGCACCGTTCGTATCCCCATGGGCAACCAAGTGCTGCGGGCGGACCTGCACAAGATCAAGAAAATCACCGGGGCCACCGGCGCCCCGCGCATGGTCACCCCGGAAGATGAAAAGGACCATGCCGACCGGTTCTGGGCGCTGGCCCTGGCGCTGGGCGGGGCAGACATGGCCGTAACCCCGGCGGCAGGCGTCACCGTGCCGCCCCCGCCCGCGCCGGCCGGCATGGAACGCCACGGCCAAATTCACCCCCGCATGTTCTCCCGAACTGCGCTGAAGTCGCTTTTCGCCACCAAGAGGTCGCGTTGATGTCCTGGCTATCCCGCCTGTTGAATGCCGCCGCACCCGCCCCTGCCTTGCCTCCGGTGGCAGCGGTTGCCGCGACCATGGGCAATCTGGTTGAAGCCTCGGGTGTCACCATTGACGGGGATGAAGCGGGCTGGCGGCCCCTTAGCACCGATGGCCGCCGCGATCTGGCCCCTGTCACGCAAGCACGAATGCAGGAACTGGCCGTCTATGGCTGGGAGCGCCTGCGTCTGGCCAATCGCCTGGTTGAACTGCCGGTGGCCTATCTGATGGCCGGTGGGGTGCGCCTGGAATGCGACGATGAAGAGGCGGCGGCCTGGCTTTCGGAGTTTTGGACAGACCCCATCAACCGCATGGATGAGAACCTGCCTGATCTGGTGCGGGAACTATCCCTGTTCGGCGAACAGGTCTGGGTGGTGCATGAAAACGAGATCGATGGCGCCGTGCGACTGGGCTTTGAAGACCCGGCCGATATCGACCGCGTCATCATGGACCCGGACAATAAGCGCCAGCCCGTCGGTGTTGTCATCCGGCGGCCGGGCGGCCGGCGCCGGCTGCTGCGTGTCATCGTCAACGGGCCGGAGACCATATTCGGTGAGGGCGCGCAGAAGCTGCGTGAAGGCTTCCAGGATGGCGAGTGCTTCTTCTGGCGCATCAATGCCCTGACGGGCGGCGCGCGCGGCCGGTCGGACCTGCTGTCTGCCATCGACTGGTGCGACGCCTATGAGGAGCTGCTGTATGGGGAGCTGGAGCGCGCCGAACTGATGCGCGCGGTGCTGTGGGACGTGGAGATCAAGGGTGCGACACAAGAGCAACTGGACGCCAAGGCCCGCGAAATCCAGGGGCCGCGCGGCCCCACCACCCGCGTGCATAATGAGTCCGAGATATGGAAGGCGCAGGCCCCGGCGCTGAACAGCCATGACGTCACCAATCTGACCCGTACTGTTCTGACCAACATCCTGGGCGGTGCCACCATCCCCGGCCATTGGTATGGCGACGGATCGGATGTCAACCGGGCGTCGGCTGCCGAAATGGCAGACCCCACCCTGACCGTTCTGACCATGCGTCAGAACATCATCAAGGCCATGCTGGTTGCCGTTGGCACGCTTGTTATCCGGCGCCGCATGGCGCAACTGGGGCGGGCCGACATCGCCCAACGAATGCGGGAGCCGGCCTTCCAGGTGCGGGCCGTGATGCCGGAATTGAGCACCAAGGACGCGTCGCGTGTAGCGGCTGCCCTGTCGGCCGTCTCTGCATCCTGCATCAGCCTGATCCAGCAAGGCCTTCTGACCGAAGAAACGGCCCTGGGGATCATCGCCCTGATCGCCGGTATGCTGGGCGCCAAGATTGATCCGCCGGCCGAGCTGGAAAAGGCCAAGAAACAGGCCGGGGAACGCGAGGCCCAACAGCAGAGCCGCGACGGCTTCACCCTGCCGCCGGATATTGACCAGGACCTGCCGCCTGCCGATGCACCTGATGCCCCCCAACGGGGCGAGCCGGAATGAACAGGGCCGCGATATTCCCCCCGGCCAAGGGGCCGACGGGGGCCGGGGCGCGCCAACGCCCCGAACCGTGGGGAACGATCCCACATGGCTTTAGTCGGCCGACCCTCGGCCATCCCGTCACCCGTGCACCGGGCGGGGTTATGCTTAGCGAGTTCAACTTTGGAGGAATACCGTTGCGGCATCTGCCGCAAACTGCTGGCGCGGGGAAACGTGGAAACGCTTGCCATCAAATGCCCCCGCTGCGGCACCTTGTCCCACTTCAGCACGAGGGCCACGCGCCCCGAACCCGAGCGCCTGCGAGCGTCCAACTCTTTGGATGCAGATGCAGCAGGCGACTCGGCTGGCCACCATCGGCCACCGTAACCATATTTTTGAGGCAGGCCAGATCGTTGGGTATGGCACGGACCATTTCCATATCCGCACCATCCCACGCGCCATGGCGGCGGATATCATCCGCCGTCACCATTATTCCGGTCGGATCGTCAACAACAGCTATATCCACCTTGGGGTGTTTATGGAGGGCCGCCTGATGGGTGCCCTTCAGTTTGGCTATGCGATGAACCCCAATTCCGGCCGGCGGATCGTGACGGGGACTGAGAACCGTGAATATCTGGAACTGAACCGAATGTGGATTGATGACGCCGTGCCCGGAAACGGGGAAAGCACGGCGCTGTCCTACGCCATCCGTTATATCAAGCGGGCCTTCCCCATGGTCGGCTGGATACAGTCGTTTGCTGACGAACGCTGTGGCGGGGCTGGCATCGTGTACCAGGCCGCCAACTTCATCTATTGCGGCTGCCATCGGACCCGATTTTTCCACCTGGATGGGGAATGGTACCATGAGATGATGCTGAACCGGCGGGCGGGCGGCGGCGGGCGGACGCTGTACTTACAGACCAATGTAAGCCGGGCCGTAGCACACAGCTTCCGCCAATTCCGCTACCTGTACTTCATCGACCGGCGAAAGCTGAAGGACCTGACGCTGGCCATCTGCCCCTATCCGAAGCCGGGGCACCCATGACGGCCATGAACAATGCTGAACGCCGCAGGCGCTTTGTTTCTGAGCGAGCGCGCCGTATCCGTGCCGGGGTGGCCATTCAGGTGGCCACGCGAGAAGAAATCTTGCGGCTGCTGCAACTGGCAGCGCTGGATATCAAGGCCACATTGGCGGGGGTGCCATCGGATTTTGAGGCATGGCGTCTACCCCAATTGCAGGCGGAAGTGCGGCGGGCCATCGGCGCCATTGAGGGGCAGATGAGCGATAGTCTGGCCGGCGGGCTGGACCAGTCCTGGGTAGAGGGGCAAGCCCTGCTGGATGCGCCTTTGGCTGCCGCTGGCGTCGATATCGTCCCCCATCTAGCGGCCCTGGATACGGGGGTACTGATGGCGATGCGATCCTTTACCACCGACCGCATCCGCGATATCAGCACCACGGCCATCAACAAGGTAAATGCCGAAATCGCCTTTGCCGCCATCGGTACCCAGACGCCGTTTGAAGCGGCGCAGAAGGTAGAGGCGATTATCGGCGGCAGCGGTGAGCGCGCCGCCAGTATCGTGCGCACGGAGCTGGGCACGGCCTATACAATGGCAACACAGGCCCGGATGGAACAAGCCGCCCCCATGCTGCCGGGATTGAAAAAGCAATGGCGGCGATCTGGTAAACTGCACCCGCGCCTGTCCCATGACGCGATTGATGGGCAGGTCCAGCCGGTGGATCAACCCTTCATCCTGGCGCGGGGTATCACCCTTATGCACCCGCGCGACCCCAAGGCTCCCATCGGCGAACGCATCAACTGCGGGTGCAGCCAGCTACCCTACATGGATAGCTGGGAGATGATCACACCTGGCCGCCGGCCCTATAGCGAGGAAGAACTGCGCAACAGCCCTGTGGCGCGGCTGCTGGCCCCGGCTGCGGATGGGGGTTTTTGATTACCCCAAAAGACGGGCGCTGGATGCGGCGGGCGGCTTGGCCGCTGTCAGGCAAGGGGCGATCCGGCCCGCCGCATCCTGCCCCCGTTACTGGTGCGTTACTGACGATGTAAGCGGCCCCGCTTGGGTAGAGGCGGGGCAACCTTAGTCCGCAATGGGTGCGGACCTATTCTGGTGGCAGATATCACCGGAGTAACCCGATGGCCGCCAAAACCTCGAAAGAGAATGCCCCGCCTGCCACGCACCAGCCGGAATCGCTGGAAGCGGCGCTGATTGCGCTTGAAGCGCAGCAGGGGCGGATTGCCCAGATGCAGGGCGAGCTGGATGCCACGAAAGCGGCGCTTTCGGTGGCGGAAGAGCGTGAAGCCGTTAGCAAAGCTGTCCTTGATGCCAATCAGGCTGAACTGTCGCGTGTGGGCCGGGAACTGGATGCGGCGCTTAACGCCGCCAACAGCGCCAGGCGGGAGGCACCCTTGGGCGCCGGAACGGTGACCCTTCGGGAGGCGGCACGGTCGGTCGGCATCTCCCCGGCTGAGGTCCTGTCCTGGCGGGTGTCGGACGATGGTGAAGATTTCACTGTCGTGACCGTCGCGGGCCAAAAGCTGAGGACACCGGCATGAGCGCCTTGGTAATTCTGGAAGCGCTTGGGGATGGTGATAAACCGGTACGGCGCTACAAGGTGCGCGTCATCCGCGCCGGGATGTCTCTCAACAATAACTTCTATCCCGATGCCGTGCTGCGCGAAGCGGTGCCGCTGTTCAACGGCGCCCGCGTGTTCGCCAAATCGGATGCCGACCATTTGAAATCGGGCGGCAAGGATGTGCGCAACCTGATCGGCCAGTTGACCGAAGCGGCCTTTGCCCCCGGCCCTGGCCCCGATAGCGGCGAAATTCAGGCCGTCATGACGCTGATCAATCCGGCGGCTGATATCGCTGTGACGATACGGGAAGCGGTGGCTGGCGGCATGGCGGGCCTTTTCGGCCTGTCCATTGACGCCAGCGCCAAGGTCGCGCGCCGGAAAGTGGGTGGCGTCACCATCACGGAAGCCCAGCAGCTTCTGAAAATCAAATCGGTCGATCTGATCGTCGATGCCGGCGCCGGCGGCGCTGTCCTCGACCTTGCCGAAGCCGCCGCTCCCGAACATGAGGATGATATGACGCGCGCCCAATTGCTCGCCAAAATCAAGGCCCACCGACCGGCATTGCTGGCCGGTGTGGATGAGGCCACCCTGACCGAAGCGCAGTTGGAAGCGCTGCTGGACCAAGTGCTGACGGAAGCGGCGCCCCTGCCGGCGGCTGCCGATAACGCCGCCGTGGTGGCCCTGATCGAAGCCCGCCAGTCCGTCCGTGACCGGGTGGGCCGCTGCGGGCTGCCAGCACAGGCGCGGGCCAAGGTGGCCGCCGCCCTGCTGGCGCGCGACGACGTGGGCACGCTTACGGAGGCGCAGATCGAGGAGGCCATCAAGGCTGAACAGTCCTATCTGACCGGGCTGGGGCTGGGCGGCGGCCAGGTGCTGGACCTGGGGCCGTCCGCCCGCATTGAGGGCGGCGAAAGCCGGCGGGAGAAGGTCGCCACGATGCTGGAAGCCTTCTTTGATCCGAACCATCAGGATCATCGCCATGCCGGCAGTATCCGGGACATCTATCTGGATATCACCGGCGACCGGCGCTTCAGCGGCCGCCTGAAGAACTGTGACGAGGCGCGGCTGCGCGAGGCGCTGGGAACCGAAAGCTTCCCGGATGCCCTGGGCGACACGATCAATCGCCGCATGTTGGCCGATTACAAGCAGCAGACGGCCCTGGCGGGATGGCGACCGCTGGTGAATGTCACGCGGGTGGGCGATTTCCGCAAGCAGACGCGCGTGCGCGTGGGTGGGTATGGTGCCATCCCGAAGGTTGGTGAGCGCCAGCCCTATCTGGACCTGCCCAGCCCCGGCGATGAGAGCGCTGAATATGTCGTCGAAAAGCGCGGCGGCCTGGAAAGCGTGTCGCTGGAGATGATCCGCAACGACGATGTTGGTACCGTGCGGCAAATCCCCACCAAGCTGTCACGCGCCGCCAATCGGACCCTGGCCAAGTTCGTCTTCGATTTCTTCCGCGACAATCCGACGATTTACGACAACACGGCGCTGTTCCATGCCAGTCGCGGCAATCTGGGTACCGCCGCCATCAGCAAGGATAGCTGGGACGCGGCCCGCGTCGGCCTGATCACGCGCACCAAGGCGGGTGAGGATGACACGGTCGGTGTCGGGCCGAAATTCCTGCTGGTGTCGCCCTATCAGACCCGGGTGGCCGAAGACCTGTTCGTCCGCGCGACCAATCTGGACGCCGACTTCGTGCAGCGGACCCGCCCGGTGGTCGTGGAAGTCTGGTACTGGACGGACCAGAACGACTGGGTGGCCGTGGCCGACCCGCTGGATGTGCCCGGCATTGAGATCGGCTTCCTGGACGGTCAGGAGGAACCGGAACTGTTCGTCCAGGACGCGCCGAACAGCGGGTCGATGTTCTTCAACGACACCCTGACCTGGAAGCTGCGGCACATCTATGGCGGTGCCGTCTGCGACTGGCGGCCTTTCTACAAGGCAGTAGTGCCTTAATCGACTGCCTGCCCTCCCACGCTGCCGCGCAGGCTCCCTCCTTTTCCTTTTACCCTTCTCCTGAAAGGTTCCCCCATGGCCACGAAACTGCCGTCCATTGGCGGCGCCCCCGTCGTCCTGCTGCCCGTGCGCATCCCGTCCTGCAATGCCGATGTGACCCGCGCTGCCGCCTTCCGCCTGCCGTTCCCTGCCTATCTGGCCGGGATCAGCACCACTGCGCGGGTCAGCACCGGTACCACCCCCACCCTGGCCGCCAATGTGAAGGTCGGGGGCACCACGGTGCTGTCGGCCCCGGTGGCCGTCGTGGCGGACAGTTTCACCGAGGCGGCGATTGCCACCGCCAAGCTGGCGGATGAGGCTGAACTGACCATAGACCTGGATATCGGCGGTACGAGCAGCCCGACCTTCACCGATATCGACATCCTGATCACGCTGGTTCGGGTCTGACATCATGGCGCTGGCTGATCTGGTGGCACTGGTAGTGACGCTGGCGGGTTCGGAGGCTGTGACAGCCGCCGGCGCCGCCGCGCGCGACGAGGCCATCCAGGCGGCCCTGCGCCAATATGGCCGGGACCGGCCGCGCCTGGTTGTGGCCGATGTCACCGGGGACGGGACAACAAAGGTGTCGCCCCCGGCGGACTGGCTGCCGGGGGTACCGGGCCTTACCATCGAATATCCGCTGGACCAGGACCCGTCGGCCCTGCTGCCGTCCAGCGTCTGGCGCGTCTATTATGCGCCAGCGGGCATCTGGATCATGGTCTATGGCGGCATCCCCGCCGGCCACAAGCTGCGCCTGACCTATCCGGCCGCGCATGAGGTGGATGCGGACACCGACACCGTGCCGCCGGAAGACCGGGAAGCTATCGCATCATATGCTGCGCATCTGATCCTGATCGGCCGGGCCGGTGCCACGGCCGGGGACAGCGACAGCACGATCCAGGTCGATGCAGTCAACCATGCCGGCAAATCAGATGCCTATGCCAAGCGCGCACGGGACCTGCGCGGGCAGTATTACAACCTGCTGGGCATTGATCCGAAGCGCCTGGCCGGAGCCAGCGCCACGGTACCGGTGGGCAAAACCGGCGCCTGGGGAGGGACGAGGCTGTTCCGGCGGGGGCGGTCATGATTGATGCCCAAGGATTGGCGGATGCATGGGCGCGCGCGCCGGAAGACCTGATCAGGCATCTGACCCAGGCGTTGACGATGGGGGGGCTACTGGCGCAGCGGGAAATCGTTGACCGAACGCCGACCAGCGGGGCGGGTACCCTGCGCAATTCCATCGGCCTGATGCCGCTGGAAATCACGGCCACCAGCGTAACCGCCATCGTGGGGACATCATTGGCCTATGCGGCACCCGTGGAATCAGGGGCGCGGCCGCATATGCCGCCGGTCGAACCGCTGGTCGATTGGGTGCGGCGGCGGCTGGGGGCGATGCCGGATGACAAGGCCAACGCCATTGCCTGGGCTATCGCCTGGAAGATCAAAACGGAAGGCACACAGGCGGCCCATATGTTTGCGTCCGGTCAGGCTGCGGTGCAGTCCCAGATCGTGGCGGCGGTGGAGGCGGCGGCAGCGCGCACATGGGCCGGGATCGGGGGGGCGGCATGATTGCAATCCGTGCCGCCATTATCACGGCCATCACGGCCGTGCCGGAGATCGGCCGGGTGCATGATCGGGAACGCTACGCGGCACAGCAGAACCCCATGCGCGAATTATACCTGTGGACCGGGCCAGGGGGTGCAGAGATACGCGGGTGGTTTGTCAGGCGCGCGCAGTGGCGGTCCATATCCAGTGCGCTGGCCCGCCGCATCGTGGATACGAAATGGACCATCCGGGGCTTGCTGGGCATCCAGGATACCACGGCGTCCGAACTGGTCATGGACAGCCTGTGCGAGGCGGTACGTCTGGCCCTGGAGGCGGATACCAGCCTGGGCGGGCTGGTCGATGGGTTCATCCCCGCGCTTGGCGCCGGCGATTTCAGCGGCGGTGTCAACCTGGATGAAACGGGGCCGGCGATGCTGGCCAATCAATGGCTGTGCCATTCGGCCAGCCTGTCTTTCTACACACGGCATCGGGAGTAGCCATGCAAGGCGGCACTTATATCAACGAAGGCGGTGTGCTGCGGCGCGTCGAAGGGACCGACGATCACCCGCTGGGCAATCGGGCGCGGGATGCGGATGGCGCGCGGCTGAACCGGCTGGATGAGGCCGGCGCGGTTGAACCGGCCAATCCGGTTGAAGATCGGCCCAAGGATCAGCGGCGCGCCCGTGCGGGCGGCAATGTGCAGCCGGCCGATGCCGGCAAGGAGGGGTAAATGGCTTTCACCTGGAAAGAAAAACTGATCTTGTTGAAGGCGGAAACCACCTATGGCACCGATGCAGCGCCAAGCGGTACCGCCAATGCCATCAAGACCCTGAACGGGTCCATCACGCCGGTCGAAGGGAACGAAGAAACCCTGGATGTGGATAATCCCACGCTGGGCGCCCCGGTGCAGCAATTGTCTGGCACCCATGTCAGCGTGAAATTTGATTTTGCCCTGTGCGGCAGCGGCACGGCGGGTACTGCCCCCAGTTGGGGGGCGGTGATGCTGTGTTCGGGCTGGTCGCAGACGGTCACGGCCAGCACAGATGTGAAATACAAGCCGATCAATTCACTGCACGGATCGGCCACCCTGTATTTCCAGATGAAGGGGGCGCTGCACAAGCTGGTGGGCGTGCGTGGCAAAATCACGCTGAATGCCAGTGCCGGGAAGTGGCTGCTGGCCAGTTTCGACGGCAAGGGCCTGTTTGTGCCGGTGACCACGGCCGCCGCCACCCTGCCGGCTGCAACCTATGCGGCGGCCAATGAATTGCTGGTCAATGATGCCAACAGCGATTTCAGTGTCGATGGCTTTGTTGGCAAGTTGCAGGAACTGACCTTCGATTCCGGCAACGAAGTGGTGGGGCGCTTCCTGGTTGGCGAGGAAAGCATCCAAAGCCGGGACCCGGTGCCCGTGGGTAATCTGAATTTCGAAGACCCCGGCGTGGCGGTGAAGGATTTCTTTGCGCTGGCCATGTCCAAGCCCCCTACCCTGGTGGCGGTGACGCTGACCCATGGGACGGTGGCCGGCAACATCGTTGATCTGACCGGCGCCAAGGTACAATTGGGGCCGAAGGTGAACTATGCCGATGTTGATGGTTATCGGCACCTCACCATGGCAACGCGTTACACCGCTGATACCGCCGGGCCGGTGACGTTGACGGTAAAATAGCAGCCTGTTCTTCTCGTATTAAGATTGATAATCTCTCCCCCGGTTAGAGAGCCATGGGGAGAGATTATGTTCAAGCGATGCAGCCTTGCCGTGATCGGCCTGTGCGTTTTCGGGGTTGCCGGCCAGGCTTATGCAGCCGAAGAGGAGTTCAGTTTTCGAGGTGCCAAATTCGGCATGACAAAGGCTGAACTGAAGAAAGTTCTTAAAGTGGAGTGCCCAAAGCCTGATTATTCAGATCATTGCATGGAGAGATTCCCAAGGATTGGAAATATATTAGCATATTCAGTTAGTTATAATTTTGAGAACGGGAAAATTCAGGATATCGATGCAGATTTTCGTAATGAGAATTTCGAGCTCGCCAGGGAAGCCGTGACCCTTAAGTATGGTCCCCCGACTTCGTACCAGGTGAAGGCGGCACTTGAGGGAGGTTTTTCCGTGCCCGCCACCCAATGGATATGGGAGCGCCCCACTGTTGAGATCGTGATGCAGTATCCGCATTTCTACCACAATAACGGCTCGCTTCGGTACTTACCGCCTGGGTCATTTAAGGCAAATGCTGAGGCGCAAAAAAAACAATCACAGCGCAACGCGCAAGAATTTTGACCTTGAGTGTTGAGGGTTGGGCTGAATTCTCCTGTCCATTAGGGACATGGCCGCCGCACCTCTCTGCACCCGGTGCGGCCGGCTACATTGGTGATCGTTCCTCCCCGTTCGTGCGGGGAGCGTATCCCATGGAGCCCGTTCATGTCTTTGTCCATCAATATTGGTTACGATACCTCTTATACTTGGCCGATCGAGGTAAAAATCCCCGATCCGGCCCGCCCCGGTCGCTTCCAACTCCACCGGTTCCAGGCTGAGTTCCGGGCGCTGCCTACGGATGAGGCCCGCGATATGGTGGGAAAAGCGGATAAAGCGCGCGAGGACGGGCATCGCGCCACGGCCATGGATCTGGATAAATCGCTGTTGCGGCGCGTGTTGACCGGCTGGAACCTGCGTGAGCCGCACAATCCGGCCAATCTGGAAGCCGCGATGAACAATGCCTTCCTGCTGGCCGGCCTGAACGAGGGCTATCGCCAGTCCATTACCGGTGAGGCGGTGCTGGAGCGCGCGGAGGGAAACTCGCCAGCGCAGTAAGCGCCTGGGCTGGCGGTGGCATTGGCGGTGGGAAGGAGCTGGTAGAAGATGCCGCCTTCTTCCATATCGCCATGCCGGCGGCGGACCAGCCCCAGCGCTTGCTGCTATGGCCTGAGAATGTGCCATTTTTCCGCCTGTTCACGGCGCTGGCCACGCAATGGCGGTGGCTGGCGGTCGGCGGTGGTTTGGCCCCCGGCATTATCCAGCGCGTGGGCCTTGATTACAGCGCCGTGCCGCTGCTGGCCTCTGCATATAGCGTGACCCTGGACGCAATGGCGTGGGGGCGCCTGCGGGCGGCGGAACAGGCAGCCCTTGATGTTTGGAACCGCTGATGTCGGATACCCAGCATACTGTCAGCCTGAAGCTTTTGGCGGATGTCGCGGATATCACGCGCGGGGCCAATCGCGTCAAAACATCCTTGGCTGAAATGGCGGAGGCGGCCCGGCGGGCGGGACAGGATGTCCAGGCATCTGCCGATGCTGCGGCCAATGCGGGCGGGCGGATTGATCGTTTGGGTCAATCCGCCGACCGCAGCAGTGCGCATACCGCCCGCTTGGCGGCGGCGGTGCTGCAGTTGGAAGGCGAGTTGGACCCTGCGGCCCGTGCGGCGCAGGTATTGACAGCTAGAACCGAATTGTTGAGCCGGGCCCTGGCCGCCGGGGCCATTGATGCTACCCGCCATGCTGCATTGACGGGGCAGCTTGCCCAAGCACAGGCGCGGGCAGCGCAGGAAGGGGCTGCGCGGCTGGCCGCGGCGGTAAATAGCCTGGATGCCGAAATGAATCCGGCGGCGCGGGCAGCGCAGACGCTGACAGCCAGAACTGAACTGTTGAACCAGGCGTTGGGGGTTGGGGCCATCGACGCCGCGCGCCATGCCACGCTGATGACGCAGGTGGCGCAGGCGCAAGCACGGGCGGCGCAGGAAGGGGCTGCGCGGTTGACGGCAGCAGTTGACCAGTTGGACGCAGAACTGAACCCGGCGGCCCGGACGGCGCAGGTGCTGGCGGCCCGGACGAAGTTGCTGGATGACGCGCTGGCGGCGGGTTCGATCACGGCCGCGCGCCATGCCACGCTGATGACCCAACTGACACAGGCGCAAGCACGGGCGGCGCAGGAAGGGGCTGCGCGGCTGACGGCGGCGGTTGACCATCTTGATGCTGAAATGAATCCGGCGGCACGGTCGGCGCAGATGCTGGCGGCCCGGACGAAATTGCTGGATGACGCGCTGGCGGCCGGGGCCATCAGTGCGCAACGCCATGCCGCCCTGACGGCGCAAGTCGCCAGCGGCTATAATGCGTTAACCGGTGCGGGGCGCCTTACGTCCCATCAATTGACCAATTTATCCTATCAGTTCAATGATCTCTTCACACAGATCGTGTCCGGTGGCTCTCCCTTTATGGCGATTGCCCAGCAGGGGCCGCAGATTACCCAGGTTTTCGGCGGGATGCGGCAGATGTTGTCCCGCATCCCGCCTGTCGCCTATGTGGCGGCGGCGGCGTTGGCGCTGATTGTGGTGCCCACCTATATCGTGGGTGCCCGGCTGGCCGAAATCGGCAAGGAAGCGCGCGGGTTCAACACCGCCATCGCGGCGCTGAACCCGTCGCTAGGCATTTCGGCCCAGCGGTTGCGGGAAATCAGCTTTGCCGTGGCGGATGCCAAAGGGCTGGGGCGCGATGCCGTGGCAGGCGGTCTGCGCGCCATCATTGCCAATGGCCGTATCCAGGGTGAGGCCATGGTGACAGCCATGGTGGGGGTGGCCGGCGATATCGCTGCCGTCAAGGGGGGGGATCTGAGTAGCTGGGCGGAAAAACTGGCCGAAGGCTTTGCGAAAGGGGCTGCGGGCGTTCGTGAGCTGGATGAATCCCTGCGCTTTTTGACGCCGGCCCAGGCAAGGTCGATTGAGGCCATGGATAGGCAGGGAAACCGGGCCGGCGCCCTGGCCCTGGCCATGCAGGCGCTGGAAGGGCGCTTTGGCGGTAGCGCCAAAGCGATGAAATCCGAAATGGAGGATGCCTTTGCGGCGATGGGGCGGGCATGGGACAAGTTCGTCGAGGATTTGGCCAAGACAGATTTGGCCCAAAAGGGTGCTGCCATGGGCACCAATCTGGTGAACGGGATGCGGCGGGCCTTTGCCCCCAGCAAGCAAGAGGAAGTCGCGGGCCTCGACAAGCGCATCGCGGAGCTGCAGGCCAAAGGCCCCACGATCATCGGTATTGATTGGATCGATAATATTGAGCGCGGTCGCTGGCAGGAAATCCTGGACCAGATGAAGGCGGAACGGGCGGCGCTGGCGGCGCAAATCCCGCCCAAGGCTGGCACTGCCCCCACTACCCCGCCCGGCACAGGCACGGGCACCACCCCGCCCGCCACAGGCGGGATGACGGCGCAGGAAGAGATAGCGCTGGATCTGGCGCACGCGGCGCTGGAGCGGGAAACGCGGGCCATGGCCGGCAATGCGGCCATGCGGCAGGTGCGGCTGGCCGGCATCCAGGCGGTCAATGCCGCCTATGCGGCGGGCCGGACATCCGAAGCGGCGAAAGCGGAAGGGCTGATCGCCGAACAGCGGGCCATGCTGTCTATCACCACCGGTATGCGGGATCAGGCGGCGGTGACGGCGACGGCGACGCGGGGCGCAGTTGCACTGACGGCGGCGCGATTGCAAGGGGCGGATGCGGTACTGCGGGTGGAAGCGGCGAATGCGGCGGCTGCGGAAGCCGCCAACGCCCCCATCAACCAGCAAACACGGACCCGGCAATTGTTGGCCGATAGTGTTGCCCGGCAGGCGGCTGAAGGGGCGAATGCCGTGCTTGCCGCCGAAGCTGAAGCGGCGGCACAGGAACGCCTGGCAGGGGCTGCCACCGGTACGGCGGATGCCCGCGCGGCGGCGGAAACCGCCAACAAAGTGGAGATGGCCACCGCCCCGCTGCGCGCCGCCATGGCCGTGGCGGAAGGGCAGGCAAAAGACCAGCTGCGAGAGATCATCGAAAGGCTGACCGGGGCCATCATGGACCAGGATGCCGCGCAGCGCCGCGCGGCGAAGGAATCGGCCTTGGCGGGGCAACGCGCGGAGCTGGCCGGTATCGTGGCATTAACCCGCGTCGAAGCCGATGCGCGGGGCCGTAGTGTGCGTGAACAGCGGCTGGCTTTGGAGCATCAGAAGGCGCTGAACGAAGCGCAGCGGCAGGGCATTGATCTGTCCAGCGACTTTGGCAAGGAATGGATCGCCAACGCGGACCGTATCGCCAAGGCGGTGCTGGAGAGCGAAAAATTCGCGGCGTCGAAGCGGACGGCCGATGCCGTTGGCGGCATGGCCAATGCGCTGGCCGGTGGCGACCCGGTGGAAATCGGCAATGCGCTGGCTGAGCTGACCAGCGGCTTTGATGATTTGCTGGCGACGACCGGGGATGTGGGCGACGCGTTCGACCTGCTGGGCAAGGATATGCTGTCCTCGGCCAAAGCCGGGGCCGCCATTGGCGACCTTGTAGGGGCGATTTTCGGGCGCACGCAGGAACAGCAAAAGAACGCCAAATATGGCAGCACGGCCGGGGGGGCCATCGGTTCCCTTGTCGGGATGAAGGGCGTCGGCAGTTTTATTGGCAACATCATTGGCGGCATGATCGGCGGCGGGCGGGCCGAACGCGATGCGAAAGCGCAGAAGGCGGCGGCCGATCTGGACGCGCTGAGCGGCAGCATTGCTGATTTCATCGCCAGCGTGTCCGGCCTGTCCCAGGCGGGCACCGCGTTGCGGAACCTTGACCAGCAATTCGCGGCGCTGTCGGCGGAAGCCAAGCGGCTGGGCACGGATACCAAGGCGCTGGAGGCCAGCTATGCAGCCGCCCGTACCCGCCTGCGCGATAACCAGAATGCGACCATTTACAGTGAGCTGGCTGAACTGTCCGGCGATGTGGTCGGGAAGTTCGACGCCATCCGAAGGGCCAATGCCGCCTATATCCAGGAAGCGCTGGAAGGGGAAGCCGATGTGGGGGCGGCCCGGCAGGTAGCGTACCTGAAAGAGCGCCAATGGCTGGCCGAACGGACGGAAGCGGAGCTGGACGCCCTGGGCAGTGTGGTGACGCTGGCCGACCGGCTGGCCGCCAAGCTGAAAACCATGCTGGGCAATATCAACGGGCTGCTGGACAAGCAGGTTGACCAGTCGCGCTCAGCGCTGGCGCTGGCACAATCCTCTGCGGCGGCATATCGCGCGGCGCAGGCGGATTTCAAAAAATTGCGGGCCGATCTGCGGGGCGGCGACCTGTCCCCCCTGACACCGCAGCAGAAAGTGCAGGCGGCGCTGACCACCTATAATAGTGCGCGGACGGCGGCGGCAGCGGGGGATATCGATGCACAGCGGGCCTTTGCCGATGCGGCGTCGGCCTATCTGTCGGCGGTGAAGGATTATGCAGGATCGGATGCGTATAAGCAGATATTCGATCAGGTGGATGCCGATCTGGCGGCGGCCGAGCTTTCGGCAGGCGCCCTGGCCAGTGCGGCGGATTATCAGGCCAGCCTGTTGAAGGCGCAGGTTTCGCTGCTGGAAGCCATCAAGGAAAATTTGGCCGGCAAGCTGGACGAAAAGCTGCTGGCGGATCAGTTGGCGGCCCTTGGCGTGGTGAATGACGCGCTGAAGGAAAGCCAGACGATCCAGATCGGCACCGGGGCCGGCGTGACGGAGCAGCAGAAGGCAGCGGCCGGGCTGCTGCATGATATCGGCGATGCGCTGAGGAGCGGGCTGAATATCGTGGATGCCAAGGGCATGGCCACATATCTGGATACGTTGGAAGCCGGGCTGACCGGCAACAACAGCGAAGAAGCCAAAGCGGCACGGGAAGCCATTGCGACCCTAAGGGCTGCCACGGCCGATGGGCTGATCAGCGCCACGGAAGCGGAGCCGGTGCGGGCGGCATTGGGGGTGCTGAAAGAGAAGCTCGGCGATGACATCGGCGGTGTCGTCACGGCGATCAACGACCAGACGGGCCAGACAGTGGCGCTGGGGCGCCTGACCGGGGACATGACAGCAGCGCTGCTGGGGGCAAAGGGGGCCTGGGACGATCAGGCCGATGCCATCTGGGCGACCGTGAATAAAGTCATCCCGACACCGGAAATTGACGCGGACGGCATCATTGCCGCCGTGACCAAAGGGGCCGGCGATATCGTGGGGGCCATCCGGGAGTACCTGGCGAAATTGGGAGAAAAGGCCCCGGCCGACGATGCCGAAAAGAAGCGGCGCGATGCGGAGGCGGCCTATCAGGCGCAGGTCGATGGCGCGGCGCAGGGCGTGCGCGGTCAAGCCAATGCGGCAGTGGCGGCGGCCACCGCCCTGCCAAAGGTTGAAGCGGCGAAGAACCAACATTCCACTGGCCTGTCGATTGACGCGAGTACCGGTGAGCAACTGTGGATCGGCGAGGATCGGGGTGACGCTACCAGCCGGGCGCGGGCAAAAGGTTTGGCGGACGCGCTGAGCGGTGTCGCCCGCATCCTGGAATCACTGACGGGTGGTGATCTGGGGTCACTCACCGTTGAGGCCAATGATAAATACGGAATCGGATATCATGTCGGGTCAATTCGTAAAATCAATGGCTTTGGCATCAACGATTTTAGCGGCGCGATCCAGGCCTTCGTGCGGGATGCGCTGAGCCAGTTGGTTGGTGGCAATCAGGCCGCCATCAAGGTGCTGATGGAGCAAAGCTACACCGACGTGGCTAGCGGTCTGGCGGCCGGCGCCGCCGCAATCTACAAGGCCCGCAACCCCGCGCCGGCCTTTGCCAGCGGGGGCCGGGTGAGCGGCCCCGGCAGCGGCACCAGCGACGATATCCTGGGGTGGTTGTCCAACGGCGAGCATGTGATCCGTGCCGCCACGGCGGCGCGCTATGGGCATGATGTGCTGGACCGGATCAATGCGGGGGACATAGAGGGCGCTCATAGGTTGGCGGCCGACAAGGGGCTGGCGCGCTATGCCGAGGGCGGGGCGGTCGGCGGCACCACCGTTACTGTGCCGTCACTGCCGCGCATCGGTCCCGCGCCGCGTAACGCTGGCGGCAATGCGGCGGCCGACGAACGGCTGTTGCAGATATTGCGCCAAGAGCTGACGGAACTGCAGGACACCGAAGAGACGGGGCAGCGCGCCCAAGCGCAGCGGGATCAGCGGATGTATCTGGTGATGCAGGCCATCCTGGCCGTGCTGGAGCGGATGGACGCACGGGCACGGAGGGTGGGATGAGGCGATACCTGCTTGAACTGACGGTCCGCCACCCGGTCAGCGGTGCCACTGAGGTGCTGCGGCTGACGGAGCGGAGCAGCTACACCACCGGGGTGACGGACAGCCCGGCGCTGGCCTGGTATCGGCCGTGGGCGGTGCGGCTGTGCAACTATGAACGAGGCATTTTCGGCGCGGCTGGCGGGATCGGGGAAGCCCTGCTGGGCAATGGGTCGCGCTGGCTGGATGCGTATCGGGACCATGCGTTTGTGTCGGCGGGCCTGCTGGAAGGCCCGTTGGGCCGTGGGGTTCCTTACGCGGCATTCAGCCCCCTGTTTTCCGGCACGGTGGCGGGGCGGGAATATTCAGGGGACACGGTTTCGGTGCGGTTCAGCGATGCGGCCGTCTGGGGGGCGGTGATCCCGCGCCGTTATTACAAAGGGGACAATAACGGCCAGTTCGGCATAGAGGGTAATGCAGAGCTGGCCGGCAAGGTGGTCCCCATCTGTATGGGTTATGTGGCCAATATGGCGCCCGAGTTGGTCAACCCGTCGCTGTTGATCTATCAAGCGACGGACGGCGCTTGTTCCATTGAGGCGGTGCGCGCGCGCGGGCTGGCCCTGAACAATGCCGGCGATGTCGGGGCCGGCATCACCAGTACCTCTATGCCGGTACCGGCTGGCGGGTACATCACCGATCAATCGCGCGGGCTGTTCCGGCTGGGGAGCGCCCCCGGCGGGCCGGTGACGTGTGAGCTGTGGGGGGCGCCGGTCATGCCGAGTGTCGCCGCCCAGGTGGCGGCGCTGGCCGGACGGATGGGCATCAGTGCCGGCATGGTGGCGTTGGACGCGGCCTGGGCCAACAGCATCGGCCGGCTGACCGGGCTGTTGGTGCCGGATGGTGCCACCGGCGTCGATGTGCTGAACGCCGTCATTGGCGATGCCGGCGGCTGGTGGTGGGTGGACCCGGCCGGCGTGCTGCGGGCAGGAGAACTGGTGGCGCCGGAGACGCGGGCCGCCTCCCGCGTGCTGACCACCGCAGATTATACCGGCTCGCTGGATGACGTGGCGCTGGACGAGTGGGCTACGCCCGTCTGGAAAGTGGAATGGCGGTCGCGCCGCAATTATCAGCCCTTGGCGGCCAGCGATTTGAACCCGCAAGTCAGTGCGAAGGACGCCCAATGGCTGACGCGCGAGTGGCGCAGCGCAGTCACAGAGGTGCCGGCGGTGCGGGCCGCTTGGCCGGGTGCCCGCGCGGCTGTGGTGGAAAGTGGCATCGTAAATGGGGGCGCTGGGGCGTGGCTGGCCCTGCGCGCCAAGCCGCGCCGGCTGGTGGCCCTGAATGTCTCCGCCCGGACTCTGCCCGGCACCTGGCCGCTGGGGTCCATCATCGAGGTGCGGCAGCGGGGTGGGCTGCCGCCCGTGAAAATGCTGCTGGCCGGTGTCTCCACTGAAGATGGGCGGTCCTTTTCGATCAAGGGGTTTGTGTGATGGCACGGCAGTTTCCGCATAACATGATCATGGCTTGGCAGAACTGCGTTACCGCCGCAGCCACCATCACCGGTAATTGGGCCAATGGTGCCGGGCTGCGTAGCTGGTACCTGGGGGATGAAGCTGTCAGCCAGGCCAGCGGGACCGGCCCGCATAGCCTGTCTGTCAGTTGGGCTGCCCCGCAGCCGATGGATCTGGTGATGCTCTATGGCCATACGCTGGCTGAGGACAGCAGCGTCCGCATCACTCTATATAATAAAGGCTCGATGGTGGCGGACAGCGGGACCATGCCCGCCTATGTGCCCGCCCCCATCGGCTATATCCCGTGGGGCGACAGCCGGTTCTGGGGGCACATGCTGGGGCCTTGGGACCGGCGCTGGGGGTGGGTGCTGGACGGTCTGGTCTGGGCTGACAGGCTGGATGTGACGCTGACGGGGAGCGGCTTCGATGGCGGCGCGGTGGCGCTGCCCATTTTCTACGCCGGGCCTAGCTGGCAGGTATCGGCCAATTACGATTATGGTTCCGCCTGGGGCCAATACGCGGCGGCGGAGGTGCAAGGGGCTGACTGGGGCAGCCCGCTTGCCGATGGGGATGTTGAGCCCCGATTTTTTACCGGCACGCTCTCTCACCTAAGTGAAGGGGAAGTGCGGGGGCGCCTGCGCGAACTGCTGATGCATACGGCGCGCGGCAAGGCCCCCTTCCTTGCGCTGCCCGAGCCGGGATCGGCCTTTGGCATCATGACGCAGACATTGCTGGGATTTTTGCCGGATTTGCCGCAGGTGCAGCGGGCGACCTCCGCGCGCGAAGAGTGGGTGTGTGAGCTGAATATCCGGGAGTGGCTGGCATGACGACGTGGGTATTGAATGGCCGCACCTGGGGGTACAGCCAGGCCGATGTGCCGGGGACGCCCTATTATCTGGATGGGCCGCAGCTTTTCAAAACATGGCACCTGCTGATGCAGGATTTGGCGGCTGAGGTGGCAAAAACCACGGCGGCATCAACGACTGTTACCAATGCGGTGGCGACGGTGGCGGCCGACCGGCTGGCCGCCGAAAATGCCCGGACAGGGGCCGAAACAGCGGCAGGTGCTGCCACCACGGCCAGGATGGCGGCGGAACTGGCGCAAGCGCTGGCGCAAAGTGCGAAATCGGCGGCGGAAACAGCCCAGCAGGCGGCGGCAGGGTCCGCCAGCCAGACGGCAGCCGATCGGCAGACGGTGCAGACGCTGGCAGCACAAGCCGCCAGCGCTGCCAGCGCTGCCAGCGCATCTGCCACCGCAGCCGGGACGGCCCAGGCGGCGGCACAAAGCGCCAAATCAGCGGCGGAAACGGCGCAGCAGGCGGCGGCGGGGTCCGCCAGTCAAACGGCGACAGACCGTAGCGCGGTAGCTGCGGATCGGGCGTCCGTGGCGACGGCAAAGGGGCAGGTGGAAGCCCTGGTCGGCCAGGCCGGTACGGGTGCCGCCACCGGCCTGGTCTATGGTTCGGTGCTGAAATCACTGGTCACGGCGGCGGATGTGGTGGCGGTTTGTGTTTACGACACGCGGCGCGACAGCGATGGCGGGGCCTGGGCCGAACAGTGCCGGGAAACAAGCTGGTATAATGAGCCGCTGAACACCGCCACCCGTGGGGCGACACGGCGGTTTCCGACCGTGGCGCTGATTGTAGCCCGGACATCAAGCCTGACGATCTATGACGCGCATGATCTGGATGCGGGCGCCGCGCCGCGCATGTGGATGCAGTTTAATCGGGCGGCGGGGGGCACGATTGTGCATTCGCAGCCGGTCACCGGGTTGTTTGCGTTGAATGGCCACCTATGGCTGACGCAGACGGATGGCAGTGTCGATGGAGCGCTGACCCATATCTCATTTATCGAAGACCGCTGGACCACGCGATACGACGGTACTACTGGGCGCGCGGGGGTGGGGCTTGCATCCCGAAATAGTAATGCCTCCCGCACCGTGCGGCTGCCGGGGGTAGCCAGTTGGAAATGCTGGGCGGTCCACGCAGCGGTGCTGCCCGGCGCGCCGATGGACCGGCTGGGGCTGCCCGTTCCGACCGTGGCCGTAGGCACAGGGGCTGGCGTCTCTGTGATCCACCCCTGGGGCGCCGTCGTATCCCTGACGGGCATGGGGGCCATGGAGCGCGTCATCTTGCGCCAGCGAGACATTATCCTGGCGCGGAGCAGTCAGGACGATGGGCGCGGCGTCCATTATCGGGTGCCGATCCCGTATGCATCGGCAGTCGTGTCGGCCCAGACATTAATCAATGCGCCGGGGTCAACTTATCCCGCCTATATCACAGGGGCAGGCGGGCACAAGCCGCAGGTTGTTCTTACCGCTGACGGGTGGGCGGTTGGGAATAACAATGGCTGCACTTTGCTGGCGGAGGATACAGGAGACTACCGTGCCTCTATGGTCGCCTATTTGACCAAAGATTTTGCGACAGGCTGGCAGCCAGGCGATATCCGGGGGGCTTGGCTGTGCGATGCCGACACCAGTTCGCTGGTGGCCGGTGCGGTGATTGCGGACAGGTGCCCCAAGAATAGCGGCCTTACAGTGGCTGGCACCCTGACCCGCACGGCCCAGCCCTGTGGGCTGGCAGCGATCGGCAGCTTTGCCGCCGCCTGCTATCTGGAGCAAGCGTGGCGGGCTGATCTGGATTTCGGCCTAGGTGATTTCTGCATCATTGTTTGGGTCAGCGCCGCAGCGCCCGAAGTCTCTACCCTGCTGGATCGGGGGCAGACCGGTAGTGCCGATGCACGTTGGACTCTGGGCACGGATAGCAGCGGTCGCGTCACCATAGCCGTCGGTAGTGCGACAGTGACCGGTTTTGCCTCAGTCATGGATGGGCGGTGGCACTGTGTCATCGCCGCGCGCCGTGCCGGCACCCTGGAATGCTGGGTCGATGGGGTGCGGGAGGCCGTTGCGGCCGCCCCCGGTACCGTCACCAATGCGTCGGCGGTGCTGCGCGTGGGGCTTGGCTTGGGGGGCGATCGGCCATGGCCAGGGCTCATGGCGCTGCTGCGCATTTCGGCCAGCGCGCCGGGGCCGGCACAGGTGCGGCGGATTGTGGAGGATGAGCGATGCCTGCTCGTCGGCGGGCGGCCGGCCCTGCTGGGAGGCACGTCAAGCTATGTCGCGGCGCTCGCCTACAATCCAGATATTGGGGCGCTGGCCGTTGGCACGCCCGATGGCGTCTCGGTATTTTCCGGCCTTGCGCGGGCCGCCTATTACGATGGGGCCAGTGCGCCCGTTGCTGTGGCATCCGATAGCATCACTGCTCTGGCCGCAGCCGGGCCGCATCTGCTGATCGGTACGGCGGCGGGGGCCGGCTGGATTAGCGAAGCCGCCATTGCGCGGGATGAACGGCGGGGCGCGCCTCTGCTGCCTGCATCGCCTGACCGCCTGATGGCTGATGGGGTGACACAAGATGCGACGCCATTGCTGCTCGCCCCGCGCCTCTATATCGGGGAGCGGGAGACCGTGCTGGTGCAGGCGCTGGTGGTGGCGCGCGCCAGTGGCGCCGCCGCCAGCGAAAGCGGTATCTGGCGCCTGTCCGCACGAATTGTCCGCGACGCCGGCGGGGCGGCGACCTTGGCCACGGAAGCAGACAGCCAGCATGATGCGCGGTGGGATACCGGCACGCCGGGGGCGGAACCCTGGCTGGATAAGAGCACGGGGGCCTTGGCAGCGGCCCTGGTGACGGCGGGCGATACGGTGGCGGTTCAGGTCACTGGCATCGGCGCGGTACGGATCGAATGGCGGGCTGACATATCCTGGTGCCGCATCGCCCGAGACCTGACCTATGCAGCATAAGGGGGAGACATGAGCGATATTTACAGCGGGACATGGCTGCGGCGCTGGGTGATGGTCGATGGCTGGCCGCGCTGCCCGGAGACAGCCCTTGACCTCGCTACGGCCGATGAAGGGGCCATTGCCGGCGTCATGGCCGGCAATGCAGCAGTGCGCGCGGCGGGGGCGGCGGCAGAAGAGTATGAAGCGGCGGCGCGCGTGATAGCCGGGCGCGAGCCGCCCGTGGAAGATGAAGCGGCGTGGCAGGACCGTGCAGCCGCACAGGCGGTGATAGACGCGGCGGGCCCCGATTTGTGCCGGTTGGTGCGGACGCGGGCGGGGCTGCTGGAACTGGAAGAGGAAGATGCGTGGACATTGCGCCTGCCTCCGCTGCCGGGTGAATTGGACCCGCGCGCAGAGACGGCCGAATGGGTATCCGGCACTTGGGTGGTGCGGTCCATGACATCAGAGGAACTGGCGGCCCATCCGCTGCGTCCCGCTCCGGCCATGGGCAAGATGGCATTTGGTGCGCTGCTTACCGATACTTTGGGAGCGGAGCGCGCGGCGGTGGTGTTGGCCCGTTTTGCGGCAGTCTTGGCATTGGCCACGGATGCGCGATTCATCGACGTGTTTGACGCCATCGACGGTGATCCGGCGCGGCCTGGCTATGCGGTCCAACTGACGGCGGCGGGTGAAGTCACAGAGGCCGAAGTCGCATCCCTTCGTGCCGGCTGGCCGCGTGCGCGAAGGGGGTAACGTTTCTGCATGGCGGGCGGTATCAAATCACCCGGCAACCAGTCTCAAATTTTTCGCCGCGCTACACGCACCGCCCTCTGCCACTCCCCCTCCCATACATGGGTCTGCATCATTTTCCTGGGGCCACCCTTAATGGAAATAGAAATTATTCGCAATATCGATTCATCATCGGGCAGCCCGGATCATGCACCAGAGCGTGACGCTGCCGCGTCAACGTCGCATTACAATTGGGTATTTTTGACGTTCTGAATCAATGGGCGACCATGATTCTGAGGGCTCGGGCATGTCAGGTGGATACTTCCGGAAACCGCCAATTTCAGGGTCGCCAAATCCACCGGAAAGCGCCGCTTTGGCAGACCGCGATAGGCCAGAAATCCGCCCTGGCGGCCGGCGCCCTGCCGCTCAAATTCTGCGCCCGGAATACCAGCCCGCAGGGTTCCCGAAGCTGTCCAAACGCAGACCACCGACGCCCCAAACCGAGGCCTCTGCCTTGCCGCCAAAGGCCAGCAGGCTGAAGCCCAGGGTCAGGGCGCTGTTGATGACGAAGCTGATCGCGGTTTCAGGCACGATCAGCTTCCGGCTCATGCCGTTGCGCCGTTACGCTTGGCGATGGCACCCAGATGGATGGCGCTGGGCTTGGGCGTGCGCTTCATGGTTTCCCGGTCCACCGCAACCAGCCCAAATTTTGGACGATAACCGAAAACCCATTCAAAATTATCCATGAAGGACCAGTGCAGATAGCCTTTCACCGGAATGCCATCGTCCAGACAAGCCTTTACCGCCGCCACCGCCCCGTCGATATAGGCGACGCGACGCGTATCATCGGTGGTGGCGATGCCATTTTCGGTGACATAGACGGGCCGCCCGGTGGCGGCATGGGCATAGCGGATGGTGGCGCCCAATGCCTGGGGATAGAATTCCTCCCCCGTCTGGGTCAGTTCAACCCCTTCGGGCGGGCGCATGATGCCTTTGGCATCATAGCGCTTGCGGCCATAGGTCTGCACGCCGACGAAATCGTCGGCCTTGGCGGCATCCAGCCAGGCCGCGTTCAGATAATGATGCACCTTGTCGCGCACGCTGTCGGCGCCCACGGCCTGATCATCGACCAGGGCCAGGGAAACGCCGACCGGGAAATCACCCGGCCCTGCCTTGATGGCGGCCACCGCCTTGCGGTGCCCTTCCAGCATGTTGGGCAGCATGGCATCCTGATCGCCGAACTGGGCGGCAGAGAAACGGTCGGACCCCGCCATCGCCGCTGCCCGCTGCATGGCCTTATTCATATCCGCAATGACCGGTGGCGGCAGCATCACCTGCAGCAGTCGGCCCAGATTGGGCTCGTTCAGGGTGCTGGCGATGCCGGTAAACTCCCCCACTCCCTTGACCGCCCGTTCGCAGAAACGGGCGAACTGGTCGGCAGAGCCCGCCACCTCCCACCCGCCGCGCTTGGCGAACCAGATCGGTGTGGTGAAATGGTTGAAGGTGACGGCGGGCACCATGCCCTTTTCCCGGCAGGTGGCGGCGATACGGCGGTAATGGTCCAGCGCCTTGTCGTCGAACTGTCCCTCCTCCGGCTCAATCCGCGACCATTCCAGGGAGAAGCGGAACGCGTTGAAACCAAGTTGCGCCGCCAGGGCCAGATCCTCGGCATAGCGGTTGAAGAAATCGCAGGCGATGCCGGATTGTTCCGCAAACGGGCCGGGCTGCAACTGTTCCAACTGCCAGCTATCGCTGTTGGTGTTATTGCCTTCGGTCTGATGGCCGGATATCGCCGCCCCCCAGAGAAAACCCTTGGGAAACGGGTTGCCACCTGTCGCGGCAAACCCGCGCCGCGGCAGTCCTGCCAGCGCCATGGCCGCCGGCACAGCAGTCAGCAGGGTGCGCCGATCTATATTGTTTCTGTTCACGTCTTTCCCCCACACAGATTCTTTTATTTTTTTCACCGCATTGGCAATACCGTTACGCAACAAGCCGATACCGGAGATTTCTACCTCTAGCACATCGCCCGGCTTCATCCATAGCGGTGGTTCGCGCTTGGTGCCGACACCGCCGGTCGCGGGGAAGTTCTTCCCCGACGTGAATGCTGCGTATGCCATTGCCAGTCGCCGACAGAGGCATCGTTAGGCATCCTGGGTTCGTAACGTTCTGTAACTTGCTGCCCATGTCATGTAGCTCGTCCTCAACCGTTATCAACTTGCCGCAACTATGGTTTCGGCCCCTCCTTCCGTCCTCGCAGCGACCTGCCCTTGGTCGCCACCATGCTTGAAAACATAAGCACGTGAGGACTGTCCATGAGCCACGTCCATTTCCCACGGTGGGGGCTCACCGCTTTTGCCCTGGCATTCGTGCTGACCTACGCACCGTTGCTTCATGCAGCGACCGGAGATGAGGTCGAGCCGACAAATGCGGCTGAAGTCAAAGTCGCCGGCGTCGGTCTGGTTCCGTTGACGGCGCCCCCACAGGCACAGCAAAGCGGATCCGAAACCTTGACTTTACCTTATGCGGAAGCCGGGCTGGATCAACGCGAAGCGGCTACGGTGCTCCTCAACCGCTTCACATTTGGCGCCCGTCCCGGCGACATTGATCGGGTCGTCGCCATGGGGCTGGGGCGCTGGTTCGAACAGCAACTTGCCCACGCTGCTGAGGAGAATGCACTCGATATCAAGCTCGCCGCCTTTCCGGCATTGTCGATGACACACCAGCAGCTTTTCTCAAAATTTCCCAGCTTCTCGCAAAGTACCGCCCATGCCCGGCGCTTCTATGACCTTGTGCCGCCCGCCGATGCGATGGTCGATGGGGAATGGGCCAACCGCAAGCTGGTGCGCTTTCGTCAAAGCCAGGGATATCTGAATCAGGAAAAAGAACTGTATCAGGAACTTGCTGGCCAAAAAATCATCCGTGCCACCTTCAGCGAAAATCAGCTACAGGAAGTTCTGACTGATTTTTGGCAGAATCACTTCTACACCAGCAGTAGCAATTTCCGGTCACGGCCCTGGGTTTTGTTTTACGAAACGGAAGCAATCCGTCCCAATGCGTTAGGAACATTCCGCGCTCTTCTGGGAGCGGCCGCCAAACACCCAGCGATGATCGACGCTTTTCGGGGCGATGCCCAGAAGCAAACTGTGCCCGAGGCTGACACGGCCATGGGCAGAGCCCTGACAAAACTCCAGGCGAACGGCGACATCAAGCGCATTGCTGCGATACGCCAGGAGCTGCAGGACATTGCCAATGAGGAAGATCTGATTCTGCCACGGCGCTTCTGGCCCGAGAGCGGCCCCAATCTTGAATTCTCCCGCATCATCATGCAGCAAACATTGGGTAGCGACAGGGCATATACGCCCAATGACCTGCAGGACACGGCGCGTGTGCTAACCGGCTGGTCCAGCCTACCCTACGGCGCGTCCGATGACTGGTTCAAAAGTGGTTTCGCCGAAGCGGCGGCGGGCGGTTTTGTAAGGCAGGGCAGCTTCCTATTCCGTGCTGATCACCATGATGCCACGAGCAAGCGCGTGCTGGGCCGGGTGTTCCCTGCGGGAGGTGGTTTGGAAGAAGGCGAGAAACTTCTCGACCTGCTGGCTGCCAATCCTGCGACAGCCCGGCACATAGCGCAAAAGCTGGCAGAGCATTTCGTTGGCGACCAACCCAGTGAGGCATTGACCGCCACGTTGGCACAGCGCTTTGAACGTAGCCAGGGCGACCTGCGTGCAGTCTTGCGCACATTGGTTCAATCGCCCGAGTTCTGGAAGCAAGCCGCAACCCGGCCCAAAATAAAGACGCCGTTACAATATGTCGTCAGTGCATTACGCGCAACGCAAGCCGATGTGCGCGCAACAGATACTCTCGTAAAGTCCATTGGTGATATGGGGCAACCGCTCTACGCCTATCTGGACTCCCATGGTTTGCCTGAAACGCACCAGTGGATCAATCCGGCCACCTTATCGGCACGCATCAGATTTGCGAAAGACCTGTCTGGTGGTCAACTCGATGGGGTCATCATCACCCCGTCCGCCGAGGTCAGCCTGGCTTCCCTGACAACCGAACTGCGGCACCATCAAGACGCGCACCGCGCGGTGGATATGCTGGAACGGGAAGGCACTGCCAGCCCAACCCACATTTTGGCCACGCTGCTCGCCAGTCCGCAGTTTCAGCTTCGATAAAAGAGCGAACGTCCAATCCGCCATCATCTTTTGGGGAGATAGAAATCATGGTCACACGACGCCTCTTTATACAGTCGGGCGGTCTGGCCGCCTTTGCGGCCGGTGCAATGGCGCCGATGTTCTTCGGCAATGCGGCATTAGCGGCGATGGGGAGCAATGCACGCAAAAAAGTACTGGTGGTTGTCTATCAGCGCTTTGGCATGGACGGCCTCCTCGCTGTATCTCCCTACACCAGCGAATCCCTGGCCCGGCTCAGGCCACACATGACGTTGCCTGCCCCCGGGTCCGGCAAAGAAAATGCGCTTCTGGACCTGGATGGCCAATATGGTCTTCACCCTGCCTTAAGCGCACTCGCACCCCTTTATCGGGACGGGAGCCTGGCGATCATTCACGCTGCGGGTTCGCCTCACAACAGCCGATCACATGCCGACGCGGCGCAGTGGTGGGAGTCGGGCACGCCCGGCAATAAGGCTACGGCTGATGGCTGGTTGAACCGCGCGCTTGCAGCGGCTCCGGATGGTGAGGGCCGATTGCTGCGCGCGGCTTCCCTCACGCCCGAGCAACCCCGCATTTTGTACGGCGCTCAGCCCGTTACATCCATTACCGATCTGGACCAACTGGCCCTTGACCCGAGGCCGCCTGCGGGGAATTCAGCATCGATGAGCGCGGTGGAGCGGCTTTACGCCGAGAGTGACAACGCCGCATTGCGCACAGCGGGAAAGCAGAGCTTTGAGGCGGCGCGTGTCCTCGCTGTCGCCAAAAACACCGCCAGCAGCGCGGCCAACTATCCAGAAAACTCGACCTTCGCAAGCGGGATGCGCAACATCGCACAGCTCATCAAGGCCGATATCGGGCTGCAGGTGGCTTTTGCCGAGTCAAGATCAGGTGCCAATGCGATGGGATCGTGGGACACGCATTCCAAGGCACTCGACGCCGCCGGAAAATTCTCGTTCCCACCGGTCGCCCGTGATTTTGCCAACACCATTGCGGCCTTCTGGGACGATCTCGGTCGACATCGTGACGATGTTGTGTTGGTCACCCATACCGATTTCGGGCGCAACGTCGTGGGTAACGACGGAGCGGGGGCAGACCATGGTCGCGCGACCGCAATATTCGCGCTTGGCCAGAACATCAAAGGCGGAAAAATTTACGGAGAACTACCCGAACGGTTCGAGCGCGATGCGCTGGAAGACCAAATCGATCTTCCGGTCACAACCGATTATCGCGCTGTCCTGACCGAACTGGCCGGTACCCAACTTGATATCAAGCCTGATCGGGATTCAACCTTATTCCCGGGCTGGAATGGCACACGCATGTCGCTGACGCGCGCCTGAGCCCGATCCCGGCGGCGCAGCCGGGCCCCCTTCCTTTTCCGGCTCTCTGTCCAGCAATGGACAGAGTTGCCGCATGTCCATCTTTTGATCCTGGATATTAACATGAATCTAAAAGCGACATTGGCCTTGCCCATGAGCATCGCGTGTTTCATGACAGCCCACGCAGCGGAAAACGTCGAACCTTTGCAGATGGCTGCTGGCGACATGCAACAGACCGCGAGCGCCGATGCGATCATTGTCAGCGCCACAAAAGTACGAACCCAGCTAAAGAAAATGACGCAGCCGACAACGGTGGTCGATGCGGGCGAGATCGAGGCCAAGGCCCATATCGACCTCACGGAAGTCCTGCGGGCACAGCCTAGTATCGAATTTAAGAAAGCTGGTGGTCCCGGGCAATTTAATTATCTTCGGCTGCGCGGATTCTCGAACAGTATTCTATTCGTGCTGGACGGTGTGGTGATGAATGACGGAAACTCTGGCGGAATTGGCAATCTGATCGGCCAGATCGACCCATCAATGATCGGGAGTCTGGAGGTTCTGCGGGGGCCACACGCTACCGTGTATGGTGCCGATACCACAGCGGGCGTCATCTCGCTTACGACCAAGGGCGGAGAGTCGCCGGAATCAGCCGTTGCTGTGGAAGGTGGATCATTAAAATGGAAGAAAATCCGCGCCAACTATCGTAACAATTTCGATGTGGGCGACGGAACTCTCAATTTCGCTCTTAACGGATCTATTACAGATAGTGGCGGCGTTCACCAGTTCGAATATTTTAAAGATAAGTCATTTAGTGGAAAAATATCTTATGTGAAGGAAGTTTTCGAGATTGGCTCCAGCGTTTATCGGACGGACAACCGTTTCCAATATGCGGAACTGAAAGAAGCTTATTGTTGCCAGACGCCGGAAACCTACTGGTCGTTTCAGGTTCCCGATCCCAATCAGAATAGTCAGTCAGAATTTCTTGTCGGAACGATCTGGGCAAAACACAAGATCAGCGACCGTTGGAGCCAGAAACTTCAGCTCTCCGGAATGAAGCGCGATTACGACACGATTGATCTGGATGACGGTCTGTTGGCATATCAGCCGGCGCCGCTGAAAAATTTCGTCTATAACGGCGTTACCTACGCCAAGGGAGCGCCAATTCCTATTTTTGACCGCGGTTACGTTTCCTATACGACGGGCAAGAACAAGCAGGCTGACTATAATCTCGTTTACAGCGAGAATGACCTGACAGCGCTGTTTGGGGCGACATATTTGCAGCAGAAATTTTTGGGGCGCACCGCCACTGCCATAACCAGCGATACGAAGCAAAGCGTGAAATCCGTGTATGGACAAATTCAGTTCGATGTAATGAATGGAAAATTGCACCCGAATGCTGGGGTGAGGCTTGACGATTACAGTGCCTGGGGGCGAGAAGTTACCTATAGTGTGGGTTCGTCCTTTGATATAGCTGCTTCTACCTCGGTATATGCGAATTATGGCACCAGCTTCACCCAGCCGACATTGTCGCAACTGTTCAACCCAACATATGGGAACGGCAACCTCACCCCAGCAAACGGCAAAACCGTCGAGGGCGGCATACGCCATAAGTTGTTCGGCGGCACCGCGAGTATAGACCTCGCCGTCTATCATTCCATGATTCACAACATCATCATGTTCGATTCCAGTATCGTTAATCCCCGTGTCGCGGGGACGGGACGCGGCTTGTATGTCAATCGTGACGCCGCAATGTCCCAGGGCGTTGAGTTGGCTGCGCGCTATCAGATTTTGCCAGATGTTTCCGGAAATATAACCTATAGCTACACAGACGCAGAAACAAAGGCGGCAACTGGCCAGTGGAACCGTATGTTTCAGGTCGCCTATCACAAAATTAATTTTGGACTCAATTATGCATCTGATCGTGTCGATTTGGGAGCGAACCTTTACTACGTCGGCCCACGGCTGCGTTGGGCAGGCGATATCAGTACGGATGGTTACTGGCGCCTGGATTTGTCCGGACGATATCGTGTCACGGATTGGCTAAGCGTCTATGGCCGCGTCCAGAACGCGCTCGATGCGAACATCATTGAGGAAGTGGGCTATAAGCAGCCCGGGCTCTACGCCATCTCCGGCCTTGAGGTAAAATTCTAACCCGCCCTAATCATGGGCAATGATCTGAACGGGGATGTCTCCGGCGGCACAGCCGGACGCTGAGAAGATTTCAGAAAAACAACACATTATACCAAGTCCTTGACCAACATCCGCCAGCGCAAAGCCGCCTGGCGGGTGATTGGGACAGGCTATTGTGAACGGGCAACTGGCCGATTCTGCAAATGGCTCTTCCAGTTCGGCAATTTTGCCGGGCCAGGGTGAGACATATAGTATGTCGGTGGCGGAGGATGTGCGGCGCCGACAACAGGCGCCCCCGGCCAGACGACCATTAAGATAACCCGCGAGCTGCAAGAAACACGGGAATCTTAATCAAAAATATTTTCAGGGAAGGGCTAGGGGAAATGACGGCTTTAAAAGTGGGTTCCTTGTTCACGGCCCGTAACAGGGCTGGAGCAAGGGGCGCGGCGCTGATTGCGTTGATTCTGGCGCCGGCTTATGCCTTCGCGCAGCCGGTAGCACGGCCCCCGGCTGGGAATGCCGGGGCGGATATTCTGGAAGAGATCATCGTCACAGCCCAGAAGCGCGCCGAACGCCTTCAGGACGTGCCGGTACCGGTCACAGCGGTGTCGGGCGAAGCGCTTCTGGATCAAAATCAACTGAGAGCGCAGGATTTCTTTTCGAGTGTTCCGGGGCTGGGGCTTCAGTTCATGAATGGCCGGTCCAATCTCACGATCCGTGGCGTGACGACGGGTCCGGCTACCGGCAATCCCACCGTCGGCTATACGATCGACGATGTTCCCTATGGTTCCTCCGTCGGCATTGCCGGCCTGTTCGGTGCCGCCCCCGATCTGGATCCGGGTGATCTGGCCCGGATCGAGGTGCTGCGCGGCCCGCAGGGCACCTTGTACGGGGCCAGCAGCATCGGTGGTCTGGTGAAATATGTCACGGTGAAGCCCTCCACGGACCGTCTTGCCGGTACCATGGGGGCGGGGGTGCAAGCCGTTTCCGGTGGTCATGGGCCCGGATACAATCTGCGCGGCAACCTGAACATTCCGCTGAGTGATGTCTTCGCCGTCCGTGCCAGCGCCTTTACCCGCCGGGACGCCGGATATATCAATAATGTCGTCACCGGCAAGCGCGGGGTGAACCAATCGGATGTCAGCGGTGGCCGCCTGTCCGCCCTGTGGCAGCCTTCGAACGCGCTGTCCGTTGAAATGGCGGCCCTTTACCAGGATACAGAAGTCGACGGCTCCTCCAATGTCGATACATTGCTGCCGCGGCGCAACCGGCAGAGCGACCATATCGGTGCCGGCTATAGCCGATGGAAGAACCAGATCTACAGCGCCGTGGTGAACGCCGATCTGGGTGTTTCCGAACTCACCTCGGTGACCTCCTACATCTATAATCCCAGCGTCGACAATGTTGATTTCTCGGCATCAGGCCTAAATGCCGCCCTGCCGCTGATCTATCCGGTGGGTATCAACCCGATGGCCGCCCTTCTGCATCAGGAATACAACACCAAGAAGCTGACGCAGGAAGTGCGCCTTATGACGCCGATCGGCGACAATGTGGATTGGCTGGTGGGAGCGTTTTATACAAACGAAAACAGCCATTATATGATCCAGGCGCTGGCCACCGATCCTGCCAACGGCACCGTTCATGGTGTGCCGATCCTGTGGCGGGACAAGCTTGAATTTGCCGAATATGCCGGCTTCACCGACGTGACCGTGCGTTTCACCGATCAGTTTGATGTGCAGGTCGGGGCGCGGTGGAGTTCGAACAAGCAGGATTTGCGTCATCGTCAATGGAATTTCGACCAGCCGGCCGGCCTGTTCACCGACCCGACCTCAAAGGATCACGCGCTCACCTACCTGCTGACGCCACGATTCAAACTGTCCGCCGACCATATGTTTTACGGGCGGCTGGCCACCGGCTATCGGCCGGGTGGTCCCAATGCCGTCTGTAACGATGCCCGCGTTCCATGCCAGTACCGTTCCGACAAGACCAAGAATTACGAGATCGGCGCGAAGGGTGACTTCTATGGTCGCCTGCTGTCTTACGATCTCTCCTTCTACCATATCGACTGGCGGGACATTCAACTGACCCAGGTTGCCCCCGATGCCACCTATAATTACAACACCAATGCCAGCCGCGCTCGCAGCCGTGGCGTCGAACTTTCCCTTGAAGCGCGGCCGAGCGATGGGTTGACGCTGGCACTCTGGGGGGCGTGGACGGATGCCACCTTGCGTGCCGGATTCTCTGAGCCGAGCGCCGTTTATGCTGCCGCCGGGGATCGGCTGCCTTATTCCAATCGCTTCTCCGCCCGCTTCTCGGTGGATTACGAATCTTCACTCACTGAAGACATGCTGCTCCTCATGGGTGGTTCGGTAAGCTATGTCGGCAATCGCAAGGGAGAGTTTGTTCCGACACGGCAGGAGGCGCCCCTGCGGCAGACCTATCCCAGCTATGCCCAGCTCGACCTGCATCTGGGGGTAAAGTCGGAGGATTGGAAAATCAATCTATCCATACAGAATGTCACGAACCAGCGGGGCGTGACGGGTGGCGGGTATAACAACCAGACAACCTTCAATCGTTACTGGCTGAACTATGTCCGGCCGCGCACAGTGGGGCTTTCGTTTGAAAAGTCGTTCTGACGCCATCGAATTTTCTTCACACACCGACAAGAATTTCTCTCTGGTTTCTGGAGAAGTGACATGCAATTTCGTCCCGTGACCGCCCGGCGGTCCCTTGTTCAACATATCTTGCTGTTGTCGTCCGCGGCTCTTCTGTCTGTTTCCGTCGCCCTCCCCGTCCAGGCCGCCGAGGAAATTGAGGTTGGCATCACGCCGCCGGCGGTGGGCGCCGGACCCTTTCAGTTCGATACCGCTGAACAGCATGACATCCGTGTGGACGTCCTGGCCCGTGGCCTGGCGCATGGTTTCACTGTCGCGTTCCTGCCCAATCGCGATGCCTTGCTTGTTGAACGGGGTGTCCGGTTGCGGTTGCTGCGCAACGCCACCGGTCCCAGCCCCGAACTGGTCAGCGCCCCGATAGCGGGGGTTCCAGACTTCCGCAATATCGAACATGCCGTGCCCGACGATATGCTGGGTCTTCAGGACGTGGCGCTTCATCCTGATTTTTCGAAGAATCAGGTCGTGTACTACACCTACAACCGGCCAGCCGGTTTTGATGCCACGTCCGGCCGCCTGTTCGTCATGACGGTTCTGGCGCGTGCCCGGCTGCTGGATATGCGGCTGGTCGAGGCGAAGGACATCTGGGTTGGCGAACCGGTTCATGGGGCCGGCGGATCCCGCATCCTGGTCACCCAGGAAGGGATGGTCTATGTCGGCGTTGGTGGATTGAGCCGTGGCGATATCGATGCGTCTCAGCGCACGGACAATATCTATGGCAAAGTTCTGCGGGTCGATGCCGACGGTAAAATTCCCAAAGACAACCCCTTCGCCAAGGTGACGGGCGCCCGAGGGGAAATTTACACCCTGGGCCATCGTGATGTTCTGGGCCTGGCTGTTGATCCCCGCTCCGGCGCTATTATCGCATCAGAGCATGGACCGCAGGGCGGCGATGAGATCAACCGCATCCTGCCGGGCCGGAATTATGGCTGGCCCCGTTTCACCTATGGCACCGAATACGGCGGTTCACCGCTGCCAACCAAGCCTCTGGGGCCGGATACGGAGCCGCCCCTGACCATCTGGACGCCGGGTATCGCCCCCAGCGGTATCGCCTTCTATGGTGCGGACAAGGTACCGGCCTGGAAGAACAATCTGTTCATCGCCAGCGCCCGGCGTGGTCAGATCAACGGCACCGGCGCTTTGATCCGGGTTGTCCTGAATGAGAAGTTGCAGGAGATGCGTCAGGAGATTCTGCTGGATGGGCTGCGCCAGCGCTTCAAAGATGTGCGTCAGGGGCCCGACGGGTTGCTCTATGCCTTAACCGATGAGAGCGACAGCCTGCTACTACGGATCAGCCCGGCACCCGCTGGCGCTCACTGAACCGGTTCGGGATTGTCGGCGGCTCCCACTCCTGAGAGGATGGGGCTACGATAAGCAAGACAACGAACAAATTTTCAGATGAAGTCCGCGAGCGGGCTGTTCGGCTGGTTCTGGATCACGAGAAGGATCACCCGTCGCGATGGGCAGCGGTGCCGTCCGTGGCGTCCAAGATCGGGTGTTCGGCGCGCACATTGAACGAGTGGGTCAAGAAAGCCGAGGTGGAAAGCGGCAGCCGTGCCGGCATTCCGCTGGATGTGCTGGAGAAACTGAAGGCGCAGGAACGGGAGATCCGGGAGTTGCGCCAGGCGAATGAAATCCTGCACAAGGCCTCGGCTTATTTCGCGATGACAGATTCGATCTGCAAGCCTTCGTCGCCCGATCCTTTGGATTATTTCAAGAGCAGCCCTTCGACGTGGTCTGGCGCTTCGCCCCGGAAGCGGCGTCCGTGGCTGTCGATTTCGTCTTCCATCCGTCCCAATCGCTGGAATGGCAGAAGGAAGGCCGCAATCTGGAGATGGCCTGGCATCTTTATAGCTGGGGCGATAAGGTGGAAGTGCTGCAACCGCCGGAACTGGCGGCCCTGGTCAATCCCGGCAGGCGCGGATGGACGGCACTGCCATGAGCGATCATCCAGCCCCCTCTTCAGAACCTTATTGGCGGCGGCGGCTGACCGTCGCCTGCCAAAGGCTGGCAACTGGCCAGCCGGCACAGGTCACCTGCCTGCTGCCAACGCAGGGTCTGTGTCAATTTCCTGAACAAGCCATCCTTTTCCTGCATTTCCTGATGCGTCAAGCATTGGCGGAGGCTCGCGCCAATCCTGCCAGCCCCCCAGGGGCAGTTGATTTGGTCGCCGAGATTCTGGCCTTCGCCCGTGACACGGTACGCCCTCTCAGCCTGAATGAGATGGTGGAAGCAAACAGCTTCTTCCGTCGGTGTTACGACATGCAGCCAGGCTGGAGACGGACCTGGATTCATTCCAGCCGCCGGACCGGCAACGACAAGCCGCTTCTGATGGCTGAAAGCTTCCTGGCTGCCCTAATGCCTGCCTGTCGCTGTGCTATGCCCTGTTGAAGCGCGCGGTTTCCACGGCATTGGAGGTGGCACTGTCGGTCTTCCAGTGCCACGTGACCGCCCGCCACCGTGCGGCCCTGGCCATGCGGCTTGACCGCGAGATAAAGACATCGGAAGATCACGTCCTGATCCTTGACATCGGCCCCGCCGACGACGTGGATCTGCGGGTCGAAAGCCTGGGCAAAAGCTTTAAGGCAATCGAACGGCAAGTCCGGGTGATTTGAGGGGTTGCTGCCGGTTGCAGGCGCGAGCGGCTCAGTACCCACCAAAACCCTGGACCCGCTCGCAAGCACCCAAACCATTGGGATGGCTATGGTTCTTGGACATTGTGCATGTTTGTGAAAGCCTCACAGGCCACTCAAAATACACCCTGTACGGACCCGCTCGCAAATCCGGTGATTTTTTGTTATCTTACAAGCGGTTCGAAGGTAGGGACTTTCCCCGGCTGAAAAGCCGGGGCCTCATTGAAGCGTAAGACCGGAAGCAGTTATTAGGATCAGAACCGTAACAGTGCGTTGAAATTGCTGTAGGAATGTGATTCTAAGGCGTTATTAGCGCCTTGGAGGATTGAATGCGGCAGATTTTCTGGCTTTCGGATGATGCGTGGGCAGCGATTGAGCCACACCTTCCCCGCCATACCGTTGGTGCGCCGCGTGTTGATGACCGCCGGATTATCAGCGGGATTATTCATGTACTCAAGAGCGGCTGCCGCTGGAAGGACTGTTCGCCGGAATACGGCCCGCCGACCACGGTGTATAATCGCTTCAATCGATGGTCCGGTCGCAAGCATTGGCATCGGATGTTGCAGGCGCTGGCCGCCGGGCAATGGATTACGACCAGCATGGCATGGATGGCAGCTACGTGAAGGCACATCGGTGTGCCCACGGCGGAAAAGGGGGGCCAAGGCGCAAGCCATTGGCATTTCCAGAGTACGCATCCGGTGAGAGCCGCGGGTGCTTCGGCGATAGCTGCATAGTTCGGATCAGGCGGCGGTTGCCTTCTGGTCTTCCCGACGCTGCTTCCATTCCCAGGGGAGCAGTTCGTGCAGGCGGGTTTGTGACAGATCGTTGATGCGGG
>CALRQC020000022.1:0-97226 GCA_943370215.1 Azospirillum sp. RU38E
ACAGGCCGCCGGAAGAACCGGCGGCCTGTTGAGCGTTACATGCGGATGGTGCCCAGAAGAAGACTCGAACTTCCACACCTTGCGGTACAGGTACCTGAAACCTGCGCGTCTACCAATTCCGCCATCTGGGCGTTTCCCGCTGCGCCGTCTGCCGTTTGTGGCGGCCGCCGTCGCGTCGTGGAGGGGGCTTTTAATGGTCGACGCGATGGGCGTCAACAGCTATTTTGGGGGATGAAGATTTTTTCTGGAAGGCGTCGGGCGGGGCCTGGAAACGCAACAGGCCGCCGGAAGAACCGGCGGCCTGTTGAGCGTTACATGCGGATGGTGCCCAGAAGAAGACTCGAACTTCCACACCTTGCGGTACAGGTACCTGAAACCTGCGCGTCTACCAATTCCGCCATCTGGGCGTTTCCCGCTGCGCCGTTTGCCGTTTGTCGCGGCCGCCGTCGCATCGTGGAGGGGGCTTTTAGAGAGGTATCCGCCCCCTGTCAACAGGCATTTTCATTTTTTATCGCCGGCCCTTGCGTGCAGTGCGGCAGGGCGCTGCAGCGGCTGTGCTTTCACACTCGACTGCCCTTGCGCTATAACCAGCAGGTGAGCGCGCGGGGTATCCCATTAGATCCCCGTCGTACCCCCCTTATTTGGCCTTCTCGGCCGCGTTTCCTAAATGTTGGAGAATGTGTGATGGGCAATCGGTACAGCAACGCCGTGGTGTTTGGTGGCTCGGGCTTCATCGGCCGCTACATCGTCCGCCGCCTTGCCAAGACCGGCGCCCGCGTGGTGGTGCCGTCGCGCCATCCGGGGCAGGCGGCATATCTGCGTTCCGCAGGTGATGTCGGTCAGGTGCTGCCGATCGCCATCGACATCAATGATGACCAGTCGGTGGCCACGGCGGTGGCCGGTGCCGATCTGGTGGTGAACCTGATCGGCATTCTGGCCCCCAGCGGCCGCAACAGCTTTGATGCCGTGCAGCATCAGGCCGCCGCCCGCATCGCCCGCGCCGCCAAGGCCGCCGGGGCCAAGCGCTTCGTCCAGGTCTCCGCCCTGGGGGCCGATGCCGGTTCCAATTCCAGCTATGCCCGCAGCAAGGCCGAAGGGGAAAAGGCCGTGCTGGCCGCCTTCCCGGAGGCCACCATCCTGCGCCCGTCGGTGGTGTTCGGCCCGGACGACCAGTTCTTCAACCGCTTTGCCGCCATGGGCGCCGGTCTGCCCTGCCTGCCGCTGATTGGCGGTGGCCGCACCCTGATGCAGCCGGTCTATGTCGGTGACGTGGCCGATGCCGTGCTGGCGGCGGTGGAAGGGGAGGGGGCCCAGGGCCGCACCTATGAACTCGCCGGCCCGCGCCGCTATAGCTTCAAAGAACTGATGCAGTTCACGGTCAACCAGATCGGCCGTCCCAACAAGTGCATGATCTCGCTGGGCTTCGGCTTGTCCAGCCTGCTGGGCAGCTTCCTGCAGCTTCTGCCGGGCAAGCCGCTGACCGCCGATCAGGTGGAGTTGCTGAAGGTGGATAATGTGGCCGGCGGCACGCTGCCCGGTCTGGCCGATCTGGGGATCGAGGCCAAGGCGATTGAGCTGATTGTGCCGACATATCTGGACAAGTTCCGCATCGGTGGCCGTTTCACCCAGCCCAGCGATAAAGCCGCATCCTGATCGCGTCGATTACCCATTGATTGGGACGGTGACCCTCCCAATATACTGACACGTATGTCCAACATCCCGTGTCGAGGACACTTCAATGGTAAACGGACCCTATAATCCGTATGCGTCATCTGGGCGTGCAATGGATCAGGCACAGTTTGATGCCGGTCTGCGCACGCACATGCTGCGCGTCTATAACTACATGTGCTTGGCGTTGGCGATCACGGGTGTGACCGCTTTTGTGGGCTCCCAGATTCCAGCCCTGGTACAGTTGATCTATGGCACGCCGCTGAAATGGGTGGTGATGCTGGCTCCGCTGGGCTTCATCTTCTTCGGCTTCCGGCCGGATCGGATGTCGGCCTCAGCCCTGCGTACCTCACTCATGGTCTTCAGCGTGCTGATGGGCCTGTCGATGATGAGCGTCTTCCTGGTCTTCACCGGGCAGAGCATCGCGCGGGTCTTCTTCATCACGGCTGCCATGTTCGCCGGCACCAGCCTGTGGGGTTACACCACCAAGGCTGACCTGTCGAAGATGGGCAGCTTCATGATGATGGGCCTGATCGGTATCGTCATTGCCAGTCTGGTGAATATCTTCGTCGGTTCGTCGGCGTTGCAGTTCGCCATCTCCATCATCGGCGTCGTCGTCTTCACTGGCCTGACCGCCTGGGATACCCAGGCCATCAAGGAAGGCTATGCCTCCTCCTATGGTGATGAGGCCAATAGCCGGATGGCGGTGATGGGTGCGCTGTCGCTGTACCTGAACTTCATCAACCTGTTTCAGATGCTGCTGTCCCTGATGGGCCAGCGCAACGACTAAGGGTTTCGGGGCCCACATGGCCCCTGCTGATGAAGTGTTCGAACCGCCCGGAACAGGAGACTGTTCCGGGCGGTTTCGTTTTGGGCGGCTGTTTTGGGAATAGAGAAGGCTGGCCCTGGCCGGCTGCGTTCAAGCGGACAATAGCCGGCCAGAAAGACCCTCACGCCCGTTTAGAAATTATAGTTGGCGCGGATGCCGAAATAACGCCGCGAGTTGCGGGAAAGTACCTGGCCAACCGCCGTCGGCGGACCGCCGACCAGCCCGCTGACGTTTGACGCATAGTGCTTGTCGAACAGGTTATTGACGAACAGGGTGATGCGATAGGCATCCCCCGCACCCTTGATGCCGATGCTGCCGTTGAAAATGCCATAGGCCTTCTGGACATAGAGCGGGTTCTGGGTCAGATCGAAATTGACCTTGCTCTGATAGCGATAATCCAGCGTCACAAAGCCATCGAACGGCAGCGTTTCCAGGGCAATGTCATAGGCGGCAGAGGTGTTGAACATGAATTTCGGGGCATTGGCCAGCGGTTTGCCCGCCAGATCCTGCGCCGTGGCGGTGCCGGGCCCGGAGCCATCGATGTCAAAGCACCCCTGTGCCGCCGTCTGACCGGTAAAGCAGTTGGCGAACGGATATTCACGCACCTTGGCGTCAAGGTAGGTGGCGGAGAAGTCAAAGGAAAGCGCCTGCGTTGGCTTTGTCTGAACTTCGACCTCAACGCCGCGGGTGCGCAGCTTGCCGACATTATTGAGCTGCAGGACAACCGACAGGTCAGGCTGAACCACACCCGATTGTGATTGGTAATTATCGTAGTCCGTCCAGAAGCCGGTGACGTTCAACTGCACCCGGTTGGACAGGAAGCGGCTCTTCAGGCCCAGCTCATAGGCGTTTGAGGTTTCCGGCTTGACCGGGTTGGCCGCACGCGACGGCGTGAAGCCGGACGATACGTCATAGCCCTGCCCCTTATAGCCGGTGGCGAAGGATGCATAGACCATCATCCGCTCGGCCAGATCCTGGCGGAGCGCGATTTTGCCCGTCACATGGTTGTCAGACGCGTCGCCGGAGCAGGTGGTCAGGCAGATCGCATTGTTGGCGGGGGCGACCGCCGGGCGGTTCAGCCGCTGAAAGTCGACATCGATCTTTTCATGATTGTAGCGGATGCCCCCATCAAGATGGGTCTTTTCCGCCAGATCATAGGTTACCTGTGCGAAGGCTGCCATGGTCTTGGTGCTGGTGGCCGACGTCCAGGCGGCCAGCAACGGGCCGGCAGGACCACGATCAAAGGAACGATCGGTCTTACCATCCGCATAAAAGGCCCCCAGAATATATTGGAAGCGCGAGGGGGCGGTGGAGATCAGGCGCAGTTCCTGGGTAAAGAACTTCGTATCATAGGGGCTGACCTGCACCAGCCCGGTGGGCGAGTTGAAAACAGGCAAATTCAACTGATCGACATCGTCCATCGTATCCAGCCCCCATTTCTGGTAGCTGGTGACGGAAACCAGATCGACATCACCCAGGTCGATGACCGCCCGGCCGCTGAAGTTAGTCGCCTTTGCCTTGGCAAGGCCATCATAATTCTGGTTCACGGCATAGTTGTTCGGTCCAACATTGAGGTTGGTCGAGTTGGCTGTCAGTGACGCGCCGAACACCACGCTGCCAGGCTGGAAGCTGCGCGCGGTCCGGGGCGTGGAATTGGCATCTGTCTGGGAATGTTCGGCGGAAAGGTTGACCGTCACCCGTTCAGAAAGATCGGCCACCAACTTGCCGCGAAGACCCCAGCTTTCATCGGCGCCCAAGTAATTGCCGGTTGCCTGATTCTTCACATGGCCGCGCAAGTCGCTGTAAAAGCCATTGACCCGGACGCCGACACCCTCTGCGATCGGCCCGGAAAGCCCCGCTTCGATGCGATAGGCATCATCCGTGGTGGCCGAGGCGCCAATCCGGCCGGTGAAATGATCGGACGGGGCGCGGGTGACAATGCTGACGACGCCGGCCGAGGCGTTCTTGCCGAACAGGGTGCCCTGCGGTCCCCGCAGAACCTCGATCCGCTCAATATCGCTCAATGTGGTGAAGGCCTGGCCCTGGTTCAGGATCGGCACATCATCGACCACAACCGCCACCGCAGGTTCCACCCCGGTGCTGAAGGCCGAGGTGCCGATGCCGCGCAGGTTGATGCTGTTGCCGGTGCGCTGGGTGCCCTGCGTGATGGTCAGGCCAGGGGCAACCTGTGACAGATTTTCAAACTGGGTGATGCCCTTGGTGACAATTGCATCGGCCGACAGTGCGGTCACCGAAACCGGAACCGATTGCAGGTTCTGTTCACGCTTCTGCGCGGTCACCACGATTTCTTCCAGGACCGCGTCCTGCGACTCCTGTGCATAGGCGGCCTGGCTGAGCGCCAAAGCAGACAGGCTGACGACCAAACCGGATATCTTGAGCATTGAGTCCTCCCTTATTATCTGGATTGGACAGACCAATCTCATAAATTGGCGATCCAAACAATCTAGAATCCATCATGCCGCATCCAAGTCCAAATATAATAATATTTATAATATGATATGATGAAGAAGTTTGGCCGATACATGGGATCGCTCAAACTGATAAGTTAGGGAGTGCGCCTAAAAACGGGGCAGTGCAAGGTGATTTTGGACGATGCTCGTTTTGGAGTGGTGCCATTTGGTCTTGCCTTTTGGTAAGGCCAAATGTCAGATATTGGTGTGTAATGGGCGCGTCGGTTGGGGCAACCGTGGCCGTGGGTCCAAAGGCAAGACCAAGAACAACATCGCCAATCGGGCAGATCATGGGTGACGTGGTGGTCGTTGAGGCATCGCCCTTATGGTGCTGCCCTGACCGGACACGGGCTGCCCATTTCCGCTCGGGGCCAATGGTTGGGGAGAGGAACGCAGATGCGTATCGGTTCGATTATCGGGTTGGTGCTGGCGTCAGTATGGATTGCGCTGCCGGCAGCAGCGCAACAGGGCGCTCAGCCAATGGCGGCGGGCGATGCGGTGCCGATTGATGGCGGCCTTGTCACCGGTCGGGCACTTCCCTCTGGCGTCACCGCCTATCTGGGGATGCCTTATGCCGCACCGCCGGTGCGTGAACTGCGCTGGCACGAGCCCCAGCCGGTGGCGCCATGGCAAGGGGTGCTGGCGGCGGATAAATTTGCCCCGCAATGCATTCAACCGCTCCGCGATGCGACCTCCAACCATTATGCCGGTGTGGAAGTCAGCTCCGAAGATTGCCTTTATCTCAATGTCTGGACCCGGCCTGATCTGAAAAAGGCCCCCGTCATCGTCTATATCCATGGCGGCGCGTTCTTTGTCGGGGCGGGCAGCAATGACATTTATCGGGGCGAGGCGGTCAGCCAGGAGGGGGCCGTTTTCGTCAATATGAATTACCGGCTTGGCCCTTTGGGCTTTCTCGCCCTGCCGGAGCTGAGTGCTGAATCTCCCCGACGGGCCTCGGGGAATTATGGCTTCATGGACCAGATTGCCGCCCTGGAATGGGTGAAACGCAACATTGCCCGTTTCGGTGGCGATCCGGACAATGTCACCATCGCCGGCCAGTCCGCCGGTTCCATGTCCGTGCTGGCGTTGCAGGCCAGCCCGCTTGCCAAAGGGCTGTTCCATCGCGCCGTCGGCATGAGCGGGGCCGCGATCGGTGGGCCTATCAAGATGCCCTCGCTGCTGCAAGCCGAACAGGATGGCGAAAAGCTGAAGGCGGGCTGGAAGGCCCAGGATCTGAAGCATTTAAGGGCTCTGCCGGCAGACAGGCTGGTCGTGCCGCGTGTGCCCAACGGGCCCACCACCGGCCCGACGATCGATGGCTATGTCCTGCCCTTGCCGATTCCGGAGAGCTTTGCGCGCAAGGAACAGGCCGATGTGCCGCTGCTGGTGGGTTTCACCCATGATGAATCCTTTGGCGGCCTGGGGCCGGTCAGCGGCCTGGCGGATTTTCAAGCCAAGGCCAAGGCCCGTTTTGGGACCAATTCAGAGCGGTTCCTGAAGCTCTTTCCCGCGCAAACGGATGCTGACGCGCAGGCTCAGGCCGGTGCCGCGGATCGGGATGCCACGATGGCGATCAGCATGTTGACCTGGGCCAACCTGCAACAGGCCAATGGCCGGGCCCCGGTTTTCTCCTATCAATTTTCACGGCCGCATAGCTATGCGCCGAACGCCACATTCTCCGATCTCAATCCCGCCACCGCCGGGGCTTACCATACATCGGAAGTGCCCTTCTGGTTGGGAACGCTGGACACGTTCAATCGCTTCCGCCCGACGCGCAACTGGGGGCCGGCGGATTATGCGATCAGCAAAACGATGACCCGGTCCCTGGTGGCCTTTGCCCGGACGGGAAATCCGGACACCAGCGAACTGACCTGGCCCCGATTCACGCCCAAGCGGCCGAAATTGCTGGAGTTCGGGCAGACGGTAAAGACAGTACCCTGGCCCGATCAGCAGAAATTTGACTTCTTTACCGAGATGATGTCGCTGCCGGTGCGGCCACCATCACCGGCGGATTGATGTGAAAGGGGCGTCGCGGCTCTCTCTCAAGGGGTATGGTCCCGGCCCGTTGGTATCATGGAACGGTCCGGGCCTTGGTCTGGCGATCCTGCGCGACAATATCATTCCGGGGTTGGGATGATTGGGCCGCGACAGGAGAGAGCGTGCCGCAGAATACCGAACAGGAAAGGCTGGACCGCTGCTTTTCAAGGGTTGAGCGGGATTTGCCCGGCTGGGTCGCCCGTCCCTTGGCGTGGCTGCGCCGTCCGGGTGGGCGCTGGCTGCGCATCCCCATGGCGCTGCTGCTGATTGCCGGCGGCTGCCTGTGGTTTCTGCCGGTGCTGGGCCTTTGGATGCTGCCGCTGGGGATTGCCCTGCTGGCATTTGAAATCCCGCCTTTGCAAAGGCCGGTTTCCCGCCTGATCATCTGGGGGGAACGGAAATGGCGGCGCCAGCAGCGTCGGCGGCGGGGGTGAGTTTTACGGCTGCCGCCGTGCCTTCACCCCGTCCAGAATCGACCGCAACATGGTCTCCCTGGATGAGATGTCGTTGAAACGGGCCTTGGCTTTCAGCCGCTGCGCCTGCCGCCATGCCGGGTCATCGGCCCAGCGGCGGGCCAGGGAGGCAAAATCGCTGTAATCGGACAGATGGAAATCCGGGCCGATCACCGTGGCCACATCGCCCATGGGCAGGCCATAGGCCGGCACGGCGCAGGATAGCGCAAAGGCCGCCGAACTGCCCCCGCCCAGGCGCGGCGGATTGAGATAGAGATCGGCCAGCGGCAGGATGGACATCACATCCTCATCATAGCCATGCCGGCGTGACCGTGCCGCCAGGGATGGCAAGCGCGCCGCCCAATCTTCGCCGGCCAGCGGACCGATGAACAGGAAGAACAGGCGCGGTTCCTGCTGAATCGCCTGATCCAGGGCTTCGGCGAAGGCCGGCGTCACCTCCTGTGCCAGCCGCAGGCCGATGACCAGGGTGAGGATGGCATCCGCCGGAATGCCCAGATCGGCCCGGCTGCGCGTCTGCTGCGCGGGCGGTGGGGCATAGCTGTACTGGATGGGAATCACCCGCTCCGGCGTCAGCCCACCCATGGCCAATGCCGGCCCATCCGCCGGTGTCAGGGGGCGGGGCAGGGCCAGAAAGCCCGGCTCGGCCAGGGGCATGTAACTGCCGAACGGGATGGCGACGACATCCAGCAGGTCGCGGCAGAGATCGGCCACCGGGTTCATGGTGCCGAAGGCCATCACCATGTCCGGTCGCAAGTCACGGATATGGGCCAGGGTGGAGGCGGCCAGGGCGGGGCTGGTGAAACCGGGGGGCAGATGGCGGAACGGCACGGGCAGCCGGTTCACCGACAGACTGTCCAGCCCCTGCAATGCATCGTCGGCCATGCCCACCATGCCGCCCAGGAACGGCAATTTGGCGCTGACCGGCCCGTCCGCCGTGTTGATCAGCACGACGCGCCGGCCCAGACGCAGCACCAGCGTTGACAGGAAATCCAGGATATCCAGGGAGGGTTGGTGCATCCCCTGCATGAACTGGCCGGTGATGACCAGCACCAGATCGCGCTCCCGTTCGGCACGGGGCAGGGGCGGCGGCACAGGGGTTTCCGCCCGGTAGCGGGCCATGATCGCCTGCCAGAGCCGCCGCAGGGCCATGTCATGCGCTGTGGGGTCGGCCACGGGCAGCCGGTTGGACCAGCAGCCGAAAACCACGGCGCGCAACAGATAATCCGCCTGGGCCAGGCTGTGCGATGGTGTGGCGCTGGCCAGATCGGCGGCGGTGCCGTCCAGCGCTTGCGTGGTGGCGGCCCCGTCCTGCAACAGGTTGGCGCGCAGCAGCAATGCCAGGGTCTGCGCCCGCCTGTTCTCCGGCGGGGGCAGGGCTGCCAGCATCCGGGTCACCGGGGCCGGGTCGGCCCCTGCGGCCAGCGCTTCCCGCATCTGTTCCAGCAGTTGCTCGCATTGCCGCCAAAGGGTGGCGTCGTAAAGCGGCTCATCCACGCCACCCGCCAGGGCATGGCCCAAGGCGGCGGCGTGATCGGCCAGCTTCTGATCCTGATCGCGCATCGGGTCGCTCCTAAGCTGATGCGGACAGGGGTTAACCCACGGCCAGCGGTTGTTTCACCTGCGCCAGCCGGCGGCGGGCCAGCACGCCATAGCGCGGGGCGAACAGGATGGCGACGGCCAGGATCAGGCCGGAAAGCGTGGCAATGCTGCCCGCCGCCCCCACCGAATGGTCAAACCCGACCAAAGCCGGCCCGAAAGCCCCCAGCGCATAGCCGCCGATGGCGGCCATGGCCCCCGCCAGCAGGGACAGGGCGATCTGCGCTGGCATCCGGTCGCACAACAGGCGCGCGGTGGCGGCCGGGCAGATCAGCATGGCAATGACCAGAATCGACCCCACCGCCTCAAACGCCGCAATCGCACACAGGGCCGCCAGCGCCACGATGCCATGCTGCACCAGGGCGGAGCGCAGGCCCAGCGTGTCGGCCAGCGCCGGGTCGAAACTCACCAGCGTTAGTTCCTTCAGGAAAATCAGTACGATGGCCAGACAGAAGGCAAAGACGGCGGCCAGTTGCACCACCTGTCGCGGCAGGCTGGCCCAGGTGCCGGGGTCCAGCAGGCTGGACCAAGTGGCAGGCCCGAACCAGAGGATGCCTTCCAACTGGCCATACAGCACACAATCGGCATCCAGATCGACCTGCCGCGCCGACCCCTGTTCGATCAGGATGACGCCCAGCGCGAACAGGCTGGTGAAGACCACACCCATGGCGGCCCCCGCCTCCACCTTGCCCAGGCGGCGCACCAGCTCAATCAACAGGCCGGCAGTGACGGCGGCCACCAGGGCGCCGGTCAGCATGGGTAGCGTGTCGCGCGTGCCAGCCACCAGAAAGCCGGCGACGATGCCGGGCAGCACGGCATGGCTGATGGCATCGCCCATCAGGCTTTGCCGCCGCAGCACCAGGAAATTGCCCACCAGCGCACAGGAAAGGCAGGCGAACAGGGCCGCCAGCATGGCCGGCAGGTCGACCGACAGAAAGGTTTGGCTATCCGGCAGGGTCATGGCGTCGCCCCCAGGGAGGCGCGCAGCCGGGCGCGGCGCAGCGTGCGGGCCAGCAACCCGCGCGCCGGTGCGAAAAACAGACTGGCCATGAAGAAGCAGGAGGCGACCAGCACGATGATGGCGCCCGCCGGCAGGTTCTGAAACCGGGCGGAGAGCAGGGCACCGATGCCGCCCGACAGGCCACCGATCAAGCCGGCCACCAGCAGCATGATGCCCAGCCGGTCGGTCCAGAACCGGGCGGCGGCGGCAGGCGTGATCAACAGGGCGATGATCAGCACCAGCCCCACCGTCTGCAAGCCTGCCACCGTCACCAGTGTGACCAGCGCCATCAGGCCCAGATCAAAGCGGCCGGTTGGCCAGCCGGCGGCGCGGGCAAAGCCTTCATCAAAGGCCAGCAGGCGCAATTCCTTGAAAAACAGGGCAACACCGGCCAGGGCCGCCAGGGCCAGCACGGCCAGGGTGGCCGCCTCCCCGCTGCGCATGGCGGCGGTCTGGCCAAAGATGAAGCCCTTCAGCCCTGCCGCATTGGCGGCCGGCAGGGCCTGCACCACCGACAGCAGCACCACCCCCAGCCCGAAGAAACAGGACAGCACGGCCCCGATGGCGGCATCTTCGGGCAGGCGGGTCCAGCGGGTGATGGCCTGGATGCAGGCCACGGCCAGCGCGCCGCTGAGCGCTGCGCCCAGCAGCAGCAGGGGCAGCGACCGCCCCTCCACCCCCAGCGCCAGCCCGACCAGAAAGGCGATGACGATGCCGGGCAGGGTGGCGTGGCTCAAGGCATCGCTGACCAGGGCGCGGCGGCGCAGCACCATGAAACAGCCCACCGTGCCGGCGGCGATGCCCAGCGCCGTGGTGCCTGCCAGCACCATGGCGGTATTATGGCCCATGCCGGCGAAGGGCAGCCCTTCCATCATGACAGCAGCGACAGGCCGGAGGCCCGCTGACCATAGGCCAGACGCAGGTTGGCATCCGTCAGCGTGCTGGCCACCGGCCCGGCGGCCACCAGGGTGCGGTTCAGCATCAGCACATGGTCAAAGGTGGCGGCCACCGTCTGCAGATCATGATGCACACAGATGACCGTGCGCCCCTCCGCCTCCAGCTCCCGCAGCACGGCCAGGATGGTCTGTTCGGTGGCGGCATCCACGCCGGCCAGCGGTTCATCCATGAAATAAAGCCGCGCTTCCTGGGCCAGCGCGCGGGCCAGGAAGACGCGCTGCTGCTGGCCGCCGGAAAGCTGGCCGATCTGGCGGCGGGCGTAATCGGCCATGCCCACCCGGTCCAAGGCTTCCATCCCGGCGCGCTTATGCGCACCGGTGATGCGCCGGCCCCAGCCGATCATGCCATAGCGGCCCATCGTCACCACATCCAGCGCATTGACGGGGAAATCCCAATCCACGCTTTCCCGCTGCGGCACATAGCCGATCAGCCCACGTTGTTGTGCCAGCGGGCGGCCATAGACCTCCACCGTCCCGGCCAAGGCGGGCACCAGCCCCAGCACGGCCTTCAGGAAGGTGGATTTGCCGGCCCCGTTGGGGCCGACCACCGCCACCAGCCCGCCGGTCGGCGCCGCCCAACTGACATCCCGCAAGGCCAGTTGCCGATGATAGGCGACGGAAAGCCCGGTGACCGACAGCGGGCTGACGCCGGCATCGGCGGAGGGGATGAAATTGCGGGTGCGCAGCCGTTGCAGCATGGCCATCACCGTCCCGGTTGTGCCAAGGCCAGCCGGCCCTGGAAGCCGCCCGCCGGCGGCGACCCGCCCAGGGCCTGGGCCATCAGCGTGACATTATGGTCGATCATGCCGATATAGGTGCCCTCATAGGTGCCGGCAGCCCCCATGGCATCGGAATAAAGCTGGCCGCCAATGGCCACCTTGTGCCCCTTGGCGGCGGCGCCCTGCACCAGGGCCTGAACATTGCGGTCCGAGACGCTGCTTTCCACGAACACCGCCGGGATTTTCCGCGATGCCAGCATGGTCACCACGGATTCGATGCGTTGCAGCCCAGCCTCTGATTCCGTGCTGATGCCCTGGATGCCCACCACCGTCAGCCCATAGGCGCGGCCGAGATAGGAGAAGGCATCATGCGCCGTCACCAGCACCCGCCGTTCAGCCGGCACGGTGGCCAGCACATCGCGCGCATAGGCGTGCAGCCGGTCATATTCTGCCGCCGCAATGGCGGTGCGGCTGCGATAGGTGTCGGCATGGGCGGGATAGAGGGTGGAGAGCTTGTCGCGCACCCCTTCCAGTGCCCGCTTCCACAGCGACACATCCATCCAGACATGCGGATCGGGATGGCCCTCCGCCCCTTCCGGGTGCAGCAGCAGGCTGGCGGGCAGCGCGCTGGCAGCGGGGTGGACGGGCTTGCCGCCCGCCGCCAGCTTGTCCAGCGTCTCCGTCATCTTGCCTTCCAGGAACAGCCCGCTGGGGAACACGGCATCGGCGCGCATCATCGCCACCGTGTCGCTGCGCGTCAGCTTATAGGAATGCGGGTCGATGCCTTCGCCCATCAGGCTGGAAATCTCGGCCGTATCGCCGGCCACGGCGCGCAGCAATTCCGCCACCTGGCCCGTGGTGGCCAGCAGGCCGGGCTTGCCCGCCGCCGCCCTTGCTGAGGCCGGCAACAGGCTGGCGGCACCGGCAAGGGCCAGCAGATGGCGACGGGACAGGGGGGCGCTGCGGCGGTTCACGGTCTGGCTTCGTCCTTGGAATGATTCCAGATTATCATATAAACCGCCCATGGGCGGGTGCAAGCCGTGGTTTATAACAGTTCGATGGCTGAAACGGTTGCGGGATGCCTGCGGCTATTCGGCATCGTCGGTTCCGGGTTTCGGCTTTCCGCGCCTTCCCACCGTGGGCACGATGGTCGGGTGCTGCATCAGTGCCAGGAAGGGCAGGTCGGACGGTCGGTTGCCATAGCCATAGGTGGCGGTGAAGGGGCCGTCGCTTTCCAGCAGTTCGGCCACCCGGCGGGCCTTTTCATCGCGCACACAATTACCGCCCTGCATATGGCCGGTCAGCACCCCATTCACACATTCCATTTCCGTTGCCATCAAGCCATCCACCGGCAGATCGGCCAGCAGGCGCGGCATGTAAAGCGCCAGCGCGCCGGTGGCGACAATCACCCGGTGGCCCTTGTCGGCATGGCGGCGCAGGGCGTCCAGCGTGGGCGGGTGCCAGCGCAGCCAGCCAGCCAGATCGTCGGCGGCGGCCTTTGCCTTCTCGGCCGGCACCCCCTTCAGGGTGCGGGCCAGCAGGCCGGCCTTCACCTGGGTGCGGATATCCCCGCCCTTGCCCCGGCTGGCCCGCAGCACGGCGGCGCGCAGCGACCGCACCATGGCAAAGCGCGCCTTGCGCTTGCCCACCACCCGTTCCAGGAAGGGCAGCAGACTGTCGCCGGCAACCAGCGTGCCGTCGAAATCAAAAATGGCGATGCCCTTGCTCATGATCCCTGGAACCTGTGAACCGGATTCAAAGGGGCAGGCGGCGGCGGATCGCCGCCCCCACCCATGCCCCAACGATAACGCAGAGCGGCGACCACCAGACCGAATCGGGGGTTTCAAAAATTTCCCCCATCACCCCGGTAAAGGCCAGCAGGGTCAGCACGCCGAGAAACACCGAACTGGCGGTTGATTCCGGGGTGGACAGGCGCAGCCGCAGCCGTTTCAGCGTCAGCCGCAGGCCGGCATGGGCGAGAAAGGCGGCCAGCGTGCTCATCAAAAAGGGCACCAGCGCCCCATCCACCAGATCGGGCACGCCATCGCCCCAGGCAACACTCATCACCGCGCCGGCCTTCAGCATCAGCAGCCAGACCAGCGCATAGAAGATGGCATAGAGCAGCACGCCATTGGCCAGATGGCTGAAAATACGCGCGAACAGTGTCGCCTCCCCCCGGATAACCCGGCGCATCAAAGCCGGTTGGCGCTTTTCTCTCAAGCTCTTTCCGGGTAAAGGCTGGCATCTGTATCGTTCCTGCTGGAAGGACCAAAAATCATGGCGCGCGAAAAGATCATCATTGATACCGATCCCGGCCAGGATGATGCCGTGGCCATGCTGCTGGCCTTCGGCTCCCCGGAAGAGATTGAGGTGCTGGGCATCACCGCCGTGGCCGGCAATGCGCCGCTGCACCTGACAGAGGTGAATGCCCGCAAGATTTGCGAGCTGGCGCGGCGCACCGATGTGAAGGTGTTTGCCGGCTGCGACCGCCCGCTGTTTCTGGACCTGCACACCGCCCCGGAAGTGCATGGGGAAACCGGGCTGGACGGCCCGCATCTGCCCATGCCCACCATGCCCCCGCAGGAACAGCACGCCGTCGATTTTATCATTGAGACGCTGCGCAGCCACGATGCCGGCACAGTGACGCTGTGCCCCATCGGGCCGCTGACGAACATCGCCACGGCGCTGACCCGCGCGCCGGATATCGCGCCGCGCATCAAGCAGATCGTGCTGATGGGCGGCGCGCAGACCGAGGGCGGCAACAGCAGCCCGGTGGCGGAGTTCAATATTTTCGTCGATCCGCACGCCGCCGATATCGTCATGCGCTGCGGCGCGCCCATCGTGATGTTCCCGCTGGACGTGACGCATCAGGTGTTGACGTCGCAGCGACAGATGGCGCGGGTGAAGGCCATTCCCGGCCCGATCGGCCAGGTCACCTATGAGATGCTGGATTTCTACCGCCGCTATGACGAGGCGAAATACGGCACCGATGGTGGCCCGCTGCACGATCCCTGTACCATCGCCTGGCTGCTGAAGCCGGAACTGTTCACCGGCAAGCTGTGCAATGTGACGGTGGAAACGGCCAGCCCGCTGACCATTGGCCAAACGGTGGTGGATAAATATCTGAAGACCGGCCGCCCGGCCAATGTGCAGTACATGATGCAGGCCGATGCCGATGGTTTCTTCGATCTGCTGATCGAACGGCTGCTGCGGCTGGTCTGACGACAAGCTGACGGGATGGCGGTCAGGCTTCCGCCATCCCGTCAGGCAGCACGCAGTTGCGCACGCTGGCCCCCTTGAACAGGCCGGCGGATACCGATGTGCGGGTGAAATCCACCCATTCCAGGGTGGCATCGCGCAGGCGGAACGGCAGGCTGCCGCCGCCGCGCAGTTCCAGCGGCCCCAGATCGGCGGCCTCAACCACCGCGTGGCGCAGTGTCGCCCCTTCGAACCCGGCACCGCGCAGGTCGGCGCTGGAGAGGTCGGCATAGGGCAGGTTGGCGCCGTTGAAATCAGCGGCGGCCAGCTTGGCGTGGGAAAGCAGGGCGCCCGACAGGTCGGCGCCCCGGAAGGAGATCGCGGATAATTCGCGGCCGCGCAGATCAACGCCTTTCATCTTGCGGCCGGTGAAATCTGCCCGCGTGCCGCTGCGCCCGCCGCTATCCACCCATTCCTCATGCGCGGCGACCAGCCGGTCGATCTCTGCCAGATTGTTCAGATGTTCGGTGAAGGCTGACAGGCCCTGGAACATCCGCCGCGTCGTGTCATTGACCGTGAAGGTGGCATCCTTGATATCGGCATTATAGAAATTGGCGCCATCCATGTTGGCACCCAGCAGCACCACGCCCTGCAGGTCGGCATCGCTGAAATCGGCTTTGGCCAGATTGGCATTGCGCAGGTTGACGCCGCGCAGCTTCACCTTGCGCATCACCGCATCCTCCAGGGAGGCTTCCTCCATATTGCAGAAGGAAAGGTCGGTGACATATTCCCGGCTGATGACGTCGCGCTCCCCCTCGCTGGTGCGGCGATGCATGGTCAGGTTGCCCATGCGCATGTCACTGCCATTCAGTTTGGCCTGGGCCAGATCTGTCTTGTAAAGTCGCGCGCCGCGCAGGTTGGCGCGGGTGAAGTCGCAATGTTTCAGATTGGCGCCGATGAACAGGCTGTTGGAAAGATCAGCCTCCCGGAAGCCACAGCCCTCCATATCACATTGCGACAGGTTACAGGCCAGCAAGACACTTTGCGAGAGATCGAAGCCCCGCAGCTTGGTGCGTTCCAGGTTGACCAAGCGTAGTTCAAGCCGCTTGCCGCTACGCCTTTTCAGGAAAAGCGAATGCTGGGCCAATAGCAGGGTCAAGTCCTGCTTGGAACGTGTGGATGATCCAGAAAGGTCCGTCATAGGCGCGATCAATCAATTACCGGTACGGAAGAACGTGTTGCATCAATCAACACAGCCATCCTGTTGGTATTTTATTAAAATACAAATAATTAACTCGTTAATATAGTTCTGCTTTTGATTGGTTTGCCAGGCTCATGTTTCCGTTTCGGCGAAGCTGCATTCCCGGAGAACGGCGCCCGCCATCTGCTCCGGCATTATGGTGCAGAGCGCGAAACTGGTCCATTCCACGCTGGCCCCGGCGAAACGCGTGGCCAGCTTGCCGCCGCCCCGCAGATCCAGATCGCCGAAATCGGCTGAATCCACATTGGTGTGCAACAGGCGCGCATTTTCCAGGCTGGCCCCCCGCAAATCAGCGCTGGCCAGTTCAGCATAGGCCAGTATGGAACCGTTGAAATCGGCAGCGGCCAACCTTGCATGGGCCAGCTTGGCCCCTGTGAGATCCGCCCCCCGGAATGAGACGGCAGAGAGTTCCCGTCCGCGCAGATCGACCCCGCGCAGGGCCTTGCCGGCGAAATCCGCGCGCTGGCCGGCGCGGCCCCCTGAATTCACCCATTCCTCATGCGAGGCGACAATCCGGTCGGTCTCCCGCAGGTTGGACAGATGTTCTTCAAAGGCCGGGTTGCCGGAAAACAGACGCCGCGTCTCATCATTCACCGTGAAGACGGCGTTCTTGATATTGGCGCCGGTGAAAATTGCCCGGTCCATCGCTGTGCCCAGCAGCACGACACCCTGCAGGTCTGCCCCCGTCAGGTCAGCGCCGGCCAGATCGGCATTACGCATGTTGACACCGCGTAGCCGTACCTTGTGCAGCACGGCGTCGCGCAGCGTCGCCTCTTCCATATTGCAATAAGAGAGATCGGTGGTGAATTCCCGCTGCGTCGGCACCCCGCCGCTATTCAGGGTGATGGAACCGATGCGCATGTCGCTGCCGGTCATATTGGCCTGTTGCAGGTCCGACTTATAAAAGCGGGTGCCGCGCAGGTCGGCGCGGGTGAAATCGCAATGGCGCAGATTGGCGCCGATGAACAGACTGTTGGACAGGTTGGCAGCCTGGAAATGGCATCCTTCCAGATCAGTGTGCGACAGATTGCAGGCCAGCAGCAGGCATTGCGACAGATCGAAATTATGCAGCCGCATCCCGGAGAGATTTTGCAGGCGCATTTCCAGCCGTTTGCCCGCGTGACCGCGGGCGAACAGGGTATGCTGGGCCAGCATGACCTGCATATCATGCGATGGCAGGGAGTGGGCACCGCGGGCTGTATTCATCAATATTTCTGTGTCTGTTCTCTGCCTTGGGTGCCGATCATGCCATACAATACAGCCCCGGTAAGCCACCAAGCGCGCCACCCGCACCGACCAAAGGGATTATGCCCTTCGGGGGCGCATCAACCCCAGACGGCGCTGATCGCCGGATGCACCAGTGCCCCTTCATAGCGCAAACCCGGCTCCCGATCACGGGCCAGCAGCAGCGGCCCGTCCAGATCGACATAATCAGCCCCCTGGGCCAGCAACAGGGCCGGGGCCATGGAAAGGGAGGTGGCAACCATGCAGCCGATCATGGTGCGCAGGCCCAAGACCTCTGCCCTTGCCTTCAGCATCAGTGCTTCGGTCAGCCCACCGGTCTTGTCCAGCTTGATATTGATGACGTCATAGCGATGGGCCAGTTCCTCCAGCCCGTCCAGCCCGTGTACGCTTTCATCGGCGCCGATTGGCAACGGCCGGTCCATGTCGGCCAGGGCGGCATCCTGACCTGCGGGCAGGGGCTGTTCGATCATCTCCACCCCCAGATCGGCGAACTGCCGGGGCAGATGGGCCAGATCGGCCGGGGTCCAGCCTTCATTGGCATCCACGATCAGCCGGGCGGCCGGCGCGGCGGCCCGCACGGCGGTTACCCGCGCCAGATCGGCGCCATCGCCGGCCAGTTTCAGCTTCAGCAGCGGCCGGGTACCCTCCAGCGTGCGCGCCGATTCCGCCATGGCGGTGGGCGTGTCGATGGACAGGGTGAAGGCGGTGGTCACGGGCAGGGGCTCTGCCAGCCCGGCCAAGCGCCAGGCCGGTTGGCCGGTGCGCTTGGCGGCCAGATCCCAGAGCGCGCAATCCAGTGCGTTGCGGGCGGCCCCTGGAGGCAGGGCACGCTGTAGCGTGCCCCGGTCCAACCGCCCGGCTGCCAGGGCGGGGGCCAGCCCGCTGATCGCCGCCATTACCCCTTCCACGCTTTCGCCATAGCGGCCATAGGGAACGCATTCCCCCCGGCCGATACTGCCATCATCGGCCGTCAATGTGGCGGTGACGACCAGCGCTTGTGTCTTGGCGCCGCGTGCGATGCGGAAACTGCCTTGGATGGGAAAGGCGGTGCTTTCGACGGAGAGGGCGAGGGAAGGGGCGTTCTCTGTCATGTTTCTCGTCTGGCAAATGGGGTCATTTATCCTAGACCTCTTGTGGCCACTTTCCCATCATTCAACGGATGTGACAGTTTCTGCTGCACTGCCATGGCGGTCGCGCGGGGGGCTTCCCATGTGATAGACCGTTGGCGCCCGACGCCGAAGGGCGGCCTGAAGGGATGGGGAAAAGATGGATTTCCGCGTTGCCTGGCGTGAATCGCTGGCGGTTTACCTGCTGATGCTGGCCGATCCAGGCCGTGTCGTCCGTTTTGCCGGGGCGCCGGCCCTGGTGCTGACCGTGCTGGGTGTGGCCCAGATGACGGGGCTTCAGGGCAGTACGGGCAATCTGCTGCTGTTGTTATCCCTGTTGGGCACGATCTGGAGCGTGGGTGTCTGGACGGTGCGCTGGGCGCGCTTTCTGCTGCTGGGGGAAGATCAGGTCCAGTTCTGGGACATGCCGTTCGACCGGCGCGCCTGGCGCACCGGCGGGATTGTGCTGGCCCTGATTCTGGGGTCTCTGATGACGGCAATCGTTCCCGCTTCCCTGGTCATGGCCGTGCTGACCGGGCTGGTCGGCGGTCTGCCGCCAGGGACGCCGCCAGTGGACGCGCCGGCCCTGGCGGCCATGCTGCCGGACTGGTTCCATTTATTGGCGATTCTGGTCTGTCTCTTGATGATGCTGTGGCCGGTGGCGCGGCTGGCACCCGGTATCGGGGCGGTGGTCCAGGACCAGCCGATGGCGCTGGGCGGCAGTTGGAAGGCCACTGCCCGCCTGGGCGGCCTGCCGGCCTGTCTCGCCCTGCTGCTGGTCAGTGTGCCGATGCAGATTCCCTCCCTGTTGCTGGTGTTCGGATCGCTGGCCAGTGGCAATGTGCTGCTGCTGCTGATCACCAATCTGGTGATGTCCCTGACCCAGCCGTTAGTGGTGGCGGCGTCCGCCCTGCTGTGGGCCCGTATCTATGGCGTGGCTATCGGCCCCTATATCAAGCCCCGGCCAGTGCGTCCGGATGACGAGGCAGAATGACCCTTGAGAGGGGTTTTACGGATGGCGGATGGTCAGCGTCTGGCAGCTTTGTGGCCGGTCCAGCCGCAGGACGGCCCCATCCGGCCAGATGATCTCCACCTGATCCACCTGATGGGCAGCGCCCAGCCCGAAATGGGCCACCGGCTCCATCTGGCAGAGATAGCCTGATCCGGCGCAGATGGACCGCATCTGCTGCCGCCCGCCGGCCCAGAGCCGCACCAGCGCGCCCCGTGCCGGCGCGCCGGCCTTCGTCAGCGGCCGGACCCGCAGCCAATGATGGCCGCGCGGTTCGGCGATGAACAGGGATAGCGGCTGGGCTGCCTGTTCACCATGGGCCACCAGCAATTCCAACTGCCCGTCGCCATCCAGATCGGCGACGGCGGCCCCGGTGCCCAAGCCCTGGGGCAGGGCGGCGTCGCCAGCATCCAGCAAGACCCAGCGCTGGTCCCGCCAGCCGAACAGCCGGTTGGGCTGGCCCAGATTGTTGAAGAAAATCTCCTCGTACCCGTCATTATCGAAATCGGCGACGATGACGGTGCGGGTGCGCGATGTCTGCGCCATCTCCGGCGGGGCGACATCGGCGAATCCACCGCCGCCGCCCTGCTGATAGAGCCGGTGGCGGCCTTCCCAATTGGCCAGCACCAGATCAAAGCGCCCATCCTCCCCATCCAGCAGGGCCACACCGCGTGCCGCCTGGGCCGGATCGGTCAGCCCCAGGGCCTCCGCCATCTCCAGGAAATGCCCGCTGCCATCATTGCGGAACAGCAGGTTGGAGCCCGCTTCCATGCCGATGAAAATATCCGGCCGCCCGCCCAGCAGCGGGGCTGCCAGCAGGGAACGGCCGGCCCCGGGCCCATCCAGCCCGCAATCATCGGCCACATCCTGCACCCGTCCCCGCGCGCCCATTTCATAAAGCCGCAGCGGCCCGCCATGGTTGGCGACGATAAAGCTGTAACGGCCGCTGCCGGTGCGGTCGATCACGCCGACACTGCGCCCGGCGAAACGGTTGGCGGCGGCAAAATTCTCCGACAGGGCGAACAGGTCGATCCAGCGCTGGCCGAAACAGGCAAACAGCCGGTCGCTGACCTGTTTGGGCCCGGAATGGCCGTCATTGTTGAGGATATACAGCTCCTCCCGCCCATCGCCATCCAGATCGCCGCAGGCCAAGCCCACGGCGCGCCGCCCGGCATCGGCGATCAGCGGGTCGGTGATATCGACCAGCCGATGGCCATCCCATTTCAGCAGACGATTCGGGCCGCCATAGCCGGCCACCATAATCTCGTCATGCCCATCGCCATCCAGATCGGCCACCGCCACACCGTAATGCAGCGCCGGAACATTGCCGGAAATCAGGTTGGAGCATTCGATGAACATCACCGTCCCCTGCCAGATGGACCCGTTGGGTATGAACCTGTTGATACGCCCATTGGCGCGGCTGCGGCAAGCGACCCCTCCGGGTCAAGGGCGCAGTAACGCATGGCCGGACCGCATCGGCCAAAAGCCCTGCAACACCGCCAGTCAACCCTATTCTTGGGATATAGACCGGCAAAAAGCACTTGTGGTGGGGACGGGATTTGGTACGATCCGGCCTCTCAGCAAACAAGATATTGTGTCCACTGCAAGTTATCCACAGCGTCTGCACTGGGGAAAACGGGGTATAGGTCATGCGCGACGGCGAAGTGAATGAATGGGTTCCGCAGGGTAGCGATGTGTTCGGTCAGGTGCAGATGGTTAAACATCCCGCCGTGGTCGTCGATCGTACCCGTGATGAACTGTTGACCGCCTTCGGCAAGGCCACGCTGAACGACCGCTATCTGATGCCGGGCGAATCCTATCAGGATCTGTTTGCCCGCGTTGCCAGCTATTACGCGGATGATCAGAGCCACGCCCAGCGCCTGTATGATTATATCTCCCGCCTCTGGTTCATGCCGGCCACGCCGGTGCTGTCCAATGGCGGCACCAGCCGTGGCCTGCCCATTTCCTGCTTCCTGAACGAGGCCAGCGACAGCTTGGAAGGCATTGTCGGCCTGTGGAACGAGAATGTGTGGCTGGCGGCCAAGGGTGGCGGCATCGGCTCCTACTGGGGTAATCTGCGCTCCATCGGGGAGCAGGTGAAGGATAGCGGCAAGACCAGCGGCGTCATCCCCTTCATCCGGGTGATGGACAGCCTGACGCTGGCCATTTCCCAGGGCTCGCTTCGCCGGGGTTCGGCCGCCTGCTATCTGCCGATCACCCATCCGGAGGTGGAGGAATTCATCGAGATGCGCCGCCCCACCGGCGGCGACCCGAACCGCAAGGCGCTGAACCTGCACCATGGCATCTCCATCACCGACGCCTTCATGCGCGCGGTGGAGAATGACGAGGAATGGGGCCTGACCAGCCCGAAGGATGGCCGTATCCTGCGCCGGGTGAAGGCCCGCGACCTGTGGATCCGCATCCTGACGGCGCGGGTGGAAACGGGTGAACCCTACCTGCTGTTCATCGACCATGTGAACCGGGCCATCCCGCAGCATCATAAGCTGGCCGGGTTGAACGTGAAGATGTCCAACCTGTGCAGCGAAATCACGCTGCCGACGGGTCTGGACCCCTGGGGCAAGCAGCGCACCGCCGTCTGCTGCCTCTCCTCCCTGAACCTGGAATATTTCCTGGAATGGCAGGATCACCCGACCTTTATCGAGGATACGCTGCGCTTCCTGGATAATGTCATGACGGACTTCATCCAGAAGGCCCCGTCGGACATGGAACGCGCCAAATATTCCGCCATGCGCGAACGCTCTGTCGGGCTGGGCGTCATGGGCTTCCACAGCTTCCTGCAAAGCCAGATGATCCCGCTGGAAGGGGTGATGGCCAAGGTGTGGAACAAGCGCATGTTCGCGCTGATCAAGCGTCAGGCCGATGCCGCTTCGGTGAAGCTGGCGCATGAGCGGGGGCCGTGCCCGGATGCCGCCGAATATGGCATCATGGAACGCTTCTCCAACAAGATCGCCATTGCGCCGACGGCGTCCATCTCCATCATCACCGGCGGCGCCTCGCCGGGGATTGAGCCGAACGCCGCCAATGCCTTCACCCATAAGACCCTGTCGGGCAGCCATTCGGTGCGCAACCCGTACCTGGAAAAGCTGCTGGAGCAGAAGGGCCGCAATGATGAGGATACCTGGTCCGACATCACGCTGACCGGTGGCTCCGTCCAGCACCTGGACTTCCTGACCCAGGATGAAAAGGACGTGTTCAAGACGGCGTTCGAGTTGGATCAGCGCTGGCTGATCGAACATGCCGCCGACCGCACGCCCTATATCTGTCAGAGCCAGTCGCTGAACGTCTTCCTGCCGGCCGATGTGCATAAGCGTGACCTGCACCAGATCCATATGCTGGCCTGGAAGAAGGGTGTGAAGAGCCTCTACTATCTGCGCTCCCTGTCGGTGCAGCGGGCTGAAAGTAACATGACCAAGACCATTGGTTCCGACAAGCCGGCGCCTGTAGCCCCGGTGGAAACCAACAAGTACGACGAATGCCTCGCCTGTCAGTGAGGCTTTCTAAATAGGCAAAGCTGAATAGTTTTCTATCGTGCCGCCGGCCTTGCCGGCGGCATTTTTTCTGCGCGGGTGGAACTGTGCATTATTGTATGACCAGATGGAGCGTTTGATGCCCTGTCTGAAATCGATCGGCGTGGTGAAACGGCTATCGCAGCCCTATGATTGTTTCAAAAAAGTGACAAACGGGACCAACGGATTTTTCTTATTAAGATTTTATTTTACACCTTGGCGGGTTTATAGAGATTTTCCTGTTTGAATTTAAGTAAGCAATCGTTTTCGTATCTTTATAAACTGTGCATTTTCTAATGGAAAACAAAATAAAAACTATGGTTAACGAACTGTTAATAAATTTTGACTCGCTATGATCTTATTTCGATTCTAATTTCCCTGCGTCTCTTAAAAATCAGGGGGATGAGATGTTATCAAATTTCAAAATCCCAACCAAAATATTTGCGGTTGTTGGATTCCTTTGTGTGGTGTCGATGGTGATTGCGGCGGTTGGGATGTCCGGCGCGAACCAGATGGAGGATTTGGCGCAGGAATCGCAAAAGGCGGCACGGGCGATGCGCCTGACCGCCCAAGTGAACCGCCTCGTTGTCACGATGAACCGTGCCGAATATGCCCTGGCGGCCAATCCTGCCGAGGTTGCTGAGGTGGAAAAGGGTGTCACTGAGGTACAGCAGCAGACACTGAAGAACCTTACCGAACTGGATGGGTTGGTCGATCCAAAACAAGCTGCGTTGCTGGCCGACATCCGCCTGACCTATGCGCGCTACGAAAGGGAGCTGGAAGGGACCTTTGCCCGCGCAAAGACAGTTGGGGCGGTGACGATGAGCGAGGCGCAGAAGGCGGTTTATAACGAGGTGTTGTCCAGCCGGTCCGTGGCCGACAAGCTGCGCGATGATCTGAAGGCGCTGGTCGATTATACGGATAACAAGTCTGACTCTATCGCCAATCAGGCCAACGCCAAGGGCGAAGAGATTGGGCTTTTGCTGGCGTTGGTTGCCGGTATCGGCATTCTCGCTGGTGCGGGCGGTGCTTGGGCTGTGGCCAGCTTCGGTGTGGTCAAGCCGTTGGCGGCAGCGCTGGAATGTCTGCGCCGTTTGGCCAATGGGGAATTGAACCTGGCCATTGTCGGCAAGGGGCGCGGGGATGAGATCGGTGACATGGCCGAGGCCATGCTGGTGTTCCAGGAAAATGCGTTCCAGCGCCAGAAATTGCAGGAACAGCAGGAAGCCGAGCAACAGCAGCGTCTGGCCCGTGCGGCCCGCATCCAGGATCTGGTGCAGGAGTTTGAAAGCACGATGGGCAATGTGGTGGAGGTGATTTCGTCCGCCACCACCGAACTGGAAGCCACCGCTAATTCCATGTCCAGTACGGCAGAGCAGACGGAACAGCAGTCCAGCGCTGTGGCTTCCGCTTCTGAACAGGCCACCGCGAATGTGGAGACCATGGCGGCGGCAACCGAAGAACTGGCGGCGACGGTGCAGGAAGTGACCCGCCAGATGCATGATGCCCGCACCATTGCCGATGAGGCAGCCCGCGAAGCCAGCAGCAGCCGGGAACAGGTGGAAGCGCTGGAAGCAGCCGGGGAACGGATTGGTGATGTTGTCGCCCTGATTCAGGATGTGGCGGGCCAGACCAACCTGCTGGCATTGAACGCCACCATCGAGGCCGCGCGGGCAGGGGAGGCCGGCAAGGGCTTTGCCGTGGTTGCCAGCGAGGTCAAGCAACTGGCCAACCAGACCGCCCGCGCCACCGACGATATCCGCATCCAGGTGGAGGCGATGCGTGCTTCCATCAAGGCGGCCGCTGACAAGATCGGTCATGTTGCCGGTGTCGTGGATCGCTTGAACCGGGTTGCGGCCAGTGTTGCCAGTGCGGCCGAACAGCAGGCGGCGGCCACGGCGGAAATCGGTCGCAATGCCTCGGAAGCGGCACGTGGGACGCAGGAAGTATCCAGCACCATCCATCAGGTGCGCGAGGCGGCGGGCACCACGGCGGCGGCGTCGGGACAAGTTTTGGCCTCTGCCGGGGAACTGGCGCATAAGACGGTGGATATGCGTCAGAGCATCAGCCGTTTCATCGAAGGGGTGCGCGCCGCCTGATCCCGCCTTTCCACTGTCGAATGGCACGACAGGTCAATGCTCCTGCCCCGTGAAAGGTGGGGGCATTGGCTTGGAATGAAACGATGCGGCATCTCTGGTTCACTTGTTCGGCACTGGCGCTTCTTCTGGTGCTGGCCGGCTGTTCATCGCGTCCCGATGCCCCATCCGGCCATCCGGGCGGGTTTGCCGGGATGCGGGGCGGACGGGTGGCGGTCAGCCCGGCGGGCGAGCCGCTGGGCCTGCCCGCCCATGACGAGGCCGCCTATGTCGCCGCCGTTACCCAGTGGTTCCAGGCTGCCGATCTGGACAAGGATGGTGTGCTGTCCCACGCCGAAATAGCAGCGGACACGGCCCGGTTCTTTCTGGCCATGGACAAGGATGGCGACCATGGCATCAATACCCGTGAACTGGCGGAATATCGCCGGGCACGCCTGGCTGCGCTTCGTCCCCCACGCCCCGACGACGGTGATGGGACCGGTCTGCCAAAACGGCAGGGGCCGCCGGCTGACATGCCCATGCTGGCCGGCGGTGTCGGCGGTGGGGACGTCGTGATGGCGGCTGACACCAATCTGGATTTCCGCGTGACGCTGGAAGAATTGACCCGCAAGGCGCTGGAACGGCTGGACGCCATGGACAGCGACAAGGATGGTCGCGTTACCCTGGCGGAGGTGCAGGCCTGGGCCGAACAAGCCTATGATGAGAAACCCACGCGTGGGCGTGGTGGCGGCCACCGTTCTTCCGGTGGCGGCATGGGACGTGGCGGGCGATGACAATGACTGGAATGGCCTTTGTGCTTTCCGCCCTGGCGGTCATCGGTTAAGCCTGTGACTGGAGATGTCGCCTTTGTGGCACATCCATCCTTGGCGCCGCTGGGCGTCGGCTTTGGTGTCATGGCGGGGTTTCCTGTGGCTGCTGTGTTATCGCGGGCGTTCCTGTTGCTGCCTTTGGTGCTTTCCCTTACGGCTTGCGGCGGTGGTCGGGACAAGCTGCCCAATATCCGCTATGCGGCGGTCAGCCCGGCGGGCGAGCTGTTGGCCGCCCCTACCATGGATGCCGATGCCTATCGCGCCGCCATGCTGGGTTGGTTTGACCAGGCTGATACCAACCATGATGGGCGATTGGACGCGGCGGAGATGCGCGCCGATGCCGGGCGTGCCTTCAAACTCTATGACCAGAATGGTGATGGCTTCGTCACCTCGGCAGAGATGACGGCCTATCGCGTCAATTCCCCCTATCGTGCCACACCGGTGCAGGGTGGCGGGCGTATCCGCCCCGGCCGCCTCAATCTGACGGCAGAGGAAGCGGATACGGCAAGCCGCGATTCGCAGGGGCGGCCGCAATATCGGATGGGCATCGATCCGGTGATGTCGGCCGATGCCAATGCCGATTTCCGTGTCACATTGGCGGAATTCCTGGCTCAGATGGCCATCCGCCATGGGCAGATGGACCGCAACGGCGATGGCTTCGTCTCCCGTGAAGAGTTCCTTGCCTTTGCCGAAGGCCCGATGCGGGCCTGGCGGGAGGAGTAGCGAAATCCAGGCATTCCGCGCCCCTTGCCGGGATGCCCTCATTTCTCTACATCAATGGCCATCGAAGGCGCTTCCCTGATCCGGCTATTGTGTTAGGTTGGCGCCATCACCACAAAATATAGTGTTGTCCGTCATGCCCTCTCCCTTGTTGACGCCGAATCCGGTCTACAAGCCCTTCCGTTATCCCTGGGCCTATGAGGCCTGGTTGACCCAGCAGCGCCTGCATTGGCTGCCGGAAGAAGTGCCGCTGGCCGATGATGTGAAGGATTGGCGTAACAATCTGACGGCGGGGGAACAGAACCTCGTCACCCAGATTTTCCGCTTCTTCACCCAGGCGGATGTCGAGGTGAACAACTGCTATATGCGCCATTACAGCCGCGTCTTCACGCCGACCGAGGTGTGCATGATGCTGGCTGCCTTCTCCTCCATGGAGACGGTGCATATCGCTGCCTATAGCCACCTGCTCGATACGATCGGGATGCCGGAAGCAGAATACTCGGCCTTCCTCCATTACAAGGAGATGAAGGACAAGTATGATTATATGCATGAATTCAATGTCGACAGCCTGACCGACATTGCCAAGACCCTGGCCGTGTTCGGTGCCTTCACCGAAGGCCTGCAACTATTCGCCAGCTTCGCCATCCTGATGAATTTCCCCCGGCATAACAAGCTGAAGGGAATGGGCCAGATCGTCACCTGGTCGGTGCGGGACGAGACGCTGCACACCCAATCCATCATCCGCCTGTTCAAGACCTTCATCGCCGAGAATCCGGAGGTCTGGACCGAGCAGTTGCAGCAGGATCTGTACAAGGCCTGCCAGACGATTGTGGAGCATGAGGATGCCTTCATCGATCTGGCCTTCGAGATGGGGCCGATCGATGGGCTGACGGCGGAGGATGTGAAGCGCTATATCCGCTATATCGCTGACCGCCGGCTGGAGCAGTTGGGGCTGAACAATGTCTATCATGTTGGCAAGAACCCGCTGCCCTGGATGGATGCCATCCTGAACGGTATTGAGCACACCAACTTTTTCGAAAATCGCGCCACTGAATATTCCCGCGCTGCCACCAAGGGTAGCTGGGAAGAGGCGTTTGCGGACTGATAGCCGTTTGAACATGGTGTGGAGAAGAGGGCCGGGCGGAGAAATCCGTCCGGCCTTTGTTTTGGCACCAAGCGTCATGGATATTGATGCTTGGGCGCTGGCGGCCCGGCGCTCGTGTGCTACCCGGCAGATGAGGGAAATGGGTATTTACCGGGGCAGTGATCTGAAGCTCAAAACCGGGCCAGATAGATCAGCGGATAGGGTTTGCCGCAATGGTCCTGGGCAGTGCGCCCGACATAGCGGAAGCCCTGTGCGATATAAAAAGCCAAAGCCCCCGGATTCTGCTCGTTCACATCCACCAGCAGATTCGGCTGCAAGGTCAGCGCATGGGCGATCAGCCTTTGCCCGACACCTTGGCGGTGAAAGGCGGGGTCGACGAACAGGCATTCGATCTTCGGCCCGCCCAGCCCGAGGAAGCCCATGATCCGCCCCGCCGCATTGGTGGCCAGCCAGACCCGGGCTGTGGGCAGATAAAGCGTGCGCAGCAGTTCTTCGTAATAATCAAGATCTGCCGGGGTGACGAAGCCATGGGTGGCGTCCACCGAGGCACGCCAGACACGATTTATCTCACCAATATCGGCTTCGGTGGAAAGCCGGATCGGTGGTGGGGCAGGGGCGGGGTTCGGCATGGGCCCGATCCAAAAAGAAAAGGGCCGGCGCATTCATCGCCGGCCCTTCCTTTTTACCAGACCTTGCAGGCCTTGTCGCCGCGGACCATCGGGTCCGTCGGCTTGCAATTGAAGGCGTCTGCAAACTCCTTCATGTTGGACACCGTGCCGTTGACGCGGAATTCCGGCAGGGAATGCGGATCGGTCAGCGCCTGCAGGCGGCGCGCTTCCGGCCGGCTCTGCGAGCACCAGATGTGTGCCCAGCCATAGAAGGCCCGCTGTTCTGCCGTCAACCCACCGATCTTTTCCGATGCCTTCGGGCCCAGATGTTTCTTCAGGGCAGCCAGGGCGATGGACAGGCCGCCATTATCGGCCGTGTTTTCCCCCAGCGTCTGCTTGCCGTTCAGGTTCACCCCTTCAACAGCGGTGTAGCCGCCATATTGGTCGACCAGGCACTGGGCCTTTTCCTCAAACTTCTTGCCGTCATCCTCTGTCCACCAGTTGGACAGGTTGCCGTCGCCGGCATATTTGCGGCCCTGATCATCAAACCCATGGGTGATTTCATGCCCGATCACCGCACCAATGGCGCCGTAATTATAGGCGTCATCGGCGGAGAAATCGAAGAAGGGCGGCTGGAGGATGCCGGCTGGGAAATTGATATTGTTCTGCTGCGGGGAGTAATAGGCATTCACCGTCGGCGGGGTCATGCCCCACTCGCTGGGATCGCGCGGCTTGCCGATATGGGAAAGACTGTCGCGCCGGTCAAAGGCAGCGGCGCGGAACACATTGCCCAGCAGATCATCCGGCGCCACGCTCAGGGCGGTATAATCCTGCCATTTTTCCGGATAGCCGATCTTGGTGGCAATGGCGCCCAGCTTTTCCCGTGCCTTCACCTGGGTTTCCGCGCCCATCCAGTCCAGCGCGCCGAACCGGTCGTTGAAGGCGCCCAGCAGGTCATTCACCATGCCCTGCATCCGGGCCTTGTGCTGCGGCCCGAAGGTCTTGGCGACGAAATATTTGCCCAGATCCTCACCCAGCGCGCTGTCGGTGGCAGCGACACAGCGCTTCCAGCGCGGGCGCTGTTCCTTGGTGCCGGACAGGGTGCGGCCATAGAAATCGAAATTCTCTTCCGCCACCGCCTTGGGCAGCCAGGGGGCGGCGGCGCGCAGGGTTTGCCAGCGCAGATAGGTCTTCAACTCATCCAGCGGCGTGCTTTTCAGCACCTGTTCCAGCGACTTGAAGAAGCCTGGATTGCCGACATTCATGTCGGTGAAGGCCGGCGCGCCGCTGGCCTTCACATAGGCCGCCCAGTCAAACCCTTCACGCTTTTTGGCGAAGGCCTTGAAGGTGGTGGGGTTGTTGCGCTTGTTGGGGTCGCGCCGTTCCACCCGCGTCATCGACGCATCCGCCAGCTTGGTTTCCAGCACCATCACGATATTGGCGCGGGCGGCGGCGGTGGCCGGTGCATCACCGGCCAGGGTGAACATGCGGGTGACATGCGCCAGATAGGCTGCCCGCTGTTCCTTGGATTTGGCGTCATCCTTGAAATAGAAATCGCGGTCGGGCAGACCCAGCCCGCCCTGGTCGGCGACGGCGATGGTCTGCACCGCGTCGCTGAATTTCTGCATCCGGCTGAAGCTGAAAAAGGCCCCGATGCCCTGGTCATGCAGCGTGCCCACCAGGGCGCCCAGCTGCTCTTTGTCGCGCAGCGCGTCAATCCGGCTCAGCGTCGGCTGCAAGGGGGCCAGCCCCTTGGCCTCCACCGCTGCCTCATCCATGCAGGCGGCATAGAAGGCGGCGATCTTCGCCGTTTCCGGCTTCGGGTTGGCGACGGCATCGTCCAGGATGGTGCGCAGCACGCCCTGATTCTGATCCGCCAGCCGCTGGAAGGTACCCCAGCGCGATTGATCTGCCGGGATCGGGTTTTCCTTCATCCAGACGCCGCAGGCGTGCAGATAGAAATTATCGCAAGGGGAGACAGTAGGGTCCAGCACCGGCAGACCGGGGGCCGGCGGCTGCGGCTTTGCGGGTGCCGGCGCTTCCGCCACCCGGGTTGGTTTCGATGTGCAGGCCGTCAGGCCCACCAACAATGCCAAACCGATCGCCCCCAATTGGGACGTGCCCCGCAAGCCTTTCAGCTTCATGTAAACCCCGACGGTCGCCGATGCTGGATGGTACGCGTATGGATGCCCGTTTTTCGGGCTTTTTAGCGTGGGCGCAGATTAGCACGAAGCCGGGCTGAAAAAGCTAAGTGCTTTTTGTAACGGATTGGTAACTGGTATCCCCAAGTGCGGCCAACCGTTCCAAATGGGACGATTGGCCGCACCGGGATTTGGGCTTACCAGACCTTGCAAGCCTTGTCGCCGCGCACCATCGGGTCCGTCGGCTTGCAGTTAAAGGCCTGGGCGAATTCCGCCATGTTACCGACAGTGCCATTCACGCGGTGGCGCGGGGCCGAATGCGGGTCGGTCTTGGCGCGCAGACGTTCGGCTTCCGGCCGGGCCGACGAACACCAGACGCTGGCCCAGCCATAGAACAGCTTCTGTTCCGGCGTGTAACCATCGGCCCCCTTGGTGGTCAGGGCCTTGTCGCCGCCGACGCGCTGCTTCAGCGCCATCAGGGCCAGCCGCAACCCGCCATTATCGGCCGTGTTCTCACCGAGCGTCAGCTTGCCATTCTGGTTGGTATCGCCGGCCACCTGATAGGAGCCGTACTGATCCACCAGACACTGGGCCTTGGCTTCGAACTTCTTGGCGTCGTCGGCGGTCCACCAATCCTTCAGATTGCCCTTGGCATCAAAGCCACGGCCTTCATCATCGAAACCATGGGTCATTTCATGCCCGATCACGGCACCGATGGCGCCGTAATTCAGGCCGTCATCGGCCTGGAAATCGAAGAAGGGCGGCTGCAGAATGCCGGCCGGGAAGTTGATATTGTTCTGGCTGGGGTCGTAATAGGCATTCACCGTGGGCGGGGTCATGAACCATTCGTTCTTGTCCACCTTCTTGCCGATCTTGGACAGGTGATAGGCATTTTCGAACCCGGCCGAGCGGAACTGGTTGCCCAGCAGATCGTCCTTCTTCACGGTCAGGGCGGTGTAATCGCGCCACTTCTCCGGATAGCCGATCTTCTGTTCCATGGCGGCCAGCTTTTCCAGCGCCTTGGTCTTGGTCTCCGCCCCCATCCAGTCCAATTCCTTGATGTCGGCGGCATAGGCGGCGCGCAGATCGTCCAGCATCACCAACATGCGCTTCTTGTGTTCCGGGCCGAAGGCCGTTTCCACATAATGCTTGCCCAGATCTTCACCCAGCGCATTGTCGGCGGCATCGGTGCAGCGCTTCCAGCGCGGCCGCAGCTCCTGCGCACCGGACAGCGTCTTGCCATAGAAGGCAAAATTCTCATCCACAAAGGACTTTGACAGCCAGGGCGCGGCGGCGCGCAGGGCGTGCCACTGGAAATAGGTCTTCAGATCGGCCAGATCGGTTTCACCGATGGCCTGATTCAACCCCTTGAAGAAGGCCGGATCATTGACATTCATGTCGGCGAAGGCGGGCGCCTTCACATCCTTCACATAAGTGGTGAAATCAATGGCGGGGGCCGAGGCGGTGAAGGCCTTGAAGCTGGTGGGATTGTTCAGCTTCTGGGTGTCGCGGCGGTCCTGCTTGCTCATCGTCACGCGGGCCAGCCGGGTTTCAAACGCCATCACGGCAGCGGCCTTCTTGGCCGCGACCTCCGGCTTGTCGCCGGCCAGGGTGAACATGGCGGTGATGTGCTTTTCATAAGCACCGCGCAGCGTCGCCGACCGCTCATCATCGGTCAGGTAATAATCACGGTCGGGCAGACCCAGGCCGCCCTGGTCGAAGGCGGCGATGGTGTCTTCGGCCTTGGCAAAGCTCTGCTGCGGGCCGAAGCCGAACAGCACATCAACGCCGGACTGATGCAGGGAGGCCACCAGGGCGGCCAGTTGCTTCTTGTCCTTCAGCGCGTCGATCTGCGACAGCACCGGCTTCAGCGGGGCGATGCCGGCCTTGTCGGCGGCGGCTTCATCCATGCAGGCGGCATAGAAGGCGCCGATCTTGGCCGTGCCCGGCTCGCTGCCCTTGGCAGCCTTCTCCAGGATCTCGTGCAGCGTGTTCTGGTTGCGCTGGGCCAGCTCATGGAAGGTGCCATAGATGGACCGTTCCGGCGGCAGCGGGTTGGCCTTGATCCAGGGGCCGCAGGCGTGCAGGAAGAAATCCTGGCACGGGCTGACGGTGTTATCGACCTCCGGTACCTTCGATTGCGCCGCGTTAGCGGCGTTCAGGGGGGCCAGACCCAGGGTCAGGGTCAAACCAATCGCACCCAGGCATGAACCGGCCAGCAAGCCCTTCATCCTCACGTACTCCGACAATATAGACAGTTTCAGGGTCGGGTCGCTGTCCGGGCGGCCCTTGGGTGCGGACCCTAGCACCACCCTTCACGGGTTGAAAATGGCCGCGTGTAACGCTTCTGTAACCGCGCGGCGGTTACCGGCGGGCAGCAACAGGGCGATATTGGCGGCCAGTGCCAATTCCGGTGTCGCTTCAAGACGTTGCCGGGGCGGAAATGCCTGCAGCATCTCCTGCTGCTGACGCTCTGCCGCCAGCTCTGCCGCCTGCACCTGTTCCCGCAGGGCGGTGCTGGCGGCATTGGGGGCGGGCGGGGGACCGTTTTTCAGCCGGCGGCGCACGGCGCGCAGCGGTTGCACCACTTCGCGCCGCCAGGCATCGGTGGCGCTGGCGGCGGCGGCCAGTTCGGGGCCGGCCAGCCGGTGACCATTGGCGCCCAGCCAGGCCGCCCACAGGATCAGGTTCACATCCAGCCCATATTGATCCTGTGCCCGCAGGCAGGCCTCTGCCACGCCGGGGGCGGCGTAAACGGCCAGGGAGAAATCCCACAGGCTGTTCCAGGGGGCAGGGGAGGCCGCCGGGACCATCGGGGCCGGCGGCCAGTCATCCTCAGGCATCATCACCGACATAGATGCCAAGGCCGCGCGCCGTCTTCACCAGCGTGCCGGCGACATCGACGGCGGCATAGGTCTTGATGGCGTCCTCGATCGGGATATCGATGACGCAGCGGTTGGACCAGGCCAGCAACCGGTCGGACTTGCCGTCTGCCAGCAAATCCACCGCCGCCACACCGAAGGCCGAGGCCAGCAACCGGTCACGATAGCTGGGCGGGCAGCCGCGCTGCACATGGCCCAGCACGGTGACGCGGGTTTCTGCCCCCGTCGCCTCGGCGATCAGGTGGCCGACATAATTGCCGATGCCGCCATAGCGTTTTTGTCCATCGCTGAATTCCTGCTGGGCGGCAGACCCTTCCATGGTTTTGACGGCTTCCGACACCACGACCAGGGCGAAGTTGCGCCCGCCAGCCTGCACCTTGCGGATTTTTGCGGCGATACCGGCGACAGACCAGCGCAGTTCCGGCAGCAAGATGACATCGGCCCCGCCGGCAATGCCGGCGGAAAGCGCGATATGCCCGGCATCGCGGCCCATCACCTCCAGCACCATCACCCGGTCATGGCTGGCGGCGGTGGGTTGCAGCCGGTCCAGTGCCTCCGTCGCCACGGCCACCGCCGTATCGAACCCAACCGAGGTTTCGGTGATGCCCAGATCATTATCAATGGTCTTGGGAATGCCGATCAGCTTGAATCCGCCCTGCTGGGCCAGCCGGCGCAGGATGGCCATGGAACCATCGCCGCCAATACCGATCAGCCCATCGACGCCCAGTTCGCGCAGGCCGCCGATAATTTCCTGGCTGCGATCTTTCTTGGTGCCATCGGCCATGGGATAGGCGAACGGGTCACCCTTGTTGGTGGTGCCCAGTATGGTGCCGCCCTGGCGCATCATGGCGCCATCCACCATGTTGGTGTCGAGCTTCACATAGCGTACAGGGCGGGTCAGCAGCCCCTGGGTGCCATCTTCGATCCCCACCACTTCCCAGCCATAATATTGGGCGCGGTGAACGGCGGCCCGGATCACCGCGTTCAGGCCGGCGCAGTCGCCGCCGCTGGTCAGGATGCCGATGCGCTTGTTGCCGGTCATTGTTTCCTCGCTTTTACCTGTTGCGGGCAAGGTGCCAGGAAAGCGGGGGCGGTGGCAAGCGGGGGCATTGATCCGGCATGGCAAAACCCACCACAGGCAAGCCGGGCGGGTTTTGTTTTTTAATACCAATCCGTCGAGGGTTTGACCCTTGGCGGATTGGAGGCCGGCGACCGCCGGCCCGCGCCACGTGGCGCGCAAGCCAAGCCCGCGGATGCGGGCGCCCGGCGCATGAGGGAACGCACAATCTCCCTGGATCGGTCACGATCAAGGGAGATTGGTGTAATAGCGTTTGAGATCAGGAGGCGGGGCCGAACCACATGCTGTCCAGTTTGCCCTCCGGCGTCACCAGCACCCACCAATCGCGCACGCCATTGGCATAGGTGGTCCGGTAGACATCCATGCCGCCTTCATCGACGCGCTTGAACTCCACCGATTTCAGATCGCCCAGCGGCAGCATCGCCGCCTGGATTTTCGGCAACAGGGAGATCACGGCATCGGCCTTGTCTCCCACCAGACTGTCGCGCTCAATCTTGCCGGCCTTGATCTGGGCGATATGGGCGCGCAGTGCGGCTTCGCTGCCGGGCAGGGGCTTGTTGGATTTGACCCGTTCCGCCAGGGCCTGTTCCAACGCCTTGCCACGGGATTCGTCAATGCGCGGCGCCGGCAATTCATGCCCGTTCTGGTGCAGCACGATGCCGGTTACCGCACCTTGGCCATCCACCTGGAAACTGCCCTGGAGCGGGAGATCGCGGGAGAAAAACTTGGTGGGGCTTTCCGGATAGAAGGCCATGGCCTTCTGGCCGATGACATGGGCCAGCAGATGATCCCCCTCGCGATAAACCTTCAGCGGATGATTAGCCGTGAAGGGGGCCTCGTAATAGCCGGCAAACTTGTCCATGGCGTCCGGGGCCAGGGTGATCGCGGTGCGCGGCTTGGCCTGCTCGGCCATCCGGGCCGCCACGGCCGGGTCGATCTTGTCCGTGCCGGTGGCACCGGCACTGATGACGGTGGCCGGCGTCAGCAGGGCCAGCACCAGCGCCCAGCGGCGGGCATTCATCCGCAGCGGCAGGCTGCCCCCCTGCAGGATACGGTCGACGCGGGCGGCGACGGTCGCGGGCCGCGCCATGGCCAGGCCAGCGGGAAGGCGGCGGGCCTTTGCGGCCATGGCCACCAGGATTTCGGCATAGGTCAAGTGATCCTCCATCTGTTCAAGGGCGGCTGTGTCGCTATTGGCCTCGGCCAACATCGCCAGCCTGTTGTCGAGCCACCAGGCAGCCGGGGAAAACCAGAACAGGGCCCGGTACAGGGTAGCCAGAAACAGCGTGTAGTAATCCCGGCGTTCAATATGGGACGCCTCATGTGCCAGCACGGCCTGGCGGGTGGCCACGCTCCAACGGTTGAAATCCGGTGGCAGCAGGATGGTGCCGGCGATGGTCAGCGGCACGGTGACATCATGGCTGACCCTGATATCGCGGCCTGCCGTCCAGCCCGCGCGCAACCGCCGCGCCCTGGCCCGTAGCCGCAAGCTGAGAAGGGTGCCAAGCCCAAGCCGGAACAACAGGGTGGCCGCAACCAGCCAATAGATCCCCAGTAGGATATCCGCAGAGCCGATGCTGACGGGGACGGTTCCCGTCTCCGTCAGCATCGTCCGTGCCGCCGGTTCGGCCATCGTGACCAGTTCCGTTGCCGGCTGCAGCCAGAACCGGATGCCATCCAGCGGCACGGTCAGTGGTGCCGTCGGTGTCAGATGCATCAGCAGTGGCATGGCCAGCGACAGGGCCAGCACACCGACCCAGACCGCCATCTGGGTAAAAGGGTTGGTGACACGCAGCAGGCGCAGGGCCAGCCACGCCATCCCGATCAGGGCGGCCGAGCGCAAGGCCGCCTCCGCCAACAGTGCCAGCATCATTTCCCCCGTTTGCGGGCCTGTTCGATTTTCTCGGCCAGGGCTTGCAGTTGTTCCGGCGTCAGCATGTCGGTTTCGACCATGCTGACGACGACATCTTCGGCCGATCCACCGCAAAACCAGTCGACGATGCGCTTCACGGCGCGGGCCGCCACCCGGTCACGCCCCTGTGCTGCCTGATAGATGAAGGTCCGTCCTTCTACCTCATGGGTGAGATATCCTTTCTCCTCCAGCCGTTTCAGGACGGTGCGAACCGTGGATTCCTTCAACGGGCGGCTAAGCATCTCTCGCACCGCATCAGCGTTGACCGGTCCACGTCGCCAGACCAGGTCCATGATCTCCCGTTCGAGATCGCCCAGGTCTGACGGATTGTGATCGTCTGTAGTGCTATCGTTCATAGTGCTACAGTGTGTAGTATTTAAGGGGAGAGGTGGCAAGCGCCATCTCTGCCGGGGTGAAAAACAAAAAGCCCGCCGCGGCGGGTGCCGGGCGGGCTTTTGCTGACTCCCCCGGTAAAGGGGTGCCTTTTGGGTACCTTACTTGAAGGCGATCCCCACAACCTCATAGCTCTTGGAGCCGCCGGGTGTGGTCACCTCGACATTGTCGCCAACAGACTTGCCGATCAGCGCGCGGGCCAAGGGGCTGGTGATGGAGATCAGGCCCTGCTTGATGTCGCTCTCATCCTGACCGACGACCTGATAGGTGACTTCCTCATCCGTATCTTCGTCCGCCAGGGTGATGGTCGCACCAAACTTCACGGCATTGCCGGAAAGTTTGGTTGGATCAATCACCTCGGCGCGGCTGATCTTGTCTTCCAGCTCCATCACCCGGCCTTCGATGAAGCTCTGCTTCTCGCGGGCCGCGTGATACTCAGCATTTTCCGACAGATCGCCATGCTCGCGGGCTTCGGCGATCGCCTTGATCACCGCTGGCCGCTCAACGCTCTTCAGATGCTTCAACTCATCCTGCAGCCGGTTATACCCCCGGGCCGTCATGGGAACCTTTTCCATCGTACCTTTTTCCCAAGAGATAGGTGACGCCGAAATAAAAAACCCCAACGGTGCGACCATGGGGCCGCACCGCAGACCAACCTTCTTAGTAAGACCCGCTCAGATAGGACTGAAGCGGAGCCACTTCAAGATTGCCAGTCTTCAGGCCTGAGATGGCTTCCACCGCTGCCTCAGCACCCGCCACCGTCGTGTAGTAGGGGATGTTATTGGTCAGGGCCGTGCGGCGCAAGCTGAAGCTGTCAGACATCGCCTGCGGGCCTTCAACGGTGTTGAACACCAGTTGGACCGCGCCATTGATCATTTCATCGACAATGTGCGGCTGGCCTTCCAGCACCTTGTTCACCGCCCGCACCGCGATTCCGGCATCGGCCAGGAACTTGGCGGTACCCTTGGTGGCGATGATCTTGAAGCCCAGGGCTGCCAGGGTGCGGGCCACCGGCACCATGGCCGGCTTGTCACGTTCGCGCACGGAGATGAACACCGTGCCGTCGCGCGGCAGGGTGACGCCGGCACCCAACTGGCTCTTGGCGAAGGCCATGGCAAAGTTCTTGTCCAGGCCCATCACCTCGCCGGTGGAGCGCATTTCCGGCCCCAGCAGGATGTCGACACCGGGGAAACGGTTGAACGGGAACACGGCTTCCTTCACCGCCATGTGCGGCGGGAACGGGCCGTTCAGCTTGAAGTCCGCCAGCTTTTCCCCGGCCATGACACGGGCGGCCACCTTGGCGATGGCCGTGCCGGTGGCCTTGGCCACGAACGGCACCGTGCGGCTGGCGCGCGGATTGACTTCCAGAATGTAGATGTCGAAGCCGCCGGGGCCGGAGCCGTCGGCCGACTGTTTCACCGCGAACTGGATGTTCATCAGGCCGACAACGTTCAGCCCCTTGGCCAGCTTCACCGCCTGCACCGACAGTTCATCCACCACCGGCTTTGACAGGGTGTAGGGCGGCAGGGCGCAGGCGCTGTCGCCGGAATGGATACCGGCCTCTTCGATATGCTCCATGATGCCGGCGACATAGACCGCACCCGTGGCATCGGCCACGGCGTCCACATCCACCTCGATGGCGTCCTGGAGATAGCTGTCAATCAGCACCGGGTTCTTGCCCGACACCTTCACGGCGGTGGCGATATAACGGTGCAGACCGGCCATATCATGGACGATTTCCATCGCCCGGCCGCCCAGCACATAAGACGGGCGGATGACGACGGGGAAGCCGATCTTGTTGGCAACGGCCACCGCCTCTTCCAGCGAACGGGCCAGGCCGTTGGCTGGCTGGCGCAGGTCCAGCTTGTGCAGCAACTGCTGGAACCGTTCCCGGTCTTCGGCCAGATCGATAGCGTCCGGCGTGGTGCCCAGGATGGGAATGCCGGCGGCTTCCAGATCGCGGGCCAGCTTCAGCGGGGTCTGGCCGCCGAACTGCACGATCAGGCCCAGCACCTCGCCATTCTGCTGCTCCTTGCGGACCAGTTCGATCACGTCTTCGGCCGTCAGCGGCTCAAAATACAGGCGGTCGGCGGTGTCATAGTCGGTGGAAACCGTTTCCGGGTTGCAGTTGACCATGATCGTCTCATAGCCCGCTTCCTGCAGGGCATAGACGGCATGGACGCAGCAATAATCGAACTCGATCCCCTGGCCGATGCGGTTCGGCCCGCCACCCAGGATGATGACCTTCTTGGCGTCCGTCGGCGCGCTTTCGCACTCCGCCGGCTCCAGCCCATTGCCTTCATATGTCGAGTACATATAGGGCGTGCGGCTGGCAAATTCAGCAGCACAAGTGTCGATGCGCTTGAACACCGGCACGATGCCCTTGGCCCGGCGGGCGGCGGCCACAGCCTCTTCGCTGTTGTCCGTCAGTTCGGCGATGCGGGCATCGCTGAAACCCATGGACTTGATGCGGTTAAAGCGCTCGGCATCCAGCCCGGCCAGACCGGCCGCCTTGATGGAGGCTTCCTCGGCAACGATGTCCTGGATCTGACGCAGGAACCAGGGATCGACCTTGCAGGCCTCAAACACCTGATCCACCGTCAAGCCATGGCGGAAGGCCTGGGCGATATACAGCAGCCGTTCACTGGTGGGGCGCGACAATGCGGCGCGGATCTTCAGCGGGTCGACCACGCCGCTGCCACCGGTCAGGTCCACTTCATTGAAGCCGGTCAGGCCGGTTTCCATCGACCGCAGGGCCTTTTGCACCGACTCGGCGAAGGTACGGCCGATGGACATGGCCTCACCCACCGACTTCATCGAGGTGGTCAAGGTGGTATCGGCGCCGGGGAACTTTTCGAACGCGAAGCGCGGCATCTTCGTGACGACATAATCGATCGTCGGCTCGAAGCTGGCCGGTGTCGTGCCGGTAATGTCGTTGGTCAGTTCGTCCAGCGTATAGCCGACGGCCAGCTTGGCCGCGATCTTGGCGATCGGGAAGCCGGTGGCCTTGGATGCCAGCGCGGAGGAGCGCGACACGCGGGGGTTCATCTCGATCACGACCATGCGGCCGGTATCGGGATGCACGCCGAACTGCACGTTCGACCCGCCGGTATCCACACCGATCTCGCGCAGCACCGTCAGGCTGGCATTGCGCATGATCTGATATTCTTTGTCGGTCAGCGTCAGGGCGGGGGCCACGGTGATGCTGTCGCCGGTATGCACGCCCATCGGATCGATATTCTCGATGGCGCAGATGATGATGCAGTTGTCGCGGCTGTCGCGTACAACTTCCATCTCATATTCCTTCCAACCGAGGACCGACTCCTCGATCAGCACTTCACTCACCGGGCTGGCGCGCAGGCCGCCGCGCACGATATCCTCAAACTCCGCCCGGTTATAGGCGATGCCGCCGCCGGTGCCGGCCAGCGTGAAGCTGGGGCGGATGATGGCGGGCAGGCCGACGAATGCCAGACCCTCCAGCGCCTCCTCATAGGTCTTCACCAGCAGGGAGCGCGGGCTTTCCAGCCCGATCTTGTCCATGGCGTCACGGAATTTCAGGCGGTCTTCCGCCTTTTCGATGACGTCGGCCTTGGCGCCGATCATCTCCACGCCCAGCCGGTCCAGCGTGCCGTCGCGGAACAGGGTCAGCGCCGTGTTCAGCGCGGTCTGGCCGCCCATGGTGGGCAGCAGCGCGTCGGGGCGTTCTTTTTCCAGGATCTTGGCGACCATGGCCGGGGTGATCGGCTCGATATAGGTCGCATCGGCCAGACCGGGATCGGTCATGATGGTGGCCGGGTTGGAATTGACGAGGATGACCCGGTAGCCTTCCTCCTTCAGCGCCTTACATGCCTGGACGCCGGAATAATCGAACTCGCAGGCCTGGCCGATAATGATCGGCCCCGCGCCGATGATGCAGATGGATTTGATGTCGGTGCGTTTCGGCATGTTCAGTCGGACCGTCGTCTTACGGGCGGGAAGGGCGATATGGTCGCACGAAAACGCCCCTTGCACCCACTACAGGTGCGGGGGACGTCCGGCTGAGGCGCCTATATAGAGGGGTCGGGCCCATTGGGGAAGTGCCGAGCTTGGGGCGCTGGGATGCGTTGGGCGGGAGGCATGGGGCGGACTGTATCCAAAAAGGGAAAATGCACGCTACAGTAGGAAAATTTCTCACCGTCCTGGTTAACTGCGCGAAATCGGCTTTTGATTCCGGTGAAATCGCGTAAAATTAGATAGCTACGTATTCTTACTCCATCGCGGCGGAGGGGTCTGTTTGATCGAGTCCCTGACCGGAATCGCCGATCTTTTTTTAACCTTTCCCATCCCCGTGCTTGTGTTGCGCGATGAAGGTGGCCGCCTTGTCGTTGCCTTTGCCAATGATGCCTTCGGTGCCCTTGCCGGGCTGGATGCGGCGGGGATGGAGAATATGTCGGCCTCGCTGCTGCAGCGCGTGGAAGGGCAGCCCGACCCTGGCCCCGCCATCATGCGGGTGCTGCACCAGGGGACGGCGCTGGATATCGAGGTCGGGTTGATGCGTCGGGGCGGGCGGGTGCAACTGCGCCTGATCGGTCAGGGGCTGCGGACGGTCGACGATATGTCCATCTTTCTATGCATGGCCCGCGATAATGGGGAGTTCCACAAGTTGGCGCAGGCACGCGCCTCCTCCGAACTGATGTTGAGCGCGGTGATCGGCAATATCGACTTGCCCATGCTGATGCTGAGCGATGACGGGCGGATCGTACTGGTCAACCCGGCCCTGCTGCGCCTGATCGAACGCCCCATTGACGAAATCGCGGGTCGACATTTTTCCGTGCTGGTGCCGATTGACGATTGGCCCGCGCTATCGCCCCGCTTTCATGAAGCACTGCAAAGCGATGAGGAGAGCAGGCGTGCCCTGCGCCTGTTAACCGGGCGGGGCCGTACCATCCAGGTGGAGATTCAGGGCAAGCCTGTTCGCCAGATCAGCGGCCGGCGTCTGCGTATGCTGACCTGCGCTTCGCTGGAGGACATGTTGCCCGGCCCGCGTGGTAGTCTGAGCGATCTGCCGGACCGGGCGGCCGCCGAACCGGCCCGTCCGCTGATCGCCGGTCGTCTGCAACTGATCGGGCTGGGGGATGTGCGCAGTGCCCTGGGTGAGCGCTGGGGGCAGGTGCGTGTGCAGGCCCTGGCCATCGCTGAAGGGGTGATCCGCCGCCATCTGGGGGCGGAGGATATGCTGGAACGCACGGCCGATGACGGCTTTGTCATTTTCTTCGGCGACTTGCCGGAGGCGGAGGCCTCCCAGCGCGCGCGCGAGATTGCCCAGCAAATCCGCAACCGGTTGCTGGGCAACAGCACCGCCTCCCTGGAGGCCCGGGTGGAGGGGTACGCCGCTGAGGTGGAGGTGGGGGAGGATGGCTTCGAAGGCAGTGGCATCGCCGATGTATTGCTGGCCAAGCTGGCGCAGCGGCGGGAAGAAAGCCGCCAGCAGGTTTCCCGCCTGTTGAAGAATGCCCTGCAAAAGGCGACGCTGGACCCGATTCAGGTAACCCAGCCGGAAGGCTATCCCGTTCCTTTCTTCATCGCCGACCTGGCCCATCCCTGGCGGGATGATATCGCCAACGCCCTGATGTCCATCGCCGATGATCTGAATGTCAGCTTCGAGGCTGATCTGGTCACCCTCTCCGTTGCCATGGACTGGCACCGGCCCGGCAAGCGTGATGCCACGCTGATCATGCCAGTGCGGTTTGAGAACCTGATGCTGCCGCGCCTGCTGGACCGTTATGTGGAGGTGGCGCGCAACCTGCCGGTGGAACTGCGCCGGCAATTGATGTTCCATCTGGTGCAGATGCCGGCTGGTACCGCCGGATCGCGCATTTCCGGCATGGTGCAGACCTTGGGCCCGCATTGCAAAGGTATCGCCATTGAACTGAATGGTGTGGATCATGTGCTGGACCCGCTGGGCACCCGGGTTTCCGTTGTTTCCATCGATTATGAATTATTGGGCCCACTGGACGGGCCGGGCCGTGCACGGCTGCAACGGCTGTTGCGCACCTATCATCTGCGCAAGATGCGGCTTTTGATCACGAAGGTGCCGCGGGAGGAGGATGCCTTCCGGCTGGCCAGCGACGGGGTGGATATGGTGGCGCTGGCGCGTTGAATGCGCCCCTTGCTCAGGGGCGGATGAAATAGCGCCGGATGTCTTCCAACCGCGCGGTGAATACCTGGCAACGGTTGGTATCCTGATCCTTGAAGAAATAGACTTGGTCGGGGCTGCGCTTTTGCCCCGGATCGTGGATGTTGAAAGCAAGCGAGCCGAACCCGACCCCCATTGGCCGTTCCCCTGGCCCAAAGGCCCGGTAGCGCAGGTTGATCTGTTGCACGAACAGGTTTCGCCGGCAAAGCTGGCTCAATTCCCGGCTGGGGGTCAGCAGCGTGGCCGAGGGCTTGTCGAAGGCAAAGACGATGCGCTGCTGATATTGCCAAGCCGGGCGCGGCGGGGCGATGGCCCCATCATGCCAGCTTTGCCAGGGTAATCGGCCCAGCGCGCCCTCCGGCTGGGGGCGTGGCCGTTGCTGATGTTCCGCCCACGCCGGCACGACGGCAAGCACCGCCAGCAACAGAAAGGCGGCAAAGGCGCGCAACAATGTTGGCAACAGCAGGCCTCAGCGGTTGATCATATAGCGTGCCAGGAAGCGCGCCACCGCCTGTTTACTGGCATCGGGCAGATTGGTGAAGTTGATCTTCGCCGTCTTGCCATCCACCGATGCAACGGTGCCGGTGCCTTTCAGGGCCAGATTCTGTTTGGGATCTTTCAGTGAAAGATCAAAACTGACGCTCTGCCCCACTTTCAATTTCGTGCCGGTGACGGTCACACTGCTGACGCCCAGGTTGGCTACGGACAATTGTTTGCCGTCAATATGAAGATGGGCCGTATAGTTCGGCACAGAAACTTTTTCGACGACAGTTACTTTGAGGAAGTCAAACATACCCATCGGCGATCTCCGCAGCCTGCAAGGCCAGCCTAAGACAATTCACGTTACCATGATACGTGACCATAGGGATGGGGTGCTACCGCGATAACAGGCAATTGAAACATCTGGCGCCGGCTGGTGTTGCTGTAGGGGGACAGCCCATGCTGGCCCCATGATCGTGACGACCGCTGGAAGGGGATCAATCAAGATGGCCGGCAGCACCAACGATATCGAACGGGAAATCGAGGAAGCACGCGCCGGTATGACCCGGGCAGCGGCGGAGATCGAGCGCCGGTTGCAACCGGAAACGCTGGTGGATAGTGCGCTGGGCCTGTTCCAGCGCAATGGCCAGGCCCGTGCCATTGTCGATGAGGTGACCGATCTGGCCCTGCGCAACCCGGTGCCGGTGCTGATGATCGGGTTGGGTCTGGCCTGGCTGGCCCTGGATTTCAGCCGCCACCGCCCGCCCGCCCCCCGCCGCACCGCCCACACGGATCAGCCGGCCCCGCCAGCCGAGGCGGACGGTCCGGTGGCCCCCACCGCTGATACGATCCTGGGCCTGACGCCCAGCCATGAATCCGCCGCCATAGCCGCCCATGTGTTTGCCGATGCGGGGATGGCGGGTGCAGAAGGGCGACGGTTGTAGGGGGCCGTATTTTACACGTGTTGATTTTTACTTTCACCGTCACCCCGGCTCAGGCTGGGGGCCAGATTGTACTGCTGTCGTGTCCGTCCGAAAGTGATCATACTTTTCAAAACCTCGCGATCTCACCCCCGTCATTCCCGCGAAGGCGGGAATCCATACAACAGCGCGGATTTTGGATTTTTGCCTTCGCGGGAATGACGGTTAAGGGGCTCGAAAAGCATAAGAAGCTTATCAACAAACATGGATGCAAAGCCACTTGGCGGTGCCGTCAGTGGGATGGTAACGCCGGCGCCCGGTTGGGCGATGGCGCTGGTTCATCCTGGCGGCTATTGTTCATTGCTGACGCAACCACCCCCTTTGCGCTACCCTGGCGGGAGAAGGGCAGGGGTGGGCTATGGCGTTGGAATTTACAGAACCGGAACAGCTTGAGAAGTTTCTGGCGGACAAGCCAGCTCAATGGTCGCATATTATCGCCGCGCGTGCTGCCTTGCGGGTGTTGCCGATTGCGCTGACCCACTTGCCGGAAAAGCACTGGTTGCTGATATTCCGGGCATGTTTCATATCCTGGGCTGTGAGCAAATTTCCGGCCCCTAACATGCTCGCAGCTGCGGAGTCCATCGGCTCTGCGGATTTAACCGCCTTTCCTGCCGTCCGCTCCGTAGCAATTTCGGCTGCCCTTTACGCCGCCCGTTCAGCCTCCGCTTCAACTGCCGTTCTAGCCAGCCGTTACGCAGTTCGGGCCGTCACAGATTCAGTTGCGGCTTCTATCATTCGTTCTGCAACTCGCGATGACTCGGTTCAAGCCGTGTTTCGTACTCCTCAGCCTGAGGGCTGGGCCTGGACGCTTGCGACTGTAGATGCAGCCGAGTTGATGGAGCGGATAGCACCTAGATCTCTCACTGAATTGATGTTGCTTCCGCTCTGGGGAGAGGTATTCCCGTCCTTGATTGTGAGGCGTTGGGAAGCCTTGGCTCAAAACAAGGCCGGGTCTAAATACGCCCCCTGGATCGACTGGTATCAGGCTTTGCTTGCCGGTGACGGTCCCAGCGCCGACTATTTCAGCCCTGACCTAACCCTGCGCATCGCCCAACAGCCCGATAAATGGTGGGACCGTCCGGCGGAAGCGGTGAATGCTGATATCGCCGCGTGGTTGGCGGAGGGGCGGAACAAGCAGAATGACGCGCTCATCAACAAAGTTGACGAGATGCAGCAACAACTGATTCAACGCCCAGCCGCTGCGTCCTTTGGCTGGACGGACGGGCGGCTTTCAGCAGACCCGCCCGCACCCTTGCCCGCCGGCTCTCTGGCACAGGATTTTCTGGATGAGACACGCCAGAAGGCGATGGAGTTGCGCGAACGTCTGGCAATGACCAATGTGCCGCAGCATGTTCGCAAATCACTGGACGGGGTGATTGCCATCTTGCCGGAACAGGTCTCAGACCTGCGTCCTGGCGTGCTGCGCTCCCGCGCCCGCTCACTTCACGCCACTGCGGCTGCCTATGCTGGGCAGTTTAAGGATGGTGAATTGGCCGTTGATGCCGTCGCCATGGTCTTTGACCTCTCGGGCGGGCTGCGTGATCTGGAAGGATGCTTTCCGGAACTGCGGGATATCGAAAAGGAAATCGCCGCCCTGAACCTGAAGCCCAAGGATGTGGCCGCTGTTCAGCAACATCTGGAGGCGATCAACGGTGTCGTATCGGAAAGCCCCGTCGTGGCTGACAGCGCCAAGACAGTGATGGCCGTGGGTACCGAAACGATGAAGGCCGATGCACCGGCGGAGATCGTAGAGGTCCGCACCGCCGAACAGGCCCTTGTCGCCCGCAATCTTGTTAACGTTGCCCTTCAAGGCAGCATTCAACAAATCCTATCGCGCGTGCCGGGCACCGTCGGCCGCGTTTATGACGAGACAGAAAAGACGGTTCTCCATCTTATTCGACCCGTTGGAACAGTGGGGGCCTCATACTTGATAGGAAGTCTTGTGAACCCTGTCGCAGGTTTGGCAACGTTTGCTCTTGCTGAGTATGAGAAGCTGCCCGGCATCATCAGCTTCATCAAAGAAGCCAGAAAAATGCTTGGGCTTGGCGATGCTGACAGCGAATAAATCTGTCCGTCTGCGTCGTGCCTGCTGCAATCCGTTCCGGACTTTGTTAATATAGGAATATTTTCACCGAAATTGCGTCATTCTCCGGTGCGACCACTCATTCACTCCCTTGCGTCAGATGATCATTCGGAGACACCTGGCCATTAAACTCTGAAACAACCCGAAAATTGTGTTGCGTAGAGGGGCGTCCATTCGGAGCGGATGGCCATCATGCTCTGAAAACGTCAGCCCACAGCATCACCCCCTAACCCCACCCCCCGATTGCACCGGGCAGCCCGCTGCGGTACAAGGCCCGCAAACCTTTTGCAGATGCTTACCTGAAGGATGCCGCCATGGCCGCTTATCAATATGTCTATGTGATGAAGGGTGTGACCAAGGTCTATCCCGGCGGCAAAAAGGTGTTCGAAAACATCTGGCTGTCCTTCTATCCCGGCGCCAAGATTGGTGTGCTGGGTGTGAACGGCGCCGGTAAGTCCACTTTGCTGAAGATCATGGCCGGGCTGGACAAGGATTATAATGGCGAGGCCTGGTCCGCTGATGGCGTAAAGGTCGGCTACCTGCCGCAGGAGCCACAATTGAACCCGGACAAGAATGTCTGGGACAATGTGATGGAAGGTGTGGGCGAGACCAAGGCGCTGCTGGACCGGTTCAACGCCGTGTCGGAAGCCATGGGCGACCCGGATGCCGATTTCGACACGCTGATGGCCGAACAGGCCGAATTGCAGGAAAAGATCGACGCGGCCGACGCCTGGGATCTGGACCGCACGGTCGAAATCGCCATGGACGCGCTGCGCTGCCCGGCCGGTGATGCCACCGTGGACAAGCTATCGGGCGGTGAGAAGCGCCGCGTGGCGCTCTGCAAGCTGCTGCTGTCCAAGCCCGACATGCTGCTGCTGGACGAACCGACCAACCATCTGGATGCCGAAAGCGTGGCCTGGCTGCAGCGCTTCCTGGCCGAATATCCCGGCACCGTGGTGATGGTCACCCACGATCGTTACTTCCTGGATGCCGTCACCGGCTGGATTCTGGAACTGGATCGCGGCTCGGGCATCCCCTACGAAGGCAATTACTCCGCCTGGCTGGAACAGAAGCAGAAGCGTCTGGAACAGGAGGGCCGGGAGGAAGGCGCCAAGCAGAAGCAGTTGGCCCAGGAACTGGAATGGGTGCGCGCGTCGCCGAAGGCCCGTCAGGCCAAGTCCAAGGCCCGTATCCAGGCTTACGAGGAATTGCTGGCTTCCGCCAACCAGAAGGAAGCCATTGGCGAAACCCGCATTGTCATCCCCACGCCGCCGCGCCTGGGCAATGTGGTGATCGAGGCGGAGAACCTGCGCAAGGGCTTTGGCGACCGGCTGCTGATCGACAATCTGTCATTCCGCCTGCCGCCCGGCGGCATTGTCGGTATCATTGGCCCCAACGGTGCCGGTAAGACCACCCTGTTCCGCATGATCACCGGCCAGCAGCAGCCCGATGGCGGCACCTTCCGCGTGGGTGAGACGGTGCAGTTGGGCTATGTCGACCAGAGCCGTGACAGCCTGGATGACAAGAAGAATGTCTGGGAGGAAATCTCCGGCGGGCTGGACGTGATCGAGCTGGGCAAGAAGTCCATGCCCTCCCGCGCCTATGTGTCGGCCTTCAACTTCCGGGGCCCGGACCAGCAGAAGAAGTTGGGCCAGTTGTCGGGTGGTGAGCGCAACCGCGTGCATCTGGCCAAGATGCTGAAGTCCGGCGCCAATGTCCTGCTGCTTGACGAACCGACCAACGATCTGGACGTCGAAACCCTGCGCGCCCTGGAAGAGGCATTGTCCACCTTCCCCGGCTGCGCTGTGGTCATCAGCCACGATCGCTGGTTCCTGGACCGTCTGGCCACCCACATCCTGGCGTTTGAGGGTGACAGCCAGGTGGTCTGGTTCGAAGGCAACTATGCCGATTACGAGGCGGATAAGCGCCGCCGTCTGGGGGCGGAGGCTGACCAGCCGCACCGGATCAAGTACAAGCCGCTGGAACGCTGAGCAGATTCAGGGCTTTTTTATTCAGTGATGCATTCCCCCGTCGGGCAACCGACGGGGGAATTTCTTTTTTGCGGCATCTTTCCAGCCCCATTTTGCCTCGGTCTGGACACACGCCAATGGGATTAATACTTGCGTGAAAGAACACGGGCGAAACCGCCCCAAAAAAGGATGCCCCTCATGCGTCTGGCAGTGCTTCCGCTTGGTGCTCTTCTGCTTTTGTCCGCCTGTGCCGCCGATCCCTTTCTGGAGGAGGGCAAACGGCGCAATCAGGAAATCAGCGAAAGGGTGACGCGACTGGCCGAATTGCGTGCCATTTGTGCCGGCACACCGCAAGTGCCGGGCCGGGGCCTGACTGCGGAGGAGGCGTTGGAGCAGAAGGCGAATATCATCCACCTGCAATCGTTGGCGCCGGATATCTGGCCGCAAGTACCGCTGTTCCATCCGCGTGTGGAGGAAATGCGGAATGCCTGCGCCGGCGACCCTGACCGGCGGATTCCAGGGCGTCCCATGACGGCGATTGAATCACGCGAAATATTTGCCATCCTGTATCCGCCGACCCCGAACGATACCTCTGTCCCTGGAACGATCACCTTCCACCCCAGCTATGGCCGGGATAACTGGGATCGGGAAGTCTGGACTGAACCCGCATGGCGTAGCGATCGATCATGGGATTACCCACAAGGTCGCTATTACAACGATGGGTATTACCAACCAAATTCCCGTGACATTGAGCGCGAGAGACTGGAACGCGAACGTCGCTATCAACGGGAGCAGTTGGATATACAGAGGCGGGCGTTGGACCGCATGGCCGCTGAACGGGAGGCGCGTCGGGAAGCCGAAGAGGTCAGACGGCGCATCGAGGAAGAAGACCGCCGCCGGGCTCGGCGCGAAGCGGAGCGCAACAATGGCACCCACAGTGAAGCGCTTGAAGTGCTGAGGCGGATGGAGGAAAGCAGAGTCCGGCGCGAGCAGCAGGAGGCGCGGGATCGTGATGAACGGGCGCGTCGTCAGGCAGATGAAGGGCGCCGCCGGGCGGAGGAGGACAGAAGCCGCCAAGTGCAGCAGGAGGCGCGGGATCGTGAGGATCGCGCCCGCCGTCAGGCAGATGAAGCGCGCCGCCGGGCGGAGGAGGACAGAAGCCGCCAGGCGCAGCAGGAGGCGCGGGATCGTGATGAACGGGCGCGTCGTCAGGCGGATGAAGCACGCCGCCGGGCGGAGGAGGACAGAAGCCGTCAGGCGCAGCAGGAGGCGAGGGATCGTGATGAACGGGCGCGTCGTCAGGCGGATGAAGCCCGTCGCCGGGCGGAGGAGGACAGAAGCCGCCAGGCGCAGCAGGAAGTGCGGGAGCGCGAGGACCGCGCCCGGCGTGAGGCAGAGGATGCCCGCCGCCGGGCGGATGAAGCTCGTCGAGCCGTGCAGGAACGTAATATTCCGTCAACGGTCTCGCCGAACTGATCTCGGGCTGGTTCTCCTGCCCGTTCAGCCGCGGGCTCGCACACCCAGCATGTGACAGATGGCTCCTGTCAGGTCAGCGCGGTTCATGGTGTAGAAGTGGAATTGCTTCACACCATGCCGCGCCAGATAACGGCACTGTTCGATGGCGACGGTGGCAGCGACGAGGTGACGGGTTTCCGGCGCCTCGTCCAGCCCCTCAAACAGGTCGCGCATCCAGGTGGGGATGGCGGTATTGCACTTCTCCCCCATCTCCACCGCCTTCTTGAAATTCAGGATCGGCAGGATGCCGGGCACCATCGGCACATCAATGCCGGCCGCCGCCGCCTTGTCGCGGAAGCGCAGGAAGGCATCGGCATCGAAGAAGAACTGGCTGATGGCCCGGTTGGCTCCGGCATCCACCTTGCGCTTCAGATTATCCAGGTCCACCTGGGCGCTGGGTGCCTCCGGATGCACCTCCGGGAAGCAGGCGACGGAAATGTCGAAATCGCCGATGCGCTTCAGCCCCGCCACCAGATCGGCGGCATAGGCATAGCCACCGGGATGCGGTTCATAGCCGCGCCCGCCCAGGCCGCCAGTGCCATCGGCACGCGGCGGCGGATCACCGCGCAGGGCCACGATATGGCGGATGCCGGCATCCCAATAGGCCCGGGCGATCTCGTCAATCTCTTCCTTCGTCGCCGCCACACAGGTCAGATGGGCGGCGGCGGGAATGCCGGTCTGGTCCTGAATGGCCGTCACCGTGGCATGGGTGCGTTCGCGGGTGGACCCGCCCGCCCCATAGGTGACGGACATGAAGGCCGGCTTCAGCGGGGCCAGCCGATGGATGGCCGCCCACAGGTTTTCATGCATCTTCTCCGTCTTGGGCGGGAAGAATTCGAAACTGACCGTCAGGTCGCCGGGGGCTGTGATCAGGGGGGCCGAAAGATCGGCAACGGGCAGGCTCATGGCTCGGCTCCAGACAGGGCGGCTTGGCGGTTGGATAAGGAAAGGGTTTCAGTCTGGCGCACAGCGCGCCAGATGCAGACGGTCAAGGGGTCGCCCGGCAACTGGGTGACGGGGGCCGGTTCCAGGCCCGCCCGTTTCAGCCAGCCGCGCATTTCGGTATCGGTAAAGCCCAGGCGGCGATGGGCATGGTCGGTGCGCAGTGATTCCTGTTCGTGCCGGTCGAAATCCACCACCAGCATGATCCCGCCGGGGCGCAGCAGGCGTGCCGCCTCCGCCAGCGCCTCGGCGGGGGTTTCGGCGAAATGCAGCACCTGATGGAAGATCACCGCATCCTGGCTCTGGCCTGGCAGGGCCAGTTGGTACATGTCGCCCAGCCGTACCTGACAATGGCGCAGCCCGGCCTTTTCCAGGTTTACCCGCGCCACCGCCAGCATTTCGCGTGAACTGTCGATCCCCAGGCCATGGGTGATGCGCGGGCCGAACAGCTCCAGCATCCGGCCGGTGCCGGTGCCGACATCCAGCAGATCATTCACCCCCCGGGCCGGCAGCAGGGACAGCAGCGCCTGTTCCACCTCCCGTTCCGGGACATGCAGGCTACGAATCTGGTGCCAGCGGGCGGCATTCTCGCTGAAATAGTGCTGGGCGGCGGCACGGCGACTTTCCTTGATCGTCTCCAGCCGCTCCAGGTCCAGCGACAGGCCGGCATCGTCGACCGGGATGGCATCCACCAGGGTGCGGGCCAGCTCCGCCACATTGCCGCGTTCCGCCAGCCGGTAATAGGCCCAGATACCCTCGCGAAACCGCTCCAGCAAACCCGCCTCGCAGAGTAATTTCAGGTGGCGGGAGACGCGTGGCTGGCTCTGCCCCAGAATCTGGGTAAGCTCCGTCACAGACAGTTCACCATGGGCGCACAGGGCCAACAACCGCAGCCTTGTCGGCTCCGCCGCTGCCTTCAGTGCATTCAACAGAAAATCCATGGCATTCGACCTTTCATTCTCTGCATCAATATATAAAGATATCTTTATGCGCTGTAAATGGGTGCCATGCATCCGCCAGGTGGATGATTCCATGATCCGATCGGCAAGCAGAAGCGTTAAGGCCTGATCCGCCCCTTTGCCGGGGTGCCTTGATTGGAGATGGCGAACCCGATGCAGCCGACGATGCCGATGATCCGCCGTGCCTGGGGCGGGCTGGCCCTGCCTTTTCTTGCCCTTGCGCTGTCCGCCTGCGGTACCGGCACTGACCGGGCAGGCCATTATGGCATGGGTGGCAACCTTTATGCCGGCCCCAGCGGCAGCACACCGGTGGGCGGTGACCCGACCACCACCGCGCTGCAGGGCAACGCACCGGGGCAGGGGGCTGCCACCCGCCCCCCGTCGAATATTGATCCACTGGAAGGCTTCAACCGGGCCGTCTTCTGGTTCAATGACGGGGTGGATACGGTGTTGATCCGCCCGCTTGCCGTCGCTTACAAGGCCGTGGTGCCGACCCCGGCCCGCACCGGTGTGCGCAATTTCATGCGCAATCTGCGCAGCCCGCTGGATTTCGCCAACCAGCTTCTGCAGGGCGATGTGGAGGGGGCCGGCACCGTGCTGGGGCGCTTTGTCATCAATACCACCGTTGGTTTAGGTGGCCTGATCGACATTGCTGCGGAAAACGGTCTGAATTACGAATATGAAAGTATGGACCAGACATTGGCGGTCTGGGGCGTGCCGGAGGGCCCCTATCTGGTATTGCCGCTGCTGGGGCCCTCTTCCGTGCGTGATGCCGTGGGCCTGACCGGGGAGGCCTATGTCGATCCGGTGACGAACTGGGCGCAGAACACAGATCGTGACTGGATCGTTTATACCCGCGCCGGCCTGGTCGGGGTTGGCACCCGCGCTGAACTATTGGAACCTTTGGATGATCTGAAGCGTAATAGTCTCGATTACTACGCCGCGATGCGGTCGCTTTACCGCCAGCGGCGTGATGGCCTGATCCGCGATGGCGCCCCAGATCCGTCCCAATTGCCAGCTATACCGGACTATGGGGATGCCAAACGATAGGAACCGGCCTATCACCATTCCCCGTGACGTCCATCACTGTTTGCCTCGCGGCAAAGAACGATGCTGACGCCAGAAACAAGGACTGAACCCGTGATGACCATGACCAATAATCGCCGTTCCCTGCTCTCTGGTGCCGCTTTCATGCTGATGGCGGGTTTTGGTGCTGCAATCATGCCCGCCATCGCGGTGCAGCCGGCCCAGGCCCAGGCGGATCAGGGGGCGAAGGCAGCCGCCGATTTCGTGCAGTCGTTGGGTGACAAGGCCATCGCCACGCTGGCGGATTCCAAAGTCTCCAAGGAGCAGACCAAGGAGATTTTCCGCCAACTGCTGAATGAGAATTTCGACGTTGCCACCATCGGCCGCTTCGTGCTGGGCCGTTACTGGAATACGGCAACCGAGCCGCAGCGCAAGGAATATACGGATCTGTTCGAGCGGATGATCGTGGAGGTCTATGCCGAGCGTTTCAGCCAATATGCGGGTGAGAGCTTCAAGGTCAGCGGCGCCCAGCCGGCGGGCCAGCGTGACGCGGTGGTGGTCAGCCAGGTGTTGCGCCCCAACGGCCCGCCGGTGAATGTGGCTTGGCGTGTGCGTGCCAAGGATGGCGGCGGTTACAAGATCGTCGATGTGGTGGTGGAGAATGTCTCCATGAGCCAGACCCAGCGGTCGGAATTCGCCTCTGTGATTGAAAATAACGGCGGCAAGTTCGACGCCTTGCTGGACGCACTGCGCCAGCGCATCAGCAATCCGGCGAAGCCCACCCCGTAACCGCTTCGCCTTTCCCCATTGCCTCTATGTGGCCCGCCGGCGCTTGCCCGGCGGGCCATTTCCATATCCGCTGGGGGGTCCATGCTGCGTGAATGGCTGATCAGCCTCAGGACACACTGCCCCAAAGGGCTGGTGGCGCTGGGCTATCGCTACGCCGCAGTGGCCTGCCTCAGCCGGGCACAACGTTGTGCGGTGGCCTGGGAACCCCACCAGCGCCGCACCCGTGATGCCATCACCGCTGCCATGCTCGATGTGCCTTCCGATCGGGATACGGCCCTGATTTTGGGTTCCGGCCCTTGCCTGGATCTGCCGGTCGCGGCGTTGCTGGCCCGGTTCCCCCGCCTGTTGCTGGTTGATGTGGCCCATCCGCCCCCGACCCGGCGTCTGGCGGGCCGCCATCCTGGTATTGAACTGGTGACGCTGGAACTGACGGGTATGGCGGGTGTCGACTGCATGGTGAGCGAGGGCGCCCCGATGCCTCCCCCCATAACCGCCTTTTGGGATGATCCGCGCATCGGGCTTGTCGTCTCCGCCAATCTGGTTTCACAGTTGCCGCTGGTGCCTTTGCGACAGGCGTTGCGCCGCCAGCCGAATATCGACCAGCCGGCACTGGGCCGGGCGATTGTGGAAGCCCATCTCGCCCACTTACGGGGTTTTGGTTGCCCCACCCTGCTGATCGGCGATGTGCAGCGTTATGTGTTGAGCGATGATGGGGTGGTGGCGCAGGTGGAAGACCCGCTGTTCGGGGTGAACCTGCCTCCCGGTCCTGAATGGGATTGGACCGTTGCCCCGATGGGGGAAATCGCGGGCCGCTGGTCGATCATCAACCGGGTCCGGGCTGTCCGGTTGGATGGGGGACGCATCAGTTGATGTTTGGGTCGTCTGACAGGCTGGGGTAGCGGGCAAGAATCGCGGCATAGGTTCCATTTTCCCGGATCCGGCGCAGCCCTTCATTGAAACGGGCTGCCTGGGCCGGATCGCGGAAGCCGGCGCTGTAGGGGTTTGGCTGGAACAGCCAATGTTCCGTCACGGGCGTCGGCCCCAGGTGATGCCGCAAAATGCGGGCATCGGCGATCAGCACATCATAGCGTTCATAAAGCAGGCCGGCCGCTTGCAGGGCCTGTTTCGGCTCCTCCCGATAAAAGGGGCAGCCAGCGACGGCAGCGGCGAATTCCGGCCCCAGTGTCTGGGTGGCGCGCTGGAAAGCCAGCACCCGGTAACGATGGAGATCCTCTACCCGCTCCAGTTTTATCCGTCGCTCGGTCAGGCTCATGGCGACGTTCTGGTAGGTGAGATAGCTGTCGGTCAGGGTGATGCCCTCCGGCGGCGGGCCAACCACCGGGGCGAACGCCTCCACTGCCTTGCCGTCGGCTGCTACGGCCAGTCTGGTATTTGACCCCAGATAGGGCCGCACTTCCATGCCGGCCGCCTGCATGGCGGCCTGGATGATTTCATATTCCAGGCCGGACAAGCGGCCATCGGGCTGACTCTCCACCATCGGTGCCGCTTCCCGCAGACCAAAGCGCACCGGTTCCGCCGATGCTGCAGCAAAAAGGCAGGATAAGACCCCCAACATCATCGGTGCCAGCAGCCAGGATCGTGTCATGCACCTGCCTTTCCATGTTAGATGCCAGTCTCGGCAGCTTCACTGCCAAGTATCGACAATCATCATGCGGCAATCTTGCCCCTCCGTCCCGTCTGTGCTGCGATCAGAGGGATAGGAATTTGGCAGGATGCAGGTCCAGCGGGTTGTCCACCCAGCCTTTCAGGGTGGGGCTGACCAGGCGGCGGCTGGATTGCCGCATGATCGGGATCATTGGCATATCGGCCATGGCGATGGTTTCCGCTGCGGCCAGGGCGGCCCGGAACCCGTCCAGTTCCAGGCTGGTATCCACCTTGTCCATCGCCTGATCGAATACCGGATTGCGATATCCCGGCCCCAGGGCCTCGGCGCGGGAACGCAGAAGGTTGAGATATTCGGTCACCAACCCGACAGCCCAGGAGATACGGGCGAAATCCGGATAGGAATGTTCCTTCATCCGGCTGACCACCACCTTGAATTCCTGGTTGGAGAGCGTGGTCTTCACGCCCAGCACCTGTTGCCACATGGCGGCCACGGCCACGGCCACCTGCCGGTTCAACTCGTTGGTATTGTAGAGCAGTTCGATGGGCGGCAGTGTCTGGCCACCGGGGCCATAACCAGCCTCGGCGAACAGGCGGCGGGAGAGGGCCACCCGGTCACCATCACTCAGCCGGGCCCAATCCGGTTCGGGCGGTTGATAACCAACCAGCCCCTGCGGTGTCATGCTGTAGGCGGGAGGTTCATTCCCCCTGGCAATCTTCTCCACAATGGTTTTGCGGTCGATGGCGATCGCCAGGGCCAGCCGTAGTTTGGCATTCTCCTTCCAGGGCGCACGGGTCAGGTTGGGCACCAGGAAGAAGGTGGCGGCGCGGGGGGCCAGCCGCAGACTGTCGGCCAGATTGCTCCGGGCCCAGTCCAGTTGGGTGGGCGGCACCTCCTTGGTGGCCACCAGTTCCCCGCTGCGGAACCGCTTCATCTCCGTCTGCAGATCCTCGGTGACATGGTAATTCACCGCATGGGCGGTGACATGCGCGGCACCGTGGTAATGCGGGTTGCGTTTCAGGGCATAATGGCTCTGTGGAACGGCGGCATCCAGGATGAAGGCACCGTTGCTCACCAGCTTGCCCGGCTGCGGGAAACTGTCGCCATGCTTTTCAACAGAGGCGCGGTGCAGGGGGCTGAGAACCCAATAGGCGGTGTAGACGGTCAGGTCCGGTTTGGGATGCTCCAGCAGCACCTCCAGCCCGTAGGGGCCAAGGGTGCGCACGCCCAGTTCCACCGCCGGCTTTTCCCCCCGCATGATCGGCATGGCGTTGCGGATGGGGGCGATCCATTCCGGCAGCCCCAGCCGGGTGGCAGGGGTGACGGCGCGGCGCCAGGCGAAAACGAAATCATCGGCGGTCACGGGGCTGCCATCAGACCATTTCGCATCCGGGCGCAGGGTGAAGGTCCAGGTCAGACCGTCGGCGCTGGTTTTCCACGATGTCGCAACACCGGGAACCACATTGCCAGCCGCGTCGAAACTGGTCAGCCCCTCCCACAGCTCCACGAACAGGGCACCGGCCACGACAGTGGTGGAACGGTGCGGGTCGGCCGTGTCGATATCGGGGCCAAGCCCGATATTCAGCACCATTTCCGTTGCCGTTTCCGCCTGGGCGGTTCCGACCGGCAGGCCAAGGGCCAATGCCAGAGAAAGGCCTTTGCCCATGATTGAGCGCCGCGTGATGCTGGTCATGAGGGTTGCATCGTCTCCCTGTTTGCGCAATCGGATACACAGACTGTACGGTGGCGGGGCCGCTGTCCATCCTCAATCCAGATCGAAATAGTGCCGCGCCTGTGCCCTTGCTGCGCCATAAAGCCACGTGACATTGATGATCTATCCGGCAATGGCCGGAAAGACAGCATGGCGGGAGGGGGAGCTGGTGGATCGTTACGGTCCGGTCGGCCCCTTGGAATGAAGATGAAGAAGATAGTTGCGATTGCCCTTGGGCTGGCAAGCATGGCGTGGTCCGCGACGGCCCTGGCCGGGGCTGTGACGCTTTATGCCGAACCGGACTTCCGTGGTGATCGCATCACCATTCGCGACGATGTCGATTCGCTGGCCAAGATTCCGCCTTGGAACGATCGTGCGCGTTCCGTCATCGTCCATTCCGGTGTCTGGGAAATTTGCAAGGACAAGCGCTACGACCATTGCCAGACCTTTGCCGGCGGTGCCCACATTGCCAATACGGCAGAGGTGAAGAACCTGCGCGGCGGCATCAGCTCCCTGCGGGAGGTGCAGGATAATTGGCGCGACGGGCGTGATCGGGATTGGGATGATCGCCGCTGGGGCGACCGGCGTTGGGATGATGATGATCGCCGTCCGGGCTGGGGCCGGCGCGACCCGTGGGAGGATAACCGCCGGCCGGATCAGCGCACCAATGACGGCATCATCTGGGACAATCGCGGGAATCAGGGTCGGGGCGATCAATGGGATGCCAGCCCCAACCCCACCAATAACTGCCAGCGCGAGGTGCAGAAAGCCTTCATCCAGCGCTATGGTTTGAGTGGTAGTTCGCGCTTCAGTGGCAACGACTATCAAGGGACCATCTGGTGGGAAGGCCAGTCCTGGAACTATCGTTGCAGCGGTGGTCAGATCAATATCTGGCAGTGACGTCGACGAATGGCCGGCGGTGAAGCGGTTCACCGCCGGCCGAACAGCCGCTCGATATCGCCCAGTTTCAGTTCCACATAGGTGGGGCGGCCATGGTTGCATTGGCCGCTATGGGGTGTGGCTTCCATCTGGCGCAGCAGGGCGTTCATTTCGTCCACATTCATCGGCCGGCCTGCGCGCACGCTGCCATGGCAGGCCATGCGTGAACAGATGGCTTCCAGCTTTTCCTTCAGCGCATGGGCGTCGCCCAGTTCGGCCAACTCGTCGGCAATATCCTTGATTAGGCCGCGCACGTCAGCACGCGCGCCCAGCATGGCCGGCACTTCGCGCACTACCACCGCTCCCGACCCGAAGGTTTCCAAAATCAGGCCCATCTCCGCCAGTTCGGCCGCGCGTTCGCCCACCCGGTCGGCATCGGCCGGGTCCAGCTCCACCACCTCCGGGATCAGCAGCATCTGGCGCTTTACCCCCGCGCCCAGCATGTCCTGCTTCATCCGCTCATAGACCAGCCGTTCATGGGCGGCGTGCTGGTCGACGATGATGATGCCATTTTCCGTCTGCGCCACGATATAGGTGGCGTGTAACTGCGCCCGTGCAGCGCCCAAGGGAAATTGGCTGGCTGGGGGCGGCGCGTCTTCCGTCACCACCTCATTGCGGGCGGCAGGGGCGAAGCTGGGATCTGCTGCCGCCATTGGCTGGGGCAGGGGGGCCTGAAAGCGCCAGCTTGCCTCCGCCAGTTCGCGTGCAAGCGGCGGCGGGGCGTGGTGCTGATATTGACCGGGGAAGGGGGGGGCCGGTACCGCCCCGGATGCAGGCCGGGCCGGTGGTTCCCATAACAGGCTGGTCTGCGGGGCGACACGCGGGGTCAGGCTGGCCAGCGTGTCGGCGGCCACCGTGGTGCTGGCGCGGTGGCCGGCGGCGGCCAGCGCATGTTTCAAGGCCCCGACGATCAGGCCGCGCACCAGGGCCTGGTCGCGGAACCGCACCTCCGTCTTGGCCGGATGCACATTCACATCCACCTCATGCGGGTCCAGTTCCAGGAACAGGGCCAGCACCGGGTGACGGTCGCGGGCCAGGAAATCGGCATAGGCACCGCGCACGGCCCCCACCACCAGCCGATCCTTCACCGGCCGGCCATTGACGAACAGATATTGCCCGGCCGCCGTCGGCTTGTTGTAGGTGGGCAGGCCGATATGGCCGGTCAGCCGCACGCCCGCGCGTTCGGCATTGACCGGAATGGCATTTTCCTGAAATTCCCGCCCCAGCACGGCCCCCAGCCGCAGCAGCCTGGCCTGTTCGGCCTCCCCCGTGCTGGCGGCCAGCCGCACCGGCGTGCGCCCCTCATCATTCACGGTGAAGGCGACATGGGGGTGCGCCATGGCCAGCCGTTCCACGATATCAATGGCGTGCTGGCTTTCGGTGCGGCTGCCTTTCAGGAATTTCAACCGGGCCGGCGTGGCGAAGAACAGGTCGCGCACCTCCACCCGCGTGCCCGTGCCGCCCGGCGCCGGGCCGACCGGCCCCTTGGCCCCGCCTTCCACCTGGATGATGCTGGCATGGTCGGCATCGGCGGTGCGGCTGGTGATGGACAGGCGGCTGACGGCACCGATGGAGGGCAGTGCCTCCCCCCGGAAGCCCAGGGTGCGGATATCGGTCAGGTCGCCATCGGGCAGTTTGGAGGTGGCATGGCGTTCCACCGCCAATTCCAACTGCTCCGGCACCATGCCGATACCATCATCCACCACCGACAGCAGCGCCTTGCCGCCATCGCGCAGGGTGACGTCGATGCGTCGCGCGCCGGCATCCAGCGCGTTCTCCACCAGCTCCTTCACGGCGGCGGCAGGGCGCTCCACCACCTCACCGGCGGCGATCTGGTTGACAAGCGTATCGGGCAGGCGGCGGATGATCGGCATGACCCTGGTGATAGCACCGATGGGGGCTGGCCGCCAAGCCGGCTACAATATCTATCCGTTCGGGGTGGGTGCCGCGACGCCCAGTTTGCCGCGCAGCACGGCGGCTGTATCCACCATGCCAAGCCCCTCGCACAGTTTCAGCACCGGGCCGAGGCAGGATTGCAAACCCTGGCGGGAGCGGGGGGAGACCTCGTGACTGCGCAGATAGCGGTCGATCTCATAAAGGGCCTTGCCGCCCAGTTCTGCCGCCAATGGGGCGATACGGCCAGTGGGATCGTTTACCTGCAACCGGGCCAGCAGCGGGGCCAGGGGGGTGGAGAGGATGGGAAGCACCTCTTGCGCCCGCTCCCGCTGCATTCCGTCACCATGCAGCACATCCAGCAGATCTTCCAGATACGCAGCGCACAGACGGGCGACATAATCGGGGGACAGCCGCTGGGCCGGTAATGCGGAAAGACGCTGTCCCTCTGGCCGGTCCGGTGCCAGCAGGGGCAGCCGGTGCAGCCTGTCCATGAACAGCTCCATGCTGGTCAGCCTCTCTGCCATTGTCTGCAAGGCACCGACCGCCTGTAGCCGCGGGGGGATGGCCAGGGCGGCGGCAATTTCCTGTAACTGCTGCTCCAGCCGATGGCGCAACCAGCGCATGGCCAGACAATTGGCATCTTCCAGCCGTTCGAAATAGAAGGGGAAGGCATCGATGACATGGGTGGGATCGGCACTGATGCTGAACAGGTACAGCAAATAAAGATCAAACTGGTCTTCCAGCAATTCCAGCAAGGTGAACCAGTTGCTGCACAGGCGGAGCGCCTCCACCCCCGGCACGCGCCGTACCAGGGGAGCCTGCTGGAAATAGCGCACATTGGGCATGACCAGCCGGTGCCACTTCATGACCCGGGCGATGAATCCCAGTATTTCGGTTTCTGCCGCATTCAGGCCCAGCCGCTCCGGCAGATCGGGGGTGTTGTTGAAGAAATAGGCGGCCAGATCGGCGATCCCGGTGGAAACCTGGTCCAGGCTGATCTGGTCGCCATCGAAGCAGGCCAACGCGTGCTGTCGCTTCAACTGCTCCACCGGTTCGGGATGGGTGCCTTCCAGCGCCAGCCAGAGCGGGGTCAATAGCCGGCGGGGCACCAGCCAGCAGGCAGAGCCCGCTTCGGGATGATTGACCAGAAAGCGTTCCAGCGGCCGCCAGCACAGCCGTTCCACCGACCCGACACGGGCTGGACGCGCCTGGCGCAGCCAGGGGCGCAGCACGTTTAGCAGGTCGGGGGGCGCGCCTTCCAGAATGGCCTGAAACTCCAGCGACCGCGCCAGATGCAACAGGTCGGTGCCGGTCATTTCCCGCAGACAGCGCCGCTGTGCTTCCACCCCCGCCGCTTGGCGTAAGGCATGGAGGCGGGAGAAGGAAGGGGACGGGCTGTCCGCGTTCATCCATGGCCTTATCGCTGATGACATAAACAGCGTAACAGCAGAAATAGCGGCGTGCCGATAGGCCGCCGCTACCCCCATGGATAGGGATCAGTATACCCCGCCCGTACCAGTGCCGATGCTGGGCGGTGGCTGGCTGCCTGGCACCGGCTGCCCGGCGGAGGACACGAAGCCGGCGCCATTGTCGCCGCCATCCAGCACGCCCTGGCCATCATTGGGTTCAGTCCCGGGGATGAAACCTTCCCAGATGGCGTTGCGCGTGCCCGGCGGCACCGGCTTACCGGTTTCCGGATCGACACGGACCAGTTGCAGCCCCGGCGGCACCCGGAAGGGGATGGCCGGCTGGTCTTTCAAGGCCACCGTCATGAAGTCCTTGAAGATCGGCACGGCCACGCTGCCGCCGGTTTCATGATCGCCCAGCGAGCGTGGCTGGTCATAGCCGACGAAGACACCGACGGCCAGGTCGGGGGAGAAGCCAACAAACCAGGCGTCCATGCTGTCATTGGTGGTCCCGGTCTTGCCAGCCAGCGGCTTGCCGATCTCCCGCAGCTTGGTGGCCGTGCCGCGCTGCACCACGCCTTCCAGCATGGAGACGACCTGATAGATGGTACGCGGATCATCCACCTGCTCCCGGTTATCCGGAACCTGTGGCACCTGATCGGGGCTGACCGATACCGTCTCGGCCACCGGAGCGGGGGCCACCTGGGGTACGGGGACTGTACCGGGGGTACCTGTTGCGGGGGGGGCGGGTGGTGTCAGCACCATCTGGCAACCGACACAGGGCCGATTGTCATGGCGGAAAACGGTCTTGCCGGTGCGGTCCTGCACCCGGTCGATAAAGCTCGGCTCAATCTTGCGACCGCCATTGACCAGCATGGCATAGGCCGTGGTCATGCGCATCACCGTCGTCTCTCCCGCCCCCAGCGACATGGAAAGCTGAGCCGGCAGATTGTCATAGATGCCGAATCGGCGGGCCGTCTCCACCACCGGGTCCATGCCGATATATTGGGCCAGCCGCACCGTCATGACGTTGCGGGATTTCTCGATCCCGACACGCAACGGGGTCGGGCCATAGAACTTGTCGGAATAGTTGGCCGGCTTCCATTTGCCGAGGCCACCGCCCTGGTCCAGGGCAAAAGGCGCGTCCAGCACCAGGGTTGACGGGGTGAAACCATGGTCCAGCGCCGTCAAATAGACGAACGGCTTGAAAGAGGAACCGGGTTGACGCATGGCCTGGGTGGCGCGGTTGAATACGCTGATGCGGGCGCTGAACCCGCCGGACATGGCCAGCACGCGGCCGGTATGCGGGTCCATCGCCATGATGGCGCCCTGCACCTCCGGGATCTGTCGCAAGGCGAATTGGTCGGCCTTGTCGCCCTTGGTCCCGGCCAGCGACTCCACGAACACCACCTCTCCGGGTGACAGCGCGTCCGACGCCTTGGCGATGCTGGGGCCGACAATGCGGCCCTTGTCGGACTTGCGGGCCCATTTCAGTTCGGACAGCGGGATGCGGCCCTGGCGGCCATCGATCAGCCCGACGGCGACGGCATCGTCAGCCGTTTTCAGCACCACGGCCAGATCCCAGTCCTCCCCGCCGGGCGGGGTACGGACCTCCTCAAGCTTTTCCTGCCAATTGTCCAGACCGTCCAGCCGGCTGATCGGCCCGCGCCAGCCATCGCGCCGGTCATAGGCCATCAGCCCGTCACGCAGCGCGTTGGAGGCGGCGGCCTGCAGGGTTGGGTCCAGCGTGGTGCGCACCGACAGGCCGCCGGCATAAAGCGTCTGCTCCCCATAGAGCTTGGCCAGTTCGCGGCGCACCTCTTCGATGAAGTAATCGGCGCGGACCTGATTGTCGCCGGCGCGGTCGGCGAAATTCAGCGGCTCCTGCCGGGCGGCCTCGGCCTCTGCCGCGGTGATGTAGCCATCCTCTTCCATGCGGCCCAGCACATAATTGCGCCGGGCGATGGCGGCATCGCGGTGGCGTTCGCGGTAATAGCGATCGGGCGCCTTGGGCAGGGAGGCGAGGAAGGCCGCCTCGGCAATTGTCAACTCATCCAAGGACTTGTTGAAATAGTTGAGTGCGGCGGCCCCCACGCCATAGGCGCGGTTGCCCAGGAAAATCTCATTCATATAAAGCTCAAGGATCTGATCCTTGGTCATCGCATCCTCGATGCGGCTGGCCAGAATCGCTTCCTTGATCTTGCGAACGTAGGAGACCTCGTTCGTCAGCAGGAAAACGCGCGTCACCTGCTGGGTGATGGTGGACGCGCCGATGGGGCGGCGGCCGGAGCCGAGATTCTTCAGGTTCTGCAACTGGGCGCGCAGCACGGCCAGCCAGTCCACCCCGTGATGGGTGAAGAAATTCTGGTCTTCGGCAGAAACGAAGGCGTGGACCACCCGCTTGGGCACCGAGGCGATGGGCACGAAAACGCGGCGTTCACTGGCAAATTCTGCCACCAGCCGCCCGTCACCGGCATGAACGCGGGTGGCAACCGAGGGTGTGTAATTGGCCAATGTCGTATGGTCGGGCAAATCCTTGCTGTAGCGGATATAGCCCAGCACGCCGATCCCGACACCGACCGCCGCCAGCGCCACACCACCGACCAGCCCGGCCTTGACCCATCTGTTCATTTTTACAACCCGTTCCCACACGGGCGCCAGCGCCCGCTTCAGCAGAAAACACCATGACGGCGCCGCCGAGGCATCGGCCCACCTTCATCCCGGCATTCTAGCAATCTCGTGAAGATTATGTCGCCCTCATGACCGCTTCCGGCCCGCGCCCGGCGAAAAGTAGCCATCCACAGCACGCACGAGCGAGGCAGCCATGCGGCGGCGATGGGCGGCGGTGGTCAGCAATTTGGCATCCTGGCTATGGGAGAGATAGCCCATTTCAACCAGGACAGACGGCACATCCGGCGCCGTCAGAACCCCGAAGCCGGCAGAACGCAGGGGGGAGGGCAGCACCGCAATCCCCTTGTCCAGGCTGGTCAGAACCAGAGCGGCAAAGCGGCGCGACTGGTTCATCTTTTCCCGTTGGGACAGGTTGATCAGGATATTGGCCACCTGTTCCGGCTGGGATGAAAGATCCAGCCCGCCCAAGGCATCGGCCCGATTCTCCCGCTGGGCCAGCGTTTCGGATTCCCGGTCCGATGCCTTTTCCGAAAGCGTGTAGATCGACAGGCCGCGCACCTGTTTGCGGTCGATACTGTCGGCGTGCAGGGAGATGAAAAGGCTGGCTCCCCGGTCGCGGGCCACGGCGGCGCGCTCGCGCAGGGGGATGAAAATATCCTTGTCGCGTGTCAGCACTACCCGATAGCGCTTGCTCGCCAGCAATTGCCGACGCAATTCCTGCGCCATGGCCAGGGTGATATCCTTTTCATAGGTGCCGTTGTTGGCAATCGCCCCCGGATCCTGGCCGCCATGGCCAGGATCGATGACGATCAGCGGCAATTCCCGTTTGGCCGGTGGCTTTGGCCGGGGCGGCAGGGGGGCGCTGCCCAGCGTGGCAGCCGCCATCACCATGTCGGTGCTGGGCGGGGTGGCCGATTGCGGGCCGTTGGCGCTGGGCTGCGGCCCGGTGACGCTGGCGGCCATGTCGGCCGGTGGTGCCATCGGTTCCTGTGGTGTGGGCGGCCCGGCTAACGCATGAAGGGTGCCGATTATCTGCTGATCCCCCGGTCTGGGGGGGGCGGTCAAGGGCACCAGATCCAGGATGAAGCGCGGCGGACGACCATCACGCGGCGGAATGATTTCTGCCGACATTACCCGCACAGGGCCCGTCGTTGGCAGCACCAGCCGGACCCGGCCGGGCGCAATATTGTCCGACGCCACGGCCAGCACCAGCCCCCGGCCGGGGAGCACCGCCCCACCCCAGGCAACATCCGCCAGATCGATCAACACGCCATAGGGGAAGGTCTGGGTCTGTACGCGGAACGGTACCGGCTGGGTCAGTTCCAGCACAAAGCGCGTCTTGTCCGGGTGAACGCCCAGCCGTGCATCAAGGATCTGTGACAGGCCGGGCGGCGATGGGGGGCGAATGGCAGCAACCTGGGCCTGGGCAACGTTTATCCCGCCCTCTTCACTGGCCCTGGCTTCGTTCCAGGGCAGCAGGCAGCAAAAGGTTACCAGCAGCGCGCAAAAGACCGACCATGCGAGCCGGCGTTCCTGCCGGGCATGGGCGGCCCCGGTTCCTTCGGGATGCTGACGGCGCTTCACGCCTGTTCCGTCCCCCGGCAATGATGAAATACCAGCACTTTTATAGGCACGGAAAATCAGCCACTTCAACGGCATTGATCAGAAATCGCTTTATCTGCGCCCGCTACGCGGGTGTCTGTAAGACAGAAAACGCACATCCCCTATCCGCCAGATGCAAATCTATCATTGTGGAAGGGGGCTACTCCTGTTTATGGTGTCTCTTGCGACAAACCATGCGTCGTCCTTGCCCTCCCGGGCTTCGGCGTCGCGCTCCGGGACCGCGCTGCCTGCAGATTTCTGCTGCCTTTGCGCCCGTTGTCTGTGACGCTTGCCAGGGGTTCAACCCCGGCGGCGCGTGGTGCTGTGGAAACCTTGAGGTTGGTGGTGTGCCGGTTCGCCGGTGTGCTGCCCGGTGATGGTGTTGTTCGCGTCCTGGCTGCTTCCCGTTTTTTGCTTTGGGCAGCGCTGTTCGACGTGGTTGGCAATGACTGCCACCGAATGCCTCGCACCGAAATGGTGGCAGGGCCCTTCCCCCGTCCCGTCGCACGGGTGGGTGGGGTTCCTTCGCCACGGGGACGACATATGGCCAAGCGTATGCTTGTGGACGCCACACATCCGGAGGAAACCCGGGTCGTTGTGGTTAATGGTAACCGCCTGGAAGAGCTTGATTTCGAGATCGCCTCCAGGAAACAGCTCAAGGGCAATATCTATCTGGCCCGGGTCATCCGGGTGGAGCCGTCGCTCCAGGCGGCCTTCGTCGAATATGGCGGCAACCGGCACGGGTTCCTCGCCTTCTCTGAAATCCATCCCGATTATTACCGTATCCCCGTTGCCGACCGTGAGGCTCTGCTGCGTGAACAGCAGGAACTGGCGGAAGAGCGTGAAGCCCGTGCCATGGAGCGGGCGGAGACGGAGGCCGATGGCGAGACCCCCATCGAACAGGAACCGGCGCTGCCGGCGCCGGAAGATGTGGGCGGTGGCGCCCCCGCTCTGATCGTCGGGGAAGAGGGTAATGGCGACGCGTCCGGCGTTGAGAATGACGGGGTGGAGCCGGGGATCAGCGGCGACGCCGATGGCGAGACGGGTGAGGTTGTTGATCCCACCGCCGCAGAAGCCGAAGCCGGCGACGGCTCGCCTTTCGTACATAGCAGCGGCCGCGACAATCGCCGTCGTCGTCCGCGTCCCCGCCCGGTTGCCGCTGCGGTGGAAGCGCCGGAGCAGGTAGAGGAAGAGGTTGAGCCGGAAGAGCCGCGCCAGGCGCGCCGCCGGCCGATGAAGTCCTACAAGATCCAGGAAGTCATCAAGCGCCGCCAGATTCTGCTGGTGCAGGTGACGAAGGAAGAACGCGGCAACAAGGGTGCCGCCCTGACCACCTTCCTGTCGCTGCCCGGCCGTTATGCGGTGCTGATGCCCAACACCCCGCGCGGTGGCGGCATTTCCCGCAAGATCACCAACCCGGCCGACCGCAAGCGCTTGAAGGAGATGCTGGAGGATTTCGACATTCCCTCGGGCATGTCGGTCATCCTGCGCACGGCGGGTATTGAACGGTCCAAGCCGGAAATCCGCCGCGATCTGGAATATCTGATGCGGCTGTGGGACAGCATCCGGGAGACGACTTTGCAGTCGGTCGCCCCGGCGCTGATCTATGAAGAAGCCAACCTGATCAAGCGCACCATCCGCGACCTCTATTCCAGCGACATTGACGAAGTGCATGTCGAGGGCGAGGCCGGGTATCAGGTGGCCAAGGACTTCATGCGGATGCTGATGCCCAGCCACGCCAAGAAGATCCAGCTTTATCAGGATGAAGGCATCCCGCTGTTCCACCGTTTCCAGGTGGAAGGTGCGATTGAGACGATGTTCAACCCCATCGTCCAGTTGAAATCCGGCGGCTATATTGTCATCAACCAGACCGAGGCGCTGGTCGCCATCGACGTCAATTCGGGCCGTTCCACCAAGGAACGCAATATCGAAGAGACGGCAGTGCGCACCAATCTGGAGGCCGCTGAAGAAGTGGCCCGCCAGTTGCGCCTGCGCGATCTGGCCGGCCTGATCGTCATCGACTTCATCGACATGGAAGATCCGCGCAACAATGCGTCGGTCGAGAAGCGGTTGAAGGATTGCATGAAGGCCGACCGCGCCCGCATTCAGTTGGGCCGGATTTCCGCCTTCGGTCTGCTGGAACTGTCGCGTCAGCGCCTGCGCCCCAGCCTGCAGGAAATCAACTTCGAGCGCTGCCCGCACTGCCAGGGCACCGGCATGATCCGCAGCCAGGAGAGCGCCGCCCTGGCGATTTTGCGCGCGGTGGAGGAAGAGGGCATCCGCAAGCGCTCCTCTGAAATCACCGTCACCTGCGCGTCGGCCGTCACGCTCTATATCCTGAACCATAAGCGTGAAGCTTTGGCGGATATCGAGCGGCGCCATGGTCTGCGTGTCTATCTGCAGGCTGACGATCATCTGACCGGTACCGACCACCGGCTGGAGCGTCTGCGCGCCCGTTTGCCCAGCGATGACATTGCCGTGGCACCGGTCAGTGCCGAACGCGTGATGGCCCAGACCGAACGCGCCATGGAGGCCGAAGAGGCCGAGGTGGAAGAGGTCGTTCCGGTTGAACTGGAGGAGGAGGTGGAAGCCGCTCTCCCGGTTCAGAATGGTGCCCGGGCTGAGAGCAACGGGGAACGTGACCGGGATGGCCGCCGTCGCCGTCGCCGTCGCCGTCGCCGGGGTGAACGCGGTGAGGGCATGGCCGTTGACGCCAATGGCGATCCGACCGATGAGGCAGAGGGTGAGGACGAAGCAGAGCCGGAAGCCGATACGGCTGAAATCCCCGCTTCGGCTGCTGACCCGATCGTTGAGACTGATGTGGTCGAAGCGGTTGGTGAAGATGCCGAGGTGACGGAAGAGGCTGCCGCTGCTGGTGAAGATGATGCAGCGCAGAAGAAGCGTCGTCGTGGCAAGCGTGGCGGTCGCCGTCGTGGGCGTCGTGGCGATGAGCTTTCGCCCAACGGTGAAGGCGATGAGGCTGATGAGGACGGTGCCGATGAGGCAGCCCTCCCCGAGGCCGCTGAAGCTCCCGCCGTTGAGCCGGTCGTGACAGTGCCGGTCGAGCCGGTTGCCGAAGCCGTTCCCACGGTGGAAGCCCCCGTTGCTGCGGAACCCGTGGCCGAGGAGGCCCCGGCGCCCAAGAAGCGGGCCAGCCGCAGCCGCAAGAAGGTGGCCGAGCCGGTGGTTGAAGCTCCGGCAGTGGCCGAAGTGCCGGTGGAGGCCCCGGCCGCTGTGGAACCCGTGGCTGAGGAAGCCCCGGCGCCGAAGAAGCGGGCGACCCGCAGCCGCAAGAAGGTGGCCGAGCCGGTGGTTGAAGCCCCGGTGGTTGCCGAAGTGCCGGCGGAGGTGCCTGCTGTTGAGGAGCCGGTGGTTGAAGAGGCCCCGGCGCCGAAAAAGCGCGCCACCCGTAGCCGTAAGAAGGTGGTTGAGCCTGTGGCTGCCCAGGTGCCGGCCGTTGAGCAGGTGAGCGAGCCTGTTGTGACGCCTGCCCCCGTGGCGGAGCCGGCCCCGGCTGCCGTCCCAGCCGTTGAACCGGCAACCGCGCCGGTGACGGAGAAGCCCAAGCGGGGCGGCTGGTGGAGCCGCAAGGCCTGACCGGCTGAAGCGTCGCACTGATGAAGGGAAGGGGAGGGGCTGCGCGGCACCTCCCCTTTTTCCTGTCGGCGGCATGGGGCCGCAGCGTCTTTCCCCAAAGGTCCAGATAGGCTAATACCAGCCGGCCTTCTACCATCGCGGTTTGCGGGGATGGTGCCCATGGCGCCGCCCATCTGAATACAGGAATGATCATGAGCAGCCCCACCCAACCCAGCCCGCAGCCGCAGCGCTTGGCTGGGCGTGTCGCCCTTGTTACCGGTGCCTCCCGCGGGATCGGTGCGGCCGTGGCCGAACAGCTTGCCATGGAGGGGGCGCATGTTGTGTTGCTGGCCCGTACCGTGGGGGCGCTGGAAGAGGTGGATGACCGTATCCGCGCCAAAGGCGGTGCCGCTACCCTGATCCCGCAGGATCTGCTGGATGGGGTGAAGCTGGATACGCTGGGGCCGGCTCTGTATGAGCGGTTCGGCCGGCTGGACATTTTCGTTCATGCGGCCGCTCAGCTCGGTTCCCTGGGGCCCATCGCCCATGCCGATCCGAAGGATTGGGACAAGGTGTTCGGTGTTGGCGTGGCGGCCCTGCTGCGTCTGATCCGTACCACCGATCCGCTGCTCCGCCGTTCCGATGCCGGTCGCGCCCTGCTGCTGACCGATCGGGTGGGACGCGAACCCATCGCCTATTGGAGCGCCTATGCAGCAGCCAAGGCGGCGCTGGACATGATGGGACGTACCTGGGCGGCGGAGACGCTGAACACCACATTGCGTGTCAATCTGCTGGATCCCGGCCCGGCCCGCACCGGCCTGCGGGCCAAGGCTTTTCCGGGGGAAGATCCGGCCAGTCTGCAGGATCCGGCAACCCTGGCGCGTGCCATTGTGGAATTTGCTGTGCCAGCCTGCGCCCTGCATGGCGAACTGATTGACCTGAACCAGAATTGAGAGAAGCGGGTGAGAGAATCCCGTAGAGCGGTGATGCCTGTCACAGCGGCGGGATGGCGACGGGGGCAGATTTGCCTCACCGGGGTTCACCCCCGGGATTGTCGGGCGGGTGCCCCCACCCCTCTTTTCCCCGCTCGACGCCGCATCGACTGGCCCGCCATCCCGCTTGCCCGTGGGATGGCGGGTTCTTCTTATCCGGCAGCGGCCTTTTCCGCAGGTGCAAACCAGTTTATGGTTAGTGTTATCCGGGCTGCTGTCGCCCGCCGCTTTCGGCTGCGATGAATGATCGAAAAACTTGTCGAAGCCGCTATCGTTTTTTTTGTCGTTGGCGGCATGTCCTATGTCATCGGCTTGGCAATTGCCCATTCGGTTGAAACCTCGTTGCGTCGGCGCTTCGAGGGGCAGGGGCTGGATGACAAGTTGAACCGCTATGTCATTGGCGCACAGCGGTTTGAACAACGACGTGAGGCGATGCTGCCACGGCTGGTGCGTCTGGACGCACAGGTGAAATCCGCGCGTCGGCGTCATTACATGGTCAATAAGCGGCTGAACGACCTGAAAATCGCCCGCTCCCAACTGATGCGCGTCATCGGTGAAGAGGATGCATTCCTGCGGGCCGAACGACCGGCCCGCAAATTCATCGCCTATGTCGTCAATCGTCATGTGCAGCGGGCCCAGTTGGATCAGAAAGAACATCCCTTCCTTTCCCGCAGTTGGGCCCGGACCCAACAGGTGGTGATCTGGGCGCCCACCATTGGTGATGCCAAGGCGCTGGCCGAGCGCACCTATCCCCCGGCAACCGGCTTCTTCATTTCCGAGATTACGGAGCCGCAGAGCGATGCGGACGACCTGACCCCCTTGCAGGAAGCGGAAATGAAGGCGGTGGTTGAGAGCGGTGGGATCGTATGATCAGCTCCCTGTTTGGCACCTTGCCCATCTGGTTCGGCCTGCTGGCAGGCGGTGTGGTGATGGTGCAGGTCATCAGCGGCATCTCCAAACGGTTACGCCGTGCCCGCGCCATGGAAAGCACCATGCTGATGCGGGTGCAGAATGCCCGCAAGCTGATGCGGGAGAAGGCTGTGGTGACGCTGGGCTTGCGGCGGGAGGAAATGCAGCAGGAGCGGGAGCTGGAGACGCTGCAGGACATGATCGAAGATGGAGAGGCGGCCGCCCGGCGAGAAAAAGGCAACGATTCGCAGATCTATGTGTTTGATGAGCGTAAGAACCTGGGCGATCAGGCCTTCATGCTGACCATCTCGCATCCGGATTTCAATTCTTTGGCCCGCAAGGCGCCGGATGAGGTGGCGCAATCCTGGCGGGCCGGGCGGCGTTATATGGTCTGGGCTGCCAGCGAAAAGATGGCCGGCGCCAAGGCCGGGATGCGGTTCAACCAGGATAAGGGATATCGTGTTTCAGAGCCGTCGCCATTCCAGGGGGATGCCGAAGCCTTCTAAGGCAGGGCCGGGCTTTGTCCGATTGACGCCCCATGGCGATTCTGCTGGCGGGCGATCCGCTCAAGATTGGCATTGGTCTGATTTTGGTTCTATATTGGCATTTCGTCCCGCATCCTGACCGGTTCTTTTCACATGTTGCAAAATAACCGGATTTAGGGGGTGATGCGTTACAGGGATGTCTTGTGAAAGGCATTCTTCGTGCTATCACTCTTGCCGCAACCCCTGCATCCGCAGCACCGGAGAAGTGATCCGATGTCCCGTCTTACCCAATCCCCCGCCTGGCAGGCCCTTGCCGCCCACCGTGCCACCCTGGAAGGCACCAGTCTGCGCGACCTGTTCGCCGCCGATGCGGGCCGGTTTGACCGGTACAGGATCGCGTTTGACGGCATGTTGCTGGATTACGCCAAGAACCGCATCACCGACGACACCCTGTCCCTGCTGCTGGACCTGGCCCGCCAGCAGAATCTGGAGGGGATGCGCGATGCCATGTATGCCGGTGAGAAGATCAACATCACCGAGAATCGCGCCGTCCTGCATGTGGCGCTGCGCAACCGCCCCGATCGGCCGGTGCTGGTGGATGGCCAGGATGTCATGCCCGATGTGCAGGGTGTGCTGGCCCGCATGTATGCCTTCTGCCACAAGGTGCGCGATGGCGAATGGCGCGGCTTCGACGGCCAGCCCATCACCGATATCGTCAATATCGGTATTGGCGGGTCCGATCTGGGGCCGGTGATGGTGACCCAGGCGCTGACGCCCTGGCATCACCCGCATCTGGCGGCGCATTTCGTCTCCAACGTCGACGGCACCCATATTGCCGATGTGTTGAAGAAGGTGGACCCGGCCACCACCCTGTTCATCATCGCGTCCAAGACCTTCACCACCCAGGAAACGCTCGCCAATGCCCATACGGCGCGGGACTGGTTCCTGGCCAATGGCGGGTCAGAGGCCGATGTGGCCAAGCATTTCGTGGCCCTGTCCACCAATGCCGGCGAAGTGGCGAAGTTCGGTATCGATACCGACAATATGTTCGGCTTCTGGGACTGGGTCGGCGGCCGTTACAGCCTGTGGTCGGCCATCGGCCTGCCCATCGCCCTGATGGTGGGGCCGGAGAAGTTCGGCGACCTGTTGGCCGGTGCCCATGCCATGGATGAGCATTTCCGCACCGCCCCCCTGGCGCAGAACATGCCGGTGATCCTGGGCCTGCTGGGCGTGTGGTACGGCAATTTCTGGGGCGCCTCGGCCCATGCCGTGCTGCCCTATGACCAGTATCTGGCCCGCCTGCCGGCCTATCTGCAGCAGTTGGATATGGAGAGCAACGGCAAGTCGGTGGACCGCCAGGGCAACCCGGTGGATTACACCACCGGCCCGATCATTTTCGGGGAGCCGGGGACCAATGGCCAGCACGCCTTCTATCAGTTGATCCACCAGGGCACCCACCTGATCCCCTGCGACTTCATCGCGCCGGTGACGTCACAGAACCCGCTGGGTCGCCATCATGCCATGCTGCTGTCCAACACCTTTGCCCAGACCGAAGCGCTGATGCGCGGCAAGAATGGGGATGAGGTGCGGGCCGAACTGGTGAAGGAAGGCAAGGCGGGGGCCGCCCTGGACGCCCTGCTGCCGCACAAGATTTTCACCGGCAACCGCCCCACCAACACCATTCTGGTCGATGCGGTGGACCCGTACCGGCTGGGGATGCTGATCGCGCTGTACGAACATAAGGTGTTTGTCCAGGGCATCATCTGGAACATCAACAGTTTTGACCAGTGGGGCGTGGAACTGGGCAAGCAGTTGGCCAAGGTGATCCTGCCCGAATTGGAGGGCGAGGCCGCCAAGGACCATGATGCCAGCACCCAGGGCCTGATCGCCGTCGCCAATGCCGGCAAGGTGGTTTGAGGGGGGGCGGCCCCCAACCCTTAACCATGACAGCATGGCCCTAAGCGGTGCTGATCAGTAGTACAGAGCACGCGGCCCCGGTTTTCAGCCGGGGCCGCGTTTTTTCTACGCAACACTACGCAACAGATTCTGATGATGTGTTGCGTAGGCACCGCCACGACGGACACCCGGCGGTGCCCTTCCGGCCATCCCGCCGCAGATCTGGGTGATGGTGGAAATCGTGGCAAGGAGATAGGAAAAAGCGCCTGGTGCCTTCCTTCACCAGAGGCGATGCTGAAGCGAATTTATGGGATTGTTAGCCTATTTATATCATGGGGGCGAGATAACAGGGAGTGTTATTTCCCACGGGGATGAGATCAGATATTTTTATCCCTTGGCGGGGGCGTGAAAGCTCGGAACACCCCGCCGGCAAGCTCCTCCCCCTGAAGCGGCAGGCAGACCAGTTCAATATCTCCGATCCGGATGGCCTGGGCCGTGGCCGACCAGGGGGCGGCGGTGATGGAGAGCAGCCAGTCGCGTGCCGGCGTGCCGCTGGACAGGGGAAAAGGCCCGCCCAGACTGTCCGTCAGCCAGGGCATTTTCAGAAAATAGGCCGCCAAGGGGCAGAGCATCCGGAACTGCGCCGGGGCCAGGGCCAAGCGGAAGAGGTGGGGCAGATAACCGGCGGTCCAGAGTTCCGCCATCAGGCTTTCCCAGCAGGGCAGCCCGCCCAGCCCCTGCGCCAGCCGGTGCCAGCGGGCGACGATATCGCGGGCCGGCGTAAGCTGTAGCTGACCCAAATCCGGATTCCCCAGGCACGCCCGCTGGAAATGCGCCGCAGGGGAGAGGCTTGATTCGTTCATGGGACTGCTGCCTTATCCCGCTGAATGGTCATATAACTGCCGGTACTGATGTATTTTACACCAGTAACGGATTTTATAAACCCCGAAATGGACGGCGCCCACCGGACAGGGTGGGCTGTCAGCATGGCTGGAATATCACCGCGTCAGATAAGGGCCGCACGCTCTCTCCTGGGCTGGACACAGCAGGAATTGGCGGATCGGGCCGTCGTGTCAGGGAACACCGTTCAACGGCTTGAACGGGGCGTGGCCGTGCGCGTGGATGTTTACCTGAAACTCTGGCGTACCCTGGAAGCCGCCGGGATCGAATTTATCCCGGCGGCTGGTGATAAGGGGGAGGGGGTGCGGATGGTGAGTGAGGATTAGTATTAGCTGCTTCGCCATGAATAGGTAGCTAGGCCAGATCATCTACCCGATCAATCATATCTGAGGTACGCTGAATTGAGCGACGCTAGGTTATCGCTTACAGTTGAAAGAATGCGGAAAACCTATTTGAAGAAAAACGGAAAATTATCTTTAAATGATGCTGTAAAAAATCCATGATCATGAGATATTTTTTTGTAATGTTCATTTAAATCATAGTGTTGATCCAAAATGTTTCGGTAGTTTTCATTCAAGTTTTCGATTTTTCCAATTGAATGAAATAAAAGCTCGCTCACCCTCCTGTTTAGTAAAATAGGATAGGCAATTGTGGCGTGGTCTGGCTGAAAAGCATATAAATAATCTTTGTCCTTAATGTAACTTTCGACATGAAGTGCAATATTTTTCTTTGGCGCGCTGAATTCGGCGGGCACGTTTGGGTCTGGAAATGGCGCAGTTCTATAAGAAATTTCATTTCTTATAGATTCAATCCATTCTATTGGATGCCTTCCACCTATATCCTGAGACAATGTATAATCTCCGTTAAATATTTTTTTAAACTTTTCGAAGGCAACAGAATGGCTATTTCCAGATTCTTTCATTCCAAAAAAAATTGGGAGTGACTCTAAAGAATAGGGCGTTTTTTCTATATAAAATATAGATACATTTCTTAATAACAACATGGCCTGAACAGAATAAAACGCTGAATAAAAAAACTTAACTTTGGACCATGAGAATCTATTGTTAAATATCCCAGAAATAGCCTCTATTAAAGATGCGGTGGAAACTTGAGCTAAATTAATAGCATCTTCTTTTTGATAGCCTTCTAAAGTTATTGCATCTAAGTAGCTTAAAGGGGATTTTACATATGAATATATATTATTATTATTTTTTATCGCACACAAATTTCTTGCGTAATCAGCTGACTGAAGCATAGTTTTTTCTTGCCTTCGTTCAGAATTCATATTCGTCTAAAGTTTCTCCAGACACAAAACTTTCATCCAGCCTACTGAATATATGTTTCTGCGCCTCCGTACCGCTAAGGCCCGAGAGATCTTTCTGATATATTAATGAACTCATTTGTAGGGCCTTTAATATAGATGAGTCGGAAAATGATTTACTTTTTACACAATATGGGATAATTCTTTTTTCTAAAAAATCTATCGCACCCGAAAAACCAGATGCGTACATAAAAGCATTTTGCTTATCTGTCCATTTTTCTTGATATATTTTTTTGAGCGCGGAAAAAAAATTCTGAATTACCCTCGACTGATTTTCGAATGAAGTAAGGCCATATTGTTCAAAAACGCCGTTTGTCTCAACTAATGGCTTAATGGCGGTGACCACAGTTGACAGAGCAACTCCCCCCTTTCGTGGTGGTTCGCCAGGGAATTTTATCATGCCGAAATATGCAGAGTTCTGGTCATTTAACTCCACTGCAATTTCCCGGGACCGTGCAGCTGCTTGATCCACAATAGTCTCGTCAGCTATGCCATACAAATCGAAAACTAAGCTCCGTTGAACGGGCTTTTGCTCTGTATTTATAGCAAGGAAAATATCTGCACATTCTTTTGTGCTTAAACCTATATAAATGGCAACTGGAAGTTCGTAGTCCGAAAATAATGGATCCTCCTTTATCGCCTCTTTCAGACCCTCAACCCTGTGCTGTCCATCAATTAATTGAGCTGAGCGAGAATCCAAAACAAAAGAAATCTCTCCAAGTTCATCATTTGCATCAATATTGTTTTTTACCCAATTAATAACAATGGAATTGGGGAAATTTCCATCCCTCAACGCGAAATCTTTTATACTTCCAATGCGGCGAGAGTTCAAAACTCTCTGTACTGCTCCATCTTCCTTGTCTCTTCCTCGAACTGAGGCATAGGATACTTCGGCAACTACTTTTGCAGGTAGATTTGCAAGGTAAAATGATTTATTTCTTTGTGAGATTTTTATACACTTAACAGTAATTTTTCTCATGATAAAGTTCCTAAAAATAGTTGTAGGCGTATTATCCAAAACTCGATTTAAGTGTCAAGTTATATCAGCTCAGCATAATAACTCCCCGCGCAGATTTCTAACTTCGTTGTTTTGGAAATGGAAATTTTACCCAGACCTAAGATACTTCACCGCCGCATCCCGCTCAAACAGATAAAGCAGCGTCCGCAGCGCAACCCCGCGCTCGGACGCCAGTTCGGGGTCGCGCTCGATGATCAGTTTGGCGTCATCGCGCGCGACCGCTAGCAACTCCCCATGCACGGCCACATCGGCCAGCCGGAATTCCGGGATGCCGGATTGCTTGGTGCCCAGCATTTCGCCGGCACCGCGCAGTTCCAGGTCTTTTTCGGCGATCAGGAAGCCGTCTTCCGTCTCCTTCATCACCTGCAGGCGCTGGCGCGCCACCTCGCCCAGCGGCTGGTAATAGAGCAGCAGGCAGGTGGAGGCACCGGAACCCCGGCCCACCCGGCCGCGCAACTGGTGCAGTTGGGCCAGGCCGAACCGTTCGGCATGTTCGATGATCATGATGGTGGCTTCCGGCACATTCACGCCGACCTCAATCACCGTGGTGGCCACCAGGATATCCAGGCGCCCCTCGGCAAAGGCGGCCATCACGGCATCCTTTTCCGGCCCCTTCATCTTGCCATGGATCAGGCCCACCCGGTCGCCAAACCGTTCCAGCAGAGTGGCGTGGCGGTGGGTGGCGGCGGCCAGATCGACCTGTTCGCTTTCATCCACCAGCGGGCACACCCAATAGATGCGCTGGCCGGAACCGATGGCGCGGGGCAGGCCGGAGACCACCTCCTCCAGCCGATCCGAATGCATCACCACGGTTTTCACCGGCTGGCGGCCCGGCGGCTTCTCATCCAGGCGGGAGACATCCATATCGCCATAGGCGGTCAGGGTCAGGGTGCGGGGGATCGGTGTCGCCGTCATCACCAGCGTATCCACCCCGCGCCCCTTGGCCGCCAGTTGCAGGCGCTGGTGAACGCCGAACTTGTGCTGTTCGTCGATCACCGCCAGCGCCAGATCGGCAAAGGCCACCTCCTCCTGAAACAGGGCATGGGTGCCGATCAGGATGTCGATCTCCCCCGCTGCCAACTTTTCCAGCAAGGCCGCCCGCGCCTTGCCCTTGTCGCGCCCGGTCAGCACGGCGAGCCGCACGCCGGCCGCCGCGCAGAGGGGGGCCAGGGTTTCGGCGTGCTGGCGGGCCAGGATTTCGGTGGGGGCCATCAGCGCCCCCTGCGCCCCGGTTTCCACCGCGTTCAACAGGGCCATCAGCGCCACCACGGTCTTGCCGCTGCCCACATCGCCCTGCAACAGCCGCAACATGCGCGATGGCTGGGCCATGTCGGCGTAAATCTCCGCCAGGGAGCGGGCCTGGGCGTGGGTCAGTTGATAGGGCAGGGCGGCCGTGATCTGGGCGCGCAGGCGACCATCACCTTCCACCACGCGGCCGGCCAGCTTCTTCTGCCCGGCGCGCACCAGGGCCAGCGCCAACTGGTTGGCCAACAACTCATCATAGGCCAGACGCTGGCGCACGGGGCCAAGCGGGTTGATATCCGCCTCATCCACCGGGTTGTGCAGGCGGGTGAGCGCGCTGTGCCAATCCGGCCAGTCGCGCCGCTTCAGCCAGGCCGCATCCTGCCATTCCGGCAGTTGTGGGGCGCGGGACAGCGCCGCCTGGATGGCGTTGCGCAACGGCTTGGGGTTCAGGCCGCCGGTCAGGGGATATGTGGGTTCAACGGCAGAGGTGGCGGGGGCGCCATCCTCCACCGGGGCGGCATGGTCCGGGTGGGCAATCTGGAGCTGGTTATTATAATATTCCGCCTTGCCGGAGACGGTGATCAGGCTGCCGACGGGCAGCTTTTCCTTCAGCCAGTCGCCCTTGATGTGGAAATAAACCAGATCCATCAGGCCCGTATGGTCCATGCAGCGGATGCGGTAGGGCCGGTTGGGGGCCAGCGGCGGCATATGCCCATCCACCCGCACGGTCAGCACCACATTGCGCCCCTCTGGCGCCTCGCTGATGGAGGGCACGGCGATGCGGTCAACGATGCCCACCGGCTTGTGCCACAGCAAATCCACCACATGCGGGCCGGCCAGCCGCTCCGCCAGCTTGCCAAGACGCGGCCCCAGGCCCGGCAGGCTGGTGATGGGGGCGAAAAGGGGGAACAGGATGACGGGGCGCAAGGGGCAGGCTCCGGTAGGGCGAAACGAAGCAGGGTGGCTGACCATAGCGTCTATATCGCAGGCAGCGGTCAGAAGCCCAGATTGATTGTTCGCATCGGCGGCGGGGGTGTTCCGGGCGGGACTGCAGACCCAGGACAGCCATGTTGAAATGGTCGACGGGCTGTTGGTCCTGTCCGATGGCGGCGCGGCTCAACAATGCGCTCGAATGGAAAATACCGATCGGCTGAATTCATCGGACCGGGTGGATCTGCATCCATGGACCATCGCCGGCCGTGCCCCACGCATAATGCGAAAAATGAAACTTAAAGTCGATTAATAGCATAACCATATGTAACTATTGGTGTTTTCAATTGAAAATGGGAGGCTTGCGCTGGCCCCCAGATGGCGACAGGTGACAATTCTGAATTGTATGGCCCTCCGTTCGTGTTGCAATTTTAACGAAAATATCAAAATTGATATTAAAATGCAGGTTGACGTTGCAATTTTTTAGGCGTTAATCATATTACCAGCACATCAATTTCGATGTGTTAATGATAATTAACGGAGATCAAAATGGCTTTGACGAATCTCACTGTACAAGTCGATGGCGAGCGCGGCCCCTTCTATCAGCCGGGCTGGGATTTTTATCTGACGGACCTGAACAGCACCGTTGGTGGAAAGTATATCTATGTTGGATATCAGGCCAACGGTGGCCAGCCGATTACAAATGTGAACTTCATCGCCTACAGTTCTGCACAGGCGAACAGCATTCCAGGCTGGAACTGGTCTCCGGCGGATTTGAATAGCGGGGCTGGCGGGAAATACATTTACATGTATTGGAATTATGATGCTGGTCGGCAGCCGATCCAGTCTTTGGCCTTCGTCGTGACCAATCAGTCCGTACCCCCGCAGATCCCCGGCTTTCAGCATGTTGGTTGTGATCTCAATGAAGGTGCGGGCGGCGACTATATCTGGGCCTATTATTCGACCACGGAAACGAGGGTGGCTCATGTAAAGGAACTGTTCACGCGGCCCGAATAATCAGTACAAGGGCTGGCCGCGGGACTTTACCGCAAGGGGGCCGTTCTGTGGCCCCCTTTTTTCATGGTGCATAGTGGAAAGATGGAAAGTAAGTACGGTATTTATGCGATCAAAACAGTAAAACATAAGAAACTTGCTATCGGGAAACATCCATAACCCCCTAGGGTCAGGGCAGGTTGTTGGGTGCTTTTGCCGACGCGGCGGGCTCAGCCGGGGTCGGTTGGGCGTTACTGACGGGAGAGGCGCTCAAGGCACATTGGGCCCGTGGGGCGAAACGAAGCGGGGTGGCTGACAGAAAGCCGTGGGGGCTCTATATCCTGTCATCAATTGGAACATGATCCCCGATGATGGCAGAGATGAGCGAGATGGAACTGGATAATCGTCGCAAGCGCCTGATTTTCCGCAGCGAACATCGCGGCACCAAGGAAATGGACCTGCTGATGGGCAGCTTCGCCCGGCAATATCTGGCCGGGATGAGCGAGGCGGAAGTGGATGCCTATGAGGCGCTGATGGAGAATCCGGACCCCGACATTTATAACTGGATCACCAAGGTGGAACCGGTGCCAGCGGAATGGCAGGGGCCGTTGATGGAGAAGTTGCAAGCCCATCAGGTGGTGTGACCGTCAGCGCCGTGCCTTGAAGAAGCGGCGCAGTTGTTCCGCCGCCCGGCGTTCCTGGAAACCGCCATAGGTTTCCGGGGTGTGGTGGCAGGTGGGCTGCTGGAAGAAGCGGGGGCCGTGCTCCACGGCCCCGCCCTTGGGATCATAGGCGCCGAAATAGACCCGGCGCAGGCGGGCGAAACTGATCGCCGCCGCACACATGGCGCACGGCTCCAGCGTCACATAAAGGTCCAGGCCCGGCAGGCGGGCGCTGCCCAGGCTGGCCGCTGCTGCGCGGATGGCCAGGATTTCGGCATGGGCGGTGGGGTCGGCCAGCTCCTCCGTCCGGTTGCCGGCGCTGGCCAGGATGCGGCCGTCACGCGGGTCCAGGATCACGGCACCCACCGGCACCTCGCCGCGGGCGGCAGCGGATGCCGCTTCGGCAAAGGCGAGGTCCATGGGGCTGGCGGACGGGGGGGCAGGGGGCGGCTGTGACATGATGTGGGCAAGGCTGCCCTGGCGGGGCCCGGCGCGTCAAGCGGGGGAACCGGCGGGCGGGCAGGGCGTTGGCAAAGGGACGATCCCCAAAGCCAAACGCTAAGGAATGCCCCATGAGCGACGATCTCCGCCAGCCCGCGCGCATCACCCCCGGCACCGACCCCAAGGCCGACAAGCTGTGGAGCATGATCAAGGATATCGATGTGGCGATGATGACCACATTCGATGGCGACCAGCTTCGCGCCCGGCCCATGTGGTGCAGCAATGACCTGTTTGATGGCAGCCTGTATTTCTTCACCCGCCGCTCCTCCTCCAAGGTGGCGGAGATCGGGCGGGATACCCATGTCGGCTTGGCCTTCGCCAAGCCCGGAGACCAGAATTATGTCTCTGTTTCCGGCCATGCGCGGGTGGTGACCGATCGCGGGCTGATGAAGGAATTGTGGCGGGAGCCGATGCGCACCTGGTTCCCCAAAGGCACCGACGATCCCGACATGGCGCTGATCACCGTTACCGCAGAAGCGGCGGAATATTGGGACAGCCCGTCCGCCAGCATGGTTTTCCTCTATGGCTATGCCAAGGCCCTGTTGACGGGCGAACCGCCCCATCCGGGTGAGAATGAGAAGCTGGGCAATACCGGTACAACATCGGTCGATGCTGACCGGCGTACTTGGAACGCCTGACCTGTGAGGGTTCAGGGGTGGCGGCGCTTTACCTGGGGCAGGCTCCCGCGTAAAGTCCGCCACCATGTCCCGTATTCCGTATGATCCCTTGCATCAGGTGGCCGTCGAAGACGTCGCCGATGATGCCGAAACGACCGATGCCGCCCCCCTGCCGGGGGGTGAACGCGTTGCCAAACGTCTTGCCCGCGCCGGTGTCTGCTCCAGGCGCGACGCTGAAAAGCTGATCGCCGACCGCCGCGTGTCGGTGAATGGGCGGGTGCTGGACAGCCCCGCCTTTCTGGTGCGCGATGGCGACCGTATCGTGGTGGATGGCAAGGCCGTGGCCGAGCCGGAGCCGACGCGCCTGTGGCGCTACCACAAGCCCGAGGGTCTGGTGACGACGGCCCGCGATGAACAGGGCCGTGCCACCGTGTTTGACAATCTGCCGGGCGATCTGCCGCGCGTGGTGTCGGTGGGCCGGCTGGATCTGTCGTCCGAAGGGCTGCTGCTGCTGACCAATGATGGGGAGCTGGCCCGTTTCCTGGAACTGCCCAGCACCGGCTGGCTGCGCCGTTACCGCATCCGCGTGCATGGCACGCCGACGCCGGAAACCATGCGCCGGCTGGCTGAAGGGGTGGTGGTGGATGGCATCGCCTATGGCCCGATCGAAACGGTGATCGATCGCACGGTCGGCTATAATTCCTGGCTGACCGTGGGCCTGCGCGAGGGCAAGAACCGGGAGGTTCGCCGCGTGTTCGATTATCTGGGCCTGCCGGTCAGCCGGCTGATCCGCGTCGCCTATGGCCCGTTCCAGTTGGGCAAGCTGGATCGCGGCCAGGTGGAAGAAGTGCCGCGCCGCGTGTTGCGTGAGCAGATCCCCGATTTCTTCCCCGCCGATGCGGTGGAACCGCCGCCGGCCCCCGGTGCGGCGCCAAAGCCTGCGCCGCGTATGCGCTATGACCGCTTGCCCAAGGCCATGGCGGAACAGGCCCCAGCCGCCGCCACCAAGGGCGGGGCCAGGCAAGCCGCCCGCCCGTCGGCCGCCAAGGCGCGGGACAATGTGGAACGGATGCTGGGCGGCAAGCCCAAGCCGCCCCGCAATGCGGCCGCCAAGCCGGCGGCCGATGCCCGCCCGGCCAATGCCGCCGAGCGCCGTGCCGCTGCGGCGGGCCTGAGCGATTCGGCCCGCAAGGCGGTGGCGGCGATGGACCGGGCCCTGTCCAAGGGCGATATCCCGGCGGATGGGCCGGCGGCGCCGCGCCGTTCGCCCAAGCCGGCGGCTGCACCCAAGCCCGCCAGTGACAAACCCACCCCGGCCAAGGGGCCGCGCGGTGATGCAGGGGGCAAGGGTGCGAATCGTCGGCGGTGAGTTGCGCGGCCGGCGGCTGGAGGCACCGACGGGGCGCGATGTGCGCCCCACCAGCGACCGGACCCGGCAATCCCTGTTCAACATTCTGGCCCATGGCGATTGGGCGGCCGATGGCGGCGATGTGCTGGACGGCGCCGTGGTGCTGGATGCCTTTTGCGGCACTGGAGCCCTGGCGCTGGAAGCTTTGTCACGCGGGGGCGCCAACGCCCTGCTGCTGGACAAGGCCCGCCCATCGCTGGACATGGCGCGGCGCAATGCCGAAAGCCTGGGGGTGACGGCGCGTTGCCGCTTCATCCTGGGGGATGCCGGCAAGCCGCCGGTGGCCCCGGCGGCGGCGACATTGGCCTTTCTGGACCCGCCCTATGCGCAGGATCTGGCCCCGCCAGCACTCACCGCCCTGTCGGCGGCGGGCTGGCTGGCGCCCGGTGCCCTGATCTGTGTGGAGGTGGGGGAGCGTGACCCGCTGACCGTCCCGCCGGGGTTTGCGATGCTGGATGAACGCGCCTATACCCAGGCGCGAATCCTGTTCCTACGCCACGTCGCGGGTGCCGTCTGAATCATTGGCTTTGGGCTGGACAAAAGGGCTGATTGTGACCCGGTTGCGGCCTGCCTGCTTGGAGCGATACAGCGCCTTGTCAGCCAGCCGCACCAGTTCGTCCGGTGGCAGATCATTCAGGTCACCGGCGCCGGCCAGCCCGATGCTGACAGTGATGGTGTGGAAGGGGCTGGCCGCATGGGGGATTTCCAGGGCGGCCACACGCGCCCGGAGATGCTCCGCCACTATCTGGGCATTGCTGATGCCGCTGCCGGGCAGCAGGATGATGAATTCCTCCCCGCCATAGCGGGCCACCAGACCCTGCCCCCCTGGCAGGGACGCGGATAAGGCTTGGGCGACCTGATGCAGGGCCTTATCCCCGGCCTCATGCCCGTATTGATCATTGAATGTCTTGAACAGGTCGATATCCAGCATCAAGACGCTCAAATCCTTCGACCCGGCCTTACCATAATGGGCTAGCACCCGTTCCACCCGGCGACGGTTGGCAATGCCGGTCAGGGCATCGGTCTCCGCTGCCTCGTACAATTGCTGGTTGGCCTTGGCCAACTGCACCTGCACCTCTCCCCGACGGGCATTCTCGCAATAGAACAGGCAGACCAACAGGATCATCCCACCAACCAGCAGGGCGGTTGTCATGCCGATGGTGATGGTCTTGGCGGTCCAATGTTGGAAGATGGTTTCGGTCGATTGGGCAACATTGATGAAAAGCGGATAACTCCCGATCGGGGTGGAGACATAGAGCCGCTCCACATGGTCGATGGCGGCCACATCCTCGAAGATCCGCTCACCCGCCAGGGCGCGGCTGACCCCCCGGAACTTGGAAAGGTCGCGGCCGATCACCTGGGGATCATAGGGGCGCCGCCCGATGATGATCCCCTTGTCGGTGAACAGGCTCATTGAGCCGCCGGATTCCACCGCGATGCGGTCGAACAGCTTATTGAAATAACTGAGCTGGATGCCGGCGACCAGCACCCCGGCGAACCGCCCCTGGGCATCGTCCAGCCGCAGGCTGGCCACGATCATCGGGGTGCCATCGGAAAGCGCAGCATAGGGGCCCGAAATATAAAGTCCCTGATCCGGATTTTCCTGATGGTGCATGAAGTAAGGCCGCCAGTTGAGAGCCTGCTGTTGATAATGGCTGCCGGCATTGCCCAGCACGATATGGCCGCTGGCATCGGTGGCGCCGCTCAGCTTTACCGCGTCCGGCATGGCCAGGAGCAACATATCCAACCGCTCCCGCGCCAGTCTTGCATCCCCGGCCACGATCGCACCACGCACACCCGACAGCATCCGTTCCAGCGTGGCGATGGAGCCGGCAATATCGGTCGCCAGGGCATTGCCGACATTGCTGGCAGCGGCCACGGCGGCGGCGCGTGTCTTTGCCCGATCCTCAGCCAGTTGGCCCAGAATGATGGACAACAGACCCACGGCGAGAAACGTGGCGAGCCAGATATATAATCGGGCTGCGAAATTTCCGGTTCTGATGGGCATTCTACGCCTGGCGCTCAATGAAAAGCGAATTCGGCAGCAGCTTAACATGTCCCTTTGGACGAAACAGGCGCGCGCAATTACCCTTTTGGTTAGGGTTGCTGTGCTGACGCTTTTTGCCCGTCCTGGGATTTATCCCCACGGCCGGAAATGCTGGCCATTTGCCAGCATTTCCGGCCCGTCAGGTGCCAGGTGGTCACCGCCGTACCGTGACCGTGTTTTATGGCGGATGGTATATTGATCAGAACAGACTGCCCTGGTCGATGGGGGGACGGGGGCCGCGTTTGCGCGGGCTTGGGCGGTTGTCTGTTTCCGGTTCCGCGGCGGCGGGCAGCGTGCCCGGATCGCCGATCAAGGCCGCCACCTTGCCATCTGCAAAGGCGATAGCCACCGCCATGCCGGGATGGGTTGCGTCTGCCCTGGTCACCGGGGCGCCATCCCCATCGGTGACCAGGGCGAATCCGCGCGCCAGCACCCCGCGATAGGAATAGCTTTCCAGCAATTGCGACAGGTTGGCCAATTTGTCCCCGCCCGCGCGCAGGCGGGCGGCATAGGCACGGTCCAGCCGGGGCGGCAGGTCCGCCAGCCGCTCGGATGCCTTGCCCAGATCGCGGCGCAGATAATCCACATTCAGCCGCTGTGACAGGGCCTGATAGCGGCTGTCGGCCAGCCTGGTGGCGGTGGCCAGCCCGGCGCGCAACCCGCGCCCGCCGGTTTCCAGCCGCAGCCGCGCCATCTGCAGCACGTCGCGCGGGTGGCGCAGCTTCAGGGCCAGTTGGCGCACGGCCACACCCCGGCGTTCCAGCCCGCCGCGCATGGCCAGTTCCAGCCGTTCGGCCCGGTCATCCAGCCGCTGCACCAGCCCCTCCAGCAGGGCTTGCGGATCACCCAGACCCCGCGCCAGACCGGCCACATGCTGGCGGCGCAATTCCAGCGCACGGGTCATGCAACCATGCAGACGCCGACTGTCATCCAGCACCTGGGCCAGCAATTCGCTGCGCACCGGTACCGCCATTTCGGCGGCAGCCGTGGGGGTGGGGGCGCGGCGGTCGGCAGCGAAATCGATCAGGGTGGTATCGGTTTCATGGCCCACGGCGGAAATCAGCGGGATCTGGCTGGCGGCTGCCGCCCGCACCACGATTTCCTCGTTAAAGGCCATCAAATCTTCCAGGCTGCCGCCCCCGCGCGCCACGATCAGCAGATCGGGCCGGGGCACGCGGCCCCCCGCCTCCAGGCTGTTGAAGCCCTGGATGGCGCGGGCCACCTGGGCCGCCGCCCCTTCGCCCTGGACGGCCACGGGCCAGAGCAGGACATGACGGGGGAAGCGGTCGGCCAGCCGGTGCAGAATGTCGCGGATGACGGCACCGGTCGGGCTGGTGATGACGCCGATGGTGCGCGGCAGGAAGGGCAGGGGCTTCTTGCGTTCCGGCGCGAACAGGCCTTCGGCGGCCAGCCGGCGCTTGCGCTCCTCCAGCATTTTCAGCAGGGCGCCTTCGCCCGCCAGTTCCATGCTGTCGATGATAAGCTGGTACTGGCTGCGGCCGGGATATGTCGTCAGCTTGCCGGTGCAAATGACCTCCATCCCCTCTTCCGGGCGGATGGCCAGACGGGCCACCACACCCTTCCAGCAGACGGCCTCAATCACCGCCGCATCATCCTTCAGCCGCAGATAGAGATGGCCGGAGGTGTGGCGCTTGGGCTGGCTGATCTCTCCGCGCACCCGGACATAGCCGAACGCTTCCTCCACCGTGCGCTTCAGGGCGCGCGACAGGTCGCTGACGGAAAGTTCGGGCAGGTTGCTGCCGGGGCGGGGGGGATCGGGGAGGAAATCGCTCATGATGGCCGGGATGATAGCCGGCTGGGCGGCACCGGGCCAAGGGGGAAGACACAAGCCCCCGCCGGCAAAAGCACCGGCGGGGGCTTGTGGCCTTCTTATACCAATCTCCCTTGATCGTGACCGATTAAGGGAGATTTCGTGTTCCCTGAGAGTCCGTCCAAGAACTTTCACTTCTTTTCCAATCTCTTAACCGTCATTCCCGCGAAGGCGGGAATCCATACGACAGCGCGGATTTTGGATTCCCGCCTTCGCGGGAATGACGGTGGAGAAAGGGCAGGGTTTCGAAAGATAGGATAACTTTCCGGACAGACACTCAGGTGCCGGGCGCTCGCATCCGCGGGCTTGGCTTGGCGCCGCTACCAAGCGGCGGGCCGGCGGTCGCCGGCCTCCAACCCGCCGAAAGGTCAACCTTTCGGCGGGTTGGTGTTACTTCTTTTCTGCCAGCAGCTTCTCAACCTCATCCATGATCTTGTCCATGCGACGGATCAGGGCCTGATAGGGGACGGGGGTGGCCAGATCCACGCCCGCCTGCTTCAGCAACTGATAGGGATATTGCGAACCGCCGGCCTTCAGCACTGACAGGTAACGATCCCGCTCCTTCTCCCCGCCCTTGCCGATCTGTTCGCCAAAATAGGCCGCCGCCGCCATGGAGGTGGCGTACTGGTAGACATAGAAGGGACGGTAGAAATGGTTGACCATCTGCCATTCGGCACAATAGGCCGGGTCAATCTTCATCACCCCTTCCTTGTCGCCGTGATAGCGCTTCAGCAGGTCGCAATAGATCTCGTTCATCTTGCGGCCTGACAGGGCTTCCCCGCGTTCCATGGCGTCATGCGTGGCCAGTTCGAATTCGGCGAACATGGTCTGACGGAAGAAGGTGCTGCGGATGCTGTCCAGCTCATGGCCCAGGAAGAACAGCTTTTCTTCCCGCGTCTTGGCCCGGCCCTGCATGTAATCAGCCAGCAGCACCTCGTTGGTGATGGAGGCAACTTCGGCCACGAACAGGGAATAGTCGGAGGTTTCATAGGGCTGGGCGGCATCGGCCAGTTTGGTGTGCATCCCATGGCCCCATTCATGGGCGAAGGTCGACACGCTGTCGAACGTATCCTGATGGTTCAGGAACACGAACGGATGCACGCCGTAAACGCCGGTCTGATAGGCGCCGGGGCGCTTGGTGTCCGACGGGTAGACATGCATCCAGCGGCCCTTCAGCGCCTCTTCCAGGTTGCGGGCATATTCCTTGCCCAGCGGCTTGGTGGCGGCCAGGGTCAGGCTCTTGGCCTCTTCAATCGGGAACTTGCGGTCCAGTTCCACGATGGGCGGATAGATGTCGTAATAGTTCAGATCGGGCAGGTTCAGCATCTTCTGCCGGATCTTCAGATAGCGGTGCAGGGTCGGCAGACCCTTGTTCGCCTCTGCCACCAGGGTGCGATAGACGCTTTCCGGGATGTCGTTGGCGGCCAGGGAGGCGGCGACAGCACTGGGATAATGGCGCAGCTTGGCCATGGCCACGCCGGCCTGGATGCGGTTGGACAGCAGGCTGCCATCGGTGTTGGTGTACTGGCCGAACTTGCCCCAGAACGTGTCAAAGGCCAGCTTGCGCACGGCCCGGTCGGGGTTTTCCCGCAGCTTGGAATAGCCCACCTGATTGACCTTCACCTTCGACCCGTCGGGCAGGGTGACGCTGGGCCAGTCAATATCGGAACTGGTGAGCAACTGATAGGTGGAGCCGGCATTGTACATGGCAGGGCCCACGGCAGCCAGGGCGGCCTCTGTCTCATGGCCCAGCGTGTGGGCCTTCATGCGCAACGTGTCGCGCAGGCCGACCGCGTGCTTTTCCAGCCCCTTGTCGGCCTTGATGAAGGTCTCCACCTTGTCGGCCCCCAGTTCCTGGATCTCCGGGTCCATCCAGGCGGTGGCGGCACCGATATCGGCGCCCAACTGGCGCACCAGATTGCTGCCCTCCTGGGCTGCCTGATCGCGGGCATCGGTGCTGAACTGGGTCGACATATAGACCGACAGCCGGTTCATGCGCAGCCGGATGGCGGACAGCTTGTCCAGGGCGCTGCGCAGGCTGGCGGCATCCTTGCCCAGCGTGCCCTGCAGCGCCGCCAGCGAGGGCAGTTCGGCGGCAATGGCCTTTCGCTCCGCGTCCCAGGCGGCGCGGTCCTTATAGAGCGTCGTCAAATCCCAGACGTAGCGTTCATCCACCTTGGCCGCAGCGGCGGCGGCAGGGGCCTGCTGGGCCTGGGCGAAGCTGAGGGGGGCACAGGCCGCAAACAGGGCAATGGCGGCGGCCCCGGCCAGACGGGTCCGCAAACGGGTGTGAATGTGCATGGGATTGCTCTTCCGTTATGTTTGTTGATTGGGATTGCGTTGCAGACGGTGGTTCTTTCCAGCACCGCAAGTGCTGGCGCCAACATCCTTTGGTGTTATTTTTTGGCCGCCAGCAGCTTTTCCATCTCATCCATGATGGTATCCATCCGGTGGATCAGGGCTTGATAGGGGGCGGGTGAGGCCATATCCAGTCCGGCCTGTTTCAGCAGCGGGTAGGGATATTCCGATCCGCCGGCCTTCAGCACCGACAGATACCGTTCCCGCTCCTTTGTCCCGCCCTTTTCAATGCTGTCCGTGAAATAGGCCGCCGCCGCGATGGAGGTGGCATATTGATAGACATAGAAGGGACGGTAGAAATGCGGGATGAAGGCCCATTCCGCGCAATAGGATTCATCGATCTGCATCACGCCTTCCTTGTCGCCGTGATAGCGTTTCAGCAGATCGCAATAGATTTCCTTCATGCGGGCGCCGTTGATCGATTCCCCGCGTTCCACCGCATCATGGGTGGCCAGTTCGAATTCGGCGAACATGGTCTGGCGGAAGAAGGTGGCGCGCAGATTTTCCAGGGCCTGGCCCAGGAAGAACAGCTTCTCGTCCCGGCTGGTGGCCCGGCCCAGCATATAATCGGCCAGCAGCATCTCGTTGGTGGTGGAGGCGATCTCCGCCACGAACAGCGGATATCCCGCTGTCTCATAGGGCTGGTTCTTGTCGGCCAGCACCGTGTGCATTCCATGGCCCCATTCATGGGCAAAGGTGGTGAGGCTGTTGTAATCATCCTGATGGTTCAGGAAGACATAGGGATCATGCCCGTAAAAACCGGTCTGGTAGGCGCCGCTTTCCTTGCCGTCTGACGGCAGGACATGGGTGCGGCGCCGGGCTGTCACGGCCGCCAGCGCGTCGGTATATTCCTTGCCCAGTGGCTTGGTGGCGGCCAGGGTCAGGGTGCGCGACTCTGTAATGGAGAATTTGCGATCCATCTGCACCAGGGATGGATAGATGTCGTAATAATGCAGGTCCGGCAGGCCCAGCATCTTCTGCCGCAGCTTGAAATAACGGTGCAGGGTGGGCAGGCCCTTGTTCGCCTCGGCCACCAGGGTGCGGTAAACGGCTTCCGGTATGTCATTGTCGGACAGGGAGGCGGCAACCGCGGTGGGATAATGGCGCAGCTTGGCCTCGATCGTTCCCGCCTGCACCGCAGCGGCCAGCGTATTGCCCATGCTGGTGCCATATTGGCCAAACTTGGCCCAGAACAGATCAAATGCCTGCTTGCGCACCGCCCGGTCGGGATTCTGGCGCAACTGGGCATAGCCGGCCTGGTTCAGCTTTTTCTTGCTGCCGTCGGGCAGGGTGATTTCCGGCCAGTCGATATCGGCATTGGCCAAGGCGGAATAGGTATTGCTGGCGGAACTGAAGACCGGGCCGAAGGCGGCGATGGCCGCTTCGGTTTCCGGCGACATCGTATGCGCCTGCAGGCGCAGTATCTTGCGCAGATGATGGGCATGTTTGGCCAGCCCGGGATCAGCCTTGATGAAGGCTTCCACCTTGTCCGCCCCCAGGGCCTGCACCTCCGGTGCCAGCCAGGCGGTTGCCGCCGACACCTGGGCGCCCAAGGCGTCGATCAGGTTCTGGCGTTGCTGATACTCATTGTTCCGCGTGTCGGTGCTATATTGCAGATAGGCATAGGTGCCCAACCGTTCCGTGCGACCCGACAGATCGGAGAGGGCATCCAGGGCCTGGCGCAGGGTCGCGGCATCGCTGCCCAGCTTGCCCTGCCATTTCCTGACCCCGTCCAGGTCGGCCAGCACCTGCTTGCGTGCGGTATCCCAGGCGGCATCGCTGGGGTAAAGCGGGGTCAGATCCCAGACCAGCGCTTCATCCACCGGTGCGCTGGTCGTGGCCGGCTTGGCATCCTGCGCCCAGGCAGGCAAAAAGCCGCCGAAACCGGCGGCCAGGGTGATGGCAGTGGCGGCGAGCAGCCGCGCGGTGAAACGGGTCCGCATGATGTCCCTGTTCTTAGATCATGGTCTGGATTGCAGCCATCCGGAGTGATGATTGATCCCGCTGCCGGCCGGCGGCCAGCCCGGCAACGGGTTGTGCGCCCCGCCGGTCAGGCGGTGGCGGTATCATGTGCCGGCAGCGCCCGTGCCCGGCGCAGCAACAGAATCTGACGGGTGAAGACGGTGCCCATGGCCAGCGCGAACAGGCTGTCTGACAGCAGGCCGAAGCCATGTTCATCCGGGCTTTCCAGCCCCAGATGCCGCGCCCCCTGTTTGACCACCACCAGAGCGACGATGAACAACAGGCCGGTGACGGTCAGCCGTGACATGGGCTGGCCGGTTTCCGGATCGCGGAACAGGTGGATATGCCGGGCGGCATAGAGGCCGCAGCCGATGCCAGCCAGCAGGGCCGCGATAATCGCCAGCCCGCCCAGCCCGCTGACATGCGGCCCGACCATGATATGGCCGTAGACATAAAAGCCGATGGCAAGGGTCAGCAGGCCCAGCACCAACAAAATGGCCCAGCCGCGTACCCGGCGCGCGCTGCGGGTGCGGCGGGCCAACAGCAAAATGGCCAGACCGATGGCGAGATAGGGAATGAAAGGCTTCAGGTCCATGGCGTATCATGCCTGCGTGGTGACAATCCTGGATATCGCGCCCTATTGGAAGTACCAAGTAAACAGTTTGCAACAGCCATTCGATGGGTCCGCCCGCCATGCCGTTGATCCGTGCCGCCGCCGCCGCGAAGCTTAATCTCTATCTCCATGTGCTGGGGCGTAACGCCGATGGCTATCACCGGCTGGACAGTCTGGTGGCCTTTGCCAGCGCGCATGATGTGGTGGAAGTGGCCCCATCCGGCTATTTCAGCCTGTCCATCCAGGGGCCCTTTGCCCTGCCCCTGTTGATGGAGGATACGGACAGCAATCTGGTGGCCCGCGCGGTGAAGGCGCTGGCGGCGGAACTGGGCCGTGCCCCCGATGTGGCGGTGACGCTGGTGAAAAACCTGCCGGTGGCATCGGGCATTGGCGGTGGGTCGGCCGATGCCGCCGCCGCCCTGCGCGCCCTGGCAGACTTGTGGGAACTGCCTGCGGATCATCCGGCCCTGGCGGCGGTGGCGCCGAAACTGGGGGCCGATGTGCCGGTCTGTCTGGCCGGGCGCACCGCCTATTTCGCGGAGACCGGCACGCTGCTGACCCCAGCACCCGATCTGCCGGAAGCCTGGGTGGTGCTGGTCAATCCCGGCACCGGCCTGCATACGGCCAAGGTGTTCGGGGCCCGCACCGGGGCCTATTCCAATGCCGACCGGCTGGACCCGATGCCGGATGATGTGGTCGAACTGGCCCGCGCGCTGCAGCAGCGCCGCAATGACCTGACCCTGGCCGCCCAAAGCCTGTGCCCGGCGGTGGCGGAGGTGCTGGCAGCCCTGGATGCCACGCCGGGCAGCCTGCTGGCCCGCATGTCGGGCAGCGGGGCCACCTGCTTCGGGCTTTATGCCGATGCGGAAACGGCCATGCTGGCCGCGCAGTTGATCGCCCGCGCCCGCCCGCACTGGTGGGTGCAGGCGGCGGGGCTGGTGAATGATGTTTCTGATGTGGAGCGGGTGGAAGCCTGATCCTGCTCCTGTCCGCCCGAATGACCGGAGGTGCCGTGATGGCCCGTATTGATGAAAGCCGCCCCTTCCTGCCCGTGAATATCGCCGTGCTGACCGTGTCGGACACGCGCGATCTGGCGACCGACAAATCCGGCGACACGCTGGCGGAACGGCTGACGGCCGATGGGCATAACCTGGCCGACCGCGCCATTGTGCGCGACGATGTGCGCGCCATTGTCGACCATCTGCGCCGCTGGATCGCCGATCCGCAGATCGATGTCGTCATCTCCACCGGCGGCACCGGCCTGACCGGCCGCGACGTGACGCCGGAAGCCTTTGAAAGCCTGTTTGAGAAGAAGATCGACGGGTTTGGGGAGATGTTCCGCTGGCTGTCTTTTGAGAAGATCGGCACCTCGGCCCTGCAATCGCGCGCCACCGGCGGGCTGGCCGGCGGCACCTATCTGTTTGCCCTGCCGGGCAGCCCCAGCGCCTGCCGCGATGGCTGGGATCTGATTTTGAAATGGCAGTTGGACAATCGGCACCGTCCCTGCAACCTTGTGGAGCTGATGCCGCGCCTGACGGAAGTGTGAAAGCGGGAGTTGCTGTGGCAAAAACGGGCAAGCGACGGCCACCGCCATTGAAGGGGCCGGTGAAAACGGGTAACGATTCCGCGCTCGCGGGCCGCACCCCGCCAGGGGGACCGGAACCGGGGTGCGATCTGCAACAAGATCAAGGCTGGGCGCAGGAGATTACTGGAATGACGCGGACCTTCATCTCGATGGCGAAGACGGGTGGTCAGGGCAAGACCCTGACGGCGCAACTGCTTGTGCTGCAGCACGAGCAGAAGGGCGTGCCGGTCAAGCTCGCCGCCGCGGATAGCGACAGCCTGAACAACCGGTCCAAGTTCGGCCGCCTGTTCCACCATGTGAAGGAACTGGGAATCGGCGAAGACCTGACCAAGGTGAAAAGCTCCACCGACCCGAATCTGGCCATCAAATATTGGGATGAGTTCGGCCGCACCGTGCTGGAAGGCGGCTATATCATCGATGTCGGCGCCAATGTGGCCGCCGAACTGTTCGCCTGGGCAGAGGCGCGCAACGCCGGTTCCCTGCTGCGCCGCCGCAATTCCCCGCCCATCGATCTGGTGGTGACCACCAAGGCCGAGGGGCAGGCGATCGAGGATGCGCGCGCCCTGATCCAGTACAGCTTCGACAAGAATGAGTGGCTGCCCATCGGCCGCCGCTATGTGGTGCTGAACGAGGTGGCGGGCGGCTTCGGCGCCTATGAAAATGACAGCGTCTTCAAGCGGTTGAAGGCGTTCCAGAACATGGGCGTGCATATCGTCACCATGAAGCGCTGCGAAAGCGATATCTGGACCCTGCTGGAACGGGAGCTGATTTCTGTCCGTGACGCGCTGAAGCTGACCGAGAATGACCTGGAAAAGCGGTTCGGCATTGATGTCTGGACCGGCCATAGCGGCCTGACTGACCTGAAATCCTGGGCCGACGAGACACTGGCTTCGTTTGAGCGGGTGGGGCTGGTGCCGGTGCGCGAAAGCGTTCACGCCGGGTCGCCGGTTGAAGCGGTCGGCGCAGGGTGTGTGTAATATTCGCCCTGCTTGATCGGAACCGATCAAGCAGGGCTTCTTGTTCCCTCATGCGCCGGGCGCCCGCCTCCGCGGGCTTGGCTTGCGCGCACATGGGTGCGCGGGCTGGCGGTCGCCAGCCTCCACCCTTGTCGAAGGCCATGCCTTCAACAAGGGTGGCTGTTCAGCAGGGTTGAAGCAAGGGAGCGTGCCGGGTGGTCCGTTTCGAGAATGTGGGATTGCGCTACGGCAATGGGCCGGAGGTGTTGCGCGACCTGAGTTTTGAGCTGGCCCCCGGTTCATTCCAGTTCCTGACCGGCCCCACCGGGGCCGGCAAATCCAGCCTGTTGAAGCTGCTCTACCTGTCGGAACGCCCGTCGCGCGGGTTGATCACCCTGTTCGGCGAACAGCTTTCCAAGGTACCGCGCGCCAAGCTGCCGGACCTGCGCCGCCGTATCGGCGTGGTGTTCCAGGATTTCCGCCTGCTGGACCATATGACCGTGTTCGACAATGTGGCGCTGCCGCTGCGCATTGCCGGGCATGATGAAAAACATGTGCGCGAAGGGGTGGGCGACCTGCTGGCCTGGGTCGGGCTGGCCGACAAGCTGCACGCCCTGCCGCCCACCCTGTCGGGCGGTCAAAAACAGTTGGTCGCGGTGGCCCGCGCCGTCATCAACAGCCCGCAACTGATTGTCGCGGACGAGCCGACCGGCAATATCGACCGCGACATGTCGCTGAAAATCATGCGGCTGTTCATTGAGTTGAACAAGCAGGGCACCACGGTGGTGGTCGCCACCCACGATTGGGGCCTGATCGACCGCATGAAGCGCCCGATGCTGGAACTGTTTGAAGGCAAGCTGGCCGAGGCCTCCTGGTGGCTGAAACCCGGTGAGGCGCTGGAGCCGGCCCCGGTTTGAGGGCGCACGCCATTTCTGCCAAATACCACCGTCACCCATGCTGCGGCCGGAGTCCAGTATCGTAGAGCAAAGCGCTTGTGGCCCCTGGACCCCGGCCGCAGCATGGGTGACGGTGTAGAGAGCGGCGATGTTTACCATCATTACCCCCAAGGAATACCCCTATGCGTCTCGTCCGGCTGATCGCCAATCTGGGCTATGGCAGCCAGCGCGATGTGAAAATGCTGTTGCGGGAGGGGCGTGTCACCCGGCGCGACGGCACCACACTGGCCGCCGATGACAAGGTCGACCATGGCGACATCCTGATTGATGATGAACCGCTGGACCCGCCGCAGGGCACGGTGCTGATGCTGCACAAGCCGGCCGGCTATACTTGTTCCACCAGCGATCCGGGCCGCGTCGTCTATGAATTGTTGCCGGAGCGGTTTGAATATCGCAACCCGATCATGGCCCCCGTCGGCCGGCTGGACCGGGATACGACGGGCCTGTTGCTGCTGACCGATGACGGCCAGTTGCTGCATCGCATCATCTCGCCCAAGGCCAATGTGCCCAAGGTCTATGAGGCGGAACTGGCCCGCCCGCTGACGGGGGAGGAGGCGGCGGTGTTTGCCAGCGGCACGCTGATGCTGAAATCGGAAAAGACGCCCCTGCTGCCGGCCAGCCTGGAAGTGCAGGGGGAAAAGCGGGCGCGGCTGACCATTCAGGAGGGGCGTTACCACCAGATCCGCCGCATGTTCGCCGCTGTCGGCAACCATGTGGAAAGCCTGCACCGCCACGCCGTCGGCGGGCTGGTTCTGGGCGATCTGGCAGAGGGGGAATGGCGTGAACTGACGGCGGCGGAGGTGACGAAGATTTTCGCCACCTCTCCCCCGGTCCTCACGGCGTAAGGGCCTTACTTCGCCCCGTTGGCGCCACTTTCGATGGCCTTGCCGGCGCTTTTGATGTCCTTGCCCACGCCTTCCACGGTATTGCAGCCGGAAAGGGAAAGGGCGGCGATGGTCAGAGATGCGAAGAGAATGACGCGCTTCATGTGGCTTATCCAGCTCGATAAGACTATTCCTGTGGCAGAATGATTACCACGAAGTCCAAGCCTATGTCCAAAGTGCCAAAAGTGAGGGTCGATCAGGCTTTGGTTGATCGCGGATTAGCCGAAAGCCGGTCCAAGGCCCAGGCCCTGATCCTGGCCGGGCTGGTCTATGCCGATACGCGCCGCATCGACAAGGCCGGCGATCAGGTGCCCGAAGATCAGGCGTTGCATGTCAAGGGCCAGGACCATCCCTGGGTCAGTCGGGGCGGGCTGAAACTGGTGAAGGGGCTGGACCAGTTCGGCATCGATCCCACCGGCATGGTGGCCATGGATGTCGGCGCCTCCACCGGCGGCTTCACCGATGTGCTGCTGACGCGCGGCGCCGCCAAGGTCTATGCCGTCGATGTCGGCCATGGCCAATTGGCCTGGAAGCTGCGCGAAGATGCCCGCGTGGTGGTGATGGAGAAAACCAACGCCCGCCATCTGACCGCCGAACAGGTGCCCGATCCGCTGGATATCGTGGTCTGCGATGCCAGCTTCATCGGGCTGGAAACCGTGCTGCCGGCGGCCATGGCGCTGACGCGGCCCGGTTCCTTTCTGGTGGCCCTGATCAAACCGCAGTTTGAGGTGGGCAAGGGCCGCGTCGGCAAGGGCGGGGTGGTGCGCGAACCGGAACTGCACCAGGAAGTCTGCGACCGGATCAGCGCCTGGCTGGCCGCCCAGCCCGGCTGGACCGTGCTGGGCATCGCCGAAAGCCCGATCACCGGGCCGGAGGGGAATAAGGAGTTCCTGATCGGCGGACGGCGGGAGGGGTGAGGCGAGGGGGCGGATGCCGCCTCCTCGCTTGAGAATACGTCCCGAAACTTCTTTTGCGTTTTCAGTCTGTTAACCGTCATTCCCGCGCAGGCGGGAA
>CALRQC020000023.1:0-96734 GCA_943370215.1 Azospirillum sp. RU38E
AGGTTCGTAGAGCAAAGCGCTTGTGGCCCCTGGACCCCGGCCTGCGCCGGGGTGACGGTAGAGATAGCGGAGTTGGTTGTAAAAATTCGGGCAAATCAAACGCCTGCCCCCTCACCGCCGTGAGGGCGGGGCGGTGGAGCGGCGGATCACCACATTATGCGGCAAGACCCGGTGGGGTGTCGGCTTCGGCCCGTCGGGCTGGCGGCGATGGGCCAGTATGGCGATCAGCAGTTCGGCCGCCGCATCCGCCATATCCTGGATCGGCTGGCGCACCGTGGTCAGCGGCGGCCAGACCATTTCCGACAATTGGATATCGTCGAAACCGACGACGGACAGGTCTGTCGGCAGCGACAGGCCCCGGTCATGCGCCACCGACAGCACACCGGCGGCCATTTCATCATTGCTGGCGAAGATGGCGGTGGGCGGGTTCTTCAGCGTCAGCAACCGCCGCGCCGGGGCCAGCGATGACCGATAGGTGAAGCCGCCCTGTTCCACGATCTCCTCATCCGGCTCCAGCCCATATTCACGCAGGGCGTCGCAATAACCGCCATAGCGCAGATCGGTGCCGGCATGGTTGGGCAGCCCTTTGATGAAGCCGATGCGGCGATGGCCGAAGGCCAGCAGATGCAGCGTGATATCGGCCGCTGCCGCCCGCTCATCAATGCGGACAGAGGCGCTGTCCGCCCGCTCCACCGAAGGGGTGATGCGGACATGGGGGATGTCCGCCTCTGACAACATGCGCAGCACATCATCATTATCGGTGACCGGGGCGGTCAGCACCACGCCATCCAGGCTCAACTGATGCACCAGATTATGCACCCGTTCAGCAACATCGGCGGCGCTGTAATCAATTTCCTCGATCAGCAGGTGGTAACCTTCCGCCCGGCAATGGCGCAGCAGGCCGATCTGGATTTCGCCCGTATAGGGGCCGCCCGGATCGCCATAAATATGGGCGATCAGATAGGAACGGTCGCCCTTCAGGCTTTGGGCCGAGCGGTTGGGCTGGAACTTCAGTTCCGCCATCGCCTTCATCACCCGCTCGCGCGTTTCCGCGCTGACATAGCGTTCATTGTTCATGACGCGGGAGACGGTCTTGATGGAGGCGCCGGCGGCGCGGGCCACATCAATGATTGTCGGCTTACGCTCGACCAATTTTCCCACCCGTTCGCTTATTCTTTGCCTATCCGTCTCATGCGCGGCAACGCTTGGCAAGAAAATGATAACGTTGTCATATGTATTGTCAGCGCTTTATTACCATCCGGTGCCCGGCTTGACCTGTCGGCCCCGCCAGTTTATCCAGAACCTGCTCTGGCGGAGCTGAACCGGGTGGGCCCAAGGCCCCGCCGGGATAACTAAGTGCTCCGAAACGGGTCGGGAACCCGGTTGATGGAGGCACCAGATGACAGACCGCAGCCGCCAGATCGCCCTGTTCGACCGCTATGACCAGCCCGCCGTGAACATCACGGCAGAGGCCGAATGCGCCGATTATACCGTTGCCGCCAAGCAAGCCGGCATCCCGCCCTTTGCCCTGATGCTGCACGCCATTGGCCGCGCCAGCCTGGAGATTGAGAATTTCCGCCTGCGCCTGCTGGATGGCGTGCTGAGCCGGGTGGAGGCGCTGACACTTGGCTATACCGTGCTGGGGCCGGGGGATAATCTCAATTTTTCCAGTGTCGCTTATCAGGCGGATCGGATGGGCTTCGTGCAGGATTATCTGGCCGACCGCGCGCTGGCGCACACGGCAACGGAACTGCGCCTGCTGCCGATGACGCACCGGGATTATCTGTTCGCCACCTGTATGCCCTGGCTGCGTTTCACCGCTATCCAACACCCGATGGCACGTTTTGGTGATTGTTCCATCCCCAATATTGCCGTGGGGCGGTTTGACCGGACAGGGGGGCGGCTGCGTTTCCCCCTGGCGGTGCAGGCCCATCATGGCTTGGTGGATGGCATCCATATCCACCGCTTCATCACCCGGGTTCAGGACATCCTGGGGGAAATGGCGGACAATCCGGGGCTCCTGACCCCGCGCCGATAAAAACCAACAAGGGAGTTCAGCACATGACCGACCGTGCCAACCGCCAGGGCTTTGCCACCCGCGCCATTCATGCGGGGCAGGCGCCGGACCCGACGACGGGTGCCATCATGGTGCCGATCTATGCCACCAGCACCTTTGTGCAGGAAAGCCCCGGCGTGCATAAGGGTTATGAATATGCCCGCAGCCAGAACCCCACCCGCATGGCGTATGAAACCTGCCTCGCCGATCTGGAATCGGGCCATCGTGGCTATGCCTTCGCGTCGGGTCTGGCGGCAGAGGCGACGGTGCTGGAACTGCTGGATGCCGGCAGCCATGTCATCACCTCTGATGATCTTTATGGCGGCACCTACCGGCTGTTGAACCGGGTGCGCGGGCGCACGGCCAACCTGTCCGTCACCGCCGTCGATCTGGCCGATCTGGCGGCGGTGGAGGCGGCCATCCGCCCCGACACACGGATGCTGTGGGTGGAGACGCCCACCAACCCCCTGTTGAAACTGGCTGATCTGGAGGCGCTGGCGACGCTGGCCCGCCGGCACGGGCTGATCGCCGTGGCCGATAACACCTTTGCCAGCCCCTGGATTCAACGGCCGCTGGAATTGGGTTTCGACATCGTGCTGCATTCGGCCACCAAATATCTCAACGGCCATTCAGACATGGTGGGCGGCATTGCCGTGGTGCGCGATGCCGGCGATCTGGCCGACCGGCTGGGTTTTCTGCAGAATGCCGTGGGGGCCATCCAGGGGCCGTTCGACAGTTTTCTGGTGATGCGCAGCCTGAAAACCCTGTCCTTACGCATGGAACGCCACAGCCAGAACGCCCTGGCCGTGGCGCAATGGCTGGAACAGCACCCGGCCGTGGCGCGGGTGCGCTATCCTTACCTGCCCTCCCACCCGCAATATGAACTGGCCCGCCGGCAGATGCGGGCCGGCGGCGGCATGGTGACCATCCACCTGAAGGGCGGGCTGGATGCCGCCCGCCAGATGCTGGAACGCACCCGCCTGTTCAGTTTGGCGGAAAGCCTGGGCGGGGTGGAAAGCCTGATCGAACACCCCGCCATCATGACCCATGCCAGCGTGCCGGCCGACCAGCGGGCCGCCCTGGGCATCGATGATGGGCTGGTCCGCCTGTCGGTGGGGGTGGAGGATATCGCCGACCTGATCGCCGATCTGGAGCAGGCGCTGGGCTGACGGGGAGAAAAATAAATAGTAAAACGGCCAGCAGGTTCGACTTTTGTGGTCGCTGCCGGCCTCTCAATCCACGGGGCCTGCATGATTGAGGTCCTGGATGCGCCGCTTTCTGATGGTCTGGATCTTTTTGTTGCTGCTGGCGCTTTGCAGCGGTCAGGCAACCGCGGCACCGGCAAGCGCCAGTATTGACGCCCGGTTCCAGCCGGATGGTGCGTTGATTGTCGACTATCGGTTTGACCACCCGGTTGAAAAGGTGATCTTTGCCTATGGCACCGCCAGTTCTCGCCAGCAGCGTTGGCAGGTGGTGGATAATCTGGCCGTCTGGAACGATCAGGGTGAACTGTTGGGACGTGATGGTCCCCTGCATCACGTCACCCTCCGCATCATACCGGGCTGGGACCGTACCGACCGCATCTTCTCTGACCTGATACCCATGGGGCAGGGGGCGGGGATGCTCTATCCCGCTTGGCTGCTGCCGGCGGAAACGGCGGTGGCGGGGTCTGTCCGGTTGCAGGCGGCCCCCGGCCTGTCGCTGCTGGACCGCAATCGCCGTTGGGCACCGTCCATGACATGGACGGCAGCGGAGGTGACAGGGCGGGCGCTTTACGGCTGGCTCCATACCGGGCCGGCGACACCGTTGCACGCAGATGGCTTGACCGTGATTGCCGCTGGCGAGCTGCCGGTCGATCAGGTGGAAACAGTGACCCGCGCTGCGGAGGCGGCACTTGCCCGCTACACTGTGCTGCTTGCCCAGGGACCACCTGACCAGCCTGTGGTTCTGCTGACCGGCAAGGCGGGTGAACGGACCGCCGCCAATGGCAGCGTCGGTCCAGGGGGATTGATCAGCCTGATGCTGCGCTGGGATGGGGCGGGTCTGCCACCCGACCGGGTCGGACGAACCGTATGGCACGAGGTGTTTCATCTCTGGAATCGCCAGAACAAGCCCGGCTCGCATCCGTGGCTGCATGAAGGATCAGCGGATGTGGCCGCCCTGCTGCGCCATGGTGACGATCCGATCATCATGCGGACAGCACTGGCCGACGCCCTGTCCGACTGTCTGGCCCTGTTGCCGCCGGGGGAGGGGATTGATGTGGCAGCCGCCCGGCGTGGCCAGGGGCCCTATCGTTGTGGTCTAGCGCTCAACCTGATCATGGCCATCGGGTTGGCCCCTGATGGCAAGTGGACCGACGGCTTCGGCCGGCTTTGGCGCCATCTGCTGGACATGCCGGGCGGCCACAGCCCGGATGATGCCCTTGCCTTCACCCGCCAGCAGGCCCCTGCGGCCATGCCGGCGCTGAACTGGCTGCTCGCGGGTGGTGGTGCTGCTGCCGATCTGCCGGCACTGTTGGCCCCGCTGGGCATCCCTCTGAAACCGGCGCCACCATCGGCGGAGCTGCTGCGCGACCGGCTGGCCCAACATCTGCTGGCTATGAATTGTGGGGCCGGCCGGCGCGGTTTCTACCGTCAGCCGGATGGTATCCGCTTTGATGGTTCGCGTGCTGCCTGCGGTGCACTGGCGAGCGATCCGCTGGTCACGCGGGTGGAAGGTTTTGATCTGCTGCAGGCAACCGCCCCCGCCTTTGACGCGGCCACCCGGCGCTGTGCTGCCGGCCAGCCCGTACAGGCGGAAGGGCCCGCCGGTCCGCTGTCGATTCCCTGTCCGCGCCCGCTGCCAGCCCCGCCAAACCGTGTTGTCATTGCCGAACAATAAAAAATGGCACCCGGTTTTAAGGCCGGGTGCCAGTTGTTCAGCAATCCATACACATACCGCCTACATGGCGACTTGCCATACCAAGTTCAGGGTCGGACTTCCCAAGCGAACTCGACATGGCAAGGGCTGTTCGGCATGGCGGCGATGGGATTCATCTGCAGCCATGTCCAGAATTCCTTGAACGCCAGTTGCGGACGGGCCTGGGCATAGGCACCCAGCTTCACGGCGACCCGATCCGTCAGCGTGCGCGTTACCTGCTCGTAAGCGACTTCCGGTACGCCATGGGCGACCTGAATTTCACCGGTACGAGGGTCAGCCACCCGGAAGGAATGGGCGCCGTCCTGAAACGCGTATGCAACTTTGATCGGTTCGTCGTGATACATGCCTTGATACATCCTGTCCGCTCCCCACTGGAGAACGCACGAAACGTATCAAACCCGATCTATTCGGGAAAGGAAAAATCCATTGCATCATACGCAGTGCAGCAATCCGTCATAGCGTATGAGGGAAAGGCGAAACCGCGACAGGCAAAGAAAAACGCCCGCGTGGAGGGAAATCCACGCGGGCGTTCGCAAAAAAAGGCGGTGTAAGACGGGATCAGTCGATGACGATCTTCGGCCCCGTCCGGCGGCTGCCGGCCTTGATCTTCTCCCACACCCGCAGGGCCATGGCGCGGTAGAGCCGGGCATGATCGCTGTCCGGCTTGGCATGGACGATGGGGGTGCCGTTGTCGCTGGTCTCCCGGATCACGATATCCAGCGGCATTTCGCCTAAGAAATCCACGCCCAGCTTTTCCGCCTCGTCACGGGCCCCGCCATGGCTGAAAATATGGCTGCGATGGCCGCAATTGGGGCAGCAGAAATAGGACATGTTCTCCACGATGCCCAGCACGGGCACATCCACCCGGCGGAACATGTTCAGGCCCTTGCGGGCATCCAGCAGGGCGATGTCCTGCGGGGTGGAGACGATGACGGCGCCGGCCAGCGGTACATTCTGTGCCATGGTCAATTGCGCATCGCCGGTGCCGGGCGGCATATCCACCACCAGCACATCCAACTGGCCCCAATCCACATCGCGCAGCATCTGCTGGATGGCGCCCATCACCATGGGGCCGCGCCAGATCATCGGCGTATCCTCGGCCACCAGGAAGCCCATGGACATGACCTTGACGCCGTAATTCTGCATCGGCGTCAACATCTTGCCGTCGGGGCTCTCCGGCTTGCCGGAAATGCCCATCATTCGGGGCAGGGAGGGGCCGTAAATATCGGCATCCAGCAGCCCGACCCGCTGGCCATTGGCGGCCAGCGCCAGCGCCAGATTGACGGCGGTGGTGGATTTGCCCACCCCGCCCTTGCCCGAGGCGACGGCGATGATGGCCCCCACGCCGGGCACGTTGATCTTGGTGGGGCCGGCGGCGGCCGCGGGCCGGGCGGCGGGGCCGCCATGGCTGTGGCCATGGCCGGCATGGTCATGCCCGCCGCCCTGGGCCTTGGCACCCCCCAGCGTGGGGGCGGGGCGATGGGCCGTCAGCACGGCGGTGACGGAGGTGACACCGGGCAGCGCATCCACGGCGCGTTCGGCCGCCTGGCGCAGCGGTTCCAGCGCCGGGCCGCGCTTGGGGTCCACCTCGATGGAGAAGCCGACATTGCCGCCTTTCACCACCAGACCGGAAATCATCCCCAGCGTGACGATGTCGGACCCCCGGTCCGGGTCGGCTACTTTGCGCAAAGCATCAAGAACTTGCGCCTCATTGACGGTGGCCATGGTTGAAAACCCCACTCGCTTCCCAATATTCGCTGTGACCCCAGGGCCAATTAGCCTTTTCTGCGGACGCCGGGATATATACGGTGGCAACAGGCCCAGGGAAAGCACCCCGGTACCGCAGGTCCGGGATGCGCGCTGGCAGTTTGTAACTTAAATTACCAAAGGGTCGACGAATATGCCCTGGAACAATCAAGGCGGTGGTCAAGGCGGCGGCGGTGGGCCCTGGGGATCGCCGCCCGGTGGCGGCGGCAACGGGAACAACCCGTGGGGCCGTCCGCCCGGCGGCAATGGCGGGGGTGGCGGACAGCCGCCCGGCGGGCCGGACCTGGAAGACCTGCTGCGCAAGGGGCAGGAACGCTTCAAGAATATGGCGCCCGGCGGTCTGGGCGGCGGGCGCGGTATCGCGCTTGGTCTGGCGGTGCTGGGCGTGCTCTGGGGCCTGTCCGGCATCTACCGGGTGGAATCGGATGAACAGGGTGTGGTGCTGCGATTCGGCCAATATGTCCGCACCGAACAGCCGGGTCTGCGCTATCACCTGCCGGCGCCGATTGAAACGGCGGTGACGCCCAAGGTCACCCGCGTCAACCGGATGGAGATTGGTTACCGCTCTGCCGGCGATGGCCGGCGTGCCGGGGGCGATGTGCCTGATGAAAGCCTGATGCTGACGGGCGATGAGAATATCATCGATATCGATTTCACCGTGCTCTGGGTCATCAAGGATGCCGGGAACTATCTGTTCAAGATCCGCGATCCGGAACAGACGGTGAAGAAGGCCGCCGAAAGCGCCATGCGGGAGGTGATCGGCCGCACCGATATTCAGCCCGCCCTGACCGAGGCGCGGCAGAATACCGAACAATCGACCAAGGCCCTGTTGCAGGCGATGCTGGACGAATATCAATCCGGTATCGAAGTGACCCAGGTTCAGCTTCAGAAAGTGGATCCGCCGGCCCCGGTGGTGGATGCGTTCAACGATGTGCAGCGTGCCCGCCAGGATCGTGAACGCCTGCGGAATGAGGCGGAAGCCTATCGTAACGACATCATCCCCCGCGCCCGTGGTGAGGCGGAACAGTTGATTCAGCAGGCATCGGCCTATCGGGAGCAGGTGGTCAATCTGGCCCAGGGTGATGCCCAGCGCTTCGCCCAGGTGCTGGACGCCTATGCCAAGGCGCCGGAGGTGACGGCGCGGCGCATGTATCTGGAAACCATGCAGGAAGTGCTGGGTGGCAGCCACAAGATCATCATCGATCAGGGGCGCGGCGGTGCGGGTGGTGTTGTGCCGTATCTGCCGCTGAACGAGCTGACGCGCCAGTTGCGCGAACAGACGCCGGGCGCTGCCGCCCCGGCGCCGCGCCAGTAAGGAGGGCCGGAGAATGAGCCGTAAACTGATCGCCCTTGGCGTGGCCGCTGCGGCCATTGCCATTGTCGCTTCGGCCTCGCTGTTCACCGTCAACCAGACCCAGCAGGCGCTGGTGCTGCAGTTCGGTGAATGGAAGCGCACCATCAAGGAACCGGGCCTGCACGCCAAGATTCCCATGGTGCAGAATGTCGTGATGGTTGATGCCCGCGTGCTGGATGTCGATCCGCCGGTCGAACAGGTGATCCTGGCCGATCAGAAGCGGCTGGAGGTGGACGCGTTTGCCCGCTATCGCATCACCGATCCGCTGCAATTCTATCAGTCTGCCGGGTCCGAACTGGTGGTTGAACAGCGCTTGGCCAATGTGGTGAATTCCGCCCTGCGCCGTGTGCTGGGCAATGTCACCCTGCTGGCCGTGCTGTCCAGCGAACGCCAGAAGGTGATGACCGATATCAAGGAGCAGGTGAACCAGGAAGCGCGTCGTTTCGGTGTCGAAATTGTTGACGTCCGCATCCGCCGCGCCGATCTGCCGGAAGCCACCAGCCAGGCCGTCTATGACCGTATGCGGTCGGAACGTGATCGTGAAGCGCGGGAGGCCCGCGCCCAGGGTAACGAACAGGCGCAGCAGATCCGGTCCCGTGCGGAGCGTGAGCGGACGGTCATCCTGGCTGAAGCCCAGCGTGACAGCCAGGTTCTGCGCGGTGAAGGCGATAACCAGGCCATCCGTATCCTGGCCGAATCGGCTTCCAAGAACCCGGACTTCTATGCCTTTTATCGCTCCCTGGATGCCTATAAGGCAGCGTTGAAGGGCGATAACACCTCCCTGGTGCTGTCGCCGGATAGCGAGTTCTTCCGCTACTTCAACAGCGCCTCCGGTGCTGCGGGCGGGCAGAAGCGCTAGGGCGTATTTCCGCTGACCGGAAACACGCTCTAGCATTCCGTTTTCCTCAGTCGCCGGCGCTGCATCCGCAGCTTGGCTACGCCGCACGTGCGGCGCGGCGCCAGTCGCCGCCGGAGCTGTTTTCGGGCAACCGAAAACAGCTCTCAGGGATTACCAGGGGAGGCTGCTTGCCTCCCCTGGTTCATTTCGGAACCGGTTTAAATCGTGAATGACTTTCTGACCGCCCTGGCGCTGGTTTTCGTCATCGAGGGTTTGCTTTACGCCATAGCACCGGGTGCCATGCAGGACATGGCGCAAAAGGCCAGCCAGATGCCGGCCGCGGCCTTGCGGCGTTACGGGTTGCTGGCGGCCTGTATCGGTGTGGCGGCCGTGGCCTTGATCCGGGGGTGAGCCCCCGGATGAGGCATCATTTGCGGAAGATGACGGTCAGGTTGTTGGCCGGCATCTCATGCACAACAGGGGCCCCGAAGCCATGCGTGGCGGCCAGCGCCGCCACATCCCCCAGATCGCGCACGCCCCAGCGCGGGTCACGCGCCCGCAGATCTGCATCGAAGGCGGCATTGCTGTCGGCCGTGTGCCGGCCATCGCGCTTATAAGGGCCATAAAGGATCAGCGGCGCCCCCGCCGGCAAAAGCCGCCCAGCCGCCGTGAACAGCCCGATGCTGGCCTGCCAGGGGGCGATATGGATCATGTTAACGCAGAGCAGGGCCTGGAACGACCCGGTGGGCCAGGAGGTATCGTTTTGCGCATCAATGGCCAGCGGCGTGGGCAGGTCCAGCCCCTCAGCAGCGGCCCAGGCCTGGATGCTGGCACGGGCAGCCGGGTCGGCGTCGCTGGTCTGCCAGGACCAGCCCGGCAATCGAGGGGCCATGAACACGGCATGTTCCCCGCTGCCGCTGGCCACTTCCAGCAGGCACCCGCCGCTGGCGGGCAGTTCCTGGCGCAGCACGGCCAGGATCGGTTCACGGTTGCGTTGGGTGGCGGGGGCGTGGCGGCGGGCATCGTCAGTCATGCGGCACAGCCTAGGCCATGGCAGGGGCGCTGCCAAGTGTGGCTTGCCGGCTGCGGAACACATACCCATGTCTGGTAGTGATGGCGAAACGCAGTGCGGTTGAGCGTTTATTGCACAGGTCGGGACTGTGGTATGTCGTCACGTCACGGCTGAAAGACGCGTAGGATTATAACGAACGTGTGGCGATAATCGAGATGCTGTGGCATGTCGTCTCTGTGGATGGCGCGCTGCACCTCGTGTCGGGTTTAACGGAACAGGCCGGGACAGCAGCCCCGACCTGTCGGTGCCGGACTGGCCGCGCGGGCTCGGAATTTGTGGGGACTATGGGGCGGGCGAGCCAAGGGCTTCAGGCTGTCGCCGCCACCGACGATGGAGAGTGCCTGTTATGCCGTATGTCGTCACCGAACTGTGCATCAAGTGCAAGTTCATGGATTGCGTCGAAGTCTGCCCCGTGGATTGCTTCTACGAGGGCGAGAACACGCTGGTCATCCATCCCGACGAATGTATCGACTGCGGCGTGTGCGAGCCGGAATGCCCGGCCGAAGCCATCATCCCCGATACCGAACCCTCGGCGGAAAAGTGGCTGGGCATGAACCGTGACTATGCCCAGAAATGGCCCAACATCACCCGTAAGAAGACCGCGCCGGCCGATGCTGACGACTGGAAGGGTGTGCCAGACAAGTTCGCCAAATATTTCAGCCCCAATCCGGGCAAGTAAGGCCGAACAATCGCCCGCGTTCATGGCCCCCTTTGCGGGGGCCTTTCCGCAAGGGGACTTGTCTGCCCCATGCGAAGCCTGCATGACCGACATAACCCGCTTTGCGCGGAACTTATGCCGAACAGGGGCAGTAGCCCCTGTCATGCTTCCGTAACATCGGTTATATTGTTAGACGCGAGGAACGGTGCGCCGCCCTTGATGGGCCTGTATGCGCTGCCGTCCGGTTTCGCCTGAGCAGAAGTGACTGATGCAATCCGCCCGTTTGCGCGGTCGGATGTGTCGTCTTTTTTGCGTGTTGAATTGTGTTCCCGTGGCGCGCGCGTCCGTGCGGAAGATAGAGAGTCAACCGAAAATGTCCCAGAGCCTAGATTTCACCACTGGTGATCACGTTGTCTATCCCGCCCATGGTGTGGGTCAGATCATCGGGATCGAAACCCACAGCATCGGCGAGATGAGCGTGACGCTCTACGCCATCCAGTTCGAAAAGGAACGGATGACGCTGAAGGTTCCGGTGGCGAAGGCCAAGGCTTCCGGTCTGCGTCGCCTGTCCTCGAAGGACCGGATCAAGGCGGCGATGGAAACCCTGCAGGGGCCCAGCAAGATCAAGCGCATCATGTGGAGCCGCCGCGCCCAGGAATATGAAGCAAAGATCAATTCCGGCGACCCGGTTTCCATCGCGGAAGTGGTGCGCGATCTTTATCGCGGCGAAGATCAGTCCGACCAGTCCTATAGCGAACGGCAGATTTATCATGCCGCGCTGGAGCGTCTGGCCCGTGAACTGGCCGTCGTGGAAAAGATTGACGAGCGCAAGGCCACGGAAAAGCTGGAAGCTGTGCTGAGCAAGGCCGCCTGACCGCCGCTGGTTTGCGGACAGGACCAGGAAAAAGGGCGTCCCCTTTGGGGCGCCCTTTTTCATTGATCCGCCCCCTCTTTCCACAGCGACCCACTATATGTCCTACACGACGGACCGTCGGACGGGATATTTAGTGGGAAACGGTCTTGCCGGTGGCAGAGCCCCTTTTTTTGTGGCGGTCGGGGCTTTACACTCTGGCCACCCTTCCCGATGGAGAGTGATCCTTCCCGGATGTCTGACCAAAAATTCGCCCTGCTTGGCCGACCGCGCCGCATCTGGGCGGTCGGCGCCATCCATGGCGATGCCGGCCGGCTGGCGGCGTTGCATGAGGATATCGGCGCCCGCTTTCAGGCGGGTGACCGGCTGGTCTATCTGGGCAATATGGTGGGCCGGGGGGCCCTGGTGCGGGAAACCCTGGATGAGTTGCTCTATTTCCGCCGCCACCTGATGGCCAAGCCCAGCGTGCTGGCCAGCGATATCGTCTATCTGCGCGGTGGGCAGGAGGAAATGTGGCAGAAACTGCTGCAGCTTCAGTTCGCGCCCAACCCGCTGGATGTGCTGCATTGGATGATCGGGCAGGGGGTGGAGGCGACGCTGGCCGCCTATGGTGGTACGGCGGCCTATGGCATTGCCGCTGCACGCGACGGCGCCGTCAGCTTGGCCCGCTGGAGCAATGATCTGCGCGCCGCCATGCGCAATGCACCGGGCCACGGTGCCCTGTTCAGCGCCCTGCGCCGGGCGGCCTATACCTCCGACGCGCAGGGCCAGCCCACGGACATGCTGTTCGTCAATGCCGGGCTGGATACGGCCAAGCCCTTGCATATGCAGGCGGATATTTTCTGGTGGGGGGGCAATAGCTTTGCCCGCATCAATCAGCCCTATGGCAGCGTGCGCCGGATCGTGCGCGGCTATGACCCCGCCCATGGGCAAGGGCCGCACCTGACGGATTTCACCGCCAGCCTGGATGGCGGTGCGGGCTTTGGTGGCCGGCTGGTCTGCGGCTGCTTTGCCCCGGATGGGGCCTTGCTGGAGATGACGGAGGCCTGACGGCCCCTCAATCCGGCAGGCCAACATCCCGCCGCAGATGGGGGGAGAGGCCATGGCGATAGGTCTCACCCCCCAGCAATTCCCCCAGGGTACGGGCCAGGGCTACCATCAGCGGTGGAAGGGGCGCGCCAGCGGCGCGGCAGCCCGACAAGGGATGGCCGGGCAGGGCGCAAGGGGGCACTATGCCCAAGATGTCCTTGGTCATCATGATATCTCCTTGGAAAGCAGGTAAGGATAGTTTGGCTTGTTGATGCCAGTTTGGGGCTGGTCAGCCCGGCTGACAAACGAGTAATCTGACGATCATACAAAAGCTGCTTTGATCCATGGGGCCTTGATGTCCGACCACCGCCTGCCGCCCTTGAACGCCCTGCGCGCCTTTGCGTCCGCCGCGCGCTATCTCTCCTTCACCAAAGCGGCGGATGAGCTGGCGGTGACGCAGGCGGCTGTCAGCTATCAGGTCCGCCAGTTGGAGGAGCATATCGGGCGGGAGCTGTTCCGCCGCCTGACCCGCCGGCTGGAACTGACACCGGCGGGGCTGGAGCTGCAGGCGGCGGTGGATGATGCATTTGATCGTATCCGCGGCACCGTGGCCCGCCTGACGGAGGCAACAGAAGATAAGGTGCTGGCGGTCACTTGTCTGTTTACCTTTGCCAGCCAGTGGCTGGTGCCGCGCCTGGGCCATTTCCAACTGCTGCGGCCGGATTTGGCCGTGCGACTGGACAGTTCAGTGACGCTGAACGACCTTGAACTGAATTTCGATATTGGCATCCGCGCCGGCTCGGGCCGTTGGCCCGGCGTGCGGGCGGAATGGCTGATGGATTTCACCCTCACCCCCGCTGTAAGCCCGCTGCTGATGGAGCGGGCGGGGGGATTGCGCACACCGGCGGACCTGCTGCGCCTGCCCTTGCTGGATTGCCAGCACCCGGAAGATATCCTCTGGTGGCGGCAATGGTTCGCGCTGGCCGGGGTGAAGGCCGATAAGCTGTCGGGCGGGCCGCAATTTGATGTGCATGGGGTGACGGCACAGGCCGCTGCCATGGGGCAGGGCGCGGCCCTGGTCTGCCCGGCCCTGTTCGGGCCGGATATCGCGGCGGGCCGTCTGGTGCTGCCCTTCCCCGACATCATGTACCGGACGGACCGGTTCTATTGGCTGGCCTGTTCGGAACGCCGCGCGGATGAGCCGAAGATCCGGGCCTTCCGCGATTGGATATTCTCTGAAATCAACGCCTGTGCCGGGCAATGCGGCCTGCCCCTGGGGCCCGTGCCGCTGGAGCGCGCATCACCGGCCGGCTGACAGCCCTTGGGAGGGGGAAAGTCCCCTCCCAAGGGCCGCCCGCATCAGAAGCCGACGCGCAGGCCGGCACCCAGCGAATAGTCCGGCTTGTCATCCACGTTGAACAGCGTGTTGCCGGAGACGTAGAGGGCGGCCTTGTCCGCCACCGCCACGGACAGGCCGACACCAACCCGCAACCCGTTATTCTGCGGATCGGGCAGAATGGCGGTATTGCGGCCCAGCGGGCTGTTGCGCCGGTTCGACAGCACGGTGGTGTAGGTCTGGCCCTCGTCCCGGATCAGGTCTTCCTGATAGCTGACCCGCAGTTCCGGTACCACCATGCGGCCACCGCCCATATCCAGGCTGGTGGAAATCTGGCCGCCGACATTGAACAGCAATTGCTGTTCGGCCAGCTTGGGATGATCCAGGTTCAGATGCAGGGCGCCGGCTTCCTTCCAGGCATCCAGCTCCACCCGGTTATAGTTGAAGCTGACAATCGGGCCATAGCGCAGGCTGCCGGCCGTCTCGACGGAGCCGAACTCCACCCCCACATGATGGCCCTTGCCCTCCGTTTCGCCGGTGGCGCGCAGGTTATAGGCGAAGGTGTTGCGGCTGATATCATCCAGCGACAGGTCGCTGTAATGATAGCTGGCATCGGCATAGAACCCACCCGGCAGCGCCAGGCTGGCATAGGGGCCGACCGCCCAGACCGTGGCCTTGCCCCCACCCAGATTGCCGAACTTGCCGTCGCTATGGGCGTAATTGACGGCCAGACCGACGCGCAGCGTGTCGGAGACGGCATAATCACCGGCAATGCCGCTGGACCAGCTTTCCGGCTTGGACAAGCGCTTGGCATCCCCATCATCACGGGCAAAGACCGACCAGTTGCCACCGGCGGACAGTTCGAAACTGCCCTCGGCGCGCTTGGCCAGACCGGCCCGGATGGCCTGGGTGCGGCCGGTCAGATCGCTGGTGGCGGCATCATTGGCGGCCAGCGCCGTTTCCCCCAGCGCCTGCCCGATGGCCGGGCCGGTCAGGGCCTGGCTTTCGCTGGCCAGCGGATCGACGTAGGTGGGCAGGGTCAGGCGATAGGCCAGCAGTGTGGTGTCATTTTCGACGCCTGACGCATCCTTGTAGGGCTGGCCGACCTGGAAGCCGTTCTGGGTGACGAAGTCATTATCGTTGCCGACGAACAGGAAGAAATCATCCAGCCGGGCAGCGTCCAATGCGGGCACCAGGGCCAGCGCCTCCCACTTTTCCGACAGGCATTGGGTACGGCAATTGACATTGTTCTTGGCGCCATTGACCAGACCGAACTTGGCCAACTGTGCGGCGTCGTTAATGTCTACGAAGCTGGCAAACTGCACCGGCTTGATATCGGCGACCAGCACGCCCTTGGGCGCGATGGAGGTGCCATTGTCATAGGCGGTGCCGGCGATGTTGGAGGCGCCAGTGATGTCCAGCAGGTCGATGCGACGATAGAAGCTGGTCGGGCTGCTGTTGGGCGTGGCCCCGCTGCCATAGCCATTGCCATCGCGGGACAGCAGCAGGAACTGGGTATTGTTCAGCGCCAGCAGTTCCGATTGTGCCGCGACGCGGTTCAGGGCCCCGTTGGGGGTGCCGTTGTTGTTATACATTGGCAATTGGATAACATATTCGCCCTTCAGCACCGGGCTGGTGCTGTTGGAAACATCATAGGCCAGCAGGCGGGTATTGCGGCGGGTGCTGTTGGTGCTGTTGATATCCAGATCCTGCACGGCGGCCGATTGCAGGGCCACCCAGAGCGTCTTGCCATCCGGTGACATGGACAGCCCTTCCAGACCCTGATTGTTCTGGCGGCCGCGCGACGGGTTGACGGGAGTAGATTCCGCCGCCCCGAAATTCGGGGCGCCATTGCGCAGCGGCAGCAGGCTGTTGGGCGGCGCGATGGCGGAGATCAGTTTCCCGTCGCCGGTGAAGTGATAAATATAGGGGCCATATTCATCGCTGACCCAGATGCTGCCATCCGACACGCGCACGAACCCTTCCGGGTCCAGCGCCAGACGACCGGTGCCGGTCAACGGCAGGTTGGGCATTCCGTTGGCGGCGGGGCGATAGGTCAGGCCGCTGCCTGTGGAGGCCGGGTCCAGCCCGCTGAAGGGCGTGCCCTTGTCGTCGGTGAACTGCACCGTATCCTTCAGGGTCAGGCCGATCTGGTTCTGCTGCGCGGCGCCGGCGGGCAGGTTGGCCGTGCCGCTATAGGGGTTGAAGCTGAGCGACACCACATTATAGCGCGGAATGTAATTCGTGGTGGAAGCCACGTTATAGCCACGGTCGGGCAGGGTATAGAGCGTGCCGGAATAGGAGCCATCGGCATTGCGCTGCCAGCTATGCAGGTCAATCTGCATGGCTGATATGGACCCGAACGTTTCACCAAACTTGTCCCGCAGCGCGGCGGAAAGGCGCCCCACGCCTTGCAGCCCCTGGTTCGTGAAACTGGTGCCATTCAGCGTGACAGTGTCAGCGGACTGGGCCAGTGCCGGCAGCGTGATAAAAGACAGCGCGCTGGCCAGCAGCGCGCTGCGGATGGAAATCTTCATGGTGGGCCCCCAACTTTATGTTTAAAGTTCAGGGGCTCATATCAGTTGGATATGATATTTTTGTTGCAGTTGATGTGAAGCATTTATTTCAAATGTTGATTTTACCGCGCCTGCGATAAATATTCCCCGGCACCTTCGGGGCTCAGAACCGCAACTTGGTTGAGAGCTTCAGGGCGGTTCCCTGTTCTTCGTGCCATTTTACTTCGGCATTCAGCCGCATATTGGCAACGCGGATAACCGGGACAGGCGCTTCCAGCCCCACACTGCCGCCGGCTTCGGCCAGTTGGGCCTTCATGGCGGAAATACCTGTCATATTGGCGATCAGGCTGCCGGCCATTGGCCGATATTCCATGCCGAGCGTAGAATAGGGTTGATGCCCCAGATCGGCCACCCCAGCGGTCAGGCGCCAGCCGGTCTGCCCGCTGGCGCAGGCACTGCCCCAACTGCTCTGAACGGTGCCCTTGACGCTGCCAAAGCCGCCGGCCACATCGCCCGATACGCTGTTGGGCAACAGATCCACCCCACAATCGCGGCTGAACCGGATCGTCTGGCGGATTTCCTCCGTGCCCAGACGCATACCCAGTTTGGAATTCAGCCCCATGGCGGAAAGCTGGGCATCGGCCTTCAGGCCAGCCGCCTGATAGGCACGCGGGTCGGCGGCCAACTGGATCGGGCTGGGACTGTTCACTGAGGGTCGGTCGCCGGTGATTTTGGCCATGATCCCTTCATAGACCTTCCCCGCCCATTGGCCGAGCGTGGCGGCCATGGCCTTGCGGCCATCTTCCGGCTTCTCTACCGTCGGCGCATCGGCCAGGGCGGCGGGATAACCAAGGGCGGCAGCATCCGGGCTCTGGTAAACGCTGCTGGGCGCTTCAATCTGGTTGAAGCGGACCAGGAAAACATCATTCGTTCTGGGTTCTGGTTTGGTTTCCGCCGCGAGCGCAGTGGGCAGTGCCAGGAAAAGCGGCAGCATGGCAATGGCTTTGATTGGTATCTTCATCGCTTGCCCTGCCTCCGTCATCCATCATGTTGCGCGTGCGAAAACAGATCGCCCGGCGCTGGCCGTATTCTTGCCCTTGCCCCGGCTTCCGCGGGAGGGCAAACAGTGCCAACGCATTGCGGCATACCCATGGCAGGGATAGGGTCGTTTGCTTTCTTTCGTCGGTCAAGCTGATTTCGCCCCAAAGCTTTCTGTTTGTCGCGGTAGTGGGGGCGTCAGCGTTACATGCGCCGGGAGGGGATGGTTTGGCTGCGTTCGCAAGCGGTTGCGGACGGAAAAGGCGGGCTTTGCTGCAACGCCTGTGCCCTATCCGCAACGGAAGTCCGCCGGAGGGTAGATGTATAATTGGTTCTAAATTGGTTACTGTTTCTGATTCGGAAAAGGGAAGATTCTCTTCCGACCATGATCACGAAAAAGGGCGATCCCGCAGGACCGCCCTTTTCATCTTGGCTGAAAACGACGCTCAACAGATCAATTGTCGCCCATCTTCAAGGCAGCGATGAAGGCGCTCTGCGGGATTTCCACCTCGCCGAACTGGCGCATCCGCTTCTTGCCTTCCTTCTGCTTGTCCAGCAGCTTGCGCTTGCGGCTGATATCGCCGCCATAGCACTTGGCCAGCACGTCCTTGCGCATGGCGGCGATGGTCTCGCGCGCCACAACCTTGCCGCCGATGGCGGCCTGGATGGGGATCTTGAACAGGTGGCGGGGGATCAGATCCTTCAACCGTTCGCACAATTGCCGGCCGCGATATTCGGCCTGGCTGCGGTGGACGATCATCGACAGGGCGTCCACCGGCTCGGCATTGACCAGGATGGACATCTTGACCAGATCACCTTCCCGGTATTCCTCCAGTTGGTAGTCGAAGCTGGCATAGCCACGGCTGATGCTCTTCAGCCGGTCGTAGAAATCGAACACGACTTCGTTCAGCGGCAACTCATAGACGATCATCGCCCGGCCGCCGACATAGGTCAGATCCTTCTGCACACCGCGCCGTTCGGTGCAGAGCGCCAGCACGCCGCCCAGATATTCATCGGGCAGCATGATGGTGGCCTTGATCCAGGGCTCCTCGATATGATCGATCCGCACCACATCCGGCATGTCGGCCGGATTGTGCATTTCAATCACTTCGCCATTGGTCATGTGCATCTTGTACACCACCGATGGGGCGGTGGTGATCAGGTCCAGGTCGAACTCACGCTCCAGCCGTTCCTGGATGATTTCCAGGTGCAGCAGACCCAGGAAGCCGCAGCGGAAGCCGAAGCCCAACGCGGCGGAGCTTTCGGTTTCATACTGGAAGCTGGCATCGTTCAGGGCCAGCTTGCCCAGGCTGTCGCGCAGATGCTCAAACTCCGCCGCATCGGCGGGGAACAGGCCGCAGAACACCACGGGGATGGAGGGCTTGAAGCCGGCCAGGGCGGTGGGCGCCAGCCGGCGCTCCTCCGTGATGGTGTCACCCACCTTGGTGTCGCGGATATCCTTGATGGCGGCGGTGATGAAGCCCATCTCCCCCGGCCCCAGCTTTTCCAGGGCGATCTTTTTCGGCGTGAAGATACCCACGCGGTCCAGTTCGCGGGTGGCGCCGGTGGCCATGAAACGCACCTTCTGGCCCAGCTTCAATTCACCATTGACCACGCGGACCAGGATGATGACGCCCAGATAGGCATCGTACCAGCTATCGACGATCAGCGCCTGCAACGGCGCGTCACGGTCGCCCTTGGGCGGGGGCAGGCGGGTGACGATGGCTTCCAGCACGCCTTCGATATTCAGGCCGGTCTTGGCCGAAATCTCCACCGCGTCGGACGCGTCCAGGCCGATCACATCCTCAATCTGCGTCTTCACACGCGGCACGTCGGCGGCGGGCAGATCGACCTTGTTGAGGACGGGCACGATTTCGTGATTGGCGTCCAATGCCTGATAGACATTGGCCAGGGTCTGCGCCTCCACACCCTGGGAGGCGTCCACCACCAGCAGGGAGCCTTCGCAAGCGGCCAGCGACCGGCTGACCTCATAGGCGAAGTCGACATGGCCCGGCGTGTCCATCAGGTTCAACTGATAGGTCTCGCCATCCTTGGCCTTATATTCCAGGCGCACGGTCTGCGCCTTGATGGTGATGCCGCGCTCCCGCTCGATATCCATATTGTCGAGCAGTTGGGCCTTCATGTCGCGCGCTTCGATGGCGCCGCAGAATTCAATCAGCCGGTCGGCCAGCGTCGACTTGCCATGGTCGATATGGGCGATGATGGAGAAATTGCGGATTTTCGACAGGTCGGTCATGGACTCGTACAGGCAAGCATACAGGGTTGGCGGGAAGATAGGGGGGAAGCGGCCATCTGGCAATGATTGCCGTGAGCAGGGCCGGGCAGGGGTGCTGTGCGGCGGGGCGGGGGATAGGTGCTGCATACGGGTGGATGCTCTTATAACGAGATTTTTTTATTGAAAAACTCTTTTTTGGATGCTAACCGAAAGGGAGAAAATAATGAAACTTAGTTATCGAATGTGGGCGCGATGGCTGTGGAGTTCAGGGCAATCCCTGCTTTATCAGGGCGGATGCAATCGATTCCACTCGGTCTTAACAACCGAGGCTGGGCGCCCGTGACGGGCTTCATTGCGGTATCAATGGCGGTGGCGCTGGTCTATGCCAACATTGCCACCTATGCCCGCAAGGAACGTGTTTCCGGCTATCTCGCCCCGCGGGAGGGGATGGCCAGGGTGGCGGCCCCGCAGCCCGGTATCCTGACGCATCTCTATGTAAAAAATGGCGATGTGGTGAAGGAGGGGGATCCCCTGTTCACCCTGGATACCAGCCACGCCCTGGCCGGTGGCGGCACCTTGGATGAGGCGGTGGCGGCGGGGCTGCGCCGGCAACTGGCCCTGTTGGATGAACAGATCGCCGCAGAATCGCAACGGGTGCGGTCGGAGATGGAGCGGTTGGACAGCCGCGTGGCGGGGCTGGCGCAACAGCGTGTCAGCCTGGACATGCAGCGCCAGTTTCAGGTGCAGCGGGCAGCGGTGACAGGGGAGCGGTTGAAGTCACTGTCGGAACTACGCGGAAAGGGCTATGTCTCCGAGGCGGAATATCGGGCGCGGGAGGAGGCGTGGTTAAGCCAGCGCCAGAACCTTGCTGCCATTGAACAGAATATCACCGCCCTGTCGGCGGAGCTGGCCCAGGCCCGGATCGAACGGGAACGGGCACCGCTGGATAGTGCCGACCGGCTCTCCCGCCTGTCGGCCAGTCAGGCGGAGTTGCGCCAGCGGCTGGCGGAAACAGATGCCCAGCGGGGCCGGGTTATCCATGCCAGCATGGCGGGGCGGGTGATGACCCTGCAGGCTGGCGTGGGCCAGCGCCTGGACCCGGCAAAGCCGGTACTGGCTCTGTTGAAGGATGGCAGCGAGCTGCAGGCCGAACTCTATGTGCCCAGCCGGGCCATCGGGTTCGTCAAGCCGGGGCAGCAGGTCAGGTTGATGTATGACGCTTTTCCCTATCAGCATTTTGGTACTGACAACGGAATTGTAGAGGTGATTTCTAAAGCAATGTTTTCTCCGTCCGATATGAACGGCCCTATAGCGACTAGTGAATCAACGTACCAAGTTTTAGCAAAATTAGATAATTTGGATTCAATGAAAAAAATAAAAAAAGACAACCTCCAACCATATATGAAATTTACTGCTGATATAATTTCCGAGAAATTCACAATAATTGAATGGGTTTTTGAATATATTAGATACGGCAGGTAATCGTTTTTAGTCGATTATCCCTGTTAGAATTATATATATGATGTAGTTTGTGGGTGTTATTATTAAAATATTTCTTTAATTAAAGTTCTCTGCAAAATATTTTAAGTTTGTCAATTTAATTGACAGGTTAACAATGTGCCTTGAGGAGATAACATGAACGAAGTTACACTTGATGATCTAGATGCCGTATCAGGTGGCATGAGTGATCGAGCTAACATGATACTCGGGGGTGCCATTGCAGGTGCCGTTGTCGGCGGTTTGGTGATGGGTGGTGTTGTTGTTGCTACTGCAGGTGTTGTAGCGTGGGGCGTTTCCGGTGGTACAATAGCCGGTCTCAGTGGTGGTGCGTGGATGATTTTGGGTGGTATTGGATTCGGTGCTGGTGCGGGCGCTGGATATGGTGCACACGTCGACAACTAAGTTGTCATGAATCCCGACTTATCGGGATTCATGACTCTGGCAAAGTGGATATCAACGGTCAAAAACTGTGACCGTTGATATCATGCAGTGGTTGTTGATTACTCGTTGGCCTTGGTGCCGTCGGCATTATGGCTTCGCTAAAGAAGAAGGAACCAGTTTATATGGCAAGAAAAATCATCTTTTCTCTTGTTTCTGCTATATTATTTCTTTATTTATCTATTTATACAATGGATGAATTAGGTATTCTAGAATTGAATACCGTTAATAATAAATGGTACTTAGATAAAATTTCAATAATTTTCTCTGGCGATATCTACTTTTCTAGAATTTTCACTGTAATGTCATTGTCTTCATTTTCTATCTTTCTTGGATTTTCTTTGATGTATTCAATTCTTTCATCCACAGGAGTGTGGAATATATTGAAAAATTCAGCATCTTCTTTTGGCGTTTGTTTTTTCTTATTTCTGTCTATGATCGTGTCTGGTGGTGTGTGGAGAAAATTATTTAATGAAATTAATATATCTATCATTTTCAGTTTTAGTACATCTTTTTTATTGTTCTGTTTTGCAATAATATATGTACTGCGCAGAAAAAAAAGAGAATCTTCCTGTGTTTCGGAGTGATGGAGAATTTTCGGATTTCGTCACTGTATTTATTATTAAGCTATAGATAGTCAAGTGGAATGCAGCCATAAGGCATTGGAAGAGAAGAGACAAAATTTAACAGCTATTTTAAGGTATTGGGTTGTAATTTATATTTTAAGGATAGCTATGAAAACTCTCCTGCAATCCGAAGCCTCCGAATGCGGTCTCGCCTGTCTCGCCATGGTGGCCAGCCACCATGGCTATGAGATCGACCTGCCCGCCCTGCGTCGCCGCTTCTCCATCTCCCTGAAAGGGACGACGATGAAGAGCATTGTGCTGATGGCCCAGAAAATGGGGCTCAGCGGGCGGGGGCTGCGGCTGGAGCCGGCGCAGGTGAAGGAGTTGAAGCTGCCCTGCATCCTGCACTGGGACATGAACCATTTCGTGGTTCTCGCCGCCGTGCAGGGCGACAAGGTCACCATTCTGGACCCGGCCAAGGGCCGGCGGCGGATGGGTATGGCGGAACTGGCGCAGCATTTCACCGGGGTGGCGCTGGAACTGACGCCGACATCGGCCTTTGAGAAGCGCAAGGAACGCACACACCTGCCGCTGACCGGCCTCTGGGGCCGGATCGCCGGCATGAAAACCGCCCTGGCCCAGGCGCTGGTACTGTCTGTCGTGCTGCAGCTTTTCGTCGTGGCCAGCCCCTTCTATATGCAGATCGCCGTGGATGAGGCGGTGGTGAAGGGGGACGGGGAGTTGCTCTGGGCGCTGGCCCTCGGCTTTGGCCTGTTCACCCTGATCAAGCTGGTGGCGGAATGGCTGCGTGGGCGGGTGCTGCTGGTGCTGGGCGGTCTGGTCAACCATCAGATGGTGACAAACCTGTTTCACCATCTGCTGCGCCTGCCGCTGAGCTGGTTTGAAAAACGCCATATCGGCGATCTGGTCAGCCGCTTTGGGTCCACCAGACCCATCCGCGACCTGATCACCAATGGCCTGGTGGCGGCCCTGGTGGATGGGGTGATGGCCATCATCACCCTGGTGATGATCTTCTTCTATTCGGTGAAACTGGCCATCATCGTGCTGGTGGCGCTGGCGCTTTATGTCGTGCTGCGCCTCATCTCCTTCCATCTGCTGCGCCAGCGGGAGGAGGAGGTGATTGCCGCCAGCGCCAAGGAACAATCCAGCTTCATCGAAAGTGCGCGTGCCATCCAGACCATCAAGGTCTTCGGCCAGGAAAGCGCCAGGGAGGAGCTGTGGCAGAATCGCTATGCCGATACCATCATGCGCACGCTGGGGCTGGGCCAGTTGAACCTGAATTTCAGCAGCGCCAACGGCCTGATCTATGGGCTGGAAAATATTGTCACCATCTATATCGGTGCCACGCTGGCGATGGAAAACCAGATCACCGTCGGGATGCTCTATGCCTTCATGAGCTATAAGGGCCAGTTCCTGGACAAGGCGACCAAGTTGCTGGAGGCTGCCATCCAGTACCGGATGCTGGATCTGCATCTGGACCGCATTGCCGATATCGCCCTGTCACCCCGGGAAAAGGGGCTGGAGGGCGGGCGGGAACCCTTGATCCCGCATGTGCTGCAAGGCGGGATCAGCCTGCGCGGCATCACCTATCGCTATGCCGAGACGGAGCCGGATGTGCTGTGCGGCATTGATCTGGATGTGGCGCCGGGGGAATTCATCGCCATCACCGGTGCCTCTGGCGGCGGCAAGACCACCTTACTGAAGGTGATGCTGGGGCTGTTCCCGCCGGCGGCGGGGGAAATCTGTTTTGATGGGGTGCCGGCGGACCATATCGGCCCCACCGCGCTGCGCGCCCAGATGGGGGTGGTGATGCAGGATGATCAACTGCTCTCCGGCTCCCTGGCGGAGAATATCACCTTTTTCGATCCCATGCCCGATCTGCCGCTGATGCGCCAATGCGCTGCGATTGCCGGTATTGATGCTGATATCATGGCCATGGCGATGAATTATAATACGCTGGTCGGGGATATGGGCACAGGCCTGTCTGGCGGGCAGAAACAGCGCCTGTTGCTGGCGCGCGCACTGTACCGCCGTCCGCGCATCCTGTTCATGGATGAAGGCACCAGCCATCTGGATGTGGAGAAAGAGCGGGAGGTGAACCACCACATCGCCCAACTGGGCATCACCCGCATCACCATCGCCCACCGCCCGGAAACTATCGCGGCGGCCGGGCGGGTGCTGGCGCTGGTCGGGGGCCGTCTGCTGCCGGTACAGCGGCCGATGACGGTGGCGGCGGAGTGAGCCTTATGTGTTGTTGATATATTGTATTTAGCTGAATCATTTCTTGTTTTTTGATATTAAGCTGAAAAATAATTATTTTTGCTATCGGGAGGGGTGGAAGTTTAAAGTGGAGCGGTTGATAAATTTAGGCGAAGATCGCAAATTATACGTGAGCATTTTAATCGGCCTTTTATTCGTCGGGTCAATGTACGTGGGCTACGATTTCGGAAAAGATTTTGCCCTGCGTGAAAGAAGCCGGGTGGAGGCGCAGCCGCCGGTGTCAGCCGCTACGCCGTAATCCTTACTTTCCCTCCCCCTTCAGCATTGCCTTGCGCTTTTCCGCCAGGGGGGAGACATAGCCCGGCACCTCTGGCGGCACATCCTCCGCATAGGCTTCCAGGGTGCCGCGCACGCCTTCGTCGGGGCCGTCGGTCGGCTGTTCCAGCAGGTGGGGGTGGGCGCGTTCCACGCGCTTCAGCACGGCCTTCGGGATATCCTCTACCGTGCCGGTGATCTTGTAGCTGTGCATCCGGCCCATCAGCACACCGTGAACCCCGCTCTGGCCCATGCGCATCCAGGGCCACCAGGGGGCCTGGCGCATGAAACCGGCATGGAAGCGGGCACTTTCCAGGGAGCGGTCGTCAATCTCATCGGTTGACGTGAACAGGGTGAAATGTTCCGATGGGTTGACGCGCCGCCCGGTGGAAGCCTTGGGCCAGCCCTCCGGCGTCACCGGGTTGGTATATTCGTGGGCGTAATCCCAGCTTAACAGATACTGGTCACCGATGCGCTGCCAGGGCAGCAGGAAAGGTTTGCCCTTCTGGGACTTGGTGCCCCCCTGGGTGCCATGGTCATTATTGACGGTTTCGCTGTCGCCGACCTTGAAGACCTTCTGTTCCAGGGTCAGCGTGCCGCGCCAGCGGTCATTGACGAAGGGGAACACCTCCACCCGCTCCCCGGTCCAGGGATTGTCCCAATGGTCGATGATCTCCCCCGTCGCCAGATCGGTGAAGAAACCGCATTCCTTGCCCAGCACCTTCAGCGAGCCATCGGGCTGCATGATGTTGCGGTTATTGCCGAACCCGCAATAGCCGAACAGGGGCACGGCGCGCTTGTCGCCAACAATGGCATATTGCACGCCCTGATATCCTGACAGCACGGATTTCGGCCCCAGCGTGCCCCACATCTTACCGAACCCGTAGAGGTTCTCCCGCGGGTCGGTGATATCCAGCGGGCGGATATTCCCCTTGGCCGGTTTCGGTGTGGCGGCGAAACCGGGGGCGGCCGCCATCGCCCCCATGCCGGCCATGCCGCCGAAAATGGACCGCCGCGTCAGTGACCGCATGATCGCTTCATGGAACATCCTGCACCCCTGTTCTGTCTGTCATTGTGGGAAAGGCTGGAACGCCAGCCTTTCAGCCTTAACAATGCGGGGTTTGACAGGCGCGAGCAGGCGGCAAGCCGGCAACTGACCACCAGACGGAAAGCGATCAGTCGCGCGGCCGGAAAGCCCCGACCTGTGCCGGATAGCGCGGCCCCAGGGCCGATGGTGGGGCGGTAAGGGCTGCCAGCGGGGCGGCATCCCCGGCATCCAGATAGGCGCGCAGCAGGCCGGCGGCGTCATCGCCATACAGATCCAGAAAACCATGTCCCCAGCCGGGCACTTCCAGCAACCGGCTGTGAGGGGCGATACCCTCGGCCCGCCGGCTCTGCACATCCAGGTCGTCGCCCGTGACCAGCACCAGCAGGGGCTGGGTCACACCGGCCAGCCGACCGGCCATGTCATAGGAAAAGGCGGCCTGATGCCCCCAGGCGGCCTTGCGCCCGCCCAGCAGGGCGTCGGGAAACCGCTCCGAAATCTCCTCCACATCCGCGCCGGGGCGGTTATGGTGGTAATAGAAACCCTGCCAGCGATCCAGAATATGGCTGCCATCGGCCTGGGCCGGACGTTCATGATAGAAGGCGCGGAACGGGGCGCGTTCTTCATCGGTGATGATGGGGGCGGCGACGGTGGCCAGCCGGCGCACCCGATCCGGGGCCTGATTGGCCATTTCCACTGCGATCATCGATCCGGTGTGATAGCCCAGCAGATCGACCGGCCCTTCCACGCCCAAAGCGTTCAACCCAGCCAGCAGGGCTGTGGCATAATCGCCAATGCAGGGCGGTGCTGCCGGCGCGTCCGACAGGCCGAAGCCGGGCGTATCAAAGGCAATGGTCAGCCGGTCCTGCCCCAGGCGGGCCAGCAGGTTCTCGAACACCCGCCCGCTCATCGGGCTCATATGGATGCAGAGTAGCGGCGGCTTCGAGCCCTCGCCGCCGCCCGCTGGTCGGGCCAGCCGCAGATGCATCTGCCCATGGGGACCATCCACATAGGCGCGCCTGACCGGGACCATGGCTCTACTCCACATTCATTGATCTATTTATAGATCATTTCTTGTTTCAAGATGATGCCTTGCCTTGGGCGCTGTCAATCCCATCTCATCCCCATCATGCGCGATGAAGAAAGTTCTCTGCAGGGCCGTCTGGCGCGATATGCCCGGGTTGGCACTACCATGGGGGGCCTTGCCGCCAAGCTGGCCGGCGAGCGGTTCCTGGGTATCAAGCTGGAGCGGGAGGCGCACGCGGCGGAATTGCGGGCAGCCCTGGGGGGCCTGAAAGGGCCGCTGATGAAGGTGGCGCAAATCCTGTCCACTATTCCTGATGCCTTGCCAGCGGAATATGTGCAGGAACTGGCGCAGCTTCAGTCCGATGCCCCCTCCATGGGCTGGCCCTTCGTGAAGCGGCGGATGCAGGCAGAACTGGGCGCTGACTGGCAACAGCGCTTCGCCGGTTTCGAGAAAGAGGCGGCGTCGGCCGCCTCGCTGGGGCAGGTGCATCGCGCCACCGCCCTGGATGGCACGGCACTGGCCTGCAAGCTGCAATATCCCGACATGCAGTCCGCCGTGGCGGCGGATTTACAGCAACTGAAACTGCTGTTCGCCGTCTATGCCCGTTATGACAAGGCGGTCCGCACCGATCAGATTCAAGATGAGTTGGCCGAACGGCTGAAAGAGGAACTGGATTACGCCCGCGAGGCGCGCCACCTGATGCTTTACCGCCATATGCTGGCCGATGCGCCGGGCGTGCATGTACCGGCCTTGCGCCCCGAGCTCAGCAGCGGACGGCTGCTCACCATGGAATGGGTGGAGGGCGTGAAGATCACCCAGTTCAAGGAGGCACCGCTGGAACTGCGCAACCAGTTGGCCTTGCACATGTTCCGGGCCTGGTACGTGCCCTTCTACCGCTATGGCATCATCCATGGCGACCCGCATCTGGGCAATTACACGGTGCGGGCGGACCATACGATCAACCTGCTGGATTTCGGCTGTGTGCGCATCTTCCCGCCCACATTCGTGGCGGGGGTGATTGAGCTTTATGAGGCGTTGCGCACGCAGGATACCGACCGCGCGGCGGCGGCCTATGAAAGCTGGGGTTTCCGCAACCTGACGCGGGAGTTGGTGGAGGTGCTGAATATCTGGGCCGGCTTCATCTATGCCCCACTGCTGGAAGACCGGGTGAGGGCGCTGGAGGAAACCAATAATGGTCGCTATGGCCAGGCCACGGCGGCCAAGGTGCACGAGGAATTGCGCCGGGTGGGCGGCGTGGAAATCCCCCGCGAGTTCGTCTTCATGGACCGGGCGGCCATCGGGCTGGGCTCTGTCTTCCTGCATCTGCGGGCAGAACTGAACTGGTTCCAGCATTTCCAGGAACTGGTCGAGGGGTTCAGCACCGACACCCTTGCCGCGCGGCAGGCGACGGCCTTGCAGGTGGCGGGGCTGTAGGGGAGGGGGCCGGTAAGGATTGGCCCCCTTTTCATCACCGTAACAGCGGCAATAACGCCACGCCGCCAATCACCAGCCCCAGAAAGCCCAGGCTGACAAACAGCGTTACCTTCCGCCCGGTGGACATCGGCGTCACCGCTGTGGCGTCCTCCGGCAATTTGCGGGCCTTGAAGTAGCCGATGGCGCCCATCACCAGCATGGCGCCGATCACAGATCCCAGAATGGTGGTGACCATCGCCCCTGGGTCGCCCCCCTTCGTACCCCCCAGCCGGACCACGGCCACCACCATGCCGATGATGAAGCCGATCAGCGCGTGCTTGATGACCGTCAGTGTGCTAGTCTTCATATCCCACCCCTTCCAATTTGTTGATTGCACAAGGCTACATCTTCTATTTTTGATTCATATTCACAATAATGGGGTATTTTTGAATTTTTTTGGTACATCAATAATACAATGTAATATAAACTAAATATAAAGATATATTTATATTTAGTTTATATTTTACTGAATTTATTTTCAAAATTATATTATTATATTGCAAAATATAATCGGTTAGTAAATCGTAATTATACTAAATTATCGTTCATTTATGGATTATTGAGATGCATAAAGTTTATATAAGTGGATTTTATGTTATATTAATATATTTTTATAGGTTTTATAACGCAAAATTTCCCTTGAATCGCAACACAAATGATAATAAGATTCATTATCATTTGTGTTGCGCAGGGGGACGCAAAATGAAACTACTTAAATTTGTTATCCCACTGACCACCTTCCTATCCAGCAATGCGTGTCTTGCAGGGGTATTTGATTTAACAATGTTCTCTAGAGCTAATTGTGCTGGCGTAAATGAATCAATATCTTGGTCTGGATCAAGCATTGTTAGTAGGAAGTTTCAGTTTAATTTAGGAATAATATCAATTCAAACTAACGCCAAATTGTCGGTGAAGCGATCTTTCATGGAGGGGTATTTGCAAACATGGCGATTACATGCAGGGTGTTTCTTTTGTGGGAATGATGGGTGGTCTGTGGAGGGGCAGCACTTCGCCGACCCAACAAGCGAAGAACAGAAAGATTATCTTGAACAGTATTGCAGCTCAGACTGGGTAAATTCCGGGCAATCATTTGCTGGTCCATGCAAAATAACGACCGCAATAGACTGTAATTTGGGGGAGATGTGATGCCATGAAAAATTTGCTTCCAATATCTATTTTTTGTTGCTTGTATTTTACAAATACATCTCTTGCTGATAATGAAATCCCACCTCCTATAAAAAAAGCTCAAGATTTATCAAGAGAAAAAATGATAGAAGAAAGTGCCCATTTTGGCGATCCTGCCAAGCCAGCCGAACGAGAATTCAGACTTCGCAAGAGCTACGTCAGCGATGTTCAGGAAAGGAAAAGAAAAGATGAGTCGTTTCTCGTTGAAAATAATTTACCAAGGGGAAAAGAATCTATCATTAATCCTATCGGCCCTACTTTAGCAGCCGAGATGGGATGCAACATAGTGGTTGCTGATGTTTCGGGTGTTACGAGGCGCGATGATGGCAAACTGAGCGGTTATCGCACCGTCATTGAGTGCGACTACTATTTGCTTGATATTCAAGAGAATGATTATCCGCAGAGCAAAACTCAGCGAGTATTCACCTTCATCCCTGCAGAGGCCGTCAATGTCGATTTTGGCTCTGGCCGGGCGATTGCCCGATATTTTGCGCACCCCAAAGGCAGTCTCATGGCGACATTCTTATGGACGAATGACAAGCAGGAAGTGCTTGTCCAAGCCATCAGTGACCCGCAGCAAGATGCTCTTTCGTGGAACCTTAAGATGACGGATGTGGCCCGTCGCGTCGTCGCCGCGCGAAATAGCCAATAATCTCGCCAGCCCCGCTCACCCGGCATAGCCAATGCCGCACAGGAACAGAAAAAAGGGGGCGGCACCTTGGCGGTGCGCCCCCCTTATTTTGTTACAAAACCCAGCTTACTCGGCGCTCAACCGTTCCGGGGCCGTCACCGGCACCGGCAGACGGTGCAGCATTTCCTTCGGCACCACCTGCCAGAACTGACCGCGCACCAGTTCCCAGTCGTTCAGCAACTGGGCGGCCCAGCGGCTGCCGGTTTCGTCCACATGCTCCTGGATCAGCGCCTTCAACTGTTCCTCGTAATGCGGCACTTCCAGGCGCTGATAGATGACACTTTCCGGGTTCACATAGAGCGGGAAGCGGTTTTCCTCGTCATAGACATAGGCCATGCCGCCCGTCATGCCGGCGCCGAAATTATCGCCCACCGGCCCCAGAATGACGGCCAGACCGCCCGTCATATATTCACAGCCGTTGGAGCCGCAGCCTTCCACCACCACGGTGGCGCCGGAATTGCGCACCGCGAACCGTTCACCCGCCTGACCGGCGGCGAACAGCTTGCCGGCGGTGGCACCATACAGCACCGTATTGCCGATGATGGTGTTCTCGTTGGTCTTCAGCGGGCTGGCTGTCAGCGGACGCACCACGATGGTGCCGCCCGACAGGCCCTTGCCAACATAGTCATTGGCATCGCCGAACACCTCCAGCTTCAGCCCCTGCACCGCGAAGGCACCCAGGCTCTGCCCGGCAGAACCGCGCAGCCGCACCGTGGCGTGGCCCGGCTGCAGCCCCTTCATGCCGAACTTGCGGGTGATCATGCCCGACAGCGCCGTGCCGATGGCGCGGTGCGTGTTCTGGGCGTGATACTGCATCTGGGTCTTTTCACCATCCTCGAACAGGGCGCGGGCGTCCTTGATCATCTGGGCGTCCAGCGTGTCCGGTACCTCGTTACGGCCTTCCAGCGTGCAGTAACGGGCATATTCGCCGGGGTCGGCCACGGACAGCAGCGGGTTCAGGTCCAGATCGTCCAGATGGGCGGCACCACGGCTGACCTGATGCAGCAGGTCCGACCGGCCCACCACTTCGCGCAGCTCACGGAAGCCCAGGTTGGCCAGGATCTCGCGCACCTCTTCAGCGATGAAGCTGAACAGGTTGACCACCTTTTCCGGCGTGCCGGTGAACTTCTTGCGCAGTTCCTCATCCTGCACGCAGACGCCGACCGGGCAGGTGTTGGAATGGCACTGGCGGACCATGATGCAGCCCATGGCGACCAGCGCCGCCGTACCGATGCCGAATTCCTCCGCCCCCAGCATGGCGGCCATCACGATGTCACGGCCGGTCTTCAGGCCGCCATCGGTACGCAGCGTCACGCGGTGGCGCAGACGGTTCAGCGTCAGCACCTGCTGCACTTCCGACAGGCCCATTTCCCACGGCACGCCGGCATATTTCACCGAGGTCTGCGGCGAAGCACCCGTGCCGCCATTATGGCCGGCGACCAGGATGATATCCGCACCCGCCTTGGCCACGCCGGCGGCGATGGTACCGATACCGGAGCGCGACACCAGCTTCACGCAGACCTTGGCGATCGGGTTGACCTGCTTCAGGTCATAGATCAACTGCGCCAGATCTTCGATGGAATAGATGTCATGGTGCGGCGGCGGGCTGATCAGCATCACGCCCGGCGTGGAATGGCGCAGCTTGGCGATCAGCTCGGTGACCTTGAAGCCGGGCAACTGCCCGCCTTCACCAGGCTTGGCACCCTGGGCCACCTTGATCTCGATCTCCCGGCACTGGTTCAGATATTCCGCCGTCACACCGAAGCGGCCAGAGGCCACCTGCTTGATGGCGCTGTTCCAGTTATCGCCATTGGCATCCGGCTTGAAGCGTGCCGGGTCTTCCCCGCCCTCCCCGCTGACCGAGCGGGCGCCGATGCGGTTCATCGCCACGTTCAGCGTGCCATGCGCTTCGGGCGACAGGGCGCCCAGCGACATGCCCGGCGTGATGAAACGCTTGCGCAAGGATGTGATGCTTTCCACCTCATCCACCGGCACGGCCTTTTCCGCCGGCTTGAAATCCAGCAGGTCGCGCAGGTTGATGGGCGGGCGCTTGTGCAGCGCCTCGGAGTACTTCTTGAACGTAGAGAAGCTGTCCGTCGATACAGCGGTCTGCATCATATGGATCAGGCCGCCTTCCCAGGCGTGGCGGTCGCCACCCTTGCGGAAACGGTAGAAGCCACCGACCGGCAGGGCCACCACATCTTCATCATAGGCCATCTTGTGCTGACCCAGCACTTCCTCCTGCACGCCCAGCAGGCCCAGGCCGGAGATGCGGGACGGCAGACCGGGGAAATATTCCGCCGCCAGCGAACGCGACAGGCCGATCGCCTCAAAATTCAGGCCACCACGGTAGCTGCTGATGATGGAGATGCCCATCTTGGACATCACCTTCAGCAACCCGTCATTGATCGCCTTCTTGTAGCGCTTCAGGCATTCCTCCAGGCTCATCTGCCCGAACAGGCCACGGCGGTGGCGGTCGGCGATGGCTTCCTGGGCGATATAAGCATTGACGGTGGTGGCACCGACACCGATCAGCACCGCGAAATAATGCACGTCCAGGCATTCGCCCGACCGGACATTCAGGCTGGTGAAGGTGCGCAACTGCTGGCGGATCAGGTGGGTATGCACCGCACCGGTGGCCAGGATCATCGGCATCGGCGCGCGGGTGCCGCTCATTGCTTCATCGGTCAGGATGACATGGGTGGCACCGCCCCGCACGGCATCCTCTGCCTCCTGGCGGATACGGCGCAGGCCATCGCGCAGCGCGTTGGGGCCGGCGCTGGCATCGAAGGTGCAGTCGATCTCTGCCGCCGTCGCGCCCATGTAATTGCGCATGGCGCGGAATTCCGCACTGGTCAGCACGGGGCTTTCAAGCTGCAGCAGGCGGCACTGGCCGGCATCTTCGTCCAGAATGTTACCCAGATTGCCCAACCGGGTCTTCAGCGACATGACGCGGGTTTCACGCAGGCTGTCGATGGGCGGGTTGGTGACCTGGGCGAAGTTCTGGCGGAAATAATGGTGCAGGCCGCGATACTTGTCCGACAGCACGGCAATGGGGCTGTCATCGCCCATGGAGCCGATCGCCTCCTTGGCGTCATCCACCATCGGCTGCAGGATCAGTTCCAGATCCTCCATGGTGATGCCATAGGCCAACTGGCGGCGGCGCAGCTCGTCCTTCGACAATTCCGCCGGCTCCACCGGGGCCTTCTTCACCAGATCGTCCAGCACGGTGATATTGCCGATCCAGTTGCCATAGGGGCGCTGGGCAGCCAGATTGTCCTTGATCTCCCGATCATGGAACAGCCGGCCTTCGATCAGATCGACGGCGATCATCTGCCCCGGACCCAGGCGGCCCTTTTCCACCACGGCCTGTTCGTTGATCTTCACCATGCCGGCTTCGGAACCGCCGATGATCAGCCCGTCGCCGGTGATGACATAGCGCAGCGGGCGCAGGCCGTTACGGTCCACACCGCCAACCACCCAGCGACCATCATAGATGGCGAGTGCGGCCGGGCCGTCCCACGGTTCCATCACGGAATTGGCGTAGGAATAAAGGTCGCGGTGGGCCTGCGGCATCACCTCCTTGTTCGACCAGGCTTCCGGCACCAACATGGTCTTCACCATGGGGGCGGAACGCCCGGCCTTCACCATCAGCTCGAACACGGCATCCAGCGCGCCGCTATCCGAGGAGCCGACGGGGATGATGGGCTTCAGGTCTTCGACATTGGCGCCGAAAACCTCATGATCCATGCGGGTTTCGTGCGCCTTCATCCAGTTGACATTGCCGCGCAGCGTGTTGATCTCGCCATTATGGGCGAGCGTGCGGAACGGCTGGGCCAACTGCCAGGTCGGGAAGGTGTTGGTGGAATAGCGCTGGTGATAGACGGCGAAATTGCTCTCAAACCGCTCATCCAGCAGGTCGGGATAAAAGGCCGTCAACTGTTCGGCCAGGAACATGCCCTTATAGATGATGGAGCGGGCGGACAGCGTACAGATATAGAAGCCGCCAATCTGCTCCCCGGCCACCGCCTTTTCGATGCGGCGGCGGATGATATAAAGGTCGCGTTCGAACTGGTCTTCCGGCACCTGCTTGGGGTTGCCGACCATGATCTGTTCGATTTCGGGGCGGGTGGCATTGGCCTTCTCGCCGATGATCGAAATATCGATCGGCACCTGACGCCAGCCATAGATCGTGTAACCCCAGTTGAGCACTTCCGTCTCAACAATGGCGCGGCAGCGTTCCTGCGCCGACAGGTCGGTGCGCGGCAGGAACACCTGGCCGACGGCGATCAGGCCCTTGGGTTCCGGGTGGCCGGTGCGCACGACATGTTCGCGGAAGAAGGCTTGCGGAAGCTGCACATGGATGCCGGCACCGTCACCGGTCTTGCCATCGGCATCCACCGCGCCGCGGTGCCACAAGGCGCGCAGCGCCTCCACAGCCTTTTCCACCACCTCGCGCCGGGGCTTGCCATCAATGGCCGCCACAAAGCCGACGCCGCAGGCATCATGCTGTTCGGTATCAACGAAGGCGGTATTGTCCAGCAGGGCCTTGTTGGCGGTGTACTCAGCCGCAAAAATCTCACCGGCGTGGAGGTTGGCGTCGGTCATGTCATGGCCCTCGGTGTTCGAAAACGAATGAAATTCGCGTATCGGGTCGGTTATTCGGCAGCGACGTCGGGGTAGTCGCGTTTCAGATCATCAGGGTGGGTGCGGTACCAGAGGCTGTCGGCACTGAAATCAATCTCTACCGGCCAGCCCAGATAATAGCCGTCTTCGGCCACATAGAGCTTACCGGTGAAGAAGGCGACATCGGCCAAAGGGGTGAAGACCTTGCCCTTGGCGATGGTCGGCTTGAAATCGACAATGCTGGTCGGACCGTGTTGCCATTCAATGGTAACGGTAAAGTCCGGATTGGCGGTTGCCTTGGCGATGTAATACATGGGGTCAGCCTCCGATCCTGGGTGGCGTTTCGCCATCCTGCACCATATTCCAGGCCCTATACAGGGCCGGCAGATGGCGGCGCGCCCAATCCCGGATCGCCCGGATTTCAGCCGGCCTCAGCTGCCCCTTGATTTCCACCAGCGTCAGTTCCGCCAGATCGAACTTTGCCTCCACACCCTTGCCGCGCACATGGAAATGGGGCGGCGCATGGTCTTCAAAGAAGAAGACGATCGCATATCCCAGGATCCAGGCGACGGTCGGCATCCTTACTCCGCCGCCACAGCCACCGGCTGGGCGGCCTTGGCCTGGATGAATTTATGGATGCCCTCGGCGGCGTCGCGGCCATCCTTGATGCCCCACACCACCAGCGAGGCCCCGCGCACGATGTCGCCGGCGGCAAACACGCCATCCAGGTTGGTCATCATGGTGGCGTACTTCACCTGCACCGTGCCCCAGCGGCTGACCTTCAGTTCCGGCGCGCCGAACAGGGTGGGGATTTCCTCAGGGTCGAAGCCCAGCGCCTTCACCACCAGATCGGCATCAATCGTATAGCCGGACCCTTCGATGGGCATCGGGGTCTGGCGGCCGGTGGCATCGGCCACGCCCATATGCATCTTGAAGACCTTGACGCCGGTGACATGCGCGTCGCCGGTGAACCCGTCCGGTGCCGTCTGCCAGACGAATTCCACGCCCTCTTCCTCCGCATTGGCGGTTTCGCGCTGCGAACCCGGCATGTTCTTGCGGTCGCGGCGATAGAGGCACTTCACCGACTTGGCACCCTGGCGGATGGCGGTGCGCACGCAATCCATCGCCGTGTCGCCACCGCCGATCACCACCACATTCTTGCCTTTGGCGTTCAGCTTGCCGGTCTCAAAATCCAGCACCGTGTCACCCAGGCTCTTGCGGTTGCTGGCGGTCAGGTAATCCAGTGCGGCAACAATGCCTTCCAGCCCGGAGCCCGGCCCGCCCAGATCGCGGGCCTTGTACACGCCAGTGGCGATCAGCACGGCGTCGTGCTGCGAACGCAGGGTGCGCAGGTCGATATTGCGGCCAACCTCAACGCCCAGATGGAACTCAACGCCCGATTCCTCCAACTGCTTCCAGCGGCGGATCACCACGTCCTTGTCCAGCTTGAAGCCGGGGATGCCATAGATCAGCAGGCCGCCCACGCGGTCATAGCGATCATAGACATGAACCTTATAGCCCTTCTGGCGCAGTTGCGCGGCGGCGGCCAGACCGGCGGGGCCGGCACCGATGATGCCGACGGACTGGTCACGCTCCACGCGCGGCACGATCGGCTTCACCCAGCCGCGTTCCCACGCCGTGTCGGTGATGTATTTTTCCACCGCACCGATGGTGACCGTGCCGTGGGTCGACTGCTCAATCGTGCAGTTGCCTTCGCACAGACGGTCCTGCGGGCAGATGCGGCCGCAGATTTCCGGGAAATTATTGGTAGCCTGGGACAGCTCATACGCCTCTTCCAGCCGGCCTTCGCGCGTCAGCTTCAGCCAGTCGGGGATATTGTTGCTGACCGGGCAATGAACCTGACAGAAGGGCACACCACACTGGGAGCAGCGGCCCGCCTGTTCGGACGCACCCTGATCGCTGAAGCGGGCATAGATCTCATCAAAATCCTGGCGACGCAGCGCCGGTTCCCGTTTATCGGGCATCCGCTGTTCGGTATGGACAAACCCGAGCATATTCTGCTGCGCCATGGAACCAATCCTCATTCCCACCTGAAACCCAGCCGGCGGACGGGTAATTCCCTTATCCTCCAGCGGCGGAGAACGATCATATAAAGTGCCGAAAGCCTCCATTCCAGCAGTTTTTCAGCGATAGGTCAGCATTGCTGCCTATTTTTTGGCGCATAAGTCCCGTGCTTTCGGCGCAACCTCAGTTAAGAACTGTTCTCAATCGTCAAAATAGGTCCGTTTCGGACCTTTCTATGTCAGAACCATTGCAAAAGCGCGATTCCGGGTGACGCGCCCAACCGGGCGCCCATGTCGCAGTCGCCAGGGCGGGGATCGGCTGCTATACAGGCGCCGCCGATCCCCCATCCCCGACACGCCCCAAGGGAACTGCCATTTTGATCGCCGAAACCACCCCCTTTTTTGACGCCATCCTGCTGGGTCTGCTGGAAGGGCTGACGGAATTCATTCCCGTTTCCTCCACCGGCCACCTGATCATGCTGAGCGAGGTGCTGGGCTTCAAAGGTCAGGCCGAAGACCTGTTCAAGGTGGTGATCCAGTTGGGCGCCATCCTGGCTATCCTGCTGGTCTATTTCAGCAAGCTCTGGGGCGTTTTGACCGGGCTGTTCCGGGGCGACAAGGCGGCGGTGCGCTTCACCGCCGCCATCCTGCTGGCCTTCCTGCCCGCCGCCGGCATCGGCGTGGTGGCGCATTCCTATATCAAGAGTGTGCTGTTCAACCCGACTGTGGTGTCCATCGCCCTGATCGTCGGGGGTATCATCATTCTGGTGGCAGAAAAGCTGGTGAAAAGCCCGCGTTATTTCGAGGTCGAAAATTTCCCGGCCCGCCTGTCGCTGTCCATCGGCTTCATCCAGTGTCTGGCGATGATCCCCGGCGTTTCCCGCTCGGGTGCCACCATCATCGGGTCGCTGTTGATGGGGGTGGAGCGCAAGGCGGCAGCCGAGTTCAGCTTCTTCGTCGCCATTCCCACCATGCTGGGTGCGGCCGTCTATGATCTCTACAAGAACCGCGATGTGCTGGCTGTCGATTCGGTCAGCCTGATCGCCGTGGGCTTCGTCGTCGCCTTCCTGGCGGCGCTGGTGGTGGTACGCTGGCTGGTGGATTTCGTCAGCCGGCATGGCTTCACGCCCTTTGCCTGGTACCGTATCGCCATTGGCACCATCATGCTGTCCTACCTCACCTTCTTTGCCGCCTGATTGCTTCCATGATTGACCAGCCAAAGCCGCGCCCCACCCTGCGCCTGAAACCACCGGCCCCGCCGTCCCCGGCCAGGCCGGCGCGGCGCAAGCCGTTCCGTGTGGCCGGCTGGCCGGCGGTGGCAGCCTTGTTCGCCCAAGACCCGGACCGGGTGGAGCGGCTTTATTTCGATGAGCGGTTCCGCGCCGATACCGGCCCCTTCTGTGCCCGGCTGGCCGAACAGCGCAAACCCTATCGGATGGTGCCGGCCGCGGAGCTGGAGAAGATTGCCGGATCGGCCATGCATGGCGGCATCGTGGCAGAGGCGCAGCCCCGCCCGGTGCTCGCCTATGACCCGGCGATGGCCCGCCAGTGGCGGGCAGAAGGCCGCCGTCTGTTGATTCTGGATGGGGTTTCCAACCCGCATAATCTGGGAGCCATCATCCGCACCGCCGCCTTTTTCGGCATCGACCGGGTGCTGATCTCCGACCATAAGGGCCAGGCCCTGCCGTCAGAGGCAGCCTATCGCGTGGCCGAAGGCGGGTTCGAATATGTGGACCTTTATCAGGCTCAGGGATTCGCGGCGGCATTGGCGGGCCTGCGCCCGCATTACCGTACCGTGGGCACCGCGCTGGGTGATTTCCCCGGCCTGGACGCGCTGTCGCCCAGCGCCGACGGGCGGCCCACCGCCTTTGTGATGGGGAATGAGGAACACGGAATGCCGCCGGAAAGCCAGTCGGCCTGCGAGGCCCTGGTGACGATCCGGGGCAGCGGCTGGGTACAGTCGCTGAACGTGTCGGCCACCACGGCCATCCTGGCTTTTCTGCTGGCACGGTAAGGGCGGCCGCTCAAAGGCGGCCTGCCTTCCACCCTTGCTCAATCCACCATCCGCACCATCGGCAGGCCGACGCCTGCCGCCACCCGTTCGCGCAGCACATCGCGGCGGAACCGGTGCAGTTCGGCGGGGCGGCCGCCGGTATTGGCCTCATGCGTGCCGGTGGCCTCCACCAGCCCGCCGGCCAGCACCAGCCGGCGGAAATTCTGCTTGTGCAACTGCACGCCGGACAAGGCCTCCACCGTGCGCTGCAGGCGGAACAGGGTGAACTGGGCCGGCAGCAGGTCGAACACCACCGGCCGGTATTTCAGCTTGCCGCGCAGCCGCCCCAGCCCGACGGCCAGGATGCGGCGATTATCATGCGCCATGGGCGTGCCCAGTTGCGCCGCCAGATCGGGTTCATCCAGATGGGCCTGATCCAGCGCCAGCCCTAAGCGCTGGCGGATGGCCCGGTCACGCCGGGCCTCGGCCACCAGCCCTGCGCTGTAGAGCAGCTCATAGCGTTCCAGCACCCGTTCGGTATCCCACAGTTCTTCTTCGGCGAAGGTGGTGGAGACACGTTCGACCCGGGCGGCGGCGGTGGCAGCATCGGGGGCGGCGGCGATCCAGCGTTCCAACGCCGGCAGGATAACCCTGGTCAGGATCTCCGGCCTTCCGTCGCGCCAATCCTCCCACGGGAAATAATCGTACCAATCGTGCCATTCCGCCGCCCCGCTGCCCGACAGCGGCGCCTCGCGCACCAGGGCCATATAGCCGACGGACACCACCCGCGCCCCGCCCTCCAGCTCTCGCGGGTCGCGGTAGCGGTCACCGAAGGTGTAAAGCTGCTCCACATAGCGCAGCGGCAGGCCCGTCTGTTCCTGCACCCAGCGGCGCAAGCCCTGTTCCAGCGTGCGGTCGCGCTCCGGTGCAAAGGGGCCGAAGGGCAGCAGATCCAGCCCCTCCGTCGCGTCACGCTGTTCGGGGGTGGCGAGGTCATGGGTCATGCGCCGCACCACCAGCACGCGCGGCACCTCATCCGTCACCGCAACGATGACAGCGGTCAGACCCAGCACACTCGAGTCGGCCACGGGCAAGGGGTGCTTCCTCCCAGCTTCGAAGATCGGGCGATAACGGCGCATTCGAAAAGAAAGCCGTTGCCGCTTGTAAAGCAATGGAATGCCGTATGCCAGCCCGCCAACAGCACAAGCCTTTCGGATCATGGGATTGTAACCGTCTGCACCTTCCGGACTGTCACGAAAATGGGGCAAGGTATGGTCCGCAAACCGTGCCGGGCCGGACAGAATCCGGCCAGAGAGCCGGTGACATCGGGAGAGAAGTCATGGCGTACAAGCTCGAACAGCGGAAGTCCGAGCTGGTGGAACAGGTGGTTGCCAAGCTGCGCGCCCGCCTGCCCAAGGAGAAGGTCGTTCTGGCCGAAACCTTCGTGCGGCAGTTCTACCGCAATGTCTCAGCCGAGGACATGCTGCGGTCCAGTGCCGATGAGCTCTATGGTGCGGCACTCGCCATCTGGCAGTTCGGCTGCACCCGCCATCCGGGTGAAACGCTGGTGCGGGTGATGAATCCGCGCGTGGATGCCGATGGCTGGCACGCCCACCATACCGTGGTGGAAATCGTCAATGACGATATGCCCTTCCTGGTGGACAGCGTTTCCGCTGAACTGAACCGCCATGGGCTGACCGTGCATCTGGTGGTGCATCCGGTGCTGCGCCTGACGCGCGGGACGGACGGCAAGATCGCCACCCTGTTTGAACCCGATGCCGCCCCCAGCGACGCCATTGCCGAATCGGTGATGCATATCGAGGTGGATCAGATTGCCGGTGCGGCAGAGCTGGAAGCGCTGCGCAGCGGCATCCTGAAGGTGCTGGGCGATGTGCGCGCCGCTGTGGCCGATTTCACCGCCATGCGCGAACGGCTGGCCGAAACCCTGCTGGACAGCAGCACCAGCCGCCTGCCTCTGCCGGCAGAGGAAATCGACGAAGGCCTGGCCTTCCTGCGCTGGATGGATGAGGAACATTTCATCTTCCTCGGCGTGCGCGAATATCGCTTCGGCCAGGATAATGGCGAGGCGACGCTGGAGATTCAGGCCGGCCAGGGGCTGGGCGTGCTGCGCGACGATGATGTCAGCGTCTTTGACGGGCTGCGCCATTTCTCCACCCTGCCACCGGAAGTGCGCAGTTTCGTGCGCCAGCAGCGCTTCCTGATGGTCACCAAGGCCAACAAGGACAGCACCGTGCATCGCCGTGCGCCGCTGGATGCGGTGATGGTGAAGCTGTTCAACGACAAGGGGGAGGAGATCGGCGAACGGCTGTTCGCCGGCCTGTTCACCAGCACCGCCTATAACCGGTCATCCCGCGACATTCCCTATCTGCGGCAGAAGGTGAACCGGCTGATGGCGCGCACCGGGTTCGACCCGCGCGGCCATGATGGCAAGGCCCTGCTGCATATTCTGGAAACCTTCCCGCGTGACGAGTTGTTCCAGATCAGCGATGACGAACTGCATGACATCGCCCTGGGCGTGCTGCAATTGCAGGACCGCCAGCGCGTGGCCCTGTTCGTGCGCAAAGACCCGTTTGGCCGTTTCGTTTCCGCACTGATCTATGTTCCGCGCGATCGTTACGATACCGATCTGCGTCGCTGCCTGCAGGGCCTGATCGAGAAGGCCTATGGCGGCAGCACCTCCCAGGCCCATGTCACCCTGTCGGAAAGCGTGCTGGCCCGCGTGCATCTGATCATCCAGACCAATGGTGCGGTGCCGGATGTGGATGTGGTGGAACTGGAAACCCAGTTGATCGAAGCCGCGCGCGGCTGGCGCGACCGGCTGTCCCAGGCTCTGGTGGAAGAAAAGGGCGAGGCTGCCGGTCTGGCACTGGCCCGCAAATATCTCCAGGCCCTGCCGGCCTCCTATCAGGAGGCCTATGGCCCGGATGAGGCGGTGGTGGACGTCGCCCGCATTGAACAGGTGCTGGCCACCGGGCGTATTGCGCTGAACCTGCACCGCCCGGTGGAGGCGGAAAGCAACCAGCTTTACTTCAAGGTCTACCAGTCCGGTGGCCCGGTGGAACTGTCACAGGTTCTGCCGATGCTGGAACATCTGGGCCTGCGTATCCTGGCCGAAGGTGGCCCGTATGAGGTGGAGGTTCCGGACCAGCCGGCCAATATCTTCATCCAGGATTTCGACATGCGCACCGCCGATGGGCGGGCGGTGGAACTGGAGAAGGTGAAGGCCGCCTTTGAAGATGCGTTCCTGCGCGTCTGGACCGGGGAGGCGCAGAGCGACGGGCTGAACCGGCTGGTGCTGGCCGGCGGCCTGTCCTGGCGGGAGGTGGTGGTCTTCCGCGCCTATGCCAAGTACCTGAAACAGGCCAAGTTCGACCTGACCCAGGAATATATCGAGAATACGCTGGCCGCCCATGCCGGCATTGCCCGCCGGCTGATCGACCTGTTCCGTGTCAGCCATGATCCGGCCTTCCTGGCGCAGTTTGGCCGCGATGCGGTGGATGTGAAGCGCAAGGGCCTGATCCTGGAGATTGACCATGCGCTGGATGGTGTCTCCAACCTGGATGAGGATCGCATCCTGCGCCGGATGCTGAACCTGATCCGCTCCACCCTGCGCACCAATTATTTCCAGAAGGCCGCCGACGGCACGTCCAAACCCTATGTCAGCTTCAAGCTGGACAGCACCGGGATTGACGAACTGCCCTTGCCCCGCCCCTGGCGGGAAATCTGGGTCTATAGCCCGCGGGTGGAGGCCATCCATCTGCGCGGCGGCAAGGTAGCGCGCGGCGGCATCCGCTGGTCCGACCGCAAGGAGGATTTCCGCACCGAAATCCTGGGCCTGATCAAGGCGCAGATCGTCAAGAATGCGGTGATCGTGCCGGTGGGCAGCAAGGGCGGCTTTGTGGTGAAGAACCCACCGCCGCCCACCGCCGGGCGCGAGGCGCTGATGGCCGAAGTGGTCGAATGCTACAAGACCATGATGCGCGGCCTGCTGGACATCACCGACAACCTGAAGAAGGGGGAGGTGATCCCGCCCATCGATGTGGTGCGGCTGGACAGCGACGATCCCTATCTGGTGGTGGCTGCCGACAAGGGCACGGCCAGTTTCTCCGACATCGCCAATGGCGTGTCGCGTGATTACGGCTTCTGGCTGGATGATGCGTTCGCGTCCGGCGGGTCTGCCGGGTATGACCATAAGGGCATGGGCATCACCGCGCGCGGTGCGTGGGAGGCGGTGAAGCGCCATTTCCGCGAACGGGGCAAGGATATCCAGCGGGAGGATTTCAGCACTGTCGGCGTGGGCGACATGTCGGGCGATGTGTTCGGCAATGGCATGTTGCTGTCGCGCCATATCCGGCTGATCGCCGCCTTCGACCATCGCCATATCTTCATCGATCCCAACCCGGATGCGGCGACAAGCTGGGCGGAGCGCAAGCGCCTGTTCGATCTGGGCCGTTCCTCCTGGGCGGATTACGATGCCGCCCTGCTGTCGCCCGGCGGTGGCATTTTCGACCGCTCGGCCAAGTTCATTCAGCTTTCCCCGGAAATCCGCCAGGCGCTGGACATCCCCAATGAACGGCTGACGCCGGCGGCCCTGATGCAGGCCATCCTGAAGGCACGGGTGGAATTGCTGTGGCTGGGCGGCATCGGCACCTATGTGAAGTCGCACGCGGAAAGCAACGCCGATGCCGGCGACAAGGCCAATGATGCCATCCGCATCAATGGCCGCGACCTGCGGGTGAAGGTGGTGGGCGAAGGGGCCAATCTGGGCTTCACCCAGCGCGGCCGGGTGGAGGCGGCGCAAGCCGGCATCGCCATCAATACCGACGCCATCGACAATTCCGCCGGCGTGGACACCTCTGACCATGAGGTGAATATCAAGATCCTGCTGCGGGATGTGATGGACAAGGGCGGCATGACCCGCGAGCAGCGCGACAAGCTGTTGGCGGAAATGACCGATGAGGTCGCCGCCCTGGTGCTGACCGACAATTACAAGCAGACCCAGGCCCTGACCATTGCCCAGGCCAACGCGGCGGATACGCTGGAGGATCAGGCCCGCTTTGCCCGCACCATGGAAAAGGCCGGCAAGCTGTCCCGCGCCATCGAGTTCCTGCCCGATGATGAGGAGGTGGCCGCCCGCGTGGCCAACCGCCAGGGGCTGACGCGGCCGGAACTGGCGGTGCTGCTGGCCTATGCCAAGATCGACCTGTACGACCAGTTGCTGGCCAGCGGCCTGCCCGACGATACCGCCGTGCTGGGCGATCTGGTGCGCTATTTCCCCAAGGCCCTGCAGGACCGTTTCCCAGACGCGGTGGCCGGGCACCAGTTGCGGCGGGAGATTATCTGCACCGCTGTCACCAACGGCATGGTCAACCGCGTCGGCCCCACCTTCACTTGGGAAATGGTGGAACAGACCGGGCGCGGGGCCGATGATGTGGCCCGCGCCTATCTGGTGGTGCGCGATGCCTTTGGCCTGCGCGCCCTGTGGGATGCGGTGGAGGCGTTGGACGCCAAGGCCCCAGCCTCGGCACAGACAGAAATGATGCTCTATACCGGGCATCTGATGCGGCGTGCCGTGCCCTGGGTGCTGGCCCATGGCGCCTATCCGCTGGATATCCAGGCCGAAATCGCCCGGCTGGCCCCGGTGGTGGCGGAACTGGCCGGCGATCTGGCCGGCCTGCTGTCCCCGGCGGCGCTGAAATGGGTGGCCGAACATGCAGGCCGCTGGTCGGAACAGCAGGTGCCGGGCGATCTGGCTTCCCATATCGCCCAGTTGCCGGCCTTGGCGGCGGCGACCGACATCGCCGCCGTGACGGTGGAAACCGGAAAACCGGCACCCGATGTGGCCGCGCTTTACTTCCAGTTGGGAGACCGGATCGGGCTGGATACGCTGCGCGCCCGCACCATGGAGGTGAAGGCCGACAATCACTGGCAGCGTCAGGCGGTGGCCGCCACCATGGACGATCTGTTTAGCTTGCAGGCAAGGCTGACGGCCCGTGTGCTGGCCCAGCCCGGCGGCAACCCGCTGGAGGGCTGGATCGCCCAGCGCCAGGGCCCGCTGGACCGGATCAACAGCCTGCTGACGGAGATGCGGGCGGCTGCCAGCGTGGATATCGCCATGCTGGCCGTTGCCAGCCGCCAGTTGCGCGGCCTGCTGGCCGGGTAAGGGAAGGGGGCCGGTGGTAACGCCGGCCCATTCTTCCGTGTTGAGCGAGGGGGCTGTGCAGGAAGCTTTGCCGCTCCTCACAGCCCTTCATGCTTGAAGGGGCGGGTCATCAGCCCATCGATCACGCTGTCCAGGCTGGCACCATGGTTCAACAGGGCATCCACTGCCTGACACAGTGGCATATCCACGCCCTTGGAGGCCGCCAGTTTTACTACGGCGCGGGCGGTATAGACCCCTTCCGCCACGGAGCGGCGTTCGCCCAGCACCTGTTCCAGGGTGCGGCCCTGGCCCAGGGCGGCCCCCAGTGACATGTTGCGCGATTGCAGGGATGAACAGGTCAGTGTCAGATCGCCCAGGCCGGACAGGCCCATCAGGGTTTCCGGCCGGGCGCCCAGTGTCATACCCAGCCGGGCGATTTCCGCCAGGCCACGGGTGATCAGGGCGGCACGGGCATTGTCGCCCAGCGACCGGCCATGGACGACGCCACAGGCGATGGCCAGCACGTTCTTTACTGCCCCGCCCACCTGTGCCCCGATCAGATCGTCGGAGAGATAGGGGCGGAAGGTGCGGCCACCAAGGGCAGCCACCAGACGGCGGCCCAAAACCGCATCATCAATGGCCAGCGTCACCGCTGTCGGCAGGCCCTTGGCCACTTCGGCCGCGAAGGTGGGGCCGGACAGCACGGCCAGCGGCTGTCCGCCCAGTTCGGCCTCTGCCGCCTCGCTCATCAGCGCGCCGGTCTCGATCTCGATCCCCTTGGCGCAGATGATCACCGGCGTCCCCGGTGCCAGCAGGGGCTTCAGGGTGCGGCAGGCGGTGCGCAGATGCTGGGCTGGTGTCACCAGCAGCACGGCATCACAGGATGCAGCATCGGCCATATCCTGTGTGGCGCGGATCGCCGGCTCCAGATGGATGCCGGGCAGGTAGATATTGTTTTCCCGGCTGCGGTTGATGGTGTCCACCAGTTCCGCTTCACGCGCCTGCAACACCACCTCGGCCCCGGCGCGGGCGGCGGCCATGGCCAGCGCTGTGCCCCAGGCCCCGGCCCCGATGACAGCGATGCGACGCATGGTGTTTCCCCCTGGCTTGGTCTTCAAGGATCGGCAATGATTGTTCCGTTCCGGCAAGGCTTACCCCGCCGGGCGCGCCCAAGCAAGAAGGGCGGCCTGGAGAGGGCCGCCCTTCGCTGGCAGGAAGAACCGGCGGAACGGGGTGGGTCAGGGGATATGGCCCCGCCCCGCCGGTCTGCCGACCGCCACCCAATGGGGATTAAGGTGGCGGCCGTTCCTGTTTTCCAGTTAAATTAAGGAGTTAGTTCTTCATCGCGGGGGCCGAGGCCTGGATGGAGCATTCCTTGCCATAGGTCTGGCACTGGGCCAGCGCATCCTGGCGGGCCTTTTCCTCGCTATCGCGGACCACCCAGCCAAAGGCGCCGTCGCTGGACATGGCAATGGCCTTGGCCCCTTCGGCCTTCTGATAATCGGCCAGCACCTCACCCTTCAGGTCGGCGGCGTCCGTGTTGGCGCGGGCAAGCTGCGACAGTTCGGCGCTCAGCCCCTTCACCTCAGCCACGGTCTGCCCGTCGACGGAGAAGATGCGGCAATCATCCTTGGTCACTTCGCCACAGCGGGCCAGGGCATTGGCCCGGGCGGTGGCGCTGTCCCCGCCGGCGCTGTAACCGATGGCGCCATCTTCAGCGACGGCAAAGGCCTTGGGGCTGGCCAGCTTCAGATAGACCGCATAGGCATCACGGCCCGGTTGGCTGAGATTTTCCAGCGGATCGGTCTGCGCAAAAGCGGCAGTGGCGGGGGCGGCGATCAAAGCGGCGGCGATCAGGGCGGCTTTGGTGGTCTTGTGCATGATGTCTGTCTCCTTGCCAGCATGTCAGTCGGCACCGCCATCGGGGCGGCTGCCGGACTTTGCCTGGGTGGGGCGATCAGAAGACCCAGTTGATGGGTGATGTCCAACCCGGCATCGCACAAGGAACGACGTCACGGCGGGCTTGTTCCGCAGACCAGCGCCAAAAATCGGGAAAAATTGCGCTGTTTAGATTTTTCAAGAACTTGCCATAGGTCAGTCAAAGAGGTTCTTACGTTTGGTCCCATTTCTGCCGCAAAGGACTGGATTTCGCCATAAAGGGGATATGATGGCCTATATTTGGTCTATGCTTGATTTGCTTCACAGGCCTAGGCCGGCGGCGATCAACCCGGCGGAGACGGTCAACCCCACCAGTAGCAGGCCGGCCACACCATAAAGCGCCATGGCGGCGCGCAGGTCGCGGCTGGTGGCCCGGGCCCGGCCCCGGCCCAGCCAGGGTTCCTTCACCACCTGTTCACCCTCCCGCCGGGGACCGGCCATGGCGAGATCCAGGGCGCCGGCAGCGGCCGCTACCGGCAGGGCCAGCGGGCCCCAGGGGTGGCGGCGGGCCGTGGCCAGCTCCCGCCAGCCGCCCAGCGCCTTGCTGCCGGGCACGAACAGACCCGCCAGCAGCAGGGCGAGCGTGGCCAGCAGCATCGGTGGCCAGCCGGTCAGCCGCCGCAATTGCCGCGCCACACCACCAAACTGGCGGAAGCGCGGCACATCATGGCCGATCACCTGCGCCATGCCGTCAATCGCGGCCCAGCCCAGCAGGCCCGGCAGGCCCAAGACGGCATACCAGAACAAGGGGGCTGCCAGCCCGCAGGCCAGCCGCAGCATCCCGCCTTCAATGGCGGCACGCAGCACGCCATGGATATCCAGGCTCCAGGTCTGGCGGTCGGTCAGGGGGGCCACAGCCTCCCGCCCGGCCTCCACCCCGCCGCTTTCCAGGGCCTTCAGCGTTTGGCCCATGCCGGTCCAGGCGCTGCGGATGGAAAGGGCGCGGGCCAGCAGCAGCAGTTCCGGCACCGCCCCCCAGCGCACTTCCCGGAAGGCAAAGGCCAGCACCAGCCCCAGCGACAGCGCCCCCAGCAGCAGGCAGAGGCTGACCAGCGCACCCCGTGCCCGCCGGGCGGCATCGCTGCGGTCGATACGGTTCAATCGCCGGTCCAGCCGGGCCGTCAGGCGGGCCACCAGCGTGGCTGGGGTGGGCAGCAGGCGGGCCAGCCAGGGACTGTCACCCACGCAGGCATCCAGCACGATGGCAATGACCAGCAGCAGCAGGGCATCCACCCCGCCCAGATACGGCAACAACATCCCGAAACCCCGCAACACCCGGCAAGCCAATCCCTTGGGTTTAGTGTGCCTGAAGGGATGTCTGAAAGGGCTTTTTTAAGGGAACCGAGGGTGCTTTACACTGCCACCGGCAATTGTGAAGGCGGGCGGCGCCAGGTGATGCTGTCAAAGCCGCCACAGGCGGCACAGACGGCGTGCCATTCCTCATGCGCGGTGCCGCAATTGCCGCAGGCCCAACCGGCATCGGCCTCGGCATTGGCGATGCGGGCCAGCCAGTCGCGCGCCTGCGGGCCGTCGCCATGTTCGGCACGCGCCAGTTCGACATAAAGCCGATAGGTGGCAGCACTGGGCTCCACCGCCTCGGCCTGTTGCAGATGGCTGCGCGCCACACCCCACAGCCGGGCGGCAATCGCCGCCTTCGCCAGGGCACGGTGCGCATCGGGTGATTGCGGGGAAAGCGCCAGCAGCGCCTCATACCGCTTTACCAGATCCAGCGGGGTCTGTTTGGCCGACACCTCACCCCAGGCAGCGGCCAGATCGGGATGGGGGGCGATGCGCCAGGCCTGTTCCAGCACCTTGGTCGCCTTGGAATGCTGGCCGGCGGCGGCGCGCAGCCGGGCCAGTTGGGCGGCGGCGGGCACACGGGCGGGGTCCAGATCGAACGCCGTCTGTGCTGCCTGCAAGGCCGCGTCGGGCCGGCCGGATTTGGCGGCGGCCCGGCTTTCCTCCACCAGCAGGGCGCTGCGGCGCTGGCGGGCATCATCCTTACCCAGCGCCTTGGTCTTTTGTGCCTTGGCCAGCGCATTGTCGGCTTCCAGCCAGTTGCCGCTGGCGGCTTCCAGTTCCGCCAGGGCGGCTGCCGGCCATTGTGCCTTGGGCTGCAAGGCCTGGGCCTGACGGGCATAGTCCAGGGCGGCGGCGCGGTCGCCGCGCTTGATCGCCTGGGTCAGCAAGCCGCGCAGGCCGAGAAATTCGGTTTCCTTACGCTCCAGCATCGCCTTGAAATAGCGGCTGGCCGCCTGCTCATCACCCTGAAGCTGGGCCGCCTGGGCGGACAACAGCAGGGTCAGCGGCGGTTCATGCAGCAGGCTTTCCGCCTTGGCGGCGTAGCGCTTGGCCGCTTCCGCATCGCCGGCGGCCACGGCCACCATGCCCTGCGTCAGCGCGCGATAGCCCTGTTCGCGCTTCTTGGTATTGCGCCGCCGCCCCAGCGCCCCCGGCCCCCGGCGCAGCGCCAGCCACAGGCGATAGGAGAGTGCTGTCAGCGCCAGCAGCACCAGCAGCACGGCCAGGGCCGCCGCCACCGGCATATCAATGGCATAACCCAGCCATTCCACCGACAGCCGGCCGGGCCGCTGGCTGATCCAGACGGCAGCGGCCACCAGAATGCCCAGCTTGATGAATAGGAAGATGGCTTTCCTCATGGCCGCCCCTCCCCATTGGTGCCGTCATGGCCCGACAGGCGGGCCAGCGCCAGATCGGCCAAAGCCTGGGCGGCGGCTTCGGCGGCCAGGCGGGCCCGCGCCGGGGCCAGCCAGGGGGCGGCCTTTTCTGCCGCCGGGCCGCTCAGCTTTTCCATCTCCGCCACGGCTTTGGCGATGCTGCCCTCATTCAGGGCTGCCTCTGCCCGGGCCAGGATGGCATCCGCCCCATCGCCCGCCACCTCACCAGAGGCGCGGCGGATGGTGATGATGCTGGACAGGCGCCCCAGCGCCTGATCGGCCCAACTGGCATCGCTGCGGGTACGGTCGGCGGCCAGGATGGCGGGGGCCAGATCGCGGAACTGCCGGTTCAGTGCCACATCACTGGCCAGCCCGCTTTCGGCACTGGCCGACAGCGGCGCCAGCGTGGCCGTCAGATCGGGCAGGTCGCGGGTCAGCGCCTGCACGGCGCGCAGTTCCTTGGCATAGGGACGGCCGGCGACCAGGGCGGCCTGCAACTGGCCGATGGCCACCACCAGCCCTTCGCCGGCGGATGCCTGTTGCTTGCGCGCCTCCAGCGCGTCCACCCGACCGCCCAATTCCTCCTGCCTCTGGCGCAGGCTGCTATGGCCATCATGCAGGCCGGGCAGCAGGGCGGTCAGCTTTTCCAGCCCATCGACCCGCTGGCCCAAAGCCGTCACCTGATCGCGCAACGGCGACAATTGCGGTTCCAGGTCCGAAGGCGCGGCGGGGGCGGCCTGCGGGACGGTGGGTGTTTCGGCCATAGCGCCGGGTGCGGTGGTTGCCGGTGCCGCCGCCAGTTGGCGGACCTGGGCTTCCACATTATCCAGGCGCTTGGCCAGGGTGGCCACCTGGGTACGGTCGCTTTGCGCATCGGCGCGCAGGGCGGCGATTTGCGCTTCCAGCGGTGTCAGGTCAACGGTCGGCGCCGGGGCAGAGGCTGTCACGGCCATCTGCTGTTGTTGCCACTGGCTGTAGCCCGCCACGGACAGGGCCGCCAGGGCCAGCAGCAGGGCCGTACCGCCCAGCAACCGGCCCCCGCGCCGGCGGGGCGGCGGGGCAAGGTTGGGGGCGGGTTTGGCGCTGGGGGCCGGGGCTGGCCGTTCGGCCTTGTCATTTCGGGTGTCGGTCACTTCCCGCTCCAGTTCGGCCAGACGGCGGCGTTCAGCCTCCGTCGGTGATTGTTCGGCGGCGCTGGCGGCATCAATCTCCCCGCGTGTCAGGGTGATGCCATGGGCGGCAGCGGCGGCGGCCAGATCATCGGCCACGGACAGCGGGATGAAGCCGCGCTTGCGCCAAAGCTGCACATCCTCTGCCGGCAGGCCCAGCTTGCCGGCCATGGGGCGGATGCCGCCAAACCGTTCGATGATGCTGTCGGTGGCGAGGGCGCGGGCCTTTTCCGCCGGGCTGCCGGAGACAGGGGCCTCCCGGTTCATCTCGTCCGCCATTTAACCTCCTTAACACACCGGTTCAGGCACGATCGCCAGACGGCAGCAGTGCCAACAGATGGTCGGCATCGGGCGATGCCGCAACCTTGACGTCCCCCCAAGCCGGGCCTGCAATGGCCTCGGCGACGGCCTGGCTGATGCACAGGGCCGTCAGCCCCGCCATCGCGGGTGCCAATCCCGCCTTTTCCACCAGGGTAACAAAGCAACGCGCGGTGCGGGCGGAAAAAAGCAGCACCGCGCGAATCCGACCATCCGCCAGGGCAGCCTGCGTCTGATCATCCAATATGCTGGCCGGCACCGCGCGATAGGCGATGTGCCGGTCCAGCCCGATCCCGTGGGGGCGCAGCAGCGCGGCCAGATCGCCGGCCACATCCGCCCCTGAAACATGCAGCAAACGCCCAGGCCCCGCCGGCGGTTCCCGCACGATCAGGTCGGCCAGGGCATTTACATCGCCCGCCGCACTGAAAACCTGTTGAAAACCCAGTTGTCGGGCCAGATCGGCGGTACGGTCGCCCACGCTGTAGACCGGCAGGTCGCGCCGTGCCGTCAGCCGGACCAAACCCCGCACCCCGCTGGGAGAGGTGAGGACCAGGGCCGACACATCCGGCCCGATCACCAGGGGGCTATCCAGATAGGCGATGTCCAGCAGGGGGCAGATCAGCGGCTGATGGCCCAACTGGACCAGCCGTTCCGCCGTTTCGTTGGCCCCCGGCTGGGGCCGTGTCACCAGGATGGTTGTCACACCACCGGCCCGTCAGCCACCGCGTTGGGGGCCTGGAAGAAATCGGACGGCAGCATGGCCTTCAACTCGTTCCCGGCATCCACCCCCATGGAAAGCGCATCGGCCACGGCACCGCTGCGCGCGGTGGTGAACCATTGCCGGCCGTCGGGGCGAATCACCAGGGCCTTCACCGTCAGCGCCGATCCGGAAATCAGCGCCAAGGCGGCGATGGGCGTGCGGCAGGAACCATCCAGCGTGGCCAGCACGCCGCGTTCGGCGGCCACGCGCGACGCGGTTTCCGCGCAATTCAGCGCGGTGACATAGGCGTTGGTGCGATCATCGCTGATACGGGTTTCGATGCCGATGGCACCTTGGGCCACGGCGGGCAGCATCACATCGGGTTCCAGGACAGAGGTGATGCGGTCGGCCAGCCCCAGCCGGCGGACGCCGGCCATGGCCAGCAGCGTGGCATCGACATGCCCTTCCTCCAGCTTGCGCAGGCGCGTCTGCACATTGCCGCGAAAGGCGATGACGCGCAGATCGGGCCGGCGCATCAGCACCAGCGCCTGCCGGCGCAGGCTGGCCGTGCCCACCAGCGAACCGGCGGGCAGATCATCCAGCGTGGCGGCCTTGGGGCTGATCCAGCCATCGCGGTGATCTTCGCGGGGCAGCAGCGCCGTGATGGCCAAGCCGTCGGGCAGCCAGGTCGGCACATCCTTCATGGAATGGACGGCCAGATCGACGCGGCCATCCAGCAGCGCCTCCTCGATCTCCTTCGTGAACAGGCCCTTGCCGCCGGCTGCCATCAAGGTGCGGTCCTGGATGCGGTCGCCCTCCGTCTTGAAGGTGACGATCTCGATAGCGTCCGGGGACGCCAGTTCGGGGAAGCGCGCGGCCAGACGGTCGCGGGTTTCGTGGGCTTGCGCCAGCGCCAGCGGGCTGCCGCGCGTACCAATGCGGAGAAGGGCTGTCATACCCGCTTCAATATCCTTGAATGGCTTCGCTGGGAAGCCTCCCTTGCCGTGGCAACGCCATGCGACTAGCTTGCCTGACCATGATCATACTCGGAATCGAAACAAGCTGCGATGAAACTGCCGCCGCCATCGTTGCCGCCGATGGCGACGCGGCGCCGGGTCGCGTGCTGTCCAATGTGGTGCTGAGCCAGCTTGACGATCACCGCCCCTATGGCGGCGTCGTGCCGGAAATCGCCGCCCGCGCCCATTTGCAGCATCTGGACCGGCTGATCCGACAGGCCCTGGATGAGGCGGGGATGGGGCTGGACGGTATTGACGGCATCGCCGCCACCGCCGGGCCCGGCCTGATCGGCGGGGTGATGGTGGGGGTGATGACGGCCAAGGCGATTGCCGCCGTGCGCAACCTGCCCTTTGCCGCCGTCAACCATCTGGAAGGTCACGCCTTGACGGCGCGGCTGACCAATGGGGTGACATTTCCCTTCCTGCTGCTGCTGGTTTCCGGCGGCCATTGCCAGTTGCTGGCGGTGGAGGGGGTGGGCCGCTATCGCCGGCTGGGCACCACCATTGATGATGCGGTGGGCGAGGCGTTCGACAAGGCGGCCAAGCTGATGGGCCTGGGCTATCCGGGCGGGCCGCTGATGGAACAGGCGGCAGGCCGTGCCACCGACCCCAGCCGCTTCCCCCTGCCGGTACCGATGAAGGGCAGGCCGGATTGTAATTTCAGCTTCTCCGGCCTGAAAACGGCGGTGCGCCGGCATGTGGAATTGCTGGGCGATGCGGCAACGGATGCCGACATGGCAGACCTTGCCGCCTCTTTCCACATTGCCGTCGGGGACAGCCTGATCGACCGTTGTGACCGGGCGATGAAGCTGTTTCGTGAACAATGGCCGGCGGGGCAGACGCTGGTGGTGGCCGGCGGGGTGGCCGCCAACCAGATACTGCGGGCGCGGCTGACCAAGCTGTGCGCCAAGCGGAAATTCGATTTCGTGGCCCCGCCGCTGAAGCTCTGCACCGACAATGCCGCGATGATCGCCTGGGCCGGGCTGGAACGGCTGCGCCTGGGGCTGGTGGATGGCCTGGACTTCGCCCCCCGCCCCCGCTGGCCGCTTGACCCGGCTGCGGCCAAGGCGGGGGCGAAGGCGTGAGCGGGATTATTCGTTGAAAAGATCGGCGTGGGTGCCGGTGCCCCATCATCGTTAAGAGTGTCTCGTAATTTTGCTCAATTTTCCAATTCATGAGAGCGGATCGCGGAAAAGCGGAATCGCTTTGGAGCGTGAATCCGCTCGGTGAACAAGGACTTAGAGCCGTGCGCGTTTCCGGTTAAACGCACACGGCTCTAACCGTCATTCCCGCGAAGGCGGGAATCCATACGACGGCGCGGGTTTTGGATTCCCGCCTTCGCGGGAATGACGGTTAGAGAAATGGTAATCGATTGGAAAATAATATAAATTTTGGGAAAAATCTTACACGCTAGCAGGATTGTGCTTACTTGCTGCTGTTTTCGTCAGGGGCGTCAACCATGCTTTCGGCGTGGCGGAAACGGGCCTTGTACAGGCGAATTATTTCCTCTGCCTCTGCCATCGCTTCACGGGTCTTTCGATTGGGCACCTTGATGTCAGGATGGGAGGTTTCCTGCCTTGGCTGCGGGAAGTATGAACCGGGTTTGCCGTCGGACATGCTCAATCCCCCAACGCCACCCCATCCCGCCGTGGATCAGCGCCGCCCTGCCAGCCTTGTGCGGTCCAGCGGATGGCGTGGACGCCGCTATTGATGGCTTCGCGCTTCACCTCATGCCCCATGCTGGCCAGGGCGTCCGCCAGCCGGTCGGCCTGGGGCAGTGATTCGATCTGTGTGGCGCCGTTGCGGTTCAGCAGGATGGGCAGGTTTACCGCTTGCTGCGGGTCCAGCCCCCAATCCAGCATGGCCACCAGCGCCTGGGCGACATAACCGATGATGGCCGTGCCACCGGGGGAGCCGACGGCCACCACCGGGCGGCCCTGGGCATCAAACACCACCATGGGCGACATGGAGGAGCGCGGCCGGCGGCCAGGGCCGACCGCCCCCGATACCGGCACGCCATCCTTCACCGGCACAAAGGCGAAATCGGTCAGTTCATTGTTCAGCACCATGCCGGCCGCCACCAGACCGGAGCCGAAGGCGAATTCCACCGAATTGGTCATGGAGACCATCCGCCCCTCATCATCCACGATGGAAATATGGGTGGTGGAGGGCAGGTCCAGGCCGATACCCGGCGGGCGCGACAAGGCCCCCTGGCGGGTGGGCGGGCTGCCCGCCGGCACCTTGCCGGTCGCCGCGCGGGTGGGGTCGATGCCACGGGCCCGTTCGGCCAGATAGGCTTTGTCCAGCAAGCCCTTGATCGGTACGGCCACATGGTCCGGATCGCCAATATAGGCTTCGCGGTCGGCATGGGCGCGCCGGCTGGCCTCCAGCAGTAGATGCCAGGCCTGCGGGCTATCCTTACCCAGGGTTTTCAGATCATGCGGGGCCAGCAGGGCCAGGATCTGCAACACAGCGATGCCCCCGCCCGAGGGCGGCCCCATGCCGCACACTTTCCAGACCCGGTAAGCAACGCAGACACCATCACGCTCCACCGCCTTATAGGCAGCGAAATCATCCAGGCTCAGCACCGGCGGGCCGTTCGGCCCCGCCACCTCTTTCAAATGGGCGACGATTTCCTGGGCGATGGGGCCACGATAGAACGCCTCCGGCCCGGCCTTGGCCAGCAGGCGCAGGGTGGTCAATTGGCCGGGAACGGCGAACACTTCCCCCAGCGCCGGGGCGCCGGCCCCGTTGCGGTAGAAGACCTGCTGCATGTCCGCACTGGTGGTCAGCATCTTCTGCCATTCGCCTAGCACCGTTACCATGCGCGGCTGGGCTGGTACGCCAGCCTCCGCCAGCCGGATGGCCGGTTCGAACAGTTTGGCCCAGGGCAGCTTGCCATGGGCGGCATGGGCCTGGGCCATCATCGCCACCAGCCCCGGCACGCCCACCGCCCGCCCGCCCTTCAGCGCGGCGGGGAAGGAGAGCGGCTTGCCGTCAGGGCCGATGAACAGGTCGGGCGTCACGGCGGCTCCCGCCGTTTCCCGCCCGTCATAACTGGTGACCTTGCCCCCCGGCTCGGCCAGCACCAGGAAACCGCCGCCCCCCAGGCCAGAGGATTGCGGTTCCACCAGCCCCAGCACCAGCTCCGTGGCGATCGCCGCATCCACCGCACTGCCGCCCTGGCGCAGCATTTCCTGCCCCGCCGCTGCCGCCAGCGGGTTGGCGGCCACCACCATATGGCGCTGGGCGGTAACCAGTTGCTTGGCGGTCTGTTGGCTGGCCGGTTCTGGCGCCAGTTGGGCGACGACCGGTCCCGCCAGCAGGGCGACAAGGGCCATACCGGCCAGCAATCGCCGCGTCAGTTGGGTGGGGGAGGGGGGAAGCGCGCGCATGAACCGTCCCGTTGCTCGGGCCGGCCAGGGCCGGCGGATGGGCCATGGCCCATGGTCACCCGGACTGCAACGCCATTGCAACATGGCGATGCTGCAAATGCACATTTTTTCAGGTGCCGACTCGGCGGCGGCGGATATCCAGCAATGCCAAAAAAGATAAGGGGCGCCATCCATCGGACGGCGCCCCTTACCTGACTTTAAGCACGCTAACGCAGAGCGTCAGGCCCGAAAGCCTGCTGAAATGCCCGAGACCACGCTCAGAGGATTTCCACGCGGTTGGCCTGCGGACCCTTCTGGCCCATGCTGGTGTGCAGACGGACGCGCTGTTCCGGCGTCAGAGCCCGCACGCCCGAGCGTTCCAGAGCGGTGATGTGGACGAACACGTCCTTCCCGCCGCCATCCGGGGTCACGAAGCCGAAGCCCTTGTCGGCGGAGAAGAACTTCACCACGCCTTCGATGGTTTCGGTCGGGCCGTTGTCGAAGGAACGGGCAACGCGCGGGGCGCGCGGGGCATCGCCATAGCGGTCGCCGCCGAAACGGTCCCCACCACCGAAGCGATCACCACCCGGACCACCTGGCGAGCGGCGCGGGGCCGCAGCGGTGGAGGTGTCGACGTTGTGGATCGAGGCCACCTGCGGACCCTTCTGGCCCTGGGACAGGTCGCAGACGATGGTGGTGCCATCGGCCAGCGCATCATGGCCAACGGACTGAACGACCGAGGCATGAAGGAAGGCGTCGGGCGACCCATCGGACAGGGTCACGAAGCCGAAGCCCTTCGTGGGGTTGTACCATTTAACCGTAGCGGTGACGCTACGACGGGTGATCTGCGGGCTCTGCGGAGAACGGCGCTCGTACATGTGGTCTCGAACTCGACTGTCGAAATTGTCAGGAACTTCACCGGGTGACCGGCTGCAAGGACAGTACCCGCTTCTGCGCCGAACGGAAAGAACATCCGCAAGGCACCAATCGAGCAGCCACCCCGAGATAGACCCTACACCGTCTATCCGGCGGATGCACGAGGAAAGCCGCGCATAACGCGGAAGAATAGCCCCGCAAAACGTGGCCGCATCCATATGCGTGCGGCAGCTTGGCGGGGAAAATCAGCGGTGGCAGGGATGGTTAACGCAACCTTACCATTGCTTGTGGCTGAGGCGGGTCGGGGCTTCTATTACCGGTATATGACAGATGGAAAGGTTAATCCGTTGCCCTGATGCCACACCAAGACTGTTTCGCAGGGCGCGCCGACAGGTTAATGTGTGGGGTGAACCGCTTCCTGGAAGATGAAACCCGGATCGCATGGCCGCCACACGCAGCAGCAGCGACGACATGGCAGTCCCGCCCCCTACGCTCAAGCAGAGGTTCCTGGCTTGGTGGGAGGGCTATGACATTATTCGCCGTGCCGCCCTGCACGATCATGGGGCCGCCGGTTCGGGCACCGATTCGCATGGCGGCCCGGCATCGGATGGGTCCGGGCGGCATCTCAACCGCAACGGCAAGCCGCTCTGGACCGCCACCCGCATTGAGGTGGTGGAAAAAATCTGGGGCCCTGGCTTTTGCACGCCGGGCAGCGAGGAGTTCATTCCAACCCTGGTGAAGCCGCTGGGTCTGAACCCGGCGATGAGTGCGCTGGATATCGGTGCCGGGCTGGGCGGCGCCACCCGCGCCATGGCCCAGCAATATGGCGCCTGGGTGACCGGGCTGGAACCCAACCCGGTCCTGGCGGAGGGGGGAGCCTTCCGCTCCCAGAAGGCGGGGCTGGCCCGGCAGGCGCCGGTGCTTGCCTGCGATCTGGAGAATTTCAGTTGGTCCAAGCGGGTGGATGCCATCTTCGCCAAGGAGGCCTTTTTTGCCGTGCGCAACAAGGACGGTCTGATCGACGGCATCGAAATGGCCTTGAAGCCGCGCGGGCAGCTTTTGTTCACCGATTATGTGCTGGACCACAGCCAGTTGCGCGGCCGTGATTATGATGGCTGGCTGCAGGCAGAGCCGGTGGAACCGCATCCCTGGACGGTGGAGCAATATACGGCTGCCCTGGCGCAGCGAAATCTGGATATCCGCATCACCGAGGATAATTCCGACACCCAGCGCGTGCTGATCATGACGGCCATCCAGGCGCTGGTGAAACATCTGGAGACAGTGTCGATGGACCGCGACACCAAGGTTGCCGTGGTGGAGGAGGTGGAGATGTGGGCGCGGCGCGTGGCGGCCTTGTCGGCGGGCCTGCGTTACTACCGATTCTATGCGTTGAAGCCGGCGGAGCTGGAATAGGCAGGGCGGGAAATGCCGCTTTTCAGCCCCGCAGAGAGGGGTTGCAGCGGATTTCCACCCCTGTCGGTTGACAGGCCGGGGGTGTTGTGATTATGTCCGCGCCTCGCAAAACATGCCTCCAGCGCCGAGTAGCTCACCATGAAGATCGTCAATTCGCTGAAGTCGATGAAGACCCGCCACAAGGCTTGCCGCGTCATCCGCCGCAAGGGCCGTGTCTATGTCATCAACAAGCTGAACCCCCGTTTCAAGGCCCGCCAGGGCTGATATCGGCGTTCGGGTTGGCCGGTGTGGGGTTTCCCTCACCGGTATGCTGAAACCGCGCCCACCCTTGGTGGCGCGGTTTTCGCTATTTGTGCCTTCTTAATCCCATGCTGGCCTATTAACTCATTTAAATGGCTGACGGTGATGGCCGTTGCGGGGTAATCATCCGCTTGGCACACTGGCCGCCGGCAAGCCTGATGAAAGCCAGGACCATGGCGCAATTGCCGCAAGGCATGGTATGCCGCGCGCTGTTGCAGGACCTTGCCGAATCACGGGTGCCAAGGGGAATGGTCGGGGGGATATGGCGTCGGCGCGCTTTTACCGGTGGATGAGCTGGGGCATGACGCTGGCCTTGGTCGGCGGTGCCGGTGTGGCCGGCTGGTACGAGATGCGCACCTCTGCCTTGCAGGCGGAGGTGCTGGCCCGTTATGCCTCCGACCTGACCTATCGGGTGGAGCCGGGCCCCAATCCCGATATTCGTTTCCCTGGAAACGGCCCCTATGACCAGCGGCTGGGTTACAGCGCCATTCCTGGATTCGTGGAACGGCTGGTGGCCGCCGCCTATCGGGTTGACCTGCAGGCACGGCCCAGCCCGGCTTTGCGCGACTATATCGATTTCGGTGGATTCGCTCCCTATCCGGAGAAGACGGCCGGTGGGTTGACGCTGCGCGACGACCGGGGGCTTTCCCTGTTCGATGCCCGTTACCCCCAGCGCACCTATGCCGGATTCGGTGAGGTGCCGCCCTTGGTGGCCAATACGTTGCTGTTCATCGAGAATCGGGAACTGCTGGACCCGACATTTCCCCACCGCAACCCGGCGGTGGAATGGGATCGTTTCGCCCTGGCCGTCGCCTCCATCCCGCTGAAGATGGTGGACCCGGACAATCCGCGCGCTGGCGGCTCCACCCTGGCCACCCAGATCGAGAAATATCGCCATTCACCGGAGGGCCGCACCAGCAGCGGGGTGGAAAAGCTGCGGCAGATGATGTCGGCATCGGTGCGCGCCTATCGATTCGGGCCGGACACAACGCGGGTACGGCACCAGATATTGGTGGATTATCTCAATTCCACGCCCCTGTCGGCCCGCCCCGGTTTGGGGGAGGTGAACGGGCTGGGGGATGGGCTGTGGGCCTGGTACGGCACCGATTTCGCGCGTGCAAATGATCTGTTGCGCGCCCGCCCCCGCAATGAGCGGGAGCTGCAGACCCAGGCCATTGTCTATAAACAGGTATTGAGCCTGCTGCTGGCCCAGCGTCGGCCCTCGGCCTATCTGGGGGCCAGTGGGCGCAAGGCGCTGAACGATCTGGCCAATGCCCACCTGACCCTGCTGGAGCGGGCGGGCGTGGTGGATCCGGCCCTGGCCGATGCATCGCGCTATTTCCCGCTGCGCTTCAAGGATGACCCGCCAGCCATCCCCGAGCCCTCCTTTGTGGAGCAGAAGGCCACCAACGCCATCCGCGCCCGCCTGCTGGGCATGTTGGGGGTGCAGAGCCTCTACGCGTTGGACCGGCTGGACCTGACGGTGGATACCACCCTGGACCAGACCACCCAGATGCGGGTGACGGAAACGTTGCAGAAACTGGCCGATCCGGTGCAGGCCCGCGCCCTGGGGCTGGTGGGGGAACGGCTGCTGAATGATGCGGACCCGGCCCGCGTCGTCTATTCCGTCACCCTGTTTGAGCGCACGGCGGCGGCCAATCTGGTGCGGGTGCAGGTGGACACGCTGCCCCAGCCGCTGGACCTGAATGAAGGGGCCAAGCTGGATCTGGGGTCCACGGCCAAGCTGCGCACGCTGGTCACCTATCTGGAGATTGTTGCCAAGCTGCACGCCCGCTATGCCAGCCGGCAGGATTATGAATTGTCGGCTGCCGCCCTGGATGCGCCGGACCGGCTGACCCAATGGGTGTTGCACAGCATGGCCGAACAGCCGGGTATCAGCCTGTCGGCCCTGCTGGATCAGGCGATGCAGCGGCAATATTCCGCCAATCCGGGCGAGCGATTCTTCACCGGCGGCGGCCTGCACAGTTTCGGCAATTTCGATGACAAGGATGATGGCCGGGTGATGAGCGTGGCGGAGGCCTTCCGCCATTCCGTCAATCTGGTGTTCATCCGGCTGATGCGCGATATCGTCAACCATTACATCGCCGAAGGCCCAGCCCGTAAGGATGATGTGCTGGACGATCCGCGCCACCCCGCCCGCAAGACCTATCTGGCCCAGTTCGCCGATCAGGAAGGCTCCAGCTTCCTGAACAAATTCTGGGCCGATTATAAGGGCATGACTCCCAATCAGGCGTTGGAACGGCTGACCCGGCGGGTGCGCCCCACGCCGGAGCGGCTGACGGTGGTTTTCCGTTCCGCCCGCCCCAATGCCAGCATCGCGGACCTGACGGCCTTTCTGGAACGCCATGTACCGGCGGGCGCCCCGCCGGCCGCCCAGGTGGCGGCCTTGTTTGAGAAATATGCGCCGGATAACTGGTCGTTGAACGATCGCGGCTATATGGCCGGCGTGCATCCGCTGGAATTGTGGCTGGTGGCCTATCTGCAGGACAGCCCCAAGCCGCAGCGCGCCGAAATGCTGAAGGATAGCAGCAAGCCGCGCCAGGAAAGCTATCGCTGGCTGTTCTCCTCCCGCTCCAAACGAGCCCAGGATACCCGCATCGGCATTGTGCTGGAGGAAGAGGCGTTTGGCCGCATCCATGCGGAATGGCAGAAGCTGGGCTATCCGTTCGGCAGCCTGCTGGCCAGCTACGCCACCTCCATCGGCAGTTCCGCCGACCGGCCGGGGGCGCTGGCGGAACTGATGGGCATCATCGTCAATGATGGGGTGCGGCTGCCGACGCTGCGCATCGACCGGCTGCATTTTGCGGAAGGCACGCCCTATGAGACGGCCTTCGTGCCGGGGCATCTGGGCGATCAGGCCGAACAGGTGATGGCCCCGGAAGTGGCCCGCACCGTGCGCCGCCATCTGATGGATATTGTGGAAAACGGTACGGCCCGCCGGGTGAAGGGCGCCTTTACCACCGCTGACGGCAAGGAAATCCCCGTCGGCGGCAAGACCGGCACGGGTGATCAGCGGCTGGAACGCTATGGGCCGGGCGGGGTGGTGCTGGAAAGCAAGGTGGTCAACCGCACGGCCACCTTTGTCTTCTATGTCGGCGACCGTTTCTTCGGCGTCATCACCGCCCATGTGCATGGGCCAGTGGCGGCGGAATATCGCTTCACATCGGCCCTACCAGCGCAATTGCTGAAGATTTTAGCACCGGCCCTGTCGCCGCTGCTGACCGGGGATACACAGACGGCGGAGCGGGGACGGTAGGGCTGGGGCTATTTTGCGGAGAGCTGGGCGGCAGCGTCACGGGCTTGGTGAATAACCCGGATAATCACCACGTTCGCCGGCCGGATGACATAGTAAATGCCATAGCCGGCATGGAACAGGACGCGGAGACCGGGAATCAGGTTGTTTCTGCTGACCCCGATACGAGGACTTTTCCCCAACCGGAAAGCGGCATCTTTCAGACGGTCAAGAAAGCCGTCAGCCACCGGTTCCGATGCGGCCTCGGCGATGAAGATCCAGATGTCGGCAAGATCACCCGCTGCCCTGTCGGTCAGTTGTACGGGAAGCGACCGGATAATTTCCTGCCCAGTTGCACAATCTGATCAAGGTCGAAGTCACGCACTTTACCGGATTCAAGGTCCGCCATGCCCAGCGCCAGATCGGCCTTCAGGGCGGCTTGTGCATCCAGGGTGGCAGTTCGGCGAAGCTGCCAGTCCAGCAACGCCTCACGGATTACCTCATCTTCAGAGGCATAATCGCCCTGGGCGATGGCGTCATGCATCTGACTTGCCAGTTCAGGGGAAACGGTAATCGTCAGGCGCCGCGGCTGTCCCATGATACTCCTCCAGGGCCAAGCCTCATCTCGTGGTGCCAGAATAGACCGGGCACCGCCCCCTGTCTATTCCGCCGCCTGCTGCGACCCGGCGGCCTGCATCGGCACATCCTTGCGGAACGCGATGGTGACGGTGGCCAGATGGATGCCGAATTTGCTGATGGTCGCCTTGTTCAGCAGCATCCCGTCCGGCATCAGGAACATCCAGTCATCAAACCGCACCTTCGTGCGGCTCTCGCCCGTCTTCAGGTTGAAATCATAGACCATGTTATAGGCATTGCCGGACAGTACACCCTTGGCCGTGCCGATGGCATCCTGGGTGCGGCCTTCCCATTGGTTGGGGCCCTGGCGCGTCAGTACCCAGATGCGCTGTTCCTTTTCCCCGTCGCTCCAGTCGAAACGCTCGTCCAGGGTCAGTTCCCTGCCGTTCCACGCGCCCTTGATATCCACCACGAACTGCCGGCGCACATTGCCGAACCGGTCCTCGACAATGCCATAGGCACGGGTGTGACCCTGGAAATACTCCTCCAGCGCCAGGGCGGGGGTCTGTTTGGCGAATTGTTCGGGTTTCATCGTGTCACAGCCAGTCAGAACGGTGAGAAGGGCAAGCAGCGGCAGCAGGGAGCGCAGGAATGGTCGCATCATGGGCTTGGTGCCTCTATCCGGCGGCGCAGGGCGGCCTGCGCCGTCTGGTCCAGCGGCCAGCGCCACAACAGGGCGATGGCCAGCAATTTCAACAGGATGGGCAACCCGGCATAGAGCAGGGTCAACCCGGTCAGCGCTTCGGCATCGTTGGGGCCGGCGGGCGTGAAGCCGAACAGCCCGGCGGCCCCCAGCCCCAGCGCCGCCAGCGCGGTGGCCAGTTTGGTGGCCAGCCCCCAAAGCGCGAAGAACAGGCCGGCGCGTGGCGTGCCATGGCTGGCCGTGTCCAGATCCACCACATCGGCCTGCATGGCAGAGGGCAGCACCAGATCGGCACCCAGCGTCAGCCCCGTCATCACACAGACCAGCAGGAAGGGCAGAAAATCCCCCGTTCCCAGCCAGAAGACCGGCAGAAACCAGGCGATGTTCCACAGCATGGCGGCCCGCCACACCCGGTCCTTGCCCCAGATTTTGCTCAATCCCAGCCACAGCGGCACCGCCAGCAGACCCGACGCGAAATAACAGAGCAACAGCAGCCCGGCCCGCTCCCCCTCGCCCAGCCGATGCTGCACGAAGAAGAGGAAAAGCTGGGCCGGCAGGCCATTGGCCATCCCGTTAATGACGTAGGCCAGCAGCAGCCGGCGGAAAGGCCCATTGCCCAGAATCGCCCGCCAGCCGCCGGCAGGGGCGGTTGCCGCCTGCGCCGCCGTCCCCGCCAGGGACCAGGGCGGGTCTGGCACCAGCAGCAGGGCGCAGAGCGTTAGCAAAGGCAGGCTGATCAGGATGAACAGGGCCAGGAGGCGCAGCGCCGCCCCCTCCTGCCCCGCCGCCCCGGCACCCAACGCAAACGGCAGCACCAGGGCCACCATGGTGCCCAGCACGCCCGCCGCCTCCCGATAGCCATTGATGCGGGTGCGCTGGTGGTAATCGCCGGACAGTTCCGCCCCCCAGGCGGTCAGCGGCACCACCATCAGCGTCCAGCCGAGATAGAGCGCCATGCTCCAGCTCAGCAGGTGCAGCCAGCCGGCCGCTTCCCCTGGCACCAGCAGAAACCAGAGCGACAGGCAGGTCAGCGGCAGGCCGGCGGCGATCCAGGGGCGCCGCCGGCCGAACCTCCCACCAAACCGGTCGGAAAGCGCGCCCACCAGCGGGTCGGTCAGGCCATCCCACAGCCGTGCCGCCAGCAGCACCAGGCTGATGGTGCCCAGCGACAGACCCAACTGGGCATAATGGGCCGGCAGGAAGATGTAAGTGGGCAGCAGCAGCACCGCCAGCGGCAGGGCCGGCGCGCCATAGGCCAGCAGAACAAGCCGACGCAAAGGCGGGGATGCCATAGCGGTTTCCTTGCCAGCAAAAATGGTGGCCAAAAGGGCGGGTGAGAGGAGATAGGGCGCGATCTGTCGCCGCCAATGCCCACCCGCGCCAAAAGGCGCTGGACTCGGGCGCTGCGGATTCGTAACAAGGCTGACTGAAATCTGGCCCCCGGTCGACCGGGGGTGCATTCCGGTTGCTGGGAGTTCTGGCGCGATGCCGAAAATGGTGTTCATTGAGACCGATGGCACCCGCCGTGAGGTGGATGCCCCGCTGGGCCTGTCGATCCTGGAGATCGCCCGCCGTCACGATATCGACCTGGAAGGGGCGTGTGAGGGCTCGCTGGCCTGTTCCACCTGTCATGTGGTGGTGACGCCGGAATGGTACGATCTGCTGCCGGATGCGGAAGAGGATGAGGAGGATATGCTGGATCTGGCCTTTGGCCTGACCAAGACCTCCCGCCTGGGCTGCCAGATCCGCATGACCGAGGAACTGGACGGCCTGACCGTCAAGCTTCCCGGCGCGAAGTAATGGGAACGCCGCTGACCGCGCAGACCCTGCCCGATCTGGCGTCGCCGGACGGGTTGTTCGACCGTCTGCGTTCAGCGGCGCGTCCATCCTGGAATCGCTATGTGGCGCACGAATTCGTGCGTCGCATGGGTGATGGTTCCTTACCGGAAGCTTGTTTCCGGCATTATCTGGTGCAGGATTACCTGTTCCTGATCCATTTCGCCCGCGCCTATGCGCTGGCTGCCTTCAAGGCGGATGATCTGGCGGACATGCGGGCGGCGGCCCGGTCCATGGCGGCCATCCTGGATCTGGAAATGGGCCTGCATGTGAAATATTGCGCCGGCTGGGGCCTTGATGAGGCCGCCATGCAGGCGACAGCAGAGGCACAGGGCACGCTGGCCTATACCCGTTTCGTGCTGGAACGCGGGCTGGCCGGCGATCTGCTGGATCTGCATGTGGCGTTGGCGCCTTGCATTGTCGGTTATGCAGAGATCGCATCCAACCTGCTGGTCGACCCGGCAACCAGGCTGGATGGCAACCCCTATGCCGACTGGATCGCCATGTATGCCGACCCGGAATATCGCGCCGTGGCGGCGGCCCAGGTGGCCCTGCTGGACCGGTTGAGCCTGAAGCGCGGTGGCGATGCCCGCTTTGCCGAGCTGACCCGTACTTTTGATGCGGCCAGCCGGCTGGAAGCGGGCTTCTGGGATATGGGTTCGGGCCTGCTGGCATAGGGGGATATTACCCCCGCGTGCCTCCGACAAAGCCGCTGCGCAAGCCCACCAGCCAGTAAAAGCCAAAGGCCGCCACCTGTACGGCCAGGAACAGGGCGATATCGCCCGCACCGGCAAATTCCTGCACCTCTCCCAACCGTTCGGCCAAGGCTGGCAGCGGCAGGTCGGGGCTGCCATTCAGCAGGCCGAACAGCACATTATTGATCAGATGGATGCCCATCGCCGCTTCCAGCCGCCCGGTCTGGAAACTGACGGCGGAGAGGAACAGGGCGGTGGTGAAAATCTCTGCCCGCACGGACCACAGGCTTTCATTGATGCCGCCTTCATGCGCCAGGGTGAACAAGGCGGCGGAAAGCAGGGCCACGGCCAGCCGATTCCGGCACAAAACCATCAGCCCCTGGGACAGGTAGCCGCGGAAAATCAGTTCCTCCGTGCTGGTCTGAAAGCTGAACAGCAGGATGGTCAGCGGCGTCAGCAGCAGAAACGCCCCCCAATCCACCCGCACCGGCCCGATATCGCCGGCCCAGAACCCATAGGCGAAGGTGGCCAGCAGCGGCAGGGAAAAGACCAGGGCCGATCGCCCGATCATGCCAATCGCCAGCCGCCGGCCGGGGGCGATCAGGCTCATGGCCGGCTGTTTGTGGACAAACCGTGCTGTCAACAGCACCAGCGGCAGCCCCAGAATGGTGGAACCCAGCAGCAGATAGGAGAAGAGATAGCCGCTGGCCGCCTTGCCCAGTGCCAGCAGGCCCGCACCCGCCAGCAAATTGACCCCGATATAGAGAAAGCCGAAGACCAGCAAGGCGACCAGATAGGAGAGGCGGGAATGGCCATTTTCCAGCCCATATCGGTCCACGGGCACGGGCACGGGCACGGGGAAAGGGCGGGAAGGGGAGGGGAGGATCATGTTGTTTCCGTTTGGGGTGCCGGCTTGCCGCGCCAGCCATGTTCAATGAAGCCGGTGCGGATACCCAGCAGCCAGTAAAGCAGAAACGGGACCGCCAGGATAAGGGCGGCGAGCAACATGTCGGGAATCGGGAAGGTGGCCATCTCGTCCGGCTTCATTATCAACAGAGCCCATAAAACAGGATTGGATGCGGGTGACACCGGAGAAACGCTGGATAGCGGGTGTCGTTGTCGGTAAATTGAACCTGCTGGAGTAATTGAATATTTTTATAGGATAATAGGAGTCTTAAACTTAGAAAATAGTGCTTTCACACTGTAGAAATCTCCTTCATCTCGGGTGTGGTGCATCATTGTAAGTATGTAAAAAGGCGTGAATCAAAATGTAAACATGTTTACAAATTTTTAAAGCATAAAATATTTTTTCCGATAATTTTATAACTGATATTGGAAGTTTTTTCTTCAAAAGATATATTATCATTGTAATATAAAGCCTTTATAGAGTAAATAATTTTCTCTTTCAATCCTTGGAGATGGAGAATGGGCAAGGTGGGGGTGATGAATCGCGCAGCGTGCGCCTTGGTCGTGTTGTTGATCGCTGGAGATGCTACAGCGGCTGACTGTGCTGCATTGCTGCAGAAATATACCATGATGACGAAGCGTGTTGCGATGGAAGGTGCCGACGGAGTTGGCGATAACAGCGCGCCACGAGAGACGATGCGGCAATTAAAAATTGTTAACTTGAACCTTATGCGTCAAATGAATTTAGACATGATGATCGCCGGAAAATGTCCTCTTCCGACGAATCCAGTCGGTGATGGAGAGTATTTGGTTAATGCGCTGGAGTGCTCAACAAAAATAACTCAGGGTGACCATAAGGCAAAGGAATGTGTCATGGAGAATTGGAAGTAGAAATTATAACAAATAATACTATTAATCGGGGTGCTCACCTTGGGGTGGGCGCCTTTTTTATTGGATTATATGGCGAATATTATTTTTTATAATGTCTATCCCTCCCGCCCTTCACCCCCACGCCAGCCCTGTTCCACAAACCCGCTGAACAGGCCGAGAAACCAATAGCTTGAGGCCACGGCCCCCTGCATCAGCAGCACGCCCAGCAGCCGGTCGGGGTCTGGCGGCTGGAAGCCGACCGCTTCATCAAAGCCGCTGACAGAGGGCAGGCCGCTCTGGGGGCGGGCCAGGAACAGGGTGACCAGCAGATTATGGGCGAAATGCACCCCCATGGCGGCTTCCAGCCGCCCGGTCCGCCAGGTGAGGTAGGAGAGGCCCAGCGACATGGCCAGGAACATGGCCTTCTGCTCCCACCCCACGTTCCAGCCGCCGCTGTCATGCAGCACCAGGAAGAAGATGGCCACCGGCAGGGCGGCCAGTGCTGCATTGCCCAGCAAGACCTGCAGCCCCTGGGCCATATAGCCGCGGAAGACAATCTCCTCTGCCGAGGCCTGGAAGATGAACAAAACCACCAGCACCGGCAGCATCAGCAGCAAGGAAAGCGAGAAGGCGCCGACATTGATCTGGCCGTAATAGGCGGCAATCAGAATCATCGGCGCGAAGGCGGCGGCGTAGGTGGCGGCGGAGCGCAGGAACATGCCGCCATCCAGCCGCCGTCCGGGGGCGATGACGCTCATCAGGTCGCGCCCCTGCCAGGCCAGCACCCATTGCATGAACAGGATGGCACAGCCCAGGGCCAGCAGATTGCGCAGATGGCGCAAGAGCGGGCTGTGGCGATCCACCCCGGTGAAGGTGGCAAACAGGTCGGACAGGGTGATGGCGGCATAACCGCCCAGCACCACCAGAATCATCAGCGCGACAAAGCCGGCCAGATAGGGCCGGAAGCCATCCCCCCGCGCCACGCCCAACAGATGCACCGGTATCGGTGGTTCGAGGGATCGGGGCACTTGCGGTCGGCTGCTTTTTTGGTGCTGCATAGACCCCCACGCGAAAAGGGCGCCGCAATTGCGGCGCCCTTACGGTCTAACTTTCCTGGCGTGAGCGCGCAAGCCGATCAGGCCGACGGCGGCACCGTCAGACAGTTCTGGCCCTTCTTGGACAGTTGGCTGCAGGCGCGGCGCGCCGTCTTCTCATCCAGGCCGGTCAGGCGGGCGCGATAGATGGTGCCCTTGGCGGTGCTGACTTCCATCACATGCGGGGTGGCGCTGTCCAACAGGGTACCAGCCTGCTGGGTGGCATGGCTGACGGCGCGCTGGCCCGCCTGCTTGTCGTTGAAGGCGCCGACCTGGATGGACCAGCGGCCATTGGCATTGGGCCGGGGCAGGGAAGCGGCCACCGGCGTGGCGGCAACAGCCTTGCGCGGCAGGGCGATTTCTTCTGCCCCGCTGACAATCTCGCTGGCCACGGTGGCAACCATGCTGCGTTCCGGCGTCTTTTCCTTCGGCTGCTTGCCCTTGGGCTGCCTGGACTGGTTGGCGGCCACCAGCATCGGCGCGCTCTTCTTGCCTTCAAAGGCTTCGTCCAGCAGATCGGCCATGTGGTTGTCACGCCAGGCTGCCGTCTGCCCACCAAACACCACACCGATCAGCCGGCGGCCATTGCGGGTGGCAGAGGCGGTGAGGTTGAAGCCCGACGCGTTGATGAAGCCGGTCTTCAGCCCATCCATGCCGGCATAGCGCGCCATCAGCCGGTTATGGTTTCCATGGACCGCCCCTTTATAGGTGAAGCTGCTGGTGCTGAAGTAATTATAATATTTGGCATGATCATAGATCAGGCTCTGTGCCAGCCGGGCCATATCGCGCGCAGTGGAAAGCTGGCCGGCATTGGGCAAGCCCGACGCATTGCGGAAGGTGGTGCGCGTCATGCCGATCTGGCGGGCGCGGTCGGTCATCATGCGGGCGAAATTCGCCTCTGACCCGCCGATGGTTTCCGCCACCGTGGCCGCACAGTCATTGGCCGACTTTGTCACCAGTGCCAGAACACATTGTTCCACGGTGATGGTGTCACCGGGGCGCAGGCCCAGCTTGGACGGGGCCATGCTGGCCGAATGGGCGGACACGGTCATCGGCTGGTTCAGCCGCAGTTTACCGGCGTTCAACGCGTCGAAGACCATGTGCAAGGTCATCATCTTGGTCAGGCTGGCAGGGAAGTTGCGCGTATCCGCGCTGGCTTCATGCAGCACTTCACCCGAACGGGCATCAATGATGATGGAGGCATATTTCGCCAGGGCCGAAGCCGGCACACCCAGCGACAGCAAGCCGGTCAGAACCAGGGCCAGCAGGCCCGAGCGTGTGGAGGCGCGCGCCATCGTTCGCTTGGCCGATGTTCCAATACCCATGCGCCATCTCCCCTGCCTGCCCGGATCGTCTGGGGCCACCGTAAATGCGAAGTTAATCAATGTCTAGCGTCAATCCCTTAAGAAATTGCCTTCGCGCAGGTCTCTTTCTTGTCCTTTCACTAAACCTACACTTTCGACATACTTCGGAATGTTAGGCGGCAGCGCTGGGGCGGGCGGCGATGCGGTCGAACCATTGTTTGACGTGCGGCACCTGTTCATCGATGGCGATGCGCACCAGCCGCGGGAAGAAGGCCAGGGTGGCGAAGGCGGTGATGTCGGCGATGCTGAATCTGTCCCCGGCAATGAAGGGATGGCGGGCCAGATCAGCCTCCAGCACCCCCAGCCGCTGTTCCGCCAATTGCTTCTGAACGGCCGCATAGGCCGGTACCTGGTTTTCCAGGGCGGCCATCTTGGGATGGGAATGGCGGAAGGCATTGGCAAAAGGCAGCATCAGTTCGAATTCCATCCGCCGCTGCCACATTTCAATCTGGGCCTGCTCCAGCGCGGTGCTGCCGAACAGGTTGGGCGCCGGGTGAAGTGCCTCGATATAGCGGCAGATGGCGACACTTTCGCTGATCACCGTGCCGTCATCCAGCTCCAGCGCCGGTACCCGGCGGCTGGGCACGCGCGAGGCATAGGCTTCCGCCAGATGTTCGCCCTTGCCGATGGTCACGGGCACGCGGGGGATATCCAGCCCTTTCTCCGCCAGGAACATACGCACCCGCCGGGGGTTGGGGGCGATGGCATCATCATAAAGCTTCATGGGGCCTCCCTGGGCGTGGTGTTGTTTGTTGTCGCCCCTTATCCCTTTCCATCCAGCCGCAGCCGCAAGGCCAGCAAATCCTTCCAGGCTTCCCGCTTGGCGGCGGGGTTGCGCAGCAGATAGGCTGGGTGCAGCATGGGCATGGACGGCACCGGTCGGGCCAGACCGGGGCTGTGATAATCGAACCAGCGGCCGCGCAGGCGGGTAATGCCTTCCGTCCGGGAAAGCATGGCCTTGGCGCTGATGCCGCCGGCGAAGATCAGGATATCCGGGGACATCAGTTCAATATGCCGGGCCATGAAGGGCAGGCAGGCGGCGATTTCCCCGTCGGTGGGGCTGCGGTTGCCGGGCGGGCGCCAGGGCAGCATGTTGGTGATATAGACGGCTTTGGCGGGATCATCGGCCAGGCGGTCCAGCCCGATGGCCCCCAGCATCAGGTCCAGCAGCTTGCCGGCCGGGCCGACGAAGGGCAGGCCCTGCCGGTCTTCATTTTCCCCCGGTGCCTCCCCCACCAGCATGATGCGGGCCTGCCGGCTGCCCATGCCGAACACCAGATTGGTGGCCGTCTTTTTCAGCGCGCACCCCTCGAACGCGGCCAGCGCCTCTTTCAGCGCGTCCAGATCCTGGGCGGCGGATGCGGCAAGGCGGGCGGATTGCCCCGCCTCCGCCGCCCCCAAGGGGCCGGGATCACTGCCTTGTAGTGGGGTCTGGGTTGTTACCTGCGCATATTGTCGCGGGGGGGCCATACTGGCGGCGCCAGTCGGGCGTGGGGCGGCAGGGGGCGGGGCACCGGTTGACGTTACTGGCGCCACGTTTCGCGCCCGCGTCGACAGCGCGGACCAGTCCATCGGCTCGTCGCCAATGGTCTCATCCACCCCGGCATCCAACTGGAATCGAAGGGCGGCGATGGTATCGAGCAAGGCATTCATGGTTTGACCCTACCACCGGCCTATGCTGTGTTACAGCCACGAAACGCCGGCCCATCGATCAAGGCCGGCAGTCAGCCAGCTTCCGGTCCCCCTCAGGCCCCGTCAGTGGGCCACGCCGGTTCGCTTGGCGACATCCAGCGTGGGAATGGGCAGGGAATGGAACGCGAATCGATGGAATATGATGTCGTGATCGTCGGCGCGGGGCCTTCGGGCCTCTCCGCGGCGATCCGGCTGAAGCAGCTTGCGGCTGAGAAGGGCCAGGAAGTCAGCGTCTGCGTGTTGGAAAAAGGCTCGGAGGTCGGTGCCCACATCCTGTCGGGCAATGTCATCGACCCCAAGGCCCTGACGGAGCTGATCCCCGACTGGCAGGAGAAGGGGGCCCCGCTGAACACCCCCGTCACCGACGACCGGTTCTATGTGCTGTCGGACAAGGGCGGCATCCGCGTGCCCAACTTCCTGCTGCCGCCCTTGATGCATAATGACGGCAATTACGCCATCAGCCTGGGCAATCTCTGCCGCTGGCTGGCCGGTCAGGCCGAGGAGCTGGGGGTGGAAATCTATCCCGGCTTCGCCGCTGCCGAGGTGCTGTATAACGAAGATGGTTCCGTCAAGGGTGTCGCCACCGGCGACATGGGCATCGGCAAGGATGGGGAACATACCCATAACTATACGCCGGGCATGGAACTGCACGGCAAATACACCTTCTTCGCCGAAGGGGTGCGCGGCAATCTCTCCAAGCTGTTGATGGAGAAGTTCAATCTGCGGGCCGATTGTGATGTGCAGAAATACGGCATCGGCATCAAGGAACTCTGGCAGATCGACCCGGAAAAGCATCAACAGGGCCTGGTGATGCACACCCAGGGCTGGCCGCTGGACAGCAGCACCGCCGGCGGTTCCTGGATGTACCATCTGGAAGATAATCAGGTTTCCATCGGCTTCGTGGTCAACCTGGATTACAAGAATCCGCATCTGTCGCCGTTTGAGGAATTCCAGCGCTTCAAGCAGCACCCGTTCATCAAGAAATATCTGGAGGGCGGCAAGCGCCTGTCCTATGGCGCGCGCGCCATCAATGAGGGCGGCTTGCAGTCCGTGCCGGCGCTCAGCTTCCCCGGCGGGGCGCTGATCGGCTGTTCGGCGGGCTTCGTCAATGTGCCCCGCATCAAGGGCACCCATAATGCCATGAAGACCGGGATGCTGGCCGCCGAGGCTGCGTTTGAGCGGCTGGCGGCGGGTGCCGGGACCGGCGACAAGCTGGATAATTACGAACGGGCCTGGAAGCAGAGCTGGGTCTATGAAGACCTCTACAAGGTGCGCAACGTCAAGCCGGGCCTGAAGGCCGGGCTGTTGTTGGGCAATCTGCATGGCGGTATCCAGATGTGGCTGCATGATCTGGGGCTGGGCAAGCTGCTGCCCTACACCCTGCACCACAGCAAGGCCGATCATGAAACCCTGTTGCCGGCATCGACCGTGCGCAAGATCAAATACCCCAAGCCTGACGGGGTGATCAGTTTCGACCGGCTGTCCTCGGTGTTCATCTCCAACACCAATCACGAGGAAAATCAGCCGGCGCACCTGAAGCTGAAAGACCCGACGGTGCCGATCAGCCATAATCTGCCGCTCTATGACGAACCGGCGCAGCGTTACTGCCCGGCTGGCGTCTATGAGGTGGTACGGGATGATGACGGCAACAATCCGCGCTTCGTGATCAACGCGCAGAACTGCGTGCACTGCAAGACCTGCGACATCAAGGATCCGACGCAGAATATCGTCTGGACCGTGCCGGAGGGCGGCGGGGGGCCGAACTACCCGAACATGTAACGGCATGATGAAATGCCCGGACTGGTGACGGTCCGGGCATTTCCGTTTCAGGCCCGCTGCACCTTGGCCAGAAATTCCTCCATCGCGTGGCGCAGACTGCCCTGTTCGCGCACCACCTCGCCCACGGCGTCACTGACGGTGCTGGCGGCGGTGCCGGTCTGCTGGCTGGATTGGGCCAGTTCGGCAATGGTGCTGGTGACCTCTGCCGTACCTTGTGCCACCTGCTGCACGCTGCTGGAAATCTCCCGCGTTGCTGCCCCCTGTTCCTCCACGGCGGCCGCGATGGCCGCCGTTCCCTCGCTGATCCGCCGGATCATCTCGGTGATGGACTGGATGGCTTGCACCGCTTCCGCCGTTGTTCCCTGGATATTCTGTACCTGCACGGTGATGTCGCCGGTGGCCCGCGCTGTCTGGGTGGCCAGATTCTTCACCTCCGAGGCGACAACGGCAAAGCCTTTGCCGGCTTCACCGGCCCGTGCAGCCTCGATCGTGGCGTTCAGGGCCAACAGGTTGGTCTGGGCAGCGATCTCGCTGATCAGACCAACCACATTGCCGATGCGCTGGGCGGCATCGCTCAGGGCTTCCACGGTGCGGTTGGTGGCGGCGGCCTGATCGGTGGCCATTTGGGCCATGTCGGCGCTGGCGGTCACCCGCTGGGAAATTTCGGCGATGGAGGCGGACAATTCCTCCGTTGCTGCGGCAACGGTCTGCACATTCTGGGAGGTTTCTTCCGCCGCGTTGGAAACCATGGTGGCCTGCTGGCTGGTCTCGCTGGCGATCTGCCGCATCGTGCCGGATGTTTCATCCAGCGCGCCGGTGGCACTGCCAATATGGCTTAACGCCTTTTGGGCGGCCTGATCGAAGATCGTGCAGTGATCCCGCAGCAGACGGGCCCGTTCCAGTTCCGCCGCCTGCCGGGCTACGGCCTCCTGCTGCAGGCGCTGGGCCGCACCGGCACTTTGCCGCAGCGACTCCAGGGCGCTGACGATGCTGCCCAGCTCATCCGGGTAGGCGGCTGGCGGTAAGGAGACCGAATAATCCTGACGGGACAGGTGGCTGATCGCTTCCTGCAGCATGGCGGTGGGGCCGGTCACCCGACGGCGGATGGCGACAATGCCGAAAACAGACAGGGCGATGGCGCCGACCAGCCCGATCCAGGTGGGGACCAGCAGCAGCAGGGCGGCGGTCCGCTCCTGTTCCGCCCGCTCCACCGCCAGGTCAAGCGCGCCATGGGCGATGGCCAGGATACTGTCGAAGGGCTGGTTGCAGGTGGTGGTATAGGTTGCCGGTTCCATGGCCGGGGCGCCGCTGCCATCCAGGCGCCCGACCAGCTCGTTGATGGTTTTCTGCGTCTTGTCGATATTGCCGCTGGCCAGTGCGATGGCGTCGCGCAAAGCCGCCCTGGTGCCAGGGCGGCGGGCGATTTCCTGCAGCGCGGCCAGATCAACGCTGTAGGCGCCATTGCGGTTGTGCCAGCGCTGGGTGGCCTCCGCAGTCAGGGGCTTGCTCTCATTGATGAAGGGGCGCAGGAGGGAACATTGCGCGCCCATATTGTCGCGCAGGCGCCAGGCCGCTTCACGCGTCGCCATCAATTCCCCAATCTGGGCATCCAATGCCCGGATGTTCAGGGCGGCGGCGGCGGCGGCTCCCTCCAGCGCATCGGCGGAGGCCAGGACAGCCTGCCGCCAGACTTCCGTGGCGGCCACCCTGCGGTCGGCGCGTGGCTGGTTGATCTGGCCAGCCACGCCAGCCCATTCGATCTCCATCCGCTTCTGTGTTTCTTCCACTTTGGCCCGGATGGCAGCCTTATCGGCTATATCGGCATTGTTCAGCAGGCGCACGGCTTCCTGATAGGCGGTGCGCGCCGCACCCTGCGCCTCCTCCACGCTTCTACGCGGGTCATCCTGGGAGACGATGGCCGTTTGGATGCGGGCGATTTGGGCCCGCGTTTTGACCACCGCATCAAATAAGGCCCGGTTTGACAACGTATCGGCCACAATCGACCGTGCACCGTTGAACCGTGTCAGCGAAGAAATGGATAGGGGAACCACGGCAGCGAGGAGGCCGCAGAACATGACAAGCTGAATCCACATCAGCAATTGTGACACCGATGTCCTGAACATGGTCGGCCGATCCCTTCCCCAGTTTATGGAATTTATTATGTCCGCTGTGCCTGGTGGGACGATCATGCGCACATCTTAGAACGACATCAATCGGGTACAATGCTGGGATCAGTAACCATATGGTTATGCTAACCAAATAATTGTTGCTGATCGTTATGTTCGGGGGTGTTTGGGGGGAGCCGTCGCCCCGCGCTTGGCGGTCATGCTGGAGATGGCGCTTGGCATCGGCGCGCATCCGCGCTAAATAGGCCGCCACCGGGGAGTCGGGGTGCTGGGCACCCGTCGACTTACCCGGTTTTTTTCGTGCGGGAATGGTTTGCTTATCTGTGGATCGTCCCGCCACCTGAACACTCGACCTCACCACGCCGGGTCGGTTGATCTTTTTGACACGACGCTGGACGACGGAGCCCTTCTTATGCCCCGCACTACCCCGCTTTCTGATATTCGGAATATCGGCATCATCGCCCACGTCGATGCCGGCAAGACGACCACGACTGAGCGCATCCTGTACTATACCGGTCGTAAGCACACGATCATCGACGTTCATGATACCAAGGATCTGAAGACGTCGACCACGACCGACTACATGGAACAGGAACAGAAGCGCGGCATCACGATTCAGTCGGCTGCCGTGTCCTGCTTCTGGAAGGGCAAGAAGATCAACGTCATCGACACCCCGGGCCACGTGGACTTCACCATTGAGGTGAACCGCTCGCTCCGCGTGCTCGATGGCGCGGTCGTGGTGTTCGACGGTGTGGCCGGCGTTGAGCCGCAGACCGAAACCAACTGGCGCCTGGCGGACAACTACAAAGTTCCGCGCATGTGCTACATCAACAAGATGGACCGCTCGGGCGCGAACTTCCGCCGCACCGTGAAGATGGTCGTTGATCGTCTGGGTTCCCGTCCGGTCTGCCTGCAGATGCCGATCGGCTCGGAAGACGATTTCCATGGCCTGGTCGATCTCGTCGAGATGAAGGCTTATGTCTGGTTCTCCGAGGAGAAGGACAGCAAGTGGGAAATCTGGGACGTTACGGACGATCTGGCTGACAAGCTGAAGATCACCAACGCCTATGACCGCGAGCTGCTGTCCCAGTATAAGCAGTACCGTCAGGATCTGGTCGAAGCCTGCGTGGAGCAGGACGACGCGGCGATGGAAGCCTATCTGGAAGGCACCGAGCCGGACGCCGACAAGCTGCGCGAATGCATCCGCAAGGCAACGCTGAGCGGCGCCTTCGTGCCCGTTCTGTGCGGTTCTTCCTACAAGAACAAGGGCGTGCAGCAGTTGCTCGACGCCGTTGTCTGGTACCTGCCGGCCCCGACCGACGTGGAAGCCATCAAGACGGTGGATCCCGATGGTAACGCCAATGGCGAACGTATCTGCTCCGACGACGAGCCGTTCTCCGGTCTGGCGTTCAAGGTGCTGAACGACAAGTACGGTTCGCTGACCTTCGTGCGCGTTTACTCCGGTGTTGTCAGCAAGGGTACCACCCTGCTGAACGCGACCCGTGGCAAGCGTGAGCGCGTTGGCCGTATCGTGGAAATGTTCGCCAAGGACACCAACGATCTGGAAGAGTGCCGCGCTGGTGACATCGTCGCCTTCGTGTCGCTGGCCGAGACCGATACCGGTGACACCCTGTGCGATGCGACCGCCCCGGTGGTGCTGGAGCGTATGCGCTTCCCCGAGCCCGTGATCTCCGTCTCCATCGAGCCGAAGAACCGTGCCGACCAGGACAAGTTCGGTGCCGCCATCGGCAAGATGGTCCGTGCCGATCCGTCCCTGCGTCTGGAAACTGATCGCGAAACCGGTCAGACCCTGCTGCGCGGCATGGGCGAACTGCATCTGGAAGTCACCCTGGACCGCGTCCGCACCGAATATGGTGTGGAAGGCGTCATGGGCCGTCCGCAGGTGGCCTATCGCGAGACGATCACCCGCAACGTCACGCACATCTATACCCACAAGAAGCAGACCGGCGGTTCGGGCCAGTTCGCCGAAGTGAAGATCATTTTCGAACCGCAGGATCGCGGCCAGGGCTACACGTTCGTCGACCAGGTGGTCGGCGGTACCGTGCCGCGCGAATATATCCCGTCGGTCGACAAGGGCCTGCAGATGCAGAAGGAAGACGGTGTCATCGCCGGCTATCCGACTGTGGACTTCAAGGCCACCCTGATTGACGGTAAGTACCATGACGTCGACTCGAACGCCCTGACGTTCGAAATCGCCGCCAAGGCCTGCTTCCGCGAAGCCATGAAGCTGGCTGGTCCGGTTCTGCTGGAACCGATCATGAAGGTCGAAGTGGTTGTTCCGGAAGATTATCTGGGTGACGTGATCGGCGACGTGAACCGTCGTCGTGGCACGATCCTGGGTCAGTTGGAGCGTGGCAACAACATCGCTGTTGAAGCCCATGTGCCGCTGTCCGACATGTTCGGCTATATCGGCCAGTTGCGCGGCATGACCTCGGGTCGCGGTTCGTTCACGATGGAATTCTCGCACTATGATCCGGTGCCGAAGAACGTCGCTGACGAAATCGTTGCCAAGCAGGGCAAGAACAACGGCTGATTTCCGGCTGTTGGTTGAGTTGGAAAGCGGCCGTCCCGAAAGGGGCGGCCGTTTTTCTTTGGCATTCAGGCCTGGATGAGGCTGCTCCCATGCTCGATAAATTCGCTCCCGCCTTGTTCGTGCTGCTATGGAGCACCGGTTTCATCGGGGGCAAACTGGGTTTGCCGCACGCCGAACCGCTGACCTTCCTGCTTTGGCGCATGGCGTTGGTGGCGGTGCTGCTCATGGGGCTGGCGGTCTGGACGCGGGCGCCTTGGCCCGGCAGTCGGCGGGAGGCGGGGCATATCGCCCTGGCCGGGCTGATGGTGCATGGCGCCTATCTGGGCGGTGTGTTCGGGGCCATCCATCATGGCCTGCCGGCGGGTACGGTGGCGCTGATCGTGGGGTTGCAGCCGGTATTGACGGCGGTGGTCGCCGGCCCCTTGCTGGGGGAGCGGCTGCGCCCGTTGCAATGGGTCGGGCTGGGGCTGGGCCTGATCGGTGTGGCGGCCGTGGTGTGGGAAAAGCTGACGCTGAATAATGGCGATGGCTGGTCGCTGCTGCTGGCCGGGCTGGCGCTGATCGGCATCACGGCGGGCACGCTTTATCAGAAGCGATTCTGCACCGGCATGGATCTGCGCAGCGGTACCGCCATCCAATATGCCGCCACGGGCACGCTTTTCGCGCTGCTGGCCCCTTGGCTGGAGACGATGCGGGTGGATTGGACCTGGGAGTTCGTCTTCGCGCTGGGCTGGCTCTGTCTTGTCCTTTCGGTGGGCGCCATCTTCCTGCTGTTCATGCTGATCCGGCGCGGGGCGGCATCGCGGGTGGCCAGCTTGTTCTATCTCACCCCGCCCGTCACCGCCTTGATGGGTTGGGCCCTGTTCGGGGAGGTACTGGGCCCGCTGGCGCTGGGCGGCATGGCGGTGACGGCATGTGGCGTGGCGCTGGTGCTGCGGCGGGCTTGACGGCGGTCGGGCCATCCTGTACTGATCGGTAAAGTCAAAACCGATCGGTACAGAAGGGGGTATCGTGCGTCATTTCATCACCCGTCACCAGCCGGCCCAACCCTGGCGCGTCACGTTATTGGCGGGGTTGGGCGGTTTGCTGGCGATTGGCTGTGTGGCAGCGCTGTCCAGCTACATGCACGCGCCGCTGCTGATCGCACCGTTCGGTGCCAGTTGCGTGTTGTTGTTCGCCGCCCCCAACAGCCCCTTGTCACAGCCGGCCCATGTGGTGGGCGGACATGTGCTTGCTACCGCCATCGGCCTGCTGCTCCATGCCTTTCTGCCCAATGAATGGTGGGCGGTGGCTTTGGCGGTGGGGATGGCCATTGCGTTGATGGGGGCGTTCCGGGTTACACATCCGCCCGCCGGTGCAGACCCGCTGCTGGTTTTCGCTTTGTCCCCCGGGCTGGAATTTCTGTTGCTGCCGGTCCTGACGGGGGCCTGTACGCTGGTGGCCGTCGCCGTGCTGTTTCACCGGGCCAGCGGCGTCACCTATCCGGCAAGGCCCGCCTGATGGTACGGCAGGTGCTGGAACGGGCGGACGTGATCCCGCTGCTGGCTGAAGCCTTTCGCGCCTATGGCTATGAAGGGGCCAGTCTCAGCCGTCTCTGTGCGACAACCGGGTTGGGCAAGGGCAGCCTTTATCATTTCTTCCCTGGTGGGAAGGAACAGATGGCCGCGGCCGTGTTGGCGGAGATCACGGACTGGTTCGAACAAAGGGTCTTTCAGCCGCTGGACAATTTGCCGCCGACGGCGGGTGTGACCGCGATGCTGGCGGCCGTGGATGAATATTTTCAGTCGGGCGGCCGCATCTGTCTGGTGGGGGCCTTTGCCCTGGATGAGACGCGTGACCGTTTTGCCGCTGCGGTGAATGGCTATTTCACCCGCTGGCTTTGTGCCTTGTCGGGGGCTTTGCAGCGGATGGGAATCGCCGGCACCGACGCGGACAGGCTCAGCCTCTCCGCCCTGGGGGCTATCCAGGGTGCGTTGATATTGTCCCGGGCGCGGGGAAACGCGCAGCCCTTCCGTGACATGATGGCGACATTGCCAGGCCAGTTGCGCCCGCCTGGCGGCGCATAGGCCGTATCTGCCTTCACCAACCGGCTTGCTTCTGCCAAGCGGCCTGGATAAGGTCCGGCCTTCCCTGATCGAATTTGAACGAGGCATTCCATGTCTGACGCGGCAACCTCTACCGACGTCGGCGGCATCGCGGCCGACCGGCTGCGTTCCTTCATTGAGCGTATTGAACGCCTGGAGGAAGAGAAGAAGGGTATCCAGGACGACATCAAGGATATCTATGCCGAGGCCAAGGGTACCGGCTTCGACACCAAGATCATGCGCCAGATCATCCGCATCCGTAAGATGGAGGCGAATGACCGGCAGGAAATGGAAGCCCTGCTGGATCTCTACAAGTCGGCACTCGGGATCGAGTGAACCGGCGGACGGGAAGGGGGCCTTGGCCCCCTTTTCCATTTTTAGTGATGCACCCTTGACGCAGGCGTCGCCTTCTTGAAGGGTGTTTTATCCGCGACGGGCGCCAACCAGCCGCGCGCCCCGCGCCTCCAGCCGCCGGAGTTCCATGCTCTCCCTGGACGTGCGTCCCATATTCTATGTCATCGGTGCCCTTCTCGCCGTCATCGCCCTGGCGATGGCGGTGCCGCTTGTCGCCGATCTGGCGGCCGGCTCTGAAGACTGGCGGGTCTTTGCCGTCTCTTCGGCCCTGACCTTGTTCTTCGGCGTGTTGCTGATGCTGATGAACCGCACGGGGCGGATCGCCCTTTCACTGCGGCAGACCTTCATCCTCACCACGGCAGCCTGGGTCGTGGTCTGCTTCTTTGCGGCTTTGCCCTTCATGTTCTCCGAACAGGGGTTGTCGGTGACGGACGCCTATTTCGAGGCCATGTCCGGGCTGACCACCACGGGGGCATCAGTCTATGCCACCGTTTCGGGGCTGCCACCGGGCTTGCTGCTCTGGCGGTCACTGCTGGTCTGGCTGGGCGGTATCGGCATTGTCGGCATGGGTATCGTGATCCTGCCCTTCCTGCGGGTGGGCGGGATGCAATTGTTCCGCAGCGAATCATCCGACAAGTCGGACAAGGTGGTGCCGCGCGCGGCCGATATGGCCTTGGGTTTCGGCTGGGTCTATCTGGCGCTGACATTCCTGTGCATCGTCAGCCTGCGGCTGGCCGGGATGCCGATGTTCGATGCCATCAACCATGCCATGACGGCCCTTGGCACGGGTGGTTTTTCCATCCAGGACAGTTCCATCGGCTATTACCAGAACCCGGCCGTGGAATGGCTGCTGACCCTGTTCATGTTTCTGGGCAGCCTGCCCTTTGTCCGCTATATCAGCTTGGTGCGCGGTGATTATGCATCGCTTTGGCGGGACAGCCAGGTTCGCACCTATATCATCTTCACCATTATCGTTTCGCTGGGGCTGGCCATCTATCTGGTGGTGACAAACCGCTTGTCGGTGGATGAAGCGGTCCGTCATTCCTTCTTCAACTGCGTGTCCATCATCACCACCACCGGCTTTGCCTCACAGGATTATCTGCAATGGGGGCCGGGGCCGATCGCGCTTTTCTTCATCTTGACCCTGGTGGGCGGCTGTACCGGTTCCACCTCCGGCGGCATCAAGATGTTTCGCTTTGAAATCCTCTGGCTGGTGCTGCGGACCCAGGTGAACCGGCTGTTCAGCCCCAACCGGGTGTTGCCGCTGACCTATAATGGCAAGCCGGTGGATGCCGATGTCATCATCTCGGTGATGAGTTTCACCTTCGTCTATATCGCCCTGATCCTGATCTTCGCTGTGCTGCTGGGGATGACGGGTCTGGATTATACCCATGCGATTTCCGCTGCGGCCACGGCGCTCAGCAATGTCGGTCCTGGTCTGGGCACCACCATTGGGCCGGTGGGGAATTTCGAATCCCTGGAGGATAGCGCTGTCTGGGTGATGTCGTTGGCCATGCTGCTGGGCCGGCTGGAGCTGTTTACGGTGCTGGTGCTGCTCAGCCCCAGTTTCTGGCGGCGTTGATCTGCCCTCTTTTTTGTAAAGACCGCTGCTGATGATCCAGGACAGTTTCATTGATGCGTTGCTGCCCGCCGGCATTGGCCGCGTGGCAGTGTTGGAGCGGATTGCCGCGCTGGTGGATTGGCGGTTGATCGAAGGGCAGGTGAACAAGGTGCGTCAGGCCGGCACCGGCCGGCCGCCCTATGCGCCGCTGACCATGTTCAAGGCGCTGCTGCTGGCGCAATGGTACGGGCTGTCCGATCCGGGCCTGGAGGAGGCTCTGCTGGACCGGGTGTCATTCCGCCGCTTCTGCGGGTTGACGCTGGATGGTGGCACGCCGGATGAGACGACATTGTGTCGTTTCCGCCTGGCGATGCGACAGGTGGGGCTGGCCGACCATCTGTTTAGCCAAGTGCTGGACCAGTTGGCCGTGGCGGGCTTCCAGTTGAAGCCGGGCACATTGGCCGATGTATCGCTGGTGCGATTATCGCCAAGAACCGCCCCGCCGCAGACGGGCGGGGCGGTCTGAGCGACCGATATTTACTTCTGCGCGGCGGGGGCGGCAGCCTTGGGCTTGCCGGCATTGCGCAGTACCACGGCCAGATGCGAATGCAGGTTGGCGTTGGCGGCCAGGATGGAGCCGGAGGTCAGCGGGCTCTTGCCCTGGCCGATCTCGCTGACAAAGCCGCCGGCTTCCGTCACCAGCAACATGCCGGCGGCCAGATCCCAGGGCTTCAGGTCGGCTTCAAAGAATCCGTCAAAGCGGCCGGCGGCCGTATAGGCCAGATCCAGCGAGGCGGCGCCAAAGCGGCGGATGCCGGAAATCTGGCCCATCAGCGCTTCCAACTGCACCAGGAATTCCTTGGCATTGCCATGGCCCTTGAAGGGGATGCCGGTGGCGATCAGGGCGTCGGCCATGGTGCGGCGGTTGGACACGCGCAGGCGCTGGTGGTTCAGGAAGGCACCGGCGCCCTTTTCAGCCCAGAACATCTGGTCATGCACGGGTTCATAGACGACGCCGGCGATGATCTCGCCCTCACGCTCCAGACCGATGGAGATGGCCCAGTGCGGCACGCCGTGCAGGAAGTTGGTGGTGCCGTCCAGCGGATCGACGATGAAACGGTGGGACGTGTCCTTGCCGATGATCTCTCCGGTTTCTTCCAACAGGAAGCCGAAATCGGGGCGGGCCTTCTGCAACTCCTCGCGCACGATGCGCTCGGCCTTCTGGTCGGCGGCGGAGACGAAATCGGCGGGGCCCTTGCGGGAGACCTGGAGATGCTCGACCTCACCAAAATCGCGCAGGATGGCCTTGCCGGCCTTTTCCGCCGCACGGGTCATGACGTTCAGGATAGCCGAACGGGCTGCCATGGTCGAACACTCCACAATGTCTAAGAACGGGTCAAACTCTGGGGCGCGACGCGCGCGGCCACCTTCCAGAGCCTTATATCAAAAAGCAAAACGCCCGCGCTGTGTATTCAGCGCGGGCGTCTTATGCAGGCCACACCCCCCTTAAGGCCGGCGACCGCCGACCCGCAGGCACGTATCCATGTGAGCCAAGGCCGCGGATGTCGCCGCCCGGCACCAGAGGGAGCATGTCAGAGCAATCAATCCTTCGAACGTTCCAGATACTCGCCCGTCTCGATATTGACGACGATGCGGGTACCGGCTTCGATGTGCGGCGGCACCAGAACGCGGGCGCCATTTTCCAGCACGGCCGGCTTGTAGGAGGAAGAGGCCGTCTGGCCCTTCACCACCGGGTCGGCTTCGGTGATCATCAAGGTCACGGTCTGCGGCAGTTCAACCGACAGCGGCGTACCTTCGAAGGACTGCACGACAACTTCCATGCCGTCCTGCAAGAAGATCTTGCCGTCGCCGATGATGTCACCGCCGATGGTCACCTGCTCGAAGGTTTCCTTGTCCATGAAGGTGAAGTTGTCGTCTTCAGCGAACAGGAACGTCATCTCGTGATCGTCGAGACGCGCACGCTCGACGGCTTCGCCGGTGCGGAAACGCTCGATATTCTTATTGCCGCTCTTCACGTCCTTCATTTCCAGCTGAATGAAGGCGCCGCCCTTGCCGGGCTGCACGATCTGGGTGCCGGTGATGACGTAGAGACGGCCGTTATGCTCAAGGATATGACCCTTGCGCATGGTGTTCGCATTGACCTTCATGACACGCTTCTCAAACTTTGGAATCGAGCGGCGCGGAACCTAACAGTAATGGCACCATCTGGCAAATCCCCAGTGCGGGCGCCCACCGCATAGGCAACCGGCGGGGCACGCAGGGGCAGAGGGCTCCTTCATGCCTTCTTCTTCACGTTTGGTCATCCCGCAGGCAAGCTGATGGGCGCCGGGATCAGCCGTGTCTGTACAATATTGCCTCCCCTGCTGTCATGGGGAGGCGTGGCGTGGGGAAGGTCGCGTTGGCGTCCATGACCCCGGGCGGGGTGGCGGGTGCAGCAGCCTGGGGCCATTCCGCCCCAAATGTCTCCCAGACAATCCGCGCCATGCTTGAAGGGGGCGTGCCGGTTCGTTACCGTGCTGTTCGGGTGCCGGAAGAAGTTCCCAGGAAAGACCATGCCACCGGTCATGAAACAGGGAACCGTCGGCCGCATCGGACATATGGGGGCACATGGACGCGTCAGCGCTGGGGACGTTTCTCCAATACCTGATCAATGGCATCACCTTGGGTGCCATTTATGGGTTGATCGCCATCGGCTACACGATGGTGTACGGCATTATCCGCATGATCAATTTCGCCCATGGCGAAATCTATATGATCGGGGCTTTCGTCGCGGTGACGACCTTCTCCCTGCTTTCAGCACTGGGCATCGTTGCGGTGCCGCTGGCCCTGCTGCTGGTGCTGCTGGTGTCGATCTTCTTCACCGCCGCCTATGGCTGGACGGTGGAGCGGGTGGCCTATCGCCCGCTGCGCGGCGCGCCCAAGCTGGCGCCGCTGATCTCCGCCATCGGCATGTCGATCTTCCTGCAGAACTATGTGATGCAGACGCAAGGCTCGCGGCCCAAGCCGCTGGCCCCGGTGATGAATGGCGGCATCAGCCTGTGGCAGGGCGACGGGTTCACGCTATCGGTTTCTTACATCCAGCTTTTCATCATCGTGCTGACCTTTGCGCTGATGGTTGGCTTCACCCAATTGATCAACCGCACCGCCCTGGGCCGCGCCCAGCGGGCGTGTGAGCAGGACCGCACCATGGCGGGGCTGCTGGGCATCAATGTGGATCGCACCATCAGCCTGACCTTCGTGATGGGGGCGGCCCTGGCCGCCGTGGCCGGTGTGCTGGTCACCATGTATTACGGGGTGATCGATTTCTATATCGGCTTCCTGGCCGGCATGAAGGCTTTTACCGCCGCTGTGCTGGGGGGCATCGGCTCCCTGCCGGGTGCCATGCTGGGCGGGTTGCTGATCGGCCTGATCGAGGCGTTTTTCACCGGCTATATTTCCGGTGCCTATAAGGATGTCGCCAGTTTCACGGTGCTGATCGCCGTGCTGGTCTTCCGCCCCACCGGCCTGCTGGGCCGCCCCGACATCGAGAAGGTGTGAGATGGCGACCCCCATTGAAACAAAGTTGAAGGACAGCGTTGCTGCCGCCGGGCTGGCGCTGGTGCTGTCCATCCCCTTCATCGGTCTGCACACCATTTCCACCGACCAGGGGCTGGTGGTGGAAAGCCGCTGGGCCTGGGTGGCCTGGGCCGTGGGGCTGGTGTTTATCGGTCGGCTGCTGCTGGGCTTTGCGCGCGATGCGCTGGCCGCCCGCGCCGCCAGCCGGCCAAAGAAACAGGCACGCCCCGTGGTGGCGGGCCAGCCGACGCTGGCGGCCCGGCTGACGCGGGCCTTCATGGTGGCCGCCTTGCTGTTCGCCGTGACGCTGCCCTTCATGCCTTACAGCGACCGCTATATCATCGACCTGGGCACCACGGTGCTGATCTATATCCTGCTGGCGCTGGGGCTGAATGTCACCGTGGGGCTGGCGGGGCTGCTGGATCTGGGGTTTGTCGCCTTTTATGCCATCGGGGCCTACAGCTTTGCCCTGCTGTCCAAATTCTTCGGGCTGGGTTTCTGGGTCTGCCTGCCCTTGTCGGGCCTGATCGCCGCCCTTTTCGGGGTGTTGCTGTCGCTGCCCATCCTGCGGCTGCGCGGGGATTATCTGGCCATCGTCACGCTGGGTTTCGGGGAGATCACCCGCATCGTCATCCTGAACTGGCAGGGGCTGACGGGGGGGCCGAACGGTGTGTCGGGCATTCCGCGTCCCGGCCTGTTCGGCCTGTCGTTCGACCGCCGCCCGCCGGAAGGCATGGGCAGCTTTCATGAGCTGACGGGCATCAGCTTTTCCGGTGAGCACCGGTTGATGTTCCTCTATCTGATCGTGCTGGCGCTGGTCTGTCTGGCGGCCTGGGTGATCAACCGATTGCGCGCCCTGCCGGTGGGCCGCGCGTGGGAGGCGCTGCGGGAGGATGAAATCGCCTGCCGGTCGCTGGGCATCAACCCCACGGCCAGCAAGGTGTCGGCCTATGCCATTGGCGGCATGATGGGCGGCTTTGCCGGCTGTTTCTTCGTCGCCCGTCAGGGCTTCGTCTCGCCGGAGAGCTTCGGCTTCATCGAAAGCGCCTTGATCCTGGCCATCGTGGTGCTGGGCGGCATGGGCAGCCAGGTGGGGGTGGTGATCGCCGCCTTGTTCATCGTCATGCTGCCGGAACTGGGGCGTGAATTTGCCGATTACCGCATGATCGTCTTCGGCCTTGCCATGATCACCATCATGGTCTGGCGCCCCGGTGGGCTGCTGTCCACCCGGGTGCCGACCGTGAAGCTGGATCCGAAGGGGGCCTGAGACATGAGCGAACCCTTGCTGAATGTGACCGCCCTGACCATGCGGTTCGGTGGGCTGGTGGCGGTGGACGGCGTGAACCTGTCGGCCGATACCGGCCGCATCACCGCCCTGATCGGCCCCAACGGGGCCGGCAAGACCACCATTTTCAACTGCCTGACCGGGTTTTACAAACCCACCTCGGGTGAATTGTCCCTGTCGCACCCGACGCGCGGCAAGGTCAGCCTGCAGACGCTGCCGGGTTATCAGGTGGCGCGCCACGGGGTGGTGCGCACCTTCCAGAATATCCGGCTGTTCCCGCGCATGACGGTGCTGGAAAACCTGCTGGTGGCCCAGCATGTCGGGCTGATGCAGAAATCCGTGCTGGGCATTGCCGGGCTGCTGGGCCTGAAGGGCTGGCGCACCGCGCAGAAGGACGCGATCGAGCGCGCGCGGTTCTGGATCAACCGGCTGGACTTGGGCGCTGTCGCCAATGAGGAGGCGGGCAACCTTTCCTATGGGATGCAGCGGCGGGTGGAAATCGCCCGCGCCATGAATACCGATCCGCTGCTGCTGTGCCTGGATGAACCGGCCGCCGGTTTGAACCCGCGTGAAACGGCGGCACTGGGGGAGTTGCTTCAGGGTATCCGGGCCGAATTCGGCATCGGCATCTTGTTGATCGAACATGACATGACGCTGGTGATGGGCATTTCCGACCATATCCATGTGGTGGAATATGGCCGCAAGATTGCCGAGGGCACGCCCGAACAGATTCGTACCGATGAGCGCGTCATCAAGGCTTATCTGGGGGAACCGGACGAGGAAGATTTGCCGCCCGTGGTGGCGGCCGATATCGCCGACGTGGCGGCGGGCGAAGGAGATCGGGTATGAGCCTGCTGCAACTGACGGGGGTGCGCACCAATTACGGCCCCATCGAGGCCCTGCGCGGCGTGGATGTGACGGTTGAACAGGGGGAGATTGTTACCCTGATCGGCGCCAATGGGGCCGGCAAATCCACCTTGCTGATGACCATCTGCGGCCAGCCCAAGCCAGCGGCGGGCGGCATTGTTTTCGATGGCCAGTCCATCGTCGACCTGCCGCCGCATGAAACGGCCAAACTGGGCATCGCCCAGGTGCCGGAAGGCCGGCGCATCTTTCCGCGCATGACGGTGTTTGAAAACCTGCAACTGGGCGCCACGCTGGGCGATCCGGCCAATTTCGATGCCGACATCGCCTATTGCTTCGACCTGTTCCCGATCCTGAAGACCCGGCGGGACCAGCGGGCCGGCACGCTGTCGGGCGGGGAACAGCAGATGCTGGCCATTTCCCGCGCCTTGATGAGCCGGCCGCGCCTGTTGCTGCTGGATGAACCCTCCCTGGGGCTGGCGCCGCTGATCATCCGCCGCATCTTTGATGTGATCGCCGATCTCAACAAGACACGGGGGATGACCATCCTGCTGGTGGAACAGAACGCCTATCACGCGCTTAAACTGGCTCACCGCGCCTATGTGCTGGCGCAGGGGCAGGTGGTCTTGCAAGGGGCCGGGCCGGAGCTGCTGGCCAACCCGGAGGTGCGGGCAGCCTATCTGGAGGGTGGAGCCCATTGAGCGATGGCGTGGGGGGCGTGACCGAACACGTCATGTCCCCCGCCATCTGCGCCGCATCGAAAGCATCGATGATCCGCCCGCAACCATGGGCGGAAAGCAGACGGTGCACCGGGCCGTAGGTTTCCGCCGCAATCAGTACCGTCGCCATTTGCCACTGTCTGGGGCTGAGTGCGTCTGGCTGCCACAGCGGATAGCCCTCCCACATTTCACCCTGGTACTGGCTGACAATGAAGCCGCTGATGGGGATGCCCGCCCGATCCAGTTGCGCACAGAGCGCGCGGGCGACAGCGCTGGCCCCGAAAATGTAAAGCGGCCCGCTGATGCTATGCAGTCTTTCCAGACCGTCTTTCATGGACAATGTTTCCACCCCCACCCGATTGGGATGGTACTTGGCAAGCAACGGGGCCACACGCTGGAAACAGGTATCGTATAGCAACTGATCCTGTTGAAACCGCTCGGCGATCATGGCGCGTGCCGTGGCGCCGATATCGGCATCCCCCCCGGCGGCGCGCGACCGGTTGGCATGGATATGCGCCAGGGGCGGTACCCCTTCGGCGGCGTAAAGGGCATTGATCACCGTGCCGAGGAAAGGCAGGGGAAATACCTGCGCCCCCAACCGGTCCAGTGCCTCCAGCGCCGCATCAGCCCGCCCCGATGGGTGGAAGAAAAGGCATTGGCTGTTGCGGGGCGTGCCGTCGATGAAACGTTCCAGGCTGTGAAAGTCCAACCCGATATTCTGCAGCTTGGGCTGGTCCTGCCTGGCGCGCAGATAGCGGTATAATGAAACCTGACGGGCCAGTGGCTCCCGCACACAGGCAAGCCAGTGGAAATGATCGGCACCGATCTGGTCCAGATACGGCGCCATGAAAGCCAGCGGCAGATGGCTGGCCCGATGCTGGAACCGTTCCGCGGGATTATTCAGCGATTCCAGCAACAGCGGAATCGACTGCTGGTCGTCGTAATGGAAGGCGCAGTTACTGCGTCCGTAGAGCCGGATGAGGTAATGGATCAGCGAGGTGCCGGCCGTTTTCAGGCAATGTAGCAGGAACCAGGGCTTGCCACCCGTTGAGAGATAGGATGCAAGATTGGCATAACGTTGATGATCCTCCATGCATTTATTTCCCCTGTTCAGGTTTTACACACGCCAGATCTCCGTCTGGATCGCAAAATCGAAGGCATCGATAATGTGGTTGCTGCCTTGTGTCTGGGCCAACCGGTAGACTGGCCCGAAGGCTTCCGCCGCAACCAGGATGCAGGCCGCCTGCCATTGCGCGGCCTCCAGCGTATCGGCCCGCCTTACCGGCAATCCGGCCAGCGTGCCGCTGCGCATACTGTCAATGAAACCGGCCGGTTCCAGCCCGGCCTGCCGCAACCGGCCCAATAATTTTTCTGCCACGCCGCTGCTGCCGAAAATATGCAACCGGCCCGTCTCCGCCATCGGTTGCAGAAAGGACAGATCGCTGCCCGGGTGCAGTGTTTCCACCGGCCTGGGGCGCACCAGTCCCGTCATCAGTGGCGCGACGCGGGCATGATAGGTGCGATAAAGCAGATCATCCTGGGCGAAGCGTTCCGTGATCAGCGCGGTGGCGGCGGGTGAAAGATCCTGGGCCGGCGGCTCCTGGTCGGTGCGGTTGGCGCGGATTTCCTGCAGGGGCGGCAGGCCGCGCTGCACATAGATGTTGTCGATCACCGCGCTCATGAATTCCACCGGCACCACCTGCACGTTCAGCCGGTCCAGAAAGGCGATGGCGTCTGTGGCCTGGCCGGATGAATGATAGAAGCGGCATTGGCTATTGCGCGGCATACTGTCGGTGAAAGCCTCCAGCGAGGAAAAATCGATGCAGTTATTCTGGATCAGCGGCAGATGCTGCATCTTCTTCAGGAAGCGGTAATGGGAGATTTGCCGCGCCACAGGATCGCGCACACAGACAAGCCAATGGAACCGGCTGACATCCAGCCGGTCCAGCAAGGGGGCCAGTACCGAAAAGGGCAGGTGCGTGGCGTGATGGCTTTCATAGAAGCCGGGTTGCGCCGCCTCCACCAGCAAAGTGTCGGTATATTGTCTGTCAATATAATAGGTGGCAATGCGGCTGCGTCCATCCATCCGCGTGAGATAGCCGTTCAGCGAAGTGCCGGCTGTCTTTACGCAATGGACAAAGAAGATCGGCTTGCCACCCGTGTTCAGATAGGAGGCTAAATCCGAATAACGCTGCATCATCGCGGGGTGCCGGTAGAAATTTCAACGAAGGCTGAATGATGCTAACCTATATTGGGATGAAAGAACAATCAATCGATGTAGCCGTGATTGCCGGCATGACGATCTTCAGCGGTTCAATGCGGTGGGGATGATGCGGATCACTTTGCTCAATACGTTCGACATTGCCGGCGGTGCGGCGCGGGCCGCTTATCGGCTGCATCAGGGGCTGACGGAAATCGGTGTGGCGCACCAGTTCCTGGTCGCCCGCAAGGATAGTGACGATCCCGATATCATGCCGGTCCGCCCGCGTGACGCGGCTGAACAGGCCGTCTGGGCGGCGCGGGAGGGGGAGGGGCAGGCGGAGCTGGCCGCCTATCCAGCTCTGAAAGGCGATGGGTTCATACCTTTTCATAGTGGTTTGGCCGGTCGCGCCGATCTGTTGGAAGGGCGGTTGCCGCCCACGGATATTTTCAATCTGCACTGGGTGCGTGGTCTGGTGGACTGGCCTCTGTTCTTCCCACGGCGTCGACCCAATCAGGGTGTGGTCTGGACTCTGCATGATCAGAATCCCTTTACCGGGGGGTGTCATTATGCGGGTGATTGCCGGGGTTTCACCGATGCTTGCGGCTGCTGCCCGTTATTGGCTTCGGCTGTGGCAGATGATCTCTCCGCCCGTGTGCTGGAGCGCAAGCGGTCCGCTTTGGGCGCCTTCTCCGGTCCGGTCCATATTGTCAGCCCCAGCCGCTGGCTGGCGGCGGAAGCGGCATCCAGCCGGCTATTTGCCGGAATGCCCATCCATGTCATCCCCAATGCCGTGGATTGCCATAATCTGGTTCCTGGTGATGGCAGGGCGCTGCGTCAGCGGTTGGGGATCGACGATCAGGTACTGGTCGTTGGCTTCATTTCCCACCTGTTGGACGATCCGCGCAAAGGGCTGGATACGCTGATCCAGGCGCTGAACCTGCTGGTGCCGGGCATACCGGACCGGCTGGCGCTGCTTCTGGCCGGGGAGGGGGAGGTGTCGCCGGGGGCATCAGCCGTTCCCTTCTTCAATGCCGGTCCACAGGGGGGGGGTGAGGAACTGCGCGACTTTTATGCCGCCTGTGATCTCCTGGCTGTACCCAGCCGGCAGGATAATCTGCCCAATGTGGTGCTGGAGGCGATGGCCTGCGCCCGGCCCGTGGTGGGCTTTGACAGCGGTGGTATGCCGGACATGGTAAGGCCGGGCGAAACCGGCTTCCTGTCCCCCCGCAGCGATGCCGCCGCCCTGGCGGCGGCCCTGGCCCAGGCTGTTCGTCAGCGCAGCGCCCTGCCTGCCATGGGGCGGGCTGGGCGCTTACGGGTCGAAAAGGAATATGCCCCACCCGTGCAAGCCCGCCGCTATGCGGACTTGTTTGCAGAGGTGGGGCACGAAATGGGATTGGTGGGCCCGGAGGGACTTGAACCCCCAACCAGACCGTTATGAGCGGCATTTTTCCAGATTTTGGACGAACGGCAACGAACGCACAGGAACGCCATAAAGCATAATATTTTCAGACATATATGGCACTTATCAGCCAACCACGACCTTTGACGAACATCAACATAGAACGCCGTTCAAAATCAATATTGCACTTACACTGCACTTACGGCAGGCTCGTGCCGTTGCACTTAAACGGGGATTTGCCGTGCAAGGTTTGCTGGGTTTGCCGCTGATCAAGAGCCTGAAACCGGCTGATCGGCCCTATGAGGTCCGGGACACCCGCCTTAAGGGTTTGCTGCTGCGGGTACAGCCTAGCGGGGCGATGACCTATTACGTCGAATATGCGCGCGGCAAACGGATGAGCCTGGGGCGTACCAGCGTCGTCACCCCGCAGCAGGCCCGTGACCAGGCCAAGGACATTCTGGGTTCCGCCTTCCAGGGCAAGGACCCGGCGGCAGAGGTGGCCAAGCCCGCCCAGGAACACACATTCGGCAGTTTCGTGGACGGGGAATACGGAAGTTGGGCCATCGCCAATGTCCGCACCCACAAGGGCACCCTACGACGGCTGAACACCAGCTTTGCCGAGTTCCGCCCCCTGAAGCTCAGCGAGATTACCCCGTTGCTGGTGGAGCGCTGGCGGTCGGAGCGCCTGAAGGCCGGCACCAAGCCATCGACCGTCAACCGCGACTTGGACGACCTGAAATCATCGCTGGGGAAAGCCCAGCAATGGGGCTTCATCGAAACCCACCCTATCGAGAAGGTGAAGCGTACCCGCGTGGACGACCGGGCCACGGTGCGCTTCCTGACCGATGACGAGCATAAGCGCCTGCTGACCGCGCTGGACGACCGGGAGGAGCGGCTACGCACGGGCCGGGACAGCGCCAATGCGTGGCGGGCCGTGCGCAAATATCCCCTGCTGCCGGACCTGCGGACCGTGCCCTATGCCGACCACCTGAAACCCATGATGCTGGTCTCCCTGCACACCGGGCTCCGCTATGGGGAGTTAGCGAACCTGACATGGGATGATGTGCATCTGGATCGCGCCATCCTGACCATCCATGGCTTCAAGGCCAAAAGCCAGAAGACCCGCCACATCCCCCTGAACAGCGCCGCCATGGAGGTGCTGGCCGCCTGGAACACCCAGCGGATGGAAACAAGCCCCCTAGTCTTCCCCAGCCGCGACGGCGGCCCCTTCGACAATGTGCGCAGCTCGTGGGAGGAGGTGTTGAAAGATGCCGGCATCACGAAATTCCGCTGGCATGACATGCGTCACACCTTCGCATCCTGGCTGGTCATGCGCGGCGTGGATCTGAACACCGTCCGGGAGTTGCTGGGGCATTCCGATTATCAGATGACATTACGCTATGCCCACTTGGCCCCGGAGCACAAGGCGGCAGCTGTGGCACGGTTGGTTGGGTGAGTGGGAGGGGATGAGATGAGCCATATTTCCGATGAGCTTTGGGCGCGCATCGCACGCAGCACAGGCGGTGGGCCGGAGCTTCGGAGCCGGCTGAACGAGGCAATCGACTACGTGCGCAGACACACTGTGCGGCACAATGCGAATGACAAATGCATTATGGTGAAGCGAGAGCTACGCTCACTGCTATCTGCGTCGATTAAGTTAAAATCAAAACTCGATCAAATCGACGAGGCAACATTTTCTACTTTATTTACCGACATTGACATGACATCTACCGTCGAGCAGAAAGAAAGGCAACGCGCAAAGACCAACGGAATAGCGCCATGCGACTTATTTGACAAAGAATTATTTGATTATCAATTTAATATATAGATCGACAGCATCAAGGACGGAATCTCGAGAACCAGAGTTTCAAAGAAAGGCATATCGATAAATGCAAGAATAGATATCCGAGATGACCTAATCCAACTGACGGACTACGCCATTTATGTGAACGGCGAGAGCATTCTATCGAACAGATTTAGTCAATGCATTGGATGGCTCTTTGACTTCATCAGGATTGTTGACCCTTATGTTACCGAGGGGGTTGTGAAATCTGACGTTCGCAGATGGTTAAATCTTCGCGACAACCACCCAGATGTTGGGATCGACCTTTGTCGTCAAGAATGGGAGCGAGCCGGAAACAGGGAAATAAACGACGATAATTCAATTCTGTTCTACGTTTAGCTTGTCAAGTATTTTTCGGGAGAAAAGGATGGGTAAATTTTAGCCATTCGTAAATTGGCTCTCGCCCTATAGATGACCGCGAGCATCTGCATATGATCACGAACCATTCCGATCAACGGCAATGGTGCCATCATGACAATTGACAAGCTCCGCATCACCCCCGTGGCCTGCACAGTGGCTGAATTCTGCCATTCGCTCTCCATCGGGAAGACCCGCTTCTATGCCGAGGTGAAGGCCGGCCGTATCAAGGTGCTGAAATCCGGCCGCAAGACCCTTGTCCCCATCGGCGAACGCGAGGCGTATTTGAAACGCCTCGCCGATGCTGCCCAGGTCACCAGGAAGACCGGTCAGAGCCCCAACGATGCACTTTGATCCCCACGGGCAGATCAATGAGCCCCAGGGACGCGGGCACCCTGCCGCCATCACCAGGGGATCGAACAGCCACGGCAGCGGCGGAATGGATCAAGCTCGGCAGGCATGACCTGTACGGGCTGTATAGCGGGCTTCGGGATATGCGGGAGATCGGCGCGTGGGCGTTGTTGATCGCGCATTACATCTCGGCTCCCGGTCCAATCGGTGCAGCCACCCTTGTGGATATCTTGCCATTGGACGCCGTGAAGGCCGCAACTTTGCTGGAAAAGCTGAAACGTTTGCGTCGGATTGACACCGACGATGCTGGTCAGCTTCGCATTCCGATGCTGGACGAGAAGTTGGCGGCAGCAGCTACGGCAGCCGCAGAAGGACGAGCGAAAGCCAATAAAAGATGGAGATCGACCACCTAAGAATTTGAAGAACAACGAAACCCGTTATGCACGCTGCATTGCCACTGGCACTGAGAAGAGAAGAAGAACAGAGAAGAGCCCTCCCCCTGGCCCGCTCTTTCATCACGGGGCCGTAGGGACAGGGGGAGGGCAACCCACCCTATATCCCTCCCTTCTCGCGCGACTGTGGATAAGTCACGGCACCAGCGAGATTGCCCCGAAAATCTCGCGCCGCAGCAGGCCCAGCCGTGAGCGCTCCAAGGTGTAACCGGTGGGATCACTGACCGCCTCCGCAAACGTCTGCCGACGCGCCAGCATCTTCATCAGGTCGCGCACATGCAGGTCACGGCCCCGCATTCTCAGGCGGATCAGCCCCCATATCCGGTGTCTGTTTTCGGTGAAGATTTTCATTGTCTCAAAATCTGCACCCGTGGGGGTGAGTACCGGCCCAAAATAGTCATTGAGCCACACGATCAGCCGGATTTGGGGCGGTAGGACCTGTATGGCATGAAGCAGGCCCTGCAGCGTCTCCGCCTGCGCCCAACCACCGACCACGATGGAATGCACTTTTATGGTCCAGCCCTCTTTCAGGAGCGTTGACACGGTCTCCGGTGACGTCAGCCATTCCCCCATGGCCAGATACGAACTCGGGCCGGTATCAATCACCACGTCCCCTTGATGGGCGCGGATAGCGTCGGTCAGGGTGGCCATGTCCACGCCGACCACCGCCAGAACCTGGCTGGGGAACGCCCACTTTTCTCTCAGGTATTGGGTGAGGAACGTCGCCACCAGGGACTTGCCAATGCCGCCCTTGCTCTGAAACACCACATGCACTTCCCACATTTTCATGTCCCTATCAGTAGAGGTTGGTTGGATCGACCCTGCCCGCCGGGCCGAATACCGGGCCGGATGGGACCGGCTTGGGCATGGCCGGTGGCGGCGGCGAGATCGTTGATGGTGGGGGAGCCGACGACGGCGGCACGACCGGTTGCCCGCGCGATGGCGGTACAAAGGGCGGCATCACCTTCTCGACCAGATACCGCCGCACATAGATTTGGAACTGGCGCAGCCCCAAGGGCAGATGCGGCGCGAATTGGCGATAGACGGCCGATATCGACCAGCCTTTCTCCAACTCCGCCATGATGGCATCGCGGCGGGCCAGGAACGCCACCCTGCCCGCCGTCAATTGTCGTCTTGCTGTCATGTAATCACCTCTGGCTTACCGATACGAATCGGCAAGAACAGTCGGTAACGTAAAATCACATCGGCGCGAATAGTTTAAAAAACACTCAGAACGAACACGAACAGAGACGAACAATAATACATACTTCAGACTAATATCGATGAGCTGCGAAGAAATCAGTATTCTCGCGAACACCTGAACTATATGGTACGCATCCGGTGAGAGCCGCGGGTGCTTCGGCGATAGCTGCATAGTTCGGATCAGGCGGCGGTTGCCTTCTGGTCTTCCCGACGCTGCTTCCATTCCCAGGGGAGCAGTTCGTGCAGGCGGGTTTGTGACAGATCGTTGATGCG